>JAEWIS010000061.1 GCA_023386955.1 Bacillota bacterium
ACAGGTGTTACGGGTATCACAGGCGAAACAGGCGTCACGGGTATTACAGGTGAAACTGGCGTCACTGGTATAACGGGTGAAACTGGAGTCACCGGCGTTACGGGTGAAACTGGTGTTACGGGTATAACGGGCGAAACAGGTATCACAGGTGAAACAGGTATCACAGGTGAAACTGGTGTTACGGGTATTACAGGTGAAACAGGCGTCACAGGTATAACGGGTGAAACTGGGGTCACTGGTGTTACAGGAGAAACTGGGGTCACTGGTGTTACAGGCGAAACTGGGGTCACTGGTGTAACGGGTGAGACTGGTGTCACCGGTGTCACCGGTGTAACGGGCGAAACAGGTGTTACGGGTATCACAGGCGAAACAGGCGTCACGGGTATTACAGGTGAAACTGGCGTCACTGGTATAACGGGTGAAACTGGCGTCACCGGTATCACAGGTGAAACTGGGGTCACTGGCGTAACGGGTGAAACTGGTGTCACGGGTGAAACAGGCGTCACGGGTGTAACGGGTGAAACTGGGGTCACTGGTGTAACGGGTGAAACTGGCGTCACTGGTATCACAGGTGAAACTGGCGTCACGGGTATCACAGGCGAAACTGGTGTTACGGGTATAACAGGCGTCACGGGTATCACAGGTGAAACTGGGGTCACTGGCATAACTGGTGAAACAGGCGTCACCGGTATAACGGGCGAAACTGGAGTCACCGGCGTAACGGGAGAAACAGGCGTCACAGGCGTCACTGGTTTAACAGGTGAAACGGGCGTCACCGGTATAACGGGTCAAACTGGCGTCACCGGTATAACGGGTGAAACTGGCATCACGGGTGTAACGGGTGAAACTGGCGTCACCGGTGTAACGGGAGAAACTGGTGTTACGGGTATAACAGGCGTCACGGGTATTACAGGTGAAACTGGCGTTACTGGTATAACGGGTGAAACTGGAGTCACGGGTGTAACGGGCGAAACAGGTGTCACAGGTGAAACTGGTGTCACCGGCGTAACGGGTGAAACTGGGGTCACCGGCGTAACGGGTGAAACCGGGGTCACCGGCGTAACGGGTGAAACTGGGGCCACGGGCGTAACAGGTGAAACTGGTGTCACCGGGATCACAGGTGAAACAGGTGTCACCGGGGTCACAGGTGAAACAGGTGTCACTGGTATCACAGGTGAAACCGGGGTCACAGGTATAACGGGTGAAACTGGTGTCACCGGTATCACGGGTGAAACAGGCGTCACCGGCGTAACGGGTGAAACTGGAGTCGCGGGCGTTACAGGTGAAACAGGTGCTACTGGGATTACCGGAGCTACAGGAGCACTAGGTGAGACTGGCAACAAAGGTCCAACCGGAGATACTGGCAGTGTAACAGCTGCTACTGGCTCTACAGGTGCCACAGGACCAACAGGTCCGACCGGATCTACCGGAGCTACTGGGACTACTGGGACTACTGGAGACAAAGGCGACACAGGACCAGAAGGACCAATGGGACCAGAAGGACCACAGGGCAACGAAGGAAACAATGGATCCGTTGGCCCTCGTGGAGCAACCGGAGCTACTGGAACTACTGGAGCAACCGGAGCTACTGGAACTATTGGAGCAACCGGAGTTACTGGAGCAACCGGAGCAACTGGATCTACGGGAGCAACCGGAGTAACCGGAGCAACTGGAGAAACGGGAGTAACCGGGGCTAGTGGCTCAAGTGGAGCCACTGGAGCAACCGGCAGCATGAGTTACAGCTTTGCGCAATACAGCAGCCAAATCGTTGATGAAGTGGCGACTCATCCTGATTACCCGATCGGAGACTTTATATTAATTAATGGCTTTGGTGATCAGATCACATATGACGGAAATACTACATTTACGTTGAAAGCGGGCCATCACTATTTAATTCTGTTCCAGGCTTGTGTTCAATCTGGTCCAGATTTTGCACCAGTCATTGAATTAATTAAGAATGGAACTCCCAGATACTCTTCACAGGTACCTGGTGCTGCTTCGCTTGACGCCATTGTTTTAGAGGGTATGGATATGCATTTTTCGTATAATGACACTACTTTCCAATTGGCCGTACTATATGAAGGGACCCGAATCACAAGTGACTTCCCAGGACTCATGAATGGAGTTAAAACAGCTAGAATTACCTTCATTTCATTAAATTAACAAAAAAAAGAGCAAAATCAATTTGAGCTGCCGAATCCGGCAGCTTTTTTTTGTTGTTTTCAAAGATTTTGAAAAATCCCTAATACAACGTGGTATTAGCCCAAACCGAAATAGAAGGGGGCCATATAATATGTTATTCCATTTAAGAAAGGAGCGAGGCTGCTTGTCTCAGTCCAATATTCCTAATATTACTCCCGTCATTACCTTAACACGAGCGGAAGCAGTAAACATGCTATTAGCTTCAATTGCCATGGAAGAATTGGGGCTTAGTCATATTATTAATGCTGAAGGGGAAAAGATGCAGTATGCGCTAGGCACCTTGCCAGGCGTAGACGCACCTGTTGTAAATCTTACTAATATTTTCGAAGTAGGCGACAGCGTACGGGATGTCCTGCGGGAAAGTGCGAAGAGTGAATGGATAATGATTAATCAGCTTGAAAGTATCTTCGCAGCTCCGGTGGATTATGGTCCGACGGGGCCGACAGGTCCGACGGGGCCATTAATTGGACCACGTGGGCTGACAGGTGAGATGGGGGAGGCTGGGGAACAAGGCGATACCGGCGACACCGGTCCGACGGGTCCCACAGGCTTTACTGGAATTCTCGGATTAACAGGTGAAACAGGAGTAACAGGTGAAACAGGAGTAACCGGTGAAACCGGTGTGACCGGGCTTACCGGATTAACTGGCGCTACGGGACCTACGGGACCGACAGGAGAAACAGGGGTTACGGGTGTTACGGGTGCAACAAGTGAGGTTACCGGTCCAACGTGTGCTACTGGTATTACAGGATCAACTGGCCCGACAGGGCAAACCGGATTAACAGCCGGAGCTACCGGAGAAACCGGCGTGACTGGTCTGACTGGAGTAACTGGTGCTACGGGTGAAACTGGCGTCACGGGTGAAACAGGAGTAACCGGAGTTACTGGTGTGACGGGCGTTACAGGTGAAACAGGAGTAACTGGAGTAACCGGAGTAACCGGAGTTACTGGTATTACTGGAAGCCCCCCGCCTGATGTGGCGAATAGGTACTTGCCGGCAACAGCACCAGTAACATTAGCGACTGGGGATGATATCCCATTTACAACTGTTGTTTATGAGTTTGGAGGAGTTGTATATAACGCGGGAAATTTGGATTTTGAATTAGCGTATACGGAGTCCGCTCCCGGAGTAGGCTCTGCATATCTTGTCCTTTATTGGGTTGAAGCTACCACCACAGCAGGCAATACTTTAGAGGTAGCTCTTGCTTTAAATGGCACAACTACTACTCTTCCAGCAGGTATTGCTATTGGAGGACTTGAAGCAGGTATTAATTTGGTTAAAGGTGGAAGTATATTCCGTTTGACAAATACAGATCCAAACCGACTTGCTTTACGGAATGCTTCAGCAGAAATTACAGATGCAAATGCCAAAATTATTATTGTAAGGCTGGATTAGAAGATATAATCCAACGAAAAACCAGACAGGAGATGAGAGAATGTCGCAAGCGAATATGCCCAATATTACACCAAGCATCACAGTCACACGTGACGATGCGGTAAATTTGCTGCTGTCCTCTATTGCAATGGAGGAATTGGGCCTCAGTCATATTATTAATGCCGAAGGGGAAAAGCTGCAATATATTCTCGGTACTCTTCCCGGTGTGGATGCGCCTGATGCAACCATTAGCGACGTTCTTGCTGTGAACGAAAGTGTCCGGAATACACTGCGGGACATTGTTAAGAAAGAATGGATTCTTACGAACAAGTTGGAAACCGTTCTTAACGCCACTGCTTTGCTCGGTCCTACCGGTCCAACTGGTCAGACCGGCCCTCCAGGGGGGCCTCCCGGCCCTATTGGTGAGCAAGGAATTCAAGGGCCAACCGGAGAAACGGGCACGCCTGGAATAACGGGCCCTACAGGATTGACCGGTCCGACAGGAGAAACAGGTGAAACCGGTGCGACTGGCGAAACAGGTGTAACCGGGGAAACCGGTGTGACTGGTGAAACCGGTGTGACCGGGGAAACAGGTGTAACAGGAGTCACTGGTGAAACCGGTGTGACTGGCGAAACCGGTGTGACGGGTGAAACGGGTCCCACTGGCGAAACTGGTGTGACGGGTGTAACAGGTCCCACTGGGGTTACCGGCGACATCGGTGAGACGGGTCCTACCGGAGAAACAGGTGTAACTGGCGCCACAGGAGAAACCGGCGTAACCGGTGTAACCGGTATAACTGGAGCAACCGGTTTGACTGGAGTAACGGGTGTTACGGGTGAAACAGGGGTAACAGGTGTAACAGGTGTGACGGGTGTAACCGGCATAACAGGAACTGCTTTTGCCCTTGAGTTTATTTCAGCAATTGGAGGAGTTCCCGGAGAGCAAGTGGAAATTAACAATCTTCCCTTCGCCACTCAGGGCGAACAAAGCGGAGGAATTACTCTAACAGCAAACAATACTTTTACCCTGCCAGCAGGGGGAACTTATCTTGTCACTTATTTCCTCAACGGTCAACCCAATGGATCCGGGACAACAACAATAAGTTTAAGATATTTCAACGCAGCACCTACAGTTCCTATTCCCGGCAGTGAATCTGTCACAACTCTAGTCGATACATTAGTTTCGTTCTCCGGTGGAGCTATATTGGCGAATGTTCCTACCGGCACTACAATATCATTAGGATTTGACAATGATGACGCTGAATCCTTGTACTTCAGCAACTACAACATCCAAATCCTCCGCCTTCAATAATCAAACCCAAAAGGCAAGGACGCGCTTTCCCGTCCTTGCCTGTTTTTTTGTCGATTTTGGACTGAATGGACTATATGGCCCCGGTGGACGCAGAGCCGTCATACAAACAGAAGTTGCGGTTCAGATTGAGCAGAAGCCGGACCCAAGGGATAAGAGAAACATCCTGCTCCTGGGAAGGATCAAGCGGTTGCAATCTCTGCCATGAGGTCCGTTCCAATACAAGGGAAGCGGACTTTGCACCAAACCGGGAGAGGGCTACCGCAAAGGCTTCAAACCCCTGCATTTGCTGGGTCACCGGAACGGGTGTAAGAGGGGATTGTGGATTTCCATTGATCCAAATGAAGGAGCATGTTCGGTGGTGATGAATGACATTCAAGAATGGAATGAGTCTATCCGGTTCGAAGCGGCATGGCCGAAATAGAGGCATAATAAAAGCGCCTTTTGCCTGATTCATGAGTTGAAATATAGGGGGAGCCGGTGAGTTCGTTATGGATATACACGTCAAATTAGCATATTGCTTCTGAAACCGATCAAGCAAAACTCTGCTCTCCGGATTGGCCTCACCCTCAGCTACACAGATCTCAAATAGCTCACAAGCGTCTATTTGATCATAAATGGATTCAAGGCATTGCTCCAGAGCCGCGGGATGTTGGAAGGGTGACAGGCAAATGGATAGCAGCGGCTGTTGGCGTCTATTGGCCAGCACCTGATTCAGTGTATCCAACTCCTTCACACGCACCCATTCTCCGCTTACAGTATCATAAATTCGCGAGATATCCGCGGGATTGCCAGTGGCGACACAATAATCGGGGATATCCTGGAGCACCGCGCTGTGGGCGCCAACTACGCTTCCTTTGCCGATCCGCACATTTCCCTTAACGACAACATTGGCTCCCAGCCAGCAGCTTTCCCCCAATTCAATCCGGCCAGTCCCCCCGTCATCCATGATGTCCGTCAAGGTTACATGGGGTCCGATCAGAACATTCTTTTTCAGTTCCACACGATTGGATGCGGTTATCCGGAAATACCGGTTGCACCAGCAGTTATCTCCAATGATAATTTTGGGGGAGGTACAATTCTCCATTTCTTGGACCTTCATGTGATAGCCGCGTTCCAAAAAAACGGAATTGCCGATGGAAATTTGCTCCGGGTGCTCCCAAATCCCATCTTCATTTATCGCTGTGGAGGTCCCAAAATGGTAAAAATGTTCTTCGTTTGATTCGTCAAGATTGGGCATTGTCCGTGGTTTGCCTCCTTTGACCCTTTCTACTATAAAAAACTATGTGAAGATCATTGATTTATTACTTCCGGACTGCCAATTGAGATTTCCCAAAGGCTATGGTATAGTACAACTAACAAATCGATTGGAAGTGAAAAGATGCGGAAGTAATGTTCTTGCTCAGATGGAATGCCTTTAAAACAGCATGCGGATGTTGCCGCTTGTTTTATTGCGTACGTTCTTTCTGCAAGAAGGTTACTTCTTCTTCTTTTCACTCACGACCATATAACCTCTTCCATATGCCGCGGTGCGGGTATGGTTTGGCGTATAGGTATGAGCTGTGAGAAGAAGTTCTTCTTGCAGCTCATATTTTTTTTGTGGAGGTTATGCGTATGTCTATGATTCGGGTGACCGATCTGACCTTTGGGTATGACGGCAGCTATGACAATATTTTTGAGGATGTGAGCTTTCAGATCGATACGGACTGGAAGCTGGGCTTTACAGGCCGCAATGGCAGAGGAAAAACCACTTTCCTGAACCTGCTGCTGGGCAAATACGAATACCGCGGCCATATTTCGGCCAATGTGGGCTTCGAATACTTCCCGTTCCCGGTTCCCCACCCGGAGAACAATACGCTGGATGTGATCGAAGCGATCTATCCGGATTATGTCCATTGGGAGCTGATGCGGGAGCTGACGCTCCTGAAGATCGGGGAGGACACCTTATACCGTCCCTTCGATTCCTTATCCAACGGGGAACAGACCAAGGTGCTGCTGGCGGCTTTATTCCTGAAGGAAAACCGCTTCCTGCTGATTGATGAACCCACCAACCATCTGGATATGGCGGGCCGTAAGCTGGTCAGTGATTATCTCCGCGGCAAAAGCGGCTTTATCTTGGTTTCCCATGACCGGGCGTTTTTGGACAATTGTGTGGATCACATCCTGTCCATCAACAAAACCAATATTGAGATCCAGAAGGGAAATTTCTCGGAGTGGTGGGAAAACAAGGAGCGGCAGGATAATTTCGAGCTGGCGGAAAACGATAAGCTGAAAAAAGACATCAAACGTCTGTCGGAAGCCGCCAAACGGACCAGTCACTGGTCAGATGAGGTGGAGAAGACGAAGAACGGCACACGTAATTCCGGCTCGAAGGTCGACAAGGGTTATGTGGGGCACAAGGCGGCCAAGATGATGAAACGCTCCAAATCCATGGAGCAGCGCCAGCACAGCGCCATTGACGAAAAATCCAAGCTGCTGAAGAACATCGAATCCGCTGAAAGCCTGAAGATTGCACAGCTGCCGTACCATAAGAACCAACTGGTGGAGCTGGAGAATGTGTCAATTTATTATGGGGACAAAACGGTTTGTGAGGGTGTTGGGTTTACGATTGAGCAGGGGGACCGCATTTCCTTAACGGGTAAAAATGGCTCGGGAAAATCCAGTATCATCAAGCTCATTTGTGGAGCGGATATCCGTTACTCGGGCACCTGCCGGATCGGCAGCCAACTGAAAATCTCATATGTTTCCCAGGATACCTCCCATCTGCGGGGCAATCTAACGGATTATGCGGTGGAGCATGGCATTGACGAAAGCCTGTTTAAGGCCATTCTGCGGAAGCTGGACTTCTCGCGCCTCCAGTTCGAGAAGGATATGTCCGCCTTCAGCGGCGGCCAAAAGAAGAAGGTATTGATCGCCAAAAGCTTGTGTGAACAGGTCCATCTGCATATCTGGGATGAACCGTTGAATTTTATTGATGTGGTTTCCCGGATGCAGATCGAGGAGCTGCTGCTGGAGCATCAGCCCACCATTTTGTTCGTGGAGCATGACCGTGAGTTTGTGGAGAATATTGCTACCAAAACGGTAACTCTTTAGCAAATTTGGTTGAATAGAGGAGGATGTATGAAATGAAGGAGAAGATCGTTGCTGTAGATGATCATGTGAGCTGTCCGACACCGCTGCTGTTGACGGTTCACGATTTACAATACACAGCCGCCGGAGCCTCACCTGACTGTCGGCGATTGAATGAGCAGCGAATGATAAACCATTATGCCGCTTAGCGGATAGCAGGAAAAGGCCGAATGCCAAGAGAACCGGTTCTGGCCGGTTCTCTTGGGTTTTTCTCCGGGGCTGGATAAGGAGAAAAACAAATGCAGCCTATATCCAAATATGAAGCCATCCAACATATATTGTCCGGTTTGAAAGAGCCAGCTTACCGCTTTAAGCAAATTACGGATGTCGTATTCCGGCACCGTATCGGGGACTTCGACCGGATGACCATGCTGCCGCAATCCCTGAGAAGCATTTTGATCGAAGAGCTGGGTGAATCTATCCTTGGGATTAAGCCTGCCCAGGAAAAGCTCTCCCGGCAGGTGAGCAAGCTGCTGTTTGCTCTCCCTGGGGGTGAACATATTGAGGCAGTAAGGCTCAGCTACAAGCGGGGCTGGGACTCATACTGCATCTCCTCCCAGTGCGGATGCGGCTTCGCGTGCCGGTTTTGCGCCACCGGGAGCATCGGGTTCAAACGGAACCTGACCGCCGATGAAATAACCGATCAGCTGCTGTATTTTCATCTGGAGGGACATTCCTTAGACAGTGTCGCCTTTATGGGTATGGGGGAGGCATTAGCCAATCCCAATCTGTTCGAAGCGTTGAAGCAGCTGACTGATCCGCGGCTGTTCGCTTTGGGGCAGAGAAGACTGACTGTATCCACCATTGGCCTATTGCCGGGTATAGCCAGATTAACAGAGGAATTCCCGCAGGTTAATGTGACCTTTTCGCTTCATTCACCTTTTGACGAGGAACGCAGCAGCTTGATGCCTATTAATGAAAGGTATCCGCTGCAGGAGGTTATGGATGCCCTCGACCGCCACATCAGGCTCACGGGAAGAAAGGTGTATATCGCCTATATTCTTCTTCATGGCATTAATGATTCCAAGGAGCATGCCGAAGCTCTCGCTCATTTACTCCGGGATAGGGTAAAGAAGGGACAGCTTTATCATGTTACTCTGATTCCCTTTAACCGGTCGGAGGCCATCGGAAGCAGCTACCGGCAAGCGGAGGCGGATCGGGTCAATAGGTTTCTTACCATGCTGACATCCAAAGGTATTCATGCTTCGGTTCGGACCCAATTCGGGTCGGACATTGATGCGGCCTGCGGGCAGCTGTATGCAGCGAAGAAGCGGTTAAGGTAATAGGTTAAATGCAGAGCCATCTTAATGCAATCTTAATACTGGAGCAAAAGTTGTAATGCGAAGCTGATTTTGTACATGATATACTTACAAAAAACCTCCAGCCTTCGACGTAACCGGGGTTGGGGGGGAGACACGAAGGAAGCAGGGAAACCCACATGGCTGCCAAACAAGTTGATGGTGTCGGCGTGAACGGGCGAAATCATAATCCCACTCCCAAACGGCGGGGATTGTTAAAAGTCTTCCTGAGTTATTCTCCGGGCGCAGGCAAGACACTGGCGATGGTGAAAGCTGGCAACCAGGAGCATAACGCAGGAAAAAGGGTATTGGTCGGCTCTGTTCAGCATCAGAACAGTAGGGAGATTCTAACCCTTCTGGAAAACATCGAGTTTCTGCCGCCGGGAGCCTCTTCAAGAGGGGCAGACAATCAAGAGATCTTCGACCTGGACCGGGCCCTTGCCATCAAACCGGATATCATCCTGCTGGATGATCTGGCCTATGTCAATCCTCCGGGATGCAGGCATAAGAAGCGCTACCAGGACGTGGAGGAGCTGCTCCGGGCGGGCATGGATGTGTATACCACCTTGAATGTGCAGCAGCTGGAAAGCTTGACCGATATGGTCCCATTCACGGACGGTTTTCCGGAAACCAGGAGGATTCCCGACAATGTGCTGGATAATGCGGATTTCGTGGAGCTGGTGGACATTGAGCCGAAGGAACTGCTTTCCCGGTATCCAAATGGGGAATATGACGAGAAAATTCTGACCCACCTGAGGGAAATTGCGCTCCGGATCACGGCATCTCAATTAAGCCGGATCGCCGCACGGCTTCGGATCCAGGGGAACCGGGAGGAATCGGAGGTTAAGGACCATATTCTGGTCTGTTTGTCCGCCGCAGCCTCCAACAGGAAGGTGATCCGGACAGCGGCGAGGATGGCGGAGGTGTTCCATGCTCGGTTCACGGCGTTGTATGTGGAGACCTCGGAATCCAACGAGCTGGCATGGAAGGATAAGACGGAGCTTCGGGATAATCTGCGCCTGGCCGAGCAATTGGGTGCGCAGATTGCAACCGTATACGGGGAGGATGTGCCTGCGCAAATAGCAGAGTATGCCAGAACCGGCCACGTATCCAAAATCGTCTTGGGACGATCACCGGCCAAGAAACGGGGTTTTTCCAAAGGAAACGTGGTGGATAAGCTTATTGCGCTTGTCCCTCATGTGGAAACCTATATTATTCCTTATCCGGAGGCTTCCGTCCGCAAAAGGTTATTTCTATATTTGAAGGCACCCCGGCTGTCCTTGGCTGACGCAGGGAAAACGGCTGCTGTTTTAATCGTATCCACGCTGATCGGATTCTGGTTTCACCGGATGGGCTACCGGGAAGCCAATATCATTACCGTCTACATTGTCGGCATTCTGTTATTGGCGACGATGACGCAAGGGCGGATCTACAGCGCCGCGGCCTCTGTTCTGAGTGTGCTGGTGTTCGATTTTTTCTTCACCGATCCCCGTTATTCCTTCCGGGCTTACGACTCCAACTATCTGGTTACCTTCTTCCTGATGCTGGGGGCCTCCTTCCTGACCAGCACCCTGACTATGCGGGTGAAGCAGCAGGCCAGGCAAGCCGCCCAGAAGGCATACCGGACGGAGGCGCTCCTGGAGACCAGCCGCAAGCTGCAGCAGGCGCAGGATGCTCCAGCCATTATCGAGGAGACCGCCCGCCAGCTGGTGAAGCTGCTGGACCGGACCGTGATTTTTTATACGGCGGAGGATGGGCGGTTGTCACAGCCGAGGATGTTTACCGGCCAGGAGCCGCCGGAGAGCATGGTTATGTTCACGGACGAGAATGAACGGGCTGTAGCCGACTGGGTGTACAAAAACAATAAACGGGCAGGGGCAACAACGGATACCTTCTCCGGTGCCCGCTGCATGTATCTGGCTGTACGCGGCGGGGAGACGGTTTTTGCGGTGGTGGCCGTGGTGATGGATGAGGGGCAGCCTATTGAGGTATTCGAAAAGAGCCTCATGATCGCCATGCTGGGTGAATGCGGATTAGCGCTGGAAAAAACACGGCTGAATGAGCAGCAGCAGGAAATCTCCTTGCAGATTCAGCAGGAGCAGCTGCGGGCCAATTTATTGCGCGGCATTTCCCATGACCTGCGGACCCCCTTAACCAGTATTTCGGGCAATGCGGGCATTCTCATCGGCAATTCCCAGGTTTTGAACGAGGAGCAGAAAAGGAGTCTGTATACCGATATTTACGATGACTCCATTTGGCTGATCCATCTGGTGGAGAACCTCCTGTCCATAACCCGGATTGAAAACGGAACCCTCAATTTGAACTTTCAGGGCGAGCTGATTGAGGATGTGATTGCGGAGGCTCTGCAGCATGTGTCCAAGAAAAAGGAGGAGCACCGGATACAGGTTGATCTGGAGGATGAGCTGCTTATGGCCCGGATGGATTCCAGGCTGATTGTGCAGGTGCTGATCAATCTCATCGATAATGCGGTAAAGTACACTCAGGACGGCTCCCTGATCCGGATTTCCGCCATACGGGAGGAGCAGATGATCCGGCTCCAGGTAGCGGATGACGGGCCGGGTATTCCGGATGGGGCCAAAGCCCGTTTATTCGATATGTTCTACACGGCGGAGATCAAACGCGGGGACAGCCGCAGGGGGTTGGGTCTGGGCTTATCCCTGTGCAAATCCATTATTCATGCCCATGACGGCATGATCGGCGTTCAGGATAATTGGCCGAAGGGAAGCGTATTTTATTTTACCCTGCCGGCTGCGGAGGTGAGTGTCTATGAATAAGCCTGTTATTCTGGTGGTGGAGGATGACAGACCCATCAGCAAGCTGATCACAACCACACTGGAGACCCAAGGCTACAAGTACCTGGAGGCGTCTACGGGGGAAATGACGATTATGGAGGCGGTGTCGCGGCAGCCGGATCTGATGATTCTCGACCTGGGTCTGCCGGATATGGACGGGGTGGAGATCATCCGGAAGGTGCGGAGCTGGTCCAATCTGCCCATTATTGTCGTGAGTGCGCGCAGTGAGGACCGGGATAAGATTGAAGCCCTTGATGCCGGAGCGGACGACTATCTGACCAAACCCTTCAGTGTGGAGGAGCTGCTTGCCCGGCTGCGGGTGAGTCTGCGGCGTATTCAGTTTGACCGGGATAAGCTGCAGAAGGATGCCTCCAGCTTCAACAACGGGAATCTGCGGATTGATTATGCGGCAGGAGTGGTGTACCTGGGCGGCGAGGAAATTCATCTGACCCCCAGCGAATATAAGCTGCTATGCCTGTTGGCCAAAAATGTGGGGAAGGTGCTGACCCATAACTATATCCTGCATGAGATTTGGGGGAGCCACCCGTATGATGTGCCCGCCCTGCGGGTTTTTATGGCGACACTCCGCAAGAAAATTGAAAGCGGTTCGTCCCAGAAGCTGATTCAGACCCATATCGGTATCGGCTACCGGATGCTGCAGGTCAGTGAGGATGTTTGAGTCTCTAACATAGTCCATACACAAAACCGTCACGTGAGTGGCGGTTTTTTTGCGTTTCGTGATTCTTAAGGCCATCTTTATTCCCCGCGCCAAACCCTAACCCCATGCTTATGGCCACAGTGCTAAGCTGATTTACAAGCAGCATGATAATGTGAACCGAAGAGAGGAGACTTCCAAAATGAATGTGCTGCTGCGGGTATCGGGGTTTATCGGTGTGGGGCTGATTGTGCTGAACACGGCCAAAGCCTGCTTGCTTTATATGGACAGGAAAAAGCTGTCCAGGTTGACGGCAGAGGAGCTTTACGAACAGCGGAACCGGGAGGAACGAGGAATCTGGGAGGAATCTTAATGCGATCTTAATTCTTGTCGGCATATCCTAATCCTTCATTAATGAGAGAAATGGTACGCTTGTTGAAGATCAAACAAAAGGAGCAAACCCTATGATGGATGTATATATGGCGGCTGTATTGGCTGCGGTATTCGGCTTGTTTTACGCCTTCGCCAGCTGGTGTGAAGCGCTGGTGGACGGTAAGGGGAGGGAAGAGCCATGACCTTGGTGCTGATTGCCACACTCTTTCTGTTTCTTTATCTGGTTTATGCATTGATTCACCCGGAGAAATTCTAAAGTAAATATGTGGGAGGGCTTGTTGTGGGCGTAGTACAAATCATTGCAGTCATTGCCATTCTCGTGCTTCTGGTGAAGCCGGTAGGGACTTATTTATATCATGTGTTTTCGAACGAAGCCAACGGTACGGACCGGATTTTCGGCGGGGTTGAGCGGGGAATTTACAGGCTGGTTGGTTTGCGCAGCCGCGAGGGGATGTCCTGGAAGAAATATGCGGTCAGCTTTCTGGCAACCAATCTGGTACTGGTCGCCTTCGGGTATCTTATCCTGCGGCTGCAGGGGGCGCTTCCCGTGAATCCCAACGGAGCAGGGGGCATGGAGGAAACCCTGAGCTTCAACACGGTCATCAGCTTCATCACCAATACGAATCTCCAGCATTACAGCGGAGAATCAGGCCTTACTTATTTATCCCAAATGGCTGTGATCACGATGATGATGTTTACCTCTGCAGCCAGCGGTTTTTCGGTGGCGGTGGCTTTTGTGAGAGGGATAACCGGAAGACCGAATTTGGGCAACTTCTTCGAGGATTTCGTGAAGGCCCATGTCCGGGTATTTCTCCCGCTGGCTCTGGTTGTAACCCTTATCCTTGTAGCACTTCAAGTGCCGCAAACGCTGAAGCCGACGTTAGAGGTCACCACTCTCGAGGGAACCACCCAGCAGATTGCCATCGGCCCGGTAGCCTCTTTGGAATCCATCAAACATCTGGGAACCAACGGTGGTGGTTTTTTTGGAGCCAATGCAGCTCACCCCTTCGAGAATCCGTCTCCTCTGACCAATGTAATCGAGATTTTGTCCATGTGGATGCTGCCGGCGGCGCTTCCCTACATGTACGGGCGGTTTGCCAATAACAGACGCCAGGGCTGGGGGATTTTCGCTGCGATGATGACGCTGTTCATTGTGCTGCTGTCGCTGAATTTCTATGCGGAAAGCCAGGGTAACCCGGCTATCAATGCCATGGGGATTGACGCGTCGCAGGGCAGTATGGAGGGCAAGGAGGTGCGCTTCGGCATTCCGCAGTCCTCTCTGTTCACAACCGTCACCACGGCTGCCACAACAGGCAGTGTGAACAATATGCATGATACCCAAACTCCTCTGGGTAGCATTACTCCCCTTGCGCTGATGATGCTGAATAATGTGTTCGGCGGCAAAGGTGTGGGGCTGATCAATATGCTGATGTACGCCATTCTGGCAGTTTTCCTTTGCGGCCTGATGGTGGGCAGGACTCCGGAATTCCTGGGACGCAAAATTGAAGCCCGGGAAATGAAGCTGATCGCCATCGCCATACTGGTCCATCCGTTTATTATCCTGGCGCCTACAGCGTTGTCCTTCCTGACGGATCTGGGTCAGGGCTCTATTACCAATCCAGGTTATCACGGGCTGTCCCAGGTGCTGTATGAATTCACCTCCGCTGCAGCCAACAACGGCTCCGGCTTTGAGGGGCTGGCGGATAATACCCCCTTCTGGAACATCACCACGGGGCTTGTAATGCTGCTGGGACGTTATGTTTCCATCATCGCCATGCTGGCGGTGGCCGGATCCATGCTCCGCAAGCAGCCGGTGCCGGAAACCATCGGTACCTTCCGTACCGACAACGGGCTGTTTACCGGGATCCTGATCGGAACGGTGCTTATTATCGGGGCATTGACCTTCCTGCCGGTGATCGTGCTGGGACCGGTTGCCGAATATCTGACGTTAGGCTAAGCCTAAGAGAGAGGGAGAACATCCATGAGTACGGTACCGAGGAAAAAGCTGTTGACAGGACCAATTATCCGCAGTGCGGTGAAGGATAGCTTTGTGAAGCTGAATCCCCTGACCTTAATGAAGAACCCGGTTATGTTTGTAGTGGAAATCGGCACCTTTATGGTGCTGCTGATGGTTCTGGCGCCGGGATTATTCGGGGCGGAGGCTTCCAGAGGCTTTAATGTGGCGGTTTTTATCATTCTGCTGTTTACGGTGTTGTTTGCTAATTTTGCCGAAGCGCTGGCGGAGGGTCGGGGAAAAGCCCAGGCGGATACGCTGAAACGGACCAAGCAGGACATCTCGGCCAACAAGCTGGTAGGGGATGCCATAAAGACGGTTGCCTCCGCAGAGCTCCGCAAAGGGGATATTGTTATTGTACGCCAAGGGGAAATGATCCCCGGCGACGGAGAGGTGATAGAAGGCCTTGCTTCAGTTGACGAATCAGCCATCACCGGAGAATCGGCTCCCGTCATTAAGGAGGCGGGCGGGGATTTCAACTCCGTCACCGGCGGCACAAGGGTGGTCAGTGACCAGATTAAGGTCAGAATCACCAGTGACCCCGGGGAATCCTTCCTGGACCGGATGATCTCTCTGGTGGAAGGGGCCAAACGGCAAAAAACACCCAATGAAATCGCCTTGTCCACGCTGCTTATCAGCCTGACCATCATCTTCCTCATTGTGGTGGTCACCTTGCGCCCCATAGCAGCTTATCTGCAAGTGGACCTGGAAATTCCCGTGCTGATCGCACTGCTGGTATGTCTGATACCCACCACCATTGGAGGGCTGCTCTCCGCCATCGGTATTGCGGGTATGGACCGGGTTACCCGGTTCAACGTGCTGGCCATGTCGGGCAAAGCGGTGGAGGCGGCAGGGGATATCAACACGATGATCCTGGACAAAACAGGTACGATCACCTTTGGCAACCGGATGGCAAGCGAATTTGTGCCTGTAGGCAAGGAAACGGAAGCCGATGTGGCCAGATGGGCCGCCGTCAGCTCCGGCCTGGATGAAACACCGGAAGGGCGATCGGTCATTGAACTGGTGAAAAAGCTGGGGCACCCGTATGACAGCACCTTGGCGGAAGGCGGAGATTTCATTGAATTCCGTGCGGAAACCCGCATGAGCGGCATGGACTTGACAGACGGGCGGATGGTCCGCAAGGGCGCCGTCGACTCTGTGAAGCGTTGGGTATTATCCCAGGGTGGCATTATCCCCGCCGATCTGGACCAAAAGTCCAACGGCATCGCCGGCAAGGGCGGCACCCCTCTTGCGGTGGCGGTGAATGACCGCATATACGGGTTGATTTATCTGAAGGATACGGTAAAGCCGGGGATGAAGGAACGGTTTGACGAGCTGCGCCGGATGGGTATTAAGACCATTATGTGTACAGGCGACAATCCTTTGACGGCAGCCACCATTGCCGCGGAGGCGGGTGTGGATGAATTTATTGCCGAAAGCACGCCGGAGGACAAGATTGAGGTGATCCGCCGGGAGCAAAAAGAAGGCAAGCTGGTGGCTATGACCGGCGACGGGACCAACGATGCCCCGGCACTGGCGCAAGCGGATGTGGGCTTGGCCATGAACAGCGGCACCACCGCCGCCAAGGAAGCGGCTAATATGGTGGATCTGGATTCCGATCCATCCAAAATCATTGAAGTGGTAGCTATCGGCAAGCAGCTGCTGATGACCCGCGGCGCACTGACCACCTTCAGTATTGCGAACGATATTGCCAAATATTTTGCCATCATCCCCGCAATGTTCACCCTGGCGATTCCGGAGATGAATGCTCTGAATGTGATGGGTTTGGGTTCCCCGAGCTCGGCGATTTTGTCGGCGCTGGTGTTTAATGCCATCATTATTCCGCTGCTGATCCCGTTAGCCATGCGGGGAGTGTCCTATAAGCCGATGAGCTCTGTGAAACTGCTCCGCCGCAACATTTTCGTGTATGGATTGGGCGGCATTCTGGTTCCGTTTATCGGGATTAAGCTTATTGATCTGTTCGTCAACATCTGGATGTAGGAATAAGGAGTTTAGGGGAGAGGATGACAACAATGGGAAATGCAAAGGCGGATGTTATCAGCCATAATCCGGTATCCAAATCGGCATTTTTGTTCATAGTGGTAAGACTGAGCGCCGTATTTATTATTCTGTGCGGTTTGATATATCCGTTGGCCTCGACAGGGCTTGCCCAGGTCTTAATGCCTGGACGGGCAAACGGCAGCCTGGTGAGCAACAGCGCAGGCCAGGTTGTGGGCTCCGAGCTGATCGGCCAGCAATTTGAGAATCCGGCCTTGTTCCAAAGCCGTGTCTCCAGCATTGAATATAAAGCTGAAGCCTCCGGCTCCAACAACTACGGGCCCTCCAATCCGGATATGCTGCAGCGGACAAGGGATTCCATCGAACAATGGAAAACAGCCAACCCTGACGTTGCCGTTAGCACGCTGCCCATCGATCTGGTGACCAATTCGGGCTCCGGGCTGGACCCTCATATTACACCGGCATCCGCCAGGGTTCAAATTCCGAGAATCAGCGCCTTAACCGGTATTTCCCAAGAGCAGTTGGATCATTTGGTAACCTCCCATACGGAAAGCCGCGATTTGGGGCTGTTCGGGGAGCCCCGCGTCAATGTATTGAAGCTGAACTTGGAATTGCTGGAGTTGGGAGGTCGTTAACTTGCCTGTCGCCAATGTGAACGGCACATCCATTTATTATGAAATCGAGGGCAGAGGGATGCCTGTTGTGTTTATTCACAGCCATGGGATGACCCATACCATGTTTAAGCCCCAGATGGATTTTTTTAAGGGACGGTACAAGGTCATCTCATGTGATCTGCGGGGAAACGGAAAATCCGGCAAGCTCACAGAGCCGCGGCAGGAGATCATTGAGACCCAATGCGCCGATTTGATCATGCTCTTGAACCAGCTTCATCTGCGGGATGTGGTATTCGTCGGAGTTTCCTATGGCGGATTGCTGGCCCAGCATATTGCCTATTCGTACCCTAATCGGGTGAAAGCGCTGGTGGTGGCGGACAGCTTCTACCGGGATGATCCGTCGGCTGTGGTCCGGTCCCTACAAACGGCAGCCGCTTATTGCAGCTGTCTGACCTATTACGCGCCAAGCGATTGGATTATGCCCTCTGTCCGGCTGTCTTACCGGCGTTGGGAGCAGGCATACCGTGTGATCCGCAGCAGCTTGCTTGAGAAACGGCCGGGTGAGCTGTATATGCAGAGACTGGCGATGACCGGTGTGGATTACGGGGAGGAACTGAAGAAAATCGGCCAGCCTGTCCTTTGTCTGGCTTCAGCAGACTCCGGTCCGAATATGCTGTATATGAAGCAGTTGGCTGCTATGCTGTCCCATGCGCGGCTGGAGCTGCTTCCGGATTCGCTCCCGCCGGGGAATCTGTGCCAGCCGGAGCTGTTTAACCGGCTTCTGGAGCAGTTTCTGGATTCGCTGGCTGAGGTGCAGGAACGCCGGATGGGAGGCTAAGCCGATGGCGCCCTACAAGCGGAAGACCCCGGAGGAAATTCTCGATTCCATCTACCGCCTGCACCGGGGCAGGCTGAAAATCCTGATCGGACCTGTCAGCGGCTCCGGCAAAACCTATCACATGCTGCAGGAAGGCAGGCTGCTGCAAAAGCAAGGCATCGATGTGGTCTACAGCGCCGTCTCTACCATGCAGCGTGCGGAGACGGTTCAGCAGCTGGAGGCGCTGGATCGGGTGCCCAGCATTCACTGGTGGAAGGATGGACAGGAGCAGAAGGATCTTCCGCTGGATGTGCTGGTGGAGCGCAACCCAGAGGTGCTGCTGGTGGATGGGCTGGCTCACCGAAACCGGGAGGAGGCACAACTCCCCACCCGGCTGGAGGATATCCGCTATCTGATGGACAAAGGCATCAGTGTGATTACCACCATCAACGTATATGAATTGGCGGGTGTGGGTGAGGAGATTTTCCGGCTGACGGGAATCAAGGCCGACGAAACGGTTCCCATGAACACCCTGGAGCTGGCCGACGAGATCCGGCTGATCGACGTATCCCCGGAAACCATTCTGAAGCGGATGGAGGACGGCATTCTGGGGGACAAGGCGCATCCGGCCTTATCCCGCAGAGGCAATCTGGGGGTGCTGCGGGAGGTGGCCCTGCGCCTGGTGGCGGAGGGTGTCAACGATTCGCTGGAAAAGCACAGGGAGGAGCAGGGCCTTATCGGCCCGTCCGGGGCAACGGAACGGATTCTGGTTTCAGCACAGTATCATTGGAACGGCTCCCTGCATATCCGCAGGGGGCAGCAAATCGCCAAAAGGCTGGGGGGCGATCTGCTGGTAGTCAGCTTTGTGTTGGATGGGAGGAAGCTGACCAAGGAGCAGCAGGCATTCCGGCAATCCATCAGCAAGCTGGTGAAGCGGGTGGATGCCCGGTTCGAGGAATTACCTCTACCCGGTGTACGCGCCCTGCCCTCTGCTCTAGTCCGGTATGCCACTGAAAACAATGTGACGCGGATTGTTATGGGCCATTCCCAAAAAAGCCGCTGGCAGGAAAAGTGGCAGGGCTCCATTGCCAACCGGGTGCTGCGGAAAACCCGCAATATCGATGTGTTCCTGATGGCTGACCGGGCGAGGGAGGAAGGGGAGCGGATCCTGCCCGTGAAGTCGGCAACGTCCAAGAAGCCCCCTCGCTTCCACCGGCTGACCACCCAGGAAATCCAGAACCGGGTGGATTCGATCCGCCACGGCACCTTCAAGGTATATATCGGGGCTGCGCCTGGTGTCGGGAAAACCTACAAAATGCTGCAGGAGGGTAATCTGCTTTTGGGGCGGGGCATTGATGTGGTCATTGGGCTTCTGGAAACCCACGGACGGAAGGAGACTCTGGAGCAGATCGGTGTGTTGCCCCTTATCCCCCGGGCGAAGGTAGGCTACCAGGGAGTCCAGTTGGAGGAGATGGATACCGATGCCATCCTTGCACGGCACCCCGAGGTAGTGCTGGTGGATGAGCTGGCGCATACCAACATTCCGGGAGTCGCCACCCGGAAGCGGTACGAGGATATTATCCGGCTGCTGGAGAACGGGATTTCAGTGATTACCACGGTGAATGTGCAGCATCTGGAGAGCCTGAACGACGCGGTGGCCCAATTGACGGGTGTCCGGGTCCGGGAGACGGTGCCGGACTATATCCTGAAGATGGCCAACGAGGTGGAGCTCATCGACATTACGCCCCAGATGCTACAGGAGCGGATGAAGGAGGGCAAAATTTATGCGGCGGAGAAAATCAGCCAGGCGCTGGAATCCTTCTTCAAAATTGGCAACCTCATCGCCCTGCGCGAGCTGGCTCTAAGGGAAATTGCCGATGATGTGGACGAACGGCTGGAGGCTTGGGAGCGGGATGCCGCTTTGCGGGGGCCATGGAGCAGGCAGGAGGTTATCTTCGTTTGTGTAGACCTGGAGCCCCGGGCAGAACGGCTCATCCGCCGCGGCTTCCGCATTGCCCACCGGTTAAAGGCAGAATGGTTTGTCCATTATGCCCACTGCACCGGGGAGCTCTCCCTGGAACAGCGGAAGCAGCTGGACACACTGCGCCAGCTGACGGAACGGCTGGGGGGGACGATGGAAACGGCGGAGGCGGGCAGCGGCAAGCTCCTTCACCGGCATTTGCTGGCACGGATGAACGAGGTGCGGGCCACGCAGCTGATTATCGGGCAATCCCGGAAGCCCCTATGGCGGACGCTGTTCAAGGAAACCTTCATCCATTATCTCCTGCGCCATGCCCGGCATATCGACATGCTGATCCTGGCGGACTATGATCCCCATGTGGCGGGGCAGGCTTGAGGGGGAGGGGCTTAGAAAAGAATCTGCCGGCAGATCCAAGAAATAAGAAAAACCGCTTTCCGGGCTGAAGCCAGAAGGCGGTTTGTTCTATGTCCTCATGGCAGAACCCCTATTCCTTGAGGGGAATCCCCAACCATGATGGATGAAATTTGCGTATTCGTTGACCCGCTGAAAATCAATACGGCATCCGCAAATTGATTGGACGCATAAATGGAATTTGTAGACGGATTAACTCCGACTCCTTCGTTTCCTGGTGAAAAAAGAGTGAGTGGTATTACTGTCAGCACTGTGTCGGTTACCCCGTCAATTACCGCGATATTGTTGGTGCCTGCTGCATAAACCCGATTGGTTAAGGGATTTACGCCTAAGCTTATTACACCGTTAACGGGAACTATATTATCAACGGTGTTTGTTAAACTGTTAATGATATATACATTGCTGCTGATCGAATTTGCTACATAAACTTTATTGGAAGCCGAGTTCACTTCTAAACCTACCGGATTATCACCAACGGGAATAGTTGCGATGACCGTATTGGTAATGCCATCAATTACACTTACAACCTCTAAAAAATGGTTTGTCACAAAGATGCTGTTCGTCGATGTGTTCACTCCAACGGCAAACGGCGCCTCAAAGCCAGTAAGCGTTGCAATTACGGTATTAGTAGAGCCGTCGATCACGGAAACGGTATTGTTGTTGTTATTCGATACATAAATCCGGTTGGTGAAGGGATTAACCTCTGCTTCATATGGCCGGCTTCCGACGGGAATTGTCGCAACTACTGAATTGGAGTAGCCGTCAATCACCGAAACATTATCTGAGCCGGAGTTTGCCACATAAACCCGATTGGTTAAATGATTTATTCCCACGCCTAAAGGGCGTACACCTACAGCAATGGTAGTAATCACAGCATTGGTCAAACCGTTTATCACCGTCACATTATCGCTGTCCATATTGGCAACATAAATACGGTTGTTCGGTGTAAAAGGTGCTCCTGTAGGCCCTGTAGCGCCAGTTGGCCCAATATTGCCGACAATGCCTGTAGCCCCAGTAACCCCAGTAACCCCAGTAACCCCAGTTGAGCCTGGAGCTCCAGTAGGACCCGTAACACCTGTACTGCCAGAAACGCCCGGAAGGCCAGTTATTCCTGTAGCCCCGGTTGCTCCAGTGGGTCCCGTTGCTCCGCTGCCTCCATTCAAATCCTGTGCCTGCATCACAATGACCTCATCCACCAGAATGTTACAGGCTGGCACCATCTGCACCAGACTAAAGGATAGCTGGGCATAAGCGGTAGTGGGGGGAGCAATGGTTGTCACGCCCTCGAAAGTATGCCACTCTAAGCTTGTGAAAAAGTTAGGTCGTACAAGCAATGTTAAACCAGTACCCAGATACTGAACGGAGTTGTTGAAAAAATTAATGGAGATCGCAACCAAGGGACTCTGTCCGGCCTGATTTCGCGCTAGTGAAGCCGATATAAACAATCCTTCACCTGGAGCGGCAGTTATCAATTGTTGCAAAGAGGTCGCTGCCTGTCCGCCTATCATTTCCACGCTGCTGAACCCTTCCTTGGACCTTGCACTTATAACCGTGTTAACACCAAACCACGAGGAAAGCCCTGATTCGAAGCTCCAATTTAACAGTTTGTTTTGTAATTGAATGGCCATGGATGAACTCACCCCGTTTTTTATGCAGATTATTTCTCCTCCATATTTATTCTATTTCTCTAAAAAATTCTTGTGCGATTGGTAGAAAACTTGATATTTTTAATGGAAAATAGGGTTTACATCCGACAACCCCAGTGAGGAAATCAATGGAACTCTATCGATTCGATAAAGAGACGGGCAAAAGAATTACCAAATTCAATTCGGACTTTGTCATGTCCCGCATAATTCAAACAGAAAAAAACGCGCACGTTGGATGTATGCACCTGGAAGCGAATGGTGTAATCGGCTATTCACCAGGCAGGAATTCCGCAAATCATGGTTATTGTGGCAGGTAAGGGGTACATCAAAGGGGAAGGAAATTGAGCTAGATTACCGCTTCGCAGCCTAACGGCGGTGAGAGACGCTATTCGCGCCAAAATGGGGGTTAATAATTTCTAACGGCGGTGAGAGACGCTATTGGGGGCAAAAGGAGGGAACAAACTCCGGTTTTGGCCAAATAAGGTCTCCTGCCGCCGTTAGAATGTGAAGAGGCTATAATTTAGCTAAATAGGGTCTTTGGCCGCCGTTAGACGCCAGCCGGAGTCTCCGCAACAAAGAGATAGCCGCTGTACGGAGCCAGCTGCAGCTGTATGGAAGCCGCCGCCTCCCAGGTTTGTCCGGTTAGCAGATCCCGGATACGGCGCCCCTGGAAGGAGGGGGGGAGCTGAAGCTCGAGCTCCGCCTCGCAGGGATTGTTATGCAGCAGAACAGCTATTTCCCCGTTGCCGTTGCGCCGGATAAACCCGGCTTGATTTTGCGACTCATCCGCCACCCACACGGTAAAGGAGCCGGCTTGCAGCTCGGTCCGTTCCCGGCGCAGTCCCGTCAGCTGCTGAACATATTGTCGTAGCGGCAGGTTCTGGCCGGCCGGCTCCCACACCATAGGCTTGCGGCAGCCCGGATCGGTTTCGCCCTCCATGCCGATTTCCGCGCCGTAATAAATCATCGGAATGCCGGGATAGGTCATGAGGAACAACACCGCAAGCTTCAGCCTGTTCTCTGCTTCACCCCCCGGCTGCCAGCCCCAGCCGCCCTTGCGGCAGGAGGTGAGGAACCGCTCCGTATCATGGGAGTCCAGCAAATTCAGCATCGCCAGAGCGGAGCTGTCGGTGCCGCGGATATACAGGTTGGAAATCTGCTCCACAAAAGCTGCTGCGCCAATGGTTTGCCGGGCAAAAAACTCCAGCAGCACATCCCGCAGGGGATAGTTCATCGTCCCGTCGAACTGGTCGCCACGGAGCCACGGCAGGGCGTCGTGCATGACCTCGCCGATAATAAGCGCCTCCGGATTTTTGGACTTGACCAGCTGCCGGAACATTCGCCAGAAGGAAGGCGGCACCTCATTGGCCACATCCAGCCGCCAGCCGTCTATCTGGGCCTGGTCCATCCAATATGCTGTCACCTGCAGCATATATTGCTGGACCTCGGGATGCTCCAGGTTCAGCCGGGGCATAAAGGGCAGGTTGCTGGCGAAGGTTTCATAGCAGGCGACGGGCTCTTGAACCACAGGGTACTCGTGGATATAGAACCAGTCCTTGTAGGGGGAAGCCTCCCCGTTCTTCAGCACATCCTGAAAGGCGAAGAAACGGTCGCTGGAATGATTAAAGACGGCATCCAGCATCACTCGTATGCCCAAACGGTGCGCTTCCTCGACTAACCGGCGGAATAACGCCTCATCACCGAAATGGGGATCAATGGTGTAATAGTCCACCGTATCATATTTGTGATTGGTGGGGGAGAGGAATATAGGCGTCAGGTAGACGCAGGTAATCCCCAAATCCTGCAGATAAGGCAGCTTCTCGAGGACACCCTGCAAATCTCCGCCCCAGAAGGAATCCCAAGCCGGGCAGCTTTCGTCTGTCCAATTCAGGGCTTCTTCCGGATCATTCATGGGGTCCCCATTATGGAAGCGCTCGGGGAAAATCTGGTATACCACGGCCGATGCCGCCCACTCCGGCAGATTATGTACCTGGGAGGGAGTAATAATGGGACAATGGAAAACATTGGTATGTTTGCGCTCGACGGATGCGCCGTTTTCCCCGTACCACACCCGTTCTCCCTGGCTGTTCTCCAGCAGAAAGCTGTATCGGATACGGCGGGTTGGCGTTGGAATGATTCCTTCGTAATAATCGTGAAGACTGGTGGACAAAACCTGCTCCAGCCGGATGGGGGTTTCCCGTCCCGGATCGGCATAGCGGTCCGCATGCACTACGGATACCCGTTGCGCATCTCCTTTGGCGCAGCGTATTCTTACTTTCCATTCATGCAGACTGACGGCAAATGCAAAGGGTGCATCGCACGTATGAAAGATGGAGTCCAGCCGCATTGTGATCACCCCTTATTGGCACCTTGTGTAAGGCCTGCAACCAAAAAACGCTGCAGCCAAATGAATAAAATTAAAATCGGTACGGCCACCATCACGGCTCCGGCAGCGAAGCTGGTGAATTCCGTGGAGTTCTGGCGGCTGACCATGTCATACAGCCCTACGGCGAGGGTATACTTCTCCGACGATCGGAGAATCAGCTTGGCGAAGATAAAATCGATCCATGCTCCTGTAAAAATCATTAGGCTTACATAGGTAAGCATAGGACGCAGGAGGGGGAGCATGATCCGCCCGAATACCGTCCAGTGGGATGCCCCGTCGATGCGGGCGGCTTCCTCCAGACTTTTCGGAATCGTGTCATAGAAGCCCTTGGCCACAAATACATTGCCTGCGAAGGAGCCGGAGCTGTACACCAGCACCAGCGCCCAGTGGCTGTTCATCAGGTTGAGCTGCGCCAGCAGAATGTAGATGGCCACCATGGACATGAAGCTCGGGAACATATTGACAACCAGCAGCAGAGTCAGCCCGGTTTTACGTCCCTTAAACTGGAAACGGGACATGGCGTAAGAGCCCAGCAGCGTCAGAAAGGTGCCCAGCACCGTGGAGGAAACAGCCACCTTCAGGGTATTTGCGAACCAGCTGACGTACGGATATTTATCACCGGCCAGCATGTACCGGTAATGCTCCAGGGTAAACTGCCGGGGCAGGAAGGTTTCGCTGTACAAGCTGTTGCCTTCCTTAAAGGAGGACATAACAATCCATAGTGCCGGCAGAACCGAGCACACGGCAAGCAGGATCAGAATCAGATAGGTAAGGGTCAGCCGCAGCTTCATTGCACCATATCCTCCTCTTTGTAGGACCTGGAGCGGCGGAAGTTGAAGATGGACAAGCCGGCAACGATCACGAAGATGATAATACCGATGGCGGAAGAGAAATTGTACTGCTGGTTGTTCAGCGTCAGCTTATACAGCCACGTGACCAGGAGGTCGGTGGAGCCCGCGTATTGGTACTTGGGGTTCACCGGATTGCCGTCCGTAAGCAGATAGATGACGTTGAAATTATTCAGGTTAGCGGCAAACTGCATGATCAGCACCGGGGCTGTGGAGAAATAGACAAGCGGCAGGGTGATCATGCGGAAGCTTTTGAAGGGAGAAGCCCCGTCAATTTCCGCCGATTCATACAAATCCCGGGGAATGGTGGTGAGAATGCCGGAAACCAGGATCATGATTACCGGAATGCCCAGCCAGGCGTTTACCAGGAGTACGGTGATTTTGGCCCAGACGGGATCGGTGAGCCAGGGGATCTTATCAATGCCCAGGTAGCCAAGAAACTGGTTGATCGGACCGAATTCGCCGTTGAACATATTCCGGAAGACCAAAAGCGACACCAGATTGGGAATGGCAAAGGGGATGACCAGGATAGTGCGCCAGAATTTGCGGAAACGCACACCCTTCTGTTCAATCAGCACCGCCACGAAGATGCCTCCCGCGTAGGTTGTCACGGTGGATAATATTGCCCATACGCAGGTCCAAATGAATACGCCGTAAAAGGTGCGGCTCCAGGTGCGCAGCGTCAGCAGATCACCGAAGGTTTGCAATCCGTTCCAATTGACCAGATGAGCTGGAGGCAAATTGGGGGCGGCGAAATCGGTGAAGGCTACCAGAATGCTGAACAACAGGGGCAGAATGGTTAAAAACAAAATGGCCACACCCGGCAAAAACAGAATCAGATATGGAAAATGCCGCTCATTCAGGTGGTACAGGGTAGAGCGGAAGGTTTCGGTGGTTTTGCCTTGGTCCCGCAGCTTCCCGTTCAACCGGGCATCCCGGATGTTGAGGGCGTATCCTGCAATCAGCAGAACAGCCACCAGAAGGCAGATCAGCCCTTCCACCAACAGATAGATGGAATGGTCGCCGTCCACAGCCTGATACATGCCATCTACCATCATGAGTCCGCGCGGAGTGGTGCCCAGGGTAATGAGTCCCTGCAGTCCCGGGAGCAAATAAAGTGCGAAGGCCGCTATGCTGCCGACGCCCAGCAGGAGAAAAAGGAGTCCTTTAGCAACCTGGCGGTTATAAAACTGTCCCAAACCCATACAAACAACGGATAAGGCTGCAGCGCGCAGCGAATGTTTGGTCGGCACAACGAGTCATCCTTTCGATAGGAGGTGCGGAATCACAGAGTTGGATGATTCCGCACTCCACGATGCGGTGCAAGCCTACTTCTTGCCGCTGGTGATCTGCTCCTTGATGGTTTTGGCAGCAGAGTCCAAGGTGGATTTCACATCCGCGTTGGTATCCCATATGGAGGTGACGGCACCTTCCATAGGAGCCCAGACACTGGCCATGGCCGGAATGGAGGGCATAATCTCCGAGCTGGCGAATTGCGTCAGGAAGGCACTGGACAAGGCATCCGCTTTGACCGCAGAATCATTGGCAACCTCTTGGTTGGCAGGCAATATCCCCGTCTTCTGATAGCAGCTCAGCTGGTTCTCCTTGGAGGTCAGGAAGTTGGCCAACAGCCGGGCCGCCTTCGGATACTTGGTGTACGTATTCACGTAATAGGACCGGACGCCGGAGAAGGAAACCGACTTTTTGCCTTCCGGCAGATCAGGCAGGGGGGCTACGCCCAAATTGATCTTATCCTTGAAGCTGGCGATGGACCAGGGGCCGTCGATATTCATGGCCAGCTTGCCGTCGGCGAACAGCTGGGTTTTGATGTCAAAGGTCAGGTCGGCGACCTTGGGCGGAAGAATGCTCCGGAGCGACTGCATAAAGGTCAGGCCCTTGACAGCTCCGCTGTTGTTCAGGCCGATATCGTTGGAATCCGTGCCCTTGCCGCCGAATACGTAAGCGCCGTACGGAGCCATAAAGGCATAGTCGTAATAAAGGGTTTTGACCTCCCACATGATGGCGTATTTCCGGGCTTTTTCGTCGTTGAAGGTTTTGGCGAAAGCGATGACCTCGTCCCAGGTTTTCGGCGGATTCGGAATCAGGTCCTTATTGTAAAACAAGGCGTAGGTTTCCACCGATTTGGGGTATCCGTACAAGGTGCCCTTGTAGGTGGACGCCTCAATGGCGTTTTTCTGGGAGCGGGCCGTTACATCCTTGGCGAATACATCATTGGGGAGGAGCAATCCGGCAGAAGCCGCATCCCCCAGCTTATCCTGGGGAAACAGCACCACATCGCCGCCGGTTCCCGCCGGTCCGTCCGTTGTCAGGCGCCCTGCCTGGTCTGGGGCCGGGACCTCCTCGATCTTCACCTCGACGTTATACTTGGCCTTGAAGGCAGCGGCTACCTCGGTGGCCCATTGTTTGGCCTCCTTGTCTTCCCACAGGGTGAGGACGGCGCCCTTCTCGGGCTGAAGCTCTGCACCGGCAGTGCTGCTGGTGCTTGGGGCAGTTGAGGCTGAGGAAGCGGGTGAAGCGGCCCCGGAAGCGGCCGGGGAAGAAGCGGAGTCGGAATTAGAGCTGCAAGCTGTAATCGGAGCCATCACCAAACCAGCCGAAAGAATAACGCCAACCGTTTTTTTAAACATGGAATTCCCCCCATTAACGTGATAAGCGCAATGTGATTCAGATAAGGAAACCGGTTTCCTAAATCGCTTTCAGAATAGCACAGTTCATGTTCCAATACAATCCTCCCCCCCAAAAATATTTATAACGGCGATTCGTCAAACACTGTCCGTTTTGCGGGAAATATGTTTATAATGAAAACGGTACTGCCTTTAGACGCAGCTTCAAAAACGGAGTGTGAGCAGTTTCATGAAGATTACAATCAACGAAATCGCCAAAGCCGCCAATGTGGCCAAATCCACAGTTTCCAAGGTCATAAACAATTCACCGACCATCTCGGAGGCCACCCGCAATAAGGTTCTGCAGATTATGAAGGACATGAATTTCACCCCTGACAGCGCGGCTACCCAGCTGGCCAAGCGGGCTTCGCTTATGGTGGGGCTGGTGATTGACATAGACCGTAAGGATGATTTCCTGAATCCGTTCTTCTACAGCATCATCGGCGGGGTGGAGAGTGTGATGGGGCTCCATCAATACGACCTGGCCATCTCCAATATCCGCAGCCTGGGGAGCTACACCCGGATGGATCTCCTGCGGCGGTTTGTCTACAACAACCGGATGGACGGGCTGATCCTGCATACGCTGACCGCAGAGCAGTCCCTCATCGACGAGCTGGAGCGGTTGGGCTTTCCCTATGCTGTTATCGGGAAACCCGTTGCTGAGGGCGTGATCGCCTGGACGGACGGGGATAACGAAACAGGCGGAGAGATGGCGGCACGACATCTGCTGGAGCAAGGCTACGGCAAGATCGGGTTTATCGGCGGGGACTTCGGCGAACCTCTGGCCCAAAGCCGGTTAAGAGGATATAAACGGGTGATCCCAGGCGGGGATGATCCTTTTCCCTATTGCCTGCCGGGACCCAGCGATGAGAACGGCGGCTACAGCATGATGCAGTCGCTGTTGGCTCTTCCTGAGCCGCCAGATGCGGCGGTCTGCATCAACAATCTGGTGGCCTTCGGCGCGTTGAAGGCGCTGCAGGAAGCGGATATCGCCGTACCCCGGGACTTTGGGCTGGTCACCTTCGACGATTATCCCATTGCGCCCTACACAACACCGGCCTTAACCTGCCTGGATATCGACACCTTCGAGATCGGGGTCAGAGCCGCCCATTTGCTCCTGGAAAAAATGGGTGACCCGGCCAAACCCATTCCGCCTCAGCTGCTCGCCCCCAAGCTGATCGTCCGCGGCTCTTCGCAGAAGCGGACGGAATACTAACGCAATATGCAGACAAAAGCCCCAATCCGGGGCTTTTTCTTATCATTTCACCTGTTCTTTTATATTGAAATTATTATAATAGAGTAATAGACATACATGCCGTAGGCGGGAAACCGCCAGGAGGAAGATACGATGGGTTATCCCCCAGAGGAACGTTTACCGATGCTGGAAGCGATTTGGGAGCAGGTTCCCGTAGGGATCTCGATATATTCTGCAGTGAACGGCAGGCTAATGGATGCCAACCCGGCACTGCTGTCCATGCTTGGGTACTCCAGCGAAGAGCTGAAGCTCTGCCGCGCCGTTGATTTGCTGGCCCCTGCCGACCAGGGCATGTTTGCGCCGGAGCGGTTGAATGCGTTACAGAACAGCGCCCCATTTCCGCAGGAGGATTGGGGAGAGCTGCAGTTTATACATAAAAACGGGCAGCCCGTTTGGATTCAGGTGAGGGCATTGTCCGCGCTAGTGAAGGAAAAAGCAGTGCTTTTTATGATGAGGGATGTCACCCTCGAACGGGAGAAGCGCAAAAATAACCAGAATAACGAAGCATTGGCTCAGCTGATGACCAACAGCAAGCATGACATGATTTCCTTTACCACTCCTGATGGAATCCTGACCTACATATCCCCCTCCTGCAAGGAGCTGCTGGGTTATGGACAGGAGGAAATGATCGGCAGAAGCCGGTTCGAATTTTATCATCCGGATGAATTCAAGGATGTAACCCCGGAGGAGTTCTATGCCGGCGGGGATGTGAAGCAGCGCCGTCTGCGCCACAAGCAAGGCAATTACCTATGGTTCGAAATTTCCTTCCAGTACATGTTCGATGAACGCGGCAATGTGGAGCTTATGCTGGGTATGGGGAGGGATATTACCGGCCGCAAGAATGTGGAGCATATCCTCGCCGAAGCCCAGCGTATCGCCCACATCGGATCGTGGGACTGGCATATTGCCGAGGGCAAGCTGTATTTCTCCGAGGAAGCCCGCAGAATATTCGGCTACGCGGTAGAACGGGTGGAGAATGAAACGCTGGAGCATTTGTACTCCGTCCTGCATCCCGAGGATCGCGAGCGTCTCCGGGATTGTATGCGTGAAACAGCGGAAACCGGTGTGCCGAGGGAAATCACATACCGCATTTTCCTGCCGGCCCATGAGATGCGTGTCATTCATGTCCAATGGGAAATGACGTGGCAGGATGACGGCAAGCCCCACCGCTGCATCGGCTACGCCCAAGACATTACCGGCAAGGTGGAAATGGAGCGTATGCTCCGGGAAAGCGAGCAGCGTTACCGGTCATTATTTGAGTATAATCCTTTTTGTGTGTTCCAAATGGATTTGACGGGGCGGATGCTGACTGCCAACCCCCATGTGGAATCCCTGACCGGCTGGTGCGTCAGCGATATTCAAGATCATTCCTTCCTCAAAATTATCCACCCCCGCGAGATCAACCGGATCAAAAAACAGTTTATCCGGGTAAGGGAAGGGAACGCTTGTACCACGGAATGCGCCATCCTGCATAAAAATGGCAGCTGGATCGATTTAAGCCTGACCCTGCTGCCGATTATTGTGGATGACAAGGTCGCAGGCGTATACGGCATTGCCAATGACATTACGGAGCAGAAGCGGTATGTGGAGCAGATTGAAAAGCTGAATGACGAACGGACTCTGTTGCTTAATGCGGTTTCGGAAGGGATTGCCGGTCTCGACGCCAACGGGAATATGACCTTCATCAATCCTGCAGGGGCCAAAATATTCGGCTTCGACCCTGGCGAGGAGAAGGAGGCGCTGCGCCAGATCTCGCTGCTCAATGTTCATGGTCCCGACGGATCCGTTTTCCCGGAAGGCCACACTCCCATTGACCGGGCACTCCGGGACGGCATTCCCAGACGCAACCAGGAAGGAATTTTTTGGCGGAGGGATGGCACCAGCTTTTTCGCCAGCTATCAGGTTAGCCCCTTGGACCGGGAGCATGCCCGGGGTGTCGTGGTGGTCTTCCGGGATTTGACGGAGGAGCAGGAAATTATCCGGGCCAAGGAATCCGCTGAGCGGGCCGACCAGGCGAAGTCGGAGTTTCTCGCCATTATGAGTCATGAGCTGCGGACGCCCATGAACGGCATTATCGGGATGGCGGAGCTGCTGGCGGAGATGTCCCTTCAGCAGGAGCAGCGTGAGCTGGTGGACGTCATTGTCGGGAGCGGCCATTCCCTTCTTAAGATCGTCAATGAAATTCTGGATTTCAGCAAAATGGAGGCAGGCAAGCTAGACATCCATACAGGACCTATGTCCGTCTCTATGATTCTGTCGGATGTGGCGGATCTGTTCCAGCAACGGGGAGAATCCAAGAACCTGACGATTTCCACCGAAGTTGACCCGGCCATTCCCGAGCTATTGGCGGGGGATGAGGGAAGACTAAGGCAAATTCTGATTAATTTGGTGGGGAATGCAGTAAAATTCACGGACTCCGGCTTCGTTAGTATCTCTGTGGAGCTGATGCATACGGATCAGGACAAAGCCTTCCTTGAGTTCCGTGTCCGGGACACGGGCATCGGCATTCCCCTGGACCGTCAGCACCAGCTGTTCCATTCCTTCTCCCAGCTGCACCCCTCCATTAACCGCAAATACGGTGGGACAGGTCTGGGGTTAGCCATCAGCAAGAAGCTGGTGGAGCTGATGGGGGGATACATCGGCGTCGAAAGTGATGAAGGCAAGGGCTCGGTGTTTCACTTTACACTGCCGCTTGATTTTCTGGAGGGGCCTGCGGCTGGTCCGGAGCCCAAGCCGGAGCGGCGGGAGCCTGCCGTTCCGGTGGAGGGACTGTACGGTCCCATGCGCATTCTGGTGGCAGAGGATAACGAGGCCAACCGGATGCTTCTCAAGATCATCCTCGGACGGCTGGGATATTATCCGGATTGGGCTGAGGACGGGATGGAGGCGCTGCAGCGGATTCGCCAGTCACCTTATGACATCGTGCTCCTGGATATCCAGATGCCCCGTATGGACGGTCTGGAGGTGGTTTCATTGATCAAACGGGAGATGTTACCCTGGAGTCTTCCCACATTTATTGCCATCACCGCCTTCGCCCGCCGGGAGGACAGGGCCATCTGCCTGGAGGCCGGAATGGACGATTATATATGTAAACCCGTCAGACGGATGGATATCGAAGCAATATTGGCGAAATGGGCCCATGTAATAAAAAGCCATTAGGGGCTGGCTTAATCCCCGAGGTTCCAGTCACTGCTGAGCTTCCCTCATGCTGCGGAAAACGCGCGTGAGGGATTTTTTATTTTCAGAAAAAAGATTGACAACGTACAAGGTGACCACTATACTTTAAAACATTAAACCGACTAATAAGGTATGAATTTAAGAGTAAAAACATGCACTTATTAGACCACTTCAAAAAAGAGATAAGGGAGAGAGCATCATGGTGAAAAAGACTAACAGGTGGCTGATTCTGGCTTTGGCGATATCCGTGTTCGGGCTGCTGCTGACGGCATGCGGGGGAAAGGATGAACCCGGCAATGCCGCAGCCTCTGCGGGAGCCGGAGCATCTCCTGCCGCCAACAAAAATATAAAGATCGGCGTATCCCCCGGGCCCTATGGCGACATGATCAAGGTGGCCATTGCCCCGTACATGGAGAAGCTGGGCTACAAGATCGAAGTGGTTCAATTCAGCGATTATGTCCAGCCTGACCAGGCATTGGGCAGCAAGGAAATCGACGCCAACCTGATGCAGCATACGGTGTATCTGACCAAGTTTGCAGCCGATAACAAGCTGGATATCGGCAAGGTGATTTCGGTCCCTACAGCTGGGATGGGGGTATTCTCCAACAAGGTGAAAAGCCTGAAGGAAATCCCTGACGGCTCCAAGGTCGCCATCGCTGTGGACGCCTCCAACCTGGCCCGCTCCTTACGTTTCCTGAAGTCTCTGGAGCTGATCGATCTGAAGGCGGATGTGGATGCCACCAAAGCGACTGTACATGATATCTCCAGCAATCCCCGCAAGCTGGAATTCGTGACCATGGATGCGGCACAGATTTCCCGAAGCCTGGACAGTGTGGCAGTGGGGCTCATTCCCGGCAACTTCGCCATCGCCGCCAAGCTGGACTTCTCCAAGGCCCTTGCGGTAGAGAAGCTGACCGAGGACTACAAAAACGTGGTAGCGGTGCGTACCCCGGATATCACCGGCCAGTTGGGCAAGGATCTGAAGGCTGCCGTGGAATCCGAGGAATTCCATAAGGCCATTGAGGATGCCAACGGAATCTTCAAGGCCTTCGACAAGCCGGAATGGTATACCGCCAAATACGGCAAATAAGCTGCAGTGCAGCACGTCCAAGGGAGTGGCCGCCGGAAGCAGGAGCTTCGTGGAAGCCACTCCCTTGAGCCGTACCGAAAAGTGACCGGACAACCGGAACAGTTGAGTCTTTCTTCTTAAGAAAGGGTGTCGGCAATTGATCGTAATGGACAATATCAATGTAGTGTTTAAGCAGAAGGGCCGGAAATTAAACGCCGTGGAAAATGCATCCTTATCCATTGGCAAGGGTGAAATCTTCGGCATTGTAGGACCCAGCGGAGCCGGCAAAAGCACACTGGTCCGTGTGATTAACCTGCTGCAGCCTCCCGCCTCCGGGAATGTGATCGTGGGCGGGCAGAATATTACCCGCTTTAAGGGAGCGGAGCTGCGAAAGGTGAGGCTTAGGATCGGCATGATCTTTCAGCATTTCAACCTGATCAGCGGGGCAACGGTATACCATAATATCGCCTTTGCCTTGAAGGCCAACAATTGCCCCAAGGAAAAGATCCATACCCGGGTCACCGAGCTCCTGGCCCAGGTGAATCTGTCGGATAAGGCCCAGGTATACCCGGCTAATCTCAGCGGCGGACAGAAGCAGCGGGTGGCCATAGCCCGTGCGCTGGCCAACGATCCCGAAATTCTCTTGTGCGACGAAGCGACGTCGGCGCTGGACCTGGAGAATACGGAGGAGATTATCCGGATTCTGCGCAGGATCAACCGGGAGAATCCCATCACCATCGTATTTATTACCCATGAGATGGATGTGGCCAAGAAGCTGTTTGACCGGATTGCGGTGATGGCGGAGGGGAAAATTGTGGAAACGGGAGATACCTACCAGGTATTTACGGAGCCCCAGCATCCGATGACACGCTCACTGGTGGAGCGGGTGCTGAACATTGAGGTTCCTGAGAATCTGGTGACTGGCCCGGATGAGGTGCTGTTGAAGATTACCTACACCGGTGAACGGGCCTATGATCCGGTGATCAGCCGGGTGTCCAAGGACTTTGACGTGCTGGTGGACATTCTCCACGGCAAGATTGAGTACATCCACGGCAAACCGCTGGGGATTCTCTTGATCAAGCTAAGCGGCACACCGGAGGAAACGGCAAAAGCCAAGGCTTACATAGCAGGCCAGGTGTTCAAAATTGAGGAGCTTGCCGCCCACGGACATGGAGGTGCAAGCCGATGAACACCACCTGGGATATTCTCCGCCTGGAATTAATGGACGCCATGGGGGAAACGGCCTTAATGGTCTGCATCGCTATGGCGGCGTCGCTGGTATTTGGCCTGCTGATTGGTCTGGTGCTGTATCTGACCTCAAGCCGGCTGTTTTTCCCCAACCGGGTATTAAATGCAATCATGGGCATTATCGTCAATATCATCCGTTCGGTTCCTTTCGTCATTCTGCTGGTGCTGTTGATCCCCATCACCAAGGTTATTGCCGGCAGCAGCATCGGTCCGGTAGCGGCGTCGGTACCGCTGGCCTTTGCATCCATCGCTTTTTTTGCCCGTTTGGTGGAAGCGGCCTTCAGCGAGGTGGATAAAGGTGTGCTGGAGGCAGCCATCGCTACAGGAGCCAAGCTCAGCTTAATTCTGCGCAAGGTGCTGTTTGTGGAGGCCATGCCCGGGCTGATCCGGGCCACCACCGTCACCGTCATCAGCCTTATCGGCTACTCGGCCATGGCCGGCCTGGTTGGCGGCGGAGGTGTAGGCGACCTGGCCATTCAGTATGGCTATTACCGCTACGAAACCGGGGTGATGTTTGCGACTGTCATCCTGCTGATCGTGATCGTGCAAGGAGCCCAATTCATCGGAGATTGGTTCGCCCGGTTGTTTACCCGGAGGTAGGAGGAAAACAGTTATGCACGAGCTGCAATCAATAATTACCGACCCTGGCCGGGTGTTGGTCTCGGACATTCCGGGAGCGTATGTGACAGATAATCTGGGGAGGCTGAAGGGCCAGTGTGACGCCGTTGTGTTTCCCGTCAGCACGGAGGAGGTTAGCGCCGTGATGAAGTGGGCGTATGCCCATTCCGTGCCTGTAACGCCCCGCGGCGCAGGCACCAATCTGGTGGGCTCCACCGTCCCCGACCGGGGCGGTATTGTGCTGGATCTGTCCCGGATGGACCGGATTCTGGAGCTGGATCCGGATACGCTCACGGTTACAGTGGAGCCGGGTGTGCTGCTCTCCCGTCTCCAGGCACATGTGGAGGAGCAGGGGCTCTTTTACCCGCCCGATCCGGGGGAGAAGGAGTCCTCCATCGGGGGCAACATCAGCACCAACGCCGGGGGTATGCGGGCGGTGAAATATGGGGTGACCCGGGATTATGTCAGGGGCCTCACGGCGGTACTGCCCAACGGAGAAGTGATCACCACCGGCGGCAAGGTCGTGAAGGACAGCAGCGGGCTGTCCTTGAAGCATCTGCTTATCGGCTCCGAAGGAACATTGGGCATCATCACCCAGTGTGTACTGAAGCTGGTGCCCAAGCCTGCGTATGTGCTGGGCGCCCTGGTGCCCTTCGCTTCACTGAAGACGGGGATTGATGCCGTCATCCGTCTGATTCATGAGAATACAGGGCCAACCGCCATGGAGTTTATGGAGCGCAAGGTGGTGGAGCTGGGCGAACGGTATATGAACCTGCGTTTTCCGTTTCCGGAGGCAGGAGCCTATATTCTGCTTTCCTTTGACGGAGCAGGGGAAGGGGAGGTCCGCACCCGTGCGGAGCGGGCCCGGCAGGCGGCGCTGGAGAACGGCGCCTTGGACTTCCTTCTCCTCGAGGAGAAGCAGGTGCAGGATGAGGTGTGGCGGGTGCGCGGCGCCTTGGTGAAGGCGGTGGAGGCCGTCTCCGAGCAGGAGCCGGTGGATATTGTGGTGCCCATCAACCGGACGGCTGAATTCATCGCGTATGCCAACCAGGTGGAGCAGGAAAGCGGCGTGCAGCTGATCAGCTTTGGGCATGCGGGCGATGGCAATGTGCATCTGTGCGTTGTGCGTGGCGGCCGGGAAGCGGAAGTCTGGAAGCGGGACCTGCACGCGGTGATGACGCGGATCTACGGCAAAAGCCGTGAGCTGGGCGGACTGACCTCCGGTGAACATGGCATCGGACTCTCCAAGAAGCCGTATTTCCGCAAGGCGGCCGATCCTGCAGCCGTATTGGCGATGAAGCAGATTAAGCTTGCCCTGGATAACCGGAATATTCTGAACCCTGGGAAAATCTTCGATTAATTTGAACGGAAAGGACCTTCCCCCTGCTGTATTCAGGGGAGGGTCTTTTTAATTGTCCGGAAATCAGGTAGAATGGGTATCAGAGAAGTGGATAAGGAGCTGTATGGGCAAATGGCAGACGAAGAGATTTTATTGACGAAAGAGGGCTTGCAAAAGCTTGAGGATGAACTAAGAGAGCTCAAAACGGTGAAACGCCGGGAAATGGCCACACGTCTGAAGGTCGCCATCAGCTACGGGGATTTGAAGGAGAACAGCGAATATCATTCCGCCAAGGAAGAGCAAGGGTTTATGGAAACCCGGATTAAGGTACTCGAGAAAATGCTCACCAACGTGAAGCTGCTGGACGAGTCCTCCATCGATACATCCGTAGTCAGCATCGGTTCAACGGTAACCTTGAATGATATTGAATTTGCCGAGCATGTGGAATATACCATTGTCGGACCGGCGGAATCGGATGTGACCGCCAACAAGATTTCCTACGAATCCCCCATGGGCAAGGAGCTTCTGGGCAAAAAGGTAGGAGATACCGTAAGTGTGGAAGCGCCTGTAGGCATCCTGAAATATGAGGTGCTGGGCATCAAGTTTGTGTAACTTACATACAGGAATTCCGGGACAGCCGTTCAATTTACGGTTGTCCTTTTTTTGTCTGCCCATTCAAAAATAAGTTCAGCCCATTAAAAACCGTGATCAATTTCCTGTAGTATGCGTAACGCTTTCAATGATACGATTCCCGTGTTTGCGATAGCGAGATTAGGCCGTGTCTGAAAACTCGAGTTTTCAGACACGCCCTAAGGAAACGGGTGATTAAAATGGACTCCGCCAAGGAGTTTCGCTTATTTGGCCTGACGTGGCCGATTTTTTTGGAAATTTCCCTGTTTATGCTCCTGGGCATTGCCGATACCTTCATGCTCAGTGCCATATCCGACCAAGCAGTAGCGGGTGTTGGCGCGGCCAACAACTACCTGCACATTGCCATTCTGGTGCTGGAGGTAATCGGCAACAGCGCCTCCATCGTGGTATCGCAATTCTTGGGCTCTCGGCAGCCCCGTGAGGCAGCGAAGATATCCGCCCTGGCGGTGACCCTGAACACCCTGATCGGCATTGTCATCAGCGCCTTGTTCCTCTTATTCAACGGCCCGCTCTTGCGTACGCTGAATCTCACCGGTGAGATCTACACCTTTGCCCAGAGTTATCTGTCCATCGTGGGCGGCGCCATCTTCCTGCAGGCCATTATCAATTCCTTGTCTGCCATCATCCGGGTGCACGGCTTTACCAAACAGGCCATGCTGGTATCCCTGGGCATGAACGTGGTCCACATTTTCCTGAATTATGCGCTGATTTTCGGGAATCTCGGCTTCCCTGAGCTGGGTGTTCAAGGCGCGGCGGTATCCACCGTGCTCAGCCGGACGCTGGCGCTGATCACCTTCCTGTGGCTGCTTTATAAGGTAACGGAAGTGAAGCCAGAGTGGATGGACTATATCCGTCTAACCAAGGAGCGGATATTGAAGATCCTCAAAATCGGCATTCCGTCGGCCTTCGAGCAAATTATGTACCAAGCCTGCCAGATGACCTTTTTGTTTTATGTGACCTTTTTGGGGGAAACCTCCATGGCCGCCCGACAGTATGCTGCCAACATCTCCATGTTCATCTATCTGTTCGCTATTGCCATCGGTATGGGGACCTCGATTATCGTCGGGCGGCTGGTGGGGGCGGAGCGCCAGGACCAAGCCTACTCCCGGGTGTGGAGCAGCCTGCGGTGGGCGGAGGGGGCAACCTGCGCCATGCTGGTGCTGATCGTCCTTGTCCGCGTTCCGCTGATGAGCCTGTTTTCCGATGATCCGGAGGTGATCCGCCTGGGCGCGCAGCTCCTGCTGCTGGGGATTGTGCTGGAGACGGGCCGGACGCTGAATATTGTGGTGATCAACTCGCTGCGTGCTGCCGGAGACGCCAAATATCCGCTGTGGATCGGGATTTTCTCCATGGTATGCATGAGCTTGCCCCTGGGATATTTCCTGGTGTTTGTCCTGGACCTGGGTGTAGCCGGCGTATGGCTGGCCATTGCGGCCGATGAATGGACCCGCGCCGTCATTATGATCCACCGGTGGAAAAGCAGGCGCTGGGAGCGGTACAGTCTGGTCCATCAGCCGGGAAAAGACACTGCAGCGGCAGAGGCCCTGTAAAATTATACCTTACCAATATTTATTCAATGCATAATCTTCCTTCGGAGGCTACAATTGTAGCAGGAGGAGATGTTATGAAGAAAACTTTGATAACTTTGGCAGCAGCAACTGTACTCACATTGTCGATCTCATCTTCGGCCTTGGCCGCACAAGGTGTGGTGGAGAAGGGCGTCAACTTCCGGACCAGCCCATCCACATCCGGCTCCGTTATCGGTTTAGTTAAAGCGGGCACCACCTTTGAAGTGCTGGATCAGGTTAATTCATACTGGGTCAAGGCGAATGTCAACGGTCAAGTCGGTTATCTCTCCACAAATTATGTGAAGATCGATTCAAGCTCCCCCGGAAACGCAGCTGCCGGTCAGGGTGTGGTGGAAAAAGGCGTTAACTTCCGCACCGGCCCGTCAACCTCCAGCTCCGTCATCGGTTTGGTGAAAGCAGGCACCACATTCCAGATCGTGGAAAAGGTCAACTCATACTGGGTCAAGGCAAATATCAACGGTCAGATCGGGTATCTCTCCACCGATTATGTCAGCTTAGGAGCTACGGCGCCATCCAATCCGGCACCGGCACCAACCCCAACACCAGCGCCGCCGGAGCAAGCCTCCAACATTGCCGACCGTGTGATCCATCACGCCAATAATCTCATCGGTGTAACCAAATACAAGTACGGCTCCAATCTTCCGCCGACTCTGCTGGATTGCTCCTCCTTCACCAAATTTGTCTTCGGTATCGAAGGGGTAAACCTCAAGTGGGGCACCAAGTATCAGAAGGATGCCGGCACAGCGGTATCCCGGAGCAATCTGCAAAAGGGCGACCTGATCTTTTTCTGGACAAGCTCCTCCGGAGTCATTGATCATGTGGGCATCTACATAGGAGACGGAAAAATCATACATAATACACCGTCCATGAACGGTGTCGGTATTTCCTCCATCACCTCCGGGTATTGGGACACCCATTACGTGTCCGCCCGCAGAGTGCTGTAAGAACGAATCCCGGACTTATCATATTCTTAATACCCTTGCGGGCTTTCTGATGAAGGCCCGTTTTTCTATTTGGTTTGGAGCAGCCAATCCACACATCCTCCATCATAAGACGCCCATCATCCATTGCGCCACGGAGCCGCGGAGGGTACCATGAGGATAACAATACTTGTCCAAAAGGGTGAAGACAACGTGAAAACATCCATTCCCGGCCATTTGCCGAAACGACTGACCATCACTATGTGGGACTTCTCCTGGTACACCATGACCATGCCCGGCGAGCCCTATCACGATATGGAGGCGCGGTTCCAGGAAGCGGTTGAGCTTGGGTACAATACCATCCGCATCTGTGCCATGCCTTATCTGTTGTTTACAGAGGAAGGACCAAGACCGGGCAACCTGGCCTTCGGCAATCTAGGCCAGGTTGGTGTACGGACCCGCTGGTATAACTGCAAGGGGGGAGCCGAGCTGGACGGTGTGGCCCATCTGCTGGAGCTGTTCCGGCTAGCGGACAAGTACAATTGCTTTATTATCTTGTCCTCATGGGAATACCAGCAAAGCCCCAGCTTCCTGAAGACAAGAGAGCTGTTCGACGAACTGTTGGCCATTGCCCCCGAGAAGCGTTTTATGGCCATCGCACGCTCCATGAGCCGTCTGATCACCACCGTCAAGGAGGCAGGCTATGGGCAGCGGATTGCCTATGCGGAGCTGCACAATGAGCTGGAATTCGGCCGGATGACGCAGGTGGCGCTGGATGCGGGGATTCCCGACGGCAACGCGCCCAAAACCATTGCGTATATGAAGCCTTATGTGGAAGAGGCTTTGGCCTATCTGCAGAAGGGGCATCCGGATATCCTCATTACCGGCTGTTATACCCTGAACCAATCCTATCCCAAGGAGCATGTGGCGGAAAATGAACAGGTGGCCCATTTCCACCTTTATCTGAATGGTGTTTTGCAAGAGTTGGCGGATGCGGTGGCGCTGCACCGTGTGGACCAGGCGTTCCCTAATCCTGCGGCAGCTGCGCTGCTTCGGGATGATGCACCCCCGTTCTCGGAATATACGCTGCCGGAAGGGGAGGAATGGCGGCTTCACGGCAATCCCGTTGGCCTGAAGCTGTTGTACCTGCACGACTGGTGCGATCCGGTGAAGTGGGACCTGTTCCTCTATGACCGGTACGGTGCTCACCGGGTGGCCATGCGGGAGAAGATCGACCAGCGGCTGGAGGAAGCGGCGGAGTGGGCGGAGCGCAAGGGGCTGCCCATGGTCATCGGTGAAGGTTATGTGGGTTATACGCCTTGGCAAACCAATTTTGAAGAGGGGCCGGTGGGCAAGGATATTGCCGAATATGCCATCAAAAAGGGGATGGCGCTTGGCTTCTGGGGGATGATTCTATGCTCCAATTGTGCGCCTCACCATCTTTTTTGGCAGGATAAGGCCTGGCAGCAGAAGTGGAACCGGTTCATACTCGAATCCAAATAACAAAGAAGAAGCCTTGCAGAGCACTGCTCTGTCAAGGCTTCTTCTTTTATACGGGCTGGATTTTTATTGTCCCAGCAGAATACGCGTATACGGGGAATCGATGGGGAGGAGGATAACAGGCTCGCCCTGGAAGGTGGTTACGTAGCTTTCCAGTGTCCGGTACAGCTTGTAGAATTCCGGGTCCTTGCCGTACGAATCATTATAGATCCGTGCAGCCTCCTGCTCACCCTCGGCGATAATCTTCTTGGAGTCGGCCTCGGCTTGGGCAATAAGCTCCTGGGCCTGGCGGTCAGCATTGGAAGTGATTTTCTTGGATTCCTCATCGCCCTCGGACAGATATCCGGCTGCGATGGATTCCCGGTCGGAAATCATCCGCTTGTAGACACTTTCCTTGTTCTCCTCCGGCAGGTCCGTCCGTTTGATGCGGACATCGATCACTTCAATGCCGTAATTCTGACGGGAGACAATATCGGATACTTCCTTGGTGATATCGTCATTCAGGTTGCCGCGGGAGGAGTCCTCGCTGATAATGCTGCCATAATCGATTTCCGAGAGCTTCCGGCGAACGGTGTTATACACGGCGTCGCTGATGCGGCTCTCTGCGGTGGTGACCGTCTTCAGCGTCTGCAGGAAGCTGCGTGAGTTGTTAATCCGCCATACGGTATAATTGTCCACGATAATGGGCTTTTTGTCCTTGGTCATGATGGTGGTCGGCTGGCTGTCACTGACCTTTTGGTACTTGGGGAGCGTAGAGACTGTTTCAATAAACGGAATCTTGATCTTGATCCCCGGATTTTCGTGAATGCGTACCGCTTCGCCGAACTTCAGTACAACCTTGTATTCACTTTCCTTTACGATAAAGAGGGAGCTTGCCGCAAGAATAACCAGCACCAATGCTCCAACTGCTATGCCAATCCAACGTTTCATCGGTTGCCACCTCCTTGAGTCCCGGCTGTGCCGCCTGTACCTGCTGCGTTATTGCCTGTAGTCGAGCTTCGGAGGAGATCGTTAAGCGGAAGATAATTCACGGTATTGCCGCTGCCTTCGGTGATAATCACCTTTGCCTTCGGAAGGATTTTCTCCAGCGTTTCCAGCGTCAGACGATTGCTGGTGACGTTAGGGCTTTTTACATATTCCGCATATACGGCATCAAATTTGGATACATCCCCTTGAGCATTCAAGATCCGGGACTGCTTTTCCCCTTCGGCTTTTTCGATCAGCGCCTGGGCTTCGCCGCGGGCTTTGGGCAGGCGGTCGTTGACATATTTCTGCGCCTGGTTGATCTTGGTGTTCTTTTCCTCACGGGCATTGGTGACGGATTTAAACGCTGTCTGCACCTGGCCCTCCGGCGGTTCGATATCCTGGAACTTCAAGTCGATAATGTGAATCCCCGTATTGTACTGGTTCATCAGTTCCTCAAGCTTGGATTTTACATCGGTCTGGATCACGGTTTTCCCTTCGGTAATGGCATAGTCCAGCTTGGTGGAGCCGATAACCGAACGGATGGAGGCGATTGCGGAATTGCGCAGGAAGTGCTCGGGGTTCTCAATGTTATACAAATACTTGTGAAGATCGGAGACCCGCCATTCCACCACAGCGTCTGCGGAAACGATGTTTTCGTCACCGGTGATCATCAGAGCTTCCTCGTCAACAGGGTTCACCTTGCCGTTGACCTCCCGATAGCCGATATGAATCTTCTGGGTCAGCTTGGCCGGTACAATCACGACTTGCTGAATGGGGTACGGAAGCTTAAAATGAAGTCCAGAGCTTTCTTGTGTTGTCGTGTATTTCCCGAAGGTCATAATTGCGGCCTGTTCTTCCTCCTGCACAGTGTAGATGCTGCTCCAGGCCAGACCGGCAATGACCACAACGGCAGCGCCAAAGGCAATTTTCTTTACCGTATTTTTGGGAACCTGGGGAAGCTTTACGGTTTTTCCGTCTTTATCGCCTTGGTATACCTCCAAAAATGCCACTCCCTTTCCATGCTGTTCTTTGGTTGCTGAAACGTACTACGTGAAAACCCCCGTTGACGTTTCAAAAAAGATACACATTTGTCACAAAAAATGCACAGGGGTCTCGGACGGACCGTTAAAACATAGTATCCTCCACCTCTACCAGCATTATCAATTCTGTTTACAGGCTGCATTTTTGAATACCAATATACGCCAGGAGGATGGGTATCATGCTATTGCCTTCATTCGGTTTGGAAGGAAAGACAGCGCTGGTAACCGGCGCGGGCAAAGGAATCGGACGGGCTCTTGCCGTAGGCTTGGCCGAGGCTGGAGCGGATGTGGCTCTGACCGCACGGACAGAGTCTGATCTGGAGGAAACGGCATCGGAGATCTGCCGGACAGGCCGTAAGGCTTATATCTGCAGGGCGGATGTGACTAGCCGGGAGCAGGTGGAGGCGGCTGTTGCGAAGGCGGTTGGGGAAGCGGGTAAGCTGGACATTCTGGTGAATAACGCCGGGATGAATATCCGGACGCCTGCCCTTGAAGTGACCGATGAGGAATGGGAAACCATTGTGCAGACCAATCTGAAATCCGCTTTTATGATGTCCCAGTGCGCCGGACGTTATATGAAGGAAGCGGGTGGGGGCAGAATCGTGAATGTGGCCTCGGTTGCCGGCCATACTGCCCTCCGGACCGGTGTGGTATATGGCTCCACCAAGGCCGCTATGATCCAGATGACCAAAATCCTGGCGCTGGAATGGGGCAAACACAATATTCTCGTGAATGCTATCGGACCCTGGTACTTCAAAACCCCGCTAACCGAGAAGCTTCTGCAAAATGAGGAGTTTGTAGCCGAGGTGCTGTCCCGGACTCCCTTGAAGCGGATCGGTGAGCTGCGCGATCTGGTGGGCCCTGTAGTGTTCCTCTCCTCCGAAGCATCGGGGTACATAACCGGTCAAACCCTGTTTGTGGACGGGGGCATGACCATTTACGGATTTTAGAAGATGATAGAACAAGACCGTCCAAGCCCTGGGGCTAACGACGGTCTTGTATGTTGAGGAGTCTGTCCGACGGAACCACCAAGGCACTCCTTTCTTGACGCTGCTGCTGCAATGAGAAACAGGTCATGCAGGATCTAACGGCGGGGAAAGCCTTTATTTCGTCAAAAACCCCTCTTCAAAAAATCTAACGGCGGCCACAGCCTCTATTTGGGCAAATTATTCTGCTGCAAGCCTCTTTTTAACCCAATAGCGTCTCCTGCTTCCGTTAGATGCTGCAGCCCCCCGGTTTTGGAACAAATAGCGGCTCTCACCGCCGTTAGGAATAGTGCACCTGCGGGCACTAATAGTCACTTTTGCTGCGGATTCCTCCGCACCGTAGACCAATGTAATGCTGGAGGATGTCCTCAAATCGGCTTCGCCGGTTTCGAGGCTTCCCTAACACATCCAGCCTGCGGCTCGGACCTTGTTGTTTCAGGGTAGGTCAAACCAACCACCCGCCGGCAGCTCCTTCCGCTTCAGGAAGGTGGCGATCAGCACCTCTCCTTCTTTGCGGGAATTGTAGGGCTTCGATTCAACCGGCACGGGCAGCCGTACTGCCTTCACGAATTCATCCGCCCGCAATTCCGCCATTTCGTAGCCCAGGTCGTCCTTCGACAACGATTCCACCTCGTATTTACCCCGGATGAACACCCGGTCACCCATTACCTTCACCGACCAGCGCCGCACCTTTTGCTCCGGCATAGGGCTGACGACAACCTTCACGTAGCGGTCCGTCTCATAAATTCTCACATGAGGCTCCGGACCACGGAAATCATCCAATGCTTTTTTGACCTGCTGCGAGGTTTTGGCAACTTGTTTGAACAGCTTTTCCCAATCCTCCCACATCACGCACACCTCCTGTTGTGATCCGCTGATGCTACAGGATATGTGGGATAGGCGCCTAGGGTGTGTTTGAAAACTTCGAGGGGAGCAGATTATCCTGAAATTTTCGTTCCAGGCAAGGCACTTTTGCGCTAGTTCACCAGGGGTACGTCGCAAAAGTAACGCAGCATGGGGCGAAAAGGCGGCTACTTGGAAATGGTAGTCTCCACCCCGGAATAACCGGCTTGTCCGGTGATCCGCGCAAGAGGGAATACCTGGCGCACAGTTGCGGCGATCAAACCGGCCAGAACGGCCTTGACGGCGTCACCCGGCAGGTAGGGGTAACAGCCTGCTGCCATCGCCTTGGCGAAGGTATAGTTGGCCGCATGGGCCAGCCATGGCACGCCGGTCACGTACAGCAGGAGGGAGCCGAACAGCTCCGCTGCGGCGATCAGGGCTACCGTGGTCCACAGTCGGCTTCCACGGACATACCGGGAGACCAGGCCAATCAGGAAAGCGGCAACGGGAAACATCCATACGAAACCGCCGGTAGGGCCGGTGAGCAGGGCCAACCCGCCGCGTCCGTCCAGAATTGGCAAACCCAGCACGGACAGGGCAATCACCAAGGCGATGCTGCCGAAGCCGTAAACCGGACCGAGGATCGCACCCGCCAGCATCACCACAAAATTCTCCATGGAGATGGGAACAGGAGAAAAACCCAAGTGCAGATTCAAATAGCTGGATAATACAAAAAGTGCGCTGAATGCGGTCATAAATACAAGTCCTTTGGTAGAAAACGAAAAGGGCATTGCCAAACCTCCTCTGATTTGTTAACCTAATTTTGCGATGTGAGGTTAACAATTCGCTGATGGCATTGTAACATGCCCATTGGCGTTTGAATAGACGGGCGGTGAAAAATTTGGGAAAATCCCTGATTGAGCTTCGGGAGGTCAGTGTTTACCTGCCGGGGAAGGAAGAGGCGGTGCTGCACCAGATATCCGGTGTCATCCGCGAGGGCGAGTGGCTGACGGTTGCCGGCCGGAACGGCAGCGGAAAAAGTGTCCTTGGGCGTCTGTTGGCGGGGCTGGACGGGCGTTATTCGGGAGAAATCGGGCGCTCCGCCCAAGGGGCTTCCGTCCGGCTGGTCATGCAAAATCCGGAGGCGCAGCTTATAGGAGAAACAGTAGGGGAGGATCTCCGCTTCGGGATGGAATGTGCGGGGCTTCCACCGGAGGAGATGGAGCTCCGCCAACAGGAAGCGCTGGCAGCTACAGGGCTGACGGGGTGGGAGGCATGTCCGGCGGGCAGCTTATCCGGCGGGCAGAAGCAGCTGCTGGCTTTGGCCGGCGCGTTGGCGGTGCGTCCGTCCGTGCTGATCGCCGATGAAGCCACCTCCATGCTGGACCCGGAGGCCCGACACCGGCTGCTGTCTGTCCTGCAGTCCCTTCAAAAGCGGGGAATGACGGTGATTCACATTACCCAACTGCTGGAGGAGGCGGCATATGCCGGCAGAATCTGGGCATTGGATGAAGGGAAGCTGGTGTTTGACGGCACTCCGGAGGATTTTTTCTATAGCCGGATGGCCATTGCAACCGGTGAGTGCGAGTCCCCCTGCCGGGCGGCGGGTCTGCTTCCGCCCTTAACCGTCGCCATAACGGAACAGCTAAAATTGCGGGGACTGCTTACGGACCGCTTTCCGTTGACGCCTGTGGCATTGGAGAGGGCGGTGTTGGCATGAACGGGCGGTACATGCATGAAGTTGCTATTCCGGTGGACAGCGGACTCAGCCGGGCAGGTTTGTTTCATTGCTCCTTCGCCACAGAGGAGCTGACACTGGTGGCCGGCTGCACCGGCTCCGGGAAGTCTACGCTGCTCCAGCTATTGGCTGGTCTGCGTCCGGCAGGGTCCGGCAATATCGGAGAGCGGAGGGGGGAGGAACAGCGTACCCTGGAGCGCAGAGAGCTGCTGGCCACCTCCAGCTATGTGTACCAGAATCCGGAGCAGATGTTTTTCTTGCCGACAGTCCGGGAGGAAATCCTCTACAGCCTCAAACAACGGAGACTCCCCCCGCAGGAGCGGCAGGAACGGCTGGTATGGGCCTCCGCCTGGTGCGGACTAGGAGAAGAGCTGTGGGAGCGGTCGGCCTTCACCTTATCTGGCGGTGAAAAACGGCGGACTGCCTTGGCTGCAGCGGCAGCCATCCGCCAGCCTTGGCTTCTTCTGGACGAACCGACGGCAGGGCTCGATCCGGTTATGGCAGCGTCCCTAGCTGGCGAGTTGGCGGAATGGAAGCGTGAGCAGGGCAGAGCAGGCGGCGGGATCGTCATCGCCTCCCATGAGCTGGATCTGTTTCTGCCCTTGGCCGACCGGGTGGTACTGCTGAAGGATGGCTCAGTTGCCGGTCAATGGAGCCCGCAGGAGCTGCTGAAAGACCCTTCGCCATTGACCGAAGCGGGGCTCGGGGTGCCGGATTGCATCCGGCTGGCTGCACTGGCGGGCTCGGATTCTTTAGCTGCCGAAGCCATTGCCCGCTCCTTAGCGGAGAAGCTTGCGGCAGGCTCTTCTGCAATAGGAGCGCAGCCGTATGCGGCAGGGGCCACCCGAACGGGGCAGCAGCCTGCCATCCGACGGACAGTACGAAGCCAGCCAAACCAGGAAACCCGCTTCTCCCGGTTATCCGGGTTGGATCCCCGGGCCAAGTGGCTGCTTTACGCCCTGTTCAGCCTAAGCCTGCTTGTCTCCCCCCACTGGGGAGTAACCGCGTTGGGAGGTATGGCTGTGGCGGGGCTGGGTTTGGCTGCCAATATTCCGGCCAAACGCTGGCTCAGGCCGGTTTTTGCCTTTGGCAGTTTTATTCTGGCTGCGTTTGTAATCTCGGGCGTGGAGCTATCCTTTGCCGGTGGCCAGAGCCCCCTTATACATGTTGGATTTTCCTGGGGGCAAGGGCAGATTACGTTGAAGCGGTTGACCCCTTTGCTGCCTGTTCTGGCCGGCGGTGTGCTATTCAATATTCTAACCCCTCCTCTATCCATTCAGAAGGGTATGGAGGAGCTGCTACGGCGGATTCCGGTCATCCGGCGTGCCGGAGATACCATTGGACTGGCGGTAGCCCTGCTGTTCCGGTTTATCCGCTTCCTGCCCGGCGAGCTCGGGCGGATGGCACTTTTGGCTTCCATCCGCGGCAGGCCCGGAAGCGGCAACCCCGGCAAGCTAAAGCTGCGCCAGCTTCCGGCCTTCTTCATTCCGCTCCTTCTGTCCATGCTGCACCATGCCGAGGAGTTATCCTTTGCTTTGGCAGCGCGGGGCTATGGGCGCAAGGGTGCAAAACGCACACAAGCCGCCCCTCTCCGTTGGCAGCGGAGTGATGGGGCGGCGTGTCTGGCCGGTATGTTATGCATTGCGGGAATGAACGTGCTGCGGCTGTTTTTTTGAAGAGAGAGGAAAAGGTCAGCAGACTTCCATATACAGCTTGGTGCCGTCGAAATACTTGAACACTGCCACCTCGCCGACCATTTCAATAGACGCGATTTTCTTCAGCTTCCGGCGGAAGTCCAGATGATATTCCATGGATTCGAACAGCTTTTCCAAGGATGAAAGAGGAGCGGCCTCTTGATTGAAGAAGGAGACGGGAATGGTGTGCTGCTTGAATTTTAATACGGAAGGTTTCATCATACATTACCTCTTTCCAATAGTTCAAATTGTAAATGTATGTAGGCTCTCGTTGTTCTATGAAACTATCATAAATGAAAAAAGTTAAACGGTTTTCAGAGAGTTATCAAAGAGGGATTATTTTTCTTAACATATTTTTAACGGAATTTGTCTAAATTTCGGGATAAGTGTAAGGATGTCGAATATACAAATGAGGCTAATCTGTGACTACGGACGCAATGATAACGATTACAACGTAATATTCGCAATTAGGTTAAAGAAAAACTAGTTCTAAGGTCCCTGAACGAGACAAAACCGCAGGAGAATGTCCGGTAGCCGGCACTCTTCTGCGGTTTCAATTATTGTCTGTATATTCTTAACAGCTTCTTAATACTATGCTTGATTCTTACAGCTCTCCGGCAAAAGTGATATGCAATTGCACAATCTCCGAACGGCTGCCCGTCCGGATAGGCGGACCCCAGAAGCCGTATCCGGAGGACACAACGGAATCGAATTCCCCTTTGATCAGGTGACCCCAGTCATTCTCGTAAATCCGCCGGGTGATGAATTGAGCGGGGGCAATCTGTCCACGGTGCGTATGGCCGGACAACATGAGATCGATCCCATTGTCCTTGGCAGCATCCAGCTCGTAAGGCTGATGGTCCAGCAGGATCAGTGGAAAATTCTTAGCCGTGCCGCGAAGCAGCTCCTCCAGAGCAGCCCGATCCTTGTCCGTTTTGTCCTTACGGCCCACTAGGGTAAGCTGATCGGCCACCGTAACGGACTCATCATAGAGCACACGCATGCCGCTGTCCTCCAGCGCACGGATCAGCTCGTCCATAGCCCCCGGGTTGGTATCATGGTTGCCCAAGGTGGCGTAGACCCCGTATTTGGCCTCCACCTGCTTGAGAATTCCGCCGAATCCCCGTCTGACAAAGGCATCCAGATCATCGTCGATAATATCCCCGGGATACAGCACCAAATCCGGCTGAAGCGCGTTGATTTCCTTCACCATCCGCTCTGCGTGGGCTGTTCCGGAGAGCAAGCCGAAGTGCATATCGGAGGCCATCACTACATTCAGCTGCTCCAGTCCAGCCGACTTTTTGGGGATGCGGATGTCATACTGCCGTACCACGGGATTATAAGCGTTGTACGACCCGTACGCCATAATTCCCACCAAAACCGCCAGGGTCAGGATGCCTGCCCATTTCTGGGCCATTCTGCGGGGCAAAGCCGTCAGCCGGAGCACTAACAGAGTCAGATGCACAACCGGCAGAATCATGAGCAGAAGGGAGAATACAGCCAGCCAATAGGAACCGATCACACCCAGCACATCGGCATGGGGGACGAAACGTCCCAGTATAAAGGAAATGGCCAAAAATCCGAGCACCACTGCATACACCCATTTAAACCAGCCTGGCACAGCAGGCCTCATCCAGCGCCAGCCGCTGGCTCCGATGTAGAATACCAAAAGTCCGTATACCGCGAGCATAACCAATCCAATCACAATAAACATGTACGACGCTCCTTATGTACGCCTTTTTTCCCCTATCCTTCATCATACGTTCCCCGGACTTGCCGGTCAAATGGTCAACTGGCTCATCAAGTCATGGCAGATTCAGGCAGGAATATGAAAAACAAAAGCGAAATCCCAATGACAAGCATTTTCCGGCATATCTTTTTTTATGAGGCACCGGCTGGTTGGAAAGTTGGAGGAGGGAGCGGAAAGGAATGAGTGAATCCGTAGGGATACACCGCATCGGAATTGTTTATTTCAGCGGCACCGGGGGGACGGAGGCGGCGGCACACAGCTTTGCGGAGCAGGCACAGGCGAAGGGGCTGGCTGTCGAACTGGAGGAATTGGGCAGGAAAGCAGGAGCCACCGGCCGCAAAACACTGTCGGAAACACCTGCGGGATGGGACTGCCTGCTGCTGCTGTTCCCGGTTTATGCCACCGACGCTCCCGCTCCTGTATATGAATGGATCCGCAGCTGGTCCCCTGTAGCCGGACAACGGATTGCGGTTTTTTCGGTCTCGGGAGGGGGCGAGGTCTGGCCCAATACGGGCTGCAGGGCGGAATGCTGCCGGCAGCTGGAAGAGAAGGGCCTCCGGGTGATCTATGAAGCGATGCTGTGTATGCCCTGCAACTGGCTGATGCCTACCCATGACCATGTGGCCATGCACCTTCTGGCCGCTTTGCCGCGGAAAACAGAGCTGATCCTCGGCCGGATTCTGTCCGGAAGCATTCGACGCACCGCTCACCGCAAGGGTTTTCTGTTGCGCCAGCTGGCCAAGTATGAGCAATCCGGCTCCCGGGGCTTCGCCCGGAAGCTCCATGTGGACGAGGCTTGCAACGGCTGCGCCAGGTGCGCCCGCGACTGCCCCACCGGCAATATCAGGATGCACAACGGGCGTCCCGAGTTTGCCGATGAATGCCTGATGTGCTTCAAGTGTGTATACAATTGTCCCGTCCGTGCGTTACAATCTAACAATATCATGGTGCTGAAGCAGGGCTTCAGCCTCTCTGGGCTCCAAAGAAGAATGAAAGACACTGCGCTGCTCCCTGTAGAGGAATGCTGCAAGGGAGTGCTGTGGTCCGGGGTCAAGACCTACTTGACGGACCGGGACCGGTTATAACCAATGAATGAAAGGCGGTTTTGACGTAAAATGATCAGAGTGGGTATCGTAGGGGCGACCGGTAAGCTGGGCCGGGATATTGCCGGACTGTTGACACAGCGGGAGGACATGGTTGCGGGAGCAGTCATCGGGCGCAGCGGCAGCCCGTGGATCGGCAAGGATCTGGGTGCGGTCACCGGCAGTGGCGATACCGGGCTGCGGATTACCAGCGATCTTTTGGCCACCAAGGATGATTGTGATCTCTATATCGACTGCACCCATGCCAAGGCGCTGATGGAGGATAATTACCCCGCTTACGCCCTGCTGCACAAGCCGGTGATTGTGGCGACAACCGGGTTTGGCCCGGAGGATCTGGATCGGCTGGCGGGACTCTCCCAGTCCATGCCGGTGGCGATTTGTCCCAATTTCAGCATGGGCGTATACAAGTTCCTGAAGCTGATCCGGCTGGCCGCCGAGGAATTCGGCAAACATGCGGACATTGATATTTCGGAAATCCACCATAAATTCAAGAAGGACCAACCCAGCGGAACGGCCAAAAAAATCAGGGAAACCATTCTGCAGACAGGTGTGGAGTCGCCGGTTCATATGCACAGCATCCGGGCCGGGCAGGTCATCGGGGAGCACAGCGTCTTATTTACCACCCCGGAAAATGAACGGATCGAGCTTTCGCACAAGGTTTACTCCCGGGAGGGCTTCGCCCAGGGTGTGTTTACGGTTATCCAGTGGATCAGCCAGCGTCCGGCAGGGCTGTACGGGCTGGAGGATATTTTCGGGTAAACGTACAAGGCAGATTTCGAACATAGAGGAGCATTAGACAGATGGATTTTTCAGTGGAGTTTTTGTCGTTTTTCGTCATTCATTCGGAGGGCTCATCCGAGCAAAATAAGCGTTACCGGCATTTTAAGACCCTGGACGGGGAGGAATACGAAAGAAGCGAGATCAAGCGTTTCCTGGACGGGGAATTTGCGCGGATTGTCAAGCGTAAGGCGGAAAAGCACGCGCCCACGGAGGGCTGCCCTACCAAAATAGGCACCTTCGTGGTGGAGCCCGGCTACGAGCTGGGCAGCAATCCCAACTACAACATGATCGCCCGCTGCCGGGAGGCCAGTGACCGGGAGCAGTACCATAACGGCTGCGATGATCTCCTGCGGGCCTATATCGGCACCAGCTCCGTGCGCGGCGGGGCGTTTATTGTAGCACGGGCGGTTCTGCCCAAATATTTTGACGAGCCGTTCCTCTTTATCCTGAAATGCGACTTCGAGCCCAAAATTGCCCGGATTACCGATGAGCACAGTCTGGTGGGGCAGGTGGATATGGCCATCAGCGCCAAAAGCATTAAGTCCATCCAGTACCCGCATATGCCGGAGGAAGGGATGCTGGAGTATGGGGAGCTGAAAATCCATCAAGCCTCCCATGCCCGCTACTTCGAGGAATTCCTGGCTTACGTATCCTACGAGCAGTCCGTGCCGGAGCTGGTGCAAAGCCAGGTGCTGGGGCTGGTTCAGGAATATATGGAGCAGAAATATCAGCTCCCCCCGGCACCTAAAGCGTCGGCACCGGTGAAAATTGCCGATGAACGAGCGATTCGTATGGCGGAGGCTGCTGGTGTGCCTATAAGTGTGCCCATGGATGCAGACGGAGATGGAGAAGGAGAGAACCTCCCGTATATGGCGGCCGGACCGGCCCCGGAGCCGACTTTAAGCGGTATTCCCTTCCTCGATGATACGCCCTACCCGGCAGCACCGGAGGTGTCAACGGCCAATGCCAGCCCTGACATGCTCCAGGAGGCACAGGCTTATGAGCTGTGGGCCAACAGCGACAAACGCAGGCTGCAGGAGCGCTGGGACCACGAAATGGTAGTGGAAGCGGCGCAGCGGATCGTGGAGTTCCAGCCGGAGCTGGATCTGAAATTCCATATCGGCGACACCTTCGTCAAAACCAAACTGTCCGATTATGGCAGCAAGGTTCATTTTGCCCGCCTGGGCAACCGGTATGTGGTGCTGCTGGAGGGGGAGGACTTCAAGTTTGACAAGGACTTTTCCCCTGTAGAGCTGCTCCAGCCGGAGGAGCTGGACCAGGTGGTGGACAGGCTGAAGGCGAAGCCGGAGGAATAAGCCGGAGGACCAAGCCAATTCCGCGGTTCCGTTGCCGGGTTTTCCAAATCATCCTATAATGAGGACACGAGACCCGGTTAACGGACGGGTGAATGCTCAAGCGGAAAGGCAGGCGGAGGCATGGCGGTTCAAAAGGAACTGGATTATGCAATTGAATACGGCGACCCGGAGATTACAGGCGGCCTCTCTGTTTTTTCGGAGGAATTCGATGAGGTTTATGCTTATGACGGCAATGATTTAGGCATACGTTATACACCGGAAAGCACGGAATTTGTGCTGTGGGCGCCAACGGCTGCAGAGGCTCAGGTGATGCTCTATGAAGCCTGGGATTCAGCTCAAGGGGAAAGCCACGCCATGGCCCGGGAGGACCGGGGGGTATGGCGTCTGTCCCTGCCTGGTGACCTGGCAGGCAAGCTGTATACCTACAGAGTGCGGATCGGCACCCAATGGAATGAAGCGGTTGATCCTTACACCCGGGCGGTGTCGGTGAATGGCGACCGGGGAGCGGTGCTGGATCTGGCAAGCACCAATCCTTCCCGCTGGACGGAGGAGAAGCCTGCTTTTGTCCACCCGTTGGATGCAGTGATCTATGAGGTTCATATCCGGGACTTGACCATTCATCCCTCCTCCGGCGTACAGCATAAAGGCACCTATTTGGGCGCCTGCGAAACCGGAATGGAAGGACCTGCTGGTATCCGCACGGGTCTTGACCACATCGCGGGACTGGGCGTGACCCATGTCCAATTGCTGCCGGTTTACGATTATGCCACCGAGAGTGTGGATGAACGCTCGCCTCTGGAACGCTACAATTGGGGGTACGACCCCAAAAACTATAATGTGCCGGAGGGTTCCTATTCCCTGAACCCGTATGATCCCGCCACCCGTATCCGGGAGCTGAAAACCCTGATTCAAACCTGCCATGACCGCGGGCTGCGGGTGATTATGGATGTGGTCTTTAATCATGTGTATGACGGCTACAGGGCCAATCTGGCCAAGCTGGTGCCGGGCTATTATATGCGTCATAAACCCGACGGCAGTCTCTCCAACGGCTCCGGCTGCGGCAACGACACTGCTACGGAACGTCCGATGATGCGCAAGCTGATTGTGGATTCGGTGCTGTATTGGGCCAGGGAATACCGGATGGACGGGTTCCGCTTCGATTTGATGGGTCTGCTTGATCTGGATACCATGAACGAGGTCCGCAGGCGTCTGCATGAAATGGATCCGTCCTTCGTGCTGCTGGGAGAGGGCTGGATCATGCCGACGGAGCTGGCTCCCGAACGCCGGGCGGACCAGGCCAATGCGGTGAAGCTGCCCGGTATCGGCCAGTTTAATGACAACCTCCGGGATGCGCTGAAGGGAAGCACCTTTGCAGAGAAGGAGGCCGGCTTCGCCGGGGGACAGTCCGGCTTCGAGCAGGATGTCCGGCGAGGGATTGCCGGGGCCATCGCTTATAACGACAGGATCAAAGGATTCGCCCTGGAGCCGGTGCAGTCTGTGGCCTATGTGGAGGCCCATGACAATCACACTCTCTGGGATAAGCTCGCCCTTACCAACGGACATGAGGATGTAAACAGGCGGAAGAGACGCCACCTGCTGGCCTCTGCGGTGGTGATGACTTCACAGGGGATGGCGTTCCTTCACGCCGGGCAGGAGTTTTTCCGGACCAAAGGCGGCGATCACAACAGCTACATAGCCCCCGATCCCGTCAACTGGCTGGACTGGGAACGCTGTGCCAGGGAGCAGGCTGCAGTCAGCGAAATACGCCAGCTAATTCGGCTGCGCCGGGAGCATCCCGCCTTCCGGATGCGCACAGCCGATGAAATTCGCGCATCCCTGGTGTTCGAGCAGGCGGTAGAAGGCTGTATTGCTTTTACGCTGCGGAATCATGCCAATCATGATCCTTGTCGGGATCTGTTCGTGGTGCACAACGCCAATCCCTATACGGTTACAGTCGAAATCCCGTTGCCCGGCGTCTGGTCGGTGCTGTTCGGCCTGGGCAACCACGGCCCCTTTGATAGGCTCCGGGGAGGGAAGCTGGAGGTACACGGTTTAAGCTCCGTTGTGCTGGGTGTTATCGCTGCGGAACCCGGTTTTTATCCCGCCTAATCCCGGATGAATGGAAGAAAAATTTCCCTTGCGGTGAGAAATGTTACGGCATCCGAATAGAATGATGTGAAATAATGTCTGTATATACGGAATTTTGTTGATTTCCGGTACAGGTTACAGTTCCATTCGGAGAGGAGATTCTCAAAACAATGATCACATGGCGGGATACGTATAATGTAGGGGTCAAACAGATTGATGACCAGCATCAGGAGCTGGTGCACCGGCTGAATGATTTTATGGAGGCCTGCACCAACCAGAAGGGCAAGGACAAAATCCAGGAGACCCTGGAGTTTCTCAAGGCTTATACGGTGGAGCACTTCCGGGACGAGGAGAAGCTGATGCAGAGCGTCCAGTATCCGGAGCTGGCTGTACATAAGAAGGAGCATGACGAATTTGTTCATGTTATCGACGAATTGCTCCGGCAGGTGAACACCCAGGGGACCTCTATTCTCACTACCATCAAGCTGAACCGGACGCTGGTGGACTGGCTGATCAACCATATCCAGAAGAATGACGGCAAGGTCGGCGAGTATATTAAGCAGCATGCCTGACCGGGAACGGCCGCTACTAAGCACACACCATCTCCGGGCTTCCTCCAGGAAGCCGGAGTTTTTTTACGGAAATAGGAGGATCGCATCATGAGGAAAACTGCAGTTTTGGCAGATGCCGTGCTGCTTTCCGTCACCTTTGTGTGGGGAATCATGTTTGTGTTTTTGAAGGAAGCGGTTGCCGTTATGCCGGTTATGACTCATTTGGCGGTGCGGTTTTTATTAGCGGCAGGCATTCTGTGGATTGGCTACGCCTGTATGAAAAACAAGGAACCGATGACATGGGCAGTTTGGCGCCGCGGGGCCGCGATGGGTGTGCTTTTGTTTTTGGCGTTTATGTTCCAATCGGTTGGCACCCAGTTCACTTCAGCATCCAATACCGGGTTTATTACCGGATTATGTGTGGTGCTGGTGCCTGTTCTAGGCGCGGTTTTTTACCGGATGAAGCTTTCTGCAGCGGTGGGAACGGGAGTTGTCATTGCCTTGGTGGGGCTGGCGGTAATGTCGCTGCGGATTCACGAACCGATGCAAATCGGAGATCTTATCGTGCTGTTCGGCTCCTTCGCCTTTGCGCTCCACATTCTGATCACCGCCAAATATTCCGTGCTGCATCAGCCTTTTTTGCTGGCAAGCATCCAAATCACAGTGGCGGCGTTATTGGATTTTGCAGCGGCAGGCCTTTTTGAGAATATCGGAGAAGCCTTGTCCCCGGCGGTTTGGACGGATATCCGGGTGCTGCGGGCGCTTCTCATCGGGGCTGTTTTTGCAACGGCCTTTGCTTTTTGGGCACAAACCCACTTTCAGCGGTTTACCACGGCCACACACACGGCCATAATTTTTGCATCGGAGCCTGTTTTTGCCGCGGCTGCAGCGGTTGCCATAGGGGGAGAAAGCCTGAGCCGGCAAACCCTCCTAGGCGGAGCGCTGATTTTAGGGGGGATTCTGCTGGCGGAGCTGAAAGGAGCTGCCGGGGACAGGAAAGAAGAGCCTATTTAAGAACATCGGAGCGTCTTCGTGTAAGAACAGGAAGCGTGGCGCATATTAGGGAGGATTCCATTTTTGTTAAAGGAGAATTCCCATGCCCAATAAAAACAAGCTTCTTGTTTTGCTGCTGGCCATTGTGCTGGTTCTTCCCGCCACCCTGCTGGCGCCCCGTCCTGCCGAAGCTGCTTCGGCGGATACGGATGTGTATACGGTCCAGCCCGGCGACAGCTTATGGAAAATATCGGTCAAGTATCAGGTGGGGTTGTCTGAAATCATCTCGGCCAACCCGCAATTCGCCAACCCCAACTTGATTTACCCGGGCGACAAGGTAACAGTGCCGCTTTTCAGTGCCACCAAATCGGTGGAGGAAGAGGTAGTCCGCCTGGTGAATGTGGAGCGGGCCAAGAACGGTCTGAAGCCCTTAACCGCCAATTGGCAGCTGGCCCGGGTGGCGCGCTACAAGTCCGTGGATATGCGTGACAAGGGGTATTTTTCCCATACGTCACCCACCTACGGCAGCCCCTTCGATATGATGAAAAGCTTCAACATCAGCTACTCCGCAGCCGGGGAAAATATCGCGGCAGGCCAAACAACAGCCCAGGCGGTCATGGACAGCTGGATGAACAGCCCCGGTCACAGACAGAATATCCTAAGTCCGAATTTCTCGGAAATCGGGGTAGGCTACTGCACCGGCGGCAGCTATCGATACTACTGGACACAGATGTTTATCAATCCTTAATGAACATAATTATTTAGAACATTAAATATAAATGACGAAAAATAAAGAAGCTTGCCGAAGAGTGAAATCTGCTGTCCGGCGAAGCTTCTTTTTGTCGTTATGTGGTGCTGGCTGTTACGTTCCTGTTGGATCCGTATTGGGTCGGTCAATGGCCTCGGCCATGGTTTTATCCGTAAGATGGGCATAAATCTGTGTGGTATCGGGAGACGCATGGCCCAGCTGCTCCTGGGTTTTGTACAGGTCATTGCGCACATAATAATCCGTTGCAAAGGAATGCCGCAGCTTGTGGACCGACAGGTAAGGTTTACCGAAGCGTTTGGCATATTTGATGACCATCTCCTGGATAGCCCGTTTGGTCATCCGTTCGCCTTCCTTTTTTCCGTTGGCAATGGCCAGGAACAAGGCTTTTTCCTTCCGCGGAGCCTTGTAACGGGCAGGCCGCAGCTCCAGATAGGTCTCCAGATGCTGAACCGCCAGCTGGCGGAAATACACCGGAGTTTTGAAGGTTTCGTCATTTTTACCCTTGCGGTATACATAGGCCAGCTTCTTCTTCAGGTCCAAGTCATCGGCATTCAGGTTCACTACCTCGGATACCCGCAGGCCGGAATGAAGAATCAGGCTGATGATGCAAACATCACGTTCCTTATTTAATTGGTGGAAATAAGAGGCCTGTTTGTTGGCGGCAACCGCCTCTCCATAACCATGGGCCACATATTCAATGAATTCAGCAATTTCATGCTCCTGCAGCAGCTTGCCCTCCAGCTTGGCCGCGGTATCCTTGGGCTTATGGGTCCGTTTGATTTCCACCTTGGCCATAATGTTGCGCTTCAGCAGGGGATAAAAATCCTCGTCCTCGGCAATTTGGCTGAGGTAGTGGAACAAGGACCGGAGGGAGGAGAGCTTCCGGACAATGGTGGTTTTACTGTTGGTATGTCCGCCGACACCGGTGGCCAGAGACATGCGGAAGTTGTCGATGGCATCCATCCGCAGCTTCTCCAGATCAGACAAGGGAACCTCCCGGATATCGGAGGCTTCCGTCAAGCCTTCAGCCATCAGCCAGTTCAGGAAAATCTCATAATCCCGCACATATTCCAAAAGGGAGGAAGGGGAGAGGTCGGGCAGCTTATAATTGATAAATTTTTCGATGTACCAGGGCATGGAGGGAAGCCGGCTGTCCAACTCCTTGCGGTCCTTGGCTTTAATGATATTCATAATGGCACCCCCGTGTGGGTCTGACGGATAACCTGCTTGAGTTCAAGTATAACAAGGGAAGGGAAAAGTTTCTATCATTGTTCGAGAGTATGTATACATAAATAATGTTATGTAAACTTAATATGCTTAATTATTTTTCTTCCTGCAAATGGCAACAATTGCGGAGTCTGCTGCGTTAAGTAGGAAACGGATTCAATGGACGGTGATGATAGCTATGACAACCTCTAATTTTCGCAGCTTCGCAAAATCCCTTCTTCTGGTTCCTCTGCTCACAACCACCGTTTCCTGCGGCAGCGTCCCTTCAGCAAAACCTGCCCCCCTGGTGGCTCCTGCTTTTGGGGATGTGGAGGCCAAACGGAGCATTCGGGAGGAGAACAACGTGTCCCAGGCGGGATTGGACGCTATGGAGCAATTTTCGATGCATACAGCCTCCCGCATTCTGAGTGAAGGGAAGGGCAATACCCTCTATTCCCCATATAGTCTGTACATTGCGTTAGCGCTTGCCGCTTCCGGTGCGGAAGGGGCGACCCAAAAGGAGATACTGTCCCTCCTTAGAGGCAACAGTCCAGGGAATATCACCCGGATGGCGGCAGAGACGGGTAAGCTTATCCGTCTGCTCCATACGGACAATGAAATCGGCAGGCTCAAAACGGCCAATTCCCTGTGGATCCAGCAAGGGCACAGCTTTAAGAAGGAGTACGAGAAGCTGGCGTCCGCGAGCTTTTATGCCTCTCTGCACCAAGCGGATTTTGCCCAAAAGGAGACAGCTGAAAAAATGGGAGAGTGGGTGCGCGAGCATACAGGGGGGCAAATTACGCCTGCGATCCAGCCTAACCCCCAGCAGGTGATGGCACTTTTGAATACGTTGGATTTTAAGGATGAATGGTTGGATGCCTTTAACGAGAGCCAAACCGTCCAGGGAATGTTTTATCCGGAGGAGGGCGGGCAGCTGACCGCTGCTTTTATGAGCAGGAATTATTATACGGCGGATTACATCAAGGGAGACCGGTTTGCCTCCGCAACCCTCCGCTTGAAAAACGGAGGCGCCATGACCTTCGTACTGCCGGATAAGGAAGTTTCCGTCAAGGAATTGGTGGCCACACCCGAGAAAACCAGGGCACTGCTTCCGGCATCGGGAAAAACCACATATAAGCTGGATTTGAAGGTGCCCAAATTCGATTACAGCGCGGATTTGGAACTGGTGGAGGCGCTTAAAGCATTGGGCATGAAAACCCCGTTTACAGACCAGGCGAATTTCAGCTTGATGAGCGATACTTCGGTTTTTATCAGCCAAATTACCCAGAATACCCACATAGCCATTGACGAAAAAGGGGTGGAAGCAGCCGCTTTTACAGAAATACTCATGGCGGGCAGTGGGTTGCCCAAAGGTGAAGCTGCTGAGCTGGTTTTGGACCGGCCGTTCCTGTACAGCATCACCGCTGCTAACGGCACCATCCTGTTTACCGGCATCTGTCAATCGCCGTGAGGTCATGGACAGGGAGTGATGGCGGCTGTCCGACAATCATGCGCCAGCCTTCAGAGCAGGCCAGACATAACAAAGAACCGGATTCCTGGGAGTCCGGTTCTTGAATTTTTGTGATGGTTTTTAGTTTTTCCGGTTGCGCAGTCCAGACAATGCTTGAGCCATGTCCTCCGGCATCGGGGCCGTCACATGGATTTTGTTCCCTGTCCATGGGTGGTAACAAATCAGTTTCTCTCCGTGCAGCGCCTGACGGTCAATATAGGTGCGCTTGCCGCCGTACATGCCGTCTCCGGCAATGGGATGGCCGATGTGGGATAGATGGACTCTAATCTGGTGCGTCCTTCCTGTGCCAAGCCGCAGGCGGACCAAGGTATGGCCCTTGAGCCGTTCCACCACGTCGTAATGAGTGACGGCAGGCTCCCCTGTTTCGCTGACCCGGCGGCGGGTGGAGTGGAGCCGGTCCTGGCCAATAGGAGCGTCAACGGTGCCCTTTTGCTGGATTATACGCCCTTCAGCCAAGGCGACATACAGCCGTTCGATTTTCTTATCCTTGAGGGATTTCTCCAGAATGACGCTGGCTGCCTCGTTTTTGGCAAATATCACCGGACCGGTGGTATCCTTGTCCAGTCGGTGAACAGGACGAACCTTGCAGGTTTTGCCGGTCATCTCGAAATAGGCAGCCACCGCATTGGCCAGGGTGCCTTTTTGGCCATGGGCGCTGGGATGGACCTCCATGCCCATAGGCTTGTTCACGATAAGCAGGAAATCATCCTCAAACAGGATGTTCAAGTCATGCCAATCCGGCTCCATTCCCAGCCGTTCCTTGGGAAACAGCCGCAGCTTCAGCAGATTGCCGCTTTTCTGGATGGCGTTATCCTGAAGGAACTTGCTTGCCATCTTGGGAGGCAAAGGAAGAAAACGCAGCATCGCCGATGCCGGGGCAGTGCCGTATTGTTCCGGCAGACGGATCTCATACCACTCGCCCTTGCGGCGACCTGTGAGCGATAAAGCGCTGCCCGCTTCCGGACGCAGAGTGGGGGAGCCTTGACCGGCAGCTGCCGGGGATGCCCCGCGGCGCCGGTCGTAACCGGTTCCTGCAGCGGAAGGGCTGCGGCGCCCGTCACGCCCGCCTGCTCTTGGCCCGCGCTGTCCTTCGGCTTCAGGCGATTGCCGTCCGTGGGCGGCTCCTGCCGCTGCTTGTCCGCCGCTGCGGTAGTCCGGGCTCCCGTAGGCGCTGCCCGGGGCTGCTTGCCGTTGTCTCTTGCCCCGGCCTTCTTGTTGGTGCCGTTCGGCACCGCGGCGGGCAGGGCGGTTCTTATCGGATTGTTGTTTATGGGAAGAGGAGCCGGACCTGCGGCCGTTCTCCGGATTCCGTTTGTTTGCCATGTGAAACCACCTGTTCTAGTGTGATAAGCTATTAAAAGCTACCTGTATCATGACATAATCCGCGTCTGCATACAAGGTTTGGCTTCGGTTCCCATACACATGGTCGGCCTCTATCTGGGTTTTGGCCAGTAGAGCGTGTGTGTTTGCAGAGGAGTCTGGTCGGTTTATGGAGGTGCCCAGCAGTTTATGGAGGTGCCCGCTGTAACGGAACTATGCAGCTCTTAAACGCCTAATTCCCCTTTGTTGGCGCTCTAACGGAACTGAGGCGCTGTTACAGGCACAATTTCGTCAATTGGAGCGTTCTGCAGCCTTTAAGAGTCACTGAGTTCCGTTAAAATTAAAAACCGCCCATTTTACCCGTCTAAAGGTCGCTGGGTTCCGTTACACTTCCCGGTATCGATCGACCTACCCCGGAAAAAATAGCTAAAACGATTTTTACCGCGGGGAAAGGATAGCTCCGGAGGCCAAAAGAGGGTAAGCTGAAAACGGAATAATACTAACCATCCAAAACGGGGGTTCATAAAATGGCCAATGTGTTCGAGCACTGGACCAAAAGCTATGTGCTGAAGGATCATATCACCAACAAAAATATCATTGCAGGCGATTACTCGTATTACTCCGGGTTCTACCACCAGCAGCATTTTGAGGATTATTGCGTCCGTTATTTGTCGCCTGACCGGGATGATGTGGACCGGCTTGTCATCGGCAGATATTGCTCCATCGGGTCCGGCGCTGTATTTATCATGTGCGGTAATCAGGGGCACCGGATGGATTGGGTCACCACCTATCCGTTCTACTACACGCCGGATCTGTATGAGGGGGCGGAAAACGGCTATTTGGCCAAAGGTGATACGGTCATTGGCAATGATGTGTGGATCGGCACCGAGGCCATGATTATGCCCGGAATCACCATTGGGGACGGGGCGGTCATCGCCTCGCGTGCTGTGGTCACCAAGGATGTTCCGCCGTTTGCCGTAGTGGGCGGCAATCCGGCCAAGGTGATCCGGCAGCGCTTCAGTGACGAAGAGATCCAGCTTCTCCAGGAAACCAAGTGGTGGGAGAGAGACATCGAAACCGTAAAGACTCTGATTCCATTGCTGACGTCCAACAAGATCGAAGAGTTAGCCAATAAACTACGCAGCCTTACGTAAAAATTCTGCCCCCTAGGGTGTGTCTTCAAACTCCGAGGGGAGCAGATTTTGGTGAATGTTCGTTCCAGGCAAGGCACTTTTGTGAAGGCGTACCGGGGGTACGTCTATCCCTCAGCTTACAAATATGTATTTAATTCTTGAATCAATTCTTGTTTATTGGTTTCAATATAATTAATTAGCTTGTCAAATACATTCTCTTCTTGTTGATACAAATAAAAATTCTCAGATGCTTTTTCAATTTGGTCAATGATTTCAATATCGGTTATTCTATGTGTTTGCATAAAATTACTAATCTCATATTGATTCAGGCATTGCAAATCATCATTCAGTAGCCTTGTATTAAGGCTATTGTTTTTAAGTATTTTTTTGATAGTTTTTAATGCATCAGCATCTTTATAAGCATTAATCCGTTCTAATATTTCTATCGTCTCTTTTATGTATTTGCCACTCGAATTCTCTAAAAACCCTAAAACTCCGTTCATATTTAACTCCGTATCGAGTTCTATAAGCAGTATGATGTCCAGTAAAAGTCTCGGTAGTTTGGGAAAGACCGCTTCATCTCTAAAATCATTGTTTTCATCATTATACAGATTTGAATACACATAATTAATCAACTCGTCTGCTGAGGTATTAGAAAGATCTCCGCTATTAGGTAATAATCTAAGTATTTGTTCTTTAAAAGTCATTCTATTGCCCTCCCAAGAGTTATTTAAGATAGTGAGCGGCTTTGACCCAGGACCGGGTGGTATGCTTTCAAAATTCGGTATGAAACATTATTTGCTTTTGCGCTTCTCTTTTTTCTTTTTCTCCTCGGCTTCTAATTTCTCCCGGGCTAATTTCATGCTTTCAATAAAACCCTCCCGCATGCTTTCTCTTACAATGACGGCACTAACCTTTTTTATTTCCGCTGCCTCTTCCATTCGCAGACTCCTGATAAAATCCATAAAAGAATCCGCTACAACGTAGAGGTTTTCCCAATAATCATCTATCGAGGTGATACCATTCAAATCCATTTGCAGCATGATTTTTGCAGCCAGCTCATTTTCATGATCCCAATAGTAGATTCTTCCTTCCGCTGCTCCGCTTAATCCCATACAAATCAGATTCCCTGTAAGATCCGCAGCAATGGGTAAAAGGGATGACGGCATTCTTTCATAATAATCCTTCATATGTTGTTCCAGGCTATCAGATCCATCGACAGCAACCAAGAATGAACCGAATGAAAGCATATTGTCCTTGTCCGCCCGCGGTACGGATTCTATCGCCCGATATTGAATATCGTATTCAGGCGAACCATTCTCATACAGCAAAAGGAAGTGCCTGTACAGCTCCGGAATAGACAGTTTATAGTGTTTTTCCAGCTTTTTAAGCCTTTTTTCATCAATCTTTTCCTCGCTTTGGGTAAATCCCAGTTTTGCCAATCGTTCAATCATTTCCGTTACAAGAAGCTCCGTCATTATCAATGTCCTCCAATTATTAACATATGTCCAGTATACGATTATCTGTGCAGCTTTGATAGATACGTTTCCTTTAAGCCAAAAATCTGATAGCGTCCAAATGGAAACAACCTGACGAAACAACGGTTGACATTCTGATGGCTTTGCGGTATAACTGGCAATAATCAATATTTTTAAACTGATATAACATTCAAATTCGCTGACGAGAACAAATAAGCTGTTGCCCGATCCCCAGAGAGTTGGCCCCGTGCTGAAAGCCAACGTTCAGGAAACAGCCGAATATCCTCTCCGAGAAGGAAGGCTGAACGAAAGTAAGCCGACCCGGAATCCCCGCCGTTACAAGGGCCGCGTATGAACACGTACGCCGGAACAGCGCCGCACGGGCTTTTGATGCCAGCGGAACGAGGGTGGTAGCGCGAGAGCAATCTCGTCCCTTAGGGGACGGGATTTTTTTGTTTTCCGGCCAAAAAAAGAAAGGATGAGCATACAAATGAAAACCGTCGATGTGAAGGAAAAGGCCCGGCAACGGGAATTGCGGGTGCTGGCGCAATGGCAGAAGGAGGATACCTTCAGCAGGTCCATCACCAACCGGCAGGGCAGCCCCCGGTTCGTGTTCTACGAAGGACCTCCTACCGCTAACGGCAAGCCCCATATCGGGCATGTGCTGGGACGTGTAATCAAGGATTTTATCGGCCGGTACAAAACCATGTCCGGTTACCAGGTCATCCGCAAGGCAGGCTGGGACACTCATGGGCTGCCGGTGGAGCTTGGAGTCCAGAAGCAGCTGGGCATCTCCGGCAAGCAGGAGATTGAGACGTACGGCGTCGCCCGATTTGTGGAGGATTGCAAAGCCAGTGTCTTCGAATACGAGCGCCAGTGGCGGGAGCTGACAGAGGCCATCGCCTATTGGACGGATTTGGATCATCCCTACGTCACCCTGGATAACGATTACATCGAAAGCGTCTGGCATCTTCTGTCCACCATCCACAAGAAGGGTTTGCTGTATAAGGGTCACCGGGTGAGCCCATATTGCCCCTGCTGCCAGACGACACTCAGCTCCCACGAGGTTGCCCAGGGGTATGAGGACGTTAAGGATTTGAGCGCTACCGTGAAGTTTCCCAGCAAGGAGAACGGGCTGGTATTCCTGGCCTGGACCACCACCCCGTGGACGCTGCCCGGCAATATTGCTCTAGCGGTGAACAAGGACATGGATTATGCTCTTGCCCGCCAGCAGGGAGAAACCTACGTGGTCGCCTTGAATCTGGTGGAAAAGGTGCTGAAGACAGATTATGAGATTCTATCCGTGAAGAAGGGTGCGGAACTGGTAGGCATGGCCTACGAGCCTCCTTTTGACAGCATCAAAGGTGCAAACGGCTTCCGTGTGGTGGATGCGGATTATGTCAGCGACACCAGCGGCACCGGAATTGTGCACACCGCCCCGGCCCACGGCGAAGAGGATTACAGAACCGTCCAGAAGCATGGGCTGGACTTTCATAATGTGGTGGATACGGCCGGTCGGTATACAGCTCAGGTGGAGGAATTCCAGGGGCGTTTTGTAAAGGATTGCGATGTGGATGTGGTGCGTTATCTGGCCGAAAAGGGACTGCTGTACGCCAAGGAGCGCTACGAGCACAGCTACCCCTTCTGCTGGCGCTGCAAATCTCCCTTGCTCTACTACGCCACTGAAAGCTGGTTCATCCGGACCACGGCGGTGAAGGAGCAATTGATCGAGAATAACAGCCGCATCGAATGGTATCCCGGCCACTTGAAGGAGGGGCGCTTCGGGCGTTTCCTGGAGGAGCTGGTGGATTGGAATATCAGCCGCAACCGGTATTGGGGAACGCCGCTGAATGTGTGGGTGTGCCCGGACTGCGGCAAGGAATCGGCGCCGGGCAGCCGCCGGGAGCTCCGGGAATGGGCTGCGGGGCCTGTGCCGGAGGAGTTGGAGCTGCACAAGCCTTATGTGGACGGAATTAAGCTGCGCTGCTCCTGCGGCGGGCTGATGGAACGGACCTCCGAGGTGATTGATGTCTGGTTTGACAGCGGGTCCATGCCTTTTGCCCAGTATCATTATCCGTTCGGCGATGGAGAAACCTTCCGGGAGCAATATCCCGCCGACATGATCTGTGAGGGGATTGACCAAACCCGGGGCTGGTTCTTCAGCCTGCTGGCCATCTCCACCCTGTATAACGGCCAGGCGCCGTACAAAGCGGTAATTTCCACCGGCCATGTGTTAGATGAGAACGGATTGAAGATGTCCAAAAGCAAGGGCAATGTCATCGATCCGTGGGAAATCATCGAGGAATACGGGGCCGATGCCTTCCGCTGGGCGTTCCTGTCGGACAGCGCACCGTGGAGCAGCAAACGCTTCTCCCGCCAGATTGTGGCAGACGCTAAATCCAAGGTGGTGGATACCATCCAGAATGTCCATGCCTTCTATGCCCTGTACGCTTCCATCGACGGCTACCGTCCGGAGGCTCATCTGGTAAAGCAGCCGAAGCATGATTTGGACCGGTGGATCCTCTCCCGGCTGAATACCCTGCTGCTTCAGGTGGAAAAAGGACTGGAGGCCAATGATTTCCTTAATCCCGCCCGGCTGATCGAAGCCTTCGTGGATGAGCTGAGCAACTGGTATCTGCGCCGCTCCCGGGAGCGTTTCTGGGCGGACGGCCTTCCAGAGGATAAGCTGGAGGCCTATCAGACCCTGCGGCAGGTGCTGCTGACTCTGGCCCGGATGACGGCTCCCTATATGCCATTTTTGGCCGAGGAGCTGTACGGAAATCTGGGTGGGGAGGGAAGCGTTCATCTGGCGGATTATCCCCGCGGTGACGCTGCCCTGTCGGATTCCGGGCTGGAAGAGCAAATGGAAACCGTCCGTCAGGTGGTGGAGCTAGCCCGCAATATTCGCAATGAAACGGGACTCAAAACCCGGCAGCCCTTGTCCCGCCTGCTTCTCGTAATGGAACAGCCCTTGTCCGTGGATAGATTCGGCGCCATCATCCAAGAAGAGATCAACGTCAAGAAGATTCAGGTTTTGGAGGAGGATGCCGAAATGGTGGATCTGTCCTTCAAGCTCAATCTCAAGCTGGCAGGCAGAACCTATGGACCCTTGGTGGGACCAATCCAGCAGGCCTTGAAGTTGTTGGCAGGAGATACGGCTCGCCAAACGTTGAAGGATGGTTTTGTTGAGGTGGTGGTGGAGGCGAGGACGGTCCGGTTATCCATGGAGGAGCTTCTCGTAGAAAAGAAGGCTAAGGACGGCTTAGCCTCCGCATCCGGCTATGGCATTACCGCGGCGCTGGATACAGCGCTGACCGCTGAGCTGATCGAAGAGGGCCTTGTCCGGGAGGTGGTGCGGATTATCCAGGATTACCGCAAGAAGCTGGAGCTTCCCATTGACAAAAGAGTGCTTTTGGTGATGGATGCAGGCCGGTCGCTGGCTTTGGCTTTGGAGCATTTCGAGGGGGTGCTGCGGGAGAGTGTCCTGCTGTCCGGCATACGGTATGCCCGGGAGGATGGGATGGAGGAGTTTGCCGTAGGAGCGGATATGCTGCGGCTAAAATTGGAGTAGACTTCCATTTTGGGAAGCTGTAAAATAGCGGGAAGGTTTATTCATAGAATTCTTAGATAGAATCGGTGGCGGGAGGTTGTTGTCGGTGATCAGATTGGCAAACAAGGATTATGGGAAGGCGGAGGAGGCGCTCCGCCGTCTGCCCATTAATACAATGTTCGCGCAGAGCGTGCTTCGGGAATGTGTGGACGGAGAGGTATACGCGGACCGGGAAACTGAGCCGGAGGCTTTTTATGTGGCGCATCCATACGGAATGGCACTGTTGTTCGGAAAGTCGGGCAGCAGCGAATTTGAGGAGGAGCTGGCCAAACGCCTGACCAATGCGGATGGAAGCCGGTCTAAGCCGGAATGGCTTCAGACGGAGCCGGAGGCGGGGTGGGACATTGTGATGGGTTCGGTGATGCAGGCCCATCATGCGTTGTTGGCGGAAGCCGGACTGCCGGAGGATGGGGATCGGGCCATCTGGAAGAATACCCGGGTTAACTTCCGTTTTGATCCCGCCAAGTATGAAGTGGCCAAACAAACCCACCTGCAACGGGAGCACAACATTGTGCGGACCACAGGAGAGCTGTTCCACCGGCAGCCTGGGGCGGTTGTGCCCCGCTTTTATTTCAGGAATGAGGAGCAATTCGTTAACGAGGGAGTTGGCTTCACGGCACTGAACGGAGGTGAGCCGGCGGCAACGGCCTTCTCCGCCTTCCGCAACGAGACAAGGCTGGAGATCGGCATTGAAGCCTCGGAGGGTTTCCGCGGCAAGGGTTATGCCTTTGCGGTATGCTCGGCGCTGATCGATTATTGTCTGGAGAACGGCCTGGAGCCCGTCTGGTCCTGCCGCCTGGAGAACGATGCCTCATACCGTCTGGCCCAGAAGCTGGGTTTTGTACCTACTTTGACACTTCCGTATTACCGGCTGCCCATGTAAGCATATGTCCATAGGAACATCCAACAAAAATGTAGACAGGCAGCAGCTATTGCTGTCTGTCTTTGTATGCGGAAATATCCATTGACTTTGACGCTGCGTCAAGTGGTACTATTTTGATTATCGGGGAGGTGAAATGAGCATGGAGCTGGTCAAGATCACCCAACTGTCCCAAGAGCTGGGGCTTTCGTCCCGCACACTGCGTTATTACGAGCAGGCCGGCCTAGTCGAAAGTGTGCGACCGGAAAACGAGAAATACAGGTTCTATGTGCCAGAGGCCGTGGAGCGTCTCAAGCAGATTATAATCCTGCGCAAACTGCAGATACCCATTAAGGACATTTTGCGCATATACCAAAGCCAGGACATGGGTGTTATTGTGGAGACGTTTGTGAACCGGATCAAAGCGATTGAAGAGGAAGTGATTGCACTTTCCGAACTGAAACGGATTGTCAACGAATTTTTGCAGACCATGATACGAAATGGGATCAAGCAAATATCTGTCCTGCCGCTGTTGTATGAGGAAATGGATAAACAGCTGAAAAACGTAGAAAAAAGTAATCCCGTAACCTATGAGCAATTGTCCGATGTCAGTGAAAGACTCGAAAAGCCGGTTGATGTGCGGATTGTTGAATTGAAGCCTATGCGGGTTTTATCCTCCCTGCACAAAGAATCGGGGATTTCCGAGGTTGACGGTTTCTGGGATTGGCTGATCCAAAAGGGCATTCCGGCAGCAAAGCCCGGACAGCATATGCTCTTTGAATATCAGGACGATACGTACCAAACCATTGTGATCCGTACAATTCCCGAAAGCTTCGTCAATGATGGCCCTTATATAGACGACATATTTCACGGGGGGCTTTTTGCAGTTGGAAGCGTATATCTGGATGATGATATGAATACGGCCTTCCGGGGAATGATCCGCTATTTTGACGGCAATGCCTATTATGAAGTGGATTATATGCACGATGGGAGACTGCGTCACGAGCCCCTTGTTGAATCAATTATTTCACCGGATGCCCAAAGGGAGAAGGTCGAATTGTTCCTGCCCGTCAAAAGCCGGGTACCAAACGCTGCCCTCTACGTCCCGAACCGTCGGGTGGAAGATATTTCACCAACTGAGATTGAAGAGGCAAACCCTGTTTTGTGGGGACGGGACATTCCGATGGACCAATTGCTCCCGATTCTTAACCCCCATTACCGTCTTACCGAATGGGGAGAAGCGGAGTACATCGCCTTTATTGATAAACGCCTCTTATCCACGGGGGTTGAGGTCAGAATTCCCTTCCGTGTCGATATCGAATTCCGTGTAGATGAAGCGAGCAGCCGGTTTGCTCACGGAAGTGATGAAGGGAGCATCCGCTTTCTTCACGGTAACCATACATACGGTATCAATATGGAGAACAATTCGGAAAGCGGGTTATCCAAACAAGCCATAAGCTTCAACCAGCCGGTTTTTGGGGATTATTTTGTATTTCCACAGCTGGGCCGCATCCATCCGGATGAATACAATTGTGTGACATGGATTATCGGTGAAAAACATCTTGCTGTGATAATTAACGGCGAAACAAGGTATTGTGGTGTGGATTTTCCCTACATGACAACGGACCTGCGGATACAGCCGGCTTATCCTGTTATCCTCGGCTCAAACGGCAACGGGAAACGGTATTTCCGCAAGGTCCGGGTATCTCAGCTGAAGCATGCCTTTAAACCGAAAATAAAAGGAGGAGAGCTTGCCATGTTTACAAAACAAAGCAACAATCTTTTGCCCAACATCCATCCGCTGATCACCATGCATTACGGGGAGAACTATTGGTTTAACGGTTGTGCGAGGTATGTGATGGAATGTCTCGGAGAGCCCGATTACGATTATTGGTTTTTTTCCGGGCTGACGGGGGATAATTTGGCTCAGGTTTATGCTCGCGACCGTTTCCGGGGGGATGGCGCAACGGATTATCAGGTGGGCAGCGGGGAAAAAGGGAGGTTCATCGAGGGGGTTTTTGCTGCATGCGGCTATGCCAGCACATTCGTCCCACAGAAGGATGTAAGGTCGAATCGGGACATGTATCTGCAAACGCTGATGGCGTATATTGACAAGGGCAAACCTGTGATCCGGTATTTTTATGAATGGGGCGTTTTTGTCGGCTACGAGGATTATGGCAAAACCCTGCTTTATCTGACGGCAGATAAGCCTGAACCTGAGCGTATTCCCTTTGATAAGGTTTTTGCCTCCCCAGAGCGTTTTGGAGCGGAATCCAATGAGTGGACAGACCTGCTTGGGTTTGGATGGTGTTTTGTAGGCGAAAAGAAGAATGAACCAGATCTTGGAATTATTTACCGGAATGTCATCATGGATATGCCTCGGCTTTTGACCATCCAAACCAAGGAATTCTGCTTCGGTGCCGAAGCATTCCGTTCTTGGGCAGACGAAATTGAGAATGGCCGGTTTGAAGGGATGAAACCCGAAGCATTTGATGATTGGGCCATGTACAAAATTTATGTATGCAATCTTGCAACCAATGGCAGCTGCCGCAGGTTTCTTGAAAGGGCCTTGGAGAAAAACCCGGATATGACCTTTATTGCAGAGATCATCCAACAATACAAGCAGCTGGCTGTGTTATGGAACGGAAGCGATGGCCAGACCCGCCACCAAGGCGATTGTTTGGAATCCCTTGGCGGCGGCTTTAATGTGACGCTGGAAGCTTTGACTCACATTGAAAAACGCAAAGCAATCGCGAACAAGATCCGGGAGTGTGCCGGCTGTATGTCCCGTGTGACCGAGATTCTGAACGAACACAGAAGTTATTTTAATCCTTGAGCATATCGTGCAATTGTTTGGTACGTACAATTCCTACATAAAAGAAGCAAATCCCCCACAACGGAGACTTGCTTCTTTTTTAGTTTTGATATCGGTTGTGGGAGGGTCACTGTTCCCGTTTATTATTTTTGTCCCGTTTTCCGGCAGAAAGCATCCCGTTCAGCTGGCCCAAGGTAGCGCCGGGTATCAGCTCCAAGGGAAACTTGGCGCTGCCGATACGCTGGGAGGTGTAAATTCCCGTGTGACCCGACACCAGATAACTGATCAGGCAGGCCATGAACATATACAAGGCGCCCTGTGAGCCGAACAGTTCGATGCCCATAATAAAGCAAGCGATGGGCGTATTGGCGGCTCCGCAGAATACGGCGATAAAGCCCAGTCCTGCTAAAAACGGAGCAGGCAGCTGCAGGAGCCCGGACAAGCTTTGGCCCAAGGTGGCCCCAATGGCGAACAGCGGTGTCACTTCGCCACCTTGGAAGCCTGTCCCCAGAGTGATAGCGGTAAACAGCAGCTTCCAGGCAAAGGCGAAGAGCGCTGCACCGCCGCTGAAGGCGTCTTGAATCAGCGGGATGCCCAGTCCGAGGTAATCCCGGGTGCCAACTGCATATACCAGAATAATGACGGCGGTACCGCCGACGAAGCTTTTCAGCATGGGGTTGGTGAGAAGGCGGGCGGACCATTTTTTGAGAAAGTGGGTGAGTTCACTGAATATCAGGCTCACCAGACCGAATATGACCGCCGCGGCAACAACCTTACCTGCTACCGCCAAGGTAAGCTCCGGAACCGCTCCCATGCTGTAATGCAGATGGGGCACCCCCCAGAGGGCTGTGGTGGTCAGATGGCCCACCAGGCTGGCCACAAAGGCAGGAAGCAGCGCCTCATGGGAGATGAGGCCGATTGCCAGCACCTCCAGGCTGAAGACCGTTCCGGCCAACGGTGTGCCAAAAACGGAGCCGAAGCCGCCGCTGATGCCGCAGATCAGAAGAATCCTCCGGGTAGCTGGAGATACCCGCAGGAGCCGTCCGAAACCGTCGGCCAAGCTGCCGCCCATCTGCACAGCGGTACCCTCCCGTCCGGCTGAGCCGCCGAAGAGGTGGGTAATCAGCGTCCCGGCCAATACCAAAGGGGCCATGCGAAGCGGAACCGCCTCCTGGCCGTTTTGGATTTGCTCAAGGATCAGATTATTGCCCTTGCCGCTGGTTTTGCCCGCCTTCAGGTAGAGAAGGCTGACCAGCGCCCCACCCAGCGGCAGCAGGAAAAGCAGCCAGCCGTGCTGCATCCTTAGATCGGTAACATAGCTCAAGGCTGTCAGAAAAAAAGCGGAGGCGGTGCCTGACAGAAGGCCCACTCCGCTGCCCAGAAGAAGCCATCGCCCCCATGAGCTCAGCATAGCGGCGGGTTTTAATTTTTGCGATTGTGCGTTCTGAAACAACTGTATCATTTCCGTTCACGGTTCCTTCCAAAGGTAACACTTGAGTATTGGGACTGATCTGGTAATGAATATTTATCCAGTATAACAAAAGAGGGGAGCCGGTTAAAGAAAGGAATTGCCTCATGTTTTGCACTTGTGGGCTTAAATAGATGGGACATTGTTTGTCCAATATCATGTTGGTATTAATGGATGTCCTCCGCAAGCGCATACATTACCTATGCCTTCCCAATTTAAAGGAATGTGAGTGATGCGCGCCATGGAGATCATTTGTTCGCAATGCAAGGAAAGGATACCGGAAGGATCATTGTCTTGCCGGTATTGCGGAACAGTTGTGACTAAAGTCGGAGGAGCATCACCGCCGGCCGCAATAGCAGACGAAGTCAAGAAAAAGAGCTTGGCCGTGAAGCTGTGGCTTCCCGTTGTGATCGTGCTTGTGCTGGCCGTAGTGCTGGTGCTTGTCCTGAAATAATCCGTCCGGTTCAACGGCGGCTGAACAACCAATCCGGAGCAGGCGATATGGCCTGGCTGGATTGGTTGTTTGTGTTTAGGGGCAGGAAATGTAACGGCTTGCAAAATGGGATTGATTTTTCATGAACATTGTGGCAACGTGGAGATAGTCAGGAGGGAGCCCATTGAACCACAGCTGGTATAACCGCTTGCTCATCTCATATATGCCGATTTTTATTATCGTCCCCAGCCTGCTGCTGGTTATTTTCTATTTTGGCTCCGCCGAGCTGTCCCAGAAGGAGACGGCCAAGGCCAACGAAGTCTTTTCCCGGCAGGCGGTGCAATCCCTGGATTATTCCTTCCGTGCCATCAGCGAAATGATGAACCGGGAGATCATCTCCAATGAATTCGAGCCTTTTTTCTCCGATACCGGCAATCCCTATATTGCCGCCCACAACGCCTCCACCCGGTTGATCCAGCTGAAGCTGTCCAACCCGCTGATCGACTCCCTCTATTTGTACCGTTTATCTGATAAGGTAGTGCTGAGCCATCAATCCATCAGTCCCCTGGAGCAATTCTCTGATCGGGGCGTTATTGAACGGGCCGTAAACGGCCCTGTGCCCACCGGGTGGTCCGAGCCGAGAAACGCCGGGCCGTCGCCGGAGGTCTCCCATATGGTGGTTAGCCTCACCCGCAGTATCCCCCTCATTACCGGGGAGAAGGGGCTCATGGTGGTGAACGTGTCCGCGGATGCCCTGCGGAATCTCCTGCGGGACATGATCGGCAATGAAATCAGCTTCATCCATCTGTACGATGCCAACGGCCGTTTCCTGCTGGGCACCGAAAACGGACTTCAGGCCGAGGAAGGGGCTACTCTCATTCCTCCCAATCAGAAGCAGGAGCTGTCCCGGGTGGTGTCCACTTATACAGGCTGGCAGATCCGCAGCGGTATGGTAGGCGTTTCCTTCCTGCAGATCCTGCTGAAAATTTCGTTTATCTGGATCATCATGGTCATCCTCATCATCACTGTAGGACTGGGCTGGCTGGTGCTGGTTTCCCGCCGCAATTATAAGCCGGTAGCCACCATGATGCAGCGGATCAGCAGCATGACCGGCAAGCTGCTGCCCTCCCCGGCGCAGAAGACGGGCAATGATGAATTTTCCTATATCGAATCCACCCTGAGTGAAATTATCCAGGCTTCGGACGAGTACCGGAAGCAGCAGAAGGAGGATATCATCTACAAACGGCGCCACTTTTTCCATGAGCTTCTGGAGGGGAGCAGAACAGTAACACGGGACGAGTGGAGGCTGGAGCTGCCGAAATACGGATTGGAGCCGGATTTCCGCCAGCTTGCCGTGGGGCTTCTGGAGATCGACAGATTCACCGATTTCAGCCAGGCCTATACCCACAAAAGCCAGGAACTGCTGCGTTACGCGTTGGTGAATGCCCTCGGCGAGCTATGCCATAAACGCAGCCTGGCCGTATGGCCGGATTGGCTGTCCAATGGACAGATGGGAATGCTGTTTCTCATCACGGATACTACCCAAGGCCCGGATTTGGATAAAACCATTATGGAGGTAGGCCAAGAACTCATCGTTTGGGTGGAGGCCAATCTGACCTTTACGGTAACCATGTCCTCCGGCGGCTTCGTTGCTGAGGTATCCGACATTTACCGGTCCTATGATGATGCCATGGAGGCCATGAAATATAAGTCGGTACTGGGGCGTGGACGGTTCATCGGGCAGAAGGACATTGGCGTCAAATCCGATGCGGAGCTCTACAAAGGGCTGCAGACCATCCGATCCTTGGCCCAGACATACAGGCTGGGGGACCCCCAGTGGGAGGAGCAGTTCGAGGCGTTATTCGGTGACCTGAAAACCGGACTGCTCTCCAGGGATGAATTAATGAACATCATGAATTATCTGGTGTACCACCTGTTCCGCGAAATGATGGAGCTGCCCCAGGAGATGCAGGAGATATGGCGCCAGGAGGCGGCTCCGGGCTTGAATGATGCACTGGAGCGTTTCGAAACCATGGAGGAGCTTCATGCCGACTTCAAGAAGCTGTTGGAGGACAATGCGAGGAAGCTCCGAATGCTCCGCCAAAGCAAGAGCAATCACAGTGTTATTCAGGAGGTTAAGCGGTACATCGAGGAGCATTATTCGGACCCGAACATGTCCTTATCCCTGATCGGTGAGCAGTTCCAGATTAGCACCAGCTATCTGAGCAGATTGTTCAAGGATGAGTTCGGCGAAAATTTTGTGGATTACCTGGCCCAGGTGAGGATCGGCCATGCCCAGCAGCTGCTGAAGGAAACCCGGGAGACCATCCATGAGGTTGCCAGCCGGGTGGGCTACACCAACTATATTTCCTTCAACCGGGCCTTCAAGAAGGTAACCTCCACCACGCCGGGGGAATACCGGAGCCAAGAAGGTGCGTAACAGCATACAAGGATGGGATTGCGGAAGCGTCCCGTCCTTTTTTATTGGCATTCAAGAAATGATAGGGGTGCAAAATGTGAAAGGTTCTTGCACAAAAGCCAGCAGCGGCGCGGGTTTTCAGCCTATTCAAAAAGTGATAGCCTCCTCAAAAGCTGTCAATTGTCCGAAGCCCCCGGTTCAGGTTACATTGTGATTGCGGCTAGCCGGATCGGCTTCCCGGACCGGGCAGCCTGTTTGGCCGGCAATCGGTAACAAGACGGAGGTGAGTACGATGAACGATATGGAAATCGCACAGACAAGCACAGGCCGCGGAACGGCGCCAAAACACACCTTGTCCGGGCGGAGGCGGTGGATGCTGAACAAGCCCCTCATCGTCATGTTTTTGCCGGCAGTAATCTTTTTCGTTCTGTTCAAGTACGTTCCCATGCTGGGGATTGTAATCGCCTTCAAGGATTATAATTTCGCCGACGGCATCCTGCACAGCCCTTGGGTAGGATTGGGGAATTATGAGTATCTGTTTAATAACCCGAAAACACTGACCATCATCCGCAATACCCTGGTGTTAAGCTCCCTCACCGTATTCGTGGGCTTCCCGTTCCCCATCATTCTGGCGATCCTGCTGAATGAGGTACGGAAATCCTGGTTCAAAAAATGGACGCAGACGCTTCTGTACCTGCCCCATTTTCTCAACTGGGTTATCGTGGGCGGTCTGGTGGTCATGGTCTTCTCCCTGGAGACCGGCATTGTGAACCATTGGGTGAGCAAGCTGACGGGAGAGGCGTATCCCTTTCTCTTTAAGGAAGGCTCATGGATTGCCATCTTCGTTGGCTCCGGGATTTGGAAAACGGCTGGCTGGTCGGCCATCATCTATCTGGCGGCCTTAACCTCCATCGATCCCAGCCTGTACGAAGCGGTGAATTTGGACGGGGCCAACAAATGGCAGCAAATCCGCCATATTACCCTTCCTGCGCTGCAGCCGACCATTGTTCTGATGTTTATCCTGAACATCGGCAATGTAATGGATGTGGGCTTCGACCAGGTTTATGTGCTGCAGAATTCCGTGGTCATCGGTGTAGCGGAGGTCATCAGCACTTGGAACTACAAGGTTGGTTTGGGCTCCGGCCAATTCAGCCACGCAACCGCTATGGGGCTCTTTGAATCCCTGATCGGTCTCACACTGGTGCTGGTGGTTAATACGATCGCCCGGCGTTATGACCGGGGATTGTGGTAGGAGGGAGAAGAGGGATGAGAATTTCCGCTGGAGAAAAAATATTTTATGCCATTAACTATCTAATTCTGTCGCTGGCTTCCCTAAGCTGCATCCTGCCCATTCTCCACATCATATCGCTGTCCCTGAGCAGCGCCGAGTCCATTACGATGGGCCAGGTGGGGCTGTGGCCGGTAGAATTTACGGCAGAAGCGTACCGCAAGCTGGTCTCCGGCACCGATGTGCTGGGCGCCTTCCGCAACAGTGTGCTGATCACGCTGGTGGGTACCGCGCTTAATATGGTGTTTACTGTCTTGACAGCATACCCTTTGTCCAAGCAATATTTTTATGCAAGACGGTTTTTTACTCTGGCGATTGTGTTTACCATGCTGTTTACGGCGGGGCTGATTCCCAACTACCTGCTGATCAAATCGCTGGGGCTGGTGAACACCTACGGGTCCTTGTGGCTGCCCGGACTGATCAGTGCGTATAATCTGCTCATTGTCCGGACCTTCTTCGAGAATATTCCCGAGGAGCTGGAGGATGCGGCCCGGATCGACGGCTGCGGAGAATGGCGGCTGATTATCCAGATGGTGCTGCCCTTGTCCCTGCCGGTGATCGCCACCATTGCACTGTTTTATGGAGTGGGCCATTGGAATGCCTTCTTCAATGTCCTGATCTACATTAACGATTCCTCCAAGTTTAACCTGTCCGTGCTGGTGCAAAATATGATCCGCAGTCAATCCCTCATGTCGGAGCTGGCCCAGCTGGATCCGGACGCCTTCCGGAACCTGACGCCGGAGGCGATCAAGTCGGCAGGCATTATCGTCATGGTGCTGCCTATGCTCATTATCTATCCGTTCCTGCAGAAGTATTTTGTAAAAGGTGTGCTGATCGGCTCCATCAAGGGGTAAACCCGCAAGGGTATCTATAAAACACACATTATGGAGGGGTTGCAATGTCCAAACGGCGTATGAAAAAAGGAACTGTGCTTTCGGTAACGGCCGCCTTGTCACTGGTTACAGTGCTGGCTGCCTGCTCCAGTGCCAAAGAGGAAACAGCCAAGGAAACCGATAAGCCGGCTGCCTCCGGCACAGCCGCTGCCACTACCCAGGCCTCGACAGCTCCGGCTAAACGCGGCAGCATCTCCGTGGCTATCTATGACCGGGGCCAGGTCCCGAAGGAAGAGGGCAGCTACACGGACAACCGCTGGACCAAGTGGATCAACCAGAACGGCCCTGCGGATGTGAAGTTCGTTACCATTCCCCGGAACGAATCCCAGCAGAAGTACAGCATTCTCTTTGCCTCCGGCGAAGCGCCTGATCTGGTACTGGAATTCGACAACGCCTTCATCAATACCCTGTGGTCCCAGAAGCAGCTGCTGCCCATCAATGACCTGATCGATAAACACAGCACGGAGTACAAGAAAATTCTGGAGAAATTCCCGGCGATCAAAAAGCTGGCCACCAAACCCGACGGAAAGATGTATGAATTCGCCAAGGTGACCAAACCCGAGGTGCTGGGCACCATGGTCATCCGTAAGGATTGGCTGGATAAGCTGAACCTGAAGATCCCGGAAACCGTGGAGGAGCTGTACCAGGTGGCGGATGCCTTCGCCAATAAGGACCCGGACGGCAACGGCAAAAAGGATACCTTCGGCATCAACCTGAGCCAGTTTGCTTCGTATTATGTGGACGCCATGTTCCAAAACGAAATGTTCATCGTGGAGAACGGGGAGCTGATCCGTCAGTTTGACCGGATTAAGCCGGCCTACGAATTTAAGAAGAAGCTCTTCGATAACGGCATCGTGGATAAGGACTTCCTGTCCGACAAAAACGGGCAGAAGGCGGAGCAGGACTTTGCCAACGGCAAGCTGGGGATTTACCTGGCGTATACCAGCGTTGTCAGCAAAAACTTCGATACCCTGAAGAAAAGCACCCCCGATGCAGTGATCGTGCCCATGGCCTTCCCGAAATCCCAATACGGGCAATTCGGACCTGATTTTAACCCGCCGCTGGCTCTGACCGCCTCTGTGAATGCCAAAGCCAAGGACCCGCAGGCCGTTATGCAGTATGTGGACTTTATGGTAAAACCCTCGACGGTGGAGGTGTTCACCAACGGCATTGAGAATGTGAACTATAAGAAGGACGCCACCGGCTGCCCGCAGCCTATCGATGCCGCCAAGAACAAAACCGAAATGGGCTACATCAACGACTATAAGATGTTCATGCCGACCTATAACCTGCAGCAATGCACCATTGGCGGAAGATCGCCGCAATCCACGAACGCTGTGGATCAGGAATGGATCAAGATTGCCAAGGAGATGGATAAACTGTATCTTGATCCTGCCCGTCCGCATCCCGGCTTCACTCATTCCAAGTTCCGTCCTTCCCTGGACAAGGACTTGAACACTATCTTCAACGACGGCTGGAACAACATGAACGATATTATGGCCAAATCCGTGGTCAGCGGCAATTCCTACACGGTAGATCAAGGTGTGAAGGATGTAAAGGATGCCTGGGATAAGGCAGGCGGTAAAAAGCTGGAGGACTGGTACAAAAACTGGTACAAGGAAAACAAGAGCAGCTGGATCTTTATGGATGAGCTGTACAAAATGAAATTCGACTGACGTTTCCCATCCGTTCCCGCATTACAAGGTGCCGGCTTATTGCGCATATACCGCAAAAGCCGGCTCGCTTGCGGCATCAAATCACACCATGGCATGACTCAGAACCTTTCAATATGAATAGGGAGAGTGGAACATGACCGATTTGAAACGGAGATTAAGCTTGATGTTAGCCGGCTGTCTGATTCTGACGGCTATCCTGCCTGCGGGAGCTTTGGCTGAGGAGCCGGCTTCCGGCAGTATGGTCTATTCGGCTTCGGCTGGTTTCAGCGAGGTGCAGGGGCAGAATCAATGGAGCTACCAGCGGTTAGCCGGAGGCGTGTATAATGATCTGCCCCACTACGATACCGCCAACAAACGCTGGCAGCAGTCGGGGTCTTCGCCCATCTATCCTTGGGTGAAGGGAGGAGAGATGCATCCCGCCAATAACGGCGATGCTGTCCGCACCTGGACCTCTCCGGCCAAAGGAACCGTAGAAATCACCGGAGAGGTCCGGAAGGGGGATAATAACGGAGATGGTGTAAACGCTTCCATTAAACGGAATGGTACGGTCTTATGGAGCTCTTTAGTTTCGGGAAGCACACCGTTGGTACCTAGCGGGGTCAGCGGCATTGCTGTAGAGGCAGGGGATACCATCACATTCGAAATCAACCGAAACGGCAATTTGAATAATGATCACACCTTCTGGAATCCGGCGGTGCAGTTTACGTCCCAGCCTGTTGTGGTGGAGCAGGAGATTACACTTGCCGCTGCCGAGTCCGTCAACACCCGTGGAGGCAGCAGCGGTGGAGTGAACCATGCGGCGACCAACCAAATGATGAAGGTCCCTGCCGCCAGCCCCGATCCGGCCGCCGGAACGGAATTTTGGGTCAAAGCCCGGATTCTGAACGGTTCTCCTGATCTGGTGAATACCCGGCACGGGTATCTAAAGTTTGATTTGTCTGCCTTCGACGGAGCTTCGTTGAACAGTGTCACCCTCCGGGTATACGGGAAGGAGGAGCTGACCAAGGATGTGCCGGTAACGGTCAGCGGGCTGTCGGGGTCAGCCTGGCAGGAGAGCACCCTTACGTGGAATAACGCCCCGGCGGAAGCGGGAACCCCGCTGGGCACACAAACTATCCGCAGCATTGGCTGGTATGAGTATGATGTGACGACATTTGTTAACAATCGGCTGACAGCTGGCGAAGGCTCTGTTTCGTTCCGGATGACAGATAACAGCGCTGTGGACCTGAATGCCAAGTTCTTCTCCACCCGTGCTGCGGGTAACAGACCTGAGCTGGTAGTGAAAACAGGACAGCAGCCGGTAGTTTCTCCGGTTACAGCCCAGCCGCCCTCCGGCGCAGTGGCTGCCGGTACACAGATTCAGTTATCGACGCAAACCGTTGGAGCCGAAATCTACTACACCTTGGACGGAAGCGATCCGGTGCTTGGAGGGACCTTGTATAGTGGCCCTTTTGGGTTGAACAGCGGAGCCACTGTACGGGCCTATGCCAAAAAGCAGGGCTGGACTCCTAGTCAGGCTGCCTCCTTCACGTATACCATGCTTCCCCAGGTGCCAAGCGGTGTCACCAACCTGCCGGACAGCTTCTATAACCGTCCCGGTCTGGAAGCCATGCCCCGCATTGATTACGCCTCCATGAAGGTGGCCAATGTCCGGGATTACGGTGCCACAGGGGATGGGGTCACTGACGATAAAGCCGCTTTTGATCTGGCTATCGACGCCTTGAATGCCCAGGGCGGGGGCGTGGTTTATATGCCCGCAGGCAAATACTTCTTCGCTCCTACACCCACCAACGGCACCACGCCGGAAAGCCGCCGCTTCTGGGACAGAACCGGGGCAAGAGCCTTGAACAATATCCATTTTGTCGGAGACGGGGAATCAACAGTTATCGTTTTCCGGAATCCCGGCATCTCATCCGTACCCAACGGGCAAACCTACAGCAACTCCGGCGGGGCTTATATGAGCGGACGCCCCTACGGCTGGCGGCTGGACGGCACCAACTACTCCCTGCGGGGCTTCAGCACCTCTTGGACGCCGCGTATGGATATGCGCTCCATCAACGGACCGTACAATCTGGGCCTGTCCGGACAAAATATCCAAGCCGTGAACCTGAATGTGGACCAAGGCGGCATCGGTATGGTGTTTTGGCAGAATACGCGGAACGTTTGGGCGGTGGGCAACGTTGTCCGCAATACGGGAGCCGACAGCATCCATTTTGCCAATACGGTGGATGTGGTGGCCGCATATAACTGGGTGGAAAACAGCAATGACGATGCGGTGGGTTTTGTATCCGACGCACCCGGGACCAACAATTGGCCGGTCTCCCAAAACAACTACGCCTTGTACAATACCATTATCAAAACACCCTGGGGCCGGGGCATCAGCGCCGGCGGCATCGGTCATAAGCTGGAGAACAACTGGATCGAAAGCTCGCTGCTGTCCGGGATTTTTACCAACTCCCTTGGGCAGGCCGGGGAATCCGGGATACCGGTTCAGGATGTCTCCATCAAGGGGAATACCATTCTCCGCTCCGACCAGAATAACCGAGCCGATAACAACAACCGCAACAGCGGCGTGTATAAGGGCTCTGTGGTGCTCAACAACAACGCCACACGGGTGAACATTGAAAATAACAAGATTTACGGCAATCCGGGCAACGGTATCTTTTTCAGTGCGTGGAGCTCGGCTCTGCAGGGGAAAAATCTATCCGTCCGGAACAACCGGATTGAAGGCTCTCTTGAGAGCGCTGTGAAGATCAACGGCAATGCTGTGATCGACGGTTTGGAAATGACGGGCAATTCCTTCCTTGGAAATGCCAATAGCGTGCTCTTCGGCGGAACACTGAGGGGAACACTCACCTATTCGGGCAACCGGGTCTCTCAGCCTACGGTGCCAGTGCGGACCGGCTTTGACGTGGTGACGGATCAGGCGGAATATGTGGATCTTTATCAGACTCTTGGAAATGCCGCCAGTGAAACCGGATGGGCGGAAGCTCCGGCCGTATTGCCGGCAGGAAGCGGCCAAGAGATCAATGTGAGGACCTTCGGCGCCAAGGGTGACGGGGCTTCGGATGATACTCACGCCTTCCAGGCCGCGTTGGATGCGGTGCCCGCACAGGGCGGCAGCCTGTATGTGCCTGCCGGGGTTTACAAGCTGAGCCCGCAGACGGGTCAGGATAAGCTGGCCTTTACGGCCATCGGGCATCACCTGGCTGTAAAAGCGAAAAGCAATCTGCGGATCCGCGGAGACGGGGACGGCAGTGTGCTGCGTTTTACCTCTGCCGAGCATCAGGGCTTGCGGCTTGCCGGAGTAACTGGCGCTTCTGTACAGGGCTTGAAGCTGGAGCTGGCGGAGCAGCCGTACCAGCGTCATAACCGGGCGCTCCTGGATCTGACCGGCAGCACGGGTGTGGCTGTAGATCATGTCACCGCGGTCAATTCCGGCGGTCCCGGTATTCTGGTGGACACCTCCACCCGAGTGTCAGTCAAGAACAGCACGGTGACCAATGCGGGGACTGGTGGTGTGGAGATTCTGGCCAGCCGTCAGGTGTTCGTGGAGAATAATACGGTGCAGAACTCCCGGGATTCGGCGGTGCTGGTCAACAAGCTGGGGACCATCGGCCGGGAGCCCCAATATATCCGGATTGCCGGTAATCAGTTGGCTGGCTCTCGTGACCAGTCCGGCGTCAGTATTGCCAGCGGCAACCAGATTGAGGTAACAGGGAATACCATTACGGACACCCATCTGGCAGGTATCGCCGTGTACTATACCAGTGAAGCCTTCCATGCGGAGAAGGTGCGGATTCAGAACAACACGCTGACCCGGACCAACCAGGGCAGTTCCACGTACCACTACGGTGCCATTACGGTACTGCGCAGTATGAAGGGGGATCTGGTGATTTCCGGCAATACGGTGGATACGACTCCGTATTTCGGCATTGCCTTGGACCAAAGCACGCTGACCCGCCTGGAGCTGGGGCAAAATATCTTCCGTTCGCTGGGCAAGGAGCCGGTGCGGCAATTCAACACGACCATCTCCACGCAAGTGGATCTGGATAAGCTGGCCAATATCAAATCTATTGTTCCGAAGCTGGTGCAGCCGGGAGCCTGGCAGCATTGGGCGGTGGAGGTGGAGCTGGAGAACCGGAGCACCGTCCCCATCAGCGGGACGGCGGGTTTGGGGCCAACGGCTGAGTGGCCCCAGCCGGGAGCGGCGGTTCCTTTGGCCAGTCTGGCACCGGGAACGGCGGCGAAGCTGCTGCTGCCTGTGCCCCTACCCCCGGATACCCGCCGGGTAGAGCTGGAGGTGGTGGTGAACCTGGATACCGGGGTCCGGCAATCTGTGGTCCAGCCCGTGAATTTCCTGGCGGCGAAACGTGCGGTGTCATTGATCGTGCCGGATGGTGTGGTTGGCGGGGAATGGGCGGGAGCTATGCCCTTCCGGCTGGCGGAGGCTGCCCAATACAAGAATGTCAGCGGCGGCACGGTGCCTTGGGGCGGCGCAGATGATCTGAGCGCCGTGGGGTACACCCAATGGGACCAGGATAATCTTTACCTGGCTGCTGTAGTGAAGGACAATGTCCACCGCCAGGCCAGCTCCGACGGTGCTGCCTGGATGGGGGACAGCATCCAGTTTATGATCGACCACGGCCGGCTGGCTGGACCGGGCAGCGCCGGGTACACGGAGCTGTTGTTCGCCCGTTCGGATGCCGGGGATACGGTGAAGTGGCGGTGGTCGGGAGTTGCCGGCAAGCCGGTTGGTGCCCTGGCGGCAGCCCAGGCCTCCATTGTTCGCAATGAAGCGGAGCGGACAACGGTTTATGAGGTGGCAGTGCCCTGGTCGGAGCTGCTGCCTGCGGGGGTTGCCATACCGGAAACGTTGGTAGGTTTCTCCTTCCTGGTGAATGATGATGACGGACCAGGGCGGCACGGCTGGCTGGAATATATGAGCGGCATCGGCACGGGCAAGAATCCCGCCCAGTTCGGTGAGCTGGTCCTTTCTCCCGCTGGTGGGCAGCCTCCGGGAGACAACGTTCCGCCGGTGATTACTCTGTTGGGCGCAGCGGAAATGGAGCTGGTGCAGGGGACAGCTTTTGTCGAGCCCGGATTTAGCGCCGTTGACGAAACCGACGGTGATTTAACCCCTGCTGTGGTGGTCACCGGCAGTGTGGATACCGCGGTCCCCGGGGAATACGTGCTGCAGTACAATGTCCGGGATCAGGCGGGCAACCAGGCGGTTGCTGTTGTCCGTACCGTCCGGGTGGTGGAAGCGCCGTATCCCTTCCTTCTGGAAGCGGTGGGCGGACTCCAGCGGGCCTCCGGGCTGTCTGCAACGGTACGTATCCACCGTGAAGACGGAGTACCTGCCCCTGCGGGCAACGCGGTGGTGGTGTTCCAGCTGATGAGGGGCACAACGCCGGTCAGCTACGTGGCCTCCAGCCAGTTATTTGACGGAGGCGAAGAGCTAACAGGCCACTTCGATGTAGCTGATCCCGGCAACAGCGCGTACACGGTCCATGTATTGATGCTGGACCGGCTGAACAGTGGCGGCGGCACGGGTATGCCTGTACCGTTATCTCCCAAGGTGGTGCTGGAGTAGGCGAATGGGCTGGGGCACTGGTGAGAAATGGAGCATACTTCTGTAATTTCAGCGCCATGAAGGCAAGAAGGAGTATGAGGAAGTGGTGGGAAGCTGTAACGGAACAGTATGCGGAAATTTGCGGGGAGAATAATGACGGAACAGGTGATGTAGACATTGATGCAGAGCTGTAACGTACTATATGGCGCTTAGAAGCTGAAATCGGCCCGTTGTGATGTGTAACGGAACTATATGGCGCTTAGAGGCTGAAAACGACCTGTTGTGATGTGTAACGGAACTGAGAGGCTCTTAAACCACAAATTTGCTCTTGAATGCCGACTTTTGGTGCGCTAAGGGCCTCTCAGTTCCGTAAGAAATCTGATTGGTGGATTTCGGGCCTCTAAGCGCTTGTGAGTTCCGTTAGCGGATCTGGACTTTGCTAACACCACACTAGAGGGGAGGGGAAAAAGTGCGCGGATTTCTTATCGGGGCTGTGGCATTTGCAGCCGTGTTGACTTCAGCCGTCCCCGTTTCTGCAACGGGTTCTGCCTATATGCAGGCTTTATACTTCCCGGATACGACTTTGGCTCAACTGGATGTTTCAAGCATCCCAACTACGGTTTCAGCTCCACTTGATCCCTCAAACGTAACAGATGCGGCTTCCACTTCACTAATTTCAACTGACATCCCGGAAGCAGTTGCAGCCCAAGCCGTCACCCTGGAATCACCGGGCTCCCGGTACCCGGGTGAGGCAGTGACCATCCGGGGCAACGCAAGCCTCTCCCGGATTGTCGTTCAAATTCTCCGCCCCAACTTAACGGTCCTTTGGACAGATGTGATGCCGCAAGACCGTTTTACCGCCGGGGTTCCGCTGACACTTCCTGCCGATGCGCCTAATGGCACCTATACCATCCTGGCCGGCTCCGGCACGCACCGCGCGGAAGCGGTGTTCCAGGTGGTAGAGCGATCCGTCGGCCAAGAAGAGCAGGAAGGGGAGGAGCCGGAGGAATCGGCACCAGCGCCTGAAACCGGGGAACCGGCTCCAACAGCTTCGCTCCATCAGCTTCCGGACGGCACAGCCGTGTTGAGCTTTAATCCGGAGAAGCCTGACGCAAGCGGACTGGCTCAAGCCGTGATTCCTGCGGAGGCACTGGAGCAAGCCAAAGCCCTCAATGCCCGGTCCATCCGCTTGGAACCTATTATGCCGGAGGGCGCCACAGGGATTGAAGCTCTTCTGCCGGCTCAAGTATTGGCCAGTTGGCCGGCGGATACTCGCGTGGAGCTCCATACCGCCTTTGCCAAGGTAAGGATTCCTGCCGGTGAGCTGACAGGCAGCACTCCTGAGGAAACCAGCAAATTTTCCTTGAGCAAAATTTCCTTGTCAGTCAACCGCCTTTCCAATGCGCCGCAAGCTATCACAACGTCCAGCCAGCTGGAGGCGGTGCGGAACAAACCCATTGTGGACATTTTACTGAAGCGCGATGGTCAGCCTGTGCACGCTATCTCAGCCAGAAACGGAATAACTGTAGAGCTGCCCTATAGCCCTACCCAGGCAGAGCGTACCCATCCGGAAGCTCTGGTAGTCTGGTCCTTGATGCAGGAGAAGGACATGGTAAAGCCGGTTATTGACAGCAGATATGTTTCCAAAACCGGCTCCATCATCTTCCGCACCTCAAGCTTTGGCACTTTTGCAGCCGCGTACACACTGCGACTCTACGCGGATATGGAGAATGCACATTGGGCTAAAAGTCCGGTCGCGGCCTTGGCTGCCCGCGGAGTCATACAAGGAGTATCGGAGCGGGAGTTTGCACCGGACCGACCCGTTACCCGCGCGGATTATGTGCTGCTCCTGATGAGGGCCTTCGAGCCGGCAGCGGGAGAACAACCAGACAAAACCTTTCGGGATGTCCCCGCCGAAGCGTACTATTACGAAGCGGTGGCTGCAGCACAAAGCCTGGGCATTGCAGAAGGGGACGGCCAAAATTTCCATCCGGAAGCAACCGTCACCCGGCAGGATATGATGGTGCTGGCGGACCGTGTTATCCGCGCTGCCGGAGTCCGTCCGGCATCTTCGCCAACAACGCTGAACAGCTTCTCCGACCATACGCAGGTGGCGCCTTATGCCCAAGAAAGCATTGGCCGTCTTACGGAGCTGGGTGTGGTGCAAGGAACCGGCGGACAGCTGGAGCCTCTCCGGCCCACCACCCGGGCAGAGGCGGCGGCCCTGATTGACCGGCTCCTAACCCGGCTACAGCCGGAATCATAGACAAGGACAGGCCGGAGGAAGCGGTAAGCTGCCGCCCCCTCCCGGCCCAATCCGTTTGCAGGAGGGAGAGAAACCATGGTGTTTTATGAGGATCAGAGATTGGAAGCCATCCGCCGCCAGATTAAGACCAACCCTATAATTGAAAAGGGCTGGCTCTTACTGAAGGCCGAATCAGCAGGTTTTGGCAGTGAAGACGTGCAGGAGGTGGCGCGGACCCAGAAGGACATGCAGGACAGGGTGCGGCAGTTTGGCGGCAACAAACGCTTTACCTTGGGCAATTATATCCGGGAGCAGGCCAAACGGGCCCATCATCTGGCTTTTTTGTACCGGATGAATGGGGGGGCGGAGCTGGCCCGGGGGATCAAGGAGCTGATTCTCCTGATCGGTAAGGAAGAAGCCTGGCTGTACCAGACCGGCTCGGGAAGGGCCTCCGATCTGTGGACGGCGGATATCGGGCTTCATCTTTCCCTGGCTTACGACTGCATCCGGGATACGTTAACCCATGAAGAGAAGCGCACCATCGAGGAGCAGCTGTACACCAAGGCTTTTCTGCCATTGTATACAGACTGGCTGGACCCCACCCGCAAAATCCATGCCCTGGATACCATGGGCCATAACTGGTGGATTGTCTGTGTGTCCGGAGCCGGAATGGTTTTATTGACCCTGGGGGATCAGACGGAGGGATACGCAGCTTACCTGCATACCATTACGGAGGGGCTGAAGGAGTGGTTTGCCTACCCCGGCAATGTGCTTCAGAACAAAAAAGCCAACTTCGGTCCCAACGGCGATTATATCGAAACCATGAGCTATCTGGATTATGCTCTGGGCAGCTTTATGGTGTTTGAGGATTTGTACCGGCGTACGACGGGAGAAACCAGTCTGTTTATCCAGCCGCTCCTTAGCCGCATTCCAGACGCGTATCTGGAGACGGTATTCCATCTCAACGGAAAGCTGCACAGCTTTACCTTCGGCGATTCGGGAGCCCGCAACGGCAATGGGCATGTATGGCTGCGGCTGGCGGAAGAATGCGGCAGAGGGGACATGCTGGCTTTTTTCCTGGCGAATCTGGATTTCCCGGCGGGACCGCTGGAGCTGTTTTATTATCCTGAACACATGGAGCCTAAATTTCCGGAGCACCGGCCTGGGGTCTCCCTATTGACCCACAGCGGCTATGGCATGATCCGGGACGGGAAAGCGACGGAGGACGGCGGCACCCTTCTGGCGGTCAAAACCGGGGAAAGCTGGAACCATAACCATCTGGATGTTGGCACCTTCATCCTCGTTAGCGGCGGCAGGGAATGGATTATGGATTCGGGCTATTGCGTCTATTCCAAACCGCTGTACAACGCGTATTACCGCCAGTCCATGGCGCATAATGTGGTGCTGCTGGACGGGGAAGGCCAGCCTCCGGACATGATCGAATTCGGCACCAAATTCGAAGGGAGACTGCCTGCTTATCTGGACGCACCGGATTACCGCTACCTGTTGGCGGACTGCACGGGACCCTACATGAACCTGTACCACCGCTTTTACCGGCATTTTTTCCTGCTGGACGGATATCTGATTATGGTGGACGATCTGTTTGCCAACCGGGAGGGAAGCTTCCAATGGCTGCTGCATTATAACGGCACTGCCGAATTGGAAGAGGAAACGTTTCATATTACCCCGGATGCCACAACTCCCAACGAAAGCAGCAGGCTGACGGTACGCCATCTATACCCGGAGTCGAAACAATACATCCGTGAGAAGGGTTACTCTGCTGCTGCCCATCGGGGAACGGGACTGGAGGATATTTTTCCGGAGGCGGAATATATGAAGGTGAGTGCTGAAGGGGAGAACCGCCGAATCAAGTTTATCACCCTGTTCACCCTGCCTCAGGCACCCTCGGTGACGGTGGAAAAACAAGCCGACGGCCAATTTCAAACCTTCCGGTTAACGTATCCTGACGGACGGGTGCTGATGGTGCTGTGCAATCTCCATGCCGATGGCCGGGTGATGCATGATAACGCCCACGGGAGCTTCGCCGGAATCGAAACGGATGCGTTCTTAAGCACGGCGCTCTACAGTCCGGAAGGGGAGCTGGAGCGGATCACCCTGCATAACGGCAGCTACTGGAAAAGCGGTGGGAATTGCCGGTTCAGCTCGTTATTAAAGGCGGATGCTTATATCGATTACCGGGACGGTCTTGCCATCCGGACCAGTCTGACGTCGGATGCTTGGTGTTATTTCGACTGCAGGAATGAAGGAGAGTCCGCTTTGTCAGCCAATGGATTTCTGAAGGACCCCATGTCCGGACTCTGGAAACGCCAGATGAAGCAAGGCCAGTCGTATGTCCGGTTGGAATCGCCACAAAATCACACGCCTAACCCGGCAGAGGAGGTCCGCCATGTTTTGGACTGAAGAGAAATTGAAGCAGCGTATTGCTGAAATCGGGGAGCTGCGCTACCGGACCATCACCCGTTTTGAAGTGCTGGAGATGCTGACGGATGAACTCGGGGAAATAGCTGCCGAACCTCCCAGCCAAGATACCTGGGAAACCCTGCAGCTGGGAGACCGGTGGAGCGGCAGAGACCGCTATGTCTGGCTCAAGGTGGAGGCGCTGCTTCCTAAGCAATTGGCGGAGCACCGGCTGGTGGGGCGGTTCGATTTTGGCCGGACTCATCACGGCAATAGCCAGGGCTTCGAATCCCTGCTGTTCCTGAATGGCCGTCCGCTGCAAGGCGTGGACAGCAATCACCAGGAGGTATTCCTGGATGAGCTGGCGGAACAACCGGTGCAGCTGATCTTCCGGCTGTGGTCCGGCCTGGAGGGCGGAGGTGTGCCCCAGCTTCAGATTCATGAGATCAAACGGGCAGAGCTCAGCTTCCTTCATAAGGCATCAGACGATCTGTATTATACCGCGCGGGCCGTCCGGGAAACCGTATCTGTGCTGCCGGACACGACTCCCGACAGACAAGCGCTGCTGGCTCTGTTGAACCGTTCCCTAAACCGGGTGGACTGGTCCAAACCCGGCTCCGATGCCTATTACGGCTCTGTCGCGGAAGCGGCAGCGGCGCTCCGGGAAGGGCTGGAGCTGCTTCCCGCCAACCATCCCGTCACTGTTCGCTGTATCGGGCATACCCATATCGATGTGGCCTGGCTGTGGCGGCTGCGCCATACCCGGGAAAAAGCAGCACGCTCCTTTTCCACGGTGCTGCGCCTGATGGAGGAGTATCCGGAATATATCTTTTTGCAAACCCAGCCCCAATTGTATGAATATATCAAAACGGACTACCCGGAACTGTACACGCAAATCGGTGAGCGCATCCGGGAGGGACGCTGGGAGGCAGGCGGCGCCATGTGGCTGGAGGCTGACTGCAACCTAACCTCCGGCGAATCCCTGGTGCGGCAGATCTTGTTCGGTACCCGCTTCTTCCGGGAGGAATTCGGCGCAGAGTGCAAGTATCTCTGGCTGCCCGATGTGTTCGGGTACAGCTGGGCCCTGCCGCAGATTCTCCGCAAATCGGGCATCACTTCTTTTATGACCACGAAAATCAGCTGGAGCCAGTACAACCGGATGCCCCATGACACCTTCGTCTGGAGGGGGATGGACGGCTCGGAGGTGCTGACCCATTTTATAACGACGCCTGAAATTGAGTTTCCCCACGAAACCTACTACACCTATAACGGTTATGTGGTGCCCGAGACGCTGACCGGCATCTGGCGGAATTACCGGGACAAAGCCTGGAACGAGGAGCTGCTGCTCTGCTACGGCTTCGGGGACGGGGGCGGCGGTGTCAACCGGGATATGCTGGAGATGCGCCGCAGGCTGGACCGGATGCCGGGATTGCCCAAGGCTGTAACGGGTCGGGCGGACACCTTCTTCCAGGAGCTGGAGGAAAAAGCGGCGGGAACCGATCAATACGTGCATGTCTGGGACGGGGAGCTGTATCTGGAGAATCACCGGGGCACCTACACCAGCCAGGCCTTTATTAAAAAGGCCAACCGGCGCTTTGAGCTGTCCCTGCGGGAAACGGAGCTGTGGTCGGTTTGGGCGGGAGTATTAAACTCAGGGGTATCTCTTAATCAAACCCAGGAGCAGTTGAACCGGGTTTGGAAAATCGTGCTTCGCAACCAGTTTCATGATATTATTCCCGGCTCCTCTATTGCGGAGGTATACGAGGACGCCCGGGTGGAGTATGCGGAAGCGGCACAACTGCTGGAGCAGGTGAAGCGGGAAACGGAGGCAGCCTTGCTAAGCGGCGGCGGTACAGCATCTGTTGCTGCCGATAGCGGCCGGGATACAGCCAGGGGCTTCACTGTGTGGAACAGCGCTTCCTGGCATCGGTCCGGGCTAGTAACCCTTGCGGCGGATGACGGGCAAAGCACCGGCTGCTGGAGGCGGCCCGACCACTCCCCGCTGCAGGCCCAGTGGACGCCCGAGGGATGGCTGGTGGAGGTGGCGGATGCGCCTTCTTGCGGGTTCACGACCGTTTGGTATGAGCCGGAGGGTACGTCAGTGGAGACGGGCCACATTCCCTTTACCTTTAATGAGATAAGTCTGGAAACGCCGTTCTATGAACTGGAGTGGAACGAGGCTGGACAATTTACCCGTATCTATGATCGTCAACTAGGCAGAGAGGTGCTGTCTCCCGGCGCTTGTGGCAACCTGCTGCAGGTGTTTGAGGACAAACCCATGCAGTTCGATGCCTGGAATATTGACCTGTTCTACCAGGAGAAATCCCGCACGGTTACGGAGCTGCGGTCTGTCCGTCTTCAGGAGGCCGGTCCCCTGCGGGCGGTGGTTGCCTTCGAATGGGGGTATATGGATTCCGTGATCCGCCAGGAGCTGATTGTGTATGCCGGCAGCCGCCGGATGGATTTCCGGACGGCAGTAGATTGGAGGGAGCAGCACCAGCTGCTGAAGGCGGCCTTTCCCGTGGATATCCGTACAACGGAAGCTACGTATGACGTCCAGTTCGGCAATGTGAAGCGCCCGACCCACTGGAACACCAGCTGGGATTATGCCCGGTTCGAAAATGTAGGCCACCAGTGGGTGGATCTGTCGGAGCGCGGCTACGGCGTCAGCCTGCTGAACGATTGCAAATACGGCTACGATGTAAAGGAAAACGTGCTGCGCATCAGTCTGATTAAATCCGCCACCTATCCCGATCCGCAGGCGGATCAGGGAGAGCAACAGTTTACGTATTCCCTTTTGCCCCATCAGGGGGATTGGCTTAGTGGAGATACAGTCCGGGAGGCCTGGGATCTGAATTGCCCCATGGTTGGGGCGGCCGGATTGCCGGAGGGAGAGGCAGGCTCCTTCATCTCCTTGTCCGCTGACCATGTTTGGATCGATGCGGTCAAAGCCGCCGAGGACGGAACCGGAATTATTCTCCGCCTGCATGAGTTTGCAGGACGCCGGGGACAGGTTGCTGTGCACACTGCATGCGAATTGGCCTCCTGGCAGGAGACGGATCTGATGGAGCGTCCGGAGGGAGAGATGCAAACAGGCCTCATTCAGTTTCATATAAAACCCTATGAGATCAAAACCTTCTTACTCCGTTTGAAGGGGGGAGGGGCATGAAGCCTAACCAACTGGAATGTATAGAAACAGATGTTCTGATAGCCGGTGGAGGCACCTCCGGCTGTCTGGCCGCTTTGGCTGCAGCTGAAGAAGGCGCCCGGGTGGTGTTGGTTGAAAGTGACAGTGCATTGGGCGGTGTCGCCACCAGAGGCGGCATTCACCGGTATTATTACGGTTCGGCGGGCGGGCTTCAGGAGCTGGTGGACCGCCGGACGGAGGAGATTGCCCGGGTGTTCGGAGGCAAAACTAAGGGTTTTCATCCGGAGGCCAAACGGGCAGCACTGAGCGCCTTGTGTGCGGAGCGGGGCGTACAGGTGTTTTTAAATACGGTGGTCAATGGTGTTGCGATGTCCGGTACAACCGTGTCCGGTGTCAGAGCCGCATCCCCGTGGGGGCAGCTCCGGATTACGGCCAAGGTTACTGTGGATTGTACGGGAAACGGCAGTGTTGTCCGTATGGCCGGAGGCACACTCCGCTACGGCCGGGAGCTGGACGGCATTTACCATAACTATTCCTATATCCCCCGGGGCCTGCAGAACGGTGTCCTGGGGTATGACAATCTGGACGCCGGCTGGGTGGATCCGTATGATCCGTGGGATGTGACCCGGGCTTTCTTCCGCGGCCGTGAATGGGTGGCGGAGGCCTGCCGGCAGGGCAGCCGTTACTTCGGATTGTCTGCGATGCTTGGCCTTCGTGAAGGGGGACGGATCGAAGGGGACACAACCATCCGTCTGGCGGATTATATCGAGGATACTCCCTCGCCGGAGGTCATCACCCGGAGCTACTCCCATCTGGATAATCACGGCTTTGATACCGGCAACGAAAGCGGGTTCAGCCAGCTGTGGATCTCCGTATTGGGCCTGTTCACCAAAGGGCTGTGGTGCGATATCCCCTACGGCAGTCTGCTGCCCCGCGGCTTGGAGGGAATCCTGGTTGGCGGCCGCGCGTTATCCGTGGACCGGGATGTCTCCATGGGTGTCCGAATGCAAAAGGACATGCACAAGGTAGGAGAGGCGGCAGGTGTTGCAGCTGTCCTGAGCCTTCGTAACCGGGTGAGCCCAAGGAGCCTTGACCGGAGTGAGCTGCAGCAGCGGCTGGTGGAGCGCGGAGTATTGGAGCAGGGTGATCTGGAACGGAAGGATGGGCGCAATCTACGGTTTGCTCAAGAACCGCTTGCCCATATCCATCCAAAGGAAATCCAGGCTGCGCCGGAGAGCCTCCTGCGTGATCTGATCCAAGCTTTAGGAACAGGAGAGGGCTGGAAGGCGGTTTGGCTGCTGGCCCATAAAGCCGGTCCCCGTGCGTCCGTGATCCGGGCGCTGACCGGGAAGCTGCAGGAGGACAGTCCGATTGAAGAAAGGATGATGGCCGCCATTACACTGTGCCTTATGGACAGTCATGAAGCGGTTCCCTTCCTGCTGGAGTTAATCGCATCCAAGGAAAAAACAAAGCTCAGCGATCATCCGAAGTGTGTTCCCTTTTGGGTGGCGGCATTTGTATTGCTGCGGCTCTTGAAGAGCAGAGCGGCATTACAGCAAGCTTTGAAGGCTCTGGAGGAAACAGAATCCTCCGTCATCCATACCTTTCTGCTGGATTATCTCTCGGTGCTGCTGCCGGATATGTCCCAGGATGAACAAAACCGGACGGCCTCAGTGCTATTCCGATACCTGCAGCGCACTGAACTGGGGGCGGACTACCTGATGCATGGCGAGCGGCCGGAATCCCTTCACTGGAGCTTGGAGCTGCGGGGAGCCATTCTCCTGAAAAGGTTGGGCCGCGAAGCCCCGGTACCGGATGTATGGCGGGAAGCAGAAGCTGATCCCCGGCGGTATGTGGGCCGGGCAGCCGAATATCTGCTGAACCCGGCATTAGCCAGCCGTGTTCACGCTTCACAAGAGATAAACCTGGGGGAATACGATGCCGCTGTAATCGGGGGCAGTGTGGCCGGAGTCGTGTGCGCCGCCAAGCTGGCCGGCCGGGGATTGCGCGTGGTGCTGGTGGAGAGCAGCGGAAGCCTGCTCACTGAAATCACCCGCGCCAGGCGGACGCAATGGTCCATCACGCCTCCAGCCTCCCCGGATTCCGCTTCCGGCCAGCTATTGCAGGCTTTGCTGAAGGCTGGTGCATACCGGAATGGGGAACTGGAGCCGGTTCTGGTCCAGCTGGCGGCAGACCGTTACATCCAGAGTTCCGGAACACTTGTTCTGTTCGAGGCGTTATATCAAGAAGCGGTTCCTGACCCGCAGGAACCGGGACATACGCTAATTTATTTGGCTTTAAAAAACGGTACAGGGACTTTACAGGTCCGACACGCCGTTTTCCACGGAAGCCCAATAGAGGCTCCCAAGCCGTCAGCGTCCTGTTTTACCCTGGCTGCAGTTCTTGTCGGGATGGTCGATCAACAGCCCTTCACCTGTGAATTGCCTGCTGTACAAGGAAATGTGACGGTGCAGCTGCGCCAGGGCTTTTATCCGGAGGAAGCTATTATGGAACTGAGCTGGTATGGGGAAGGACTTTCATCGGAGGGAGCCGCTATGGCTTTCGTTGTAGAGGCGGTGAAAGAGCTTCGCAAGCTGGGCCGAATTCCGGAGGAGGCTTCATTGGCGTATATCGCTGATATCCCCTGGCAGGAGCCAAAAGTGGGGAATAATCGAGGTGTGGAACATTCGTTCTCATTGCAATCCCTTTTGCAAACGGGGGAGGATATGGCGGATCGAATATTAGGTCTGCCCAATTAATCTTACTCAAGCAGGGAGTCTTCCATCTAATGGGAGACTCCTTATTGTTTCTCCCCATAAGCGGACAGAAGAGCCTCACTGCCTATAGGGGGGATTGCATCAGGCATATCCCTTAGTGCCGGAACTATGGAGGTTGTGATTCTGGTTTTGGCGGGGTTCGGCTTCCTGCTTTATCCGGCACGGCATGGATATAACGCTCCAGCCGGGGGACAATAAACCAACCTTGTCATTTCCGGGAGGAATGTATTATGAATATGCAATCCGGCATTTATTATTGGCCAACCACCTACCCTGATGCCCCGTCGTATCCTGTTTTGGAGAGGGATGCCGAATGTGATGTGGCCATTATCGGAGGGGGAAGCTCCGCGGCGCAATGTGCGTATTATCTGGCGGGGAAGGGTTTGTCCACCCTTGTTCTGGAAAAAGGAAGAGTAGGAAGCGGGAGCACCAGCACCAACACTGCTCTGATCCAATATTCCGGGGAGAAAATGTTTACCTCTTTGGCTCACACCTTCGGGGAGGCCTATACCGGGCGGCATCTCATGCTGCTGAAGGAAGCGATTGACGATATCGAAGCCGCCTCCAGTAAACTGGAGATGGATGTGGAGTTTCGCCGCAGGGATACCCTGTATGCCGCCAGCTGTCCGGAGGATGTGGAACGTTTGCATGCCGAATATACCTATATTAAAAGCCACGGGATCCAAATCGATTTCTGGAGCAAAAGCCAGGTGGAGGCCCATTACCCCTTCAGCCGTGAAGCCGCTATCTATTCCCATAATGACGGGGAACTGAATCCTTACAAGTACACCCATGGGTTATTTCAATATGCGGTTAAGCATGGTGTTCAGATTTATGAATTTTCTGGAATGAACGGGCATCATGTTGACGAAAAGCTGAAGCGGACCGTCATATCGACAAAAACGGGGTATCACGTCAGCGCCCGATATGTTATATTTGCCGCGGGCTATGAAAATATGGATATCCGGAAGGAAAAACAGGCCTCCTTTGTCAGCACCTATACCGTCACCACCCAGCCTGTAGCGGATTTCTCCACCTGGTATAACCGGACGCTGCTCTGGGAAACCGCCCGGCCTTACATCTATATCCGGACCACGGTGGACAACCGTGTTATCATCGGCGGCCTGGATGACAATACCTATTATCCGGAAGATCGGGACAGCAAGCTGATGCATAAAAAAAACCAGCTGATTGTAGAATTCAACAAGCTGTTCCCCACCATCCAGGTAGAGCCGGCTTATTATTGCGCCGCTTTTTATGGAGGAATTACTGACGGGCTGCCTATCATCGGCAAATATCCAGAGGTGCCGGGCAGCTATTTTCTGCTGGCGTACGGGGATAACGGCACCGTCTACAGCCAGCTGTTGGCCAAGAAAATCGTTCAGGAAATCGTGGAGGGCCACAGTCCCGACCTGGAGTTGTACCTGCAGGACCGGCCTTTGCTTGTTCAGGTTTAGAAATGAACGTGTGAAAACAGCCCGATAATGGGCTGTTTTTTATTTTTTCAAAAAAAATGGAACTTTTTCCGGATTTGGAATGTCTGTTTAGTGGAGGTGAGGCAGTGGGAGAGGACTACTGTCTGGTTTCAGGTGAATACAGCTTCTCCATAGAGGACAAAAGCCTCCTCAGCCAACTCAGCAAGGAGATGCTGGCCACTCTGTCGAAGGAGTTCCCTGAACCGTTGGGAAACAACTTGAATGATCTTGACCTTGGGCAGGATCAATCTCTGCAGGAAAAAAATGTGTTGTGGGAAGGGAAGGATCGTAGTACATTAAAAATCAATATATTCACTCCAGGGAGCCAGGGAAATAACCCAGACTTTATCCTGCAGATCAAAAGCTCATCACCTCTCCCGGAACGGAAGAGTCTGCAGCCATATTCCTTATACGCGAGTAGAAAGAGGAGACAAGAATGACCTTCGGGCAAAAAATCGAACAATTGCGCAAGCAGGAGAATATGACACTGCGCAAGCTGGCGGAAAAAAGCGGAATCAGCTATTCACTGATTCAATCCATGATCAAGGATGAGCGGGTGCCGACCCAAGAGGCGGTGCATTCGTTGGCCAGAGCCTTGCACTACGAGCATCCGGAAGAATTAATCCAATTAGCGGGATATGGAAGCTGATAGAAGGAGGGAGGGAGGGAGCAGCATGTGGATCGCTGTTTGTGTCTATTTGTTGGTGATTAATATAGTCGGTTACGGATTTATGCGTTCGGATAAAGCCCGGGCCCGGAACAAAAAATACCGCATTCCGGAGCGGCAGCTGTTTATGACCGCCATATTGGGCGGATCGGTGGGAATATATACGGGCATGCATGTGCTTCGCCACAAAACCAAACATGCGTCCTTCTACATTGGGATTCCCGCCATACTTATCATCCAGGTGATTTTACTGGGATACATGCTGGGGAAGCTATTGGTGGAAACCGCATAATAAAAATGGGCAAGGTACCGGAGCAAAATCGTAGGCATATGATGGAGTATCTGTGAAGAAGGGAATGAAGCAAGATGCAGGGTTTTTCCCAACCATCATATGGTTACACATTTTATCCGTACGAAACTGTTTATTATCCGTACAAATATTCACATTATAATTATTACAATCATTATATGAATCGATCGAGTATGCCGGAGCATCCGATTACACTGCAGGATTATGGCAAGGAGCCTTTGGTCATCAACATCGAACAAGCGGCAGAACAAAATACCAACTATCGGACTACTTTGTGGACTGGACAGCATTTTCAGGTCACCTTGATGAGTATTCCGGCCGGCAGTGATATTGGCTTGGAGGTTCATCCGGATACCGACCAGTTTATCCGGGTTGAAGAAGGTCAAGGGTTGGTTCAAATGGGAGATTCCAAGGAAGATCTGGATTTTCAATCCCAAGCGCACGAAGGCTACGCCATTATAATTCCTGCAGGAAAATGGCATAATTTAACTAATAACGGTGCAAAGCCGCTTAAGCTGTATGTGATTTATGCGCCGCCTCATCATCCGTTTGGTACGGTTCATCCGACCAAAGCGGCGGCAATGGCAGCTAATTCGTAATGTATTGCGGAGCAATTGAACATGAAGTCGTGAAGTAGGATCATTACAGGGTAAATAGGTTAACCTGAAAACAAACAGCTAAATAAACAAGCCGGTGGCCATTATCGCTATCCGGCTTATATACTTTTACACAAAATTCGTATTTTATACAATAGTCCATATAGCGGGAAATACCTGCAGATTCCCATAAATCACCGGATCTCTGTATCGCTACATAGTTTTGTGTCTCTGCATACTAAAGGATCTCCCGCCCAAAAGCATACGGGAAATCCTTCAATATTTTTAATCCTATTAACCATTAGAAGCTTTATACGAAGCCGTAAATTCTTCGATAATTTTGCTGCCGCCTTGATCCTGCCATTTTTTCACAGCGTCCTGGAATCCTTTTTCATCTATTTTGCCGAGTATAAACTGGAATGTCGCATCCTTAATGATATCTCTAATCCGGGCACCCGATTCTGTATTGGTTTTCGAATCCAAGGGATTGGTTGGATCGGTAATGGCGAATTGAATGGCCTCATTGGTCAATTGATCCGCTTTTTCCGCTACCTGTCTTGCAAAATATTTGGGTTTCATATTGGTGGTTCGATTCAACGTAAACCCATAATAACTGGTGACTTCTTTTTCCAGAAGCTTCGTATCAGTGACCGGCAGTACCTTTCCGTCCTTTAGTGTATAGTGGGTCCCTTCTATGCCGTACACGAACAGGTTCGCAATTTCGGGATCAAACAATTTATCGCAGAAGGCAAGAATCTTCTTGAGCTCTGCTTCGGTTTTTATAGTCGATTTCGGGAATAAAAGCGAACCATAGCTATTGGCTGACCAAATACCCGGTTTTCCGTTCACACCAACAATCTTATTCTCCACATCAAACTTGGCTTCTTTCACATTGGTCTGTGTTTTTTCCTCAATGGAGTTCACGTCTGGCATCGAGCCGATATACATTCCGGATTTACCCGTGTACATCAGGTTTTGCTGGTCTGTTTTGCTCGTTACCGGAAAATCCTGATTGATTAACCCTTCGTCCCGCAGCTTCTTGACGAACTTCATGGTATCAACGTAACCCTGCGTCATAAACTCAGGTACCAATTTACCGTCGATGACCCCCCAGTTATTAGGCGTTCCGAAGTATGAGCTCAACGTCTTGAATGAACCATAGACCAGATCGTTCCGGTCTGCTAACGGAATCGTCGACAACCCCGACTCTTTGAACTTCTTCAACATATTATAGATGTCATCAACAGACTTCGGGCTGGACAATCCAAGCTTATCTGCCCAATCCTTACGGTAGATAATCCCCTGCCGTGTAAGCGGTGTCTCCTGATACAGCGAATAGATCTTTCCGTTGATCTTGATATTGTTCATTATATCCGGATTTAATTTGCTCAAATTCGGATAATCCTTCAGGTAAGGGCCAATTTCCCAGAACAGATTGCCGTTGATTGACGCCCTTATACTGGTAAAGGAGTTATTATTCCCGACATATAACATGTGCGGCAACGAACCTGTTGCCAGAGAAGCCTGAAGCTTTTCTCCGTACGAACCGTCCGGTACGAAAGTGAAGGTCAAATCCGTGTTGGTCTTTTCTTCAAGGATTTTCTCCAATTTGTCAGATGGGATTTCCGGGGTATTCAAAACCGTCATGATATTGATTTTGGTGGTTCCCTCTTGTGCCGGCTTGTCCGTATTTGATGAAGTAACCGCTTCCTTTCCTTCTCCGGAATCTTTTGATTGCGCGCATCCTGTTGCAAGTATAGCGGAAGCCAACAGGACGGTCCCCCATGCTTTTGCCCGTTTTTGATTCTTCATAGATGTCATTCCTTTCTTTTGATATCTATGGACATTATAGTTCTACCTTTGAGCTCCAAAAAGTAATTTCTTGCCCATTTGTGGTCAAAAATTGCTCATTTCTTGGCTTGGCCTAACTTCTTATTTAATCATCCATTCATCCTTCAATATGGCGTATTGATACGCATCATGCCATATCGGTTGTCCGTTTTCTGTCGTTCTGAAAAAAGCCGCTTTCTTGAAATGCCCTTCACGACGCATCTGCAGACGCTCCAATAATCTCCATGAGGCTGCATTTTCAGGATTACACAAGGCCATTACCCGGTGCGCACCCAATTCTTCGAATCCATATTTCAAGAGCCGTTGACAAGCCTCCGTGGCGTAGCCGTTTCCGTAAAAAGCCGGATTAAAGATGTAACCCAGCATCCAGGTCTTAAACTGTGCAGGTTCTTTTTGCTCAAAATAAACATGCCCGATCATTTTATTGGTTTCCTTCAGGCAAACAGCCCCGAAACGGTCTCCCTGTACGCGTTCCCTGGCGATCTTCCTGCAATCCTCTTCATTGCTTACCTCACCGGGTTCATATTTCAGCACCTGCTCCTGGGATAAGTAATCGTGCAGATCGCTCCAGTCATTTTCCGAAAGGGGTCGAATCACAAGCCGTTCCGTTTCCATTACCATATGTGTAGTCAGCCTTTCTTTCCGCTTAAGCTGCTTATTTGGTGTACTTATGTATGGTTTCATGGATGATCCCCTCGCAATTACGCCGGTACTCCACGTATTGTTCATGCCGTTGGGCGCTTTGGGAGTTGGGTTTTGTCGCTTTTATCGTATTCAGAACGGATTGTGCCTCTTCCACCGGCAGGTCGGACAAGTTGACGAAGGGGCCGACGGTTTGATCAAAATAGTGATATAAGTACATGTGAACCACCCTCCATCCGTTAATAAAGCCGTTGATGAACTTCCCCCTCCGCGGTAACCTCTGTAAAGATCCCCTCGGGCGTCAAAAGGCGCTTAGGCAAGGTGCGGCCATCATACAGCTCCCGAATGGCCTGCATTAGCCCAGGTCCCAGCATGGGATTACACTCCACCACGCTGTTGATCCGTCCCCGGACCAGCTCCTCCAAGGCTCTTTTGGTCCCGTCCACCGAAACGATGATGATATCCTCACCGGGCCTGAGCCCGTATTCCTCCATCGCCTCCAATGCCCCTAATGCCATATCGTCATTATGGGCAAACAACACCTGGATCTGATTGCCCTGCCGCTGCAAAATTTCCCTCATGATCTTTTTTCCCTGATCGAAGGTAAAGTCGCCAAAGGCACTTTCCACAATCTCCATATCCGGTCTTTTCCCGATGACCTCCCGAAAGCCCCTTCCTCTGTCAATGGACGGTGCGGAACCTTCGGTGCCCTTCAATTCTGCAATGCCGACAGGCCCTTTGTGACCAGCCAGCTTATCCAGCACATATTTGCCCGCCCGTTGTCCCTCCTGATAAAAATCCGACCCGATGAAGGTCAGATACAAGGCGGGATCCTCCACATCCATTAACCGGTCAATGATGATTACGGGAATACCGGCCTGCTTCACCTCCAGAAGAATAGGCTCCCAGCCCTGCTTCACAACAGGAGCAATGGCTATCACATCCACCTTCTTCTGAATGAAGGAACGGATGGCTTCAAACTGCTTCTCCTGAGACTGCTCCGCGTTGTTCAATTCCAGCCGGATGCCCGCTTCGTCCGCCGCCTGCTGGATGGAGCGAGTATTGGCCCTTCTCCAATCGCTCTCCGAGCCCAACTGGGAAAAACCCAAAGTAATGATACGTCCCTCCGGCGTCAATATAGCCAAAGGCTGCTCTCCCGCCCCAGCCGTGGCCCGAGTCTGATCGGAAACATGAGCCTTGTCCTCTGAACAGCCAATAAGAGCCGCAGCTATGCCAACGGAGAGAATAACTAGAATGAGAGTTTTGTACAACCGGGTCCCCCCTTTGAATCACAACCACCATATAAATGTAAAACCGCAACAATTATAGCATAATTATACGTTTAATTCCTATGATTGCGTTTTAAAATGGAATCGTTCATAATTTACTAGAGTAGTCTACTAATATTTACCTTAAGTGGGGTTTCATATGCTCACCATCTTTCGCCGGATAACCTCCAGCCTGCGCGGCAAGCTGCTCCTAATGTTTATTTGCTTAACCTGCCTGCCCTTGATTAGCGTAGGGCTCATCTCTTACCAGAAATCGTACAACACGCTCCTGCAGAACAGCAAGTCCGCTACTCTGCTGCTGTCCGACCAGGTGATCCGGGACATGGATAATCTGTTCATGGAGACAAGAAAGCTGCTGGAGCTGGAGAAGAACCCCAGTGTGCTGCAGTTCCTTTTCTCCCAGAATGATACCTACCGGAACGCCAAGGATATTCTCAAAACCATGGGCTCCTACCGGCAAACCTACCAGAATGACAATGTGCTGAATGTCACTATGATTAATACCTACGGCCGGGGCATCAGCGAGAGAAAAGGCGTGTTCCAGGTCAACCTCACTTCCATTTCCGGCCCCCCCTTTCAATCGCTCCTGAAGCAAACCGATACGGTATTGAATCTTCCTTCGTCGGGAGCATCTGCGCTGAGACCCTTGGACGGCTCCCGGTACAAGGATCATTACATCTCCATCGTATCCACCATTAAGCAGCGGGTGACGCATGAGGTGATCGGCTACATGATCATTGATCTCGACGACCGGACGGTGCAGCAATTTTGCGACCAAGTCACCATCGGAAAAAGCGGCTTTCTATATATTGTGGATGAAGCCGGCCGGCCGATTTTTAAACCTGCCGCATTGGCTGATAACGGGTTATTTCCCCAAGCGGAGGTCTTAGCTCCTATCATCCATGGGACGGAAAAGCACAGCATTGATACAACGTCTGGCAAACCCCGGTTTGTGTTCGCCAACCGCTCTCCGGTTACTGGCTGGAGCATCGTAGGAAGCGTTCCGCTGCAGGAAATTGTCTATGACGCCAATTCCATTCGGAAGCTGATTATTGTCAGTGTGGTGCTGAGCATTATTTTTGCCATTACCCTTCATTATTTTCTGACCAAACGCCTCACCCTGCCCCTCCATATTCTCAAAAAGAAGATGCAGCTGGCCGCCTCCGGCTTTCTGGAAGCCAAGGTAACCCCAACGGGCAAGGATGAGATCAGCGACCTGGGCAAAAGCTTCAATTCCATGATCGATAAAATCCGGACCTTGTTAGATCAGAGCATCCGGGAGCAGCGTGAGCTGAAGAAGGCGGATCTGCGCGCCCTGCAGGCCCAAATTCACCCCCACTTTTTGTACAATACGCTGGATTCTATCCTCTGGCTTGCCGAGGCCGGACGCAAGGAGCAGGTGATTCAGGTTGTGCTGGCCCTGTCCAGATTTTTCCGGATCGGCTTAAGCAAGGGCAAGGATTGGATCACGGTTGACAAGGAGCTGGAGCATCTGGAGAACTATCTGATTATTCAACAGATCCGCTACCGGGACATCCTGGATTATGAAATTGATGTGGACGACAACATCCGCCATTTGCCCATTCTCAAGATGATTCTGCAGCCCCTGGTGGAGAATGCTCTGTACCACGGCCTGAAGAATAAGCGGGGCAAGGGCCAAATCCGGGTAAGCGGACACATCACCGCAAACCGGGAAATCCGGCTGGTGGTCGAAGACAACGGCAAGGGAATGCCCGAATCGAAGCTTGAGGAGCTGCGCGGCGAGCTGAGACAGCTTCAGATCCCGGAGAAGACGGAAAATGAGGTGTCGGGGGGATTCGGGCTGCATAATGTGCACCAGAGAATTTGTTTGTATTACGGGGAAGCATACGGCGTCCTATTGGAGAGCAGGCCGACCCAAGGAACAAAGGTGACCGTCACGGTCCCGATCAGGCTGGAGGGAGATTGTTGAAGAAGATTCTGCTGGTGGATGATGAGATTGTGTTCCGGGAGACGATCCGTGACAGCATTGATTGGCGCACAGAAGGGTTTATGTATTGCGGCGATGCCCCCGACGGTGAAGTGGCGCTCCCTTTAATTGAGCAGCTGCTGCCGGATATTCTGATCACGGATATTGCCATGCCGTTTATGAACGGATTGGAGCTGTGCAGTATCGTGGTGAAACGGTTCCCCGCCATTAAAATCATTATTTTAAGCGGCCACGGGGAGTTTGAGCATGCCCGGACAGCCCTGCGGATGGGGATTCAGGACTTCTGTCTGAAGCCCTTCTCCCAAGCTGAGCTCCTGGCAACCCTCCATCAGGTCAGTGCCGTTATTGACAAGGAACGGGATGAGCAGGCCAGAATCCGGCAATGGGAGCGCAAGGAATCCGGCCAGGCCCAGGCTTCCCGCCATAAGCTGCTGAATGATCTGTGCAGCGGCTTCATCACAACCGTAGAAGCGATGCACCTGAGCGCCACCCTGGATGTCAGTCTTATCGCCGCCTATTATAACGCAGTCATTATCGATGCCGGGCGCACCTCCCCCTCCCCTCTGGAGGAACAGGAGCAGCAGCTATTGGATCAGATAAGCAGCTTGAAGGAAAACAGCCTTCTTTTGCAATTCCAGAGAACAAAAACGGAAGCCGTCTGGATTCTCAAAGGGGACACGCTGGAGCAGCTCCAGTCGGAGCTATTGCCCTTCAAGGAGCTGCAAGCATCCATTCCCGACAGCTCCTCCCTGTCCATGTCCATTGGCATCGGCTCTGTCCAGGACCGCCTCCAGCATGTGCATCTTACGTTTCTGGATGCTGCGGAGGATATGCATTGGCGCAGACTCTCCAGACAAAACCGCCATGCCATGTGGGAGGATTCCAGGGGGCAGCTGGAGCCGGCGCTTTTTCTGGAAAGAGGCTGGTTCGTGAATTTCCTGAAGATGGGCACGCCCGCACAATTGTCCGCCTTCATCGAGGAGTATACGGTTGCCCTGAAAACCATCAATTGGCAAACCTCCTCCATCGGCTGTTACATTCTTAACGATCTGACCATTGAGGCCTTCCGCTCCGCCAAGGACATGTACCACCATGTGTCCGAACCGGACAACGTACTGACGCAGCTGCAGCAGGAGATTGGCTCCGTCCGCACATGGCAGGATTGCTGCGCATATCTGATCCGGCTGACTGAGCTGTTCTGGTCCTGGCGGAGCCGGATGGATAAATACAGCGACATGCTGATCAAGGTGAAGGATTTTATCGGGGGCCATTATGATCAAGACAGCATTTCCCTGCAGGATGCCGCTGATTATGTCAAGGTCAGCCCCAGCCATCTGAGCAAGGTGTTCAGCCAGGAAACCGGTCAAACCTTCATTGAATATCTGACCCAGATCCGGATTGGGAAAGCTAAGGAGCTGCTTAAAGCCACCACATGGCGCTCATACGAAATTGCCCATCAGGTTGGGTACAGCGACGCCCATTATTTCTCCAATTTGTTCAAACGAATCACAGGGCAAACCACACGGGAGTTCAGGAAAAGCGATATTCAGGATGAGTTTCGGTTGAATCTGAAAGGAGAAAAGCTGCGTGAACGGTAAGTATGCAATCCTGCTATCGTTGTTATTATTGGCCCAGCTTCTATTGCCGGGATGCAAGGCTTCCTCTCCTTCCCCTGTGACGTCCTCCGGAGCATCAGCCATTCCCGTGCCAGAGGACGACGGGAATGCCGGTTTGCTTACCTTGGGCATCCTCTATCCGATGGCACATCCCTACTACGAGATGATTACCACACATATGGAGGAAAGCGCCAGACAGCACCGGGTCCGGTTGATCGTCAAGGCGCCTGCGGAGCTGAATCTGGAGCAGCAGCTTCTGATGATGGAGAATATGATCCGGCAAAAGGTGGATGCCATCGCCATTAGCCCTATCGACTCGGAGCAGCTTGCTCCCGTCATCGATAAGGCTGTCCAGCAGGGAATTCCGGTGATTTGCTTCGAAGCCGACGTCCCCTTAAGCAAGCGGGCAAGCTATATCGGTTCGGATGCTTACCAGGAGGGCCGGCTGATGGGCGAAATGATCAACAGGCAGCTGAAAGGCAAGGGAATGATCATGATCCAGGGTGGCCTGGAGCATTCCGTCCGGGAGCAAACCCGGCTGGACGGGATGCTGGCCTTTCTCAAGGCAAACACCAAGGTTCAAATTCTGGAGGTTCGTTACCATAACGGGCAAAGCGAGCTTGCCCTGGCGGAGCTGGAGACTATGATCGATGACCACCCCCACTTTGATGCGCTGGTTACCTTGGACATTATCTCCAGCTCTACATCCATCCTGGTATGGAAGGCCCAGGGTCTGAAGCGTTTCGCCTTCTCCTACGGCTTGACGCCTGAGGTAAAGGAAGCCCTGATTAACGGGCAAATTCATGCTGTCATATCGGAGAATGAGGAGCAGCTTGGGGAACGGATCATCGCCACTCTTTTGCAGGCCGCTGCGGGAACTGCCATTCCGGACTGGATCAATTCCCGTTTTCAGGAGGTCACCGGGCAGGACCTGGACGGTTCAACCTAATGCTCCGCCCATTTGCGCTCGCTCAGCACCTTCTGAAGCAGAATGAACAAAAACAGCAGAATCCCGATGACAATTTTGGTCCACCAGGAGCTGAGCGTCCCCTCGAAGCTGATAATCGTTTGGATGACACCTTGAATCATCACTCCGAAGAAGGTTCCCGCAATATACCCGACACCGCCGGTGAGAAGCGTCCCCCCAATGACAACCGCCGCGATGGCATCCAGCTCCATGCCCATGGCATGTAACCCGTAGCCGGACAGCATGTAGAAGGTAAACACCACCCCGGCCAGCGCGGAGCAGAAGCCGCTGAACATGTACACCCTAAGCTTGGTGCGGCCAACGGGCAACCCCATGAGCAATGCGGATTGCTCACTGCCCCCCAGGGCATAAGCGTTGCGCCCGAAGCGCGTATAATGGGCCAGGTAGATGCCAACCGCAACTACCGCAAGAGCAATCAGCACACTGATGGAGATGAAATTCCCTCCCGGCAGACGGAGCTTGGTTTGGGCTGCCGTCCGGTAGAAGGCGTGATCGATGGTAATCGTATTAATGCTGATGATATAACACAGCCCTCTGGCCAGAAACATGCCGGCTAAGGTGACAATGAAGGGCTGGATTTTGAAGTAATGAATCACTGCCCCCATCCCCCAGCCAAACAATGCGCCTGTTGCCAGCACCAGAGGGATCACCACCATAGGGGGCCAGCCGTGATTGACCAGCACAGCGGAAATCATAGTGGTTAATGCAATCATAGAGCCGACAGAGAGGTCGATTCCGCCCGTAATAATCACAAAGGTCATGCCCACTGCTGTGATGAGAAGAAAGGCATTGTCAATCAATAGATTCATTAGCACCTGGATGCTGAAGAACCCGGTGTACCGGAAGGAACCGACAGCGAATATAAGTGAAAATAAACCTACCGTTACCACTATTGGAAGATACTTCTTTTTAACCATGCTGCTTCACCTCCCGTTCAGCCGGATAATGCCTTGACCTCCAGCGGGCAACGAGGGTTAGCCGGAAGGTTTCCGATTGGATGAGACAAACAATGAGGACAACCAAAGCTTTGACAACCAGCGTAATCTCAGGAGGAACCCCGATCATGTAAATCGTCGTGGTTAAGGTTTGGATAATCAGCGCACCGACCAAGGTTCCAGCCAAATAGAAGCGTCCCCCGTTCAGAGAGGTGCCGCCGATCACTACCGCCAGAATCGCATCCAGCTCATACCACAGACCCGCGTTATTGCCGTCTGCGCTGGAAACGTTGGAGCTGAGAATTAAGCCGGCAATGCCAGCACATAAGCCGCAGAACATGTAGACGGCCAGCAGCACGGTTCTGGAACGGATACCCGCGAGCCGGCTGGCCACGGGCTTACATCCCACCGACTCGATGAACAAACCAAGGGCTGTTCTGCGGGTGAACATTGAAGCCGCCAGGAATACAGTCACAACAATAAAGATGGAAAACGGCAGCGTCGCCAATGAGCCCGCACCGATATACTTGTAGGGATTGTTGGAGATGGTAATAATCTGTCCGCTGGTAATCAGCTGGGCGATGCCGCGTCCGGCCACCATCAGAATCAGAGTGGCGATAATTGGCTGCATGCCTACCGCCGCAACCAAAAATCCGTTCCATAAACCCAGCACAACAGCCAGGACCAAGGCCAGAACAACCGCCGCCAGCATAAGGCTGAACGGGCTTCTCTCTCCCCCGTTGCTGATGGACAGACAGGCGATAGCCCCAGAGATGGCCACGATGGAGCCCACAGACAAATCAATACCGGAGGTGGCGATGACCAGAGTCATTCCGATGGAAACAATAATCAGCGGGGAGCCAAAATTGAGAATATCAATTAGACTGCCGTATAGATGCCCTTCTTTCATTTGAATGGAGAAAAAGTCAGGGGAATAAATCAGATTAAATAGCAGAAGCGTCCCTAATACCACGAATGGCCAAAACAAATGATGCTTATGCATTCTGGTTCCCTCCCGCTATGGCCTTCATCACATTGTGCTGGCTCATCTCGGAGCCCGTAATCTCTTTGACCATGTGACGGTCACGCAGTACGATGATTTTCTCACTTACCCGGAGGACCTCCTCTAATTCGGAGGAGATAAACAGGACGGACATCCCATTCTGGGCAAGGGTGATAACCAGCTTCTGTATCTCCGCCTTGGCTCCAATATCAATGCCTCGGGTGGGTTCATCCAGGATCAAAAGACCGGGCCGGGTCAGCAGCCACCGGGCCAGCAGCACCTTTTGCTGGTTGCCGCCGCTCAGATTCTTGATCAGCTGCTCGGGATTGGGGGGATTAATGTTCAGAGCCTGAATATATTCATCTGCGATCTCAACCTGCCGTATCCGATTGATTTTCTTGAACCAGCCTTGGGATGCCTGGAGTGCCAGGATGATGTTCTCCCGAATGGTAAGCTCATCAATAATCCCTTCCGCTTTCCGGTTTTCCGGACAAAAGGCGATGGAATGGTCGATGGCTTGTCTGGGTGTATTCAGCACTGTTTTTGCTCCCTTAATCTGTATCTCCCCGGAATCTGCCTTGTCCGCTGCGAAGAGGAGTCTGGCCAGCTCTGTTCTTCCCGACCCCAACAGGCCTGCAAGGCCTACCACCTCTCCCTGATGAATCGTAAGCTCCACCGGTTCGATAGCGCCCTTCCTGCCCAGATTCACCGCATGCAGTAAAACCTCAGACCGGCTTTGAACCGACTCCGGAGCCTTGGGCAGCTCCTCCAGCAGCTTCATATCCTTTCCGATCATCTTCGACACCAGATCTATCCGGGGCAGCTCCTTGGCCAGGTGCTCCCCTATTAATTCTCCGTTCCGAAGAATGGTTATCCGATCCGAAATTTCATATACCTGGTCCAAAAAGTGGGTCACGAACAGAATTGCCAGCCCTTCATTCTTCAGGCGAGTCATAACAGAAAAAAGCTGCACGACCTCCCCCCGGTCGAGACTGGAGGTAGGTTCATCCAGAATGAGCACCTTGGCGGAGATACTGACGGCTCTGGCAATGGCAATCAGCTGCTGCACGGCCACAGAATAATGCTCCAGCGGCTGGGTAACATCGATCTCCAGATTTAACCGTTTCTTCAGCAGCTGCTCCGCATTGCGGTTCATGTCCTTCCATAGAATGCGGCCCCAGCGGCGCGGTTCACGCCCGATATAGATATTCTCCGCAACGGACAAATTGGGGCACAGGTTAATCTCCTGATACACCGTACTGATCCCCGCCTCCTGCGCATCATGCGGACTGGAGATTCGGATGGGCGTGGAGTCCAGCTCCACTGTACCCTGATCAATGGAATATACCCCTGTCAGCACCTTGATTAACGTGGACTTACCTGCGCCATTCTCTCCCATCAGCGCATGAACCTCTCCGGCAAACAGCCGGAAGTCCACACCGGTAAGCGCCTTAACACCGGGAAATTCCTTATGAATCCCTTTCATGCTCAGCAATGGCTGCTGCTCCTTCATGTCCCTCTGTTCCTCCTCCCAAAAAAATCAGGCCGCCTATACGCTTGCCCAATTGTACAGAACGGCCCGATATTGGTTTAGCACCACTTAATACTGGCGGTTAGGCAGCTCGCGTTTGGCATCCTCGGAGGTAAATACCCCTTCCTTGGTCACAATGCGCTTGGTCACTTCCTTGCCGTCCACCACATCCTTCACAGCCTGCATCAGCTGCGGTCCCAGAAGCGGGTTGCACTCCACAATGAAGTTGATCTTCCCTTCACTGGCTGCGACAAAACCATCCTTCACGCCGTCAACCGAGATAATGATAATATCCTTCCCCGGCTTCAAGCCTGCTGCTTCAATGGCCTGGATAGCGCCCAATGCCATGTCGTCATTGTGGGCATAGAGCACATCAATTTTCTTTTGGGCCTTCAGGAAAGCCTGCATGACTTCCTTGCCCTTGGCCCGGGTGAAGTCCCCGGTTTGGGAGGCGATGATCTTCAAATTGGGATTGGATTTGATGATCTCCTCAAACCCGGCCTTGCGGTCATTGGCCGGCGCCGAGCCGGTTGTGCCCTGCAGCTCCACAATGTTAACCTGCTCCTTGGCATCCTTATAGGTGTCCACCAGCCACTTGCCTGCACGGCGGCCCTCCTCTACAAAGTCGGAGCCGATGAAGGTTTTGTACAGAGAGGTGTCCTTGGAATCCACCGCCCGGTCAGTCAGAATGACGGGAATGCCGGCATCCTTGGCTTCCTTCAGTACCGTGTCCCAGCCGGATTCCACAACCGGAGAGAAGGCAATCACATCCACCTTCTGTTGGATGTAGTTGCGGATCGCTTTGATCTGGTTTTCCTGTTTTTGCTGGGCGTCGGAGAATTTCAGGTCAAAGCCGGCATCCTTGGCCGCATCCTGAACCGACTTGGAGTTCGCCGTTCTCCAGCCGCTTTCTGCTCCTACCTGGGAAAAGCCCAGTGTAATTTTCTTGCCTGCGGCCGGCGCTTTGGTCGCTGCTGCAGCTTGTGTCGGTGCAGCTGAGGACTCGCCAGCGTTAGCCGGTTTGCTGTCTGAGCTGCCGCATGCCGCCGATAATAACATAAGCACCGAAGCCATAAAAAGCCCTGCTGCCTTGATGGGTTTCATAGTGAGGATTACCTCCCTTTTGGATCACCATATCTGGTGTAGCTTCATAATAAACCGCTTTCATAGGCATGTATACGGAGTTTCATATCCGTTTTTTTGCAAATTCTTGATGGAGATGATGCAGCCGCTTCCAAGAAGTGCGGTTTTTTTGTTGGAAAGTTGGATTTTCTTGTGAGAGCTTCTAACGAACGTATAAGCCTCTATTTTCGCGAAAACAGCCCTTCCCAAAATCTAACGGCGGCCACAGCCGCTATTTCGGTAAAATGTTCCTCCGGGAGGCCTTTTTGAGCCCAATAGCGTCTCCTGCTTCCGTTAGATTTTGCAGGACCCCGATTTGGGGCAAATAGCGGCTCTCACCGCCGTTAGAAATATAGCCTGCGGAGCTCAGTATCACTAGGGGCTGTGTTTGCCCCCGCAAACGCAAAAAAGCCGCATTTCTGCGGCTGTGCGGACTGTAATTTGTGTGTGGTGCGGGTTTACTTTTGCTCCGTTAAAATAATCGGGCCCTCTGCCGTTACCGCGATGGTATGCTCGTACTGTGCGGATAACGAACCGTCTACGGTTCGGGCGGTCCATCCGTCGGCATCCACCTTCATGGCTGCTTTCCCCGCATTCAGCATGGGCTCGATGGTGAACACCATGCCTTCCTTCAGCCGGAAGCCTTTGCCCGGGTACCCCACATGGGGATAACTCGGCTCCTCATGCATCGCCCTTCCGACTCCATGGCCAAGCAGATCGCGCACCACGGAGAAGCCGTTTTGCTCGGCATGGGATTGAACCGCATGCATCACATCGCCGATCCGGTTTCCGGGAACCGCTTTTTCGATACCCCGATACAAACATTCCTTGGTCACCCGCATCAGCTTACGGGCTTCCTCCGATATCTCACCTACCGCATAACACCATGCCGAATCGCCGATCCACCCGTCCGCCTCCGCGACGATGTCAATTTTGACAATATCACCCTCCTGCAGAGGCTTCCGGTTGGGAAACCCGTGGGCAATCACATCGTTGACTGATGCGCAGGTGGCAAACGGATAGCCGTTATAACCAACGGTATACGCCCGGGCGTTATGTTCCTTCAGGAACCGCACGGCAAATGACTCGATCTCGTGGGTCGTAATCCCAGGCCGGATCATCCCGGCAATCGCCTGATGGAACGCTGCAACGATGCCGCCCGCTTTTTTCATATCCTCAATCTCTGCTTTTGATTTCAGGATAACCATTCAAAACTCCCCTTCTGCTGTATGCCTGAAAAAATCATACTGACGATGCCGTCCACATCCATCTCATGGCGCATATTGTGATGGATGTTCAAGGCGGCGCACCCAACTAATGAGCCAAATATCTGATTCGCAGTTTTCTCCGGCGACGCATCAGACCCGGCTCCCTCCAGGATCATTCCCGCAAACGGCAGGTAAATCCGTTCCTGGAAATTCTCAAACAGCTTGATGAACCGGTTCCCCGGGAAGTGATGGAAATTGTCCGCAACCGTTTTGAGCAGAATAAATACGGAAGGATCCTGAATACATGCCTTCAGGAGCAGTCTGGAGAAGGACGCTGCGCGCTTCAACGAATTCCCCTCGCCCGTCAAGACGGGAGCAACGGCCTCCTCCGTTCGAGCCAGGGCATCCCACAGCAAATCCTCAAGAAGCATGTGCTTATTCTTATAATAATGATACACCGTTCCGTAACCCAGCTCCGCCTTCACGGCAACATCCCGGATCTCCAGATGAATGCCCTTCTCCAAATAGATGTCTGCCGCCGCTTGCATAATTTGGCTCATCCGCATTTCCCGGATGGCATCATTCTGTTCCTTGGTACGAGGTGACATAGCTCCTCCTTTTTTAGACCTGCGGTAATGTCAATGTAAAAACAATATACCTCATTTAAAGGTGAGGATCAAGTACCGTGTACGGATGAAGTGGAAACCCGTTCCTCCACCCTGCGTATAAAGCCCATACTTTATAACTGAAGGAGCGTTTTTTATGATCGGCATTATCGATATTCTACTGTTATCATGGGTGTTGCTCCGATTTACGGTCAAGCAGCCCTTGTCCGTACTGGGTTACAAACCTGTTGGCGTGCTTACAGCAATTTGCATTTGCTTTATTCCTTGGAGTCGCCGTTTGTGTGGTTGTCCAATGGACAGAGTCCACCATCACCTCCGCAGGTTGGGAACTAAACTCCGGTTACCGGTGGTCTGATTTTTTGAAGGCCGGCTGGTGGAGCTTGAAGTCCGTGTGGTATGAGGAGCTGCTCTTCCGGGGGGCACTGCTTGTGCTGCTGATCCGCTGCTGCCCGCCAATAAAAAAGCCCGCTATACGCGGGCCCATCGATTCACAGATTATAGAATAATAGCAGGGCGATCATCAGAATCCCTGTCCAAAAGGCCGCCAGCATCCATTTCCTGTTATCATGCTTTAACATCGGTCTGAACTCCTCCTTTTTTCCACCGCTCCCTGATTTCCTGCATCCTCATGGTCAGTGCGGTAAGCTCCTCTTCCGTAACCGGCAAATCACTGTACTTGGCTTTCTCAAACAGCAGCAGAAGTGATTCAACATCGTCCGGCGCTGCCCCATTCCCTTCATTGCCCCAACGCTGAACGGCTTCCCTTACGGTCTCATGCTCCTTGCGGGAATAGCCTCTGCGTCTGGCATCGCGCAGGAAACGCTCCACTTCCAGCAAAACCCGCCGGTTTGTATTCAAATGGCCGGTGGGGGGCCGGATGCTCCGCAAAAATGGGATGTGCCGCCGGAAAATCCAACTGAGGCTCAGAAGAAAGGCTGCTGCAGCCACACCTGCTGCTCCCCATCCAAGGAAGCTGCCCCGGCTATTATGGTCAGCAGCAGCTGAAGCCGGTTCAGCGGGATCAGGCTGCTCCGGTGCGCTGGACGCTTCCGGCTCTGTCGAAACCTCCGGCACCGGCTCCGCGGCCACATCCCCTTCCAAACCATTAACTGGCAGAGAGAAGCCTGATGTCGGCTCGAACGGAAGCCAGCCGTACCCGGGAAAATAGGCCTCTACCCACGAATGGGCGTCGGAATTGCGGACCAGATATTCTCCCTCCGCAACAGCTTCTCCCGGCGCAAATCCTTTGACCCAGCGGGAGGGAATGCCGATGGAGCGGAGCATCACCGCCATAGCGGTGGAGAAATAATCACAGTAGCCTTCCTTGATTTCAAACAGAAACCGGTCCACAAAGTCCTTGCTTTGGCCAGCATTCAAGTTAGGCGCAGTTGTATAGGGATACGCAGTTGCCAGATATTGCTCCAGCCGCTTTACCTTGTCGTAGAGGTCCTGCCCAGGGGCTGTTACCTGCAAGGCCAACTCTCTTACCCGGGCCGGGAGTGACTCCGGAAGCGCCAGATATTCCTCCAGCCCGGCAGTGGCTTGGAGAGCCGCCGGGAGCTTGCGCAGATCCTCTTCCCTTACCACCGGGATCTTCGAGGTCAGGGTATAGGAAACCGGGTAAATCCGCTGGCTGCTCCCTGTCCATCTCAGTTCGGATAACCGCGGTGACCATTGCAGCAGAGATAAGTCTGCGCCCGGGCCATCGGTTGTGATGCTCCGCACCCTGTCAATGGCATACGCGCCGAAAAGCACCGGATATTCCTTTCCTACTTCAGCCATGGTAACCGTTTGGGTCACCTCCACCGTTTGGAGGCGGGAGGAATCCGACTCCCGCCCTGAGGCCACTGGCAGCCTGGCAGAGACAGGGGACAACAGCGCTTCACGCTCCACCTCACTGGTGATCCACCCTTCCCCGGTATAACGGGAACGGGTTTCTCCGCGCCAATAGCTGCGTTGGGGTGAAACCACCGACATCACCGGCGTTTGATTCAAGGTCAGCTGTCCGCCCAGGGATGAATCATCCCGGCCATACCCCGAGACAGCACCTCCGCCGAGAGTAAAGATTGAGGAATTTCCGCCGGCGGATAAGAAGGAGCGGTTAGCTTGCAGGTTATTCCAGAGGGTATAGGGACCGGTTAACATTGGCCGGACATTGGGAGCCTGCATACCGAGAAATACCACAAGGATTAGAAGAATGGCCGCAGGCAGCGTAATAAAAGGGACATAACGGGAAACCTGCGGTCCGCCTTCCGGATTGTTTTTTTTCAATTCGGCAGCAAAACAGAGGATGGTAAGCAGCAGGCCGGAGAATATCACCGCCCCTGCCTCTCCCCGGAGATCAAGAGTGCCGACGGAATCACGGACCGCAAAAATAAACACAGTGACAACCAACGCACTGATAACCAGCTTCTTTGTCTTCATCATGGTGAGCGCAAACAAGGTGATCAGCCATGCGGATAAAGCAAACCAGATGAAGGGCTCCAACGGAATAAAATTCTCTTGAATCAGCAGAACGGTGTCCGTAAGCTCCACCGGCTTCCGCCAGACAGGAGCATAGCCGGTCATATAGCCGGTAATCGTGAAAAGGAACGTTAGCTGCAGCACCTGCCGGAGCAGCCAAGGCAAAAAAACCAGCAGCTCGGTCAACACGGTGAAGAGGAGCGTCAGCTTAACAACCGTCACGGTTTCCGGCAGCCAAACTCCCTCTTCCTTCTGCATCCATAGGACATACTGCAGGAGAAACAGACCCGTTAATACAATCGAAAGCCCTTCCGGCCAATTCCGCCATAAACTGTTCTTCCATCGCTGCTGTTTCATTTCATCCGGTCCTCCAATTCAAGAGCAAGCTCATCCAGCGATGGTATGGCATACCCCCATGCCCCTGCTGCCCGCAAGGGCCCGCTCCACTGCTCCCGGCCGGACTGAGCCACACCGGGGGCAATCCACATGTGGCAGCCGTTTATCCCACGCTGTTTGATCCAGGCCAAGGACCGGTTCATAGCTATGCCCGACTGCGGGGAGACAATAATCAGGAATATACCGGGGACAAGGACTCTTGCCCATTCCCGGAGCACCTCCATCAGAGGCAGCCCGCTGTCCGGTTCCACATCAATCAGATGGTTCGCGATTCCTTTTAAGTGGGCAGTGCCCGGCTTCGGCTCAATATAGGTGGAGCTTTTCCCTGCGGACAGAAGTCCCACTGCCAGGCCCTGCCCGATGGTATAATCCGCAAGGGAAATGGCCGTGGAAACAGCCAGCTCCACATGTTCCCGGCTGGGATAGGCTTGTTTATCCCTGTCCAGGATGATCATCACCCGGGGGACAGCCTCCCGCTCGAATTCTCTTGTTTTCCAGGCGCCGGTTTTGGCGGTGGCATTCCAGTGAATGCGGGATAGTCTGTCTCCCGAGACAAACTCGCGCACTCCATTAGGCTGCATGGTTTCCCGGGGATAACGGGCCATTGCGGAAGAATGGCGGCCGCCTTGGAACATCCGGGTTAATTGCTTCCATTCCCGGATATGCACCTTTTGCGGCAGCACTGCAATGGTATCCGTCAACTCGAAACGGCTGCGCTGCTGGAACAAGCCGAAGATATCTCCGGTTGTACATTCCGTATCTGCGAAGCTGTAGAACCCTCTCGCAAGCGGCGATGTCCGGTAGGTAACCTCCGTTCTCCGCTTCCAGCCGGGAACAAGTAAGGTTTCCACCGCTTCTTCTCCCCCGTCCCGGCGGACCAGCCGTTCCTTCACATGAAGGTAAGGGAGGGGCCAATACCCCGGAAGCTGCATCAGGAGGCTTACGCTAAGAGGTGTCCCCGCTTCCATAAGAGTGTTATGGCCGGCGTCCGGGAAGGTCCGGACGATCCCCGCCCGTGAGATGCCGCTCCAGCGGCTGAATATCAGATAGAGACACACTGCGGCAACGATAATGAAAATCATGGCAGCAAGCTCGCCGCCCTGTATCAGCATAAAGAATAAACTGGAGATAAATATCAGAATAACTCCGAATAAGCGGCCTGAAACAGGAATCCTTTTTCCCAACACGGATATTCTCCCTGCATGCTTTACCGGCTGCAGCCTTGCCATCAACGTTCCACCCGGACCGGAACCGGCACCCGCTGGAATATGGATTGAAACAAAGCATCCAAAGCGCCGCCGTCCATCCTTGCCTCGGGCTGGAGAATTAACCGGTGGCCGAATACATAAGGAACCAGATATTTCACATCATCTGGCGTTACATAGGTGCGGCTGCGCAAATAAGCCAGTGCTTTGGCGGCCTGCAGCAGGGCGATGGTCGCCCGGGGACTGGCTCCTAAGAATACCGCTGTATGCTCCCTGGTTTCCCGGGACAAGTCAACCACGTAATCGGCAATGGCCTCATCCACATAAATCTGACTCACCCGTTTTTGAATATCCTGCAAACCCTCCATATCCAGGACCGGTTCAAGCCGGCTGACGGGATGGTTCGTGGTATGGGTGGACAGAATCATTTTTTCCGCTTCCCGGTCAGGGTAACCCAGACTAAGCTTCAGCATAAAACGGTCGAGCTGCGCCTCCGGCAGCACATAGGTGCCGTCAAAATCCACAGGGTTCTGTGTGGCCAGCAGCAGAAACGTCTCCGGCAGCCTGTGGGATTCTCCATCTACGGTCACATGATGCTCCTCCATGGCTTCGAACAAGGCGGATTGTGTCTTCGTAGACGCACGGTTAATCTCGTCCACCAAGAGAATATGCGTAAACACCGGTCCCTGCCGGAACACAAAGGCCTCCAGCTTGGGATGATAAATCGATACTCCGGTAATATCCGTCGGCAGTAGGTCCGGGTTGCATTGAATTCTCCGGAACTCTCCTTGTACGGATCTGGCCAGTGCTTTAATAAGAACGGTTTTCCCCGTTCCGGGCACATCCTCCAGCAGGACATGTCCCCCCGCCAGCACAGCTGTCAGAAGCAATTCGATTTCAGCGGCTTTGCCGAGAATACAAGCTTCCAAATTGGCCTTCAATTGCATCATCGTCAGCATATCCTTGGCAAACTTTGTTTCCATCGCTCCAGCTCCTCTTGGTGGACTTTTCTTTAAAACAAAAGCAGCCGCCCGGGGCTGCTCGGATTTACCGAATGATTTTGATGAAACCTTGGATTCCGTGAAGCGGCGTTTCCTGCTTATTGTAGAGGAACACGCAGTAGCTTCCCGCCTGTTCCTCTGTTATTTCCAATCCCTGTTTGGGCATGGCAAGCCAGGTTTCCTTGTGCTCCGAGCCGGTGTTATCCTGAAGGACAAGCTTGATCACAAAATCTTGACTGCCTGATTCCGTACGGATGTCATAACGGACCTTATCTCCGGCCTGCAGACTGTAGGTTCCAGCCATCGGTACCATCGCCCTGCCTTCCAAACGTTGTACATCCACATCAATGATCTGTTTCTTCTTTTGCTTATAAAAGGATTCCTGCTTAGCTGTTCCTGCCACTATCTCTTGGTTTGCCGGGCTAAAGGCAAATACCATTCTTGCCCCCATAATCACCACAAGCGCGAAACACAGCAGGGAAATGCCTGTTTTTTTGGGCGTATTGTCCATAATGCGGAAGATCCGGGTCCGGACACTGTTGCCCTCCCTGTAAAAATGAGTGGATAAGGAGGTTTGGAGCTTGGTTCCCCGTTTGATCAGACTGATGATGGTTTCACTGTACCGTTGGCGCTGCTCCAGGCTGGTTTCCCGGACAAGTCTCTCATCACAGGAGAGCTCACATTGCACTTCGATAGACTTGGCCATCACATATACAATAGGATTAAACCAATGGACGGCGGTCGTAACCAAAACCAGTGATTTATACCATAGATCATGCTGCTTATAGTGGATCAGCTCATGCCTGAATACAAAGGCCAGCTCGTCCGCATCCATGGGAAGAGCGGGCATTAAGATCATCGGGCGGAAAAAACCGACCATCATGGGACTGGTAATGAAGGAACAAGACACCAGCCGGACCTGCTTGCGGATGTTCATATCCTCCTGTAAGGACTCCAAGAGCAATAAGGCTTTCGGATCGGTCACGTCCTCTCCCCAACGGTTGACCAAGCGCAGAAACCGCTGATGGCGCCAAACATTGTACGCCAAAATCACCGCTGCGCCAATCCCCCAAACTCCTCCGATAATCCACCACAGCGGAATAGATGCCGCGTGTTGAATCCCGCCTGCCGCCAGATTGGCTTCCTCCATAACCGGAATAACGGGCAGTTCCGGTAGGGAAACAGGGAGAAGCTGATGCTGAAGCTTGGGCCAGAACGGCAAAATCCAACCCAAGATGACGATGAGCCAGATATAATACAGCCATTTGGCCGAGTACCGTTTGGAAAGATAAGGTCCAGCCGCCAGGTAGCCTATGGATAAAACCGACATGACAGCAGAACTGCCCAATAAGGTTGCCAGGAAAGCCGGCATATCAGTCCCTCTTTTCCTTCAGCCATAGCATCAAATCATCCAGATCATGGTCATCAATCTTCTTGTCGTTATACAGCATAGCCACCAGACTTCTGAACGAATTCCCATGAAACCTGTCCATAAAATCCCCGGACTCGAACTTCAAATAATCTTCTCTGCCGATAATCGGGAAATAGGTGCGTTCCTTACCGTTTTTTTCGGTACGGACAAACCCCCGCTGCACCAGCCTTACCATAAGCGTAATCACCGTTTGGGCCTTCCATGCCTTTTCCTTGCCCAACTGCTCCATAATTACACTTGTGGTAATCGGGGGTTCATTCGCCCATACCACCTTCATCACTTCAAACTCAGTATCCGGAAGCTTTTTCATGACCTCAACACAGAACCTCCATTTTCTACAACTGTCTGTATTGGTATTCTACATTTGTCTTACTTTGTTGTCAACTTAACCGTGCCTGCCATTCATCCCCTGTTACCGGAACAAAATCAGAATCTGGTTGGGACCGGTGCGCCGCAGTACGCGGTACCCGGTGTTGTCCGAAGGCATAGCCATACCCCGGCTGTCCGGACGGCAGTACCCGTTGGGTAAACATGCCCCGTTGTCGCGCACCAGGAGCTTGCCCAGCATGCCCACGGCAACCCATTCCTCCCTCCGGCTACGCGGCATGTATTCCAATGCCGAATCCCAGGCCTGGTTCAGAACAGGGCGCCGAACCGACCGTTCAGGCACGGCGATCAAACCACGGGCATCGAATACGGGCGGTATAATTACAATTTCGTACAGCGTTACTCCCCACTCGTCAGTCACAAACTTATCCTTCCAGCGCAGCTCCCCGCTGTCTGACAGGAAAGCCGGCTTGGCGCTGGTCACTCCGAGGATATAACCGTCCCTGTCATGTGCGGTGCGTACCTTATCCTCTTCCAGCGTCACAAAATACCCGGGGCCGATAGGCTGTCCGTCCGCCGTTTCGAACATCTCTGCATAATCGGCTGCAGGGCTGCTGACGGTACCGTCAATTTTTACATTGCCGTCGCTTAAGATTTTTGCGGCCAAGCCGGGTGTCCCTGCATCTGTTCCATTGGCCAGATACCAGGAATAGGAGAGCTCATTGGCGGATCCGAATTGACCCATCACGTGCACACCCTCCAGCAGGTTGGCATTGGTGGACTGCCCTTCTGTATGGGAAAAAAAACCGGATGCTACCGTGTTAACTCCTTCAGCGTGGGACGTAAATCCGCTGGCAGTATTAAGCGCCCCTTCCGCATGGGCATTCTGGCCGGAGGCCACCGTCTGATTCCCTTCCGTATGGGACAGGTCCCCTGATGCTATGCTCAGTTGGCCCTCCGCATGGGCATAGATACCGCTGGCTGAGGTTTGGAAACCCTCCGCATGTGACGCACGGCCCGATGCCTGAGTGCCCTCTCCTTGGGAATGGGAGGATTGCCCGGTGGCGGAAGTCCCCTGCCCCTCTGCGTGGGCAGTGGTTCCGGAGGCAGACGAGTTTTCTCCTTCTGCATGGGAAGCAATCCCGGAGGCTATTGTCTGATTACCCTCCGCATGGGCAAACAGGTTCATAGCGAACGTGTTGGAGCCTTCGGCGTGGGAAGCATTAAACAGCGCCTTCGCTCCAATTCCCTCGCTATGCGCCCCGGCCCCGGCCGCATTGGACATCAGCCCTTCCGCATGGGCTGCTGCCCCGGCGGCTACGGACAGATAACCCTCCGCATGTGCTGCAGTATTGGAGGCTACCGTATTGGAGCCCTCCGTATGGGAAGCATCCCCGCTTGCAAAGGTCTGGAACCCCTCCGCATGTGTGGAGCTCCCTTGGGCAAGTGTATTGGACCCCTCTGCCAGCGAGGCGGGCCCGGTGGCGCGGGTTTGAAACCCAAATGCCGTCGAACAGGTACCGGAGGCCGTCCGGTTGCATGGATCTGCCATAACCATCCCCTCTTTCATAAATTCTATTTCTGCTATTCTATTGGTTTGCCGGTGAAGAGGAACGGCTAATCTACAATATTTGCGACAAATGTATTAACCGCCGCCAAGCCCGCGAATCCCTTTCTTTGCCATTGTTTATACTGAAGCCGAAGGATTCTATACGAGACGGAGGCATAAACGTGACATACCGGGATTTTAGCCCTGCCGAGCTGGACGACACCGCTGTCGCAGCTCTCAAAAGCTTTGAAACCGAACTCAGCAGCAAGGCCCATCAAAACATTGTGCTGATTGCCTACACCGCCAATGGTAATGACCATGAGCAAAAGACAGGCGGTATCAATAACTGAACCTCGCGTATAAACAAGGGACCCGCCTTATCTTTCCCGGCAGGTCCCTTGCGGTTTATTCGGTTTATTGGCCTCTTACCAAAGCATCATCAAAAACCACATCTACAGAGGTTGTCCGGAGGCCTACCTTGCCTGTTGTTAATTCGGTAACCGGATTGGTCCATTCCATTTTCAGCGCTCCATCCACATAGGCCTTGATGTTATTGCCTTGAACGGCTGCTTTAATGGAATACCACTGTTTTGGAGTAGCTGTGAAGGGAGTGCTGGATACAGTGGTCAAGGTTCCGTCCACACATTTGAAGAGCTCTAATGTGCTCGCGGAGGAATTGACCCGGTACATATAATAATTGTTGGCATCCTTGACCCGGAAAACAATCCCCGCATTCGCATTGGAAATGGGAAGCTTCACCTTGGCTTCGAACACATAATCCGTCCATACGCTGCCCGCGGTGATCAGAGCTGCTGCCGATGCCTTTTGGGCCAGCACCTTGCTGCCGTCTGTTTCCACGCTCCATGTTCCTCCGGAGGGAGTCCATCCTGCTGTATTGCCATCCTCGAAATTGTCGCTGAACAAGCTAACTGTAAATCCGGGATTGGGCACAGGCTCATTTACATCCGTGATTTGGACCGTGAAGCTTTTCTCAACAAAGAGTCCGCCGGAATCCAGGCTTCTCACCCGGATGCTGTAGCTGTTTTTGGCCTCGTAATCCGGCTTAATCCCCAGGATCAGAGATCCCTCAGATATAGTAAAACTGCCGTTGTCATTGTCCCCGTTGCCTGCCACCAGCGTATAGATAAAGCTTTCGCCAGAGTCCGGATCGGTGCTGGAGAATATGCCTACCATTCCTCCTGCCGTGGTGTTTTCGGGTACGCGGCTATTGGACAAGACGATGTTTACAGGCGCATGGTTAATGGCTCTCACAACAGCATCATCATATAGCACGTCCACAGAGGTTGTCCGGAAGCCCACCTTCCCAGATGTCAATTCGGTAACCGGATTGGTCCAATCGGTTTTTAGGGCTCCGTCCACATAGGCTTTGATTGTATTCCCTTCTGCAACTGCCTTAAGGGTATACCACTGCTTCGGCACAGCTATAAAATCGGTGCTGGACACCATGGTCAAGGTTCCATTAATGCTTTTGTACAGCTCCAGAGTTTTGGCCGTTGAATTGATGCGGTACATATAGTAGTTATTGGCATCCTTCACCCGGAAGGCAATACCCACATTGGCATTGGTGTAAGGCACCTGAACCTTGGCTTCAAAGGCATAATCCGTCCAGGCGCTGCCTGCCGTAATAAGCGCTGTCGTCAGAGCCTTCTGGGTTAACACCTTGGTGTCATCCGTAACCACATTCCAGGTGCCGCCGGCGGCCGTCCATCCGTTGGCATTTCCGTCTTCGAAATCGTCGCTGAACAATGGGGATTTGGAGTTAGCAATGATCACGTTTTTCACATTTTCGTTGGCGATGTTAATATTCAGGTCATCTATGCTTGTGGCAAGCTTGCCTCCGACATACACATCCGTGAACGTGACTCCATCAATGATCCCGCCGTTTGTGACATTCCCCGAAAGTCTGGATTTTTGGCTTCCCGTTTCCCGGACGTTGACATTTCTGACCAGCACGCTGCTCACATTGCCGGAGGTGCTGGTGGACAAGCCCAGCCAATAATTCCCGAATTGATTAATGCCGACACGCTCGATATCGATATTCTCAAAGGTGATCCCCCTTGCCCAGCCTTCTTCGGGTAAAGTGTTGCTGGTATACCCGTGATCCACCAGCAGCGCTCTTGCGCTCTGATACACATACGAATTCCGGACGGTGACGCCGATCTGTGGTGTGCAGATGCCCATGCCGATCTTGAAGGCTACGCACCGGGTCCACGCGAAGCAATCCTCAAACACCACATTTTCCAGATGCTCGATGGCGCCCGGCCAGTCCTTGGACATGCCTTTTTGCGGCCAGGTTTTAGTGGAATAGGTGTCGTCATCCGATATAGCAATGGCATGCTTGACCAATACGTTCTGGCTTTCGTTAATGTCCAGGGCGTCATTCTCGATTTTGTACAAATCCTGGAAACCCTTGTAATTGGTAATGGTCACGTTATCGGAACGGACCACCATGAACATCCAGAACCCGGCGTCCCGCAGGATTAAACCGTCAAAGGTAAAATTGCTGGTTTGAATGGGAACCAGCAGATTATTCAGGAACCCTTCCCCCTGCTTATGGGTTGCCGGCGGAGCCGTCATTATACGCTCCCGCATTTCAATTCCTTTGCCGTCAATGGTTCCGCGTCCCCGTACCGTAATATTGCTGGAGTCCACAGCGGTCCGGATAAAATAGGTGCCGTCCGCATTGCGGGAATCCTTCCGAAAGTCATTCCGGTAGTCCTCACCCCTGCCGGTGCCGACAATAACGGCGCCTCCCGCCAAGTAGAAGGTTACATTGCTTTTTAACGTAAGATTGGCGCATTTATAGACGCCGGCCGGAATGAATACTGTGCCTCCGCCTGCCTGATTGGCATCGTCAATGGCCTTCTGGATAGCAGTAGTTGCCATTGCAGAACCCGTACTGTTGGCATTATAGGGAGAACTGGTTACATTGTAGATGCCCGGGCCCGAAGAAGCGGGAATATCCGTTTCCAACGGATCCGCGGCAATGACGATTTTCTTGAGATTGTTAATTTTAACGATGACATAGGTGGAGGAGGTCAAGGTAAAGCTCAGCTTTTTGCCGCTGACGGTCCCTTTGATGTTCTTGGACATGGGGCTGATGGAAAAGGAGGAGATATTTTCACTTGCCGTAACCTCAAGATTGATGCTTCCGGAAAAAGAAAATTGCGCATAGTCATAATCCCCCACATAGCTGATTACCGGCACATTGCTGCCGTTAACTTGTAAGGAAAATACACTGGAGGCGGTGTAAATGGAGGGCATGGGATAGTTCTGCAGCACGGTAGGTCCTGCCGCAGCTGCTTCCAATGAAGGCTCGGAGGCGTCCATATTCTGAAGCGGAGCTTCGGCGCCTGCAGAAGTGGTAATGAATTGCTCAAACGTTTCTTCCGCAGCGGCCATCTGCGGGATTAAACCTGTGAGCATAACGGTAAGCAATAAGACAATCAATAAACTTCTTTTCCTCATAAATGCCTCCCAGAATCATTTATTTGTCCGTCCTATTTCTGCTTATTGTCTTATGTAAGCGTTGACAGTAATGCGCACAATAAGCAGGCCATCCTAATCACGCCACTTCCTAAATTCACCTCCTTGTTTTTAAGAGAACCACCCATATATTGTAATTCCGTTTCCAAATAAAAGGAGTGGGGTAAGCCCACTCTCAAGGGAAACTATTGTACTGCTCTTAACCTATCATTTTTCGAAGAAATTGAAGTTGTAGTCATGTCCGCATCTCATCCATAACATTCCCCACGGATCCCAATTGGGTGGCCAGAAAAATATCCGATTGACACGGACTCCATTAGTATCAAATATCTCAATTCCGATTGTACCGGCTTGCCCGCCGCCACTTGTATCGTTGTTGCCGTTACGAAAATATCCGGCTGCACTTGCACGGGGTTCAATAATGCCGGAGGTGAACCGGATATAAGTGCTGGGTGCGGCTACAAATAAATTCCAATTTTCTGCAAAGGTTCGATTCGGATTCCACCATGTCTGTTTTCCATAAGAACGAAGATAAACTCTTATCTTGTATCTGCCGCTTTGGTTATTAAACCTGATATAAGACTGGCCCCATTGGAGAGTATTGCAGGTACTGGTCTGGTCACAGCCGCACCTGCTTCTCCAATTGGGATTTCTCGTAGCAGAGGCATCATAGCTGAAGCTGACCGCTGTACGAAATACAGTTCGCCGGGAAACATTTTTGGGCTTTGCTTTTTTAATGGCCATTTTCTTTTCCAATGGTTTATCCCTCCTATTAATCTATTCGCTTAATTATATGAATGGAAGAATAGAAGGGTTCTATGGATTGACCCATAAATTGTTTTTTTTGACCGAAAAATGCCAATGTCCATGCCCAGGCTCGAATATAAAAAAACCCGTCCATAGGGACGGGCGAATGTATGATTCTATTCTTCTATCAATGCCCCACGTGCTTTGTAGCGTGTTTGCCCACCTTCACCCGCTTCACGAAGAAGGAGATCGCAAGGCCAAGCAGACATAGCACCATAGCAAACATAAACGCATTCTGTACGCCGGAGGTAAAACCTGCCAGCTTTTGCTCCGGGCTATCCGGGTTGGTCACACCCTTGAGATAGCTGGATTGTCCTGCGGCCAGGATGCTGACGGCTACTGCCGTGCCGATGGCGCCGGAGACCTGCTGCAGAGTGTTCATAATCGCTGTACCATGAGGATAATATTCAGGCGGCAGCTGGTTCAGTCCATTGGTTTGGGCCGGCATCATAATCATGGAGATACCGATCATCATGACAATATGCAGGGTAATAATCATTCCCAGGGATGTCCCCGGATTGATACCTGTATACATATAGAGAGCTGCCGCGACGATAACCAGTCCTATAATCACAAGCCATTTGGGGCCAAATTTGTCAAACAGGCGTCCCATCACCGGAGACAGAAAGCCGTTGAGCAAGCTTCCGGGCAGTAATACCAGCCCTGCTGTCAAGGCGCTGACGGCCATCCCTTGCTGCATGTACATGGGGAGAATCAGCATAGATGACAGCAGCATCATCATTGCTATGAAGATCAGGATCAGTCCAATGGTGAACATGGGGTAACGGAAGGCACGCAGATCCATCATCGCCTCTTTCATCCGCAGTTGTCTGATGCTGAATAGCAATAAGGACACTGCGCCTACTACCAATGTAGCGATGACCACCGGACTCGACCAGCCGCCCCCGCTTTCTCCATGGCCTCCTGCACTGCTGAAGCCGTATACGATACCGCCGAAGCCCAAGGTGGATAAAATAATGGACAACACATCAATTTTAGGCTTCGTCAGCTTGGAGATATTCGGGAGGAACATCAATCCGCTGACCAAGGAAATCAGGAAAAACGGCAGCGAGATCCAGAAAATCCAATGCCAGCTGAAATTGGCCAGAATAAGCCCTGCAATGCTGGGTCCGCTTGCGGGAGCAAACATAATCACAAGGCCGATCAGCCCCATGGCGGCGCCGCGTTTTTCAATAGGGAAAATCACGAGGATTGTATTAAACATCAGCGGCAGCAGCAAGGCAGTACCCACGGCCTGCAATACTCTGGCTACCAGCAGAATTTCGAAGCTGGGAGCCATGGCCGCCACCAAAGTGCCGGCAATGGAGAAAATCAGCGATGCTGTAAACAACTGTCTGGTAGTAAACCACTGCAGCAGCAAACCCGAAACAGGCACTAGAACGCCTAGCACCAGCAGATAACCGGTGGTTAACCATTGAATGGTGGTGGGCCCAACCTGGAGCAAGCCCATTAACGGAGTTAATGCTACGTTTAATGCCGTTTCTCCAAACAGGCCGATAAAACCGCTGAGCAGCATGGCGAACAAAATCGGGAATACTTTATACTGCTGTGCTTCTTGCTCTGTATCTCTTTCTTTCACGGCTGTTCCAGCCTTCATGGAAGCCTCCACGATTCCCATCCTCCCGTATCTTGTCTCTCTCTTTGTATGTTCAACCTCAAGGGTCTATCTAATTAAAGCAACATCGCGAATTTTTGTCAATCGTGTGACAAAATGAGGAACTTAAAAGCGCGGGAAGAGGCCGTCGTCTCCGTCCGCTAGCTAAGATGAACGTAAACAAAGGGCAGCCCTCCAAATTGCTACTGTCGTAGGTTAAAATGGAAAGTGACCACCACCCATTTCAGAGCTACATAGCAAAGGAGAGCTGTTACTATGCATTCTA
>JAEWIS010000008.1 GCA_023386955.1 Bacillota bacterium
GTCCCATGGGCAGGTTACCTACGTGTTACTCACCCGTCCGCCGCTAGCTTGTCCCCGAAGGAACAAACCCGCTCGACTTGCATGTATTAGGCACGCCGCCAGCGTTCGTCCTGAGCCAGGATCAAACTCTCCATAAAAGTGGCCCCGAAGGACCGTTATGTTAGAGCTGATTAAAAGCTCATTTTCCCAATCTCTTGGGGTCCCCGTAAAGTACTTGGCTAGGCTACGAAAGCTTTGCTTCACTTTATGGGGCCGAAACGTTTGGCTTCATTATTTTGCTGCTCGTTGTTCAGTTTTCAAGGAGCTAACTATTCATTATCAGCTTACTTCGCCAGCGTTTCACCGCCGGAATAACAATATATCATGTTCGACATATTTCGTCAAGCATCTTTTTATATTGTTTTTTTCACCGAAGAAGTGACAAGACATACCTTACCACATAGGTCCTAAGAATCGCAACCCCCATGCTGAAAGTTCCAATTTTCGAAATATTGAATCCTATAAGAAAAAGCCTTCCAATTCACCAGACATCTTGGAAGGCTTTTCTCTCCTTACTCCCACTTGAAAAACCGGACCGCCGCCATCGAGCATATAAGTGCCAGACCCGCCATCACAGCGAGCGGAAGCAAAACACTCTCCGCCGGCAGACCTAAGGATGCTGCCTTCATCAGCTTGATGCCTTGGGTCAATGGAAGCACGTCGGCGGCCTTTTGCAGCACACCGGGCATCACCTCATATGGAAGGGTTGCCCCCGAAAACACCAGCATCGGAAAATACAGTACACTGGCCCACACTCCCGCTGTTTTGATATCAGACGCTGTCCCGCCTACCAATAAACCGATACTGTAAATAGAAAGCAGCACCAGCAGGTAAGCGCCCAGAAAGGTCAGCCAGCTGCCCTCCATCCGGTATCCGAAAAACAGCGCCGCGGTGGCATACACCAGCACCAGCGAGATAACCGATGCAAGCGCATAAACGCTAACCTGGACCGCCAGTAGCATAGACGGGCTTACCGGAGTGACCTTGAAGCGCTTGAGAATTTTTTTCTGCCGGTAATCCGATATCACTAATGGCAGCCCCATGACCCCTCCCGCACAAACGGCAATCGCCGCCACCGCCCCGAAGGATTGCTCCAGAAACGAATAGTCAGCCCCCTCGAAGGCCGGCTTACTGCCGTATATAATCCCCAGGATCACCATCACCACAACCGGCATGCAAATGGAGAAAATAAGCAAATCCATCCCCCGCAGCGCCAGCCTACACTCGGTCTTAAACAATGCTTTGAAGATCCGCACGTCCGGTCACCTCCTCATCCGTATACCACAAGTATGCATCCTCGAGGGTTTCGCAGGGACTCGAGGTGATGGCCTCCCGGACCGTTCCATAGAAAACCGTCTTGCCCTTTTTCAAAATCATCAAATGGTCGCACAATGCCTCTACTTCATCCATGAAATGGGAGGTCAGCAGGATGGTCAGCCCCCCAGTTTTCAGCTCGCTAAGACATTGCCAGACATCCCGGCGTGCCCGGGCGTCCAATCCGGTAGTCAATTCGTCAAGAAACACCACCTCAGGATTAGGGATAAGAGCCAGCACAATAAAAAGCCGCTGCCTCTCCCCTCCCGACAGCTCGCTAACCAGGCTTGCGGCTTTGTCCGACAGACCGAACCTCTGCAGCAGGCTCCGGTAGTCCGCCGGGTTCCGGTAAAGCGCCCTAGTCATTCCGCACAGCTCGGCTACCTTGATTTTGTCCTGATACTTCGCCTCCTGGAACTGCACACCCACCCGTTCAAAAAGCCGCTTCCGGTCCTTCAGAGGGTCCATGCCCAACACCGAAACAGCCCCGGAATCGTAGCTTTTGGTGCCAAGGATACATTCAATGGCCGTGCTTTTTCCCGCACCATTCGCCCCCAGCAATCCGAACACCTCCCCGCGTCGGACGGTAAAACCCAGATGTTCCACAGCCCGGACAGCGCCGTAGGATTTGCATAAACGCTCAATATGGATAGTCGTTTCCACCTGAAAACCTCCTTCTTTTTGCCGGCACAAAAAGAATAGCATTCAAGAAATGTCTGGTGTTAAAGTGGAGGGTTGGGAGAAAAGGAAAGCTTCATCCGGTGCAGATGGGCCAGCATGGTATCCGCATTGCAGGCAGCGGCCTCCAGCGAGGTCAACAGGGTATCGCAGGCGGAGATAATTTCGTCGTCCTCCCGCGGCGTATTGATGGTCATGCGCAGGTCAGGCAGGGAAGCGCCGCCCGACAGGCCAGACAGCATACGCAGAATAGCGGACAGCGAATAATTGGCACCGCGAAGGGCGCGGATGATTTTAAGCCTCCGGAGATCTTCACCGGAATATACCCGGTACCCATTCTGCTTACGTTTCACGGTCAAGAGCCCATTCATTTCCCAATTCCGCAAAGCGTCCATAGAAATGTTCAACTGTTTGGCAGTCTCCTGCCGCGTCAACGCTGTCCGGAATTCAGCCAGCCTGTGATCCGTGAGCAGCTCCTCCACCAACTGCACCGCCTCTTCAGCATGCCTCTGCTCCTCCCGGATTTGGCAGCGGTAAGCTTCCGCAATACGAATTGCCTCTATATAATCCTCCGCTGCCGAAGCTTTAATAATAGCGATGGTTTTTTTGCGGAGGCCGTTCTGCAGCACCTCAACAGCAAAGGCCATCCGGATCAGCTTCATCTGTTCCATATGCAAATCGGTGAATAATCTGTAGCCGTTGGGCTGGCGTGAAGGCTTCGAAATAAATCCGAAGTTTTCATACAGCCGGACAGTATTGGGGTGAATCCCGTTAACACGGGCAAGCTCGACGGTTTTATAGCTGTTCATTAGTAATCGCCTCCGGGGCTAAGCTAAGGTTCGTTACGTCTATTGTACCGCCCGCCCCAAGTCTGGTGCTATAGTGGAGGGTTTTCGTTTACTCGCCAACCCGGTATGAACCGGGGAGAATGGACAAACACTATGGTCAGCACCCATCTTCCCCATCCCAAATTTGAATGAAAGCGGGGCAACATTATGGGCAGACGTAAAAGCAGACAATATGCCTACCCTGTTTCGCCTTCGGCCATCAACGCCTTCAAAGCCGATGTGATGAGGCAGGAGGGGTATGCGGTCAACCTGCAGGAACCGGACCAGGTCAAATTCGAGGTCGCCCAATCCATGGGCATCCCGCTCTCCCAAGGGGACAACGGCCAGCTAAAAACCGAGGATGCCGGACGGATCGGCGGCAAAATCGGAGGCGCCATGGTCAAGGAAATGATCCGGATGGCGCAGCAGCATCTGGCGGAGAAGCAAAGAATCCGTTAGCGGAAGGATAATCAAACAAAAGACCTTTCCCCTGTTTATGGAGAAAGGTCTTGTTTGTGTTTAGCAATGCATTTATTTGTTGATTTGGTGAATCGCCTGGCCCAATGCGCCTTCGGCGGCTTCCATGACCATCTCGGCCAATGTGGGGTGGGCATGGATGGTTAACGCGATATCCTCCAAAGTGGCCCCCATTTCGATGGCCAGCCCAATCTCGGCAATCAGGTTGGAGGCTTCCGGACCTACCACCTGCGCACCCAGCACCAGGCCGGTTTTCTTGTCGCCAACTACCTTAACAAAGCCTTCCGCACTCCCCAGCGAAAGCGCGCGGCCATTAGCGGCATACGGGAACTTGCCGATGGCGACCTCGTAGCCTTCCTTTTTAGCCTCAGTTTCGCTTAAGCCGACACCGGCGATTTCCGGGTCGGAGAAGACGACAGCAGGCATGGCCTTGTAATCCACCACGCTGGGGTGCCCGGCGATGGCTTCCGCAGCAACTTTTCCTTCATAAGAAGCTTTATGGGCCAGGGCGGGCCCTGCCACAATATCACCGATGGCATAAATATGGGGGACGCTGGTTTGACCCTTTTCGTCCACCTCAATATATCCACGTTCCGTAAGCTTCATATCCACGATCTCCAGACCCAGCTCATCCGTATTGGGACGGCGGCCTACGGTTACCAGCACATATTCTGCCGTTGCCTGCCGTTCCTCCCCGTTAACGGTATAGGTAACCGTCACGGATTTCTCCGAGGTCTGGGCAGATTTCGCCATGGCTCCGGTTTCGATGACTGCGCCGGCCTTTTGTAGCTTTTTGGCCACCAGAGAGGAGAATTCCTTCTCGAAGCCCGGCAGGATGGCGTCGGAGCCCTCCAGAATGGTCAGCTTGGAGCCGAACTTGGAGAAGGTCTGGCCCAGCTCGATGCCGATGTAGCCGCCGCCGATGACGATCAGGCTCTCGGGAACATGGTCCAGGCTCAACGCGCCTGTGGAATCGAGAATCCGGTCCCCGAAGGGGAAGGTCTTCAGCTCGATAGGCCGGGAGCCTGTGGCGATAATACAATCCACAAAGCGGTACCGGGCGCTGTCATAGCCGCTGACCACCCGGACCTCATTGGGGCTCATAAAAAGAACCTCGCCGGAGAGAATCTCCACCTTATTCCCCTTCAAAAGCCCGCCAACACCACCGGTGAGCTTCTTGACGATGCCGCCTTTCCATTCCTGGACCTTGGCGAAATCGACGGAAACCCCCTCAGCCTTGATTCCCATCGTGTCGCCGTGCTGAACGGCCTCCAGATGATGGGCTGCCGAAATCAGCGCTTTGGAGGGGATACATCCGCGATTCAGGCAAACGCCCCCTACCTCGGCTTTATCCACAATGGTCACCTTCCGGCCCAATTGGGCGGCGCGGATAGCCGCCACATAACCGCCGGGACCGGCGCCGATCACCAGTACATCAATATCCGTGGTAAATTCTCCAACAACCATCGCCTTACACCTCCATAACCAGCAGCTCGGGATCGGACAACAGCTGCTTGATGAGATTCACTGCATGCTGGGCCGTAGCCCCGTCGATCAAACGGTGGTCGAAGCTCAGGGACAAGGCCATCACATCCCCGATAGCAAGTGCGCCGTCACGGACCACCGGCTTCTGGGCAATCCGTCCGGTGCCCAGGATGGCCACCTCCGGCCAGTTGATGACTGGGGTGAAGAATTGTCCGCCGGCTGAGCCGATATTGGTGATGGAGAAGGTGCTGCCCTTCATTTCCGCAGGGGAGAGCTTGCCCTCTCTGGCCTTGACAGCCAGCTCGCTGATTTCGGCGGCAATGGTCCACATGCTCTTGCGGTCGGCATTGGTCACCACCGGCACAATGAGCCCGTTATCGGTATCCGTAGCGATACCCACGTGGAAGTTCTTTTTATATACAATTTCACTGCGCTCGTCGTCGATGGAAGCGTTCAAAGCAGGGTACTGCTTCAGAGCAGCCACTACAGCCTTCACGATAAAAGGCAGATAAGTCAGCTTGACGCCTTTTTTCTCGGCAATGGGCTTCAGCCGCTGGCGGAAGGCCACCAGCTTGGATACATCCACCTCGTCCATAACGGTTACGTGAGGAGCCGTATACACCGACTTGGCCATCGCTTGGGCGATAATCTTGCGGACACCCTTCAGAGGCACACGCTCCTCCGCTGCGTCAGCTACGGCCGGAGCCGCCGATGCAGCAGGCGCAGCGCCTTGGGCTGCCGGGGCTGCCACACTTGCAGCCTCCGCTGCTGCGGGTGCTGCCGTTTGGCCAACGCCGGAGGCGGCTGCTGTAACATCCTCGCGAGTGATCCGGCCGTTTTTGCCGGAGCCCTGAAGGCGGGTCAAATCTACACCTTGTTCCCGGGCGAACTTGCGCACGCCGGGAGTAGCCATTACGTGGCGCCGGTCCTGAACAGGCGCCGAAGCCGCCACAGCAGCAGGTGCCGCAGATGCAGTTGGAACTTGTGCTGCCGCAGGCACCGGGTTTTCAGGCGTGGCTGCAGGTGCTGCTGCAGCTTCAGGAGCAGGAGCCGTACCTTCGCCCTCCACCTCGAATACAGCCACTATATCGCCCACATGGGCAACACTGCCTTCTGCCGCTTTTACCTCCAGTACCTTCCCCGAAATAGGGGCAGGCACCTCAACCACTGCTTTATCGTTCTGGACCTCCATCATAACCTGGTCCTCTTCCAGCTTGTCTCCGGCCTTAATATGCCACTTTACAATTTCACCCTCATGAAGACCTTCCCCCAGCTCGGGGAACCGGTATTCGAATAGCGCCATCGTTAAACCCTCCTTTCTAGAAATCGAGAACCGTATTCATACCCGCCAGCACTCTGGCAGGATCAGGCAGCCACTTATCCTCAATCTGGCCGAATGCAAACACCGTATCCGGAGCGGTTACCCGGATAACCGGCGCCTCCAGCTGGAGAATCGCTTTTTCGTTGATTCTGGCGATAATTTCCGCCGCGGCTCCAGCAGAACGCTGAGCCTCCTGAACAACCACCACACGGCCCGTTTTATTAACGGAAGCCAGAATAGTGTCGGTATCCAAAGGTACGAGGGAGCGCAAATCGATGACCTCGGCCTTGGCACCTCTGGTTTTCTCCAGCTCCTCAGCCGCCTTCACCGCCGTATGCACCATCGCGCCATACGCCAGCACCGTTACATCGGTGCCTTCCCGGACCACGTTGGCTTTACCGATGGGAACGGTATATTCCCCTTCCGGGACCTCCCCCCGGAAGCCGCGGTACAGCTTCAGATGCTCCATAAAAAATACCGGATCATTATCGCGGATAGCGCTGATTAAGAGCCCCTTGGCATCATAGGGATTGGAGGGGACAACCACCTTCAGCCCGGGAGTCTGCATAAACAGTCCTTCCAAGCTGTCCGTATGAAGCTCAGGAGCCTTAACGCCTCCGCCGAAGGGAGTCCGGAACACAATGGGGGCATTGTAACGTCCGCCTGAGCGGTACCGGAGGCGGGAAGCCTGGGCGCTGATAGAATCCATTACTTCGAAAACAAATCCGATAAACTGGATTTCCGCAATGGGACGGAAGCCTTGAACGCTAAGCCCTACCGCCAGCCCTCCGATTCCCGATTCCGCCAAAGGAGTATCGAATACCCGCTCTTCCCCAAATTCCTTCTGAAGCCCTTCTGTTGCCCGGAAAACGCCGCCGACGCGGCCTACATCCTCACCAAACACCAGCACGTTGGAATCTCTCGCCAATTCAACCCGCATGGCGTCGGTTATCGCTTGAATCATTGTCATCTGCGCCATATTGTTTCTCCCGTCCTTTCCGCCGATAGTCGGTCTATGTTAAATCCCTCTGAAATATTCCTTCTGCTCTTCCAGGTAAGCGGGAGTGGTTTCGAACATGCTGTCGATTAACCCTTCCACCGTCATAGGCGCTGCAGCCTCAGCCTGCTTGATGGCATTGGCCACCTCCGCTTTGGCTTCCTCCACAATTTTCATTTCCTGCTCTTCGCTCCACAAGCCCTTCTTTTCCAAAAAGCGGCGGAACCTGACCAGAGGATCCTTAACCTCCCACTCTCCTTGTTCATCCTTGGTGCGGTATTTGGTGGGATCGTCTCCGGACATGGAATGGGGTCCAAAACGATAGGTCAGTGTCTCGATCAGGGTAGGGCCTTCGCCTCTGCGGGCACGCTCCACCGCTTCTGATGCAGCCTTATATACAGCCAGAATATCCATCCCGTCCACTTGAACGCCCGGAATGCCTGCAGCCACCGCTTTTTGCGCAATGGTCGCGGCAGCCGTTTGCTTCGAACGCGGTGTGGAAATGGCATAATGGTTATTTTGCACGACGAATACCACCGGAAGCTTATAGACACCGGCGAAGTTCATCCCCTCATAAAAATCTCCCTGAGAAGAACCGCCGTCACCGGTGTACGCCATGGCTACATTGGTGGTGCCGCGTTTCTTGAGTCCCATGGCAACTCCGGCAGCCTGGACGATCTGGGCGCCGATAATAATCTGCGGCAGGAGAATATTCACACCTTGCGGAATCCGTCCGCCCTCCTGGTGTCCGCGGGAATATAGGAATGCATTGGCCATAGGCAGTCCGTGCCAATACAATTGGGGCATATCCCGGTAACCGGGGCAAACAAAGTCTTCCTTCACCAGTGGGAACCCGGTTCCCACAATGCTGGCCTCCTGGCCCGATACAGGCGCATAAAAGCCCAGTCTTCCTTGGCGGTTCAAGCTTACGGCACGCTGGTCCCAAGTACGGGTAAATACCATGCGGCGCATCAGCTCCAGCAATTGCTTATCCTCCAGCGCGGGCGCTTCCTGTCCGGGAATGATCTCTCCGTCAGGGGACAGAACGGATAGGGGCTCCATCTCTTTCAGTATGGCTTCGTAGCGGTTTTCCATCCTATTTCCACTCCTTACTCTTGTCTGTAATGAGAATCATTTTCAATAAGACCGCCTTTACCCCATTCTAAGACATCCTGCGAAGAAAAACGAATTTTTCGAGGTATTTTCTGAAAAAAGACAAAAATATATAACTTTTTACTTAATCATGGTCATATCTTCGTTTCAATTCATCCCTCATGCTATCCAATTCTGGACGTTTTACTAAGTCAAAAGTCCCGGTCCCATCTTTGCCGGCCGCTTCCTCCGCCCCCAGCAGCTTCCGCAAGCTATCCACAAAATCCTCTGCCGAAGGAACTCCCGCCAGTTCCTGGAGACTGGCCATGCTGTCCGGCACCACCCCGGGATCATCCGTATGGGAAGCCCCGCCCGTGGCCTCCTTGTAGAACCGCTGCGCCAGCTGCCCCCTCGCCTCTCCGCTGCCTTCCACCAGAACAAAAGCGGAGATCACACATGCCTTTAGCTGCCGCCGCTGGGCAATGCCGCAAAACTTCCGCCCGGACAAGGCCAGATCATAATCACCCGGACAGAAGGAACCCCGGATTTCCCCCGCCTGCACCTCACTGCTCCAAGGTTTGACCGCATCGGCAATCAGCTTCGCCATCAAGCGGAATTCCTGGTGGAAATCCATTCTTGCCCCCTGTACATAAGGGAGTACCAGCGAGATATTGACCACTCCCGAATCCAGCGGAACCGCAGCTCCTCCGGAGTTCCGGACCCCAACGGAGAAGCCCTCCTGGCGGAGGGTCTCCATGGCTTTTCCGGCATAGGGAAGCCGGCGGTCCCTTAATCCCAGCACCAATGCCCGGGGATGGCGCCAGATCCGCACCAAAGGGGGAAGCTCCCCGCTCCCTGTCTTCCGGCAGGCCACCTCGTCCCAAGCAAAAGCATCGGTCACGTCCGCCGACGGCTCCACTAACGGCTGCTCAATCAGAACAGGACGGGTCAGACTCGGAAAACGCTCCATAAAACCGTTCATCCTTCATCCGCCGCCTTTCCTCACGGGTAGCTTACCCCATTTTTGCTGATTACAGCATGAACCAGCTTCCGGTGCTCCGGCGCCTCATCTTGAAGCAGATACGCGTTCTGAACCCGCTTGGCAATACGGTCCAGCGCCTCCTGGCTCTGTCCTTCCTTGGCATACAGCACCGCCAGTCCTTCACCCTCTTGAACAGCATCCCCCGTTTTGCGCAAAAGCTGCACGCCCACCGAAAGGTCAATCACAGATTCCTTGGTTTCCCGTCCTGCACCCAGCTCCATGGCGGCCAATCCGATTTCCTCTGCTGTTATATGCCCCACATAACCGCCCCGCGGCGCCGGAACTGTTACATGACGGGACGATACCTGAAGCATGTTCGGATCGTCTCCAACCGCCGGATCTCCCCCTTGAGCCGCTACAAATTCCTTGAATTTGGCCAAGGCTTCCCCGGAAGACAGCTTGCTCTTCAGAATGTCCTTGGCTTCTTGGGCGCTGTCCGCCTTGCCGCCCAGCACCAGCATATGGGAGCCTAATGTCAGACAGGTTTCCACCAGGTCCGCGGGTCCCTTGCCCTGTAGGGTCTCCACAGCAAGCCGCACCTCCAGGGCATTCCCTACAGCCGTCCCCAAAGGCTCCTCCATATCCGTAATCACCGCCACCGTCTCCCGTCCCGTTTCCGTGCCGATGCTGACCATAGCCTCCGCCAGCCGGATGGAGTCCTCCAGTGTTTTCATAAAGGCACCGCTGCCGGTTTTCACATCCAAAACAATGGCATCTGCCCCTGCGGCAATTTTCTTGCTCATAATGGAGCTGGCGATCAGGGGAATGGAATTCACCGTTCCCGTAACATCCCGCAGGCTGTAAAGCTTCTTATCCGCCGGCGTAATGTTGCCGGACTGGCCGATCACCGCCACCCCGTGGGTGTTCACTTGCCGGATGAAGTCCTCCGGAGACATCTCGGTGGAGAAGCCCGGAATGGATTCCAGCTTGTCAATCGTTCCCCCTGTATGGCCCAGACCACGCCCGGACATTTTGGCGACAGGGACACCGGCTGACGCTGCCAGAGGAGCCAGCACCAGGGTAACCGTGTCACCTACACCGCCGGTGGAATGCTTGTCTGTTTTGATCCCGAGAATCGGGCTTAAATCCAGCATATCGCCGGAAGCCGCCATGGCCAAGGTCAGGTCCGCCGTCTCACGGGCACTCATCCCCCGGAAAAACACCGCCATCGCCCATGCCGCCATCTGGTAATCGGGAATCTCCCCCTTGGTATATCCCTCAATCAGAAATTGGATTTCCTCCCGGGCCAACTCATGGCCGTCTCTTTTTTTCTGGATCAGATCCACTGTACGCATCAATAGCGCCCCTTTACGTTAAAAGTGAAAGAAAGACTACTCATTCCCGATAAACATTCACGGTGCCGAGTAGTCTTTTCCATGTATGGAGTTTTTCTGCTGTTAAACCTCTACCTGCCGCACAAAAGCCTTCACCAGCGCCTGGAATTTGGGCTTGGTGCGGTTGGCTACCTCCATCACCTGCTCGTGGGTCAAGGGCTCCAGTTCTTCGCCGATGGCCATATCGGTGATGCAGGAGATTCCCAGCACCTTCAACCCGCCGTGACTGGCCGCAATAACCTCGCCCACCGTCGACATGCCTACAGCGTCCCCGCCTACACGGGCCAGCATCATCAGCTCCGCCGGAGTCATATAAGCGGGACCGCTGATACCGCAATACACGCCCTCCTGCAGAACCAGAGGCTGACCTGCATCATCCCGCACCTCCTCCGCCAGCTTTTTGGCCAGGACGCGGTACTCCCGGTTGTAAGCCTGGGACATATCGGGGAAGCGCACACCCAGCTCAGGATCATTCGGCCCTATCAGAGGACTGGCCCCGGTCATATTGATGTGGTCGGAGATCAGCATCAGGTCTCCGGCACGGAAATTACGGTTCATCCCGCCTGCCGCGTTGGTGATAACCAGTGTTTTTACCCCTAGCTCCCGCATCACATATACGGGGAACACAACCTTCTTCATGCTGTAGCCTTCATAAAAATGGAACCGCCCCTGCATAGCGATAACCGTACGGCCCTCCAGCTCACCTACCACAAACCGCCCGGCATGCCCCTCCACGGTGGACACGGGGAAATGCGGAACGTCGTGGTAATCAATCACAATCGGATTTTGAATCTGGTCGGCCAAATCCCCCAGTCCCGAACCAAGAATCAGGCCGATGACGGGACGGACCTGGCCCAGCTTGCCCTGAATGGCCTGGCAGGCCTCCCGGACTTGTGCATAAGTACCTTCATTTGGATTTATAGACACGTATATACCCTCCCGGATGTCGTTACATTTGAGGAATAAGCTGGATGACGAATTTCAGGAACTGCTGCTTCACCCGGTCAGTGGTTTCCATAACCTCTTCATGGGAAAGGGGCTGGTCAAGAATCCCCGCAGCCATATTGCTGATACAGGAGATGCCCAGCACTTCTATCCCGGAGTGGCGGGCGATAACCACCTCGGATACAGTGGACATGCCAACAGCATCGGCGCCTAACACACGCAGCATACGGATTTCCGCCGGTGTTTCATAGGACGGGCCCAACAGTCCGGCATACACACCCTCCTGCAGCTTCAGCCCTTGGGCAGCGGCGATTTCCTTGGCAATAGTACGCAGACGTTTGCTGTATCCTTCGGACATATCCGGGAAACGGACACCCAGCTCCTTGTGGTTGGGGCCGATCAACGGATTGGTTCCAGTCATGTTCAGATGGTCGGAAATCAGCATGAGATCTCCCGGGTCATAGGAGGTGTTTACCCCTCCGGCTGCATTGGTAACCAGAAGACCGGTAATGCCCAGCTTTTTCATGACACGGATGGGGAAGGTTACGGTTTCCCCTTGATACCCTTCGTACATATGGAAACGGCCCTTCATCAGGAGCACCGGACGCCCGCCAATTTTGCCCAGCAGCAGCTCTCCTGCATGTCCTTCCACAGTGGAAACGGGAAAATGGGGAATGTCGCTGTAATTCACCGTAACGGCTTCCTCCAGGGAATCGGCCAATACGCCGAGCCCGGAACCGAGGATCAGTCCAATTTCCGGACGGATGGAAGAACGGGATGCGATATAGCTTGCCGCTTCTTCAATACGCTCCAATACATGTTTCTCTGCCATCTATGTACCTCCTTGAATATGATTGGTGTTCAGGTTTCATTCCTTACCGGGAAAGAGTGCCTTGGATGCTCAGACCAGCTTGTCCAAAAAGCTTGTCCCATGCTCCATGGGGGGCAGGCCGAAATTATCCGCTACCAGAGCGCCCAGATCGGCGAAGGTATCGCGGATGCCGGTCCCGGCTGGCTGGGTCAATGCCGGGCTGTACAGGAGAATCGGCACATATTCCCGGGTATGGTCAGTGCCCGCATGGATCGGGTCATTCCCGTGGTCCGCCGTAAGAATCAGGAGATCCTCAGGGCCGATCTGCGCCATAATCTCGGGCAGCCGGGCATCAAACTCCATAAGCGCTCCGGCGTATCCCTCCACATCGCGGCGGTGGCCGAACAAGGAGTCAAAATCCACCAGGTTAGTGAACACTAAACCTTTAAAATCGCTTTTGAGCACCTCAATGGTCCGGTTGATGCCATCCTCATTACTCTTGGTGGGGTAGGACTGGGTGACCCCTTGCCCGGAATAAATATCGTTGATCTTGCCTACGGCGATACAGTCCAGCCCGGCCTCTGCCAAACGGTTCATCACCGTAGGTGCAGGAGGTGTAACGGCATAGTCATGCCGGTTGGGAGTACGCTTGAATGCCCCCGGCTGCCCTACGAACGGACGCGCAATGACGCGGCCTACGGGGAATTCCGGACGCAGCGTCAGCTCACGGGCGATTTTGCAGGCTGCATACAGCTCCTCAAGCGGAATGATTTCCTCATGGGCGGCGATCTGGAAGACGCTGTCCGCTGAGGTATAGACAATCCAGGAACCGGTTTTCATATGCTCCTCGCCCAGCTCGTCCAGAATCTCTGTGCCGGACGCCGGTTTATTGCCAAGAATGCCACGGCCGGTCCTTTGGCTGAACTCCTGAAGCAGCTCCGGGGGAAAGCCATCCGGATAGGTATTAAAAGGGGTATTGATGAAGAGACCCATGATCTCCCAGTGGCCGGTCATGGTGTCCTTGCCCACGGATTGCTCCGCCATTTTGCCGTAATAAGCCTTGGGCTCGTCAACAGGCGGCACAGTTTGGAGCGGGGCAATATTGCCAAGACCCAGCTGCTCCATGTGTGGCACACGGAAATTCTTGGCATGCTCGGAGATATGGCCCAACGTATGGGCTCCCGCATCACCGAAGGAGGGTGCGTCCGGCAGCTCGCCGATGCCGACGCTGTCCAGTACGATCAATGCAATTCGTTTGAAAGCCATGCTTGTACAAACCTCCCTAAGGGGTAACCATCCCTGTCCGGGGATGGGCCCGGTTATAAATATCCTTCATTCTTTCCGGGTTGGATTTCACATACATAATAGTGGAGGAAAGATCGGCATGGCCCAGCATTTCCTGCAAGGCCTTCAGGTCCGCTCCATTCTCCAGAAGATGCACGGCAAAGGAATGGCGCAGGGTATGGGGGGTAATCTCCCCAAGGATCCCGGAATCCGCAGCATGCTTCTTGATAATCTTCCAGAAGCCCTGCCGGGAAAGCCTGCCGCCCAGGTGATTGGCGAACAAGGCGCCCGTATCTCCATCCTGGCCGCCTGAACCCGATTCCAGATAACGCTGCAGCCACAAAGCCGCTTGTGGATGAATGGGGATCATTCTTTCCTTCTCGCCTTTTCCGGAGCAGCGGATAAAGCCCAAATCCAGGTAAACATGGCCTCTGTCCAGGGAAACCAGCTCCGTAACCCGGATTCCCGTGGCGTACAGGAGCTCCAGCATCGCCTTGTCCCGCAGGCCGTAGGGGGTATCCGTACGCGGAGCCTCCAAAAGCCGGCCCACCTCCTCTACGGTCAACACGGAGGGCATCTTCCGTTCCAGCCGGGGAGCCTCCAGCCCCACTGCAGGATCATGGTCAAGCACATGCTCCGCAACGAGGTATTGGTAGAAGGAGCGGATGGATACCAGACACCGGTTTACCGTTGCCGATGCCCGTCCCAATTTTTTGAGATGGAGAAAGTAGCCCTGTATATGGACGCGCGAGGAATCCTCCAGCCGGACGGACTTCTCCGCCAGATATCCCAGATATTGAGCCAGGTCCCGCCGGTAGGACTGGAGCGTGTTCATGGCCAGGCCCCGTTCTTCCCCCAGCAGTTCAAGATAGCGTTGCAAGTGGAGATTCATTGCCTCTTACGCTCCTTATCATACGTTCTTTCGTATTATAAGTTCAACAAAGAGGCTGTTTTTTCCTTCTCCCTCCAAACGGAATCATTCTCCCAGCCAATAATAGAGCCGCAGGCGGTCGGCCATGTTGTCTGCATCCAGGGTTCCGGAATCATGGCGGAAGGCCTTGACGGCACTGCCCTCCGGGGTTTTGTGGCGGTGAGCGGGCTGCATCCATTGCCCTACCAGCGTCATAATATGATACAGCAAAATCACCAAGACAAAAAACAATGCGATGAATTTCATACGCTCGATCCATTTGCGCACATGTACGATCATAACGGCTCACCTCTTACCGTTAACGTATGACAGCGCAGCATTGACTATGCCTTGTCCCCGTCCGTCCGCATGCCTATTATTCCCTACTATGCCGGAAAAACACAAGTCGAAGGAGTCTGTCTGACAAGAGTAATTCTGGTGAATCCATATTCATTGGACAACATTCACTACCGGGATAGGCTTGTCTTGGAAGCTCAAACACGTTTTGTCGGCCTTGATTGGATTGAATTTTAAGGGTCAAAGCCGCCAAAAAACTCGCCCTCAAAAGCGTATGCTTCCGAAGCCAGTTTTCCTTGCGGAAAACTTTCACAACCTATCCCTCCCGTTTCGTGTTGTTGAATATGGATTCACCAAATCTTCTCCATCGGACAGGCATCCTGCCCAAGTCCGCAGAATATTGCAGCTGCCCATGCCAAATGTCCCGATTCCCCATAGAATGCATCAGGAACCCAAGGGGAGATGGTTAAGAATATGAGCACTATGCGGGATATTCTGGCCGGCATTATGCAGGCGCCGGGCAGAGGCAGCATTACAAGCGGGAAAAAAAATACGGGGCAAATACGCAAAATGGTCGTCCTGAAAAACAGCCACTGCTATCATCATTGTCTGGCCCAGCTTAAAGCATTGGGCATTAAGCCTGTCAAAAAGGTGGCGGGCGCCAACGCTGTGGTTTGCCGGTTTCCGGCCAAAGCAAGCTTAAAGGCATTATCTACCCACAGCATGGTCAAGCGGGTGGAGCATGACGCCAAGGTGAAGGTGCATCGAAAAAGGGGCTTACGCCAAGTGCGGATATCGGCACCCTGCGCCTCTGTAAATGCCCCTCAAATCATTCCATGGGGCGTAAAGCGGGTCGGCGCTCCTAATGTTTGGCGGTCCTATCAGGGGAGCGGGGTCAGAATCGGCATCATCGATACCGGAATCAGTCCCCACCCCGACCTCCGCGTCCGCGGACGGTTCAACGCCATTGGCGGTACGCCGGATACGGATGAAAACGGACATGGCACCCACGTGTCCGGCACCGCCAGCGCCTTGAACAACAGCTTCGGGGTGGTCGGCGTGGCCCCGAAGGCCCGTCTGTATTCCGTTAAGGCTTTTGATGCCAGCGGAAGTGCGTTTGTATCGGATATTGTGGAGGCACTGGAATGGTGCATCAGCCATAATATGCAGGTCATCAACATGAGCTTCGGCATCCGTGAAGGCAGCGATACGGTGAAGGAGCAGATTGAACGCGCCTACCGTAAAGGAATCGTGATGGTGGCCTCTGCCGGCAATGACGGTCCCAACACCGACCAAATCGATTTCCCCGCCCGTCTGCCTCAGGTGATTGCCGTGGCGGCAAGTGACATTGGAAACAAGGTAGCCAGCTTCAGCAACAGGGGCAGGGGCATTGCCGTCACCGCTCCCGGTGTGGATATCTGCTCCACACTGCCCGGCAGAAGCTACGGCAAGATGAGCGGCACCTCTATGGCCGCCCCACATGTTACGGGAGCCGCCGCCCTTCTTTTATCCAAAAATCGCAAGCTGAGTCCGGCCCGTGTCCGCCAGGTGCTCCGGTCTACAGCCAAACGACTGTCCGGGTACTCCTCCCTGGCCCAGGGAGCAGGTCTGGTCCAGGTGGATAAGGCAATCCGTCAGGTTTAAAGCCGCCGAAAAACGAAAAAAACCCTTTGCCGGGAGCATCTCCCGCTGAAGGGTTTTCATTTTAGCTGCTGTTATTTCGCTTTAGCCTTGGCCTTCTCCCGGCATCTGTGGCAGATACCCTGAAAATCCAGCCTGTGATCCACCACCGTAAACTGGAATTCCCGATCCAGCCGCTCCTCCAGAGGGGCCAGCCAATCCTCCAGGATCTCGTCCACCGATCCGCATTGGACGCAAATCAGATGATGGTGATGATGATGCGTGCTGTCGTTGCGCAGGTCATACCGGGCAACGCCGTCTCCGAAATTCATTTTCTCGAGAACATGCAGCTCCGACAACAGCTCCAAGGTGCGGTATACTGTCGCCAGGCCAATTTCGGGAAATTTATCCTTAACCAGCATGAACACTTCTTCCGCGCTCAGATGGTCTTCTTCATTCTCCAGCAGGACTCGCACCGTCGCTTCACGTTGGGGTGTCAGCTTGAAAGCCTGCGCCTGCAGCTGTTGTTTGATTTTTTCAATGCGCGCTTCCATCGTTGCCCTCCCTAGGGTTTTCCGGAGGAAAACCGGCGTCGTAAGCATCATGAAGCACACTCGCGCCCCATCCCCGACACTCTTTCTTCATTATAGGGTGACACGGGAAATAAAGTCAACTTATTCATAGAATCGAGAACACCGACAACAGCCGGGGTGCCACCTGCTTCATCAGCTCCGGTGACAGATACCCTTCGTATAAGGCCGCTCCCGTCAGCGCGATAACCATAAACAGGGCGGTGGCCGTATAGCGCCAGAAGGCACCGGCCAAGGACCCCTCCCGTCCCACCACTCTTGCTTTTACCAGATGAATGGCGAATAGGGTGGCGGCAACGCTGACGATAATGAATGCCGGAATGATCACCAGGTTTTGGGGGAGCACCGACACAAAGGCAAACAGCACACCGTCCCAGGAATAGACGCTGACCATATAGCCTACTGTGAAGCCGACGAGTACACCCTTCAAGAAATCCAGAGCGAACACCAGCGGAAGGCCAATAACGGATAAACCCAGCACCCAGATCAAGCCAAGCCATTTCAGATGCAGAATTACCGCCTGCTGGAAAGAGGCGCCTTCATTAAAGCCGCCACCCTGATCCACTGTTGCAGCAAAAGCGGCCAGATGCCTAGCCATTTCCTCCCTTTGCTCCAGGGTAAGGGCCCCCACCAGCACTGCACCGAAGACAATACCCGTGGCGAACAGGACGAAAATAAACAGAAAAAAGGGGAAATGCTCCTTCATATACATACGCAACGGATGTCCGGTTGAATTCATGGTCTCTTCGCCTCCTTGTCCAAGCCGCATAGTACAGAATATGAGGCTTGGCCGGAAACTATGATGCCATCTAAAGAGATAAGTTCATAAGAAGCACATCGTAATAGGCACCGCTGATCTTGAAGAAGCGGTCGTAGGTACCGCAGGCCTGGAAACGCAAGCTTTCATACAGGCGGATGGCCTTTGAGAAACCGGAGCAGCTCCTCCGCATCCTCCGGGTCAGCCTTGCTGATCCTCCATCCTGACTTTTCCATAGGTTCCTCCTCCGCCTGCATTTACCTGCAGAACACCGCCGCGGGCAGCCCCAATCATACCGGCAATGGCGGCTCCGGCCGTCTCCGCAATATCCTCCAGTGCTGCCTTGTGCAAAATGTTCATTTCCGTTCCGAATCGTGAGAGCAGCTTGCCTAGCAGCTTGGGGCCGAGCCCGGGCAGAAATTCCAGCGGCACCTGGTAAAAATAAGGCGGCCGGTGGGTACCGACTACAGGTTCAGGGCGGTCTGCAATATCCCTGATTCGGTCCATGACTCCGCGGACAATCTTGGTGCTCCCGCAATACAGGCAGCGTTCCGTGGACAGCTCCGCCTCGTCCACAATGGAGCCACAAGCGGCGCAATAGGTACGATGATACTTGCCCAGCCTGGGATTCAACCCGTAATTGGCGGTTACCCCACGTCCATCCTTGCCCTGCAAAGCCAGCACAAATTCCCGGAAGGTAGGCTCAGCCATCCGGATACGGTTGTATTCCCGCCCGATCTTGCCCAGGGAATGGGCATCTGAGTCCGTCAGGAAGACCAGCCTGTCCAGCTCGGGAAGGTAAGACGCCATTTCGGTATCGGAGCTAAGCCCCAGTTCCACCGCCAGAATTCGCTCCACATCCAAAAGCTCCGACATCCGCTCCGCGGCGCTGCCGTACACACTTTTGTAGGGTGTGAAAATATGGGCGGGAATCAGGATGCCGCCGCGGGCTTCCGCCTCACGCTGAAGCTGGCGGGTAGTCACATAAATCCGCTGGGAGCTGAGCTGCACATTTTTCATAACCCCGGATAACCAGACCGTAAAGGATTTCATGGAGCGAAGGTCAGGCAGGAACACCAGGAAATGCGCTGCTCCTCTGCCCGGCTCCTTCACCTCCAGCTCTGAACCGAGGAGAATCGTGGTGTTGTGATAGCGGATGCCGCCGCCCTCCAGCTCCTCCATCTCCCCCTGCTCCAGGTAGCTGTCGATTTCGGCCTGCACCGCGGGAGAATGACAGTCGATAATGCCCACCACATCGATCCCCTTACGCTCCGATGCCTCCCGGGCGATATTGTGGAAGGTCAGGTTGGCGGCGCCGCTGATCTTGACCGGCAAACCTGATTCCGTACGCCCGATATGGATATGCATATCCACATAATATTCCTGCAGCCGCTCCATGTTACAGCTTCCCCGTCAGCCGGTAGAGCTTCCAGGCGTACACCGCCATAATGGTTTTGGCATCCCCGATACGACCTTCAGCGATGTACTGCTCCGCTTCCTCCAAGGTGATGGCGCTGCAGTCGAGAAATTCATCCTCATCCAGGTGCGCTTCACCTCTGGCTAAATTTTCCGCAACAAAAAGATGGATCAACTCGTTTGCAAATCCCGGAGATGTGTAAAAAGAATGTATAAGGCGAATATCTCCGGCAGTATAACCTGTTTCCTCCGCCAGCTCGCGGATGGCCGCTGCCAGGGGCTCTTCCCCGTGATCCAGCTTGCCCGCCGGGATTTCCACCAGATTTTTTTCGAAGGGCTTGCGGTATTGCTCCACCACCAGCATCTTATCCTCCACAAGAGCAATGACCGCCACGGCCCCCGGATGTTTCACGATTTCCCGGGTGGCCGTTTCGCCGTTGGGCAGCCGGACTGTATCCACTTGAAGGGAGATAATCCTTCCCTTAAAAATAGATTCCGTACTGAGGGTGACTTCCTCAAATTTGCTGGATGCTTGCTCGTTCATGGTCTCTTCTCCTTTTATCCGTGTAAAATGTGCCTGATTCGCTGAATTGAACCGTTACCAGACATGGCTGTGACGCAATTGTCATATGAATAGCATTATACCATGCCTGTCGGGGAATGACCTCGAGGATTGCGCAAGCGGCAAAGGCCGACTATGAAAAGAAAAGAGGGTTCCGCCCATGAAAACCCGCTATAGCACCGCAAGTCTCCTGATGACCGGGAAAGCACATGAGGTACGCCGTATGCTCCGGCTGCTTCTGGACCAATCTCCCAACCCCCATATGCCTTTGTTGGAGCAGTTGGATCAACGCGCTTCTTTAGGTGCCGAAAGCACCTTTGTGCGGCATGCCGCATTCCTCATCCGTCCGGGTACAGCAGGCCGGAGCACCGCCGTACCCGGTAGAAAATCCCGTTAGGGCGTAAATACAAAAACGGCCTAAGCCTCCGGTCCGGCATCCTGGGGGCTCTGACCCAGCCCGCCCCAAATGGCTTTCACGTTCCGTTCCCCTTCATAATAGTCCACTTCATCCACCCGCCGGAAAAGCTGCTGTTCAGGCAATATATTCAATTTGCCTGAATCCGGGTATTCACATACATCTATTCCCCTATCCGTCCGGATATCCAGATATACGCACGGCGTTTCACTATGGTTGTAGAGCTGATGCGCCCCCTCCGGTCCTATCCCGAAAAACACCGTATCCCCTTCCCCTATCTCCTGCAATCCCTCCGGCGTGCGCAGCATGGCTTTCCCTGACAGGATAATGAACAGCTCCTCTGCGTTCCGGTGAAAATGGTACGGGTATGAATACAGACCCGGATCGAGAGAGCGAACCTCGAACTTCATATGCTCCGACCCCAACCTTTTGGACAAACCCTCGGTTGTATGCCAGGCGAACTCCGGCACAGGCGAACGCCGCTGAACGTAGGAAACCGTCTTCTCATTAATAACAAACGCCATTCCAAACCACTCCTTTGGAGATTGAGTTTTCCCTGCGCTTGACAGTATTGTACAAGATTCCGGGCGGATGGTATACTGTTCCAAAAGGGAAACAAATGTTTGCCTATCTATCTCCCCTAGAAGGAGCACGCCGCCATGGAGCCTTTGAAATATATGTACACTCCGGAGCTGCTGGAGGGCTTTGCCCACAAGGTGGCAGGTGTTTATCCCGCCTTTGACCAACCGGGGTTTCTTGCATCCGTATTCGATATCGAATGGGACTCCCGGGAACTGAAGGACCGGTACCGCCATATCGCCCGTATGCTCGGAGAATACCTGCCTGCGGACTATAATCGGGCCATACATATTCTGGAGGGAATTGCCGCAGACTGCCGGGGCTTCCCGTATATATTCTTTCCGGAGTTCGTTTGCCTCTACGGATTGGAGCATTGGGAAACCTCTCTTTGCGCATTGCGCAGCTTCACACCGTCCAGTTCGTCCGAATTTGCGGTGAGGCCCTTTATCGAGCTGGACCAGGAACGGATGCTTGAAGCTATGCTTGCCTGGACACAGGACCCGGACGAGCATGTAAGACGGCTGGCCAGCGAGGGCTGCCGTCCCCGCCTGCCCTGGGGGAAGCCGCTGCGGCAGCTGATTGCCGATCCTGGACCGCTTTTTCCCATTCTAACGGCGCTTATGCAGGATGAATCGGAATATGTCCGCCGCAGTGTAGCCAACAACCTTAACGATATCGCCAAAGACCACCCGGAGCTGGTGCTGCATTTGGCCGCCGTACATCTGGGGTTAAGCCGGAACACGGACCGGCTCTTGAAGCATGCCTGCCGGACTCTGCTGAAGAAAGGGAATCCGGAGGCTCTCCGCCTCTTTGGCTTTGGCAGCAGCGATGTCCAGTCCTCCGTAGACATCCGTGAGCTGCAGATCGAGCCAGAGACGATCCGGCTGGGAGAACAGCTCCGTTTCTCCTTCCAACTCTCCTCCAAGGAGCCTGCTTCCTTCCGTCTGCAATACGCCGTGGAGTACGTAAAAGCCAACGGCAAAACCGCCCCCAAACGCTTTCACCTCCCCGAACGGAAGGGATTTTCCGGCGATGAGGTGATCTCATGGAGCGTGACGGTTAAGGATTTTACCACCCGCAAGCATTATCCCGGATATCACCGTGTTTCCATTCTGGTGAACGGAGAGGAGCGCGCAGCCGGGGGATTTATGCTGGAGTTGCCCGGGGAGTAAATTGGTTTGGGGCTTGTCCTTTACGGGCTGATTATGATATGCTGCTGGTATCAAATAGGATTTCCGGGTGAAGCACACCTGGCTGTTCTCCGTTAAGGGGATGGCTGGTGTGTTTTTTGCTTTCCGGAAGAACGTGAAATCCGATTTTTGCGAAGGAGAGTTGATGCCGTGACGGATCATGATGCGCTGTATAAGGAATTGCTGCGGAACTTTTTTAGAGAATTTATGGAGCTTTTCTTCCCGGAGACAGCTGAGCAAATCAATTTTGCCTCGGTGGAGTTCCTTTCCGAGGAGGTTGTTGTAGATATTGCAGGCGGTACAAAAAAACGGCTGGATGTGCTGGTGAAAACCAGACTGAAGCAGGAGCAGGCCTTTATTCTGGTTCATCAGGAGCCGCAGGCTTACTACCAGGAGGAATTTCCGGAACGAATGTTTATTTACACTGCCCGGTTGTATGAAAAATACCGTCTTCGTGTGCTCCCCATCGCTATTATCAGCCACAAACGGCAAATCCCCGAGCCGGATACCTTCGGTTGGGAGCTGCCGCATTTGGAGGTGCTACGCTTTAGGTACCACCGTCTGCATCTGCGTAAGCTAAATTGGAGGGACTTTGTGCACTCAGGCAATCCGGTGGCTGCTGCATTGCTGAGCAGTATGGGCTATAATGAAGAGGAGAAAATCCGCTTGAAGCTGGAATTTATCGGGATGATGACCCGTCTGCAGCTGGATCCTGCCCGAATGGAGCTGCTGGCCGTTTTCTTCGACGCATACCTTCCCCTTACGGAGGAGCAGGAGCAGCAGGTTTGGCATGAGGCAAAGCAAATATACAGTTTAGGAGGGACTGAAGTGATGGAATGGAAAACTCACTTTGAGCGGTATGCCATGGAAAAGGGATTAAAGGAAGGCATTGAACGCGGTTTAGAACAAGGGATTGAAAAGGGCATTGAAAAAGGTATTGAGCAGGGAATCGAGAAGGGCAAGCTGGAAGTGGCCCGCCAAATGATCGCGGAGCGCTTGGAGCCGCAGCTCATTGCCAAGGTCACCGGCCTGCCTTTGGAGGAAATCAACCGGATGCGGCAATAGCACCCGGCTGCATATTATCGGTGTATATCCGGCTGTCCCGTTTCATCCTGGCGGACCCATCTGACCGTTTGGCGCGGCGGCTGAATCACTCCATTGTCATACAGCTCCCCCTGCCACTGGATCCCGCCCGGTCCCTCCACTTGAACCACCACTCCGGCGTCGATGCCGTCCTTCAAAAAGTACAGGGAAATATTCCGCAGAAAGTCGGCCACGTAGGAGGGGGCGCTGGCCTCATTCTTAAAAATAGCTTCATGATCCGCCACATCCAACTGCCACATCCCCACCGTATCCATCAGAACCCACTCCTCCTGAGGCAGACGGTAGAGACGTATATTGGACCATAAGTCCGGGGAAAGGCTCTTTCCCTCCTCCACTTCGGACCACGCCTCTCGGAGCAGCCTCCCGGAAGCCAAACATTCCCCTGCAGGATTGAAATAACATAGAGCCTCCAGCAGCACATCCAGGAGCCTCGCTGCCACCGCCATCAACATTACCAGTTCCTGCATCGGGTCATAACCCTCCGGCAGCACCGGCGCATCCTCTCCCGCTTTATTGCCCAGGATATAGCTGGTCCGCAACCGGATGAAAGCTTGATGGTCATTCACAGCCTGCCGCCCTTCGGGATAGCTGCCCCAAGCCTGCTCCACCGCCCGTTGCAGATTGCCCGGATACGTAAAAGGCCCAAACTGCCCCAAAGACCAAGCGTCGAACAACTGGGGATCTTCCAGAGGATGACCCATACCGTCAGGCCAGGGGCGGTCCACCACATCCACCATCAAATACCCGTTAACCTCCGGACGCAGCGGAATCACGAAGCTTTCGCCCCTGTAAGCCCACTCCTTCGAGAAATCATTGATGTCCCCTACGGCAAATTGCTCCTGGAGGGCCTGATGTGCCTGTGTGATGGATATAGGCTTGGAAAGCAACACGGCAATGCCTTGCGTAAAAATGCCTTTTTGCATAGAGATCCTCCTGGTTTTGCGGCTGCAAATATATTTCTAGCAAGCTTACCAGAAAGCCCAGGGTTCGTCTATTATTATCTGAAATTTCTGACATTGGTCAATTTATTTCAGCTCCTGCCATTTCGTCCATAACTCCTGCGGATTCAGGACATAAACATTATTCTCCCGGTACATGTACTGGTGAATAATAAACTCTCTGCGGATGGTAGCAAAATCTTCATGAAAACCTTTAATGAATATATTCAGCTCCTTCTCCGGATAGGCCTTGCCGAATTCCAGCCGGCGGACCATTTCCTCCAGAACAATCAGCTTCTTCTTCATCTGCACCGGAATTTGCTTCAACTCGCCATTTGCCCCAAAAAAATTCCGGATAACGGAATGCTTGAATTTCTCCATTTCCTCACTCATCGGATTTACCTCCTCTTCCCTGATTTGCCGGTTGATCAACTCCTCCGCTCCCTTGGAGAAGCTTCTGAACACCTCATGGTTAAGCGAAAAATAAACGGTATTCTTATCCCTTCGCTCCGAAATCAGCCCGGCCTGCCTCAGCTTCGCGGAATGATGGGTAATGGTTGCGGGAGTCACACCCAGCTTTTCTGCCAGATGCAGCCCGTTAAGACTTCCGCCCGCCAGCAGAATCAGCATTTTGACACGGGTGGGATCGGCAAGCGCCTTATGAAAATTGACCACCTTTTCCAATTGCATCTGTGCATCACACCCTTGCATCTAATTTAATAAACATCTAATTAGATATTCGTTAAATAGGATAATACAAATCATTTCCCTCTTTGTCAATATGGAGATCATCATCCGCGGCAGCAAAAAAGCCGCCGAGGACAAAGTCCCGGCAGCTCCATATTATTGTGCTGGAGGAAAGGTAATGCGGATCTTCTGATCACACCTGATGCCGCTCCAGCATCGCCATCACCACCTGGGTATGGATTCCAATCTCTCCAGATAAAAAGACTGCGTCTCCGGAAGAGACGCAGTAATATCCACTATTCAGCCACGTTGCTTTACAGGCACTCATGGCCTGGTTTAACCTTACTCGTTTGCCTGCGGCATTATTTCGTTGCTTGTCCCGCCTTACGGGAAATCTCCACCACCAGCTCCGCCACCTTCACCAAATCGGAGACGGCAATATACTCATTAACGGTATGGATAGCCTGGTAGCCCACGGACAGATTCACGGTGGGGATCCCTTGGCCGTTAAACAGGTTGGCGTCGCTGCCGCCGCCGGAATGGAACAGGTTGGGTGTTAAGCCGATGGCTTCTGCTGCATCCATAACCAGCTTCACATGAGGAGCGGTTTCGTCGAATTTATAGCCGGGATACATCAATTCGTAGCGAAATTCACAGCTTGCCCCCATCTCGGAGCAGGCAGATTCACAGGCGGATTTCATGGAATCCAGCTGCGCCAGCAGCTTTTCCTTCACCAGGCTGCGGGCTTCCCCGATCAGCTCCACCTTTTCAGTTACGATGTTGGTTTCTCCGGAAGCGAAGAAGGTGCCGAAATTAGCGGTGGTTTCTTTGTCGATCCGGCCCAGCGGCATCCGGGCTACGGCTTTGGCCGCAACTGTAATAGCGCTGATGCCCTTCTCCGGGCTTACTCCTGCATGGGCGGTTTTGCCCTTCACAGTAATGTATACCTTTGATTGGAACGGCGCCGCAACGGCAATGCCGCCTACCTCACCGTTGGAATCAATGGCGTAGCCGAAGTCTGCCTTCACCCAGCCGGGCTCCATATTCCGTGAACCGAGCAGAGTGGATTCCTCACCTGCGGTAATCACGAATTTAATGATGCCGTGGGGGATTTTCTCCTCCTCCAGAACCCGTACCAGCTCCAGCATGGCGGCGATTCCCGCTTTGTCGTCGCTGCCCAGCACTGTGGTTCCGTCGCTGCGGATGATCCCGTCCTCCCCAACCTGGGGCTTCACACCCTTGCCCGGTACTACTGTATCCATGTGGCAGGTAAAATAAATTGTAGGCGCATCCTTTGCATCTGCAGTGGCCGGCAAGGTAAATAAGAGATTATTGCCTTCGCAGCCCGACTTGGCCGAGGAGTTATCCTCCTCCACCTGCAGGCCCAAGGCTGTAAACCTTTCCTTCAGCACCTTTGCAATCTCCGCCTCATGCTTCGTTTCACTGTCCACCTGGACCAAAGCAATAAATTCCTCTACCAGTCTTTGCTGGTTGACCATACCCGTTTCCCCCCGGATTCATTTTGCGTTACAATAGATAGATGGGCAAGCATGTCCGGTACTGCACCGGACGTTCATCCGTTATTGATTTTCCCGTATTGCTTAGCGCCCTTATACTTTCTCCTTGAAGGAGCTGATTGTCCTGATTAACAAAAGAGTAATGCGTGTGGTCGTATGGCTGATGATTGCCGCCATGCTGTTTTCAACGGTTATGTATCTGGTTGCGGCGTTCACCGGGATCTAAGACTGACTGACGGAGTGGTTTTTGATCAACCATATTCTACAACAAGAACGGAGGGATAGGTTGTGAAAGTTTTCCGCAAGGAAAACTGGCTTCGGATCAAGGCCGACAAAACGTGTTTGAGCTTCCAAGCCAAGCCTATCCCGGTAGTGTATGTTGCCGAGTGAATATGGTTTCACTCCTAGTACAGCTTCGTATCCAGGTTGTAGCCCTCCAGGTTTTCCTTCACCCGCTGCAGGAAACGACCGCAGATAACACCGTCAAGAATCCGGTGGTCCAACGACAGGCACAGGTTCACCATGGACCTGACTGCAATCATGTCGTTGATGACTACCGGCTTTTTGACGATGGATTCGAAGGTCAGAATCGCCGCCTGGGGATAGTTCACAATCGGGTAAGACAGAATGGAACCGAAGGAGCCGGTATTATTGACGGTGAAGGTGCCGCCTACCATATCATCCGGCGTCAGCTTGCCGGCCCGTGCTTTTTTGCCGAGCTGATCCATTTCCTGCGCCAATCCGGCAATATTCTTCTGGTCCGCTTTTTTGATGACCGGAGTCAGCACCGAATCCTCCGTGCCCACTGCCAGTGAAACATTTATATCCCGCTTGACGATGATTTTGTCTACCGCCCAAACGGAGTTCAGGATTGGATAGTCCTTGATGGCATTGACCACTGCCTTGATCAAAAATGGCAAATAAGTCAGGTTGATGCCCTCCTGGCGGGCAAAATCATCCTTCAGCTTGCTGCGCAGCACCACCAGATTGGTGACATCCACCTCGATCATGGTCCAGGCATGGGGAATTTCCGAAACGCTTTGGCGCATGTTCCGGGCAATTGCATTCCGGATAGGGGTCACGTCAATGTAATATTCCCGCTGGTTGCTTGACTCCGTCACCACCTGGGGCAGCAAGGGTGTAGGCGGATCCTGGGATAGATGAATACCGGAGGAACGCACGTCCTGTGATGCAGCCGGAACAGGCGCCACAACAGCTGCAGGAACCGCAGCAGCAGGCTTGGAAACCTCCTGGCGTCCGGCTGCAGGACGTTTGCCGCCCGCCACGTAAGCCAGCACATCCTTGCGGGTAATTCTGCCGCCTAGGCCTGTGCCCTCCACCTCGGACAGCTCCACTCCATGCTCCGCCGCCAGCGTCAGAACCGCAGGGGAAAACCGGGAGCGCAGGCTTTCTCCTGCGGCTGTATGTGTGCCGCCGCCAGATTCTGTCTGACCGGCAGCCCCCTTAACGGAAGCTCCTGCTGCACCTGAGACAGAACCCGGCTCGGCGATTAGGCAGATGGCCTCCCCTACCGCCGCCGTGCGGCCTTCCTCCACTAAGAGTTCCAGAATGGTGCCTTCTACAGGAGAAGGCATTTCCACATTCACCTTCTCTGTGATCAGCTCACAGATGACATCGTATTGCTGCACATAATCACCGGGCTTTTTCAGCCACTTGCCGACTGTCGCCGATACCAGGCTCTCCGCCAGATGCGGCACCGGCACAGGCGTGCCTTTATTCAATTGGGTCATTGCCCTGTTACCTCCCAAGTGCCTAAATTTCCCTGCAAACCAATTATCGCGGGCTCCCCCAAAAGTACCCGGCTTTAACTACGAAGCTTCACTTCACTTTTGGGGGATTGCTTTAAATTTCAGCCAGCCGCAGCATGGCTTCCTTCACCTTGTCCGGGTTCAGCAGGAAGAACTTCTCGATGGTAGGCGCCATCCCCACTGCCGGGATGTCCGCTCCACATAAGCGCATAATAGGGGCATCCAGCTCATAGAACATTTCCTCCGAAATGATGGCAGACACCTCCGCTCCAACTCCACCGGTTTTATTATCCTCATGGATAATCAATACCTTGCCGGTTTTGCGGGCGGCTTCCAGGATTCCCTCCTTGTCCAGAGGCTGCAGCGTCCGCAGGTCCAGAACATGGGCGCTGACACCCGATGCCGCCAGCTCCTCCGCCGCCTTCAACGCATAGTGGACCGTCAGGCCGTAGGAGATAATGGTAATATCCTCTCCTTCACGGACCACCTTGGCTTTGCCGATGGGAACGATATAGTCCTCCTCCGGCACATCACCGCTGATGGACAGATAGCACTTCTTATGCTCGAAGAACAGCACAGGGTCCTCGTCCCGGATGGCCGCCTTCATCAGCCCCTTGGCATCGTACGGATTGGAGGGGGCCACAATCTTCAAGCCCGGCGTCCCGAAGAAGATGGATTCCGGACATTGGGAATGGTACAAGGCACCGCCGCCGGTAGCTCCATAAGGAGCCCGGATTACGACAGGACAATTCCAGTCGCCGTTGGAGCGGTAGCGGATTTTGGCCGCTTCGCTGATAATCTGGTTGGTGGCCGGCAGGATAAAATCGGCAAACTGCATCTCCGCCACAGGCCTCATGCCGTACATGGCCGCTCCGATGGCGACCCCGGCGATAGCCGACTCCGCCAGAGGCGTATCCAGCACACGGTCTGCACCGTACAGGTCTCGCAGCCCTTTGGTGGCGTTCAGCACACCGCCCTTGCCCACATCCTCGCCCAGAACGAAGACGGAGCTGTCCCGGCGCATTTCCTCCTGCATGGCAGAGCGGATGCCCTCCAGATACGTAATTACAGCCATTGTCCCGTCCCCTCCCCGGCCTGCTCCAGATAAACATGCTTCAGCGCGTCCTCAGGCAGTGCATACGGAGCCTGGTCCGCATATTGTGTAGCGTCGTTGATCTCCGCCGTAATTTCCTTCTGGAGCGCCGCTTCCTTATCGTCATCCCACAAGCCGCATTCCGCCAGATACTGCCTGAAGCGGGGAAGCCCGTCCTTCGAACGGTTTTCCTCCACTTCCTCCTTGGTCCGGTAGAGCATATCATCATCCGATGTGGAGTGCGGGGAAATCCGGTACATCATGGCTTCAATCAAGGTCGGCCCTTCGCCGCGGATTGCGCGGCTGCGCGCTTCGCTGACCACCCTGTAGACCTCCAGCGCGTCATTGCCGTCTACCCGGACGCCTTCCATGCCATAGCCCTTGGCCCGGTCCACCACACGACCGCCCAATTGGCGGGAGGTGGGCACCGAAATGGCATACTGGTTGTTTTGGCACATGAGGATCATCGGCAGCTTGTGCACTCCGGCAAAGTTGGACCCTTCATGGAAATCCCCCTGGTTGCTGGAGCCTTCCCCGAAGGTAACCCAAGAGACTCCGGGTTCCCCGCGCATTTTTTTGGTCAGGGCAATGCCTGCCGCATGGGGCACCTGGGTCGTCACCGGACTGGAGCCCGTCACGATATTCAGGCGTTTGCAGCCGAAGTGTCCAGGCATCTGGCGGCCGCCGCTGTTGGGGTCCTCCGCCTTGGCAAACACGGAGAGCATCAGCTCCCGCATGGTCATGCCTACCGTCAGCACAAACCCGTAATCCCGGTAATATGGCAAAAATACGTCTTCATCTGTATGAAGGGCGGTTGCCGCCGCCACCTGCGCGGCCTCCTGCCCGATTCCCGACACGTGAAAAGCAATCTTGCCCGAGCGCTGCAGCAGAAAGGAGCGTTCGTCGAACTTTCTGGCCCGCATCATGTTGCGGTACATGCCGGTGACAGCGTCATCCGTCAGTCCCAACGAGCGGTGCTTGAAGATTTGTCCGATTGACATCAGGAGAATTCCTCCTCGTAAAATAGGCTTTGGTCTAAGCCTGTTTTTTGGCCCAATTTAATACCTGGTACTAAGACTTGGGCTTATGGCTATTATAGCTTTTTTCAAGGAGGATTACAATCAGGTACTGATGCGTGTTAAGCGTTGATCATTCTCCCGTCCACAGCCAGCATGGCTTCGGCCAAAGCCTCGGACATGGTGGGATGGGGATGGATGACAGAGCCGACTTCCCAGGGAGTGGCGTTCAAGAGCTGTGCCAGGGCAGCCTCGGAGATTAAATCCGTTACTTGGGCGCCGATCATATGCACCCCGAGGATATCCCCCGACTCCTTGTCGGCTACAACCTTCACGAAACCGTCCGCATCCCCGTGGACCAGCGCTTTGCCCAAGGCCTTGAAGCTGAATTTGCCCGTTTTAACTGTGTACCCCTTCTCCATAGCCTGAACCTCCGTCCAGCCTACACTGGCAATCTCCGGACGCCCGTACACACAGCGGGGGATCAGGTGGTCGGCATAACCGGCAGGCTTCATCCCGGCAAAATGCTCTACCGCCAGAATCCCTTCATGGCTGGCCGCATGGGCAAGCTGCATGCCTCCGATTACATCGCCGATGGCGTAAATATGGGATTCGGCGGTCTGCATCCACTCATTGACCCGGATGACACCCCGCTCCACTTTCACATCGGTATTTTCCAAACCAAGCCCTTCCACATTAGCCTGCCGTCCCACACTCACCAGGACACGTTCACAGCCAAGCTCCAGCATCTCCCCGTTCCGCTCCGCCTTCAAGGTTACGCCTCGCCCATCCTTCACGACGGTTTCCGCCAGCACCTGAGCACCGGTTATTACCTTGATGCCGCGCTTTTTGAACAGGCGCTCCAGCTCCTTGGAAATGTCCGCATCCTCATAAGGGACAAGCCGCGGGCCATATTCCACAATCGTGACCTCTACACCAAAATCATGGAGAAGGGAGGCCCATTCCACACCAATGACACCGCCCCCGATGATCAGTATCGTACGGGGCAGGGTTTCCATCTGGAGAGCATGATCACTGTTGAGGATAAGCTCCCCGTCCGTTTCGAGTCCGGGCAGCTGGCGCGGACGGGAGCCGGTAGCCAGAATCAGCTGCGCCGGCACCAGATTCTCCGTTTCCCCGTCGGGCAGCTCTACAGCCACCGCACCGCTGCGCGGCGAAAAAATGGAAGGTCCGATGACCCTGCCATTACCGGTGTATACGTCGATTTTATTCTTTTTCATCAAAAATTGAACGCCCTTATGCAGCTGGTCCACAATATTCTGTTTACGCTCCAGCACCTTGGGAAAATGAACGGACACGCAGCCGGCGGTTATGCCGAAGCTTTCGGATTCCCGCATGGCATGGGCCAGCTCCGCACTGCGCAGCAGCGCCTTGGTGGGGATACATCCCCGGTGAAGACAGGTTCCTCCCAGCTTGTCCCGCTCCACAATGGCAACGGATTTGCCCAGCTGGGCTGCCCGGATCGCCGCCACATATCCGCCGGTGCCGCCTCCCAGCACCACCACATCATATTGCTTTGTCATACGCGGTCCCTCCAGAAAATTAATCATCACCTAAGCATACACTATTGGGAATTGTAAGCAAACTCCGCCTCATTTTATTCTTTTTTTCAAGGGGAATTCTGGTATAAAATAACCTTATAGCATCTCTCACTCCCGGACCCCCATGTCTGGTATGATAGAGGCAATAACCTTCATTTTTTGATGCGATAGGAGTGGTCCCATGCTGACCGCCAATCCGGAATTCCGCACCGAAACCGACCTTTTGGGCTCCTTATCCCTTCCGGCGGACGCTTTATACGGCATCCACACCCGGCGGGCTATGGACAATTTTCCTGTCAGCGGCAGGCCGGTGAATCCCCGCCTGATCTCGGCTATCGTTCTGGTGAAACAAGCTGCGGCCATGGCCAATCGAAAACTGGGGCTCCTGCCGGCGGATGTGGCCGATGCCATCCTACATGCCTGCACCCAGGTGCTGGCCGGTGATTACAAAAGCGCTTTTCCCGTTGACGCCCTCCAGGGCGGAGCAGGCACCTCCACCAACATGAATGTGAACGAGGTGCTGGCCAACCTGGCCATCCTCCGGCTGGGCGGAACCCCCGGAGAATATAGCCGGGTTCATCCTCTAGATCATGTGAACCTGGGGCAATCCACCAATGATGTGTATCCCACCGCCCTGCGCATCGCAGCCATCCGTTTGCTCCGGCCATTGGCCAATGCCTTTGCTTCACTCCAGGAAGCGCTCCAGGAAAAAGAGGAGGCCTTCGCCCATGTGCTGAGGCTGGGGAGGACCCAGTTGATGGACGCCCTGCCGATGACCACCGGACAAGGCTTCGGGGCTTACGCCAAGGCTATTTCCCGGGACCGCTGGCGGCTCTACAAGGTGGAGGAGCGGCTGCGGGAGGTGAATATCGGCGGAACCGCCATCGGTACAGGGCTGAATGCGCCTCTGAAATACACCTTTACCGTAACCGAGCTTCTTCAGGAGCTTTCCGGGCTGGGACTGGCCCGCAGCGAGTTCCCTATGGACCCCACCCAGAACATGGACGTGTTCGTGGAGGTGTCTGGCCTGCTGAAAGCGGCGGCGGTTAATCTGTTGAAGATATCAGGTGATCTGCGGCTCTTAGCCTCCGGTCCCGCCGGAGGCCTGGGTGAGTTGAAGCTGCCCGCCGTACAGGCCGGCTCCTCCATTATGCCGGGCAAGGTAAACCCGGTTATGGCCGAAATGACAGGCCAAACAGCCATGCGCGTCATCGCCAATGATACAGCTATCACGCTGGCTGCCATGAACGGGCAATTGGAGCTGAACGCCTTCTCGCCTCTGATTGCGGAATCGCTTCTGGAATCGCTGGAAGTGCTTACAAGCGCTGTGACCCTTTTCGAGGAAAAGTGTATCCGCGGGCTGGAAGCAAACGCCGCCGTATCCGCTGCGCGGGTAGAAATGTCCTCCGCCTTGGCCACGGCACTGGTAGATTATATCGGCTACGAAGCCGCGGCGCGCATCGCCAAACAAGCGCAGTCCGAGGGCATTCCCGTTCGGGAAGCCCTCATCCGCGAAGGCTTGATGACCGCCCAGGAGGCAGAGCGGGTCCTGAGCCCGCGCCAAATTACCAAACCCGGAATTCCGGGCAAATGAAAGGGGAAGCCGGATCATGAGCATGAACTCAACCCCCCGGTCCAATCGCGTCCACATCGCCCTGTTCGGCAAGCGGAATGCGGGAAAGTCCAGTCTGATCAACGCGATAACCAAGCAGGAAACCGCTGTGGTTTCGCCTGTGAAGGGAACCACTACCGATCCTGTCTATAAATCCATGGAACTTCTGCCGCTGGGTCCGGTGGTCTTTATTGACACGGCAGGGCTTGACGATGAAGGGGAGCTTGGCGAGCTCCGGAAGCGCAAGACGCTGGAGGTAGTGGAAAAAACCGATCTGGCTCTCCTGGTGGTGGACGCGGAGGAAGGCTTAAGCGATTTTGACATATCCTTAGCGGCTTATCTGCGTCAGAAGAAGATCCCTTCGTTGGGCGTTCTGAACAAAATTGATTTGGAAGCGGGCTCTGAGCCGCTTCTGAAGGAAATGCGGGAAAAACTTGAGCTTTCAGTGTATGCCGTCTCCGCAGCCAGCGGCAAAGGCATCAACGAGCTGCGCAAGGCGATGGGGGAAGCAGTTCCGGATGAGGAGGACAAGTTTAAGATTGTAGGGGATCTGGTGCGGCCCGGGGATTTTGTGGTCCTGGTGACTCCCATCGATAAGGCGGCTCCTAAGGGAAGGCTCATTCTCCCCCAGCAGCAGACCATCCGGGATATCCTGGAGGCGGATGCCATCGCAGTGGTGACCAAGGAATATGAATTGAAGGAGACCTTGGAGCGCCTTGGAACCAAACCCGCTTTGGTGATTACCGACTCCCAAGCGTTCTTGAAGGTGGCAGCAGATACGCCAAAGGATGTTCCCCTGACCTCCTTCTCCATTTTATTTGCCAGGCACAAGGGGGATTTGGCGGAGCTGGTCCGCGGGGCCCGTGCGCTGGACAAGCTCCAGGACGGGGATAAAATTCTGGTGGCCGAGGCCTGCACCCACCACCAGCAATCCGACGATATCGGCCGGGTCAAAATCCCCCGTTGGATCCGTCAGAATACGGGCAAGGAGCTTCATTTCGAACATGCCAGCGGCTACACCTTCCCGGGCAATATTACCGATTATTCGCTTATCGTCCATTGCGGCTCGTGTATGCTCAACCGGAGATCGATGCTGCACAGGATTGCCCAGGCGGTGGATGCCGGCGTCCCCATTGTCAATTACGGGGTGCTGATTGCGTATGTACAGGGAATTTTCCCGCGCGCCATCGATATGTTTCCCTTAGCCCGGTTGGAATGGGACGAAGCCTGATGATTACTTTCTTTAGGGAAGAATGCCGCATCCGCAGATATGGCATCCTAAATATGTGCTTTGCGCATTCGTCCCATAAGGAGGAGACCATCCATGACCGAATATCTTCAGCACCAGCAGCGACTGGAGCATGTGCTCACAAGCGTCAACGAAGCCATTCACGAGCTCAATCAAGCCCGGGAGGAAGCGGCTAAAGCTCAAAACTCCGCGGATCCGGAGGACCGACGTCATGCGTGGGCCAAGCTGGAGCAAGCGGAGCGCCGGGCGGCTGAGGCCAAGACCCAGCTGATGTCCGAAGCGAACAGCTCCCAGGAGCAGCAGGTGCTGCAGAATCTTCAGGAGCTGGAGGATGCCATTTCCAGCGCCCGCCAATATTAGTCTCTATCAGGATAGATCGTGAAGGGATCCACACACAGCAAAGCGGCGGCACGTTATGACGTGTCCGCCGCTCTCTTTTCTATTCCACGGATGCTGAGATCGGGTAGATAAGCTTCTCCAGCGGCAGCCTGGGTGACTGGTGGGTCGGCTCATCCGCAATCCCGATGGAGATCAGCATGGCCGGCACATACCTGGCATCAATGTTGAAGGCATGGGAAAAGGCCGCGGCATCAAAGCCGGTCATCGGTACGGAATCGTAGCCCATCGCCTTAGCAGCCAGCATGAGCTGCATAGAGATCAGGCCCGCATTTAACATGGCATGGTCCCGGCCGAATTGCTCGCCTCTGGTATCATACACATGATTGATGTTGGCGATCTGGCGGGTTGCCAGCTCGTTGGACATGCCTCCCGCTTCAGCAAGCTGCGTATAGACCGTTTTCGCGTTCAGATTCGCTTGGAGATCCCCCAACACTGCTACCGTCACGGCGCTCTCCAGAACCTGCTTCTGGCTGTTGGCAATGGGAAAAAGCGTCTCTTTGTCCGCTTGCTCCTGTATCAATGCCAGCTTCCAGTGCTGAAGGTTCCATGCGGAGGGGGCAAAATGGGCAATCTCCAGAATCTGCCGGAGGTCCGCCTCGGGGATTACGGCCCCTTTTTTGTAGCGGCGTACGGAATGCCGGTCGAGAATCATCCGGGTGAAGGCAGCACCTGCCTCTTGCTGCAATTGGGTCATATAATATGCCCCTTTCTCCTCATATCCGATGATTACGCGTGTTTTTCGATGAGGGCTTCCAGAGAAGCCAGGGATTGCACGCCCACTACCTTGTCAACGGGTGTTCCGTTTTTGAACAGGATCAGGGTCGGAATGCTCATTACGCCGAACTTGCCTGCAGTTTCCGGATTTTCATCCACATTGGTTTTGGCTACAGTTGCCTTTGCTGCAGGGTTAGCAGCCAGTTCATCCAGAACAGGTGCGATCATCCGGCAGGGTCCGCACCACGGTGCCCAGAAATCCACCAATACCAAACCGTCTTGCCCTACTTCCGATTGGAACGTTGCATCTGTAATATGTTTAACCGCCATGTTCAAACACTCCTTTTTCTAATTTTGGGGTACCGTCACTTTTCCCTTCATGCAGGCTGCAAATTTGCTCAAGCACCGCCGCAATGGTCCATTTCCTCCAGTACAGCTCCAGGTGGTCCTCCGCCTCATGGAAAAGACCATCCATCACAGACTGGACATTGGATGCGATCATACAGCCGTTGTCCGGGTCCCCTGAGCACCAGCTGGGCTTCAGAGTCCCTGCACATACAACCGTATAAATCTGCCCCAGGTGGGTGGTTTCCGGGTCACAATCCAGCATATAGCCGCCGCCGGTTCCTTCCTTGGTCGCCACAAAGCCGTGGTTCCGCAAAAGACTCATCACCTTTCGTACCCGGGCCGGATTGGTGCAGACATTGTTTGCAATCATCTCACTGGTGGCCATATGATCCGACCGGTGGGCCAGCAATACCAGGCTGTGTACGGCAATGGAGAAATCGCTGTTCATATCAGGACACCTCCGATATACTGTAATTATATTATTTACAGTTTCGCGTGTCAAATGATTCAGCCATCCTTAGCTTCCCCTGCCGTTTATGAATTATCACTCTCCATTATGCCTTTACCCTTAAACCCCCGCGGTAAACGCAAAAACCGGGAGCCTTGTGCCCCCGGAAAGAGCATCATCACGCACCGTTGACCACAAGCTTCTTATCCATATCCCCGCGGATATCCCGAAGCAGCTGAAGCGCAGCCTCGATTTCCACCTTCCTGGTAGACACACTCTCCACGCTGCAGCCTACAGGAATTCCCTTCTCCAACGCAAAATCCATCAGCTCATCCATAATTTTGCGCACCAGGGTGATGGATTTATCCAGAATATCATGGGAATGGATTAAATCCTGCTCCAGCCAGCGGGGCAGACTGATCCCCAGCCACTTGATAAATTCCAAGGTCTTCAATGAACCGCAGGGGGCAAAATTAAACAGAATCGGCACCATTTCCAGCTCCTGCTCCCGGCAGGCGTAATAATAGTCCGACAAGAAATCCTTGGAGGCTTCCACATTATAAATAGCTTGCGACACGAAAAAGCGGCAGCCGCTTTCCATCTTCCGGATCACCCGCAGATGTTCATCCCGTGTTTTCATATGGCGCTCCGGAATCATAACTCCACCCATCAGAAGATGAGGATGACGGCGCCCGATCTCAAAAGCCTGGGGAAGAGAGGTTTTCACCGGTTGAGTACTGGAGGAGGCCCCGACAAATACGGCACATGCACCTTCCGGCTGCGCAGCCATCCAGCTCTCCAGCTCCGCGGGATGATATTTACCTGCACTTCTGTACAGAATGGATGGCGTTTGCAGGTGGTTCAAGTATGTATTGCGGTAAATTCCAGGATCCAATGCTTCCAGATAAGGAAAGGGCCGGTCCCCCTCTCTGCTGTCTTCCTCTTGAACATCATAAAGAATAAGACCGTCAATAGGGAGGGAAGCGATCCGTTCATGCTGCGTACGGGCAATGGTGTTCAGCTTTTCCTCCGGAGTGTCCAACTTGGGCGGTGTCATACCATAGGTCAGAATGCCGGTCTGCCTTTTTATAATTTGGTTGGCGAGCTTTTGGGACATTGAGGGTGGCTCCTTGTTTAGATTCACATACGGATATAGAAAACCGCCTGTTCATTGGATTAACAGACAACCCAATAAACAAGCGGCTTCAGGCTTACTGTCTATTCCTTTTCCTCTCAGGACACCTTATGCTCGATCCGCAGCTTATCCGCCACCATGGCGATGAATTCGGAATTGGTGGGTTTGGCTTTGGAAATATTAACGGTGTACCCGAACAGGTGGCTGATGCTGTCAATATTGCCGCGGGTCCAAGCTACCTCGATGGCATGGCGGATGGCCCGCTCTACACGGCTCGGTGTAGTCTTGAAGCGTTCGGCAATTGCCGGATAAAGGGTCTTGGTAATAGCGCCGAGAATTTCGATGTTATTGTATACCATAGTAATGGCTTCACGCAGGTACTGGTAACCCTTAATATGAGCGGGAACACCAATTTCATGAATAATGCTGGTAATATTCGCATCCAGGTTACGGGATTTGTTCATAGGAACCACATTAGCCTTATGCTGGATTACGGAGGATGACACGCCGCTTCCCAGCATCGAGTTGGCTGTAATCGGATTGGGGGAGATGAGCTGGCGAATGCGGTTGGTCAGAACCTCCATATCGAAGGGCTTCAGGATATAATAGGATGCCCCCAACTGGACTGCCTTCTGTGTAATACTCTCCTGGCCGAAAGCAGTGAGCATAATGATTTTGGGCTGCGGATTGACATTCATCTCCCGGAGCTTCTCCAGAACGCCCAGGCCATCAAGATGAGGCATAATAATATCAAGAATCAGCACATCAGGGACACGTCCCTCTTCAATGAGACGCAGCACGTCGTTGCCGTTATAAGCAATTCCGGATACATTCATATCTTGCTGGTCATTGATAAATTCCGATAATAACGCTGTAAACTCCCGATTGTCATCTGCCAACAAAACCTCGATTTTTTGCACTCGACTAATCCTCCAATCCAAAGATGCGTACTTTTGTTTTCCTGACTATTCTAATTCGACACATGGGATTAAATTCCTTCTGTCGAAATTTATTTTTCTTTATTTTTTTTACGGTTTTATATATAATATATATTTTATCTTATCATCCAACATTTTTCGACAGGTTCACTGAATTGTTAGATTTTTATTACCCGTTTCCAATAAGAATGAAACATGGCTTTAGATAAAGAAAAAAAGCAGGCTCAGCCTGCTTTCAGTTCCTCCATGGTTTGTTTGTCCAAAACTCCTGCGTCTTGAAGCATCCATTCAATGAAGCAGCCATACCCGCTGGTCGGATCGTTAACGAAAACATGGGTGACAGCTCCGATCAGCTTGCCGTTTTGGATGATGGGGCTGCCGCTCATTCCCTGGACAATCCCGCCGGTTTTTTCGATCAGGCGGGGATCGGTAATTTTGATTACCATTCCCTTCGTAGCCGGATAATCCTGTTTGGCTACATGGGTAATACTAATCGAGAACTTCTCCACCTTCTGTCCGTTAACCACCGTATAGATTTCAGCCGGTCCTTCCACAACATCCTCGGCAAAGGCTACGGGCAAAGCTTCTTTCGTGTATCCGTGATCAGGAACAGCAGACATTCTTCCGAATATTCCGAAGGGCGTATTCTTTTCAATATTGCCTAAAATTTTGTTCTCCGAGCTAAATTGGGCCCGTTTTTCCCCTGGTTCTCCTGTCAGGCTCTTGGCGATGGAGGTAACATTGGAGTGTACGATTTCGCCGCTGCCCACTTCGATAGGTGTCTGTGTATCCATATCCGTAATGACATGCCCCAGTGCGCCATAGGCGTTCTGATCCGGGGAATAGAAGGTAAGAGTCCCTACACCCGCTGCGGAGTCCCTGATGTATATACCGAGCCGGTAAGCTTTGTCATTCTGGTCAAAGGCAGGCTCCAGTTTAACATGCAGCTTGTCCTTATTCCGTTTAATCTCCAGATCCAAGCTGGTTTTTTCTCTGCCTGCCTGTGCCACCAGCTCCGCCATCTGATTCACATCCCGGAGCTTCTGTCCGTTTACGCTGAGGATCAAATCCCCTACTTGGATTTTGGCGTCCTCTCCCGGAGAAATCTTCCGGTCATTCTCCACCGTTACCATGTGGTGGCCCACCACAAGCACCCCGGCTGATTTAAGCTTTACCCCGATGGTTTGGCCTCCGGGCACTACCCTTAAGTCGGGAAGGACCTTCACCTTAACCGATTTAATGGGGATATTCCCCAGCTTGACCAGCATTTCCGTTTGGCCGGCTACAGCCGTATGGATATGGATGGGCTCCTTGAGGTTAGCTTGAAAGGTCGGCTCCGAAGAACCGTTCACACTCATGATTCCCGGATCGCGGATGCTGATATTGCCGGTGACGGGCATCGCTAAGTGTAGCGCCTTGTCCTGACCTGTGAAGATACGCAGCTCACCGGGAAAACTGGCGAAGCATTGAAACGGGGCGGAAAAACTCAGCAAGCAAATGAAAAAAGCGATGATAAGACCTATCAATCGTTTGCGGTTGATGGAACTCAATCCCAATCACGCTCCTTTTCTCCTCCTCGCCCGTTAAAGAAGGCGCATGTGTCATTTGCGTACCTATAAGTTACCCCGCCCCACCTGATTTATGACTCGAAAAAGCTGCACCTCAGGCCAATATCTGCTTGAATTCCGGGTTAAAAGCCCTTTTTTGGGTCTCTGCCATAGCCAGCATCTCCAAAGCATGCGATAACGTCGTCTCCGTGATCTCTACGCCGCCAAGCATCCGGGCAAGCTCCTCGGCACGGTCTGCCGTGTCCAGGTCCTTGACCCTGGTGTAGGTCCGTCCGTCCTCCACCGCTTTGCTGATGTAATAATGGGCATCCGCCATACACGCCACTTGAGGCAGATGCGTAATGGAGAAAACCTGGCAATCGGACGACAGCCGCGCCATCCGTTCTGCAATGGCCTGTGCCGCGCGGCCGCTGACACCTGTATCCACCTCATCGAATACCAGGACGGGAATCCGGTCCACCTTGGCAAAAATCGATTTCATCGCCAGCATCATCCGGGAAAGCTCGCCGCCGGAGGCAATTTTCCCGAGCCCCCGCAGCGGTTCTCCCGGGTTCGGAGCGATAAGGAATTCCACTTGGTCAATGCCGTTGCGGGTCAACCGGACCGTCGTGCCATCCGCCTGAACCCCCTTAGGATCCTCTACCCGTCCCATCTGTACCTGGAACACCGTTCGCTCCATATGCAGCTCCTTCAGCTCCGCTACAATAGCCTCAGATAGCCTCACCCCGGCAGACGAGCGTTGCCCGGAAAGCTTCAGAGCAAGGCGCACACATTCCTTCTCCTGGCGGGCCAGCTTCCGTTCCAGCTCCTGCTGCCGCTCTTCCTTATGGTCCAGTACCGCCAGCTCCTGGCGCACCTTCTCCAGATAACGAAGGATTTCTTCCACGTTCTCTCCGTATTTCCGCCGGAAGGAGGCGATCAGACTGAGACGGTCTTCAATTTCATTCAACCGGATCGGGTTAGACTCTACACCCTCCCGGTAATCCCGGAGCTGGAACGCCGCATCCTCCAGCTGGTAAAAGGCGCTTTGCATCTGCTCCAAAACGGGGCCAAGCCCAACAGCATCAAACTGGACAATGTCCTGAAGCTTAAGGACCGCCCTGCGGACCTGATCCAAGGCTTTGCCTCCGGCATTAAGCGCCTCATACGAATCGTTCACGTTCTGGTATAATTTTTCCGCATTTCCTAGCTTGCTCTTTTCTTCCGCCAAACATTCATCCTCGCCGGATTTCAATTGGGCATCCGCAATCTCCTCCACCTGGAAGCGGTACAGATCCTGCATTTGCAATGCTTTCTTCTCCGCCTCCCGGAGAGCAGCCAGCTCCTTTTGGATACGCATATATTCACCGTAGGCCGCGCTGTATGCGGAACGGGTTTTTTCGATTTCGTGCCCGCCGAACAAGTCCAGCCAGCGGATATGCTCCTCCGCCTTCAAGAGGGATTGATGCTCATGCTGCCCATGAATATTAATCAGCCGCTCCCCTGCTTCCCGGAGGACGGACAGGTTCACGAGCTGGCCGTTGATACGGCTGACGCCCTTGCCATGGACGCTCAGCTCCCGGCGGATGATCAGATGCTCATCAGCAGCCGGTGTTAAGCCGACTCCCTCCAGCACCTCCCAAACGGGGTGATCCGCGGGAACATCAAATAAGGCCTCGATTTCCGCCTTATCCTGCCCAAACCGGACCAGATCACTTAGGCCCCGTCCTCCGGCGATTAATCCTAAAGCATCTATAATAATGGATTTCCCGGCGCCTGTTTCGCCCGTGAGAACATGAAAACCGTTGTGGAAAGCCAGACGTACCGATTCGATTACCGCCAGATTGCGGATGGACAGCTCTTGCAGCATTGGGCAACTCCCCTTTTTTCCAAATAAAAATGCGGGTACAAAACTTGTCCTCTCCATTATATCAGCATTCCGCAGAAAAAGGGAACACCTATTCGCATTTTATTTTTTCTGCATGCGTTCCCGCAAATAAAAAAAAGCCGCCCTGAAGATCAGGACAGCATGGCGGTAATCCGGCGTACGATTTCTTGGCTTTGCTCGCGGCTGCGGCAGATCAAAAGAATGGTATCATCGCCGCAAATGGTGCCCATCAATTCAGGCCACTCCAGGCTGTCCAACAATGCCCCAATGGCATTGGCAGTGCCCGGCATGCTTTTCATGACGATGAGATTCTCCGTATAATCAATGCCTACAAAATGCTCAGACAGCACACGCTTCAGCCGCGATACTGGATTCACCCGCTGCTCACTGGGAAGCGCATACTTATAATGGCCGCTGCTTAAGGGGGTTTTAATCAGGTGAAGCTCCTTGATATCCCGGGAGACGGTAGCTTGGGTTACATTGTAGCCGGCAGTGCGGAGTGCTTCCACAAGCTCGTCCTGGGTCTCGATATCCTGCGACGCCAGAATCTCCCTGATTTTCAGATGACGTTGGCCTTTCATATTGTCCTCCTTACGATTTGACGGTGCTGCCACGTAAGCGCATCCTTTATGAGGTGCGGCTTTCCTCCTCCGGAACATCGAAGCGGATTTTCTCAATCGTCTTTTGTCTGGGGTCCACGTACAGAATCCCTTCCGCCTCCGGATACAGCAGCTGATAGACCAGAAGCTGGTCACGCAGCCCGCTGCCGGTCCAGTCCAGGGGTTTGCGGTCCCGGGCAACCTTGACCACATACAGCTTTTCCTCTTCCGCGGCGAAATGATCGATGAACAGCCTGCTCTCCAGCAACTCTCTGTCATTCACCTGAATCTGGATGGGTATCCGGCGTTTGCCCGTCAATACCTCATATCCCGAAAATTCCAACAGCTCAACTGCCGCCGTAGCCGGCACCTCCGGGTCCGGGTCAATGGCCGGCCTCCCCTTGGGCGGGGCCATCAGCCAAAACCGGAACCGGTAAAGCAGCCATCCGATGATGAATACACTGAGAAGCAAGAGAATCAGGCTGTCGCCTCTGTACATTCCGCATCCCCCCGAATACTATACTTTTCTAGGAGATTAAAGAAATTCCTGCAAGCTTTTGTATCATCATCCTAAGAAAAGTTCAACCCGGTGAGGAGCGGAAGGTATGATGGGCTTGATGTACAGTGTCCCGGATCAACGTTGCGAAGTCCGGTTTTTCCGGACACGCAGGCTCTGAGCCGACGCTGTCTGCAGATAAGGTTCCTTTGTAGGTCCAGTTTGCCAGAAACTCCACATTTCCTTCTCCCCCGGTAATGGGCGAATAAGTAAGCCCCTCCAGAACAAAACCAAGCTGGCAGGCAAATTCCAACACGGTTTCCAGCACAGACTCGTGCACCTTGGCGTCCCGGACCACCCCGGATTTCCCCACCTGCTCCCGCCCTGCCTCGAATTGAGGCTTGATCAAGGCGACAATCCGGCCGCCGCCGGACATCAGCTTGGCCAATGTTGGCAGAATCAGCCGGAGTGAGATGAAGGAAACATCAATGGTGGCGAAGTTTGGCACAAAACCCTCCAGATGCTCCGGCTCCATATACCGGAAGTTCGTCCGTTCCATCACATGCACCCGAGGGTCATTGCGGAGGGAATAATCCAATTGATTGTAGCCTACGTCAATGGCATACACCCGGGATACCCCGTTCTGCAGCGCACAATCCGTAAACCCGCCGGTGGAGGCCCCGATATCCATCATGGCGGCACCGTTAAGATCCAAACCGAAGGCACGAATGGCCTTCTCCAGCTTCAGCCCGCCGCGGCTGACATAAGGGTGGGGAGCTCCTTTGACGTTGAGCGGAAGATCCCTGGCGATTTTCATGCCGGGTTTCTCCAGCCGTTCCGTTCCGGTAAAGACCAGTCCCGCCATCACAGCAGCCTTGGCCTTCTCTCTGCTTTCATAATAACCCTGCTCAACCAGCAGGACGTCTATCCGTTCCTTCTCTTTAGCCACACTGTCCTCCCAGGCGCTCCCAAGGCCGAAGCCTTTAGGCATGCTGCCGTTTCTTCTGGATGAAGGCGGCCAGCTGTCCGGCTACGCTTTCGGCTGTAAGCCCGACCTCCGCCCGCTGTTCCTTGATGCTTCCGTGTTCAACAAAATAATCGGGAATAGCCAGGTTTTTCACTGCCAGCCCGTAAATATCATGATCGGCATAAAATTCCAGCACAGCCGAACCGAAGCCGCCCATCCGGACGCCTTCTTCCATGGTGATGATCGGCAGGCGCTCCGCCGCAAGGCTAAGGAGCATGGCCTGATCCACCGGCTTAATAAACCGGGCGTTTACTACCCGGAGGGATATGCCATGCCCGGCCAGAATGTGGGCGGCTTCCTCCGCCACCTCCACCATAGGTCCAACCGCCAGCACAGCAGCATCGCTGCCGCCACGCACCACTTCCCAGCTGCCGATGGGAATAAGCGACATCGGCGCCAGTTCTACCCCTCTGCCGTTAATGCGGGGATACCGCACAGCAATGGGGCCGTCGTCATAGTGGAGTGCCGTATACAGCATGGAGCGCAGCTCCTGCTCATCCTTGGGCATCATCACCGTAAGATTGGGGATGCTGCGCATAAAGGCCATATCATAAATCCCCTGGTGGGTTTCTCCGTCAGGTCCAACAAAACCGGCCCGGTCAATGGCAAACACCACATTCAGGTTCTGCCGGGCGATGTCATGGACAATCTGGTCGTAAGCCCGCTGCATGAAGGTGGAATAAACGGCGTAAACCGGCTTCATCCCCTCCATGGCCAAACCGGCGCAGAAGGTTGCGGCATGCTGTTCTGCGATGCCCACATCGATCATGCGGTCAGGAAAGCGTGCCTGGAACTTCAGCAGGCCGGAGCCTCCCGGCATAGCGGGAGTGACGGCGACGATCCGGCTGTCCGCTTCCGCCAGTTCTATCAGCGTATTGCCGAAGACCTCCGTGTACATGGGTGGTCCGGAGGATTTCATCACCTGGCCGGATTCAATCTTGTAGGGGCTGATGCCGTGCCAGGTATGAGAATCCGCCTCTGCAGGAGAATAGCCCTTACCCTTGGTGGTCAGCACGTGGATAAGAACGGGCCCCTCCAGGTTATCCGCCTGGCGCAGGGTTTCCAGCAGCTGCGGCAAATTATGGCCGTCCACCGGCCCCATATACTGAAAGCCCAGCTCTTCAAACAAAACACCGTTTACGAGGAGATATTTGAAGGAATCCTTCAGCTTCTCCACAGTTTTGGCGACCTTGCCGCCGATGGCCGGGATTTTTTTGAGGAGATACTCTACATCGTCCTTGGCCTTCAGATAATGCCGGTCCGAGCGGATCTTGCTTAAATAATTATGCATAGCGCCCACATTGGGGGCGATGGACATTTCGTTGTCATTCAGAATCACCACGAGATTCTTCCCCTCGTGGCCGATATGGTTCATGGCCTCGAAGGCCATGCCGCCGGTCATGGCGCCGTCGCCGATTACCGCCACCACTTTGTTGGACTTCTTCTGCAGGTCTCTGGCGCTGGCAAAGCCCATAGCCGCCGACAAGGAGGTGCTGCTGTGCCCGGCCTCCCAGACATCATGCTCGCTTTCGCTGCGCTTGACGAAGCCGCACAGACCCTTGTACTTGCGCAGGGTATCGAAGTTCTCCTTGCGCCCGGTGAGGATCTTGTGCACGTACGATTGGTGTCCGACGTCGAATATGATCTTGTCCTGAGGGGACTGGTAATAATAATGCAGGGCCAAGGTCAATTCCACAACGCCCAGATTGGGCGCCAGATGTCCTCCCGTCAACGAGAGTTTTTCGATCAGAAACCTCCGTATCTCTCCCGTTAAAGCCTCCAACTGCTCCATATTCAGCTTTTTCAGGTCTTCCGGCTGGTTGATTTGATCGAGCACTATTGTAGCCCCGCTTTCGTGTTTAAATATGCATCATTATATCACAGTCCGGAAAACCGCCACAACGCGAAAAGAGGCGTTTACGAAAGCTGATTCCATCCGTGCTTCATCCACAGGAGTATCCGGTAAGATCAGAACTCCCGTTGCACCAGATAATCCGCCAGCTCCAGCAGCCTGCGGGGGTCAGCGAATTGTGCTTCCAGCACGGCTTGTTTCCCCGCTTGGGTGAGCTCCTCCACCTTCCGCCGAGACTCCTCCAGACCATACAGATAAGGATACGTCACCTTCTGTGAGGCTTCGTCGCTGTGCAGGGGTTTGCCAAGCTTGGATTCGTCTCCGGTGATATCCAGTATATCATCCTGAATCTGGAATGCCAGGCCGATGCTGTAGCCGTAGATCTCCAGCGCCTTCAGCTGCGCCGGACTGGCTCCCGCTGTACGCCCTCCGGCCTTCAGCGAGAAAACAATAAGATCGGCGGTTTTGTGGGTATGGATAAACTCCAGCTGCTCCTTGCCGGTGGCCCCCTGCTCGCCCAGGATGTCTGCCGCCTGGCCGCCTACCATGCCTCTGGCCCCTGCATAAACAGACAGCTCCTCCATCATGTCCAGCACGGTTTCCGCCGGAACGCCTCCCGCTCTTCCCGCTTGGGTAATGGAATAGAAGGCGTGGGTCAGGAGGGCGTCTCCCGCCAGAATCGCCATGGCATCGCCAAATACCTTGTGGTTCGTGGGTTTGCCGCGGCGGAAGTCGTCATTGTCCATCGCCGGGAGATCGTCATGGATCAGCGAGTAGGTGTGGATCATCTCGATGGCATTGGCGGCATAACGCGCCGCCTCGGGACTGCCGCCTGCCGCTTCAGCAGCGGCGTAGACAAGAACAGGCCGCAGGCGCTTGCCTCCGGCCATCAGCGAATAATGCATGGATTCCCGCAGCTTGTCCGGCACCTGCCATTCCCCCGGCAGACAGGAGGCAAGCTGCTCTTCCGTCACAGTCTGCCAGTGCCCGATATAGTCCTTGATCGTGGCCAGCTTTAGAGTTTCAAAAGGGTTCATAGCCTCACCACTCACCCTTCATCCGTACCGGCGGCAAACGGCTTCTTGGCGAGAGTGCCGTTTTCCTCCACCAGAATCTCGATTTTGCGCTCCACCTGCTCCAGCTTCTTGCCGCAAAGATGGGAAAGCTTCATTCCCTGCTGAAACAGCTCAATGGCCTGCTCCAGGGGAACATCGCCGTTCTCCAGCCTGCCGACAATGGTTTCCAGACGCTCCATTGCCGCTTCAAAGCTCAGTTCCGATTCACCGGCCCAGCCGGCGGAAATGATTTCCTTATCCATCCGCATTCTCCTCCATGGCCCATACGTGGCAGTCCAGACGTCCGTCGGCCAGACGGACCTTGACCAGATCTCCCGGCTGTATTTGATGAATTGATTTTACAAGTGCGGTTTCGTTCTCGTTATATACCAGACTGTAGCCGCGCTGCATGACCTTCAGAGGGCTCAGCGCATCCAATTGCTTAAGTGCTGCGTCAAAGCCGGCCTGCTTGTCCTTCATCAGCGATTGCATGGCGGCTGCCAGACGGCGGCTTAACGCATCGCTTTGGCGCCGGGCATAAATGACCTGCTCGCCGGGGTCATGCCGGGCCAGTCGGTGGGCCAAGCCCATCTTGGCCTCACGGGCTTTGGTAAACCGCTTGTTGATGCGGTAGCCCAGCTGCTCCGTGAGGCGGTCCAGCCGTTCCACAGGCTCCAGCAGCTGCTTGCGCGGATTCAGCAAATACGGCGAACGCTGCGCTCTTGCCAGGCGCTCCCGGATTTCCTGCAGCCTGCGCTGCAGGGCCCTGCGCATCCGCTCCTGCTCCACAGCCAGCTGCTGGCGCAGCTCCATATGATGAGGGACGGCCAGCTCGGCTGCTGCGGTAGGAGTCGCTGCCCGCAGATCCGCCACAAAATCGGCAATGGTAAAATCCGTCTCATGCCCTACGGCGGAAATCACCGGAATCAGAGAAGCATGGATAGCCCGGGCAACTGCTTCCTCATTGAAGGCCCACAGCTCCTCCAGACTGCCACCACCTCTGCCTACAATGAGCAGATCCACCTCACGGGCTTCATTCAGCCGGCGGATAGCCTTCACAATGGAGGGAGCCGCCTGCGTCCCTTGTACCAGCACGGGATAGAGCTGTACAGGTATGGCCGGAAACCGGCGCTGCAGAGTAATGATAATATCCCGGACCGCCGCTCCCGTGGGTGAGGTGACCACACCGATGGCTCTCGGAAACCGGGGGATCGGTTTTTTGCGGTGGACGGCAAAAAGCCCCTCCGCCTCCAGACGCTGCTTCAGCTGCTCGTAAGCCAAATAAAGGCTGCCCACGCCGTCCGGCTGCATCTGGGTGACATACATCTGATATTGGCCGTCCCGCTCATAAACGGAAATGCCGCCTTTGGCCAGCACCTTGGTTCCGTCCTTCGGGATAAAGGGCAGACGCTGATTGTAGGAAGCGAACATAATCGCCTTGACCCGGCTGTCCGCATCCTTCAGGGTAAAATACATATGGCCGCTGGAATGCCGGGTAAAGTTGGAGATTTCCCCACGGACCCAGACATCCGATAACCGGGTGTCCTGCTCCAGCCGCGCCTTGATATAGCGGGTCAGCTCTTTGACGGTAATGGCCTGCTCCGGCCCCTTATCGGGCATCATGGCCTTTACTCCAATCCTGCGGCCCGCCTGGCCGAAACAATGGTATTGGCCAGCAGCATCGTGATGGTCATCGGTCCTACACATCCGGGAACAGGAGTGATCATTCCGGCTGTTTCCAGCACATCCTCAAAATCCACATCCCCCACCAGCTTGCCGTCAGGAAGACGGTTGATGCCTACATCAATCACGATGGCACCGGGCTTCAGGTGCTTGGCTTTGATCATCTGGGGGCGCCCTACGGCCGCCACCAGTATATCCGCCTGGGAGGTAATCTGCTCCATATCGGGGGTGCGGGAATGGCAGACCGTTACAGTGGCATGCTCCCGGAGCAGCAGCATGGCCATAGGTTTACCTACAATATTGCTGCGTCCCACAACCACCGCATGTTTGCCGGCAATCTCCACATTCATCCGCTTCAGCACCTCGATGACGCCGGCAGGCGTACAAGGCAGGAAGCCGGGTTTGCCGATCATCAGATTACCCACATTAATGGGATGGAAGCAGTCCACATCCTTATCAGGATGGATGGTGTCAATTATCTTATCTTCGTTAATATGGCGGGGCAGCGGCAGCTGGACGAGAATCCCATTGATCTTCTTGTCGCCGTTCAGGCGTTCCACCAGCGCCAGAAGCTCCTCTTCACCGGTATCCTCCGGCAGACGGTGCACCTCGGAATAGATGCCGGCTGTTTCACAGGCCTTGGCTTTGTTGCGCACATAAACGGCCGAAGCCGGATCATTGCCCACCAACACTACCGCCAGTCCGGGCTGAACCTGGTGCTTGGCCAGCTCCTCCACCTCAAGCCTGAAGTGCTCGCGGACGGATTGAACCAATTCCTTGCCGTTAATCACTTGAGCCGACATGTAACTCCCCCCATATGTTCTTTATTTCTAGTTTCGGACCGCACCTGAAGCAGCGGCAAAACCGGGCCAGAAGGTGCCCAGTCTGCCCGGCAGTCAAACTCTTTACAGCTTTTCCTTGATGCCTTCCAGCTCGGTGATCATCTTGCCGAGCACACCGTTAACGAACTTGCCCGATTCCTCGGTGCCGAAGTTCTTGGACATTTCGATGGCTTCGTTGACCACAACCTTCGGCGGAACATCCTCACGGAACACCATTTCGTACACGCCCATACGCAGAATTTCCCGGTCTACCTTGGATAACCGGTCCATGGACCAGCCCTTCAGATAATCGGTGAGCAAATTATCGATGGCGGCCAGATGCTCTTCTGTACCTGCCACCAGCTCCTTCACGTCACTGGGTACAATATCCTCATTCTTCTGGCGAAGCTCGGCTTCGTTCTCCTGCAAGGCTTCTTCAATTACCATGCGGATGGCATGGTCCACATCCACTTCGTTCATTCGCAACTGATACAGGCTCTGTACGGCGAGCTCTCTGGCTAATCTGCGTCTCATCGGACGACTTCAACCCCCTATTCGATACAAAACAAAACCCCATGAAAGGGCACTCCAGCGTGAGACGGTGCCGTTCCACAGGATTATACTTGGATATAACTAGTTTTACCTGAACATCTTCCATCTTTCGGAAAGCCAGCGCCACAGGTGATCCACCTGAAACAGCCGTTCCCCTTGATCCAGCTTTTTCCCCATATAATAACCGATAAAAACAATGAAAGCAAAAATGAGCATGTCCCAAAAACCGACGAACAAATAAAGGAAGCCCAAGAAAAAGCCGAATGCCGCTCCCAGGAGCTTGCCCCGGTGGAGCTCCCACAGGTCCTTCCACATATCCGGCTTCACCCCTATTCAACCCGGCTTTTGAAGGTGGGCGCAGATTGGACAATATTGGCGATAAATACGGAAACACTCGCCACCGGAATCCCGGTGATCTCTTCGATATGCTGCTTGACGGCGGATTGCATCTCCTCGGTCAAAGCCGGAATGGAGCTTTCCCCGTCCACCATGCTGCGGATGGTCACCTCAATACCTGCGCTGCCCACCCGGATGCGGGCCCGCAAATCCTTGACGCCGCGGGAACGGGTGGCGGCCTTCAGAGCCAGATTCTCCACCGTCTCAATGGAAATGCGGATATCTCCCCATTCATTGCGCTGGTCGATGGAGGGTGCCTGCTCCCTGGAGCTGCGCACGGAAATGTAAAACAGACGCAGGGCGATAAGCAGCAGAACGGCGCAAACGCTGATAAAGGCGATGGCCGGACCGGTTTGCGTATAAATCCGCTCGGTTAACGCTTGGGTTTCCTCCAGCGGAATCCAATTGAACGCCCCGGCCAACATGGCGCAAGCGGCTACCATGACGGCAAGGCTGAAAATAAACAAAAGAAGGCGGTCGATAATCTTGGCCATTAAGCTTGTCCCCTTCCATGTCGGACCACTCCCCAACGGGTCCCCTTTCGTGAAGCAAGCCCCCTATGGCTAGGGGGCATAAGTGCAAACCGTTATTTCAATTTAATAACGGAGGTCGCATCCTCTTCAATAACCCGTTCCGGAGTTTTGAACTGAACGCCGTGGATATGGACATTCACTTCAATCACGTCCAAGCCGGTCATGGATTCGATGGCCTGCTTCACATTCCGTTGAATATCGGATGCGACGGATGGAATCCGCTGTCCGTATTCGATGATAATGGAAACATCGATGGCCGCTTCTCTTTGCCCAACCTCCACCTTCACGCCCTTGGAAAGGTTCTTGCGTCCCAGAAGCTCGGCTACGCCGCTGGCGAAGCCTCCGCTCATGCCTGCTACCCCTTCCACTTCGATGGTAGCCAGACCGGCGATAATCTCAATGACCTCAGGGGCAATCTGGATGTTCCCCATGTCCGTCTTCTCATAATCTGGAGCTATGGTGCTCATATGTACACCTCCCAAGCATTGTTGGACGTCCTAATACATTACTATACCATTTGGACCGAAAGTTGACAAACCCAAGATTTTTATGACTTGGAGTACGTTACGAGTTGTACACGTCCACTTCCTCCAGGAACTTGATATCGAAGTCCCCCTTCAGGAAGGTAGGATGCCGCATCAGCTTCATATGGAAGGGAATGGTCGTCTGCACGCCGTCTATGGCAAACTCGGACAAGGCCCGGCTCATCCGTGCGATGGCGTCCTCCCGGGTATCTCCCCACACGATCAGCTTGGCGATCATGGAATCGTAATACGGGGAGATCACATAGCCGGGATAAGCGGAGCTGTCCACCCGCACACCCAGTCCGCCTGGAGGCAGATAGAAGGATATTTGGCCGGGTGACGGCATAAAATTCCGCTCCGGGTCCTCGGCATTGATCCGGCATTCGATAGCCCAGCCCTTAATTTGGACATCCTCCTGCCGGAAGCTCAGGGGATGGCCTTCGGCTACACGGATCATTTCCTTGATCAGGTCCACGCCTGTCACCATTTCGGTAACGGGATGCTCCACCTGAATCCGGGTGTTCATTTCCATGAAGTAGAAGTTCCCGTCCGGTCCCAGCAGAAATTCCAGGGTTCCGGCGCCGGAATAATTCACCGCCAAGGCGGCGCGTACGGCGGCTTCCCCCATTTGCTCCCGGACTTCGGGAGTGATTACGGAGCAAGGCGCCTCCTCCACCAGCTTCTGGCGGCGGCGCTGCACAGAGCAGTCCCGCTCGCCCAGATGGACGGCGTTGCCGTGTTTATCGGCGATAATCTGAATTTCCACATGCTTCATGCCTGTAAGGAACTTCTCCAGATAGACCCCGGCATTGCCGAAGGCCTTTTGGGCCTCCTGCTGGGCGGTGGTAATCTGCTGAAGCAGGGATTCCTCATCGTTGGCGATCCGGATGCCCTTGCCACCGCCGCCGGCGGTAGCTTTGATAATAACCGGGTATCCAATATCCCTGGCGATCATCAGGGCTTCCTGGGGGTCCTCCACCAGCCCGTCGGAGCCGGGGATAACAGGGACACCCGCTTTTTTCATGGTATCCTTGGCTACGGCCTTGTCTCCCATCTTGCTGATGGCTTCAGGGGACGGTCCGATGAAGGTGATGTTGCAGCGTTCGCAGATCTCCGCGAAATCCGCATTCTCCGCCAGGAACCCGTAACCGGGATGAATGGCATCAGTCTCTGTCAGCGTGGCGACGCTCATGAGATTGGTAAAGTTCAAGTAGCTGTCCTTGGACAGGGTAGGACCGATGCAATAGGCTTCGTCCGCCAGCCGGACATGGAGGGAATCTCTGTCGGCTTCCGAATACACGGCGACCGTATAGATATTCATCTCCTTGCAGGCGCGGATGATCCGGACCGCAATCTCGCCCCGGTTGGCAATTAGTATTTTTTGAAACGCCATGATCTGAATGATCCTCCCGAAATAAAATACTTTTCGCTCCCGTTGACTTCCCGTCAGACGCGGACCAGGAACAACGGCTGTCCGTATTCCACCAGCTGGCCGTTCTCTACCAGCACCTGCACGATTTCGCCCTTGACCTCAGCTTCAATCTCATTCATAAGCTTCATGGCTTCCACAATGCAAACCACGGTTTTCTCCGTTACCCGGTCTCCCGCCTTCACGAAGGGGGCGGCTTCAGGCGTAGGAGCGTGATAATATGTACCTACCATCGGCGAAACGACCCGGTGAAGCTGGCCGTCCTCCTCCTGCTTGGCCTGGGGCTCCTCCCGCACCGGCTCGTTCTTGACCGGCTCGGCCTGGACAGAAACAGCGGCCGGGGCTGTCTGATACGCGGGGGTATGGGTGACCAAAAGGGATTCGGTTACTCCCGGTTTTTTCAGGTACAGCTTATATCCTTCATTTTGAATCTCCAGCTCCTGCAGATTCGACTGGTCTACGAGGCGGATCAATTCCTTGATTTCGCTTAATTTGAACATGCGCCGTACCCACTCCTAAGCGTTTATTGGCCGGCATAAACCGGCATGGACAAGCATCTGCCGCAGCTATTCGCACATGGCGGTTCGCGGCATTGGTTCATGCAGGTGCCACAAGGAAACGGAAATGAAACAAGCGTGCGACGAAAGTAATTATAACACACTCGTCCGCCACTACAAGACTGTTTTATAACCTAGTCCTAGAATCCCGTCACGATTGTGGAAGAACCGACAAATGTCCTGTCTATCAGCTAAGGGTGGCGTAAAACGCTTATGCCCGGGGGGAGAGCCCGTACGGCCCTCCCTAGAGCATGGCGGCTTACTTCAGGTACTGCACAGAAACGGATTCCTTGGAAACACCCAATTCCTTGATCATGAGATCGATAATGCCCTGAGCCTGCTTGGCATCCAGCTTGTTTGCCACCTGGACCACTGCCTTGTATTTGTCCCCTTCGTCCAAAACGATGGCGTTACTGTAGGTTTGGCCCAGGATATCCTCCAGGCTTTCCACCTTGGCCTGCATGGTTTGGACCCGGTCAAAGTCATCGCTGGCTTTCGCAATTTCATCTGCGGATTTTTTGGTGTCGGAGATGATGTTGGCCAGGTTCTCCACCTTTTTGCCAAGATCTTCATTGCGTTTGATTACCAAGTTGGCAAAATAATCGGAGCCGGATACCGCCTTGCTGGCCACCTTCTCCAGAACCTTGGCGTCGCTGGTTTCCGTTTTGGTGACGGTTTGGGCCTTGTCGGTGGTTTGATCCTTGCTGGTGGTTTGCGCCTTATCGGTGGTTTGCGCCTTGTCGGTGGTTACGCCGCCAACCGCTTTATCCGCCGCTTCGGGCGTTTTCTCTTCCGTGGTGACCTTGATTTCCTGCTGGGCCGTCTTCTCCGTAACGGAGTTCAATTTGTCCACGTCCTCGGTAAAGAGATAGTACGCCGACAGTACCACCATCAGACTCAGCATGGACACCAGCCAAATTGTTTGTCTTTTCGTATTCATATGTTGCATCCTCCTTGGTTTTTGGTTTCTTCTATGTCATCCCCTGGCTGTAGCAGCGCTTTTAGCGCCGCTACTGCTTGCGGGGTACTACGGAAATCCGGTGGGCCGGCACCTCGAGGCCCCTTTCCACCGCTTCGGTAATCAGCCTTTTGACGGTGGCATTTTCCGCCCCCTTGGCTACGATGACCACCCCTCTGATTTTGGGCTTGGTGGTTTTCACCACCAGGGGGTTGTTTCCCCCCGATTGGTTCATGATGACGGCGTCCGCCGAGCGGCTGGTTTCGGAGATAAACCGGGTTTCGCCGTTGGCCCCTTTTTCATTGGTGGACTGTTGGGTTTCCTTGGTATTTTTCTCCACCTGGAGCTCCTCGGTGGAATCGATGGTCACCATCACCTCCACCTCGCCCACTCCCGCAATTTTCGTCAGAATATCCCGCAGTTTGGCTTCGTAAGCCTGCTCGTAATCCCGGAAGCTGGTTTCCATCCGGGCGCCCGAACCGAAGGCGGGTTTACTTTCGTCAGGAGGAGCGCTTCCCGACTGGATGGGAAGGACCTCCTTGATATGGAAGGATGAAAAGGAGTTGAGAATCATCAGCGCAATGCCCGCCAAGCCGATTAAGAGGAGCCAGCGGAAGGTTTTCACCCGTTTGCCGCCTCCGGGTCCGCCGGACAGCATATCCTCCAGTTTTTTGAGCCAAGATGCCATTGTTGTTCACCTCCTGAAAAGGTCAAACTGAATGTGTATGCTTACGTTCCGGTGAAGGTAACGGCCAGCCGCTCCCGCGGCACCTGCCATTCCTTCTCCATATAGCTGACGCACCGGGCACGCGCTTCATTCGCTTCTGCTGTTCCTTCAACACCGGACTTGGGGGAAGCGGACGGGGCTCCCGCCGCATGTTCCATGGTAACCGTCACGGGCTTCACAGCCTCCACGGTAACCGGCTTCACCTTGCTTTTCTCCTCCGCTTCCGGCGAAGGGCTTTCTTCTTTATGTGATAGGACCACACGGACCGAGCCGATGACCGGCGATCCTGTTTTATCCACTTCCAGGGTAACCGCCAGCTCCCGGGCTTGAATGCCTGCAGAGCGGGCAAGTCCCGCTTTCATCTCCTGGCCAAGCTTCTCCTCCGCCAGCCGTTGGGCTTCCTTGACCTGCTCCGACTTCAGCTTCTCGGCATCGTCCAGCACCGCCGCCAGCGGGGCCAATACCGGCTGGGCCTTGTCGGGCATCCCTGCCCGGCCGTCTTTGAATCCGGCTGTTTGGGCCTCGGCCAGCACCTGCTCCGCGTCCCACTGCCGGCTGAACAGCTCGAACACCGGCGTCAGGAGGGTAAGCAGCAGGAACAGGCTGACAACCACCCGTACATAACGCTGCATGGCTTGGGACGGCAGCAGGAGCTCCGCAAAAGACGCCAGCAGGATAATCAGGATAACCTGGGTCAGCCATTCGCGAATCCAGGCAATCATAGGCAGGCCTCCTTGTTAACGGACCATCACGGACACGTTGCTGGCTGCAATCAGAATGGTGATGGCCAGGAAGAACAGAAATCCTACCGCCGCCAAGGCGGCGAATACATACACCAGACTTTTGCCGATGGTGGACAGGGTTTTGACAATCGGACTGTCGCCCAAGGGCTGTAGCACGGCAGCTGATACATGATAGATCACGGCCATGGTCAAAATCTTGATGGCGGGAAACGCACACATGCTGACCAGAATGACAACTCCCGCCAGCCCGATGGCGTTCTTCACCAGAAGGGACGCCCCGATGACCGTATCGGAGGCATCGGAGAACATTTTCCCGACAACCGGGACAAAATTGCTGGTAATATACTTGGCTGTCCGGATGCCCACCCCGTCGGCCACAGACCCGGAGATGCCCCGCACCGACAGCACACCCAGGAAGATGGTGGACATAACACCCAGCACCACCACACCGCCTTTTTGCAGCAGCTTAGCCAATTGGGTGACCTTGTACTTCTCCGACAGAGAGCTGGCAATATGCAGCACCACCGAGAAGAACAGGAGCGGAAATACCACGTAGTAGATGACCGAACCCATGGTATTGATCATGAACACAATCAGGGGATGCATCATGGTTACTGAGGTGACATTCCCCATGGAGGCCATCAGTGTGAGCAAGAGCGGAATGATGGCGATCATAAAGTTGATCATCGAGCCGATTGCCGTTTTGGCATATTCGATAGCGATATTGAAGCTGTTGATGGCGATGACAATCAGCACCATGTAACAGATGGCATAGCCGATTTTGCTGACGGACTGGCGCTCGAAGGCGCTCTGCAGGGATTCCAGGATCATGCTGAACACCGTGAGGATGACGATGCTGGCCAAAAGCCGGCCGTTCTGCAGCACCTCGTGGAAGAAGAACTTCAGGATAGCGCTGAGAATGCTTTTGAAGCTGAAGGCTTGGTTGCCCGATGCCACCAGATCCTTAAACTTCGGGGTTTCCCCGGAGGGAAAATACGCCCCGTACTCCTTCATCATCTGCGACCAGTATTGCTCCACCTGGCCGGTGGGCAGCTTCTCCGTCTGATCCGTAATGATGGCATCGGCCGGATTTCCGCCTGCGCTTGCGTAAGCCGGAAGTGACAAGAGCAGGAATAGCGCGAAGCAAACCGCAAGGAAGACGATGCGTTTCATAGGTACAACTCCCAACATAGGGCCGTAAAATGTGGTACGGAAGGGGCTTGGATACCCGCATCAGGCAGGCATGAGCTTGAGCACTGTATCGATGATGACGGAAACGATGGGAATCGCCATGACCATAATCAGGATTTTGCCGGTCAGCTCAATCTTGGAGGCGATGGAATCCTGGCCCGCATCCCGGACAATCTGGGCGCCGAATTCGGCGATGTAGGCCACCCCGATAATTTTGAGAATGGTGGTAAAAAACACATGGTTGACGCCGGAGCGGTCGGCCAGCTGCTCCAGCACCCGGATGACGGCTGAAATCTTCCCCAAGAGAAACAAGAAGATGACAATGCCGGTTACGGTGACCAGAAGAAAGGCGAAGATGGGCTTCTGCTCCTTCAGGATCAGCGCCAGCACTGTGACCGCCAATCCCAGTGAAACGATTTGTATAATTTCCACGGGCTCTCACCTACTGGAAAAGGAAGATGGTTTTGATTTCCTGGAACAGCTCGGAGAGCATGCCGACTACCATAAACAGAACCACCACGAAGCCGATCAGCGTCACCCAGTGCGCCATGTCTTCCTTGCCCATCTGCTTCAGCACCGTATGGATCATGGCGATGACAATACCGATGCCGGCGATTTGAAAGATTGCGTTCACATCCACATTCATGGCTGGCCTCCCGTTCAAGCTAAGCTTCCGAGCTTTAATACATCAATATGACGATCAGGACGCCGGACAGCAGCCCCAGGCTTCTCCACATCTTGCCATACCGTCTGTTCTCCTCCGCAGCCTCCGCTTCCTCCGCCGTCAGGAGACTGACCGTCATCCGCAGATGCTTGGCCTGGTCGGACCTGTCGCTTTTGCCGAGCACCGCCCCCAGCTGCAGCACCGCGTCCCGCTCCGGCCGCTTCATGGCCGTCCTGGACCAGCACTCCTCCACCGCCAGCCGCCAGCTTTCCTGCACAGTTGCGGTTTCCTTCTCCTCCAGCGCCTCCGCAGTCCGGCGGAACAGATGCGCCACGGGACCAGCGAGACTGTCCGCCACCTGGCGCAGAGCCTGGGATAGCGGAGTAAAGCTGTAGGTAATCTCCGTTTCCAGCCGCTGGAGCCCCTGCATCACCTGACGGATCTGCCGGGTCCGGGTGGACAGCTGAAGCGCCTGGTAAAAGCCCAGCATGGTTCCTGCGAAAATAACGCACATGGCGCCTGCCAGCTTCAGCATGCCTACATTCCTCCCCCTGCGGGATGTCCTGATCCGGACAGGCTTTCCACCCGGACGGAAGCGCCCCTGCCCTGCAGAATAACCAGCCTTTTGAACACGCCCGAGGCGGTAAGCTCCCGGAGCACCGGCCTGGACAGGACATCCTCCCGGCCCGCTCCGTGGGCGGTGGCTATCACCCGGATTCCCGCATGGACAGCCTCGTGTACGGCAACTGCATCCTCAGGTCTGCCGATTTCATCCACCACCAGCACATCCGGGGACATGGAGCGGATCAGCATCATCATGCCCTCCGCCTTCGGGCAGCCGTCCAGCACATCCGTCCGGGGTCCCAGTCTGAAGCGGGGCACTCCCCGGACACAGGCTGCGATCTCTGAACGTTCGTCTACGACGCCTACCTTCCGCCCGCCTCCATAGCCCGAATCCGGCCACTCTCCCTCGCTGATGAGCCGGGCCAGATCGCGGATCATGGTGGTTTTGCCATGACCGGGTGGCGAGATCACCAGTGTATGGTGGACCGTCCGCCCTCCCGCATCCAGAATGGAGGGCAGCACAGCCCGTCCGCAGCCCGGCACCTCCCGGGCGATCCGGATGTTAAAGCCGCTAACATCCCGGATCATCCGCACCCGGCCGTCCTCCAGCACCGTTCGGCCTGCCAGCCCAACCCGGTGTCCGCCCTCCACGGTAATGAAGCCCCGTTTGAGCTCTTCCTCAAAGGAGTACAGGGAATGGCGGGTCAGCCGCTCCAGAAGCTGGGCGCAATCCTCACGGCTGACCGTGTGCGCCACCCCCGGCTCCCGGCCGACAGAGCCGTCCGGGCTGACAAATCCGTACTGGCCGCCGTAGATGACCTCCAGCGGCCTTCCCTCCCGGATGCGGATCTCCTCGATCCGGGCTTGTACGCTGCCGGGCAGCCCCGCCGCCGCCTGGGAGAGTCCTGCGGGCAATAGCGGCAGCACCGACTCGGCAAACAGCCTCTGTGGCGCCTCGGAAGGTTGGACAATCTTGTTGTCTATCACATCTATATGCTTGACCCTCATAAATATGACTCCCCGTTACTTTTTTAGAATGCCGAAAAAGATGCAGGACACCCCTAGCAAAATCCAGAACAGCTTGCCGAAGGAGAGCTTGTCTGCCATTCCCACCAGACCGATGGTGGTGGTGGCCAGAAGGATCAAAGGGCCTACCACAGCCAGGCCGGAGTTGATCAGAAGCGCTTTTTCCACCTGCATAAACCGGAGCATCAGCACGGCGGCAATGAGCTCGATGCTGCCGGAGAGCACCCGCAGGCCCGCCATACCCATCACAAATTTATCCAGCATTTTTGTAATCCCTCCTCGTACGATTGCCGCAGCCATTGCTAGATTGTGAGAGTCTTCAAAGGACAAGGCCGGCTTCTCTTAACCTTATGCAGTTCTCGACTGTGAAATAACCGGGGCCATGCCAATTTTCGCACTCCCCTTCTGCCGCCGCATATGATGCTCTATATGCCTACACTGTTTGCTAAGGAGCTGTCATCAATGGAAGTCACATCTCAACCGTTCTGGCAACAGGAGCTGGTGAATCCCGCCGGCAAACGCCAGAGCAAACCCCGGACCAGCGGGATTACCATGGTCATCGACAAGGGCCTGGGCTCCCATGCCTTCGCCGACCTGCTGGAAACGGCGGAGGCGCATATCGATCTGATCAAGCTGGGCTTCGGTACCGCCGCCCTGTATCCGGAGGAGGTTTTGGCCAAAAAAATACGTCTAGCGGCACTGTCCGGCGTTCCCGTGATGCCCGGCGGAACCTTCCTGGAAGCAGCGGTTGCAGCCGGGCTGGAGGATCGTTTTATGGAACAAATCGCCGGTTTGGGCTTTACGGCAGTAGAGGTTTCAGACGGAACCATCCAATTGGACCGCGCACTCCGCACCAGGCTGATCCGGGAGGGCTGCCGCCTGGGTCTTTCGGTGTACACGGAATACGGCAAAAAATGCTGGGGCTCGCGGATTGAAACCGATGAACTGATTGAGACGGTTTTGTCCGATCTGGAGGCCGGTGCGGAGCTGGTGACGGTGGAGGCCCGGGAATCGGGCGTGGGTGTGGGGATCTTCGACGAGTCGGGCCAATGCCGGGACGACGAGGTGCAGGCGGTGCTGGAGGGAATACCCAGCCCGCATCTGCTCTTGTGGGAGGCACCGCAGAAAAACCAGCAGGTGCGGCTGATGGAGCTTTTGGGACCGGAAGTGAATTTGGGGAATATCGCTCCCCAGGACGTGATTTCCCTGGAAGCGCTGAGGCGGGGGCTGCGGTCCGACAGCTTCTTCCTGAGGGGAAAATGAGAGACACCATGCGGATCGAAACATTGGCTCACGCTGGAGAAGCGGCGGAAACGGATTTCAGCGGCAAATCGGTTCTTATTATTGATGTGTTCCGGGCAACAAGCTGCATCATCACAGGGTTAGCCTGCGGCTGTGCCGGTTTTTTGCCGGTTCTGACTCTGGAAGAGGCAAAAGCGGCTGCCGGCGGCGATGATATCCTGGCCGGTGAGCGCAAAGGAAAACGCCCTGCCGGCTTCCAGTTAGGAAACTCCCCCATGGATTACCTGGCAGCCGATCTGGCGGGCAAGCGGATTATTCTCACTACCACCAACGGCACCCGGGCTATGCATTCCGCCTTGGGGAAGGCCCACACCGTGATGGCCGGATCACTGCTTAACGCATCAGCCGCCGCCCGTGCTCTCTTTGGTATGAACCGGGATGTCACCTTGGTTTGCTCCGGAACCCATAACCGGTTTTCCCTGGAAGATGGCTTATGCGCCGGGCTGGTGGCGGAGGAGCTGCTGCAATTGACCGGACAAGACCTTGTCCTGAGCGATCTGACCGAAGCCATGCTGGCAAGCTGGAGACAGGCCAAGAACCGGCTGGCGGAGGTGTTAGCCGGGTGCACCAATGGCAAACGCCTTACCGGTATGGGGTTTGCCCGTGATCTGGAATTCTGCGGATGGACCAACCGCTACAATCTGGTGCCGGTTTGGCATAACGGCCTCCTGGTTCCTCTCACCGGGACAGAGGGTGAACCCAGCCGGTCAATATGATAGCTGCTTGTTCTAACTTCTCAGAGACAGCATACAATCAACCAACGAGAATCCTAGGACAAGGGGAATACCCGAATGAATGGCAATCTGCTGCTTCTGGCCTTAATCGTCATCGGCATGGTGGGCCGTTCCAACATTATTACCACAGCTGCCTGCATCCTTCTGGTGGTGAAGCTGATTCATCTGGAGCGGTATCTGCCTACGATCGAACGCCGCGGCTTGGAGCTTGGGTTATTGTTTCTCACCATGGGCGTGCTGGTCCCGTTTGCGAGTGAGCGGATCTCCGTCAAGGATGTGACGGCGGTGTTTACCTCCTGGCCGGGGATCATTGCGCTAGTTGGCGGCGCGCTGGCCACCTGGATGAACGGCAAAGGACTGGATCTGCTGAAGTTTGACCCCCAGCTGATTGTGGGTTTGGTCATCGGCTCCATCATGGGGATTATCTTCCTGCGGGGAGTGCCCGTCGGCCCTCTGATGGCGGCGGGGATAACTGCGTTTTTATTGAAGCTGGGGCAGTTTTTCTTCAAGTAGCCTGTAAAAGCCCCGAAACCGGCTGAGCTGGTTTCGGGGCTCTCTTCAACATTTCATCATTTATACGAAAATGCCTTCGGCACACGTGCCCGGGATTTTCGTTGCTGGCGCCGGGTGCCGCCAGGTCACCAGGGATTCTAACGGCAGCCAGAGACGCTATTTCCGGTTTTAGGTTACTTTGGAAATTCTAACGGCGGCCACAGCCGCTATTGGGCCCCTATAGCCTCCGTGGGACCCGGATTTGAGGAAATAAGGTCTCCTGCTTCCGTTACAATTTCCGCAGCCCTCATTCGGGGCAAATAAGGGCGTTCACTTCCGTTAAAAATCTGACGGATGCCAAGACAGGGACGGACGGCGGCACCATACGCACCACTTGGCCATGCCGGACAACTCAACTGGAAACCTCGACTGGAGACTCAGCTGGAGACTTCGACTGGAGACTTCGACTGGACGACCGCCCCACAGTCTGGGATTCTCCCGCCCAGTATAGTCCAGACGCTGCTGCACCGCTTCGGCTCTGGCCTCCGGCTCCCGCTCCGCAGTCCTTACGGCTTGCGCATAATCTTCCGGCGTTTCTTGGCTGCGGCATTCTTTTTCCTGACGGTTCTGCGGAGGTTGGAGGTCCGCGGGGCTTTTTGCCGTTTCTGCTCCATGATCACGGGTTCGAAGGAATCCATGCAGAAGGGCGGCTCCTCCTCCGCCTTGATCAGCATCCGCGAAAGGGACCGGGTTTGGGTAATGGTCTCCGGCTCCTCCAGCTGCTCTGATATGCGCATCCATTCCAGCTCATGCTCCTCCACGGGAGCCTTAATCGCAACAAGATGATACATAATCTGATCAGCCACATTAAGCTGGGACTGTCTTAGAATGGTCAGCTCCAGCGGATCGTAGCAGCCCTGATACGGCGGGTAGTAGAACAGCTCCAGCTTAAGCAGACGGAAATCCGGCTCGCCTGCCTCCGCCGGGTCCTCATCCACCAGGAGAGACCAGGTATCGGTCCGTGTGAGATAATACTCCTCCAGGTTCCCGGGGAAGGACCGGTGCCGGGTCCAATAACGCGGAGAGTGCTCGTTGAAGGATTGCCGGAAGCGGGGATTAGCCATATGGGAGGTAGAATGGGCATACGGCGCCACAATACACACCACAGCCTTATGACGGCAAATCCGGTAAAGCTCCTTCATCACCTTCGGGAGATCGGCAGCGTATTGCAAGCTGTTGGATGCCATGATAAAGTCAACGCTGTTATCCGCTATAGGAATGGGATAGTCAAAATCATGCACCATCGCCACACCCTCGCCGGGAATGCGGTCCAAGCCGACACAGTTCTGGTGGGGCCGTTTGCCGCAGCCGATATCAATCCTCATGCCATCACATCCTCTCAATGCTGGGATATCTGTCGGTAGGCCTCCGTAGGAAGCACGGATTCGCAAGATACCCTATTGTATTCGGATAAACGGCGGCTTGTATCAGCGTATGTCAGGGTGGTTCAAATTTGCCCCGGGCGGATGACGGTGCAATGGTCGGGTACAGACAGCCGGACAGTCCCTCCGCCATACTCCAGACCAATCTCTCCGCCGGGAATGGGAACGGACAGGCGGAACCAATCCAGCGAATCTGGAATATGCGGTTCAAAAGCGATGGTGTCCCACCCGGGTGCAAGCGGCCGCAGTCCGGCGATGGCTTCAATAAAAAGCGGCACCGGCGCGCTGGCCCAGGGGTGGCAGAGACTGGTATTCCACTTCAGCTCCTTGGACCAGGCTTCAAAGCAGGTGGTTGCCCCCTCCTCCAGCATCGTGTTCCAGGAATGGAGATCATCCGATACGATCAGTTCATATAACAGGTCATATTCCTCCGCCTCAGCCAACGCCTGCAAAACAAAATAAGCCATATATACGCCGCAGCTGAGCCGTTTCCGGCGGATCAGCGATACAATCGACGCCTTTGCCTCCTCAGGCGCCAGCCCGAAGAGCAGCGGCAGCGCATTGGCGTGCAGCGAGCAATGTTCCGATTCGCTGGCATCCGCGAACAGATTTTTGTCCGGACGGTAGAAGCGCTTCTGGAAGGCCTGGCGGAATGCTTCCAGCCCTGCATCCGCTGCCGGGAGCCCCAAAGCCTGGCGAATTTCAACCAAGGCCACAAGGGCCCCGTAATAGAAGCTGTTGATCACATTATGGCACCCGTCAGCATGGCCATTCACCAAATGAAAATCATACCCGTCCCGGAGATTTTCCGGCCAATCCACCAGATTCCACTTGCCGTTGACGGAATGAAGCAAACCGTCCTCCCCCAGGTACTGGGCGAAGTACCCTATAATCCCCTCCGCAACCGGATGTTTGGCTTGTAGAAACCCCTTGTCCCCGCTCATTTTGTAATAACGCAGGAGCTGTATGGGCCATTGCAGGGAGTAGTCGGCAATTTCCTGCATGTAATGGCCGGGTGCTACAGCCAGCAGTCCAGGGCAGAGCTCCCCTGCCAGAAGGGTGAAATCCTCCAACGCTTTCCGGAACATTCGCAGGTCTCCCGTTAAATAGGCATGAGCGTGGGTGATAATGGTGTTGTCACCCAGATACTGCCCTTTTTCCCGGGAGGGACAGTCTACATAATTCTCCTGGGTTCCATAGCGGACTCCGTTGGCGCAGATGGACCAGATGGCGTTCAGCCGTGGATCGGAGGATTCAAATCTGCAGGCCTCCTCCCGATAGGGATAATGCCGCACTACTGCTGCAATGGAGGGGACAGTCAGCTTCACCTGGGGGCCGGACAGAATTTCGGCGTAACGGAATGCCTTATAGTCGTAGGCCTCCAGTTCCTCCAGCTCTCCTGATAAAATCCACGTGTCCCTGTACACGCAGTTGCACCGCATGTTATAGCGGACCCTGCCATGCCCGTCCAGCTCCTCACCATACCGGATCTCCACCTTTTCTCCCGCCGGCCCGGAGACGCAGACCCTCACCTGGCCGGTCAGCTCGATGCCGAAATCCAGAAATATTCCATCCTCTACCTCCCGGATGTCGGCCGGAGGCTGCGTGTATACAGACAAGTGCGGTGTGGGCTGCGGAACCAGCGTATGCCCATGCCCCGGGTGAACCCAGGCGTTCTGCCAGGAGGAGTCGTCGAAGCCTGTGGATAACCAGTCCTTCTCCCGTTTACGCAGATCAATATTTTCCAAAAATTGGGTGTTGTATCCGATGATCTCCGCTTCACCATATTCCTCCGCTTGTGTATATCGCCAACTCTCATCCGTGGCGGCCAGCAGTTTTCCGTCCCCCCACAGCTCGGCAATCAGCCCCTGGCGGTTATCTCCGCTGCTGTATGAGCGGCAGATCAGTCCATGGTAATAGACATGCACCGCAATGATATTCTCCCCCGGCTGCAAAAACGCGCTTACGTCATAGCCGTTGTAGTAATAATGATGGGCATACCCCTGTGCCGGACCTTGACCGACATAACGCCCATTTATATAAAGCTTGTAATAATCATCCGCCGTAATCCGCAGCCGGGCTTCTACAGGCAGCTCCTCCAGCCGTAAGCTCTTGCGCACCAGCATATGCCGGTTGGCTAACTCCGGATCAGGCGGTGTATGCTCCGGCCGTTCCAGCTCCCTGTGGTACAGGTACAGCGGCTCCAGCTCCGTAAAACACCGGTCCGCAATCCATTTTGCAGTCCATCCCGCATCCCAATCACTGATCCAATTCGTTTCCCCATTCACGGATCATACCTCCCCAGTCTTTTTCCTCTATAGGATAATCTGTCCCGCACCACCATTCCCGGCTTAATGGACGGAAGATGCAGGGAAATTGACGTTTCTTCTCCCCGGGGGCTAGAATGGTAAAAAAAGCTCTGCAGGAGGCTCGAGCCGGTGGTTCGTTATGAGAAGAATGTGTTTCTGGAGGGTCCCGACTTCCCCTTCGCCGCCTTTCCTTACCCCACGCTGCCCACACGCCCCGCTACTCCCCACAGCCATGAATTTGTTGAGCTGGTGTTTGTGGCGCAGGGACATGGCGAGCATGTGTATTCCGGTCAAGCCTATCCCATCTCCAGAGGGGATGTGTTTATCATCCCGCCGGGAGTGGAGCATGATTACCGGGTCCGGGGGGATGCGCCTCTGGAAATCGTCAACGTGCTGTTTATGCCCGCCTTCCTCGCTCCTCATCTGGAAGCCCTGGCGGAGGTGACCCCCTTTCTCCACTTCTTCTATGTGGAGCCCTTTTTCCGCAGGGAGACGGAATTTCATGCCCATCTGAAGCTGTCCTTGGGGGAGGAGCAGGCGGTGAAGGAGCGGCTGGACAGGCTGGTGGAGGAATACAGCAAGAAACCCTTGGGCTACCGGATTGCCATCCAAGGGCTGCTTGCGGAGCTGTTGGTATATGTAAGCCGCTGCTACGGTCAAACGACTGCTGCTGTGGGAACGGGGTTTCATTCCGATGAAAGCAAGGCCATCCGCCAGGTATGTGATTTCCTGGAGACCCACTATGCCGAGCCTCTTCACCTGGAGCAAATCTGCCGGATGTGTGGCATGAGCCAAACGGTTTTCACGGGAAAATTCAAGCAGCTTACCGGACGGACCTTCACGGAATACCGCAGCGAGCTTCGTATCCGGGCATCCCTGCGGCTTTTGCGGGAGAGCGGAGCCAAGATTGTGGATATTGCCCAGGATGCGGGCATCGGCGATGTTAGCCACTTTAACCGGCTGTTCAAGCTCCACATGGGCATAACACCCAAGGAATACCGCACCTCTCACCGACAGAAGCACTAGGACAACCTGATGAAGAGGTACAAGACGCCGGACCGGTTACATGCAAAAGTGCAGCTATTCCCCGGTGAGCCGTGGTTGGAGCACTAGCGATGCGTCAAACCTAACATGGAATTATCCAATATTCCTAAATATGGGTTAATTTGAACGTTGTCACCTGGTCAAACCTGAAAAAAACTCCTAATGTAGAAGGATGGCGCGTTATCCAT
>JAEWIS010000038.1 GCA_023386955.1 Bacillota bacterium
TAACCCGGCCGGCCGGGGGGGCCGCGGCCGCGCCCCCCCCCCGGTCCGCCCAGTGCGCCAGCCGCTGCCGCCAGCGCCGGCGCTGCACCCACAGGGCCGGGCCCGCCAATAGCGCCGCGGCGGCCCCGGCCCCTACAGAGCGGAGCCATACGGCCGGCGCCTGCCCGGCCGCTGTCTCCGCTCTGACCATGCCGGCTGGGCCGCCGCCGGCCACAAAAGCCTTGGCTGCCGCATACCGCGGGGCAGCCTCCAACCGCGAATAAGCGGCTATAGTCGCGCCCGTCCCGTCGGTGACGGTCAGGCGGAAGCCGCTTGGGAGCGGATAAGCTCCGGCATCCTGGCGGAGCTGCACCTCCAGAGCCTGCGGGCTCACGCCGGCACCCAGAGCCAGACTCACGTACCGGCTCCAATACAGTGCCAGCCGCTCCGCTTCCTCCTCGCCGTCGGCGGACTCGTGAAACAACGCCGCCGTCAACAAGGCGGTCAGGATGCCGATCACCGCCAGCATCATGGGAATCCGGGCACGCTCCGGGAATGGCTTGGCCATTTTCCTCATACGTCTACTCCCGTTTTCTCATCTGAACCGGGATTAAACTTATACCCCACCCCATAAATCGTCTGGATGAATTCGGGATGGGCCGGATCATCCCCCAGCTTCCGGCGCAGATTGCGGATATGGCTGTCGATGGTGCGCTCAAAGCCGACATATGTATCCCCCAGTGCCTCCTCCATCAGGTGAGCCCGGGTAAACACTCTCCCCGGCCGCCGGGCCAGCCGCTCCAGCAGCGCAAACTCCGTGCGGGTAAGCTCCAACAGCTCCCCGTCCAGCAGCGCCTGATACTGCTCCGGGCGGACCGTCAGCCGTCCTCTTCGCAGGACAGGATCAGTTTGTGCAGGAGCAGCCTCCGCCTCGCCTCCGTTGCGGTTGGCTCCCCCTCTCCCGGACCGGCGCAGCACCGCCTTCATCCGCGCCAGCAGCTCCCGAAGACTGAAGGGCTTCTGGATATAATCATCTGCCCCCAGCTCCAAAGCCAGCACCCGGTCGAACTCATCCCCCTTGGCGGTTAACATCAACAGCGGCAGCTGCCACTCCCGGTCATTGCGCCGGCACAGGTCCAGCCCCGTCTCGCGTCCGGCCAACGTCCAATCCACCAGCAGCAGATCCGGTTTTTCCAGCATTATAAGGGCCGGCACCTCCTCGGCGCTGCGGGCTTCAGAAACCCGGCAGCCCTCCCCCCGCAAAAACCGTCCGCCCTCTGCCAGCAGCTCCTCCTCATCCTCAACCCAGAGTATATGCATCGTAAACCTCCCTCCTCGAGTGACTACATCTATTATAGGTGTTGAGACAAGCTGCTGCGGTAAGCTAGAACGTTGTAGCACTCCAACTAGTCTGGCACCATCGCTGAGCATCAGCCAACGGACACCACAGCGCTTATTAGCCCCACTTTACTCATAAAACACCTGCCCACAGGGAAATAGAGGTTCCTGCTTCCGTTAGTTTTCAAAATGGGCAAATACACCGAAATAAGCGCGCTCACTTCCGTTAAAAAATCAGCGGTACAATAACTCCACAAAAATGTTACTCCAACCCCCACACTTTCCCTCATCTCCCAACGAACAGCCCAAATTTGTTGCTATAGCATCATATTTATGTTGCCTTAGCAACATTCATATGCTACATTATTAGCAATAACTGACTATGCCATAAATGATCGCCATCATCATCACAACAAACCTTATGTAATGTAAAAGAACCCAACCTCTTCAACTACCCTTAGGAGTGATTATTCCATGGAATTCCGATTTGCATCCCGTATGTCCCGGTTTACCTCCTCCGCCGTGCGGGATATTCTCAAGCTGACCCAAGGCCGGGACATTATCTCCTTCTCCGGCGGACTGCCCGCTGAGGAGCTGTTTCCGGCAGAAGAACTAAAAAGCGCCTTCTCCCGCGTATTCGCAGACCGGCGCGTGATGCAGTACGGGCTGACGGAGGGTTTGCCGGAGCTTCGCCAGCTCCTGTCCCAACGCCTCGCCGGAAAGGGGATCACAGCCTCCCCCGACCAATTGCTCATTACCTCCGGTTCCCAGCAAAGCATCGATTTGACCGCCCGGATTCTCCTGGAGCCCGGCGATCTGGTCATTACCGAAAACCCCACCTATCTGGCGGCCCTCCAGGTATTCCAAAGCTCCGGCGCCACCATACTGGGCTTGGATACGGATGAGAACGGCATCCGTCCGGATCTGTTGGAGACCGCCCTGCGCGACCATCAGCCTAAGCTGCTGTACGTCATCCCCACCTTCGCCAATCCCACCGGGGCCATCTGGAGCCTGGAGCGGCGCAAGGAAATCCTTGCTCTCTGTACCCGTTACGAAACCATGATCCTCGAGGACGACCCATACGGTGAACTTAGCTTTGAAGCTGAAGCGCTGCCCCCTTCCATCAAAGCTCTGGCGGATGAAACCGGCTTCCCGGGTGTGATCTACACCAGCACCTTCTCCAAAACGGTGGTTCCCGCCCTGCGCATCGGCTGGACAGCAGCGGATGAAACGGTGATCCGGCAGCTGGCCAAGGCCAAACAAACCGCCGATCTCCACTCCTCTTGTCTGGACCAGGCGGCTTTGGCGGAGCTTCTGAAAGCATTCGATCTGGATGGGCATATCCGGCGCATCCGCCTGGAATACGCTACCCGGATGCAGGCCATGCTGGAGGTATTACGAACCGACCCCGCCTTTAGTGAAATTAAGGTCCGCACACCCAAGGGCGGCATGTTTCTGTGGCTGGAATTGCCCGGAGAAGTGGATATGGAGGCGCTGCTCCGCCTGGCTGTGGAGGAAGGGGTCGCATTTGTGCCGGGAACCGGCTTCCATACAGACGGACGGGGAAGCCGGACCATCCGCCTTAACTTCAGCCATTCCGCACCCGAGGTTATACGGGAAGGCATGCAGCGGCTGAAGCGGGCTTATATCCGCTGCCGGAGCGTAACCGGAGCGAAAGCGGCCATGAGCTGACTAAACATCAGTCTCCCCCGGAAATAACCGCCGCCAAATCCTCCTCTGCCAGCCGGACCGCTTCCTTGGGAAGGGCGTCCAGCGAAAATAAGGGGATCAGGTCCTTGGCGGCTACAGGCTCGAAATGGTCCAGCAGGCCATACGCATGCGCGATAAGGCCAATGACTGTTTCGGGCCTGATTTGTCGTTGCCGCATATCCGCCAAAGTAATACCCCCATGCCGCTTGGCAAGGCGGCTACCGTCCGGACCCAGCAGCAGGGGCACATGGGCAAACCGGGGAACCTGCCACCCTAACGCCTCATACAGCCAAATCTGCCTTGGCGTAGAGTCCAGCAGATCGTATCCCCGCAGCACATGCGTAATATCCATTGCGGCATCATCGGCTACTACCGCCAACTGGTACGCAAGAAAGCCGTCCGCCCGTTTCACGATGAAGTCTCCTCCTGCTCTTGCAGGCACATGCTGTACCCCAACCGCTTCATCCACAAACACCAGCGGCTCCTCAGGGATCTCAAACCGGATAGAAGGGGTTTTGCGCGACGCCTTTTCTGCCAGCTCCTCCTTGCTTGCCTTCCTGCATATTCCCGGATAAGCCGGGCCTTCGGAAGCCAGTCCATGGGGTGCACTGGCGATGGCTGTCAGCTCCGCTCTGCTGCAATAACACGGATATGTGTGTCCCATCCGCTTCAACATCTCCAGGACCTCCGCATAAATCTCCAGCCGCCGGCTTTGTATGTAAGGACCGTAAGGCCCGCCCGTATCCGGTCCCTCCTCCCAATCCAGACCCAGCCACCGCAGATCCTCCGGAATCCGCTCAGCAAACTCCGGTTTCGAACGGGGCCCGTCTATGTCTTCTATTCGCAGAACAAATTGGCCGTCCTGGGCGCGTATGTGCAGCCAAGCCAAAAGTGCGGCAGCCGCATTCCCCAGGTGCAGAAGTCCGGACGGCGTAGGTGCAAATCTTCCTCTGACCATGATGGATTCAGCCTCCCCCGTGATAAGCCTCAGGTCCGCCGCCAATGGGGTCCAGTCCCGACCAGGACACGAGGGCCCGGAACATCCGCTCGTCCAAGGGCAGAATAAAATCGCAAGATGCCAAATTCCGCATACCGCTGCGGTTATGAAGCACGGCCCGCCGGACCATAATCCGATAATGTCGCGAACCCGGTGCCACACTGACCAGCCCTGTTTGCTCCGGCCAATCGGGGAGATGCCGCAGAGGCTTTAAACCGTAAGGATCGGAAGGAAGAATACTGAATATATCCGACAGCTGCAAATAATAGTTGGCATGGGGCTTTTGAATAATAAATTCCCGGGTGGTGACGGTATAGCCATAACCCTGCTTTTTGTGGGAAAGCTTCAATTCCCCCTCCATCGCCGGGATGGAAATAAAATCGCGGTTCAAGGGCTCTTCCCCTTTCGTACGTTGAAGTCTTGCTGCTTGTTGTTTTAGGATATCATGTTTTCCGGGCAGGTGCTACAAGCCCCGCTCCGTCTTGTACCCCTGCTGAAACGCCAAAAAGACTGCCTTCATCAGGCAGTCCTGTTGTTTGCCGCCGGTAGGCAGCCCTCTTTTTACCCTTTGATCGAGCCTGCATTCATCTGCATGAAGGATTTGTTGGCGAGAATGTAAACCACCAGCATGGGGAGAATGGACAGACAGGCGCCGGCCATCATGAGATGGATCTGCATGGCGGCGGAGGAGCCGTACCGCAGGTTGGCAAGGCCTACCGTCAGAGTCTGCATTTGGGGATTGGTCATAGTGAATACCAACGGCAGGATGTATTCATTCCACGCATGGCGGAAGGCGAACAGCCCCGATACCCCTAACCCCGGCGTCAGCAGCGGCAAAATAATAACGAAAAAGCTGCGGGTAAAGCTGGACCCGTCGATCATGGCCGCTTCATCCAGCTCCTTCGGGATAGACTTCAGGAAGCTCAGCAGGATGAAGAAGGTACTGGCATGGGCACTGACCAGAATCAGTACAACCCCCCACAGGGTTTTGTTCAGATTCAGCAATACCATCAGGTCAAATTGGGGACGCAGCACAACGGCGCCGACGGAAATGAACATCGTGGCAGCCTGCATGCCCACATACAGGGACTTGCCGCGAAACTGCCGCCGGTCCACTACATAAGCGCCCATCGCGGCAACCAGGAGAGTGCCGACGGTGGAGGTGACGCTCAGGAAGACACTGTTCCAGGTATAACGGGCAAAATTGGTTTGCTGCCAAGCCTCCACATAGTTGCGGAATTGCCAATGCTGGGGCAGCAATCCGCTGCCTCCCATCAGCTCGGCATTGGTTTTCAGCGAGCCGAAGATCGTCATTAAGACGGGAAATAAAGTCAACAGTACGGTAGCCAGCAAAAACGCCCATTTGATCAGATGGCCCAACAGCCGGAATGCTCCGGGAACCTTCGGAGCCGAGTTTTGCTTCGCATTCATAATAACCCGCTCCCTTCTAGTACACGTTGTTCATTTTTTTGCTGAGATAGGAATAGAGCATGGTGATCGCCCCCACAATGATGGCAGTTGCAAACGCAACGGCGCTGCCGTAGCCGATCTGCTGGGTGACCACGGAGCCGGTGGATACCGGGAAGAGCAGCTTGTACAGGTACAGGTACATCACCTCGGTTTTGCCGATGGGTCCGCCTTCCGTCATGACCATAATGCTTTCGTAGCCTTTAAGGGATGCGATAATGGCCAGCATGATAATCATCTGCATCACCGGACCCAGCATCGGTACAGTGATATACCAGAACTTCTGCGGTCCGTTGGCGCCGTCGATGGCGGCACTTTCATACAGGTCGGCGGGAATATTCTGCAGTCCGGCAAGGAACAGCAGCATGTAATTCCCCACCGCTCCCCAAACGGCGAGAATAATCACCGTCACCATAGCAAACTTGGGGCCAAGCCAATCCACAGGTGCGTCGATCACATGGTATTTCAGCAGCAGTTGGTTTACCATCCCGTTGTAGGAATTGAAGATGATATAGAACACAACGGAGATAACCGCGGTACTGATCACCGTCGGCATAAAATAGATGGCCCTAAGCAAATTGCGTCCGCGGAGCTTGCCGTTCAGGATAACCGCCAACAAGAGCGACAGCGGAATGGTGATGATCAGCTTACCGCCTGCATACACAAAGGTGTTTTTTACAGATTGCCAAAACTCCATATCGCGGAAGAGCCGCCCGAAATTATCTAAACCTACGAACAGTGCGTTGCCATAGCCTGCATAATCATAAAACATAAACCGCAGCACCCAGAACAGCGGGTAGATGCCAAGAGCCAGTGTCAGGATGACGCTGGGGAAAAGAAACAGGGAGTTTTCCCGCAGCCGGGTCCATTTGGACATCTTCTTTTCCTCCTTCATTACCGGAATATGGGTGCAAAAAAGGAGCGTTCGTCCACAAGTGCGCCGACCGCCCCTTTTTGAACCGTTCATTGCTGATTTCTCATTCTGGAGAATCGTTGTTTTATTTGCCTTGCAGCTTGGCCGGGTCGAAGGACGGATTCGGGCTGACCTTTACCTCTCCCTTATCGGCTGCTTTGGTTAATGCCGCGTTGTACCGGGTATTCAGATCCTTGGTGATAGCGCCCAGATCCCCGCCGCTCAGCATGTACTTGAAGAAGGTATCCGCATAGTTGGCGCCCTCCGGAGTCACATTGGGGGAAACCGGCCACATGGAGTCGTATTTGCCTACCAGGAAGCCCTCCATCCCGGTGATTTCCGGCTTTTTGGCCTTGGCGGCAATGCTGGGCACCACAGCGATGCCGAAGCCCTTCTCATGATACGTAGTCAGGATTTCGTCGCCGTACATGAACTTCATGAATGTCCAAGCGGCATCCTTGTTAGGCGATTTGTCGGAAATGCCCATCCATGTGCCTGCGGATACGATCTCCGAGGTACCTTTGATGGTGCCGTCCAAAGTCGGTGCAAGGGCTCCGCCCCATTTGATTTTGGTCGGGAATTGATCGACATAAACACCCGGTTCGGTGGAGAAGCTCAGGTACATGCCGATTTTGCCTGCAGCGAACTGGGCGCGCATGGGATCGATATCCAAGGTTGCGGCGCCGGGCAGAATGCTGCCGTTGTCGTACATTTGCTTGAAATATTTCATAACCTCCGCATATGGTCCGAAATCGAACTGGGCGGTTTTGATATCATAACCGAGGCCTTGGTAGCCGCTTAAGGAAAGGATTTCCCGGACGGAACGGTCAAAGGCGCTTTTTGGACTTTTAAAGTTCAGGGCGAAGCCGTAGATGCCGTCTTTTTTACCCATGTCGGTGATTTTCTTGGCGTCGTCCACCATTTCCTGCAGGGAAACGGGAGGTTTGGCAATTCCCGCTTTTTCGAACAGCTCCTGATTGTATACCAGGCGCAGAGTCAGGCCCGTATTGGGCAGGGATACCAGCTTGCCGTCAAAAATATTGACCTTGTCGATCAGCAGATCCTTAAATTTGGCCTTGAGTTCATCTGTCATGTAGGAGTCCAAGGGGGCGAGGTAGCCTTTTTTGTAAAAGGTTTCGGCATTGCCGCTTTTCAGGCGAAGCAAATCCGGCGCCTGGTTGCCGGCGAAGGCCACGTCCACGCTTTGGGCGTAGTTTTCCGAAAGGACGGTCAATTCCACCTCAATATTATCCTTGTTGGTGGTATTGAACTTGGTGATCATTTCCTTGATGTATTCCTGGTCGTGCCGGTCATCGGTCCAATATTTGATGACCTTCTTAGGTCCTGCCGTAGGAGCGGTGCTGGCTGCCGAATCCTTGGTGTTGTTTCCTCCGCATCCGGCTAATCCTCCTGCGGCCAAGGCCACGCCGAGGCTTAAACCGATGGCTTTTTTCCACATGTGCATATCCCCCTATTTGTCGAATAGCGTTCTTTACATCTTGATTATAAGGCCCGGACCGCTAGAAAGGAGTGGGGTAAACCTACTGTGCAGGGATACGATTCCACTGTCGTCGCGGAGCGTGAATATTCATAGTGAAATGACTGGGAGGGAAAAAGTGACTTGAGGGCGAGTTTTTTGGCGGCCTTGAAACCTTACCATTCTAATCGAATCAAGGCCGACAAAATGTGTTTGAGCCTCCAAGGCACTTCTTTCCCGGTAAGGAATGGAACCCCTTGAATATTCACGCTTCGGCAGACACCCCCTACAAACTGTCCCGCCCTTCCGCCCCTTCCGGATGATAGCTTTCGCGGAATTCCGAGGGGGTTTTGCCGGTGATTTTCTTGAATACCTCGCTGAAGTAACGCCTCTCCTCATAGCCCAATGCGTTGGCCACCTCCTGGACCTGGGAGCCGCCGATCAGCATTTCCTTGGCCTTGGCGATGCGCTCGGCCGTTACGAATTGGGTCACGGTCATCCCTGTTACCTTCTTGAACAGGCCGGAATAATAACTGGGGCTCAAATGGACCCAGGCGGCACATTCGCTGACCCGCACCTCCCGGTCCAGATGGCTTTTGATAAAGTCGACACTTTTATAGATCAAGGCCTGTCCCTCCGAGACGTGATGGCGTCTAACCAGCTCCGCCCCTTCCCTGCACAGCGTCTGGATCAGCTGCTCCAAACCAGCCAGTGGTATTTCCGGCCTTCGGGTTTTGTAGCTGTTAATAAGAGGCTGCAGCTCAGGCAACGGCACCAGCTCATAGAAGGTCCTGATTGCGGCCGCCGCCAGCTCCTCATACAGACTTTGCACATAATCCGGATGGGGCATGGGCGTCATCTGCTGCAGGGAATCGGCCATTTCTGCCAGCAGGTCGGCCGCCCGGTCCCCGTTGCCTGATCGGAGCATCAGCAGAAGCTCGTCCTTTTGCTCCAGTGCCAAGGGTGCCTGCCTGTCCGTACGTGGCATCTGGGAATACCCCAAGGCGCCGTTGCCGTCGGTAAACATGTGGCAGGCCAGAGCTTGGACGGCCTGGACATAGGATTCCGGCAGACCGCCGATATCCCTCACATTCCCGCCCACACCAACCGAAACAGTGAATTTTGTGAAACGCTCGATATTCTTGCATACCTCCTCCGCCCAAATAGCCGGATTGTCCTCCTGCCGGATGTTCAGCACCGCAATAAACCGGTTCATGCTGGAGCGGAATACGATACACTTCGTATATTCCCGCAGCGTTTCCTCGGCAATATTCTGCAGAGAAAAGCGCATCAGCTCCACCTCATTCACGGACATATCCGCGGAACGCTCTTGAACCCTGTCTATCTCCAAGGCCATCACACAAAGACCGGCGGGGTCCAGCGGGATGTTCAGAAACTCCCAGCGGCGGGCTGTCCGCTCCCAATTGGTACGGTGGCGCACCAGCAGCCCCAGATACTCCTGCTGCAGGAGCGGGATGCTCTCCCGCAGCTTGCCCTCCATTTCCTGGACGGAAAGAACCCGGGAGCGCTCCTCCTCAATCTGCTCCTTCGCCCGGCGCACAGTCCCCAGAATGTCCTCTTCGGTAAAAGGCTTCACCACAAAATCAAAGGCACCTAATGAAATGGCTTCCTTGGCATATTCAAAATCCGTATAGCCGCTGATCAGAATGACCTTACAGGCTACCTGAAGCTCCAGAATGGACCGGAGCATGGTCAGCCCGTCCATCCGCGGCATCCGGATATCCGTGATGACAATATCCGGCTTTGTTTCCTTGATCAGCTCCAGCCCGTCCTCCCCGTTGGCTGCCGTACCGGCAAAGCGGATGCCCTCCCGCTCCCACTCCATCGCCTTCAGGCCTTCTACTACTGTACGGGTGTCATCAACAACACAAATGCTGATGTCCTTCCATTTAAACATCACTTCCAGCCTCCTTGAACGGGATGTTTATACAAATCACGGTACCGCGGCCGGGATGGCTCTCCACATGAAAGCACGCTTCCCCGCCATAATACAGCTGGAGGCGCTGGATCAGATTGCCGATGGCATATCCCTTTCCCTGCTCCGCCCTAAGCATGGCCCGGACGGCATCCTCCTCCATGCCGCAGCCGTTATCCTCCACCCGGATGCTCCAGCAGCCGGCGGATGGGTCCGAATCCAGCTCAATGCTGATCCGTCCGCCGCTTTCCATACTGGAGAAGCCGTGGAGAATGCTGTTTTCCACCAGCGGCTGAAGAATAATCCGCGGCACAGTCAGCTCCGGCAGGGACGGATTCTTAACCAGAATGCTGTATTCGAACAAATTCTCATAACAGGAGGCCTGCAGCTCCAGATAGAGCCTGACATGCTCCAGCTCTTTCTCCAGCGTGGTGATTTCCTTGCCTTTATTCAACCCCAGCTGGAACAGCCGCGACAGGGAGACGACCATCGTTTGGGACTGGTCCACCTGCTTGAGCTTCAGCTTCCAATAGATCACATTCAGAGTGTTATAAAGAAAATGCGGGTCCATCTGGGCGGACAGGGCCTTGATTTCCGTACTCCGTTTGCCCGCCTCCGCCTCCTTCACCTCGTCAATCAGCACCACGATCTGGTCCAGCATCCGGTTGAAGCGGAAACCTACCTGAGCCAGATCATCCTCATGCCGGCTTTCGAAGCGGGCGGTCAGATCATTGCTTTCCACCCGCTTCATCACTTTCTGGAGCTTGTGCAGAGGAGTCAGCAGATACCGGGTGAAGGCCCCGGCCACAAAGAGGGTGACCAGGAAGCTGGCCAGGGTGATGAACAGAATCATCCATTTGACATAAATCATATCCTTCATTACATAATCCTTGGATTGAATGGCGAGGATGGTCCAATCATTCACATGAAGCCGAGCGTAATTGAGCAGATAGGTGCTCCCGTTTTTGTCGAAGGAGGTATAGCCGTTTACGCCGCTGCGGGTAATCTCCCCCACCAGCTCACTTTTGGCTGTCTCCGTCACCAGCAGATCGGATTCGCTGTAAATCAAAGCCGCATCCTCATTCATTAAAAACCGGAGGGAGCCGCTGTTCCCCGATTCCGGTCCGACCAGCTTGCGCAGCCCGTCCTCCCTGATATTGACCACCACATAAACATCCTTCAAAGTCATCTCGGCGATAGGCTCCAGCACAAGGGAAACCACCCGCTGCTTGCCGTAAAAAAGCGGGTCCTCGTGGCCTTCGATCCAAACTGTCCGTTTTTGACTCTCCACCCGCTTATACATATCCGTATCACGGAAATCCTCTTGCCTGTTGCGGTTCATGGACGAGGGGTAGAACTCCCCCATGGGGGTGGAAACAAAGATACCTTGAATCAACGGCTCGGCAATCCGTGCCTGGGTAAATACATTGTCCAGGTTGGTCCAATGGGTATAATACTCGCTGTCATTGCCCACGGATACATCCTTTAGCATGCTCTTGAACTGCTGGCTAATCATGAAGGTCATCATGACCATGCTCAGCTTGCTAAGCTTTTCATCCACCGTTTGGGCGGTTTTCGCTACTGTGTCCTGGGTCAGCTTCAGCGCGTTGTCCTCCAGGATGCCGGTGGTGATGGAATAGGAGAAATAGCCGGTCATCAGAATGGACAGCAGGGTCACGGTCATAAAAGCGGCGATCAGTTTATTGCGGAAGGGAGCTTGGCTTATCCATTTCATGCGGGAAACCTCCGCTCGTGAATGTTGTCTTTTGTCGGAATAAGGCGTATATCCTGATTATGGGGTGGACAAGCGGAAAATACAACGTTTTCAAAACGCAAGGCTACCAGTATGAGTATAAGCCTAAACAGGCCAGGTAAAACGGTGGCGATTCCACTTTTAAGGGATACTTTTTTACGGTGTTGGGGTTGGATGAACATAAAAAAGACCCTTTTACCGGAGTAAAAGGGCCGTCCTATCGTTATGGTATTGAGATCCGCTTTAATATTTCGGGGGGAACAGATTGAACAGGCTGGTCGGCGTGTCCAACCACACATCCGAATTGTCTTCCTTCAGAATGCGTTGGATCTCATCACTGGCTCCTGCGCGCTTTTCCAGGTTCCGGATCTCTTCCGGTGCTGCTTCCTTTTCCTTCACAAACAGGTTCATCATGCTGATTCCCTCCTTGTTGGTGGAAAACGATATCATTGCATGTCACATATATGTTTTCTATAGCCATTATAACATATATTTATCTGATTGCAACGGGTCACTTTTCCAGGATCGCCTGGTGACGCAGCAGCTCCTTCTGAAGCAAATCCATATCCGGCTTGGCAAGATCAATCCTGCCGTCTGCCGCCAACGCCGCGGATGTTCCCGCCGCATCCCCCAGCATGATCAGATTGGGATAGACCCTCATGGCCGACCAGGAATAGGAATCAATATTCGCCGCATATCCCGGCAGCAGGAGGTTGTCTACATACGGGGTTTGCAGCACCTCATAAGGAACATACCAAGGCTCATGCAGCGGATTGGTCAACGCTTCCTGCTTCTGATAGGTATTGGAATCGAAGTTATAGAACCCGACCCCGATCCGCCTGTCATAGAAGTCCTGGCCGCCCTTCATCACATCCGCTTCCGTTAAGGCATGAGCCTTGCCGGCCCCCGGTTTATTGAGGGCATGGATGGTTTCCCGCAGGTACAGGATCTCACCGGCTGCAGGCTCCCCGTTCTCCAGCACCGGCTCCACATTGGCAAACCCCGGCAGCTTGCGGATCATCTCCCAATACTCGGGCTTCTTAAGCTCCTGCAGCGCCAGCTCCCGTGCTTCCTCCGGGTCCAGCTCCGGAGAGTCGGGATACAGTCCGTTGTCCAGCTCCCGGTCCCGCCACATCTTCCGCCCGTCCACCTTATAAATGATCATGTGGTTCATCCAAAAGGGTGTTTTGGAGGTATCCGCGCCCACATGGGAATAACCATCCTCTCCGGCATTGTAGGCCTTCAGCCTGAAGTAGGGGCTGTTCTTGTCATACGCCAGAATTTCCGGGATGGTATATACCTCCCGCCCTCCCCAAAACTGGAAGGAGCCTCTGGTGGAATAGGCCACTCCGTTAGCCGTTTTGTTGGGGGCGATGGCGGCGTACGCGTCCACTCCCTTCACCTTGTACATGAGGGTCGCCACCATTTGCAGCTGGTCCTTGCCCGTATCCTCCCGGCCGGTGGTGTATCCCGCTCCGGTGAGCCGCAGCAGCCGCCCGGTTTCGGAGGCATCGATGAACACCTTAGCCTGCACTGATGCAGCTGTGCCGCTGAACCGGTACCGGCCATCCTGAGGATCCTTGCGGATTTTGCGGAAGTGCAGTTCCTTCAGGGAGGTGGAGCTCCCCTGGAGTTCCGCCTGAGTGATATCCGTCTCATATAGGATCCGGATGCGCCCGGAAGCTTGAGTTTCCCGGGCAAAATAGCTCTCCATCTCCGACGGCGCAAACACAGCCCCCAATGCTTTCACAAATCTGTACAAAGAGCCTCCCTGGGAGCCCGTGTAATCTGCAGGCAGTCCCGGTGGAAGGCTGGATGGTTTATGATAGTTCAGGTCAAACAGGTTCTGCCTGCCGGCAGTCATAGTGGAGCCCAATTGGCGTTCAGGCACAATGATCAGCACATCCGCCCGAGGGCTGGAGGACACAGCCGTCAATGCGGCGGAGACCGCTTGCGGACCGCCTCCATAGATCACAATCTCATAAGTCACCCCCCGTACCGAGGCGGTGGAAAACAAACCGAACAAGGAGATGATCAGGAATGCGGACGCTTTGCGGAGCATAAAGGCTGGCTACCTCCAATTGAAATCTTAGGTGTGTGTTTTAAGTCAGCTACAGGTTTTCGGCTTGCCGGATATGGGTCAGCAGCGCCTCGCAGCCTGCATCCACCATTTCGTAAACCTCCTGGAAATTCCCGGTGTAATAAGGGTCGGGCACATCCGTATGCTGCCGTCCCTCCACGTAATCCATCAAAGGCAGCACCCGGGCAGCATGACCCTCCGGTGCAAACTGCTTCAAGTCCGCTACATTGGCGGCGTCCATAGGCACAATATACTGGTGCAGACCAAAGTCCTGCCCATTCACCTGGCGGGCGGCAATCCCCTTGTCGGAAATGCCGAACTCCTTCAGGATTCCGCGGGTTCCTTCATGGGGCGGTTTGCCGGTATGCCAATTGCCGGTTCCGGCGGAGTCCACCCGGATTTTGTCCGCAAGACCCGCCTTCTCCACCTTATTGCGGAATACGGCCTCGGCCATGGGGGAACGGCAGATGTTGCCCAAACAGACGAACAATACCTGGATCAAGGTTATCCCTCCTAGGTCGGCAGTGATAATTAAGACAATTGCTCTAATGTTTTGATCGTATGGGAAACCAGCTCCGGAAGGTCATCAATCACCGCTTCCGTAAATGTCCGCCCGAACAAAAGCCGGAGGGTATGGCTGACCGTTTCTTTCCCGAAGCCATAGGTATGGGTCACTTGCTGCTCCAGCTGATATTGCCCGCCCCATACAGCTTTTACCGCCGCATCCGCTTGTGCACAGACCGATTGCGGGTTTGTTTCCTCGGCGCCTCTGGCATGGGGGATGTTGGCGATAAACGATACTGTAAGCGAGCAGCCCGCCTCTGCCTTAGACTGCTCCAAAATCTCCGCCGCTATGTTGCGCAGGGAGGATGAAAGCTCCACCCACGCCGTATACAGGCCTGCGGACGGTTTGGCGCGGAAGGCAATCCGGAAGGTACGGGAGAGAGACGCAAGGTCCACCAGGTCTTCCCGGGCGGCCACCTGGATGGCGCCGGCCAGATCCCGGTCGTATACCTCCCCCTCCAGCATAACCTTCACATTATCGAATACAGTGGGATCAAACATCAGGAATACAGCTTCTCCCGCTGGCTTTTCACATCATCATTTTCCAGATATTCATCGAATGTCGTCATCATCTTATCGATCATGCCGTTGGGGGTAATCTCAATGATCCGGTTGGCGATGGTTTGAATGAACTGGTGGTCATGGGAAACGAACAGCATGGTGCCGTCGAAGTCCACCAGACCATTGTTCAGCGCGGTAATGGATTCCAGATCCAAGTGGTTGGTGGGTTCGTCTAGAATCAGAACATTAGCGGACTGCAGCATCATCCGGGACAGCATACAGCGCACCTTTTCGCCCCCGGAAAGCACGTTAGCCTTCTTCACCGCTTCTTCACCGGAGAACAGCATCCGTCCCAGGAAGCCGCGGATAAATCCTTCGTCCTGTTCCTTGGAATATTGGCGCAGCCAATCCACCAGCGTCAGGTCGCAGCCGTCGAAGTATTCGGAGTTATCCTTGGGGAAATAAGCCTGGGAGGTGGTGACGCCCCAGCTGAAGGAGCCGGCATCTGCCTCAAGCTCGCCCGTAATAATTTGGAACAGGGTCGTTTTGGAAAGTCCGTGCGGGCCGACAAAAGCGATCTTGTCTCCCTTGTTGACTGTAAAGCTGATATTGTCCAGCACCTTCTCGTCGCCGACGGTTTTGGTGAGACCTTCTACTGTCAAGAGCTGCTTGCCTGCTTCCCGTTCCGCCTTGAAATTACAGTACGGATACTTCCGGTTAGAAGGACGGATATCATCCAGGGTCAGCTTCTCCAGCTGCTTCTTCCGGGAGGTGGCTTGTTTGGACTTGGAGGCATTGGCGCTGAATCGGCGGATAAATTCTTCCAGCTCCTTGCGCTTCTCCTCCACCTTCTTGTTCTTGTCGGACATGAGCTTCTGGGCCAGCTGGCTGGATTCATACCAGAAATCATAGTTGCCCACATACATCTGAATCTTGCCGAAGTCAATGTCGGCGATATGGGTACAAACCTGGTTCAGGAAGTGACGGTCATGTGATACTACGATAACGGTGCCGTCAAATTTGGCCAGGAAGTTTTCCAGCCAGGTGATGGATTCCAGGTTCAAGTGATTCGTCGGTTCATCCAGAAGCAGGATGTTCGGGGTGCCGAACAGGGCCTGGGCCAACAGGACACGGACCTTCTCATTGCCGTCCAGATCACGCATCAGCAGGTCATGCTTATCCTTGCCGATGCCTAAGCCCATCAGCAGTTCTGCCGCGTCGGATTCCGCTTCCCAGCCGTTCAGCTCGGCGAAATCGCCTTCCAGCTCAGCTGCACGCATACCATCCTCGTCGGAGAAGTTCTCCTTCATATAGATAGCGTCCTTCTCGACCATAATCTCATACAGCTTGGAATGGCCCATAATAACCGTCTTCAGAACCTGAACATCATCATATTCATAATGGTTCTGCTTCAGGACAGCCATACGCTCGCCCGGGCCGATGGATACCTCACCGGTGGAGGGTTCGATCTCGCCGGAGAGAATTTTCAGGAAGGTGGACTTACCGGCACCGTTGGCGCCGATCAGGCCGTAACAATTGCCAGGTGTAAACTTGATATTAACCTCGTCAAACAGCGCGCGGCTGCCATATCTAAGCGATACATTGCTTACTGTAATCATCCGTCCGTAACCGCCTTTTCATCCATGAAGGAATAGTCATATATTCAAAAGTTTATTGTAGCACAAAATGGGCCTGAAAAAAAGAAATTTTACGGATTAGGGTGTGTCTTCAAACTCCGAGGGGAGCAGATTTAGCTGGATTTTCGTTCCAGGCAAGGCACTTTGGTGCAGGCGTACCGGAGGGTACGTCAAGCCAAAGTAACGCAGCAAGGAGCGAAAAGACGGTGAAAGCTGCCCTCAAGCGGGTTTGAAGACAGGTCCTAGCCGCGTTTTTCCCGCTCTATGGCCTCCACTAGCTCGGATAGCTCCGTCCAGCGGGTCATAGCTTCATCCAGCTCCACTTCTTTATCCGATTGTGTCTGGAACAGCTCCTGCACCTTTGCGGAATCGCTGCCTGACGCTGCCAACTCTCTGCGGATGCGCTCCAGGTCTTCCTCCAGCCCGGCAATCCGTTCCTCGATCCCGTCCCACTCCTTCTGATCCTTGTAGGATAGCTTGCGGGCACGGCTTTGGGAGGACTGGGTTCCGCTTGGGGAAGCGGCAGTCGATTGAGCCGGGCTTTTGGCTGCAGAAACCGATGATACCTCCCGCTCTACGGCTTCCTGTTCCTTGCGGGTTTCGAGATATTCGGAATAGCTTCCGAGGAACGGAGACACCTCTGCGTCTCCCTCAAAGGCCAGCAGCTTGTCTGTCACCCGGTCCAGGAAGTACCGGTCATGGGAAACAGCGATTACGGTACCGGGGAATTGCTCCAGATAATCCTCCAGAATGGTCAGGGTCTGAATGTCCAGGTCATTCGTGGGTTCGTCCAAAAGCAGCACATTGGGCTCTCCCAGCAGCGTGCGGAGTAGATACAGCCTGCGCTTCTCCCCGCCGGACAGCCGGCCGATGTAGGTCCATTGCTGCTCCTGGGGGAACATAAACCGCTCCAGCATTTGGGAGGCAGAGACGGTCACGCCGTCGTCCAGCTTGATGGTTTCGGCGGCTTCGCGGATATATTCCAGAACCCGCTTGTTGGGGTCCAGCTCCTCATTCTCCTGGGTATAATAAGCCATACGGACGGTGCTTCCGGTTTCGATGGTCCCGCCGTCAGGCTGAAGCTGCCCGGCCAGCATCCGCAGCAGCGTGGTTTTGCCGCTGCCGTTAGGTCCGATAATTCCAATGCGGTCGCCGGGCTGAATCAAGGCGCTTAAGTCCTTGACCAGGGTCTTGGAACCGTAGGTTTTAGAGACGTTCTCCAGCTCCAGCACCTTTTTGCCCAGCCGGCTGGCCGTTACCTGGATCTCCATCGCTTCCTGGGGGGCATCCGGCGTTTGCTTCTGCAGGGCCTCCGCACGATCAATTCTTGCTTTCTGCTTGGTGCTGCGGGCCTGGGCGCCGCGGCGCAGCCATTCCAGCTCCCGGCGGAGGAGGTTACGGCGTTTATCCTCAGAAGCTGCCTGCATCTCTTCGCGTTCCGCTTTTTTCTCCAGATAGACGGCGTAATTGCCTTCGTAAGGATAGATGCTGCCCTTGTACAGCTCCAGGATCCGGTTGGCTACCCGGTCCAGGAAATACCGGTCATGGGTTACCAGAAGCAGCGCTCCCCTATACTTGGACAGCTGTCCCTCCAGCCATTCCGCGGTTTCATTGTCAATATGGTTGGTGGGCTCGTCGAGGATCAGAAGATCCGCCGGATGAATCAGCGCGGCTGCCAAGGCGACACGTTTCTTTTGACCCCCGGAAAGCTTATTGACATGCTGGGAATAATCGTGAATGCCCAAGCGGGACAGGATGGTTTTGGCTTGGGTTTCCGCCTCCCAGGCGGAGGAAGCGTCCATGGCCTGCTGGGCGGTGAACAGCCGCTTTTGCTTCTCTGGGTTTTCCGGATCTGCACCCAAGGCGGCCAAGGCAGCTTCGTAATCGCGGATGATCCGCATGGCGGGCAGATCTCCCCGGAAGATATAGTCCAAGACAGAGATGGCTTCGGTAAACTCCGGGGTCTGGTCAAGGTAAGCAATACGGAAGCCGCCCGGTTGGATCACTTTTCCTGAATCCGGCGCTTCCAGCCCGGCCAATATCCGCAGCAAGGAGGATTTGCCCGTGCCGTTAACGCCGATGAGCCCGATCCGCTGGCGTTCGGCAACGCTGAAGGATATCTGGTTGAACAGCACCTTCACGCCATAGGATTTGCTGAGATTTTCTGCTGTAAGGACATTCATTTAGGCAATCGGCTCCTTTTCCGGCTGATCCTCCGGCTCCAGCACATATGCGGCCAGAAGCGAGATGGTGTTCATCAAGGCATCGCGGTGGGTACGCTCCATAGAGTGGGAAGCATGGACGCCCGGCCCGATTAATGCGGCTTTGAGGTTATTGCCGCCGCGCATAGCAGCCGACGCATCCGATCCGTATTGGGGATAGATATCCACCGCAAACCGCAGACCGTCCCGTTCCGCCAGCTGGATGAGGCGTGTGGTCATGGCGTAATCGTAAGGGCCGGAGGAATCCTTGGCACAGATGGATACATCCTGCTCCGTGCAGCTCAGGTCATCACCCATCGCCCCCATATCTACAGCGATCAGCTCTCCCACGTCGGAAGGCATGTACGCAGCACCGTGTCCTACCTCCTCGTAAGAGGTAATGATCAGCTTCAGCGTCTTATGGGGTTTGTTTCCCGTCCGGGCTATCAGCTCCGCCAAGCCGAACAAACAGGCCACTCCCGCTTTGTCATCCAGGTGCCGGGATTTAATAAAGCCGTTCTCCAGAATGCGGGTTCTGGGATCAAAGGAGATATAGTCCCCGTTGCGAATGCCCAGCTCCGTCACTCCAGCCTTGTTTGTCACCAGCGCATCCAGCCGGATCTCGAGATTTTCCTCCTCCCGCTTCTGGTCTCTTGCGTTTTTATACACATGGACAGAAGGTGCGGTTGTGAGGATTGTGCCTGTGCAGGTGGTGCCGCTGCGGGTATGAACCGTACAATATTCTCCCTCAATGGAGTTCATGTCGTAACCGCCAACAGGGGTAAACCGCAGGGTGCCAGAACTCTTCACGGCGCGGACCATGGCGCCAAGAGTATCCACATGGGCGGTTAAGGCAAGGGTACCTGTTCCTTCTTCACCAGGGATGGTGATGATGCAGGCTTGTTTCGGCGTACGCTCCACCGCCCAGCCCAGCCTGGCCGCCTCCGTCTCCACCCGGAGCAGCACTTCGTGACAGAAGCCGCTGGGGCTGGGGATAGCCAATAAATCCTGCAGCATGGCCAGCACATAATCGGCATCAATGTAGTTTATGTAGGGTTTCGTTATCATAAAATGTATCCCGCCTCTCAAAAGGTTCCCAGCTTCTCATTGTACACCAGATCGGCTCTAATTCCTACGGACAACAAAAACAGGAACCGAATAGTGGGCTTCCCCGTCCGGTTCCTGCTTGATTGTTGTATGGGAGATCAAGAAACTGCCTGGGCAGCAGCCGCTGCCTTCTTCTTCTTCAATGCGGCAATCCCCTGCGCCGTAATTTTGGCCATATAATGGGAGCCTTCGGATTGAAACCGGATCAGGCGGTTTTCAGCCAAGTATTCAAGGGCGAAGAATTTCTCAGGATTCATCTCTTCCCACGTTTTCGGAATCATGGCCTTGCGGCCTTTTTCTACCAGATGAAAGGAATACAGCTCCTGCAATACTTCTTCACGGATTTTAGCGCGCTTTAGAGATGCCATGGTGGCTCACACTCCTTCAAGGGTCGGTTGTCTTATATTTCCAATAGCTTCGGTCTTGCGTTATTCAAATACCTTAATTAGGTATTAACCAGCTTCTTATCTTATGAAACACTTTTGCTAAAAAAAATTGAAACTGGCTTCATCTGGGTTATTTTTATTAATATTTAATTTATAAACTTTATCGTTTACTAAGTATTATAAATACATAATAACAATTTCCTATCCCCCCGTCAAACATTAATTTGAAAGGAAATGAATGAAAAAAAGACGCCTCCCGGCTTTCCGGAAGACGTCTGGCGGATATCGGACACAAGCATGCAAAACCTGACTCCAGCTTGTTTTTTCTGCGGTTAATCGACAATAAAATCAACGGCCACCGCCGCTTGCCGCACGGTTGCGATGTAGCTGCTGACCTCTACATGATACGGATGCACCTGATATGCATTCATGTCATCCAGACTTTCGAAGGTCGTAATCAAAGCCAAATCGTAAGAACGTTCCGAACGGACTACGTCGATGCCAACCTCGATCTCCAGCAGCTGGGGTACCCGGCCTTTTAAGCTGAGCAGCTTATCCTTCACTTCCTGGAGCTTGTCCGGGGCCGGATCAGCCAATTTGAACAGCACTACATGGCGCAGCATTCCACATCTCTCCTCTTGGATTATCCTTAAGGGGGATTATACCACGCGGCTAGCGGATGCGGAAGATCAAGTGGGTTTGAGCCGCCGTGATCCTGTCACCGTTTTTAAGGGGATAGGTTTCGTGAGGGGCAAGGGATTCGCCGTTGAGCTTTGTGCCGTTTTTGGAGCCCAGATCACAAAGCACCCACAGCTCCCCCTCCCGCCTGATCTCGCCATGGATCCGGGATATGCCGGAGGCATTCAGCACACAATCGGCTTCACCCGGACTCCGACCGAAGGAAAAGCGGGTACGGCTGACGAGGAGCGATGAGGCAACGGCTTCATTCTCCAGCAGCTCGAGCACCGCTTGAGGGGCGAGCAGCTCCGTTTCCGGAAGCAGCAGCTCCGTCGGCGGCACAGCAGGTCCGCTCTGTTCGGAATCCTCCAGCAAAACAGTTAATGCCGGGTTTTCCCGGTACAGCCGATTCCGCTCCTCCGTCCATTGGAAGGAGCGTGCGGCGGCAGATTCCGGCTCCTTGTAGTCAAGCGTCTGCTCCCTCGGGAACGGCTGGGCCGGTTGCGGCATCCAGCTGTCCGGCTCCTCGTCCGGCTCCGTCAGAAGCTCTTCCTTTTCTTTACGCTTGCTCCATAGATAAAGAATTATGCCTGCTAACGTCACGATGCCCGCCGAACCCATCACAACAGGCGAAGGAAATACCGCGGCAGCGCCCCATGCCACCACCATGAGCACAAGCGCCAGCCGCAGTGCAGCAGCGGAGGATAGCCGCCATTGGGCTGGCTCGAACCGCAGGGTATCCCCGTCGTCCTGCAGCTCTGTCTGCAGCCGCAGCTCCTCCGTTGCACTTGGTCGCGGGGGGCTGTGCCATGGCGTATCCGCAGGATAGGACTCTTCCGCCGCTGCTTGCTGGGAGGTGCCCGTCTGCCCAGCGGGAGAAAATTGCAGGGCAATCAACAGCTGCTTAAAATCCTCCAGCTCGAACAGGGAGCTTTTGAGGCACTCCACCATCACACTGCATTCTTCCAATGAAATATGGCCCCATTCTATTAATTGAAGCGTAAGCTGGTACAGTTCATGGCGGAGCGAGGGTTTTTGCTCCAGATGCCGAAGCGGCAGATACACCATCTGGATATCCCGCGGGCCCTCACCGATGAGAATAAGCGAAGGGTGCAGGGCATACTTGCGTTCATCCAATAAGTACACCCTGCTGTCCGCCAAGGTGGTGACGATGGTCAGCAGCGCCTCTATAAGAAGCTTCGCATCCGCATCGCCGGCCTGAAACCGGCTTTGCAGCGGCTGCCCTACGGGAAGCCTGTAGCGGAGCCTGGCCTCCGCGTTCATTTCCTCCACATCCAAAGGCAGGATGCGGGGTATGGAGTGCCGCTCCAGCATCCGCAGATCCAGACGGGACAGTGCCGCCGCCGGAACCGGGTTTCCCTTATGGGTCAGAAGCCAATACCGGCCCTGCCCTTTTTCGGTTGTGAAGGTCATGTCCAGATAAGTTACAGCATCCATACAGGTACTCCTTTGCTGCCGGTTTCCCACAAGGCAGTGCAGATTCCCGGAATGACCGCCGCCATAAACGGGAAGCGAAGAGTCAGCCGTTCATCTATGGCCAGCTTCTGCCGGATCAATAAGAACCCGGTAACGGCAAGCAGCATCCCCTTTCCGTTGGCGATGAGCCTACGCTGGTATAGCAATATCCCGAATCCGATGACCCCGGCCCATAATACGGAATAGGTGATAGTCGAAAATGTCAGCAGAGGTCCGCTAATAGCTCCAATAGCCGCAAACAGCTTGACGTCCCCCGCCCCCACCGCCTTAAACATATACAAAAGCAGCATAACAGCAAACCCTAGACCTGCCCCTGCGAACGAACGACCCAATCCTGTCAGCCCTCCTGCCCAAACATGCCCCAGCATCCCGCCGCACAGACCCGCCACAGAAAGCCAATTGGGGATTTTCCGGTGCCGCAGGTCTGTATAACCTGCTGCCAGCGCCACCATACCCAACATACAAACGAAGATATCCATGCTCTCATTCCTCTCCAACCCATGCGCGTTCCACAACGGTTTTCTCTATATAAAGGGTTTTATTCCAAAAGGGTACGGGAAGCTTGAGGGCATATCCCGCTGTAATGACCATATCCGCATTGCCCCCCTCTTCCAGGGACGGGAGCTTCACCGCCGCCACGGTCAGCTTGTCTGCCTTCAGCAGCCTCCCGTTGGCATAATGCCGGAGGACGGGTTCAAAGGCCTTGCACAAAAGCGGGTCCATGATTTTGTCCACAGCCCCATTCACCGCATCGATCCCCCGCTGCTCCAGACTTTCCCGCTTGTTGACCTCCCACTGCACCAGTTGACCCACTACATCCGGAAACAGGGCTTCGTAATTCAACACCCATTCCTCCGCCTCCGACCATCCGGCACGGGACTCCAAGAGCTTGTCCGCCACTGCGCCTGCCCATTGACCCGGTCCAGTGGATAGAGCCCGCTCTTTGGCTTCCCGGTAGACCATCCGCACCGGCTCCCAGTGGGCAGCGGTGCTTTTGGCGGTTTCGGAGACGGCTGACCGCAGAGCAACCTCTACTGCCGCAATATGGATCAGACTGGCCATAAACATTACAAAAACAATCATTGCCGGCAGCACAATTGCCGCCTCAACCGTAATGGAGCCCTCCGTTTGTTTAATCATAGGCGTATACGGCGGTTTGCCGGAAGCGGAACCGCCCTTCTTCCAAGTCCAGGCTGACCGCCCCCGTTTTCCCGATAGCCCTCAGAACACCGGGCAAAAACCACACATTCACACTCCCAGAGGATGTTCCCTGAACATAGGTGGTGGTTTGGGTAAGATCTATGCCGGTGTTCAGCTCCAGCAGAGCCTGCATCCGAATCAGCACAGAGGACTGGTTGGGATGCAGCAGGAGCATCACCCGGAGCATATCCTTATAGGTCACCTTAAAAGCCCCCAGCTTCTGGAACAAGGAAACTGCCCCTCCTCCTGTTAAGGTATGCACATCCTGAACTGCCCTGGCCGCTCCTTCGGCTGCCGCTTTCAGCAGAGCGGCCAAAGGTGCAACCGCTCCAGCTGCACCGGCAGCCGGATCCATCAGTGCCTCGGCGGTGCGTATGCCGAAAAACAGCAGGAACATTTCGCCGTAAGCGGCACTCAGGTTCAAATCGCAGCTGTTAAAGCCGTATAACAGATACTCCGCTTCCTGCCGGACCAAGGGATGGCCCCCAGGATTGGAGCGGGCAGGGGCGCCCTGCTGCTGTGCCGCCTCCCCCACTCCCCAGGTGCGGTAGTTGAACTTATCCAACGCGTATTCATTGATAAACAGCTCATCCCGTAAACCGGTCAAAAGTCCGCTGAATTGGCTGATGATATCCAGCCCAAGGCCCATGGAGGCATCCGTATCGGTGCCGGGCCGGTTAACGCCTGGCGAAGCCGCCGCCAGCTTGCTGTAGACACTGTACTTCCCTGTAAGGCTGTCCGGACCGCCGAGCTTGGCGTACAAGGCAATTTCCCCGTTTCCCGAGCTGCAGCCGGTAACAGCCTTGCGGATATCCGCCAAGGAGCCGCCGATTTTTTTGCGCTGCTGCTCCTCTTCGTTGCGGTCCGTCTGATTTTTGGCCTGCCGTTCCGCTTCCAGCGCCGCCCTGCCGCTTTTGAACCCGGCCGAAAGCTCCAGCAGCCCTTGAAGCTCTTCGGCCACCTTACCCCACTGGGAGGTGTTCCACCATGCCTGCTCCGCCCAGCGCAAAGCCAATCCGTGCAGGGACGCCGGAATACGCGCAGCCTCCGTTTTGTAACGGGAGAAGTAGGCCATATCATAGGCCGATGAAAGCAGCAGCAGCCCCTCCGACAAATGACTCTCACCGGTCCCCGCCGATTTGTAGCGCTCCAGCTCGGCAAGCCATTTCGTCTGCTGTTCTTCCGCTTGGTCTAGGGCCGTACACAAAGCGCGGTAATCCACATCAAGCTTTTGCTCTGTGGCGGCCACAAGCTGCTTGGAGGAGCCAAACAGAAGAGCATATTCAGCCATGTCGGCAAGGAGCCTCTTCAGCTCGGTAAGCCTGCCCGACTCCTCCGACAAAAGCCGGCTTGCTTCATTAAGCTCTGTCTGAACAGCGGACATGGCCTGCCCCAACGCCATAGCAGCTCCCGGACCTTCCTTGCCGGTGAGTGAAGCCATAGCCAAGGACAGGGAATACATGTTTTGCTGAAGCTGCCGGATGCGTTCATTCAGGGATTGGATCATCCGCTCCGCATCGGACACCGCTGCCAGCACCTGCTCCTCCGTCCGGTTCCCGATCTGCCCGGCCAAGGTTTCCAGCCGGCTCAGATTGCCGTTCAGAGTGGTACCTGCCGCTTCCACATGGCCCAGCATAGCCTGCGCCTTCTCCCAGGCCTTGTCCAATGCCTCCTCACGCTTCCAATGAAGCTTTTCCAGCTCCCGCATGCTGTCACCATACATTTTAGCCTGGCTCATGGCTTTATCGGCTTTGGTTTTTTGGAACTTGTCCAGCAGCTCCGTAATGAATTCCACCGGCGCCTTCAGCTTCATTTCCTGGACAATCTGACGCTTGAGCACATCCGGATTGGCCAGCGTGTACACAGGCTCGATTCCGCTGTTCATCCGGTCCGGTTGAAGATCCAGATAGCGGTAGCCCTCCCCTCCGGCCAAATTCCGGGTCAGATAGTCCATGTATAAAGGAACGCTGCCGCTTTCCGCCCAATTCAGCCCAAACAGGCCATAAGCGGCAAGGGAACGGTCATACCGGGACATCACCGAACGCAGCGCCGCCTTCAACGCCAGCTCATTCTCCCGCTCTGCCAGCTGCAGCCGGATCAGATCCGCAAACAATGCCTGGAACAGAAAAATCGGCACCAAAACAATCATCATATACACCGATGCCGACCCGTTTGTATGCTTCCAAAACCTCCCCACTGCTTCACCCCGTCAGGCCTGCCGTCTATTGATGGTATACCACCATAATGCCGTTCTCCTCCAGCTCCCGCAGAAGGGCTGGTGTGGTATCGAATTTGCCCTTATTCTTAAGCAGAAAAAAATGCCACACTACTCCCTTTACTTGACCGGAGCGGATCAATTCCGCATCCTTTTTGATTTGAAGCTCGGTATCCGCTTTATTCACTGTATATTTCGCTTCGTGGGCGAAGCCGTCCGCATCCAGAACATCAATGAAACGCTCCCCGTATGAAGTAGAAAATTTCTCTTTCGACGCATGAAGCAATTGCTGGAGGTATGCCTTAGCCTGCGCTTCGGTGCGGATGTCAACAGGCTGTGCTTCCCCGGGCAGCAATTGCTGCAATGCTCTGGAAGCATCCTCCGGCGTCGCAAACCGGCTTTTCAGCTTGGAGGCATAGGTGGTCACCAGCTCCACCGTCCGCAGAAATTCCACCGGATCGGCTACATAAGCCGCTGCCCCCTCCTGCATTCGTCTGCCCTGGGGAGCCATAATATTCTGGACCCATGATGCCCACTCCCGGGACCAATCCGCCCGCACCTCTCCCTCCAGAACACGGTTAAAATAGGCACCTTCGCCGGATATATAACCCCCCAATCCTTGTGAGGAGCGGAGCAGCTTCCTGCCGGAAAGGGATTGTCCTGTTACTTTAAGCTCCGGCAGTGCAATCCCTGCTTGGCGGAAGCCGCCCAGGGAAGCGCGAAGCCATCCTAAACCCTCGGAGACCATCCCTGCATACACGTCATCCATATCCTGATACACAAATGTTCCGGTGACCGCATCCTTGTGGGAATCCTTCCAAACATACGCGGACCGCTCCGACCACTCGTAGGCGGATTGGAGCAAATCTCCTTTTTGGTAAGTCAAGAATCCGAGTCCCAGCATTGCCAGCGTGAACCAGAACACCACCGGCATCAGCAGAGTGGATTCGATATGAAAGCTGCCGGCTTCACTCCGGCAAAACCGGCGTATACGAATTACGGGAAAACCCCTGGGGGTTGTCACGGCGACGGCGTATTGGGGACAATTGTTTTAGTATTTTGGATATCCGTATTCGTCTCGGTAAACAGCCGGTTTACCCAAGAAACAATCCATTTGCGGAAAGCAATCGCAATGATTACGATAATGGCCAGAATCAACAACATTTCCAGCGTGCCCAAACCTTTCCTCATTGTTCCAAAACCGTTTTATATGAATCCATCCCTTTTTCATCCGGAACCCTCCTTAAAGTAGTTATTGCATGGATAAAACCGCAGGGGCGGCGACAATCAGCATAACCGTGCAAAACAGCAGCACCATGGGAAACACCATCTTGGCAGAGGCTTCCTCTCCGATCGTCCGGGCTGCCGCCTTCCGCCGCTCCCACAGGGTATGGGACAGCTCCTCCAGAGAATAGGCGAAGTCGCTGCCTCCCCGTTTGAAATTCATCAGCACATTGGTGGAAAACATGGATACCTCCAGCACACCGCAGGACCTACTGAACTCCTCCATAGCGATGATGAAGGGCCGGTTGTCCTTAAGGGCCCGGGACAGCTTGACCCATTCCTTATATAAAGGATGGGACTCGTCCGCTTGCTGGCAGGAGCGGTGGATCGCTTGGTGCAGCGTTTCGCCAGCGTGGAGCAGCAGGGTGATTTTATTCAGCAGCTCAGGCAGCTCCAGCACGATTCTCCGCCGTTTATGCTTCACCTGGTTGTCCAGGGACTTCACCCTAAAGATCACAAAAAACACCATCAACAAGAGGCAAAACGGGATCATAATTGCGCCGCTGGCCACGCTTAGTACCACCGATAAAACAGCTAATCCCAGCAGATGCACTACGGTTTCCGCCGTAAAGCTGCGGCAAGCCTCCGCTGCCCGGTTGGCTCCATGCAAGGCCGCCATCCGCACATGAATCATTTCGAATAATAAGGGCCACCGTTCATAAATCCGCAGCCTCTCCAACCCGTCGCGTATCCGAGCTTGCAAATTCCAGACCTTCACAGCTTCATCTCCATTAGCTTCCCGGTCAGCCACCAGCACAGAAGCATGATGGCCAGACCGGCGGTCATGATGACTGCACCGGCAGCATTGCCGTACAGCGGCTCCATATAATCCGGCGAGCTCCAATATAACAGGCCAATCACTCCAAGAGGGGCGGCACCGAGAATTCTCGACTCAAAACGCCGCTGCGCCAATTGCACGGCGATTTCCTGCTGGATTTCCATTTTGTCGCCGATCATCTGGGAGGTCCGCCGCATCACATCCGCCATATTGCCGCCGGTGCGTTTGGCTGTGACGAACACATCCAGAAACTGCGTCAGCTCCTCCAGTCCGGAGCGGCGGCAAAAATCCTCCAACGCCCTTTCAATAGCCTCCCCGTTGGCAATCCTCCGGCTGATCCGGTGAAACTCCACAACAATGAAGGTTTGGGGATGGTTATACAAAAACCCCAGGTCGACAGCGGCAGCTGCAAAGGCATTCTCGATGGATCTGCCTGCAGTAAGTGAGGTCACCAGCGCATGAAGCCCCTGATTGAATTGCAGACGCAGCTCGTTCATTTGTTTCTGTATACGCATCCTGCGGTATTGTCCGGGAATCCCCCATGCGGCAAAAGCCAGCATCAGCCCGGCGGCGATAGAATGATAGAAGAGATAGCCGATGCTGAAGCATGCCACTCCCCCAACTGCGAAGCATATCGCGTATTCGGCAACCGACAGCCGGTATTCAGTGTAGAGGGTGCCTTCCGCAGGACTGCTCCATCTTTGCCTTGCGGACCTGACTTTAGGTCTTCCTTTAGGTTTGGCGAAGGGCAATTTCATGCTGTCCCCCTCCTGTCCGGCGGGGCCTCCAGCCCGGAATCCCGGAGCTTTTGCCGGTTGGCCAGCACATGACCGGTAGGACAAAGGGCTCCCTGTATTTTTTTATGTATCGAGCTGTCAGCGTCTGTGCATGGCGATTCCTGAAACAGGAACAAAGGAACAGTCTCTATATTTTCCCCTTCGATTCCCACCACCTCGGAGATCTCCACCACCCGCCTGCTGCCGTCGCGCATCCGGCTGAGATGAACAAGAAGATCCAGAGCTGAAGCAATCTGGCTGCGGATGACCTGCACAGGCAGGGATGCCCCCATCAGCACCATGGTTTCCAGGCGGCTTAGCATATCCTTGCTGGAATTGCTGTGCCCGGTGCTTAAGGAGCCGTCATGGCCCGTGTTCATGGCCTGAAGCATCTCCAGTGCTTCACCGCCTCTCACCTCACCCACGATAATCCGGTTGGGACGCATCCGCAGCGAGGCACGGATCAGGTCCCGTATGCCGATCTGCCCCTTACCCTCTGTGTTGGCATTGCGCGTCTCCAGGGAAACCAGATTCTCTACCTGCCTGATCTGCAGCTCAGCCGAATCTTCGATAGTAATGATCCGTTCATCCTTTGGAATCCATCCCGACAAAGCATTCAGGAAGGTAGTTTTGCCCGACCCGGTGCCGCCGCTGATAAAAATATTGTATTTGGCCTGGACGGCCAGTCTCAGGAGGTCGGCAGCTTCTGCAGAAATGGATGCTCTGTTCACTAGTTCCTCCATGGTCAACGGACGGCTGGGAAACTTGCGGATGGTAAGCGTCGGTCCCTTAAGCGCAACCGGAGGCAGCACCACATGCACCCGCGAGCCGTCTGGCAGCCGGGCATCCACAATGGGCTGGCTTTCGTTCACCGTCCGGTTTACCTTGGAGACTATGGACTGGATCATATCCTCCAGTCTGGCCGGCTCATCGAAGCCTCCCGTAAAGGGATGGATTCTCCCGTCTTGCTCATAGAAAATTTCCGTATGGCTGTTCACCATAATTTCCGTAACGGCGGGATCATCCAACAGCGGCTGCAAAATGTCCAATCCCCGGAATGAAGAGAATACTTTACGGATCAGCCGGTTTTTCTTCCGGAAGTGAAGAGGAAGCTCTTGGGGCAAGGCAAAAACCGCTTCTTCAATACGCTTCATCAAAAGCTCGTCGGACAGACTCTGGGAATAGTCTATGCTTGAGCCTACCTCCTGCCGCAGCCTGCGGAATATGGCCTCCTCATCCATAGCTCTTGGCACCTGCCCATCCTGCTGGGGACTGGATTACAGACAGAAGCCATTTCTGCAGGCGCTGCTCATATGCCGTGGAGGTCTCCAAGTGGCGGCAATCACGGAGAAACAGCCAATCCTCCTGATGTGGCAGAACCTCCTCGATCTGGATAGCGCCGCCCTGCAAGTCCTGAGGCTGCCCGCCGCTCATGTTCAGAATGACCGACAACCTGTCCTTGAGCACCGGCATCTCTTCCAGCAGCCTGGGAAGCTGACGTTCCGCTTTCTCCCTGGCTATGCAGTGGTCAGGGATGAGCCAAGCGATCCGGTGGCAAGCAGACAACGCACCCCATATACGGGGATGAAAACTGCTGTCCAAATCCACGATAATGAGGTTCACACCCACAGTTTGCGAGGCAAGGCGGATTAGCTTGCGGGCATCCTCCTGTCCCATTTCCTCCAGATCATCCAGGTTGGAGGCACCCGGCAGGAATCTGACCCTGCGGCCTGCATCCTCCGACAGCTCCGGTCCTAACCCCTGCTGACCTTCCTCCGTTCCGCCCGCCACCCGGTACATCACCTTCCCAAAGCGATCCTCGTTGCCCGGGACTCTCCAGCACAGGGACGGGATGCTCTCCAGGGTCAGCACCAAGGGATGAAACCCCATCCGGCTGAGCAATCCTGCAGCAGTGTAAGCAAAAACCGTTTTGCCCGCTCCCCCTGTGGAAGAATATACGCCCAGAACAAAGGTTTCTTCCCCGCCAGCTTCCCTCCGCCCCCTGGTGCCGGATTGTTTGTCCGCCAAGTGTAGGATGGTATCCAACAGACGGTTCAGAGGCTGATACTTATCCAGCATCGCCGCTTCCTGGGACCCGGTGGTGGTTTCTTCCTCTCCCAGAAGCACAATGGGACATTCCTTCTGCTGCAAGAGCGCCTGCCAGCCGGCTGCAGAGTTGCCTGTGTCCAGGAGCAGCACCTCCGGCTTGTCCTTCTCGGCCAACATTTTCCGGCAATAGTCCACACTGGTGTACCAGACCATATGCACCAGCGTCCGGTATTCGGACAATCGCACATAGGCAAGCAGCCGTTCCGTGTATTCCTTGTCCAGCGACAGAAGGCCCACAGCACATTTTTTCAAATGCTACACCTCCCGTGAAAACTTGTCCGGACAGCACAAAAAAAACACTGCCGGCGTAAAAAACCAAACGCCAGCGGTGCTTCCGCATCTCGTTATGTATTAGGTTATTACGAGTATATAGCACAAAGACACAGGAATGCAACCCCTTTTTTTCCAGCTGTTCGGTGGCGCTTAGCGGTGCTGCTTACTCCCAGTTCGGAGCCGCCGCCATAAGGACTTCCGTTGGCCGGGATGGCCGCATTGGTCGAGAATCATCCCGGTAATGGGCGATAATGCCGCGCTTATCACCGATTGAACAGCAGGCTGGTCCGCAAGCAGCTTCCCTTGCCAGAGTGCAGCCAACACGGTTGGTGACGCAATTTCGGGGATTTGGCAGAGCGGCCGACCTGGCAAGGACTCCAGCCATTCCTGCTGGCCCTTGAAGCTGACCGCTTTGTTGGCGATAATCTCCACCTTGCAGCTCTTCTGCTTCAGCTTATCCAGCCAACTCCAATTCCGTGCGGCTTCTCCTCTACTCAGCTGCAAGGGGGATGGACCGCAAACAAGAAGGATAAGATCGGCTTGCGCCAGCACAGCGTCATGGGCAGGGTTGGTCCATGCGGACCCGATGTCCAGAATAGCCACCGGCCGGTTAAGCCGCTCCATGAGCTTTTCTGCACAGTCGCTATCCCACTTTTCCAGCGGACGGTCAGGGGCAAGCGGCGCCCATTCCGAATGCCCGGCAGTCCATGGTTTACCCGCATCTCCGCTATCTGTTCCGAAACAAACGGCTTCCGTCCAATACCGGTATCCCTTGGGCATATGCCGGTCACCCAGCAAAACGTGGTACAGATCGGGAGCTGCTCCCGGCAATTCCAGCAGGGTGTGGGGCAGGGCCAGGGCATGCAGGCAGCGCGCCAACGCCATAGCCACAAAAGTAGCTCCGCTGCCGACGGTTAATCCGCCCACCACGATCCGCATAACAGGTGGGTGTACCGTCTTTGCCACAGTCATTCCTTGTGCCAGCTGCTGGTTTATCTCTGTTACCGGAGCACCCGGCGTCCGTATCGCGCGCAGTGCCGCCTCCACCTCACCCGCCCGCTGGAAACGCTTGGCCGGCTCATCCTCCAGAAGCTTGGCGATAAGCGCCTTAGCCTGTGGCGGCACCTCATCCGGGAGTTCACCCCGGATTCCATCCTTTAGCTGACCGTTTCCCCCCTCCAGCAGAAAATGCAGCACCGCCCCAAGCGCATACAAGTCCGTGCGGGCGTCCGTCTGCCGGCCCACCAGCTGCTCAGGTGAGGCAAAACCAAAGGTCCCCAGGCGGACGGTATCCGCATCGGCTCCTTGGCTGTAATGCCGGGCTGTGCCAAAATCAATAAGCCGGACCCGCCCGTTCCCGTCCAGCATCACATTGGAGGGCTTCAAGTCCCGGTGGATAATGGGAACTGGCCGCTCCTCATGCAAATAAGCCAGCACCTGGCATAATTCCATGCCGATACCCGCCGTTTGTGTCCAGCTTAATGGCCTCTCCTGCCGCAGAAGCTGGAGCAGCGTTTGGCCCTGGATAAATTCCATGACCAGATAACAGACACCATGGGCATTCGCCGGGATAAAATCCGTAACGGCAGCCAAGCCGGGATGGCTGCATTCCGCCAGCATCCTGGCTTCCTTGGCCAAAAGCTCACGTTGGGCCGGGCCCGGTCTCAGCTCCTTGACGGCCCATTTTTTGCCGGGAAGCCGTTCGTCTTCGGCCAGATACACCCGTCCCATGCCGCCTTGGCCCAGCAGCCCGAGAATCCGGTAGCGGTTCTCCAACAGTCTGCCAGCTTGCAAAAATCCGGAGGTTTCCTTCACTGTCCCACCCCTCGCAAAAATGGTAATGGTCCTGATTATAGCCTTCCTTGGAGCAAATTGGCAACGACAATTTTGGTCGAGTCCTCCACCACCGTTATCACTCTACATTCCCTAACGGAACTCAGAGACTCTTAGACGCCAATTTCTGATTACTCAGCATCCTAACGGAACTCAGAAGCTCTTAGAGGGCAATAAGCAGCTACTTCCCCCAGAAAACAGCATCTAACAGTCGCATAGATCCGTTAACGTGCAATTTCCGCAGATTTTTTGCTTCTAAGTGCTTCTTAGTTCCGCTACAGCAGCCGCACCGCCCTCCTCCCTCCTATATTCCACTAACACCCACACCCCATACCACACCAGATCACTAACATGATGCCCACTCTGCGCCAGACCCCACTAATCAGCTTCTCCCTCTGCAATCCATAAAACAATAAATTAATGAAATTTATATTTAATTACGTTAATTATAAACCAAATAAAAAGCCTGCAGCCGGCCCATACCTTCTGCAAGCTCTGCTATTATAATGCCTTGACCCATGGACGCCCATGGCTCCATTCTATATCCACTTCCAGATCGTATGCCCGTTTCAGCAAATCAGGCGTCAGCACCTCTTTTTTGGGACCTGCGGCTACCAGCTGGCCGTTTTCGATCAGAGCCACATGGGTGAAGGCCGGGATAATCTCCTCCAAATGATGCGTCACATAAACCATCATCCGTGAGGATGACCCCTCCGCACCCAATTCCCCGATATCCTGCAGCAGCTTCTCTCGCTCGTACAGGTCAAGCCCCGAGCACATCTCGTCCATTACCAGAAGCGCCGGATTAGCCATCAAGGCCCGGGCCAGCACCACTTTTTTTCGTTCGCCCTGGGAAAGCGTACCGAAGGGTTGGTCCTTCAGATGGTGCAGCCGCACCCGCCTGAGGAGCTCCTCCGCCTTTTCGATTACCGCCGGATCAATGGTCTGGTAGAACCGCAGAAAGGCGTATTCACCTGTGGCCACCACCTCCCATACCGGGTCCTTCAAGGCCAAACGCTCAATCAAAGATTGGCTGATATAGCCGATTTCCTTACGGACCTCCCGGATATCCACCTGTCCGTAGCGATGGCCCAGCACCTGGACCTTGCCCGAGCTGGGGAATTGATACCCCGTCATCAGCTCCAGCAGCGTGGTTTTCCCTGAGCCGTTGCGGCCAAGAATGACCCAATGCTGCCCTTTTTCCATAACAAGATTGATATTGTCCAGTATGGTCCGTTTATTGCGGATAAATGTGATTTCTTCCATCCTGATCATAGTTGTTCTCCTCTCTTTCTCTCAAACTTGGTCCTTGCCGCAGGCTGGATAAGTTTCGAGAGCCTCGAATTTGGCAAAGCCAAATTGAGGGCCATTTTCTCTCAAACTTGGTCCTACCCGCATTCTCCCTCGATTCGCCGCAGAACGTCCTCCGGCACCGGACCGGTATGGATGCGCGTACCCTCCGGCCTGTAAGGATACAGAGCCTGAAACATCTGTGACCGGGCCACCATGCTGGAGGAATGCAGGTAAATCTCCTTGGCAAACAACGATCTTCGTACCATTTCCTTGGCCAGCTCCAGCCCGTTCATTTGGTCAAACCCCATATCATGGTCCAGGGACAGCAGCCCTACCTCTTCCAGCTCCAAAAGAAGCAGGCATTCCTCCCCCGTCCGGGCAAGCGTAAAGCCCTGGGGCCTGGGCCGGGCATCATCCATATACACATGGATCATGGCGAATCTCCTTCCATCATCAGCTGCTTAACCAAGGCCAGCTCCTGCCGGTGTGTGCCGTCGGCCCCGGACTCCGTTTCCAATACACCGGGGAGATCCATCCGGCCAAAATACGAAAAAAACCGCCGGAACTCCTCCGCCCCGATATGTCCGCCCCCGATAGGAGCATGCCTGTCCTTGCCCGAGCCGGAGGGATAGCGGGAGTCGTTCAGGTGAATCGCCTTCAGGCCGTCGAAATAACCCAGGGCTTCTCCCTTTGCTGTCCAGTCCCCCATATGTCCCGGTCTCCAGACCCCGCTGGCGAACAAATGGCACGTATCCAGACAAAACCCGATTTTGTCCGGATAATCGGACAGCCTGCGGATCTGGCACAGCTCCTCCAGGGTCGTACCCATATTGCCGCCTTCACCCGCCAGATTTTCCAGCAGGAATAATGTGTTTCCTTCCCACCGGGCCAAAACCTCATTTATACATTGTAGTATATTTTGGTAGTCTTGTAACGCGTTAATCTGCTTGCCCTTACCGAAGTGGACGATGATCCCAAGACTCCCGCAATCCTCGGCAATCTCCAGATCATTGTAGAGTGACCGTACAGTTAAATCCCGGAGCTCCCCGGGAGGCACCGCCAGATTGACCGGATACGGGGTATGGGCGATGGAGACAAGGCCATACTCCCGGCAAAACGCGGCACACGCGGCGGCATCCTTACGGTCCCAGCTTTTTAACGTCAAGCTGCGGGGGTTCTTGGGGAAATATTGATAGGACTGCGCTCCCAAGGCGACAGCAGTTTTGGCGGCTTGCAGGTAGCCGCGGCGGATACTGATATGGCAGCCGATCTTCAAGGCACCCTCCCCTCCCATTCTTTGTTAATGTTGGCATCCCGGACAGGAGAATGACTTCTTCGAGGCAAAATCCACCCGGGCAATGGGCGTTCCGCACCGGACACAGGGTTCCCCCTCCCGGTCATATACCCGGCACAGCGGGTCAAAGCCGCCGGTCAGCGTATCACCTTGGAACAAAGGAACATCCATATACCCGCCGTGGGAGGCAGCTTCGGATAGTGTGGAGCGCATGGCATGGAACAGCCTGGCCAGTTCCTCCTCCGGGAGGCTCTCCAGCCTGCGCTGGGGCAGAATCCCCGCAGTGAAGCAGATTTCATCGGAATAGCAGTTCCCGATTCCTGACAGCACGGATTGGTCCACAAGGGCAGTTTTCAGATACCCCCGTTTTTTCCCTAGGAGACTACAGAAATTACTTTCCGTAAATGCCGGATCAAAGGGCTCCGGACCCAGCTTCTGCAGCAGACGGGAAGCCTCCTCCTCCTGATACAGATGGAGATAGCCCAGCCGCAGTCCGATAAAGTAAAGACGATGCTCGCCAAAAGCCAGCTCCACCTGCACCGTCCGGTCCGGACGCTCCTCCGGTGTTCCCCATACCATCGCTCCGCCCAGCATCAGATGAAGCACCAGCACCCAATTTTGCTCCATATGAAAAAGAAGATGCTTGGCCCGCCGGGAAATCCCCCGGACCCGCACCCCCAACACCGCCGCGGAAAACTCCTCCACGGTCACATTAATGGATTTCTCTCTTCCGATCTGCACACCGGTGACCATTTTCCCCGCAATTCTCGGAATTAACAGCTGGCGATAGGTTTCCATCTCAGGCAGCTCAGGCATGTTTAACCTCCGTGGGATGTTTTGCCAATATATTTCATTAGCATGCTCCACACAGCGGGCTTTATTCCTCCGGCCTGATTAGGCCTCCGCCTGTTTCTCACCATCGTACCGGGTTTGCGGCCCCGACCGCTGCAGCTTCTTGCGCAGCCGCTCCGTCCGTTTTTTCAGCTCCTTGGCCATTTCTCCTGCTTTATCCGGCTTACCAGCCTTATCTCCGGCTCCCGCCAGCTCCAGAAGCTCCTCCTCCAAGGGGATCACCCCAGGCTTTCTTCGGGAAGCCTTGGCCCTTCCGGAGGCCCGCTTCGAGGCAGCCTGCAGCAGCCGGTGCTTTTCCTCTGCCCATAGAAGGGCTTCATCCGCATAAAGCAAAGCATCCTCGTAGCTTTTTTGGCGGTGCTCGCAATACATAGCCATCTCGATATAGGGAATAAGCGACGGTTCCAAAGAGGTTGGCGTTTCCTTGCCGATGGCGATGGCCTTGCACCACAGAGCAGATGCCTGCTCCCATTGCCCGCATTGTTTGTAATAAGCCGCCAGGGGTGTGGCCAGGTACTGGTAAGCAGCGCCTTTTTCTCCGCCCGACATCACACGAAGATACAGTTGGTCCATGGTCACCCCCGCCAGCTGGGAGCAGCCCATCCGGGAAAGCCACAGACCGTAGCGGAACTGCTCCTCCGGGACCCTGTTCAGAGCGTTGTAATCGCCCTTCAACGCCTTCGCAAACAGCACCGCCAGTCCGGCCAAGGAGAGAATATCCAAACCGTTATGGAGGAAAACTGGGGCGATGGAATCAGGCTTCTTTTCCGCCAGATACAGAAAGTACAGCGCCGGGGCCATCGAACCGGGCACATCGTCCTCCCTTACAAAATCCAGCTGCGTCTCCTCCACCTTCCCCAGCTTGCAGGAGGGCAGCGTATGCCGCCACAGGCTTCGGGACGCGTACAGGAAATCCAGATGGAAAGGCTCCGGGTCAGGCGACCGCATCCGGTGCATGACGAAGCGCGTTTGCAGCAGCGGCCAGTCGAAGGACTTGCCGTTATAGGAAACCATAAAGCGGAAACGCTCCAGCCTTTTTTTCAAGTAGCTGAGCATAGCCAGCTCCTCTGCCGGATTGCGGATGAACAGCTGCTCCACAATAAAGGTCCCGTTTTGCCAATAGCCAAGTCCCACCATAAAAGCCACATTGCCGGCGCCATGCCCCAATCCTGTTGTTTCCGTATCGAAGAAGACCATGTCCTCCGCAGAGACCGGCTGTCCTTCGGCATCCTTGGCGAACGCCCCTAACTCACCGGCACAGCCATACAAGTCGGCCAGCCTGCAGGAGCCATGCACATAGTCAGCGGAATAGTGGAGCTTGCGGCGGATAAAATCCCCCTCCTGCGTATGGACCAGCACCGCCTCCAGCCGGTCCCATTGGGCGCCTAAAGACTCCTCCCATTCCTCCTGCGGAGCTTCAACTGCCTCCACCATCTGGTTGGCCGCATCCGTTACCGTTTCTAACGGGCCCAAAGGCTCCTCCGCAAAAGCAGAAGGTTCCTCCAGCTGCTCCCCGTCCAAAACACGGCTTGCCTCTGTTTCCGTCTCGGAGGTTTGTCCCTGACTTGGGCTTTGACCCACATAACGCCGTAACCGGTCCTTCAATCCGCTCATAAGCCGCCTTCTTCCCCCTTCTCATGGGAATCCAAAAGCTGGCCCAGCAGTTCTCCCGCCAATTGTTTGCCCAATAACCCCACCTCTTCAATCGGCCCCACACAGGCCGGACAGCCGCTCATACAGCCACAACGCTGAATGGTGTCCCTCGCCTGGCGCAGGAGCTGTCCATGAACCTCGTACAGCCGCTCGCTTAGCCCGATACCCCCGGGATACCGGTCATACAGGAAGATGGTCGGTTGTTTGTTATGGATGGCTCTCACCTGGGGCACCACCCGTATGTCCGAGGGATCGCACATCAGATAAAGCGGCGCCAGCGAAACCAGAATATTCGCCACTCCCAGCAGCGCAAACTGCAGGTCATGGGCGTTTCTCCCCTTCAGAACATCCTCATCCACCGAAAACCAGTAGGAATTGGTATGCAGCTCCTCCTCCGGCAGATGAATAGGACCCGAGCCGATATTTTCATGAGTGCGGAGCTTGATTTTCTTAAAAATAGTGGCCTTGGCATTCACCGTAACCTCGCCGAATTGCCGGACCAGCCCCTCCGAACGCTCCTCCTTGTGGACCTGCAGCACCTTGAGCTGCACAGCCAGGTTGGCATCAGTGAAATAATCCACGCTGACCTCCCGGACATAGGCCTTCTTTTCCTCATAATCCAGCTTCTCCACCTGGTACTGGACACCCTCGTGAATATAGATGGCCTCCTCATGCAGCAGGGTCATGGCGCCGAACCGGTCCATCTCCCCGATTACCTTGCTCCCATAGGTCATATCAATGATGACCACATTCTCCTGTGCTGCAGAACGCAAGGAAATGTCATGGGCCGGGAAGGACTGCTCCATCCAGTACCACCGCCGGTCCACCTTGTGCAGAATCCGCTCCTCCACCAGGAATTCCAGAATATCCGCCAAGGCTTCCTCTCCGAAGAATTCCCCCTCCTCAAAAGGCAGCTCATATGCCGCACATTTAATGTGGTCAACTAAAATCACCAGATTATCCGGCGAGATCAAGGCCCGTTCAGGCGGCCTTTCGAAGAAATACTTGGGATTATCGATAATATACTGATCCAGCGGATTGCTGCTGGCTACCAGCACGGTGACAGAGCTTTCCTGCCTGCGTCCCGCCCGCCCGGATTGCTGCCAGGTGCTGGCGATGGTGCCGGGATAACCGTTCATCACACAGGCCTGCAGCTGCCCAATGTCGATCCCCAGCTCCAGGGCATTAGTGCTGACCACCCCGCGGATTTCCCCGTTGCGTAAGCCCCGCTCGATCTCTCTGCGCTGCTTGGGAAGATAACCGCCCCGGTAGCCCCGGATGGACTTGGTTCCCAGCTCATGGGCCACCAGATCCTGTAGATAAGTCAGCAAAATCTCCACCCGCACCCGGCTTCTGGCAAAAACAATGGTTTGCACCCCATGCTTCAGAAGCGCCGCCGCCACCTTTTGGGTTTCCAGCACGCTGCTGCGCCGGATGCCAAGCTGCTGGTTGACCACGGGAGGATTGTAAAAAACAAAATGCTTCTCCCCTGCGGGCGCCCCATTATTGTCGATGAGAGCCATACTCTCCCCGATAAGCCGCTCCGCGTGATCCTTCGGGTTCTCGATGGTAGCCGAAGCACAGATAAACTGAGGTTGGGAGCCATAGAACCGGCAAATTCGCTTGAGACGCCGGATAACATTGGCCACATGGCTGCCGAACACTCCCCGGTAGGAATGGACCTCATCGATGACCACATATTTCAGGTTCTCGAAGAGCTTCACCCACTTGGTATGATGGGGCAAAATAGCGGAATGCAGCATATCCGGGTTGGTCACCACAATATGCCCCGCATTGCGGATGGCCGTACGGGCCGCCGGTGAGGTATCCCCGTCATAGGTGTGGGCCTTCAGGTCCACCTCCATGCTGTCCACCAGCTCCTTCAGCTCCGCCACCTGGTCCTGGGCCAGCGCCTTGGTGGGAAATAAATATAATGCCCGTGCACTATCGTCGGACAGAATCCGGTTCAGCACCGGGAGATTGTAGCAAAAGGTTTTGCCGGAGGCGGTAGGCGTAACAGCCACCACATGCTGACCGTCCAGAACAGCCTGGAAGGCATCCGCCTGGTGGCGGTACAGACCCAGGATGCCCCGTTCCTGCAGCGCCTGGCGCAGCTTCGGGTGAATCAATTCCGGAAACGGCGCATAGACCGCATCCCGGGGAGGAATCGTGCGCCAGTGGGTAATATTGCGGGCAATCTCCGGCGTCCGCCGCAATAATTCTATGGTTTCCTCAACGGATGAGGCTTTGCCTGTTAACGGATTCATTTCCCAAACACACCTTCCTATATAAACAACTGGGCAGATGCTTCCATTGTACAGAATATACGTTCGGTGGGCAATCGGTTTTGTCATTTTCCTGCACAGTCCTACGCCAAATAGGCTCTTCCGCATAGGCCTGGGCCTACAAAAGAGCCTTGAATCGCCGAACTCCGCTATTTCCGGACTGCAGCACTCAAGTAAACACGAATTGGTAAGAGGGCTGTCAGTTCCTGCGCTTGCCCGGGTAATAACGGTTATGAGTTGGAGCCTTGCCAGTTTGTAAATTGCAAAATCCGTTTCTGTCCGCCTCCGGCAACAGGAGGGTTATAGTTGATCACAATATGAGGTGAGCCGGGATTGGACTGCTGGTACTGGGAGGATGTATAGCTTCCGCCTATGCTGGCCCCTCCAAAATACAGATTATTATTAAAATATCTGTCTGATCGGAAGGTGAGATTTCCCAAACACCCTACCGTTTGTTTGACATTCATATTATTGACATGATCACCAAACTCAATATTGCCCAACGTCAGCATTGCCCCATTCGTAAGGGTTAATCCGCCGCTATTGATGACCCCGTTGAATTTGATGGTGCCGGAGCTGAGAACCGATCTTCCCACCACCATTTTGTCTGTGTTGCCGCTGACGGTTAACACCCCTTCACTGGCATTAGGGTTATTAATATAGATGGAGCCGTCTACAGTCAAAGCATAACCGTTGCTGTTAATGCCGTTGGAGATAATCAGCGCCTTCTTTGTGGAGATATCCTTATGAATCCAGGTGTTGTTAACCTTGGTAAATTCGATTTTCCCATCGGCAATAAGGGAGCCCATAATCTCTATCTTATCGTTGATCTGTCCGAAGGTAAGATCGGATTGGGAGTATATGGAGCCTCCGGTATAGATACGTTTAATCGTCCGGTTAAAGTCAATATAGCTTTTGGCGAAAATAGATCCGGATACATCCAGCCCGAAGTTATCATTGGTGGCACGTATGCTGCCGCCTGCGGCCAACTCACCCTTGATGGTGACAATATCGTTGCGCTTTTCAATCGTAATATCACCGGGGGTGATAATGCTGGCATTGATGGTGACGGAGCCGTTGACATCTCGAACTTTGATGTTATTGCCGCTGCACTCCAATATATCGGGGTATGCCTTACAAACCGCATTCACATTGGAATTGGCCTGCACATCTACCGCTTGCCCCACCGTCTGGTTTTTCATCAATGAAGCGAAGGTTTTGGTAAATTCCTCGCGGAAGTTAGGATACGGATGCAGGAAGCCGGTATTTTCCTTAAAAGATCCCTGCTGGTAGCCGTTGAGGTTATATTGGGAAACCACGTCCTTTCCGAACACTCCCGGGACAGAATCATTGCCTTGCTGTGCTAAATAATTCATGGTTAAAACTCGTTTGCGGTTCAGAATCCCGGAGCCGGTATCTCCCTTAGATTTCAATTCAGGGCCGGCAACAGAAACCTCAAGCAGATCTGTGTTCATATAAGGAATTTTATTAACCTCATTAATTATCTCTCCAACCTGCAAGGGATTAAGCTCCATATCCTGCCCATAAAAAGCCTCCTCCATCACTCTCTTAACGATGGCCATGCCAGATTCGGCGGCGTATTGGGCTTGTTCGGTCCGTTCCCCTTTTTTGTTGTTCACATTGCCTTGGCTAAGGCTTAACAGCAAGGGGGCGGAAATGGCAGACAACAGAAAAACCAGAAACAAAACCAGCAACAGGGTATTCCCCTTTTCATTCTGCATACGGGACATTAGTCCTCTCATTTTTCCTTTCCTCCCTTACTATTTTCCTATACAATGAAGATATTCTAGGATACGGGCTGGTGCTTTTTACATGCTGAGAAGGTTGAATTCCCGCGGGCTGACCCTGATTGAAGTGCTTGCTTCCGCCGCCATTCTGGCGTTTGTTGTGCTTTTGTTCAGCCTCTTGTTCACACAAGGCTACCGCAATTCTAAAACAGAGGAAAACCGGGACCAATCGGTGGCTATTGCCCGGGGCGTCATGGAGCTCATCAAAACCAATCTTCCTTCTCCCACTGCCAGCGTTTCCTTCAATGGCACAACGATTAATCTGACCGCCATCCGCAATGCCAACGCCGCAACGGCCACTGCTGCTTCCTTCAACACCCAATATCCCGGCAGCACGGACGGCACCTATGCCATTGTAGTAACAGCAGATCCGGTACCAGAAAGCGTAACAGTAGAAAGCAAGGTTTTTCCCTTAAACCAATATTTCCGCAAGGTAAAGGTCCATGTTACGGAAACCATGTTCCAATCGGAATATACGCTGGAAAGCTACCTGGAGTATAACAAGGTGAACAAGGAATGATACCATTGAGAAGAGCCATTTTTCCCAATCAAAAAGGAGTTACCCTGATCGAGCTGCTTGTAGCCATCTCTATCGCCTCTATTATTGTCGGGGTTATCTCGGCAGCCATTTATTCCTCCATCACCGGCTTTAACCACCTGACCGAAAAACAATCTGTCCAGGAGCAAGCCCGGCTGGTCACTGAGCAGGTTGCCGCCACTGTCAGGAAAAAGGCTTTTAGCAGCATTCAGGTGAAAGACGGCAATACACTGGAATTCAGCAATTCCCCTGCCGATTACACCAGCTTTAAATACGAAGGCAATAAAATCACCATGACCACCCAGAACAACGCAACCCAACAGGTGATGGAATTGGCGCGAGGCGTAACGGCTATGCCCTTTGCGGTGACAAAACCCGGGCAGGAGCATGAAATTAAAGTCAATCTGGTGTTCGGCGGCAAGGATATCGAGTCTTACACCTATAATTCCACTGTATATACAAAAAACTGGTCCGAATAAGCTCCGGACCTTTTTGTTCCCAGATTACTTCCCAACTTGCTTCACCTCAAATTGAAGCTGCGCTTCCTCTGAGGTTTTATCCTTCAAATCCTTATTGAGCACATCCGCATTGGTATAGAAGATGGTCCAGGCCAAGGAATAATCCCGTACATTCTTATCGGCCCAGCCGCTGCGGACCATTTCAATGGCGGCCTGCATTTTATCCAAAGTGGCGGACATTTTCTCATCCTGCAGGCTCTCCGCCACTTCTTCCAGATGCTCGTATTCCCCGATTACACCCTTCATGCCGTCCATATCATCCGTCTTGAAATATTGGATCATTTTGCCCAGCAGCCGGTTATGCTCCAGAGCGATATATTGATAAATCCCGCGGGTGGATGCCTGATACACATCCCCTTTGCGGTCCTTCAGGAAATCCAGATGCACCGTCCGGTTTTCATTATCCCAGCTGACCTCCGCATCCAGCATCTCCCCTACACTCCGCAGCGGTACATACACCGACCCGTCATAGATGATGGAGTCCTTACTCAGCTCGGATTCATGCCCGTTCAGCGCCACATGAATCCGTTCGAAGAACACCTCAATGGTACGGTACTGCCCGTTCGCCCAGGCTACTCCGCCGAATGTTAAAACACCAAACGCAATGGTTAATAGCATAAGCTTTTTTTTCATGGTTATCTCTCCTACTCTCACAAAACTCAACTCCATCCCAGCGGGCCTACTGCTGCTTATCCAACAGCTCGTACAGCATCTGATCCGACCAGGTGGGGTCCGTGCGCTGGGTGCCTGGAGATACCTGCGGCCCCGGCGGCTCCTTCAGCTGATTCTGATAAGCCGCAGCAACAAAGCTGCGGACGGTACATTTTAGCGCAAGCGGCATAGGCCCCTGTACAAACCCCGAAGAATGGCCTGGCGTGGCTGCGGGAGACGGTGAGGATGCGGTGCCTGCCGGTGTTACGGAAGGTGAACCTGTAGCGGCAGACGCGGAGGTTTGGCTCAAGCTCCAGTCCACCACCTCCAACAACCGGCTTCCCTGCTGCAGCTGATGGAGAAAATCCATGGTTTGGCCGTAGGTTCCGCTTACCTCCACCTGAAAGGTCAAGGAAGCCAGCTCAGTGGCTACAGGCTGGGTCTGTCCGGCAGGTGCGGGAGTGCCCAGCGGTTGCACCGTGACACCAGAGGAAGGCTGGTTTTGCTGGATTTCGGCAGCCTTTGTAATCAAAGTTTCCAATTGTGGCTGCTTGTCGGTAACTTCTTTGAAGGTAACATAGCTGAGTTTCGTTCCTGCCTGTTCCGAAAAGCTCTGCATCAGATTCAGAATGGACGCAGTATTCTCCCGAAGCGGAACCTGCTTCAGCAGAGCCTCCACATCTGCCTCCTGAATTTTGACAGGAACAGGCGCCTTGGTTAATTGCTCCACCCGCCGGTTGGCCGCCTCCAGCTCTTCTGCAGTCCGGCTGGCTTCCGTCAACTGGGGAACATATAACACGGAAATGCTGAAGATGATTAGCAGCAATCCGAGAAGTCCTGCCAAGGCTAGCTGGATCTCAGGTCTTTTCAAAAAAGAAAAATCGAGCTGTTGAGGAACCTGGGCTTTATTTTTGGTTTTCCGCTTGTTCCTCATTATTTCTTCTCCTTCGTTAAAGGCTTGCAGGTCAGCTCTAACACAACGTCATATAAAGTAAGCACTTTGGGAGCGGGTGTTGCGCCTGCCACTGCTAGGGCCGAAGGCTCCGCCACTTTGGCATTGGCGATTTGATCCAGCTTCTTCTGGGCATCCTCCACATCCTGCCTGGTAATCGGCCCGGAGGCGGAAGGGGTTGCTACAGGCTGGGGTGTCCGGCCCGGCAGTGTAATGCCGTTTATTTCCTTGCTGATCTTCTGGCTCATCATCCAATCCAGCTGGTTGAGTAGCTCATCCGCCTCAGTGGCATCGGCAGCGGAGGTAGAAGGCTTTTGAAACATATTCACATATTGCTCAAAGGTCATGGTTTGCGTTTTATCCGAGGAAGCCGATGCAGAAGGCGAAGCCTCCGTGGTGCCGGTGGAAACAATGGTTACGGCAACCGGGTAAGCCAACTCCTTCTTCTGGACACTATTCACTGTCACATGGGCAAACAGCTCCAGCTGCTGCAAAAGCTGCATGTATTGGGCGGCATCCTTCAAATCCTTCATATCCATATGCAGCTTGATTTTCCCCGTATTATCCGTTTCCATGGACAGAATCCGGGCCGCCGTAGGCAAGGAAGCGGTGATGCCCTGAAAAACAGGCTGCCAGTCACGGATTTCCCCTTTCAGCCCATCCACCTTGTCCTTCAAGGATTGATATTGGAGGGTTTGCTGGTCCACCACACGTTCCTTCATGAGAATGCCGGCTTGTGCCTGCTTTTCCTGGAGCAGCCGTTCATTCTTGCCCGAGGTATGGGAGGATTCGGCATAACCAATAACCAGAAGCGCGGAACTAAGCACACTGAATGCGATAATTCCGGTCAACAGCGGTTTGAGATATTGCTGGGTAAAAGGAAGCTTGGGAATCAGGTTTATGGCTTTCATCCTTGATTCCCCCTTAAGCCCAGTCCGATGGGAATTGCCAGACTGGTCACCCAGCTGTGGAGCTGGGGTTTCTCGGATTCCAGCCACCCGCTGTCCGGAGTAATCACCTGCATACCCAGGCGGTCCGACAGAAACTCCGACACTTGGGCAAGCTGCCGGATCTCCCCTGTCAGAACAACAGCTGCAAACTCCTGGGTCCGGTTATTCAGGGTGTACCGGTAGAAGTTCATCAGACGCTCCAATTCATGGGCCAATTCCACCTGAGGCTCCTGCTGCTGCATACCGTTCAGGGAATCCTGATCCTCTTGAAAACGGACAGGGACACTGCGGGTAATTTTCAGCTGGCCCTCATGAAAAATACTCATGTCAGCGGCGTCCATATTCAAATCCAAGGTTAAGATGGTTTGCTGCAGAAGCTCCGGCTCGGCTGCCTCCAGCAGCAGCCTGTAGCTGGACAAGGCTTTGATTTCAATGCTTTTGGGGCGTAAGCCGCTTTGCCTGACCACTGTGAGATATTCATCCACCAGCTCGGAGGGAGCCGCGATCAGCATCACATCAGCCTCATCCTGCTCTTCCTCTTCCTCCTCTTCCTCGAAAACAGGCTCGTCTCGGAGCAACGACTCCTGGGAAGCACCCATCTCCATCCAGGACTGTTGAGGATGCACGGGGTCCGGGTAGGTAACCTCCTGATCCTGTTTCAGGGGAACCGGAAGCGAAACGTCAGTAGTAAGGTTAATAAAATCAAAATAGGGGTTTTGAAACGGAAGATGTATGGTATTCTGAATTTCAAACTGGATAATCTTCCGCAGCTGTTTGTCGGGAACATTGGGCAGCTTAAGAAAACGTACCATAATGGAAGAGCTGGGGATGATCAGATGCACCCTGCGGGCGCGGAACTTATACAGTTGAATAGTTTGCTCCAGAATACGCCGCAATACCTCCGGCTTCTGGATTTTACCGTCCACCACCGTGCCCTGAGGTAATGGCTCCAAAGCACCTTCAGCCAGGACAGGCTTTTTATTGCCGGCACTCCGGATTTCCGCAAGTTTAATATAGCTATCGGTGATTTCCAGTCCCAAGCTGGCAACACTTGGCCGTACCCATTGAAGTATTTTTGTGAAAGTAGCCATATGGGATGGAGTCACTCCTTGTTTTCGGCGTCAAGTTAATAAGTTCAGGTAAGCTTGCACAAGCAACTCTCCCCATAAGTAGGCGACACAAGCGCCAATGGCCAAAAAAGGCCCGAAGGGGATAGGCTGGTCGTTCTTCATAACTCCGGTCAACAGCAGGATCAGGATAATGATTAATCCAATCACACTGCCCAAAAAAATCGTCAATAACACACCTTTCATGCCTATGTATATCCCTAACATGGCCAAGAGCTTAATATCTCCGCCGCCCATGGCTTCCTTCTTCAGCAGCCATTCCCCAAGCACCGCTGCCAGATACAGCAGCCCGCCGCCCAGAAAAAAACCGCCCACATAGTCCCACAAAGGGGCATCGTGGATAAAAATCCGCAGGACAATCCCTGCCGCTATGCCAAACACAATAATCTTGTCCGGGATCAAATAAAGACGTAAATCCGTCTGCGAAATGGCGATCAGCAGCGAAACCAGGAGCAACCCCACGATCAGCTCCGGTACAGGGCCAAGCGTAACGGCCAGCAAGATGTAGATAACGGAGGTCAAAACCTCCCACAACGGATATTGAATGGAGAAAGCTTCTCCACAGTAACGGCATTTGCCTCCTGAGCGGAACCAGCTCCACACGGGGATCAAATCCGGGACCGCCAGCCGGTGTCCGCAGCTATCGCAATGGGACGGCGGCGTAACAAGGGACTGGCCCTGGGGAATCCGGGCAGCCACCACATTCAGGAAGCTGCCAACGAATAACCCCAGGATACCCATCACCGTGTAAAAATAGGGAGGCGACGCCTGGAATGCTTGAATGAAAAGCATGGGTGGCACCTCGTTCATTAATCTTTACTTCATTTTGGAGCAGGAGTTGCTTTAGCATTGTCTGTAAATGTTGGAACTCCCTTATTGCTTACAGTGGTTATTTCAATATAGTTACCAGATTGATTGGTAGGATAATTGTTTATAAAACCATTTGAATATAAATTCCCCACACCTATATTCGAGAAACTTCCATCAGTACCCGGAGAAGGGCCGATTTCTAGGATATATCTTTGAACAGCATCAGATAGTATTCTTTTTGAAGCAGTCTCAGTGTTTTCTTTTGCCTTTGTGAAGCTCCCCGTCACAGCAGCCCCGGCAACCCCAGCAATAATTCCCAGAATAACAACTACAGCCATCAATTCGATCAAGGTAACGCCCTTCTGATTTTTACCTAACCGCTTCATAAACAATTTCTTTAGCATGTAAGCTCCTCCTTATAATTTTGAATGAGACCATCTATATGTAGAAAAAAGCATAGATGACAAGTTCATTCCTGGCTCCGTCTACTTCAAGTTGCTGATCAGCGTAAAGGACGGCAGCATAACGGCCAACACGATGGTACCCACGATAAGCGCCAGGATCACGATCATTATCGGCTCCAGCATAGCCTTTAGCCTGTCCGACATTTGGTCTACATCCGCCTCATAAAAGTCCGCTACCTTGTCCAGCATGGAATCCAGCGCACCAGACTTTTCCCCCACAGCCATCATGTGCACCACCATGGGCGGGAACAGCCAAGACTTGCGGAAGGGATCGGCGATGGAGCTGCCTCCCTGCACGGCTTCTCTGGCGCTCAGAATCACCTTTCCGATCACTGTGTTGCCCACTACGGAGGACACGATGCTCAGCATTTGCAGCATAGGCACCCCTGCGGCGAACAAGGAGCAGAAGGTCCGGCTGAAACGGGACAAGGCTTGTTTGTGAAGCAGCTTGCCGAATACAGGTATTTTCAGCTTTGCATAATCAAGGGCATACCGCCCCTTCTCATTCCGCTTCATGGCAAGGATAGCAAGAAAAGGAAGGGATAGCAGCGCGGCTGCCAGATACCAATATTCCCGGACCCAATCTGAAATCCCAATCACAATCCGGGTCGGCAGCGGTAACGTCAAATCCATCGCCTCAAAATTGGCCACCAGCTGAGGCACAACGAACACCATCAAGATGGTCACCACGATGACCGTAAAAATGGCCATTATGATGGGATACACCATGGCGGACTTAATCTTTTCCCGGGTGTAATGCTCCTTCTCGTAAAACACCGCCAGCCGGAACAGCATGTCGTCCAAATTACCGCTGGCCTCCCCCGCCTTCACCATATTGACGAACACGGTATTGAATACGGTAGGATAACGGGTAATCGCCTGGGAAAACTGGTTGCCCCGCTGCATATCATCTGCCACATTGGCCAATATGGCGCGGAACTCCTTGCTTTCTGTCTGTTCGGACAAGGTCCGCACCGCATCCACAATGTTAATGCCCACCTTGTACAAGCTGGACAGCTGCCTGCAAAAAATGGTGAAATGCTGGGGCTTGATCCGTGGTCCTGAGCCCAGCCGGATTTCCTTGTGGAGAATGCTCTGGCTCATGTCTTCCAGCTTGGTAATGCGCAACCCTTGAGCCCTTAACAGGGCAATGGCGGCATTGTTATGCTGGGCTTCAATCATCCCTCTGGTCTGTTTGCCGGAGCGTTCAATGGCGGTATAGCGAAATCTGGGCATTTGTTCACCTACAAATTCAGCTCACTGAAGCCAAACAGCGCTTCTTTGGCCGCTTCCGTTGTAATGATGCGTCTCTGGATCAGCTCACGCAAAGCATTGTCCATGGTCTGCATGCCTTGGGCTTTGCCGGTTTGCATCATAGACCGCACCTGGTGCACCTTCTCCGAACGGATCAGGTTGGCTACCGCCGGGGTATTCACCAGAACCTCCATGGCAGCTACCCGTCCACTCCCGTCTGCTGTAGGCAGCAGACGCTGGGCAATGATGCCCAAAAGCACCGAAGCAAGCTGGATACGGATCTGCTGCTGGGAGCCCGTCGGGAATACATCAATGATCCGGTCAATCGTTTGCGGAGCATCCGCCGTATGCAGTGTTCCGAAGACCAGATGACCTGTTTCCGCAGCGGTAATGGCGGTGCTGATGGTTTCCAGATCCCGCATTTCCCCCACCAGAATTACATCCGGATCCTGACGCAGAGCAGCGCGCAACCCTCTGGCGAAGGACTCCGTATCACTCCCCACCTCACGCTGGTTCACGATGCTTTTTTTATGGGGATGAAGAAATTCGATAGGGTCCTCCAGGGTGATGATATGCTCCTGCCTGTAGGCATTGATATCATCAATCAGGGCGGCGAGAGTAGTGGATTTACCGCTGCCTGTAGGTCCTGTAACTAGCACCAGACCTTGAGGCTTACGGGCCAGTTCTACTGCAATACCGGGGAGCCCCAGCTCCTCCACGGACGGAATCCGGGTAGGAATAAGGCGGATGGTCAACCCTGCATACCCTTTTTGACGGTAAAGATTGATTCTAAACCGGGAAACACCCGGAATCTCGTAGGATAAATCCAGATCCCCCTGCTCCAAAAACTCCTCGTACTGCTCTCCTGTTAATAGCTCACGAGCCATAGCCAGGGTATCCTCGGGCCTGAGAACCCGGTCATCTGCGGACTGCAGCTCACCGTGAATCCGGAAGGCAACAGGCGCATTTACTGTAATATGTATGTCTGACGCGTTGCGCTGGTGTGCCAGCTTCATATAATCGACAATTGCCACATTTAAGCCCTCCGAAACTATTATACCGAAGCCGGATTCAGACAATATTAAGAGATAGTCAAGCCCGTTTTAATTTTTGTGAAAATGTCGGTTAATGTAATCCGGCTACCCGGTAAACCTCTGCAATTGTGGTTAAACCGGAGGCCGCCTTCTGCAACCCATCCTCAATCATCGGGATCATCCCCGCCTTTGCCGCCAAAGCAGCGTATTCCGTATCCGAACCCTTCCGCAGAATTAAGGTGCGAAGCTCGTCATTCACCGGCAGTACCTCATGGATGGCCAGTCTGCCCCGGTACCCGCTTCGTCCGCATTCTCCGCAGCCCTGCCCTCTTTTAAGGGTGGCATGGGGAATCCGGTACTCCTCCAGAACCGCCCGTTCCTCCTGGGTCGGTTCTACCTCTACAGCACATGCCGGGCATACCCGCCGGACCAGCCGTTGGGCAACTACGGTATTTAAGGAGGAGGATAAAAGAAACGGTTCAATGCCCATATCGATCAGACGGGTAATGGAGTTCACCGCGCTGTTGCTGTGCAAGGTGCTAAGTACCAAGTGGCCTGTCATGGCTCCCCGAACAGCTATTTCTGCTGTTTCCGAGTCCCGGATTTCCCCGACCATCACGATGTTGGGGTCCTGACGTAAAATGGAACGCAACCCTCTGGCAAAGGTCAGCCCGGATACGGGGTTCACCGCTACCTGATTGATCCCGTTTAATTGGTACTCCACCGGATCTTCGATGGTAATAATATTCACCTCATCACTGCTGAGGCGGGACAGGGTGGAATATAAGGTGGTGGTTTTGCCGCTGCCTGTAGGCCCGGAAATGAAGATAATGCCGTAAGGCTTGCCGATTCCCTTCAGAAGCCGGGACATATTGGCTTGGGTGAAGCCCAGCCTGTCCAGATCCGTCAAAGCATTGCTCAGGTCGAGAATCCGCAGCACAACCTTCTCGCCGTGAATGGTGGGCAATGTGGAAACCCGGATATCCACCTTGCGGAAATCCACCTCCATCTCCACCCGCCCGTCCTGGGGCAGGCGGCGCTCCGCCACGTTCAGGCTGGACATCACCTTGATGCGGGCCACAATCACATTTTGCATGTGGGGAGGCAATATCCGTTCCGTTCTCATCATACCGTCCACTCTGTACCGGATACGCAGACCGTCCTCTTGGGGGTCGATATGGATATCCGATGCACCTGTCTGAACAGCTTGGTAAATCAGCTGGTTCACCGTCTTGACCACCGGGGAATCGGCGTCCATATTCTGTTGAATCTTGTCTTCGCCTTCCCATTGGTCGAGGTTCTGCATGATCTGGTCGACGGTTTCCTGCAGCCCGTAATATCTCCGGATAGCCCGGAACAGCTCGTCCTTGGATGCAATCACAGGCTCAATACGGAAGCCGGTGGTCATCCGCAGCTCATCTATGGCGTAATAATCCAGCGGGTCGGCCATGGCCACAATCAGCTTGTTGCCTTCGGTCCGTAAGGGTAGCACCTGATGCTGCTCCGCAATCCGCTGGGGAATAATATTAATAATCTTAGTTTCGATCTTTTGTTTGTAAAGCTGGACATGAGGGATTCCCAACTGGACTTCAAGAACTTCGATCAGCTGCTGCTCTGTAATATAATTCCGGGAAATGAGCACATCACCAAGACGCATTTTCAGCTCTTTTTGCTCCTTCAACGCATTGAGCAGCTGCTCGTCCGTAATCAATCCCGATTCCAGGAGCAAGTCGCCGATTCTTTTGCGCAGCGCCACCCGATCCCTCCATTCGCATTATAGGAGTCTGTCCGACGTTTAATTTGAGTGAAAAAATATTACTTTGTTTCATTCCTTACCGGAAAGGAGTGCCTTGGATGCTCAAACACGTTTTGTCGGCCTTGATGGAATGGAACTCATAAGGGTTCAAAGCCGCCAAAAAACTCGCCCTCAAGTCACTCCTTCCCTCCCAGTCATTTCATAAATATTTTTTCACTCTTTTGTTTTTCGGACAGACTCCTAGGGTTTCATGTAGGCCCTAGTCAAATTGTCCTAAAAAATAAGGAGTAATGATCTATGTCTATTTAACCATCCCGCTGTCTTTTGCGTCAATATCATTTCTCACAGTATTTGGAATTTAGATGTGCTGATTCCGACATTTTTTCAAAATATCGCTGCCGGATGACAAGATGCTTCAAGATTAACCGGTCAGCCTGCCGCGGCAGGCCAAAGCCTGCGTTTTACCGCTACACATATTTTTCCAACGCCCACAACTCTATTAATTGACGCACAAAAAGCCCTCCCGGATTGCCGGGAAGGCCCACAAATTCACGCGAAAGCTTACGCTCTGCTTACAACAGCTTCAGCGGCAGCATTGCTCAGAAGCTCCACCTTGGCTCCCAGGGTGCGGAACATGCTGATGACATCCGCATAGCCCCGTTCAATATGCTCAACGCCGGAGATGAAGGTTTTCCCTTCAGCTCCCAGACCTGCCAGAATCAGACATGTGCCGGCACGGACATCCGTGGCATGGACATGACTGCCTGTTAAGGGCTGCCCGCCCTTAATAAATGCGCTGCCGGAGCGCACCTCAATCTGCGCCCCCATCCTGCGCAGCTGGGGCACATGACTGAAGCGTTCGGGGTAGATTTTATCCGATACGATGCTTCTTCCTTGGGCAAATAAGAGCAAGGCGGTTAACGGCTGCTGCAAATCGGTGGCAAACAAAGGGTACATGCCGGTCCGCATGCGGGTAGCCTTCAAAAGTCCTCCACCGTATGCGGTAATGCTGGAATCACGCACCTCCAGCTCCAGACCGACTTCCTTCAGCTTCGCCAGGCATGAGCCAAGATGCTCGGGAATAATATCCTCGACGGTAACGGAGCCCCCATTAATCCCGGCGGCCATCAGGAATGCTCCGGCAATCAGCCGATCCGGGATGACGGAATAGGTGCAGCCGGAGAGTTCCCGAACACCCTCAATGCGGATACAATCCGTGCCTGCACCTACAATTCTGGCACCCATACGGTTCAGCATATTGGCGGTATCCACCACCTCCGGGTCCCGCGCTGCATTATGAAGCTCCGTTCTGCCTTCGGCCAGCACAGCAGCCAGCATCGCATTGATGGTGGCGCCGGACGTGATGGTATCGAAGAAAATGGAGGCTCCCTTCAGTCTGGTTGCCCGGACAACATAATGATCCTCGTTCAATTCGATGGTGGCCCCAAGGGCCTTCAAGGCTTTGAGATGCTGGTCAATCGGACGGGATACAAAGTTATCCCCGCCGGGATACCCGATGGTGACCTTCCCCGTTTTTGCCAGCAATGCGCCGATAAAATAATAGGAAGCCCGATAGGCCGAGGTCCCCTTCCGGTCCAGATCAGAGTGACGCATACCGCTTGCATCTATAAAAATATCGCCGTTCTCCCGGCTTTCCATACGGATGCCGATGGAGGCTGTTATGCTCTTGATCACTTGCATATCCAAAAGGTAAGGGATTCCTTGCAGAACAACAGGTTCGCCGGACATGCAGGCGGCTGCCAGCAAGGCCAAGGAGCTGTTCTTGGATCCCTGAATATGTACGGAACCGGACAACGGGCCGGAGGATTCTACTTGTAACCATTTCATGTGTATGTTAACTCCTGCTCCAGAATAGGCCATTATATGTTTTCACATATTTATTTATAACTTTTCACAAGGGCTTCGTCAATGAGCAATAAGCCTATTTTCATGAAAAAGCTGAGAAAAACTCCTGCCGCTTCCGCTCAGTGCTGGTTTCGGTGCCAATCACCCTACTCCATCGTGATCCGGTAAGGGATCCGGTAGGACCAGAAATCCTCGGCTACAAATGCATTCGCGAAAATTTCCCGGGCCTCCTGCTGCAGCATTTCCGTTTCCTCTTCCCCATAGCGGGAACTGATATGCGTCATGATCAGCACCTGCGCGCCGGCTTGAAGTGCGGTTTGGGCAGCATCCTCCGTAGTGGAGTGATGGAACCGCGAGGCCATGTCCGCCTTGGACCGGTCGAAGGTGGCCTCATGAACCAGCACATCGGCATTTCTCGCCAATTCGACGGCTGAATCCGTTTTGAGGGTATCCCCCAAAACCGTCACAATCCGGCCTGGTACGGCAGGACCCACCACGTCCGCGCTGTTTATGACACGGCCATCCTCCAGTGTAACGGACTTACCCTGCTTCAAGGCTCCATACAGCGGCCCGAAGGGGACACCCAGCTCCTTCAGCTTGGCGGCGTCCAGCTTGCCTTCCTTATCCTTTTCCACAATCCGGTAGCCGAAGCTTTCAATCCGGTGGTTCAAGCGTCTGGCCTCCACCCGGAACATCTCGTCCTCAGCGATAATCCCTTCTTCCACAATCTCCACGATATCCAGCTCATAGGACAGCTTGGCTTGGCTTAAGGTCAGCACGGTTTCCGTAAATTGCCGGAGCCCTACAGGCCCGTACAGGGTAAGTGTTCCTTCCCCTCCCTGATACGAGCGGCTGGTCAGGATACCCGGCAGCCCATATAAATGGTCACCATGGAGATGGGTGATGAAGATTCTGTCCGTCCGCCCGAGCCGGATCGGGGATTGCAGAATTTGCTGCTGGGTGCCCTCCCCGCAATCGAACAGCCAGAACCCGCCGGTTTCATCCAGCAGGTTCAGCGCGATGGAGGTCACATTGCGGCGCCGCGAGGGCATTCCTGCCCCGGTGCCCAAAAAAACCAATTCCATACCCCACAGCTCCGTTCTCGTTTCCTTTTTAAAAGCAGACTAGGGTGTGTTTGCAAACACGGCCTAGCGCTGCACTTTTTCCACGTTGAAATATTGCGCTTGGGGATGGGAGAACACCATAGCAGTTACGGATGCCTCGGGGTCCATCATACAGCCCTCCGTAAGCTCCACTCCGATGTCCTCCGGCTTCATCAGCCGGAACAGCTGCTCCTGGTCCTCCAGGTTGGGGCAGGCGGGATAGCCGAAGGATACCCGGATGCCCTGGTAACGGGCGCCGAAGCGCTGCTTCATGGTCATATCTGCCGGATCGGGGTATCCCCACACATCCCGCATCATTTGGTGAATGCGCTCGGCGAAAGCCTCCGCCAGCTCCAGCGCCGTGGCCTGCAAGGCGTGGGAGCGCAGGTAATCCCCGCTTCCCTTCCATTCTTCGGCCAGCTCCCGGACTCCCCGTCCGGTGGTGACCGTCAGGAAACCCACTGTATCCATTACGCCGCTTTCCACCGGCTTGAGGTAATCGGCCAGACACAGGTAAGGCTCCACTTCCTGTCTGGGAAATTGGAAGGTTTCCAATATTTTCCCCGTATCCGCAGGATCATATACCAGGATGGTATCGCCGTCCGATTGCGCCGGGAAAAACCGGTACATCCCCTGGGCCCGGATAATGCCATTTTTGACTGCCTCCTGCAGAATGCCGTCTACTACAGCTTTAATCTCCAGCGCTTTGGGCTCTCCGTTCTTAAGAGCCTCCTCCACAGAGCCGCGGATACCCAAATGCCGGCCCAGCAGCATTTCGAAGTTGATATACGGCAGCAGATGGGAGATGGGATAATCCCGCAGCACGTGGCGCTCCAGATCAGGCGGGAGATAAACGGGAAGCTCCCGGTTAATGGTGGTGTTCCGCACACGTACGGCTTGAGGCAGCTCCTGCTCAATTTTGCCCGCCTCCGCCAATTGGGCTTCCTTCGCTTTACGCAGCTCCTCCGCCAGAATGGCGCGTTCAGCCGAGTCACTAAGCTTGTTTGCCAGGTCCAGTCCGTCCATGGCATCCTTGGCGTACAATACCATTCCGTCATATTCCGGAGCAATCCGGTTTTTGGTAAATTTCCGGGTCAGAGCGGCGCCCCCTACCATAATCGGCACATCGATTCCCGCGTTGCGCAAATCCTGGGCTGTGGTCACCATCTGCTGAGCGGATTTCACCAGCAAGCCGGAGAGTCCGATCACATCAGGCTTTTCCTTCCGGTACGCTTCAATCAGCTGCTCCGGCGGCACCTTGATGCCCAGATTCACAATCTGGTAGCCGTTGTTGGAGAGGATGATTTCCACCAGATTTTTGCCAATGTCATGCACGTCACCCTTAACGGTGGCCAGAATAATCTTGCCCTTGACGGCAGATTCGTTCTTTTCCATAAATGGCTCCAGATACGTAACAGAGGCCTTCATCACCTCTGCACTCTGCAGCACCTCGGCAACGATCAGTTCATTGTTATTGAACAGCCGGCCTACTTCCTCCATCCCCGCCATCAAGGGGCCGTTAATAATTTCGAGGGGGCTGTAGGTACCCATAGCAATTTCCAAATCGGGCAGCAGCCCTTCCTTGGTGCCTTCCACCACGTAAGCAGCCAGACGCTCCTCCAACGTCATATTGGAGGATTTGACGGTTTTCTCCACTTTTTTCTCGCGGAAATAAGCCACGAAGGCTGCCAACGTTTCATCGTTGGTGTTGAAGATCAAGTCCTCCGTCAGCTTCCGTTCCTCCTCGGGGATGGACGGGTAACGCTGCAGCCGCTGGGTGTTCACGATGGCGAAATCCAGGCCTGCTTTGGTACAGTGATAAAGATAAACGGAGTTCAACACCTCACGGCCGGCAGGAGGAAGGGCGAAGGAAACATTGCTGACGCCCATGATGGTCTTGGTCTCCGGAAAGGCTGCTTTGATTTTGCGTACCGTCTCAATGGTTTCGCTGGCAGACCCCAGGTATTGGGAGTCTCCGGTTCCCACAGGGAACACCATCGGATCGAAAATAATATCCTCCGCGGCGATGCCGTATTTTTGCGTCAACAGCTCATATCCTCGTTTGGCCACCTGGAACCGCTTATCGCTGGATACAGCCTGCCCGTCCTCATCAATACACATAAACACAAGCGCAGCCCCGTACTGGTGGACCAAAGGAACGATGTTCTCAATACGCTCCTCCCCTTCCTCCAGGTTGACGGAGTTGATGATGGCTTTGCCTTGGGTATACTTCAGGGCGATCTCTACCGCCGCGGCATTGGTGGTATCAATGACTACTGGCGCCTTTACCTTCTTGACCAGCTCCTGCATAAAAAGCTCCACATCCGCCACTTCATCCCGCTCGGCATCCTGAAGACTGACATCCACGACATGGGCTCCGCCCTTCACCTGGGCCCGGGCAATTTCCGCCGCTTCCTCAAACTTGCCCTCGGCGATCAGCCGCTTAAACTTGGGGGACCCCAGCACATTGGTCCGCTCTCCCACCATGTACGGCCGGTTCTCGGATTCAATATACACGGTGTCGATACCCGATACCGCGGAAGGATGGGAGCCCTCTTGGGCACGGGGAGCATAACGGGACAATAACTCCGCCATCGCTTTGATATGTGCGGGAGTTGTGCCGCAGCAGCCGCCGGCGATATTGATCCACCCTTGCTCGGCAAAACCGGCCATCTTCTTGGCCAGTGTATCCGGGGTTTCATGGTATTGACCATTTTCGTCAGGAAGCCCTGCGTTGGGATAGCAGCTTACGGAGCAGGAGGCGATTTGTGACAAGGTCCGGATGTGATCCCGCATGAATTCTGGGCCTGTGGCACAGTTCAAACCGACGGAAACCGGCTTCAGATGCTCCAGCGAAATATAAAAGGACTCGATGGACTGACCGGCCAATGTGGTTCCCATGGGCTCAATGGTTCCGGAAATCATGATGGGCAGGGTTAACCCCAAATCCTCCATTGCCCGGCGGACGCCGATGCTTCCTGCTTTGACATTCAATGTGTCCTGGGAGGTTTCCAGCAGGAGTGCATCCACGCCGCCTTCAATCAAGGCCAGTGCCTGCTCGTAGTAGCTGTCCGTTAACTGGTCGAAGGTAACGCCTCCGGTAACCGACAGGGTTTTGGTGGTGGGGCCTAAAGCACCCGCCACATACCGGGGCTGCTCTGCCGTTGTATATTTCTTGGCGGATTGTACAGCAAGCCTTGCCGCCTCCAGATTCAGCTCCCGCGCCTTGGCCTCCAGACCATATTCAGCCAGAACCACGGAGGTGGAGCCGAAGCTGTTGGTTTCAATGATATCCGCCCCTGCCTCAAAATAAGCGTCATGGATTTTCGAGATCACATCCGGTCGGGTGACGCATAAATACTCGTTGCACCCCTCCAGATCCTCTCCCCCAAAATCCGCAGCAGTCAGATCCTCCTGTTGAATCATCGTGCCCATGGCGCCGTCCAAAATCATAATTTTTTTCTTTAATTGTGCTTCAAGCGTTGGTTTCATAATCAAGAGTCATCCCTTTCTCTGCTGCGAAGCCCGGGTTCATCCGGAACCGCCCTTATAAACGGAAATATGTGGTCAAAAACGCCAGACTCCCCAGGGGCGGCCGGCGTTTTGGAATTAAGCTTATTTAAGAAGAGAGTCAATAAGAACAATTAATTCTTCCAAATCGGCAACCTCATGGGTAGGCACAATCTCATCGGTGCGGGTAATGCCGTGACGGTTAATCCACACATTCGGCATACCCACCCGTCCGGAGCCCAGAATATCGGTAGTCAGCTTATCGCCAACCATCAGCCCTTCCGTTGGTTCAATGCCCAAAAGCTCTGCCGCATGCCGGAAGATGGATTCCGCCGGTTTGCCCTCCCCGAATACCCCGGAGATAACAATATGGTCAAAATAGCTCTCCAGGTTGGCAATACCTGCGATTTTCTCCCGTTGGAGATCAGGTGCGCCATTGGTCAGCAGCAGCAGCTTTACTCTTCCCTTCAAGCCGTCCAAAAGCCGGAAGGTTTCTTCGTATACCAAAGGCCGTTTTCTGCGCTCTACTGGGAAGCGCTCTGCCAGATCCTTGCCCAATGCGGGATCGTCGATACCGATTCCAAATAGGCCCTTCGTCCAGGCTTCAATCCGGTAGGCGGGAGATTGCTGCTCCAGCTTGCGGAACATTTCATGCTCTCCTTCAGAGAAATGCGCCCAGAAGGCTTCAAACGGATTGATGCCGATCATCTTGGTGAAGGGGAAGGTCTCGTAGCTTTCATACAAGGCGCGGGCTTCCTGCCGGACAGAGGCCTCCAGCTCCGAAGCCTGGATAGCCGGATATTTCTCTGCGGCAGCCATACAGGTTGCGTGAAACGCTTCGTTCACACTGCGGTCATCCCACAGCAGGGTATCATCCAAATCGAACAAAACAGCTTTTAAGGCCAATGTCTCTCTTCCTTCCGCTAAAGGTTACTTGGTTTCATCCTTGAAGGGAACTCTCTCCCGGATGGCAAACTCACGCAGCTTGGCGTTCAATTCGTCCATGGGGAAGCGGTGCTGAAGCTTGGTGTAGATATATTTTTTCTTGACGTTCTTCTGTTGGATGATGATATGGCCGTTGTTCATGGTCAGCTCTTCAATGCTTTCGGAACCGATACGCTTATCCCCGCCAAAACGGCGGACGGTAATGTAGCTTTTGCCGATCCCGATAACCGGTCTGCGGACCAGGTAAATCAGTACACCCAGAAGGACATAGCTGATTCCGGTGAACCAGTATATTCCATTCATTGCAACACCGTTCACAGCCGAGGTAATGAGATAGAACAAGCCGAATACAGCCAACAGGCTGGCAAACATCCAACTGCGTCCTTTAATAATCACATCGGCATCCTTCTTACGGTTGCTTTCTTCAATTGTGGCTATCCCGCTCTTTTTGCGGCTGCGGTTTACTGTCTTCTGATTCTTAACGACCATACGTTCCCATTTACGCGACACGTTGACGACCCCTTCTATTAGTAGAGATGTTATGCCTTACCGTTGGTTTCTTCATCGCCCGTATATTTGACATACTGCAGTTGATCCCTCATAGACGCTTTGAAGGAATCAATATATTTGCGGCGAAGCTCATTGCGTTCTTCTAATTCTGCATCCGTTAGTCCTGAGGTTTTGGCCTTGCGGGCCAATTCATTAATCCTCTGGATGAGTTCTTCCATGTTTTGCTCCTCCTGTTGACCATCTGTTTAAATCGTTGCCCGAATTCCTTCGATACAAGCTTATTTAACTTTGCCATTCCACTCGTGGATTGTCAAGAGTCAGGCAAAAAACACAAAGAAACCTTCCCCGGGAGGTGGGAATAACCCCCAACCTCCTTCCGTGAAGGCTAATGTAACACTGTGTATGTAACGTTGATTTTCTTTATGGAAGAACAAGAATTTGGCCTGCCCGGATATCCGAGTTTTTAAGGTTGTTCGTTTTCTTAATTTTGTTGATATACGAACGTACGCTCTCTCCCTCCGGCAGATGGGATGCCGCGATCCCCCACAAGGTATCTCCCGGACATACATCTACTGTATAGACGGTTTTAGAGGGCTGCTTAAAGGCAACGGTGTGAACGGTAAGGGAAGCCGCTGTAGAGGATCTGTAGCCTTGTGAGAGAGCAGGCTCCCCCTCCGCTTCATTCCCCGCATAAGCATGCAATATGGCAACAGACAACACGGACACTATAATCCCGGCCATCATAATCAATCGTCTCATCAACCGATTCGGACTCATCTTCATCACTCATCACTCCCAAACATTTGTTCTGGAATCAGAATATCACGAACAAATGTTTGTGTCAACGAAAAACAAACAAATGTTCGTAAATTATCTATTCGAACTTATGTTTGTGCGAACTCCGGTTCTGTGTTATAATTTTAATAATTATTTCCATACTGGAGTGATCAGAATGAGCAGGATTTCCAATCGGCAGCAAGCGATCCTCGAATTTATCAAGAATGAAGTCCGCGATAAAGGCTATCCCCCCTCCGTACGTGAGATTGGAGAAGCCGTTGGATTGGCATCCAGCTCTACTGTGCACGGACATCTCGAACGGCTGGAGAAGAAGGGCATGATCCGCCGCGACCCGACCAAACCCCGGGCCATTGAGATACTGGGGAGTGAAGATGAAGGTTTGGAGATGTTCTCCCACTCCATCAAGCAGGTTCCGCTGGTGGGCAAGGTCACAGCCGGCGTTCCCATTACGGCTACAGAGAATATCGAAGGCTACTTCCCGCTACCTGCACATATGGTGCATGACGACCAGGTGTTTATGCTGAGCGTTATGGGCGAAAGCATGATCGATGCCGGCATCCGCGACGGGGATTTTGTAATCGTCAGGCAGCAGGCCAATGCCCATAACGGGGAAATTGTCGTAGCGATGACCGAAGAGGATGAAGCTACCGTCAAGCGCTTCTATAAGGAGAAGGATCATATCCGGCTGCAGCCGGAGAACCCCACCATGGAGCCGATCCGCTTGAAGAATGTTACCATATTAGGCAAGGTGATCGGACTCTTCCGGGATATTCATTAATCCGAACCCAACGCAGCACAGCCGGCTTTCCTGATGGAATTGCCGGCTTTTTCGTCTGCATGGACAGCCCCTGCTTTATGAAAGCTGAAAAACTCCCCAAAGACCGAAAAATATGATCATCGCGCCGGAAATCCGGTACATCACCCTTTTCATCCCCCGGTCCAGCTTGGTCCGCAGCCACCCGGCGAAGAAGCTCAGAAAGCACCACCACAAACCGGAGCCCAGACCAACACCAAGCACATAATCCAGCCCCCAACCGCTGCCTAGATCTGAATGGATAGCTGCATAGGCGCCTGCGTAGGCAATCCACGTTCCCGGGTTGGCCAATGTCAGCAGCAGTATGGACAGGGCTCCCTCCCCTTTCAGATCCTTCTCCTCTCCTGCCAAATCAGCAGCAGCTTTCCAAGTACGTAAGCCGATACCCACCAAATACATCCCGCCTGTAAGCTTTAGCGTCCAGGCCAATGGCCCTGCCTGCAGAAGAACGGCTGCAATACCGGCGCTGACGGCTGCGGCACAGATCATGTCGGCCAAGGCCACCCCCAGACCGGAAGCCAGTCCCTTTTTTAGGCCAAGCTTCAAGGTGCGCTGGAGGACCATCATCCCGATGGGCCCGATTGGCGCGGCTACGGATATGCCCAAAAGCAAGCTCTTTACGAACAACACGCTTGGCATCCGCTACTCCTCCTTAACGCTTGACAACGCGATCATGGTATTGGTTTTGATCACACCCGGAATTTGCTTCAGCCGCAGCGAAATCAATTCCTCCAGCTGTTTGGTGCTTCCTGTTGCTGTTTTTAGCAGATAATCAAACTCTCCAGCAAGGTGGTGACATTCCAGAACCGCTTCCTCCTCCAGAATAGCAGCTTGGAATGCCGGTATATGCTCCGGTCGCTCCAGCGTAATGAAGATGAAGGCCAACAGCCCCAGCCCCATAAACTCTCTGTTCAGCTTCACCGTAAAACCGTCAATGCAGCCGCAGGCCTCCAGCTTGCGGATCCGCTCCGACACCGCAGGCAGAGACAGATGAATATGCTTGCTGATCTCCGAATGGCTCATCCGCCCGTCTGTTTTTAGTAAATCCAGAATTTCCCTGTCCATCGTATCCATTTCTTCCACTCCTTTTTAAGCCTATTGTACCTGACACTTAATATGTTTTATATATTTTTAAATTTTTCCGTTTTTAATAATGTATTTCTATCTTTCTACCTTATAATATTCATCTAACTTCCCATTTTCTTCACTGCCGCTTTAAAAAGAAAGGCATCCACAGCTCTTACGGAACTGAGAAGCACTTAAAGGCGAAAATTCGCGAGTCTACATTTCTTACGGAACTTAGCGACTGTTAGAAAGCAATTTCGCTCCCCAAGCAGGCAAAATAGCCCTGTAAGAGCTTCTGAGTTCCGTTAGGTTTCTTCCATTGCTTAATTTAGCCTCTAAGGGTCGCTGGGTTCCGTCAGATTTTCGTACATGCCTCGTACACGCCCAAATTCTGCCCCCAGCCCCATAGCGCGACTGCCCATCACGGGAAAACCTCCGGCACATCATCAATCCCGCCAAGCGGTCTACAGAAGCTGCACAGAAAAAAGCCCCCGCCCTTTTGCCGAAGGCGGAAGCTTTTATGTATGCCCTATTAGCCGCTGTAATACTTGGACCGGACAAAGGTCTCAATGGCTTGAACCCGGCTGCGGACGCCCATCTTATCATAAATTCTCCGCTGGTAATTGTCGATGGACCGTTTGCTCATATGAATCTGGTCCGCAATCTGCTCTTGGGTATACCCTTTCATAATCATATTCATAATCGCCGCTTCTTCCGCATTCAGCTCTACCTCTACAGTGGTGAGAGGCTGTCTGCTGAGCAGCTGCAGGCCGCTCTGGGGGATCACCACATTGCCGGCAAGCACACAGTAAATAATATGCTTGATGGTGTCCTGCTTCATTCCTTTGGAGATCACTCCGCTGGCATGAATCTCCAGGAATTTAGGCAGCAATGCCTCCGTCTCCATCCCCGTGAAGATCACGATTTTGAGATCCGGGTATTCCTTCTTCAGAAGTTCGCAAACATCCGTGCCTGCCATATCGGGAAGCAAATAATCCAGCAGCACCAAATCCGGCTTTAAATCACCGACCACATTCAAACAATCCTGGCCGGTAGGGGCGATTCCGATGACTTGAATATCCTCCAGTTGCTCCAGCATAACCTTCGTCGCCTGAGCCATCAGAGGGTGATCATCCACGATTAAAATGGAATACGACATTGTTTTCACCCGATTCAAATGGAATGCAATCACGATGCAATTATTTTATGCATTGACTTTGCGTGACAATTACATGCTATGCAGTAAATATATCACGAAATTGACAAGAATGGGAGTGCCAATTTCATATTTATGTCGTTTTTTAAAATATAAAATTTTCCGCATTCATTTTCAACCGGATTCTTCACATAGAAGGCTCGAAGGGTTTTATCATACCAAATTTCAAAGGCGGGGCGCAATTGCAGAAAAAGGAAGTCCAGCAAAAAGTAAAAAAAGCGTTATCCGCAAAGGGATACGCTTTTTTTCATCACTTGGCCATAACGGGGCGCTTAAACCTTCACGGCAGTTGGCCGCACCTCTCTACGGCCGACACGCAGAGACAAACCAAAGCACAACAGCAGCACAATGCTTGCCAGGCTGTAAGGATAATTCACATTCAAGTCGAACAGCAATCCTGCGACAATGGGCCCCGCGATATTGCCAAGGCTGGTAAAGGCGGAGTTCAAGCCGGCGACATACCCCTGCTGATCCTTAGCCAGCATGGACATCTGGGTTCCGATTGCAGGCCGCAATATATCAATGGCCAGAAATACAATAAAGGTTACGGCAAAAATAAGCCAGAACTTATGGACAAATAGGGTCAGAAGAATAAAGATCCCGGCGAAAAGCAGACATACGGAAATCACCCGTTTTTCTCCGAAGCGGTTTAATATCCAACTGAAGGCTGTTGCTTGCACTACTGCCCCGCTGATTGAACCAAAGGTAATGATAAACGCAATATCCTTCGGTCCAAACCCGAACTTATGATCGACGAACAATCCGAATACCGTTTCGAAGTTCGCCAGACCGAATGAAAGCACAAACACAATAATGAGGCTTAAAAAGTAGGGTTCACGGTAGGAGGACATCAATTGGTTCAAAAAACTGCTCCGTACCTGGGGCTTCTGAATTTCTGAACCCTCCTCCTTACGCTCCGGCAAGGATTCCTTAAGCACGAATAAGGTAATACAGGCCGCTGCCAATCCGGCTGCTGCCGCGGAATAAAAAGGCACCCGGATTCCGAATTCAGAGATGTATCCCCCAATCCCCGGACCAATAATAAAACCTGTGGTGATTGAGGCATTAATATACCCCATCCCGGCAGCACGTTCCTCGTTGGTTGTTACATCTGCTGCATACGCCATAACCGCAGGCATAATCATCGCGGCACTGATGCCGCCAAGCATACGGGCGAGGAACAGCAGAAGCGTATCGCTTGCCAATCCGAACAATCCCTCCGAAAAAGCAAAAAGGACCATCCCTGACACAATCATCTTTTTTCTTCCGAATTGGTCAGAAAAACGTCCCGCCAAAGGCGAAAATAATAGCTGCGTTAATGAAAAGGCCGCCACTAATAGACCAACCGTGCTTCCCGTAATCCCCAAGTTATCCATATACTTGGGCATGATAGGAATGATCAGTCCTATACCGGTAAAAACCAGGAACAGATTCAACATCAGGATGAGGATGGCTCCCCGTTTCTTCAACATAATCGACATACGTTTTTCCTCCAAAGATGTACGAAACATACTGAATTTTCATTCTAGATCTTCACAAAAAATTAAGCGGTGGCTACACCGCGCAAAAAAACATCTATGGCCAGACGGTACATATCCAATGTTTCCTGCCGGCTCATGTTTCGGGTATGCTGACTCAGCCCCAAAAAAAGGCTATCCAAAATAACAGCCAGCCCGTTAAGATCTAACCCCTGTAGCTCCCCGTTATCGATCCCCCGCTGGAGCAATTGCCGGTTAAAAGCCAGATAATCCTGGACAATTTCATGAATATGGTCTTCCACTTCCGTAGGTTTTTCGGTGTTGTTGTAGAATTCGTCTATCGCTTTGGTTAAAGGGTGATTCAACTGGTCCAATGCCAGATGATCCGCCAAACCGTATAACTTATCAACCACCGTGGGAAAAGTTGGCTCTTTAACTAACCAGGTTTCCTCCCATTCCCGGTTCCAATCCTCAATTAAATAAAGGAACAGGCTTTCCTTGCTCTTAAAATGATAATAAATGTTGCCGGCGCTGCAGGAGGTAGCCTTCACAATATCTTCAATAGAAGTAGCTTTATAGCCCTTTTGAATAAACAAGGCCCTGGACGCATCGGCGATTTTCTTCTTCGTCTGCTCGGTTTGCAGCTTTTTCTTATTCACGTACGGCCTCACCTCGGTTGCGGAATAATACTGAACGTTTATTCAGTATTATAGCCGGTATAGCTGATTCATGCAAGCTTCAGTAAAGAAAAACACCCCGTCGGGGTGTTTATTTAGCCGGTTCTATGGTGAGCTCTACATTGGTTTGGTTGGTAGGCTCCAGTTGCTCCAGGTCCACCCAAAACACAGCGCGTTCCTTATCTTCATGTTCTTTCGCCAACCGGGCTGTTTCCATTTTTAAGCCGCTGTCGTGCAGCTCCTCCGGAGCGATGGCATCCTTCCCGTTAACAAAACCGGAGTACCGCTGGGGCTCAATATGGACCTTGATTTTGTCCCAGCCTTTGGCTTGGGCATATTCAATGGGGTTCATAGCTGATCACACTCCTTACCCTTCTATACTCGCGAAAGAGGGAAGTTGAAACACATGCGCTCAGCAGAAAAAGGACAAACAGGACTCCATCTAGCGGAATCCTGTTCGCCCTTTTCTTACTTCTTTCCATCAATAATGCGTCACGTACTGATCCCGTTCCCATTGATGAATCTGAGTGCGGTACATGTCCCATTCGATTTCCTTCAGCTCATAGAAGTATGCGGTGGCGTGTTCGCCCAGCGCATTGACGATGATATCGTTGCGGATCATCTCGCCGAGGGCTTCCTTCAGATCCATCGGCAGGCTGGGAATGCCCTGCTCCTCCCGCTCTTCGTCGGTCATAACGTAGATGTTCCGGTCCACAGGAGCCGGCAGAGAGGTCTTGTGGCGGATGCCGTCCAGACCGGCAGCCAGCATAACGGCCAGTGCCAGATACGGATTGGCCGCGGGGTCCGGATTGCGGACCTCAACACGGGTGCTCAGGCCGCGGGATGCCGGGATACGGATCATCGGGCTGCGGTTGCTGGCGGACCAGGCTACATAACAAGGCGCTTCATAACCGGGCACCAGGCGCTTGTACGAGTTGACAATCGGATTGGTGATGGCGGCCATTCCCTTGGCATGCTTCAGGATGCCGGCCATATAATAGCGGGCGTCGATGCTCAAGCCCAGCTTGTCCTTTTCATCGTAGAAAGCATTCTCGGAGCCCTTAAACAGGGATTGATGGCAGTGCATACCGGAGCCGTTCACCCCAAAAAGAGGTTTGGGCATAAAGGTGGCATGCAGTCCGTGTTGACGGGCTACCGTTTTCACCACCAGCTTGAAGGTCTGAATCTGGTCGGCTGCCTTCAAGGCATCGGCATATTTGAAGTCGATCTCATGCTGGCCTGGAGCCACCTCATGGTGGGATGCTTCGATTTCGAAGCCCATTTCCTCCAGAGTCAGTACGATCTCGCGACGGCAGTTTTCACCCAGATCCATCGGTGCCAGATCGAAATAACCGCCCTGGTCGTTCAGCTCTGTAGTGGGATTGCCCTTCTCGTCGGTTTTGAACAGGAAGAATTCCGGCTCAGGACCCACATTCATGGCGGTATATCCCATCTCCTCCGCTTCCTTCAGCATACGCTTAAGGATCCCGCGGGGGTCACCGGGGAACGGACGGCCGTCCGGCAGATAGATGTCGCAGATCAGCCGTGCGATCCGGTCCTCGGCCACCCAAGGGAAAACCACCCAGGTGCTCAGATCCGGGTACAGGTACATGTCGGACTCTTCAATCCGCACGTAGCCTTCAATGGAGGAGCCGTCGAACATCATCTTGTTGTCAAGCGCTTTCTCAAGCTGGCTTAACGGAATTTCTACGTTCTTGATGACGCCCAGAAGATCGGTAAACTGCAGCCGGATAAACCGGACATTCTGTTCCTTGGCAATACGAAGAATGTCTTCTTTCGTGTAATTGGAATACACTCGAGTTCTCCTCCCTTATGTACAATATGGCTGAATCAATGAAAGAAGCGGGACAGCTCACCCTGAATCATGGATACCTGGCCGGGACGTTTGCCGCCGGTCATCAGCTGCTGCTTGAGCATCTTGTGAAGCTGGGAATCAGTGAGCTCCTTGCGCTTCACTTCCGTTTGCTCGTTTAATACGGTGGCTTCCTCGGAGGTTTGGTCCACAGGCAGAAGCACCTGCTTGATCCCCGCGATGTTAACACCCTTCTCAATCAAATCCTTAATCTGCAGTAGACGCTCCACATCATTAAAAGAATACAACCGCTGGTTGCCGCCTGTACGGGCCGGCATAACCAGTTCGTGCTGCTCGTAATAACGGATTTGGCGAGCGGTTAAATCCGTCAGTTTCATCACGATACCAATGGGGAAAAGCGCCATATTCCTGCGGATGTCATCACTCATACCTTATCACCCCTGTGACACTTTATGTTATGATCGTATCACTATAACAAGAACTTGTCAAGTTGTGTTAGGTTTAATTACAATGGTTAATCCAGCTGAAGCAAGCCCTTTTCCACCATATTCTGCAGAGCGCACAGCACTCCCAGCTTGGCGTGGGAATAGGTAAGCCCCCCCTGCATATAGGCGATATAAGGCTCGCGGATCGGCGCATCTGCCGACAGCTCAAGGCTGCCTCCTTGGATGAAGGTTCCTGCAGCCATGATCACGGGATGCTCGTATCCGGGCATGTCCCACGGCTCCGGTACCACATGGGCGTCTACGGCAGAGGCCTTCTGAATCCCCTGTACAAAAGCAATCAAATGCTCGGCGCCTGTAAACCGGATGGCTTGAATAAGGTCCGTCCGGGTATCCTGCCAGCGGGGATGAGTATCAAAGCCAAGGTCCTCAAAAACTGCCGATGCGAACACGCTGCCCTTGATGGCTTGTCCCGTGGTGTGAGGCGCCAGAAACAGCCCCTGATACATGCCGCGCAATGTTCCCAGAGTAGCGCCTACCTCACCGCCGATCCCCGGTGCCGTTAAACGGTAGGCCGCTTTCTCAACCAAATCGGCCCGTCCGACAATATATCCCCCGCCGGATGCCACACCACCGCCGGGGTTTTTGATTAAGGAGCCGGCCATCAGGTCCACACCTGCTTGGGTAGGCTCCAGGAGCTCCGTAAATTCGCCGTAGCAGTTGTCCACGAACACAATCATTCCGGGATACAGGTTTTTTACAAAACGCACCATTTCCCCGATTTCCTCCACAGTGAAGGCGGGCCGCCAGTCATAACCGCGGGAGCGTTGGATGCCCACCATGGTGGTCCGTGAGGTCAGACGTTTCTTGATGGCCTCCCAGTCGGGTTTCCCTGCAGCCGTTATAGCCACCTCGCCGTAATGGATGCCGTAATCCTGCAGGGAGCCTGTCCCATCCGCCGGTTTGCCGATTACTTTATGGAGGGTGTCATAAGGGCGTCCTGTAATATAAACCAGCTCATCCCCGGGACGCAGGCACCCGAACAGTGCCGTAGAGATGGTATGGGTACCGGACACAAAATGGGGCCGGACCAATCCGGCCTCCGCCCCGAAAATATCCGCATACACCAGATCCAGCACCTCCCGGCCTCGGTCATTGTACCCGTAGCCGGTGGAGCCTGCAAAGTGGAAATCACTGACCTGATGCTTCTGGAAAGCTTCGATCACCTTCCACTGGTTTTCGTCGATCAGCCTGTCGATTTCCTTCAGCTTTGCTTCCGCCTTGATTTCTGCCTGTTGTGCAGCTTTGGTGATCGTCTCTGTGAAATTCATCCTTCAATTTGCTCTCCCTTGTCTATATCCCCTGTATTCACTTCGCATCCGGCCAGCAAATATCCGAATTTTTCATAATCCTGCGCATTCACATCCACGGAAATGACCATGTCCTCTCCGTCCACTTCCGTCTCTACTACCGTTCCCAGACGGTAAGCCAGAGAAATCTTGTCCCCTTGAACCGCGGGAATCCGGAAGGAATGGAGGCCTCCTGCCATTTTATCTTGAATCAGCAGCTTAAGCCGCTCCAAGTCAGCCGGATTATAAGCGGAAAGCCGGATGAAATCTCCCTCTCCCGGAGTCAAAAGCTCCACCTGTCCTGGCTGGCACAGATCAATTTTGTTGAAGACGGTAAGCATTTCCTTGCCGCGGGCGCCCAGCTCCTCGAGAACCTCAAGCACCACCTTCATCTGCTCCTCACGCATATCGATGGCACTGTCTACCACATGGAGGATCAGATCGGCCTCGTTGGCCTCCTCCAGCGTGGCGCGGAAAGCAGCCACCAGATCATGGGGCAGATTCTGGATGAAGCCAACGGTGTCGGTTATCACCACTTCCTTGCCGTTAGGCAGCTCCAGCGTCCGGGAGGTGGGGTCCAGTGTGGCAAACAGCTGATTTTCCACCAGCACATCGGCAGCGGTCAGCTGGCGCAGCAGAGTGGATTTGCCCGCATTGGTGTAGCCCACCAGCGCTACCTGGTACACGCCGGACTTGCGTCTGCGCTCCCGGTGCAGCTTGCGGTGTTTGGTAACCTCCTCCAGCTGGCGCTTCAGCTCTCCGATCCGGTTGCGGATATGGCGACGGTCGGTTTCCAGCTTGGTTTCACCGGGACCTCTGGTGCCGATGCCGCCGCCCAGACGGGAGAGGTTTTTGCCGTGTCCCACCAGCCGCGGCAAGAGATAGCTGTGCTGGGCCAGCTCCACCTGGAGAATGCCCTCCCGGGTTTTCGCCCGTCCGGCGAAAATATCCAAAATCAGCTGGGTCCGGTCAATAATTTTCACATCCAGCGCTTCCTCCAGATTCCGCACCTGAATACCGGAGAGCTCCTGATCGAAAATCGCCGTTTGCGCATCCAGCTCACGGAGCCTCTCCTTCAGCTCCTCCACCTTGCCCTTGCCGATCAGCCATTTGGAATCGGCACGATCCCGGCTTTGCTTCATGGTTTCCATGACTGTAACTCCAGCCGTCTCGGCCAGGCGGACCAATTCCTGCAGCGAATACTCCGCCAGCTCGGCGTTGGCTCCCCGCTCCTTCAACACCAGGCTGACCAGAACGGCCCGCTCCTGAGCTTGCTGCGTATTATCCTGCGATATAGGTTTCATCTATTGCATCGACTCCTTTTGCCGTGTCCATTTTACACATTCTTTTTTTCCCACTTCAAGTCCTCCGGACGGATGGTCATCAGCTCCGACCGGGAGGGCGCTCCCTGATTCTGCTGGAGAATCCGCACCGCTTGGTAGCGCATAGCTTTTTCGATGGTATTGCGGACGTACCGGGCATTGCTGAACCCGTCCTCCTGCCGCAGCTTCTCGGTGACCAGATGCTGGCGCAGCTTCATTTCCGTCTGGGGCAAAAGCGCATATTGGCGCTCCTTCACCATCAGCTCGGCAATCTGCATCAGCTGGTCCACGGAATAATCGGCGAAATCCACCTGGATGGGAAAACGCGACGGCAAACCCGGATTCGTCTTCAGGAAAAATTCCATCTCCTCCTGATAGCCTGCCAGAATGAGCACAAACTGATTCTTATAATCCTCCATCGCCTTCACCAGCGTGTCGATGGCTTCCTTGCCGAAGTCCTTCTCACCGCCCCGGGCCAGGCTGTATGCCTCATCAATAAACAGAATCCCGCCCAGTGCCTTTTTAATCAGTTCCCTGGTTTTTAAAGCGGTATGCCCGATATATTCGCCCACCAGGTCTGCCCGTTCCACCTCGATGAGATGTCCCTTGGACAGGATCCCCATCTCCTGAAACAGCTTGGCGATCAGCCTAGCCACGGTGGTTTTGCCAGTTCCCGGATTCCCCTTAAACACCATATGATACACGTGGGTATTGGCGACTAACCCGGCCTCCGCCCGGTATTGACTGACCTGCAGCATGGCGTATACCTCGTACACCAGCTCCTTCACATTGTCCAGTCCGATCATCTGGTTCAGCTCCCGGAACACATTGGCATACGGTGTGCCGGGCTCCAGGAATTTATTGCCGAAGGGAATGCCGCTCCCGTTCTCCACAGGCTGGGCAGCCGGTTCATCCTTGCGGAACACCACACTGATCTGGCGGGAAGCCCGGACGCTCTCCAACGAATCTCCCGGAATACTGCGAACGCTCATGTCCACTCCCCCAATTTGCCGATGTCCTTAGAGACCATTATATTCGCCGGGCGGATTGTCCAATGCCGTCTGCGGCGGACAAGATTGGAAGGTTGAACCATGAAGTGCATCCGCCTTTATTGTACACAATTCTCCGCTTAAAAAGAAACGGAAAGAATCGCAGAAAAAAAACACGCCGTAAGCCGGGTCAGCCCAAGCTTAGGCGTGTTTGTTTTTTTGAGGTCATGCGCCGTTACAGCCGAAGACCGGCCCTACAACTTGCTGACATTCTCGGCTTGCGGACCGCGGTTGCCTTGCACCACTGTGAAGCTGACCTTCTGGCCTTCGTCCAGAGACTTGAAGCCTTCACCGGTGATGGCACTGTAGTGGACGAAAACATCGCCGCCTTCGTCGGAAGTAATAAACCCGTAGCCTTTTTCTGCGTTAAACCACTTTACTGTTCCTGTTTGCATTCTGGTAACAAACCTCCATAGTTTCAATCCACGGCCATCTTGGACCGTGTTGAAGAAAAATAGCTTGCGTTGTTTAGTATAGGCGAAAGAAAGGAGAAATATTCTTGTTTCATCTCTAAAATCATTCGGTGCGCCACACCGCTTTCAGGGGGTATTGTGTTTAGTCCTTTTGCCTGGAGGGTAAAATCTTTTTGCGTCGCAGGCAGGTTCATAAACCCTGTTCATTTAGGCAAACTGATGTTGGACCATGTATTTTTGAAACCAGCGTTGAAAGGAGAATGAAATCATGTCAACCAATACTCAGGACACCCAAAAGAAAACATTCCCGCCCCAGCACCAGGACAGACAGCCGGGCCTGGAATCGGAGATGAATCCCCTACCCGCATTCGAAGATAACAAGTATAAGGCGGCAGGCAAGCTAACCGGCAAGGCTGCCCTTATTACCGGCGGCGACAGCGGCATCGGCCGTGCGGTCGCCATCCATTTCGCCAAGGAAGGCGCCGATGTGGTGGTGGCGTATCTCAATGAGCATCAGGACGCAGAGGAGACCAAACGCCAGGTGGAGCAGGAAGGACGCAAATGCTTCCTGTGGAGCGGCGATCTGGGACAGGAGAAGGCCTGCCAGGAGCTGGCGGACTTCGCTAAGAAGCAGCTGGGCAAGCTCGATATCCTGGTGAACAATGCAGCCGAGCAGCACCCTCAAACCACCCTGGAGGATATCACCGCCGAACAGCTGGAGAAGACCTTCCGGACTAACGTCTTTGCATTCTTCTATCTGACCAAAGCAGTTGCGCCGCATCTGCCCGCTGGTTCCTCCATCATCAATACAGCATCGATTACCGCCTATAAAGGCAATAAGGACCTGCTGGACTATTCCGCCACAAAGGGGGCCATCGTGACCTTCACCCGCTCCCTATCGGCACAGTTGATTGAGAAGGGCATCCGGGTCAATGCCGTTGCCCCCGGCCCGATCTGGACCCCCCTCATACCCTCCACCTTCGACGAAAAGAAGGTATCGGAGTTCGGCAGCAATACCCCGATGAAGCGGGCCGGACAGCCGGAGGAGCTGGCACCGGGGTATGTATACCTGGCCAGCGGCGACTCCTCTTATGTCACCGGACAGGTTCTGCATATCAACGGCGGCACTGTGATTAACGGTTAAGCCTCAGCCGTGAACCGAAAACGGGCACCCATGAAGGGTGCCCGTTTTTCACTGCTCACGTCTCAAAAAATCCCTTTACCTTGCAGATTACATCCGACGCTTCCTCCTCTAAACACAGCAAGTGCCTGGAACGGGGGAAGTAAACCGTTTCCTCCACACAGGGCAAACGTTTGGTGAGATACCGGGCACTGACCGGATGTACAATGGGATCCTGCAAGCCCTGAACCACCAGTGCCGGAGCGGTGACCCGGGGAATATCGGGGCGAACCCGGTGTACAAGACGCATAAACTGCAGCACGGCTTTGGCCGGAGTCTGCTTCAGCTTAAACTGGAGGACACTCCGCTCTTCATGGCGGATGTGCCACATGTTGCGGACCATCCGTCCCGGGCTAACATAGATTGCCGCGGCGCTCAGCAAAGCCAGCTTGCGGACCGGATACCGGGCAGCCAAATGGATGCCCAGCATGCCTCCCATGGAAAACCCGACCAGATCAAATTCTCCGTACTCCTGCCCCAGCTTCTCCGCTTCCCGGCACGCCGCCTCCAGCCACATCTCACAGGTGGTGTCACAGAGCCCCGCAAGCCCCTCGTCGTGCCCCGGAAGCTGGGGAACACGGCAGTACCAGCCCGCTTCCTCCAGCGCCTGCGCCAACGGCTCCACCTCATAAGGACCTCCGGTAAAGCCGTGCAAGAGCAAACAAACCCTATTGCCTGTCTGCTTAATCAACCATGATTCACCTCCATGGAAAAGGAGCAGCCTGTTTATTGACGGCTGTGGAAATAACCCCAATGTTTTCCGGAAAGTTTCAGGAGCGGAAACCGTCCTTCCCGGTACATCTCCATCACCTTGTTGGCCTCAGCCCATGCCATATCGAAATCCTCACGGGTGATAATCCCCTTCTTCAAGGCATCCTCCAGCTCCTCCGCATCCAGCAGGAACAGCTCCCCTCCGGGAAGGATCACCACATCCAGATACAAATCGTCAAACCATGGCACACCCCGGTCCGTCACACCCTGCACCTTGCAGATATCGATGTAATACTGGACAACCTGCCCCTTGTCATTAAACATGGAGGTCATAATGTAATGGGCGCCCTTCTGGAAATGCTGAAGCCACTCATACCCGGCATCCGCGACACAATACCGTTTTCCGTCGTATTCCTTCCACAACGGATCCCGCACCTGCTTGATCTGATACAGCACCACGTAGCCTTGAAACTCCGGTTCATGCAGCGTGCGGACCTGGAATTTCTTCTCTGTTACCCTTCTCCAATTAGCCCGGTCAGAATATTTACGTTTCACAGGCGTTATTCCCTTCAGTCTTAGTAGTCGTGCATCTAGCAGTGTGCTTTTTATTCTTCTGTAATCTGAATGGAATCGATGGTAACCTTCTCCGTGGGCGTTTCTGCGTTACCGTTAAGAGGATTGGTTTTCACCGGTGTTTTGGCGATGCTTGTTACAGTCGTGTCCATACCTTCAATTACTTTTCCGAAAACGGTGTAATCCGGCTTGGCATTCAGGTGACTGGCATTCCCGGTGACAATGAAAAACTGGCTGCCGTTGGTGTCCGGGCCTGAATTGGCCATGGCAACGATGCCTTTGTCATACTTATACTGTGTAGGCTCGTGGGCAAACTTATACCCCGGTCCTCCTGTTCCGTTGCCTTTGGGGTCTCCGGTCTGGATCATGAAGCTTTCGATAATGCGGTGAAAGGTCACGCCGTCGTAGAAATGCTCCTTGGACAAAAAGACAAAATTGTTAACCGCCTTGGGGGCATCCTTGGCAAACAGCTCTACCGTAAAGCTTCCCTTATTGGTCTTGAATACAGCTTTGTATGTCTTACTGGTGTCGATGGACATCTCCGGAGGCTGAGTCCAGCTTTTGGACGGGCTCTGGGATGGTGAGACAGACGGCGAAGCCGAAGGCTTGACCGTTGCGGGCGCGGCCTGAACCGTTCCCGAAGGCGAAGAAGAAGCGGCACCCGCTTCAGGCTTGGCTCCGCATCCGGACAGCAGCATCCACATGCCTGTCCATGCTGCAAATCCGGCAGTCAGAAGTTTTGCCGGGATCGTCATAAATTGTGTTCCTCCTTATGCTGCAGCCTGTGTTGATTACATTTAAAAATAACATATTTTTCATGTCTTGTCACATTGGCCAATGTGACGCGGGCATAATACCCTTCTCCACGATTTTAATTCAAAAAAGAAGGGATTTTTCCTCAGATGTGGAATACATTGCAGTAGGTAACACTAGGTAATCATGACGAGGAGGGATTCCCATGCCGATTCTTGTTCAACAGCATGACAACACCCGCTTTTCCATTCAATCGCCTGAAGAGCTTACCACGGTTTTGGCTGAATTTTTGAGTGCCCAGGAGCATGTGAAGATTACGGCAGCGACAACACGGGCTTTGGCCCCCAGCGGTGCAGTGAAGGGCTCCGGTGTGGCCGTGCCGGAATATTGCGGTTATATCGAAGGCCACATTGAAAGCGCTGCCCTCCAGCTTGGCAGTCTTGTGGAGAAGGTTGCGGAGCAGTTTCAGCTGACGGTTGAAAGCGGTTCCGAAAACGTGACCTCCTGGACGCTGTATTCCCGTCAAGAAGCCGATTATAACGACCACTTCGGCATTTAAGGAACGTATTGATCCGGCAGTATTTGTGAAAAAAGGCTCAAACAAAACAAAAAACCAGCCCCAATGGAGCTTCCTCCATCAAGGCTGGTTCTTCTTATTGGACAAAGGCAAGACAGTGTAACAGCTTATTGACCTCCCGCAGGAGCTTTGGATGGACTGCCGGCATTATTCGCTTCCCCCTGCACCTGCCCGCCAGGAGACGGCCTGGAGCTTGGGGAGGATGACGGCCGGTTATTGCCTCCTCCCTGCTCCGGCTCCTTGCTGCCCTCCGGCGACGGTTTACCCGAAGCCTGGGCAGAGGAGGATGGAGTGGGAGCCGGGGACACGGAGCCGCTGGGGCGCGGAGTTCCCGGACTGCCGCCGGGCCGATTACTGCCGCCGGGTCCCGGGCTGCCGCTTGGCGAAACAGACGGGGACGGACTGACCGCTGATTCAGCAGGAATTTGCATCGTCACCACATTGGACTTTTCCCCAGCCTGATTGGACTGGGTATTGTACGGCACTACATAATAGTCGTACGACTCTCCCGGTTTAATGGTTATGTCCGCGAACTTGAGGTTACCCTTCAGCTGCTCGGAAATTTGCCGGAACTCCTGCTCCTTGGCTTCCTTGCGGAAGATCTGATAAGCACCGATGCTGTTATCCGCTTCTCCCGTCCAGGTCAGCTCCACCTTGGGCAGCGGATCCTTGATAAACTCCGCCTTCAGACTATCCACACTCTTAGGCGGCTCGGTCAGGCTGGGCACATCCGAGGGCTTCACAAAATCCTTGGCCGGCACATTGGTCAGCGCTTTATTCATAACCTCCTTGAACAGGGCAGCTGGGAAGGAGCCGCTGGCCGGAAGCACATAATGTTTGGTATCCGTTTTGTCGAAGCCCATCCACACCGCTGCCGTCCACTCCGCCGAATATCCGACGAACCAGGCATCCCGGTTGTTTTTCTCCAGACCCTTCAGGTCCAGTTGGGTGGTGCCTGTTTTCCCGGCAACGGGACGGTTCAGCTTGGCCGCCGTACCCGTACCGCCGCTGACTACTCCCTTCAGCATTTCGGTCATGTAATACGCGGTTTTGGGAGACATCACCTTGGTCTTCTCCAGCTTAACGGACGCAACGGTATTCTCTTCGCTGTCCACAATTTTGCGGATGGAGTAGGCCGTATTCATCATCCCGTTATTGGGGAAGGCGCTGTAGGCTTGAGCCATAGCCAGCGGTGTTACACCCTTGGTCAAGCCGCCTAATGCGATGGCCAGGTTGTTGTCCTGGCTTTCGAGGGTGATCCCCATTTTCTTCACGAAATCCCGGGCCTTGGCTACGCCGATTTCATTCAGCAGCCATACGGCCGGGGCGTTGATAGATTTGCGGAGCGCCTCCATCATGGTTACCTCCCCCTGATACACGCCGTCATAGTTCCGGGGGCTGTAGCCTGCGTAGCTCTTCTGCTCATCCGGCAGAAGGGTGTAGGGATTATATTTATTGCTCTGCAATTCCATAGCAGGCGCATACGAAATCAGCGGCTTAAAGGAGGAGCCGGGCTGACGCTGCACCAATGCACGGTTCAAACCCTTGGCTGCGTAATCGCGTCCCCCGGACATGGCCACAATCCCGCCGTCCTTATTGTCCACGATCACCATCCCGCCCTGCATTTTTTGCTCCGGGCCGTCCTTCTGGAAGAACTTCGGATCCTTAAAGGCCGTTTCCAGAATCCGCTGGGCGTCTACATTCATGGTGGTGTAGATCTTGTAACCGCCCCGGCGGATGACCTCCTCCTCCAGCTTGTATTTCTCCGCCGCCTCCCGGATGACATAATCCTTAAACACCAGAAGCTCATCGGTTTTTTGAGCCGGAGGGGTATATTCCATGGCCTGGGCCTTATTCTTCTCGGCTTCGGTAATATAACCCTGGTCATACATCAGCTTCAATACCACATTGCGGCGGTCCTTGGATTTCTCCGGGTCGCCCATAGGCCCGTAGATGGCCGGTGCTTTGGGAGTTGCCGCCAGGGCGGCGATTTCCCACGTTTCCAGCTGGTTCAAATCGGTCTTGCCAAAATAGAGCTTGGACGCCGCCTTAATGCCGTATGCCCCCTTGCCGAAGTAAATCCGGTTCAGGTACAACGCCATGATGTCATCCTTCCCCAAATTCTCCTCTAGCGCCAAGGCAATGGACATTTCGGTTCCCTTACGGAAGAAGGTTTTATCGAAATCCAGGAACAGATTTTTCGCCAGCTGCTGGGTGATGGTGCTGCCCCCCTCCACTGCACTGCGGGCAACCACGTCCTTCACAAGCGCCCGGCCGATGGCCCAGAAGTCCACACCGGCATGCTGCTCAAAGCGTTTATCCTCCGTAGCGATGAACGCATATGCCACCTTCTTGGGAATTTCGCTTTTATCCACCAGCTCCCGGTTTTCCCGGCCAAGTAAGGAAACCTCCTTATCATTGATGTCATAGATAATGGAGGCTTCCATCATGTCCATCTTGTCTTTATTTTCGTTGAAAATCTTCTGGCCGTTATAGATAATGACCATGTAGCCGATCGTGGCGCATACGATGGCGATTGCTGCGGTAATGCCCATTGCGATAAACAGCTTGCCATAGGAAAAGCGGCGCTTGCCCGGCTTCTTGGTTTTGGGTTTGGCGGGTTTTCGGTTGGCCACCTCTTCATCCCCCTGTCTCTTTGTCGGATATGTCCTGTAATAATAAGAGCAACCCCTTGAGTAGGGATTGCTCCTCAGGCGCTATTCTATTTGACGTGCCGGATATGCAAAAGGTTTCGTTTTCCAATCCAGACAGACGCGGACCGCTTAGTCGTTATTAACCTCCTGGTTGAAGGAAACTGGGCGGAGCGGCGTAAAGGTGGAAATGGCGTGTTTGTAAATCATCTGCTGCTTGCCTTCGCTGTCCACGATAATCGTGAAGTTATCGAAGGCTTTGATTACGCCGCGGATCTGGAACCCGTTGGTGAGATATACCGTTACCGGGATGTTTTCTTTGCGGAGCTGATTTAAGAAGTTGTCTTGGATGTTAATGGACTTGTTCATGGATGGAATCCCCCTTCATAGTGTAAGACGCCTTATATGTCAAATCTGCGGATATTCATGCTCTCCAATATATTCCGTAAGTCCTTCGAACTTTCCTGCTAGTATTTCATGGAATTTGTGCAGGATACGTGAAAGTTTTGCATGTTCCGGTATTTCAATCCAGTTAATTTCCTTCATATGACGGAACCAGGATAGCTGACGTTTGGCAAAATGGCGGGTATCCCGTTTCAGAAGCCGGACCGCCTCGGGAAGGGTTGTCTCCTGCTCCAGGTAAGCGGCAATCTCCTTGTAGCCCAAGCCCTGCATGGAGATGTGGCTTCGGGTCAGTCCCCGGGCCATAAGCCCTCTCACCTCGTCCACCAGGCCCTCGTCCATCATCTGGTCAATGCGGGCTTCAATACGGTTATATAAAATATCCCGATCCATTGTCAAGCCTATGAGGCACAGATTGTAAGGTGATTCTCTGGTTTGACCGGCAAGCTGCTCGGTTAACGTACGTCCTGTAAGGTGAAATACCTCCAGCGCCCGGATTACCCGCCGGGTATCGTTGGCGTGAAGCCTGCCGGCACTGTCCGGGTCTATCTCGGCCAGCCTGGTATGGAGAGCCTCCGGTCCAAACTCTTCAAGAAACCGGCGCTGCTCCTCGCGGAACTCCTCATCAGAGCCTACCTCACTGAACTGGAAGTCATAACAGATGGATTCAATATACAGCCCCGTGCCCCCGACAATAAAGGGGACCGCACCACGGCTGCTGATGTCAAAGATCAACTGCCGCACTCTTTCTTGAAATTCCGCCACCGAAAAGGGGTAATCCGGCTCGCAGATATCCAGCATATGGTGGGGTACACCCTGCATTTCCTCGCGGGTGATCTTGGCTGTTCCGATATCCATCCCCCGGTACACCTGCATGGAATCTCCCGAGATAATCTCGCAGCCGTAGCGTTTGGCAATTTCCACGCTCAGCCCCGTTTTGCCGATGGCGGTTGGCCCCAGCAGCACCAATAGCGGCGGCTTGTCCCCGGGATGACGGAAGAGTCCGGTCTTATTCATACATCCATCACTCCGTATGCAATTTTCGTATTGGGCCGCAATAACATGCGGAAGCCCAAACGCTCGAACTCCCCGCTCTCCCGGTGCTCCTTCAGCACGACCCGGCGCCGGGCAACCCGTTTGGCCTCCTGAATTGCTTCAGCCTGCAGGGCGCTATCGTTGGCTATGGCCTTTAAGGGAGCAAGGGCGTTAGTCTCCTCAATGGTCTGGCGGAACATCGGATCAAAATAAACCACATCCACACTATTGTCGGGCCGCCGCTTTAATTCGGCCAGATGGTCGGTCTGGATCACTTTTACCCGCCGCATGGCCTGATCAAGCACCTCCAGCCCGGATTCGTAGGTTTTTAGGCCTTGCTCCACCAAAAGTGCGACGAGGGGTTCGCTTTCCAAGGCGGTTATCGCTCCCGCCGGACCTGCTGCATAGGCGAATAGAATGGATTCCGAGCAAAGTCCTGCTGTGCAGTCGAGGATCACATCCCCCTCCCGCACCTCTGCCGCATCCAGCAAACCATCGGCCATACCCTGAAGCAGTCGTTTGATCCGCACCTGGGCAGAGCTGGGATGAAAGAAAAACGGTTCCTTGCTTCCTTCGGGAAAATACCGCAGCCCCAAGGTAGTAGCAACTATAATATCTTGAGTGCCATGCTCCCGTTGAAGGCGGGGCAAGGAGGATTGCCTCCGCTGCACATACCGGCAGCCAAGTCTGACGGCCAGACTCCGGGCTTGGTCCAATTCCGTAGTCGACGGATGATACGAGGTGGTTACAAGCATGATAATTTTCCATTCCCTGTCAATATGTTAGCATAATTCCTACCCATTATAAACCACAATCCGCGGAAATGCGAATCGGGCGTATGGCTCATGGCTCATGGCCGTGACAGACAACCTCATGGACTCATCTACTATAATAACTCTTACCGCAAAGGAGAGATTACGATGAGCCGAAATTTCCGCCGTGTCCATAAGCCTGATGTGGTTACTCTGCGGGTTGCCACCGTTGACGGCGTGCTCCGGATTACCGGAAGCTGTGTCGTCGGCAGCGCCGCCCCCTGCAAGGAGGAAATCCAAGTGGGCAAAAGGCTTTCCGACGCTCATGCCTGCCTGGTCAGCCATGGATTTACTCGGATAACCGAACGCACCAACGTTCGGGTGTACCGGCGTTATCACGGCAATCCGCCCCGGCCGCTTCCGCCCCGGCCGAAGCCATGTCCCTGTCATCACCGTCCGCGTCCCCGCCCCTGCTGACAGCGGACAGCACTGAATACAAGAAAACGGACCAGGCGAGCGTAAGCTCCGGTCCGTTTTCTTGTGTGCAGCGAAGCCCGTTTACATGACCCGCTTGAACATCTTTTCCAGCTCATAGGTGGAGAAGCTGATGACGATGGGCCTGCCGTGAGGGCAGGTATACGGCATTCTGCAGGAGGAGAGCCTGTCCAGGAGCGCCTCCATCTCCACCCGGGTCAAGGACTGATTGGCTTTGATGGAGGCCTTGCAGGAGCATAGGGTGGAGGCTTTTTCCCGCAGCTTGGACAGGTCCACCTGCTTGCGTTCGGCAAGCACCCATTCGCAGATCTCCGTAACAATCTCCCGCTCCTCCCCGGGGGGAAGCCAGTGCGGATAAGCCCGGACCAGAAAGGTACTGCCGCCGAAGGCTTCCAGATAAACTCCGGATTGCTCCAGAACCGGGAGTCTGCCCTTCAGCACCTCCGCCTCGGATGGAGTGAATTCCAAGGTTATAGGCACCAGAAGCTCCTGGCTGGCCCCCTGGGGGCGTCCGAACAAATCGTAATAATACTCGTAATTGATGCGTTCATGGGCAGCATGCTGGTCAATCAGGTATAGCCCTTCCGGATTCTGCGCCACAATATAGGTGCCATGCAGCTGGCCGATGGGGTCCAGCTCCGGCAGCCTCGGCAGGCTGCGCTTCGAACCTGCTTGCGCATCAGTCACTTCCGCCTCATCGGCTGTGTCTGTACCGTCCACGTGCTCCAGTGAAACCAGCAGCTTCTGCACCGTTTCAGGCCGGGGCGGCTGCTCCCGCTGGGGCAGGTTTCTTGCGGGGGCCGGGTAACCGCCTGAAGCAGCCCCCACGCCCGAGGACGAGCCGGCTCTGGTGGAAGATGGGCTACCGGGATAACCGGAAGCAGCCCCGGTGCTGCGGGAAGCTTGCTGCTCCCCCGGGTACGGTGTACTCCCGGAGGGAAGGGTTTGCTCCCGGCTCCAAGCATTTTCCGGCTCACGGGGCTGAACAGGTCCAGTCTTCTCACTTACCGGGGTTGCGCCTGACGGAGCTTGAGCTTGAACCTGAGGCTGGGGCCGGTACAGCTCCAGCTGCTCCTGGATCACCGCCGGCTTAGCCGCCGCCTTGGCCTGGGGCTGGGCCCCCTGCGGGATATGGGCAGTCCCCCGCAGAATGCGGGCAGCTGTTTCCTCCACAAATTCCAATAGCTCCGGCTCCTTGCTGAACCGGACCTCCATTTTGGAGGGATGGACGTTCACATCCAACAGCGACGGCTCCATCTCAATATGCAGGACGGCTATCGGGAAGCGGTTGATGGGCAGAAGTGTATGGTAAGCCTTGACCAGCGCCTGCGCCACGGCATAGTTGCGGATGTACCGCCCGTTAATGACGGTGGAGATGGCATGGCGCCCAGCCCTTGTTTCCTCTGGACGGCAGATATAGCCGCTGATCCGGTAATCGAGACTCTCCCCTTTGATCGGCAGCATCTTCTTGGCTACGCCTGTCCCATAGATGGCGGCAATAACGGACAGCAAGTCCCCGTTGCCCAGCGTCTGAACCAGCGTATTCCCGTTATGCTTGAGCAAAAAGGCGATCTGCGGATGGGACAAGGCCAGCCGGTAGATAAAGTCGGAGATATGTCCCAGCTCCGTCTGGATGGTCTTCATGTATTTGAGCCGGGCCGGGGTATTGTAGAACAGCTCCTTGATGCGGATGTCCGTGCCCCTGCTCGCCGCCGCATCCTCATGGGCAAGCAGCTGGCCTCCGGCAAGCTCAATGCGCCGTCCCAGCCCGCTGTCATCCGAAGCTGAGACACATTCCACCTTGGATACCGCCGCTATACTGGGCAGAGCCTCACCCCGGAAGCCCAACGTCCGGATATGAAACAAGTCCTTGCCCGAGGATATTTTGCTGGTGGCATGGCGCTGGAACGCACGCTCCAGATCATCCGCCCCGATGCCGCTGCCGTTATCGGCAATCCGGATCAGAGCCAGACCGCCGTCCTCCACCGTCACATCGATCCGGGTGCTTCCGGCGTCGATGGCATTTTCCACCAGCTCCTTCACCACCGAGGAGGGCCGCTCCACAACCTCGCCCGCCGCAATCTGATTGGCAATGTGGTCATCCAATACCCGGATCACACCCATATCAGTTCACCGCAGCAGAGCTCAGCACCAGCTGGTCCAATGTACCCTCAAGCTTAATGCCAGGGAAGCTCCGGGCAAAAGCGGCGGCATCCAGAAGCAGGTAATCGCCTACCATCTTCGCCTCACTGCCGGCCAGAAGAACCGGTGCTTGTCCCTTCACGGACAGCTCCACTCCCTGAGACTCGGGAACCCACTTCAATTCCGCGCCGGCCAATGCAGCCAGCACACGGGAATGCACCCACAGCTTGCCGTTCTCTTCAACGGCGGGCAGGGAATCCTCCACCTTCATGCCATTCACCGTAACCACAGAGCGTTTTTTCTCCACCTTGAAATTCTGGACTCCCGCCAGACGCAGCACGTGGAGCAGCTGGTTCATACCGCCTTCCAGCTCCAGATCCGGCTTGATGCCTACCTTATTGACCGGATGGCCCAACGGCGTCAGATATTCTTCAATGGTTACCTTCAGCTTGGAGCCTTCGCTCAGGCTGTAGATATTCTGGACGCTGCCCTTGCCGTAGGTATTGGTACCGGCAATCACTGCCACCTTGTAATCCTGCAGCGCACCTGCCAGGATTTCCGAAGCGCTGGCGCTGTTCTCATTAACCAGCACGTATACGGGCTGGGACAAGGTGGTGCCTCCGACAATATTGACCGGATTATCCGTTCCGTTGCGGGTTTTGGTGTGGATCAGAATCTTGTCCTTAATAAAATTGGAGGCCATGTACCCCGCGGATTCCAGGAGACCCCCAGGGTTGTCCCGGAGATCGATAACCAAAGAGCGGAAATCGCTTTTGGCGCGGAACCCGTCCAGGATTTCCGTAAACTGCTCATCCGAATTATCAGAGAAGCTGTATACCCGGAGATACCCCACACCGCCATCCAGATATGCACTGTCCACCACAGGCAGGGAAACGGCTTTCCGCGGCATGGTCAGAGCCAGCCGCTCGCCGCCGCGGAGCACGGTGATGGTGACATTGCTATTTTCCTCACCGGTGATAAAGGTGACTACATCCTTGGCATTGTCCGCCGTAATTTCGGTTTCGTTGACCTTCACGATGATATCATCGGCCCGCAGGCCTGCCGCTTCCGCAGAGGAGTTCTTAAATACCTGCTCGATGTAGACCCCTTCCATCGTTTGGCTGATGAGAATCCCCACTCCGACATAATTGCGGGCCAGACTGCCCTCGAATTGGCTCCATTGCTTCTTGTCCATAAATTCCGTATACGGATCATTCAGCGATTGCACCATGGCTTGAATAGCCGCATCGCTTAAGGCTTCCTCCGAGGCGCCGCTCACATGGCTTGTGGAGAGAATCTCCAATACCTGCTGCATTCTGTCTGAGGAAACGCTGGCGTAAGCGCTCCAGGCAGGAAGGGCAAGGGTGGCCACAACCGCCGACAAGCCGATTTTCTTCCAGACGGGCAAATGGCTTTTGCGGTCTGCCGCCCTGCTTTTATTGATTAAGGCGAATCTCATGGGTGAATCCCCTCTCGTCATGTCTGTATTGGATTTATTTTCCGTCCAGCTTCCGCTTCAACTCATAAAGCAGGTTCATGGCCATCATGGGGGTCATATTCATCAGATCCATCTCCCGGATGGAGGACATAACCCCTTCCGTACGAGCATCCTGCTTGCGTTTGGCCTTATCCGCTGCAGAGGGTTTGTCCTCCTCCAGCCCGAAAAGGCTCAGCTGCACCGCAGGAGCTGTCTCCACCAAGGCTTCGGGAGCAGCAGCAACCGAGGCAGAAGGCACAACAGGAACCGCTGGTACAAGCTCAGGCTCCTCAGACTCCCGCTCCAGCGACACCGCCGCCTCTACCGCCCCTGCGCGCTCCTCGAAGGCGCCCAGCAGCTGGTACGCCCGGTCGATAATACCGCCGGGCAAACCGGCAATCCGCGCGCAATAGATGCCGTAGCTGGTGCTGGCCGCACCGGGAATCAGCTTGCGCAGGAAGGTAACCTGGCCGTCGCTCTCCTTCACGGCCATGCAGTAATTCTTAAGCCCGGCCAGGCTCTCCTCCAGATGGGCCAGCTCGTGGAAGTGGGTGGAGACCAGCGTTTTGCAGCCCACCCGGTCGTGCATAAACTCGATCACTGCTTGGGCGATGGCCATCCCTTCCCCGGTGGAGGTGCCTCTGCCCAGTTCGTCGATGATGACCAAACTCTGGCGTGTAGCCTTCTCCGTCATCACCTGGATGTCCATCATCTCTACCATAAAGGTGCTTTGTCCGCCGATGAGATCATCCGCCGCCCCGATCCGGGTAAAGATCCGGTCGGTCATGGGAATAACCGCCCTCTCCGCCGGTACGAAGCAGCCGATTTGGGCCATAATGCAAATAATGGCCACCTGGCGCATGTAGGTGCTTTTGCCGGCCATATTGGGGCCGGTAATCAGCAGCATGGGGCCGCCTTCCGCCGTCATGGCCGTATCATTGGTTACGAAGGAGCCATCCTGCATCACCGCCTCCACCACAGGATGGCGGCCTCCGGCAACGGTCAGATCATAACCGGCCGACAGCTCCGGCTTACGGAAGCGCCGGCGTGCGCTGACGGAGGCCAGCGACTGGTACACATCCACGGCGGCAACCACTTCAGCAAGCCGCTGCAACCGGTGGACCTGGAGGGCAATTTTCTCCCGCAGCTCGTTGAAGAGGGCGTACTCCACATCCACCATCTTCTCCTCGGCCTCGAGGATCAGCGCCTCCTTTTCCTTCAGCTCGGGGGTAATGAAGCGCTCCGCGTTGGCCAAGGTCTGCTTCCGTTCATACAGACCTTCCGGCAGGTTGGCCAGGTGGCTGCGCGTAATTTCGATATAATAGCCGAACACTTTATTAAAGCCGACCTTCAGAGAGCGGATTCCGGTGCGCTCCCGTTCCTTCTGCTCCAGCTCGGCCAGCCATTGTTTGCCGTTCTGGTTGGCTTCCTTCAGCTGGTCCAGCCTGTCGTTATAGCCCAGCCGGATCATGCCGCCGTCCCTGACGGAAACGGGAGGCTCGTCCACAATAGCAGAGGCGATCCATTCCTGGACATCCGCACACTCGTCCAAGCCTTCCACCAGAGCCGCAAGTGACCGTGATCCGGATTCCCGGCAGAGACGCACCGCTTCCGGCATACGGCTTAAGGATATTTTCAGCGCAAGCATGTCCCGGGCATTGGCACTGCCATAGGATACCCTGGCCGTCAGCCGCTCCAGATCATAAACATCCTTCAAGCTTTGCCGCAGATCCTCCCGGACAATCAGATTATTGTACAGGGCATCCACAGCCTCCAGCCGCTCCTCCACCCGATCCCGGTTTACCAGGGGCTTCTCGATCCAACGGCGGAGCAGACGACCACCCATGGAGGTGACGGTTTCATCCAGCAGCCACAGGAGGGAGCCGCGTTTCGCGCGGTCCCGCACCGTTTCCGTCAGCTCCAGATTCCGGCGGGTAAACGGGTCCATCACCATGTATTGGGAGGGACGGTAAATTTCGATCCGGGTCATATGCCCCAAGGATCGTTTCTGGGTTTCGCCCAAATATGCAATCAAGAGGGAGACGGTCCGGCGGGTCATGGCGCTAAGCTTGTGCAGCTCCTCCTCCCCGTACTGGGCCTCCAGCGCTTGGGGATCCTCCTTGTCCCACACCGTATAAACAGGCGGACGGAGAGCCGAAGCCCCATTCCTCTTCAGCCACTCCACCGCTTCTGCCGTGCCGATGATTTCCTTGGGACCGTATACGGACAGCTCATCCAACAGCGCCTCCGTACCCGGCAATGCAGCCGTATACAGCTCACCGGTGCTGATGTCGCACACGGCAAAGCCGATCCCGTTCTCTTCCTTAACCACACTCGCTATGTAATTGTTGACGGATTCGCTGAGCAGCTTGCCGTCCATCAGGGTGCCCGGAGTAACAATACGTACAATTTCCCGCCGGACCATCCCTTTGGTCTCCGACGGACTCTCCATCTGCTCGCAGATGGCGACCTTGTACCCCTTCTCAATCAGCCGGGCGATGTAGTTGTCCGCTGAATGATAAGGCACGCCGCACATGGGTATGCGCTCCTCCGCGCCGCCTTCCCTGCCGGTCAGGGTAATTTCCAGCTCCCGGGATGCCTGAATCGCATCCTCGAAGAACATTTCGTAAAAATCGCCAAGCCGGAAAAACAAAAATGCATCCGGTACCTGGGCCTTGACGGCCAGATACTGTTCCATCATCGGTGTATATTTAGCCATATCCATCCTCCGCCGTACTGTCGAACGGTCACGAAACATTTGATTTTCTTGCAGATATTCTCAAAACATATCATTAATTATAGCATGAATGCGGGGGGAGTGGCGCCTTTCTCTTGATAAGGCGGGATTTTCCACGGCTTGCGGAAATCTGCCTGCTCATCCCAGCCCTCCATCCGGAACAGACGCTCCCGGAACGGCTCCAATACCGCCCGGCTGTTGCGGTAAGCGGGCAGGCGCATCAAATCCGCCCACAGCTTGCGGGCAATGGGCAGAAGCTCGGCCTTATCGCCGTTGTAATACGCCCGTTGGACATCCAGATGATCCAGGGGTGTCTGGCGGAGCTCCCGGTAGTACAGGGCAACCATATGCATCAGCGTCAGGACAGCCAAGGCCAGATCCGGGTCGGACAGCCAGCTGGGCAGCGTCCGGTATTCGAAGCCACCGTGGCGCTTGCGGCGGACATCGCCCAGAAACCCGTATTTGGGCCGGCGTTGTCCCGCCGCCTCTCCCTCCGCCAAAACCAAAGGAAGAGCAACATAATTGTCCAAGGCCCGGAGCAAATGATGATGCAGCCAGACCCCGCTGATATGCACATGCCCGCCTGTGGAGAGCCCCTTGCCGGGCATACTCCCAGCCAGCCAGGACAAGGAGGTATCCGGGATTTGCCGCGCAGCCTGGCGCATGGTCCGGTACAGCTCCCGTACCAGCTCCCGGGGCGTGTCACAAGGTTTGGGCCGGAGCTCGGCCAAGGGATGGATCACCCGGTCCCGGGACAGCACAACGGCATCGCAGCCTACCGTACCTGACTTTTCCAGGAAACGGTTGGCAGGCACAAACCCGCCGTCCGGACGGCGCAGCACAAACTCCGGGTCTGCTCCCAGACGGACACCCGCTGGCGCAGCAATGCCGGATTGCCAGCTTCCTTCCGTCTTCTCTGCTGTCTCCAGCTTCTCCGCATACCGGTTCATCGCCTCGGCAAACAGCTCCGCCAGCCTGTCATCCAATACCGGACAAGCCTCCAGTCCGATCAGAACGGTGTTCCCCTCCCGGTTGATGCCCACCTTCACCAGCCCCGTACAAAGCCCCAGGGTATATACTGCTCTAACCGCATCCCGCTTGGCCCGTCGGATATGATAAGCCTCCTGCTCCTCCGGCGGCAGCTCCCGCCATCCGGCAGCTCCGCCACTTACAGGCGGAGACAAAAGCCTTCCTCTCCGGACCATACGGGCCCTGCCTCCGGCAGGCACCAACGCGGCGGTGCCCGCTTTGGTCCAAATCGCCAACGCATCCATCTGGAACACGGCCACCTGGAATTCATACGCCCATTCTTCATTTTCACCGGCCGCCTTCATGCCGTTCTGCCGCCAGAACTCCCGGCAGGTGCGTCGGTGGCCTGCCCGGATCAACGCTTTCAAGGGATTCAGCACAAACTGGGCTTGGGCATCCTGAGCCGGCACTCCCCACTGGAGAACGGCCTTGGGAGATTTTCCCGCCGGCAGCCGCTCTCCTGAGGGAATCCTCAAGTAAAGGGGCAGCATCCCCACCGACGCAACACCACCGTATAACACAAACATGGACATGGCGATCCCGCCTTTTTATGATTGGAGATTTTTTTAACTTTAACAAAAAAGAGGGCATTCGCCCCCATCCGAAAAGCATTATGCGGCATATCCTGTAAGTAAGAAGAAGGATCTTCGCAGAAAATGCGGTGTACCCGCAAATTCTGGTGGGGGATCCCCCAAAAGGCACCGAAATCCGCTGCAGGACCCTTCGGACTTTTGGGGGAAGGCTGTCAATTGTCCTCCAGAAGATCAGGATCCAAATCCTCATAGTCGCCGTCATCAGCGGCGGCATCGAAGTCCAGATTCTTGTCCTCGTCGTCCAGGTCATAAGGGCTGACGATGACCCGCACCTTGGTTTCCGCCACAAGCTCCACCTTGAACTCCCGCTCCACCCGGATCACAACCCCTGTGCCGGAGGAGGAAACCACTGCTTCAATGCAGTTGGGCTCCTGGGTAGCCAATGCGGATACTTCGGCGGTGATGCCTCTGTGTTTTTTGTCCAGATAGGACAGCGGCACCGTATCCACATAAGAGACCGTTTCTTTGGCTACATCGGTCTTCGTGTTCTTGTCGTAAGAGTACCAGATGTTGATATCGTAGGTTCCGACTACCTCAACGCTCTCGCCTGCTTTTTGGGCCTCGTACTGGTTGTTGATAATCCAGGCGCCAAGAATGCTGGTAGGAGCATGAGGCGGAACCACGGTATGACTCACTTGGCTAAACTTACGACCTTTGCCGCACACTGCTTTCGTAATAATCTCTCTTGCTTGCAAGTCTCTATCTGTATAAGTAGACATTCTGTCAACCTCCTCCATACAATCATTCAATGTAATTGTATGCAGGACATTCGTCTAGAGTGACAACTATTTTTGCCGGAAGGGACAAAATATGTTGCGGACAAGCCTGCATTCAGGCAGGTTGTGCCGCTTCCCCCTCCTGCCGGCGGATTTTTTTGCCCTTCCGGGACATGGCCAGATACGTTTTGAGCTCCAGGCAGAGCTGGAGAAGAGCGGAGCGCATTTCGAATTCCTCTCTGGTTACAGGCAGCGGCATGGCTTTGAATTCCTTCTCCAGCTGCAAGAGGGACACCTCCACCTCTCCGGCATAATAGTCGGATTTCACACCACCGCTTAAGGAATCGAACAGCCCAGCCACCGCTTCCCCATGAGGCAGTGTCTGGTATACCTGGGCCAGCAGATCAATCATCCTCTGGATGGAATCAAAATGCTGGCGCCGCATTTCGAAATAAGGGGTCCACTGGTCCTCCGCCTGAAACAGCTTGTTTTCGGCTGTGCGGCGTGACAGCTCCAGCCCCTCCTTGATGGCCTCAGGCGCCTCCAAAAGCTCATTGCCGTCCCAAACCGTGGCCGGGTCCCGGAGATGATCGGCCATATGGAGGAAGATGGCGGAGAACAGCCCGTTTACCCTGCGTTTGGCGGCCTCCAGATCCGCATCCGTCCGCGGCCGGTACAGCAGATTCATAATAGAAGCAATCCCCATGCCGATTAACAAGAGCGCCACCTCATTGAACAGGTTGCCCCAGGTTACCACCTGCTTGTCCACCATATGGAACACCAGCACGGAGCTTAATACAATCCCGTCGCTTAGCTTGAAGCGGGCTTGTAAAGGATACACAATGAGCACAAACACCGGAATGGTCCATAGATGAAAACCCAGCAGCAAAAAAATAACCGAAGCAATTAACAGCCCTGATAAGGAAGCGGCTATACGCACCAGAATGGTGTTGAGGCTCCGCTTCAGGGTAACGTCAATTCCTAACACCGCTATAAGTCCGGCGCTTAAGGCATAATCCAGATGCAGCAGCTTGGCGGCCAGAATAGACAAATAAACGGCAGCCGCCGTTTTGACAAAACGGATTCCCATGATCCCGATCCCACTCCTTTCAAAACCTCATATTAACACCGTCTGCGGCTTGGTGTAAATGAGCTGTTTTCGGAGGGCCATCCATGGGAGAATCACTTGCCGGCCATCTGTTTGCGGTATTCCTTCGGGGAAACACCTGCTATTTTATTAAACATATGCGTGAAATAATTGGAATCATTGAAGCCCGTCGCCTCGGAAATTTCGAATATTTTCATATCGGTGCTTTTCAGCAGCAGCTTGGCTTTTTGTACCCGCAAATTCTGGATGTAGCCGGTGACACTTTCTCCCGTTTCTTTCTTGAACAGGTTGCTGAAATAGCTGGGGTTCAGATGGACATGAGCCGCCACCTCCGCCAAGCCGCAGCCTCCCATGTAGGATTCCTCCATAAACCGGATGGCCTGCTTCACCGGATTATCGTTTTTGCTGGCCAGCCATTTGTTGTAGGACTCCAGAAATTCATGGATGTATACCTGCAGCCAAGCGGTAATATCCTCCGGTGTGACGCATTTGTAGACCGTATCCCATTCGATGGGATGTACGGCCATTTGCCATTCGGGAAACTGGACCTGCACCAGCCGGAGAATGGCGGACGCCAGCAGCAGTGCTTCGATTTTGGCAGTTTGCGGGGGCAGATGGCTAATACGCAGGGCTTGCTCCTGCAGCTCTCTGCTCAGTCTGCCGTTATCCTCCGACATCAGCCAGGTGACAATCTCCGTCTCCTTCTCGTACAAGGCCGTCTGATTAAGGAGGGATTCATTGACGGAGGCGTGCTCTCTGTCGCCCTCCCGGCAATACCGTTTGTAGCCTTCCCGCAGCTGCTCCATACTGCCGCATACCCCTTGAACGCTGCATTCGAGCATCAGCCGGAGATAATGCTGGACAGATTCGGAGAGGATCTGCTGCCAGGAGAAGGCGGTTTCCGGCCTGGAAACATTCCGGTCGATTAATAATGCCCATTCCGAAGCGTTCAACGGAAACAGCCGGAAACCTCCGGGAAACCATTTATTCAGGTGTTCTCCCGCTATATTCACGAAAGCAAACTGCAGAAGCGGCACATCCTGGGCGGAATAATGCTTCTCCGGAGGAAAATAGTTGGGAATACGGAGCACAAACAGCTCGCACTTCCCCATCCGACGCAGCAGCGATTCCACCTCTGCGTTATTGCAGGGCATACCCATCATCGCCGAACGCAGCTCACTGTCCTCATGCTGCCGCTTCCAGCCCTCCACCACAAGCTGGGACTGACTCTCTTCAATCAGCTGCACATAAATCCGGTCGAGCACGCTTAATATATCCGTTTCCACACACGGTTTCGTGATAAAATCCAGCACCCCGAACTTGACGGCAGCCTGGGCATACGTAAAGTCCTTAAAACCGGTGACAATCACAATTTTGGTCATCCAGCCGCGGTTTCGGATTTCTTCGGCCAGCTGCAGGCCGTCTATATGAGGCATCCGGATATCGGTCAGCAGGAGATCCGGCACGTTGCCCTCCATTAATGACAAGGCATCCCGGCCATTGGCCGCTTCGCCTGTCACCACCCATTCGGCGGAGCGTTTTCCCGCCAGCTTCAACAATCCCTTGCGGAAATTGGGCTGATCCTCCGCGACAAAAAGCTTGCCCTTCATCCGTTCCCCCCCTCCCCGTTTTCCAGAACAGCAGCCTGAATCGGAAGCGTCATATGAACAACGGTTCCTTTCCCGGGAGTGCTTGTAATCTCCACCCCATATTCGGGCCCGTACACCAATTCAATACGACGCAGTACACTTTTGTAGCCGATGCCTGTTTTATTGCCATCAGCCGGCACCGCTTCCGCCTTCGTCAGAGCCTTGAGGGTGGTTTGATCCATGCCGCAACCGTTGTCGGCCACCTCAATATGCAGCGCTTCCTGCTGCACGTAGGCTTTAATCCGCAGCACCCGGTCCAAGTCCATATCGCGGAAGGCATGTACAAACACATTTTCTACCACAGGCAGCAAAAGAGACCTCATCATCCGCAGGCTCAATAAGGATTCTTCGGCTTGAATAATGGTTTCAATTTCGCCGGTAAACAGCTCTGTCTGGATTTTAATGTAGTTTCTGATCTGATGCAGTTCTTCCCCGAGGGTGGTATCCGTTTGGACGGATTTCAGGGAATATTTCAGCATCTCCGAGATCGCATTGATCAGAAGCGCTGCCTCCTCCTGGTCGTCGCCGTACAGCTTCCAATAAAGCTCATTGAACAGATTATGCAAGTAATGAGGATTCAGCTGCGCCTGAATGGCCTTCAGCTCCGATTCCCGCTGACTGATCTGGGCCAAATAAACCTTATTGATCAGCTCGCTTACCTGCTCCGCCATACTGTTGAAGCTGTCGCCGATATAACCCAGCTCATCTCCGGAGTCCACCCGCAAACGGACGGTGAAATCACCGGAACGCAGCGTTCGAAGCCCCTGCATCAGATGTGCCAAAGGAGTCAGGAGAGTCCGGGTGGATATGGTAATCAGCAGCGCACTGAGCAGGATCACGCCGATTCCCGCCGCTGCAAAGACCTGGATTATGTCCTTGTTTTTCCTCTGAATCTCCTGCAGGGATGCCCCGCCGTATAAGGTAAAGCCCGCCGGGATCAGCTCGTGGCGGACAAACAGATAGGTGATGCCGTTCATTTTGACGTACCGGGGATAAGGCTCTTGTGTCAGCTGCATAAGCTGGCCCAAGTCGCTTTGGTCGGCATTGGAATAAAGCATACTGCCCATGGGCTCCAGCAGCAGCACCTTGCCGTTCTCCGTAATATCCCGCAGCACCTTGGAGATTAGGGTTTCCTCCATTACCAAAACCATGGTGCCATAAGGCATCAGCTTTTCATTTAGCATCCGCCTGGCAGCAACCAGAACGGTTCTCCGCCCGTCGGGATCGATGGTACTGGCCGCTTCTGCCCGGCCCCAGATTATATTCCCCCGGTGAGGCTTGAGCTTGTCCATCATCCGGGCCAGATCATCCGCTCCCATCTCCCCGGATGCACCGTTTTTGGAGAGGACAGTCATTTCCCGATTTTCATTGTACAAAAAAACAGAGCGGATCATCGGCGCATCCACCAAGAGCATGTTCAGCTGCTCCTCCACATACTTGCGGTTCTTGAATTCCGTATAGGAATCGCTTGGGAGAACGGTGTTCTCTCTAAGGAATTGCTCGATATACGGATTCAAGATTATGGATTGGGATACCCGGTTGATTTCCTGGAAGGACATCTCCAGTCTGGCCAATGCCTGTTCGTTGGCAATGGAGAACTGCTTGCTGATTTCATCCTCCATTAACTGGATGTTGGACCGGTATACCATCCAGCCTGCCAAGGCAAAGGCAAGTGCTACCATACATGAGAGCAGCACGATCAGCTTGATCTTGAAGCTGCTCTTTATTCTACGGGTTATATAACCCGGCCAGCTTGTTGGATGCAATCGGCCCCCTCCTTAAATTCCATTTGTATTATAAAACGCTTCCTTCCCCGTAAACAAGGTTTTCCATTGACCTGTCTACTGGGAAGGAAGCGCACCACATCAGCGTTCCGGTTTAGCTGTATTATTTTAGAGCTTCATACAATGCAATAAGAGTGAGGGACTGACCGTATGCCATCGGCATGATGGTGATGTTTCGATAATGCTCCTTGTCCATTCCCATCCCGGTTCCGGCCGATACATTCAGCACAGTTCCGTCTTCACTGATATTTTGGCAGACCGCCTCAATGGCCTTGTCCGCAACAGCCTGATAGGAGGAATCCAGAAGACCGGTTTTGATGCCTTTGAGGATACCCGCGGCAATGGCAGCCGATCCGGATACCTCTTCGTAGCTGGTGGGGTCCTGCAGAACCGTATGCCAGAGACCTGAAGCGGCTTGGAGCGGAACCAAGGCATTGACCTGAGCCTTATACGTATCCACCAGGAATTGACGAACGCCCGGGTTCAGCGTATCCGCGCAGGTTTCCAAATAATCCACCAAGCCGTAGGTAAACCAGGAATTGCCGCGGCACCAGAAGATGCTGCCGAAGTTATCGTTGCGCTCGAAGCTCCAGCCATGGAAGAACAGTCCGGTATGCTTGTCGTACAGGTATTTGATATGAATCAGGATTTGGCGTACCGCTTCCTGCTCCCACTCCGGCCGATTGAACTTGCGTCCCGCCTGGTTCAGGAACAGCACCGCCATAAAGAGGGTATCAATCCACAGCTGCCCGTTGTGCAGGTGGACGCCGTCCCGGTTGCCGATGGCAGTGACGGTATGCTGGAAGCCGCCCTCTTTGGTTTTCGGCAGCTCATGGATGAGCCAGTCCGCATGCTCCCGGCATAACTGCTCCAGCGGTTCGGATGCTTCAAGCTGGTCCAGGAGCAGAACCAAAGCCAGGTAAGGGGCAGTAGTGTTAATGTTCTTGGAGGGCAGACCCGCCTCCAGATTGCGGGAATACCAGTGCCGGAAGAATTCCGTGTACCGGTTGCCGCCGTCGGACTTCTGCAGCTTATACAAGCCATATAGGCCAACTCCCTGGGGCCAGTCCCATTCCTCAATGCCGAAATCCCGTTGGACAATTCCCTTTTTGGTATCGGCGTGGACGACAGTTTTATCCTTCTCGTAGTCGCTGCCGCCCAGGTTCATAAGCCTGTCCACGACCAGTTCGATCTTTTGCAGCAGGTTTTCATTTGTCATGATTATATACTCCTTCTCTTACTTGTGTTGGGAACGGACCAGGTCCAGGATGTCCTTGCCAAGGAAAGCTCTGTCCTTATTCTCTTTATACCAGGTATTCATGAATTCCTCAATTTGCTTGCCGCCGCCTCTTTCCCAGGCTGCCTTGGCATCCGCTACGGCTTGCTCAGGGGTATACTTGGGCCCGCCAATAATACCTTTGGTAAAAATGTCCTTCATTTCCTTGTCCACATTGGTATTAACTACGACCAAATCGCTGGGCAGGGTAGGCATATGCTCATAATGGCTCAGTGCAGGATACTGGGCGTCGGGATTCAGCAGGAATTCGTCGGCCTTCTTCAGCATCTCCAGACCTGCCTTCTGGTCGGGATCACTCACATCAAAGGCCGTAGTGGAGATCAAGAGCGGATTCTCCGGGATGGAGTAAAACATGGAGTAGTCCGCAGCCCAATCCAGCTCCTTGGCATTCTTGGCAGGATCAATCACCTTGGGGAAGCCGTCCGCACCCTTCTTCCAATGCTCTCCTTCCACACCTTTCTTGAGAATCAGACTGGTCTCCGGCTTGATAATGAAATTAATGTATTCCATAGCCGCCTTGGGATTTTTGGCCGCAGCATTGATTACTGTGGTCATTTGCACCGGATTCACCACATGGTGGACGTATTGTCCCATAGCAGACTTGGGCTGCGCCATCGGTGCGATCTCCGCCTCCGGAACAACCTTTTTGAGGGTTTTGACATCCGTAACTGTATTCTCAAACCAGTTGGTGATTGCTGGTGGCAGATAAACGCCAACTTTGCCGTTCAGAAAATCCTGCTTGGCTTTGGCTCCATTCTTGTCCGCCAGGTAATCCTTATCGATAAGTCCTTCCTCAAACATCTTCTTTTTGAATTTCAGGGATTCCAGGGTATTGTCCCAGGTTCTTACAATTTTGTCGTCACTGGAGATTTTCCACCCGTAGGAGCCGAACATGGAATCCACCATGCCGTCCGAGGTGTAGCTCATATTGGTTCCGTACGTATCCTTCTTCCCGTTGCCGTCAGGATCCTGCTCTACGAAAGCCTTCAGAACCACAAGCAATTCGTCGGTGGTTTTGGGAACCTCCAGCTTCAGCTTCTTCAGCCAATCCATCCGGATAAAGGCTACGCTCTGCAGATGGGGTTCATTGATTTTGCCGATTTCGTAAAGCTTGCCGTCCGGCTTGGTGCCGATTTTGCGGAGCTGGGGATATTTCTCCAGCAGCTTCTCATATTCAGGCGCATATTTCAAATAATCGTCCAGCGGCATCAGCTGCTTCTGCTGGTACAAGGAATTCCGGAACCCCGTATCATAATCATTGACAATATCAGGCGCACTGCCCGATGCGAACAGCACATTCAGCTTCTTCACTGCTTCTGCCCGGGCAATCGGCACATACTTGGCCGTTACGGGAGAATGCTCATTGATCCACTTGGTCCAGCGGTTGTCCTCAACGGTTCCCTCCGCTGCGGGAATATTGCCTCTGTCATAGTTGGAAACCGTAATTGTAGCTTTTTCTTCGGTTTTCCCTTTTGTTCCTTCTTCCTTTTGGCTGCAGCCCACTGCCCCAGCCGCCATCACCGCCGTCAACCCCAATGCCACCGTGACCTTCATTTTTGTTGCAGATGATTGTCTTTCCATGTGGAGTCCCCCTTAATCTATGATTGATTGCATGACTACCCTTTGATAGAGCCAAGCATAATCCCCTTGACAAAATACTTCTGCAGGAACGGATATACTGCCAGCATCGGCACAACCATGACCATAACGCCAACCGCCTTCAGCTTTTCAGACACCATTTCCTGCTGCTGCATCATATCCATGGCCGACACGTTGAAGTTTCCTTGAATCTGCAGCATACCCTGGACGATCACAGTCAAATTCTGCAGGTTCGTCTTGTTGATGTAAAGGATGACGCTCATGAACATGTTCCAGTAACCGACGCCATAGAACAGCGTCAGTGTAGCCAGCATGGGGAGAGACAACGGCAGGATGATGCGTGTAAGGAGCTGAACCTCGCCGCAGCCGTCGATCTGGGCGGAATCCACCACTTCCCCCGGGATGCTCTCAAAGTAGCTTTTCATAATCAGCATATTATACGTGCTGATCAGCCCGCCAAACCAGAGGGACCAGTAGGTATTGGTCAAATGCAGGTTGTTCATGACCAGATAAGTGGGGATCATGCCGCCCCCGAAAAGCATGGTGAACAATGCGGCCGTTGTAATTGGCTTGCGGGCATAAAGATACCGGCGGGACAAGGGATACGCTGTCAGCACAGTGGCCAGCATGCTCAACAAGGTTCCGAATATGGTAATGGTGACACTGTTTGTGAAGGCGCGGAGGGCTGGTGTATTCTCGAAAAAGTATTTGTACACGGTGAAGTCAAGCCCCACTGGCCAGAACCAGACCTGCCCCAGATCAACGGCATGTCCCGAGCTTACGGACAATGCAATCAGATGCAGGAAAGGCAGGATACAGGTGAGCGAAATCAGGATTAAAACGATATGAATGAAGACGACAAACACTTTTCCGCCTGTGGATTCCTTCAAGAGGATGTCCCTCCTTTCCTTAGAATAGTCCCTGATCGAATTTACGGGCTAGCGCATTGGCAGACAGTACTAGCACCAGGCCGACAAAGGATTCGAACAACCCCATGGCTGTGGTTAAGCCAAACTGGGCCTGCTGAAGCCCCACCTTGTACACGTAGGTGCTGATGACCTCCGCTTTCTCCAGGACCGTAGGATTCTGCAGATTGTAAACCTGGTCAAACCCTACCTCCATCAGGCGGCCCATACCAAGGATCAATAGCAGGATAATGGTAGAACGGATGCCCGGCAGGGTGATATGCCAAATTTGTCTCAGCTTGCCTGCGCCGTCCATCCCCGCGGATTCGTACAAGCTGGGATCAATACCGGCAAGAGCGGCAAGATAGATAATGGCGCCGAAGCCCATTTCCTTCCACATGCCGGAGCCGATAAAGATGGCAACCCATGAGTTGGCGCGGTACAGGAACGGAACCGGCTCCATCCCCCAATGACCCAGCAGCTTGTTGATGGTGCCGCCGTCAATGGAGAACAGGGTCAGTACAACCCCGGCCACAATGACCCAGGACAAAAAGTGAGGCAGGTAAATGATGGTTTGAATCCAGCGCTTCAGCCAGTTTTTGCGGACCTCATTCAAAGCAATGGCGATAATAATCGGCGCAGGGAATCCGAAGATCAGATTCAGAATGCTCAGGGTCAGCGTGTTCCAGATGATTTGCAGCGTAACATGGGACTGGAACAAAATTTCGAAGTATTTCCACCCTACCCATGGACTGTGCAATATGCCGTCATGGAAATTGTAATTTTTGAAAGCGATCACAAGACCGCCCATAGGCAAATAACGGAAGATCAGATAATAGAGGATTCCCGGTATAAGCATGATAAATAGCGGGATATTCTGCTTGAACCGCTTTGTTTGGTAAAATGCCTCTTTGGCTGCCGGCACTTGCCCCGTTCCGACAGCGGGTGGCGCTGTTTTCATGGTCTCTCCTTCTTTCTGCGGAATTTCGTTGTTGGATGGGATGTTTATAATGTACCGCGTTTTTGTCATTCCGGGCCTTAAGAATCTTTAGGTGTTTCTATACGATTTTTGTTTCCCTTCAGAGCGGTTTCAACAAAAACAGCAAAAACCTGCGGAGATTCCGCAGGTTTCGATGGCGATTGATGAGCCGGAGTATGCAATCGGTCAGGTCAACAAGGTAATGGCCAGCAAATTGTACAGAACCAGCGGCAGGATGGCCCCGCCGGGATTTACCGGACCCGGACCATAAAAGCCGCCGTAGGGGAAAAACCGTTTGTTCAATTCTTCATCCTGGGCAAGGCTCAAGTATACATTTCCGTCGTCGATAAAGACGATAATCCCTTCATATTCATGCCCGTCTATGGTTTTTACCATAACGTGGCGGTTCATTAACCGCTGCTTGCAGATGCCGTGCAGCTTTTCCCGTACCCCTTTAGCTGCCTCCACATGCTGATTGTCCGCCTGGTACACCACTTGACCGGGGGTATAAACGTTATTAGACATGATTCCCTCTCCTTTTTGATTGTATTTACCAGCGGTTGTTGAGCCGGTTCTCCAGCCACGCCACAGCCTGATACATCAAGGCGGCAACTACGGCAATCACCAGCAGGCTGGCAATCACCAGGGTAAAATTGAACACCTGAAAGCCATATATGATCAAGTAGCCCAACCCTTGCTTGGAAACCAGAAACTCGCCGACGATCACGCCGACCCAGGCCAGCCCTACGTTCACCTTGAGAGTGGAGACAATAGTAGGCACCGAAGCGGGAAAAACGGCCTTCCGGAAAATCTGCGATTTGCCTCCGCCGAACACCCGGATCACCCGCAGATAATTGGTATCCACTTCCTTGAAGCTGGAGTACACCACCAACGTGGTGATGATAACGGTGATAGCCAGCGTCATTCCGATAATAGAGGTATAGCCGGGACCCAGGCCCACGATAAACAGCGGCCCCAATGCCACCTTGGGCAGGCTGTTCAACACGACGATGTAAGGGTCCAGCACACGCTCCAGAAAGGGGGACCACCAGATCAGCACCGCCAATGCTGTTCCCGCCACCGTTCCCAGGATAAATCCTACCAAAGTCTCCCACACAGTAGCGCCGATATGGGGAAGCATCTCGCCGGTGGAAATTTGCTCGTACAAGAGAGTGAAGATCTTGCTGGGATAACTGAACAGCAGCACATCAATCCACTTCAGCCGCCCGGCCAGCTCCCATAAGCCAAAGGCGCCCAACAGAATCAGAAGCTGGGTCAGGCGGACGAGACGGTTGCGTTTCTTTTGCGCCGCGCGGTATTCCTCCCAGACACGGCGTGTAAGGGACAGGTGTACAGAGGACTCCTTCATGGCCCGGGACCTCCCTTCCGCTCCACGGCATCCTTCTCTATAGCCTCGAATTCCTGCCAGATGGTATGAAACAGCGGATGAAACCCCTCCGCCTCCCTGGCCAGAAACGGCGATTCATTGCGGATTGCCTCTGGAACTGCTACTTCTCTGCGGGTCCGGCCGGGATTGCGGTCCAAGATTATGATTCTGTCACTCATGGCAATGGCCTCGGAGATATCATGGGTGACCAGCACTGCCGTTTTCCCGTGTTTCTTCAGGGTCATGGCTACCAGATCCTCCAGCTGCAGCTTGGTTTGGTAATCCAGAGCGGAGAACGGCTCATCCAGCAGCAGGATATCCGGCTTCACTGCAAGGGTTCTCACCAGCGCCACCCGTTGGCGCATTCCCCCGGAGAGCTGGGAGGGATAACGTTGGAGGGTGTCCGCCAGCCCCATTTCCTCCAGAAGATGAAGGGTGTATTCCTTGGATTCCGGTGTAATCGCCTTGCGGAGCTCCAAGCCCAGAAGTGCATTGTCCCAGATGGTACGCCACGGGAACAGATAATCCTGCTGGAGCATGTAGCCGATATGCGGCGACGGCCCCTCCAAAAGGGCTCCATTGACCTCCACCTTCCCGTCTGCAGGCTTGAAGAGTCCCGCCATAATGGACAGCAATGTGGTTTTGCCGCAGCCGCTGGGGCCGACAATACTGACGAATTCTCCATCCTTCAGGGTAAAATTAATGCCCTCCAACGCCAGCGTGGCGCCTTGCTTGTTGACATAAACATGTGTAACATCCTTCAAGCGGACTGAAGAGCCCATGGGAACGCCAGCCTCCAATCTACAGATCCCCGCAAAGTGATGCCTATTCACTGTTGCTTTTCCGGGTACTTTGCGGGGCCTTCAAATTTCTATTCCATAACCATTCACCCAACCATACCTACTTCGCGGCTTTTTCGGCAAAGGAATTGTTCACCAGGTCCGCCAGGGGGACTCGGGTTTTCAATTCTCCTGCCGCCTCCATTACATCCTGGAGATTCTTCCACTCTGCTTCATCAATGATAGGGTCGGTGGCAAAGGAGCCCTGCTCCTTATAACGCTTCACCACACCCTCCACCACTGCTTTATCCGTGTTGGGGAAGTAGCTGATGATGGCTTCCGCTATCTCCGGAACCGACTTGGACTCTACCCATTTTTGAGCCTTATGGATAGCATTGGTGAATTTTTGCACGGTGTCGGAATTTTTCGTAATGTAGCTTTTTTTGGACATAAATACCGTGTAGGGGAGCTTGCCGCTTTCCTTGCCGAAGGAGGCGATGACGTAGCCTTTGCCTTCCTTTTCGATCACTGTGGCCTGAGGCTCAAACAGCTGGACATAATCTCCCGTCCCGGAGGTGAAGGCCGCGGGGATATTGGCGAAGTCCACATTCTGGATCAGATTCAGATCCTTCTGGGGATTAATACCCTTTTTCTTCAGGGTAAATTCCCCGGCCATCTGCGGCATACCGCCCTTGCGCTGTCCAAGGAAGGTGACCCCTTTCAGCGAGCTCCAGTCGAAGTTCGGGACAGGCTTGCGGGAAACCAGGAAGGTCCCGTCCGTCTGGGTCAATTGGGCAAAGTTAATCAGCGGGTCATCTGCCCCTTGGTTGCGGACATAAATGGTGGATTCCGCTCCAACCAGCGCCACATCAATCTGACCGGACAAAAGGGCTGTGGAGACCTTATCTCCGCCGGCGATGGTTTGGAACTCCACCTTCAGCCCCTCCTCCTCGAAGAAGCCCTGGGACAAAGCCACATACTGCGGCGCATAAAAAATGGAACGGGTTACCTCTGCCAGCCTCACAGTGGTTGAACCCTCCTCCTTCTTCTCTCCGCAAGCCGCCAGCCCCGCGGACAGAGCCAATACAAAAGCTACGGACAGCAAACCGGCTTTCCTTTTCATTGGTGTTCCTCCCTGATGGAATGTTTCGTTTCTCCATCCTATGCATGTGCCCATAGGCGGGTGAAAAACTTTTTGAAAACACTCTTGTGATGTGCGTCACAAAGTCATCCTTGTATGACTGTACAATGTACTTGTAGCGATAGGAAAAGGAGAGTGGAGTAAATGGAGAAGAAAACAATCCGTGATTTCCAAGAGTTTCCGGAGGGTCGGTTTACCAAGCGGCTTCTGTTTAAAGAGGAAGGCCATGTCATATTCCTGTTGAATTTCGGCCCTGGGCAGCAGCTGCCGACTCATAAGCATCCGGGGGCGGATGTATATATCCTGCAGCTGGAGGGTGAAGGAGCCGTTACCGTTAACGGTACGGAATCGGCCCTGGGGAGCGGCGAGGTCGTTCGGGTAACTGGAGATGAGGAATTCTCCTACACCAGCGGCGGAAACGGCAATTCCACGCTATATGTAACTCTGATCAATATCCCCGCACCGAACTACGCCGAGAATATTGGGTAAAACTTTTTCAATACAATGAAATAAAAAAAGCCCGGCCTCTTCCGTACTGGAAAAGGACCGGGCTTTCGGTTTACATATAAACGGTTATACGGCTTGCTTTCGCAAATCCTTCACCGGCACATTGGTGCTGAACACGGAATCAACGCTGCTGACCTTGTATACCGGAAAAACAGGATCCGCCTCCACATTCATAAGTTCATCAAACAATGGCGCCTGCTGACGGTCTATGAAGATGGAGAACGGCGTCGCCTGCACCTGAATATCTGTGGGATAGGGCTGATCCAGCACCTGCAGTACTAATACGCCGTTGCAGCCGCAGTCCTCTGTATCATAGAAGAGCTTAAGGATGCCCTCCTGATCGCCCATCGCCTGCTTGATTTTGTCCGTGGTGTGTGGATTCATACGCACTTCCATGTTTCATCGCCTCCCGGTCCATTCTTGATGAAATGATTACAGCTTATAAATCTCCTTATACTTCTCCGTCAGATAGTCCACCAGATAATCCGGACTCAGATCCTCAACCGTTACACGGGTTACAATTTCACCCGGCGTATGGAGCATGCCGAATTGGTAGATCTCGTTAGCCAGCCATGCCTTGATGGGCAGCAGGTCTCCTTTCGCGATGAGCGCCTCTGCCTCCGGCAGCTTCTTCAGCAGGGTATGCCGGATCTGCGCGGCGTACATGTTGCCCAAGGCATAGGACGGGAAGTACCCGAAGGAGCCGCCGGACCAATGCACATCCTGCAGGACGCCTTCACCGGCATTGGCCGGGGCTACACCCAGATATTCCTTGTATTTAGCATCCCATATCTCCGGCAGATCCGCCACCTTGACGGTGCCGTTGAACAATGCCTTTTCAATCTCATAACGGATCATAATATGGAGGTTGTATGTCAGCTCATCCGCCTCAATGCGGATCAGCGAAGGCTTCACTTCGTTAATCGCCCGATAGAAGTCCTCCGCGGCCACACCGTCGAACTGGCCATTGAAGATACGCTGCAGGTCGGGATAATACCGGGACCAGAAGGCCTTGCTCCGGCCCACCATGTTCTCCCAGAAGCGGGATTGGGATTCATGGATGCCCATGGATGTTCCCGAGCACAGGTTCGTACCCTCCAGCTCCTTCATAATATTCTGTTCGTACAACGCGTGCCCGCCTTCATGGATGGTGCCGAACAGAGCGCTGACCACATCCTCCGGCAGATAGCGGGTGGTGACCCGGACGTCTCCCGGATTAAGTCCTGTGGCAAAGGGATGCACCGTCTCATCCAGACGGCCCGCGTCAAAATCATAGCCCATTTCCTTCAGGATAAACAGGCTGAAGGCTTTTTGCTGCTCCTTCGGGAAGGTCTGTTGAAGGAAAGAGGTGTCCGGCTTATGCTCCGCATGGACAATTGCCTCCACCAACGGCACCAGCTTGCTGCGCAAGGCACCGAACAGCCGGTCCAGCTTCTCCTCCGTCATACCCGGCTCATACATATCCAAGAGGGTGTTATATTTGGAGCCCTCATACCCCCACAGCTCAATAAACTCCTGGTTGAAGGCCACGATGCGCTCCAGATAAGGCTGGAAGGTCGCCCAGTCGGAGTTTTCCTTGGCCTCCTCCCATGCCGATTCTGCTTGCGAGGTAAGCACAACGTATTCCTGATACCGCTCCGGCGGAATTTTTTTGCTGCGGTCGTATTCCTTGCGGCTTTCGCTAACCATCTTCCGGCTTATGGCATCCAGCTTCTCTGCATGTTCCGGTTTTTCCAGAGTGTCCAGGTACCCGCCCATTTCATCAGACACGGTGAGCTTGAACATTTCACCGGACAGCACCCCCACCACCTGGGAGCGGCTCTCCACGCCCTTCTTCGGAAGGCCGGTCCGCATATCCCAATAAATCAGCCCAACAGCTTCCTGATAGCTGCGTATTTTGGCTACCAGTTCACGGTAACCCTTTAATACCGATTCAAAATCAGCCATACCTTGTGATCCCACCTTGCCCGTTTTAAAATTATGATACGTTTTTTTAAAATCCTTTTCAACTGAAGCAGGTTTTGTGATAGAATACTCATTAAAATATTTTGTATGGATCATGTATAATTATGCAGTTGGGAGGCTTCGCCATGTCGCGCATCACGGACATCCTGAACCATAATCAAACCTTTGTACAAGAAGGGCAATACAAGGAATATGTCACTGACAAATTTCCGGACAAAAAAATCGTCATTCTGACCTGCATGGATACCCGTCTGGTGGAGCTTTTGCCCAAAGCTATGAACCTGCGCAACGGCGACGCCAAAATCATCAAGTGCGCCGGCGCCATCGTCTCCCATCCCTTCGGGAGCATTATGCGCAGCATCCTGGTGGCCGTGTACGAGCTGGGCGCAACGGAGGTATTCGTGGTCGGGCATTATGACTGCGGCATGACCGGACTCAGCTCCGGAGAGGTGCTGGAGAAGGCCAAACAACGGGGCATCCAACCCGAGGTGCTGGAAACCATCGCCCATTCCGGCATTGACCTGGAGCGTTGGCTCACCGGCTTCGGCAAAGCCCAGGAGGGTGTAGTCAAAAGCGTTTCCCTGATCAAGAACCATCCCCTCCTGCCCAAAGAAATCCTCGTCCACGGGCTCATTATTGACCCCACCACCGGCAGGCTGGACCTGCTGTCGGAGGACGGGATAGCCGCGGCAACTCAACCGGAGGAATAAAAGGAACACCCCTGCTGCAAGCTTGCGCTTGTGCGGGGGTGTTTTTGTGAGCAGTCTTATGAGGATAAGCCTATTTGCCCTCTGTTACTTCAATGGTTTTAACGACAGTGCTTACCTTGGCATATATATTTTGGGCTGTGATGACAATGGTGTTTTTACCTTCTTGCAGGTTTAGCTGTTTCGAAAAAACACCGAGTACGTCAGGCTCCACCATTTGGCCATCCACATACACTATTGCGTCCTCGTCGTTCACATCCTTCACAGTGCCAGAAACCGTGATGGTTTTAGATTTTGTGCTGGCGGGAATTGAATTCACATTCAACACTGGGGCAGGAGGAGTGAATAAGATTTCCTTAGTGAGCTCGGTACTTCTTCCGTCGCTTGCAACCGCCTTGAACCGGAATTGATTCACACCTTCCTCCAGGCTTACATCCTTATTAAAATCTCCACCTCTGAGAACATTTACTTTTTCATCGTTCAAATACAGATCCGGCAGCGTATTGGTTTCTTCATAAGATACCTTACCCGCCAGATTTATTTTGTTCTTGGTGGCAGTTTCAGAAAAGCTGTACAGGCTGATTTGAGGAACAGCCCGTTCGTAAACCAGCTTTCTTCGGATAAATTGTACACTAGCCGTAGGGGAGCGGACGGAAATTACAATATTGTAAGTACCTTCATTGAGCACCCTCAACTGCGCACGGAAAGCGCCGTTTTCCACCTGGAGCTTTTGTCCGTTCAGGATCACTTCTGCTCCCTCTCCTACCGTTCCGTTAACCTCAAAAACATCTGTTATAATTTGCGTAGGAAGATTGATCTGCGGGATTTGTCCCGTGCTTTCCTCTGAAAGCAGAACGGCCCGGTACATGATGCTGGCCACCTCAGCCCTGGTAATGGAGGCTTTGGGGGCGAACATGCGGTTAGCCTGTCCCTGAACAAGTTTCAACTCCACGGCAGCTGCAACTGCATCGCGGTACTCCTCCGCAATCTGACCGGCGTCCCGGAAGGTGCTGTCCAAAGCAGCCGGATCCGTCCGCTCCGGTCCGGTATATCCCAGTATCCGGACTAACGCAGCCGCAAACTCTTCACGGGTAACTGGTGTTGTGGGCTTATATTCTGTATCCTCCCCTAAGGCAGGGCCAGGATAGATCCCGCGGACGGCCTCAATGTAGGGGACAGACCATCTGTCCGGCTGGATATCCGTATAGGAGGATACCCGGTTGCCGGTGTTCCATTCCAAGGAAAAGGACCTTGCCAATAAGGCGGCAAACTCTTCACGTGTCATACTATTACCCGGCTTAAAGGTGGAGTCGTCATAACCGTTGATTATGCCATATTGAGTCATATTATATATGGCGTTGGCCGCCCAATGATTGCCTACATCCCGGAATACCGCATTCGTGACGATTGGAGTAGTCCCCAGCTCCAATATGGGCTCAGCATGATCCTCTGCATAGGAGACAGAAGCCGGGATGACTAAAAGAGCGGCCAGAATCCATGAGGCTATCTTTTTCAAGTGAATGCTCATCAAGCTCCCCCCAAGTGAAATAGGACGAGGCACAGACCTTTAACTGTGCCCCGCCTCACGGCTAAGCCGTTAATTCAAATTAATCGTTATTTCCCCCAGATACCGGACAGTATTTTCGAATTTTTCATAGACCTTGATGCGATTTCCTTCGGTAAAGCTGTCCAGGTCCTTGATATCTGACAATGGAACTTGCAGGGACTGCTTTACATCCACATCGTCGGTGCTCTGGAAGGAGCCTGTTCCCTCAAGAGGAATATCAAAGGTCTTCACAATGACATTCTCTGCATCCTCCACCTCAAAATACAAGGAACGGTTTGTGGAATTATGCAAGGTGTCGCTTAATTTCTCCAGCTTGTACCGGAATTTAAAGAAGTATCCGCCGGAGCTCATCACTCTTTCCATGGCACCAATTTTGACGTTAAAGGGGAAAACCGATTCATTGATGACCCATGTTTCCCCATTCAACGGCCCAGGCTGATTAGACGAAATGCTGATTTTGTACTTATGGGCCGGTGAGAAAATTTGATCTTTGATTTGGGGGCCAAAAACCACATATGCATTTTTGTCCAACACACCGAACGGCAGTGTCGCGTACAACGTGGTCATGGCCTGGCCATCCTTGTTCAACTTTCCAGCAGGGGTAGAAGCAGTCAGTTCGTAAACTTCACCATTGGAGGTTTCCAGGTAGCCCACATACGGCACTACGCTGCCGCTGCGGTTCATCAGATTCTTCTGGTTAATCCGTACCGCTACCGTGTCACTGGAATCTCCCTTGGTCAAGCTTCTGTATTGCTTGACCTCCACTACCGCTCCTGTAGATACCCGGCTAGGGTCGGACACCATCCAAGTATTGTTTAAGGTCACTGTGGAAACAGCTTCATCCTGGAGCATGTAATTCACACGCAGCCATTCCTTCTTCTTCGAAACGGTGCCGCCGCTTTCTGTGCCTTCGCCTAGAATCAGCTTCCCGGAGGACATTTCCATATCGTAGGGGACAGTGGCGAATACATACAGGGTCGCCTTTTGACCCGCATTGATGTAAGCGGAGGTTTGCACAGCCTTGACGGTGGCATCTACCGTGTTTTTGCCGTCATAATAACCGCCGTACAGGGCAGGAAGCTTGACGGATTCGGATTGCAGGTTGTGCACTTGAACCTCGCTCATCAGGATATCATCCCCGGAGCCACTCTTCAGGCGATACGAAGCGTTCAGATTAATCTCCAGCTTGCCTACAGAGGTGGCATAGATAGAGCTTCCGCTCTCCACGGGTGCACCGGTTCCAGCATCAGCAGGCAGATTGGCGACAAATACAGGGACACTGACAGAGGCGGATTTCGCCTCCATCACCACCAGTTGAACTGCAGAGCTGTCAATGCCGGTGGGCAGGACGCCGCTGTAATAATACGTAGTGCTTTCCCCCGGAGCCAGGTAATCCGGATGGGACGCGGAATCCTCAGCGGCCACAGTCAAGGTGCTGCCATTGGACTGGTAAAAAGCAGTCAGAGCAGGCACGCTGACAGCCTTGCTGCCGTCATTCTTCAGGGTATAGACACTTTCTGCAGAGACACCATCCGCTCTTGAAGCTACACTTACCGATTCAACAGTTGCTGTTAGTCCGCTGCGGTTGGAGGAGTCGGCTTGCAGCTCTCCCTGGTTGTAGGCGGTAATGTATCCGCCAATGGGAAGGGATTCCAAAACCGCAGCTGTACTGGTGGTAGAGGCATTGGTGCTGCTGGCGGTTGTGCCGTTGGAACCGTTGGATGTATTATTGCTGCTGTTAGCGGAAGTTGCAGCTGCCTTTTTGCTGAAGTCGATAGAAAGGGCACCGTTCAAGGACAGCTCGCCTACCGGAAATTCAAGGACGACTGTGGCTTTCTGGTGAGGCAGGAGCATCACGTCGCCGCCGTACACAACGGAGCCGCTGAAGGTCAAGCCTTCTGCGTTTTTGAGTCCGGCTTGCAGCGCGGTCGGGAGCTTGAAGCTGCCCGTTCCCAGATTCTCTACCGTCAGCTCCGCATACACGTTCCAGTTATCCTTGGCATAAGCATGGTACGCCCGCTGCAGCTCAAAGTTTACCAAGGCATCGGTGGCATAGCTGCTGTCCACTTCACCCAGCGCCACGATAGCTGAGGGCTTCGCCGTTTGGCTGGCTTCTGCCGCGGCAGCGACAGAAAGCATGCCGATAGAGCGGATATAACCGCTGACCTTCATATCCCAGGCATATATTTCCACCTTTAATTGGTCCAGACTGACGCTGGCGGGTAGTTTGGCGGAATACTTCACCTGCTTGGTGCTATGGGCAGGAACCCGGGAGCTGATTTTCTCCGTCAATTCCACTCCGTAGCGGTTGCCAGCTTCATCTCGGACCGCCACTCCGTATTGGTTCATATCCACTACATAATCCGAATCATTCACCAATTCCACTGTAAAGCGGAAGGAGCTTTTTTCGCTTCCGGCGGACAACTGGACCTTTTCCAAGGTATAGTACACATTGGAATCCAGGAACACGCCCTCCTTGCCGGCTTCCGCTCTGTTCCCCCATACCGGGAGCAGCATGGCCAGTGCCAGGACAAAAGCCAAGGCACCGCTCCAAATCCGTTTATGCTTGCTGAATAGCTGGTTTTTCGTCAAAGGGTTCTACCTCCTGTGGGCTTGCTTTCAAGTCAGTCTGTTATATCTGGTATCAATCAAAACGCAGGGCATCTATCGGGCGCAGCTTGGAGGCTTTGTTGGCCGGGTACAAACCGAAAAGGACTCCGACCAATACGCTGAACAGAAAAGCCGCCAGGCTCACCCACAGGGAAACCTGTGTCGGCATGGAGCTGTTGAAATATTCGATCCCATAGGAGATTCCGATGCCGACCAGGAGTCCGATCAGACCGCCCAGACCGCTGAGTACAATGGATTCCACCAAAAACTGGAACAGAATATTTCTCCGCTTTGCTCCGATAGACTTGCGGATCCCGATCTCCCGGGTGCGTTCGCTAACCGTAACCAGCATAATATTCATAATGCCAATCCCGCCTACTAACAGGGAAATCGCGGCAATTCCGGCTAGCATATATGACATTTGCGCCGCAATGGCTTCTTGGGTTTTCATCATTTCATTCTGGTTCAGAATTTCATACCCGCTGTCGGATTTAAACTTGTAATATAAATAATCCTTCAGTGTCTGCTCCGCTGTGGCTACATCTTCCTTGGAGGCCGCCTCCACATAAGTGGTACGCAGGCTTCCCAGCTTGAATTGGCGCTGTGCGGTGGTCAGAGGCATGATAACTGTGGTATCAATGGAGGTATTATTGATGTTTTTACCCTTCTGCTCCATGACACCAATTACCGAGAAAACCACACCGTCAATATTGACCTCCTGCCCTACCGGATCCAAAAACCCGAAGAAGGTTTTAGCCACATCGCTGCCCAGCACTACCACATTGTTCCGGAACTCCAGATCCGGTTCTGCAATAAACCGGCCGGAGGCCATGGTTACCTTGTTCATACTGCCATACCGGTCATTCGTTCCGATTACCGAATAGGAGGCTTTGGTCCGGTCATACTTCACATTGGAGCTGCCCTTGCTGATGGTGGGCGCCACCCAGTTGAATTCCGAAAACTGCTCCAATTGCATCAGCTCTTCATAATTCAGCTGGGTCGCCCGGCCAGTATTCTGGATATTGACAACCAGAAGATTCGTTCCCAATCCGGAGATTTCATCGGAAACCTTGGCGGTGGAGCCTTGGCCAATAGCAACCAGCGCAACAACCGAGCCTACGCCAATTATCACACCGAGCATGGTCAGGATGGAGCGCATGGGATTGGATATCACCGTGCGAAGCGCCATACGGACTAATTCCCATATTTTCATTTCAACACCGCCTCATCCTGCTTGGCTTCCTTCCGAACACCGTCATTGCGGTGGTCGCTGGTCAGCTCGCCGTCCCGGATGGCCACCACACGGCTGGCGTGTTCGGCAATACCGGGATCATGGGTAATCAGAACAATGGTATTGCCCCGTTTGTTCAACTCCAGCATCAGCTCAAGCACTTCCTTGCCTGTTTTGGAATCCAAAGCCCCCGTGGGCTCATCAGCCAAAAGCAGAGAGGGTTTGGACACAAGCGCCCGAGCTATGGCAACCCGCTGCTGCTGGCCGCCGGACAACTCGCTGGGCCTGTGCCCGGCACGGCTTTTCATTCCCAGACTGTCCAGCATATCCAAGGCGCTCTCCCGGCGCTCAGCACGGGATATACCGGAATAGATCAGGGGCAGCTCCACGTTCTCCAACGCGGTAAGACGGGGCAGCAGGTTGAACTGCTGGAAGATAAAACCGATCTTATGATTGCGCAGCTCGGCCATTTTGTTGTCGGAGAGCCCCAGGGTATTCACCCCATCCAGCACATAGCTTCCCGAGGTGGGCACATCCAGAAGCCCGATGGTATTCATCAGGGTGGACTTGCCCGAACCGCTGGGCCCGATAATGGCCACAAAATCACCGTCCTGCACATGAAGGGTAATTCCCTTCAATACATGGAGCTCCTCTGCTCCACGGGTATAGGTCTTGACGATATTGGTCAGCTCAATAATATTGGGTTTCCCGCTCAACGCTGACCACCGCCCCCGGCGCCTGCGCCTGCTCCAGCACCGCCTCCGGCTCCTCCGCCACCGGTAGTGCCGCCTTGCCGTGTACCTCCGCCACCGCCACCGCCTTGCTGCATCCGTTCCTGGAACTGCTGCATCATAGCCGGATCGATCTGCATCCCCTGGCCGTTTTGACCGCCCTGCTGGAACTGCTGCCGCAGCTTCTGGATTTCATCGGCGCTCATGCTTTGAGTTTTGGTTTGGATGGGGATCACAACGGTTTGACCTTCGCTTAAACCATTGGTTACTTCCACATTGGTTTTATTGCGGATGCCGATTTTAATCTCATGCTGTTCCTCGTAGGTGCCGTCCTCGTTTTTGATTTTCACGTAATATTTGCCTGCCCGGCTCTGTAAAGCTTCCAGAGGAATCATGAGGATCCCCTGTTTATTCTGGATCAGAATCTCGCCGGTTGCGGTCATGCCGTACTTCAACCCGTCCGGCTTGGACACGGTTACCACCGCATCATAGTATGTAACGCCATTTGTCGTCGTACCGACAGTGGATACCTGGGTCACTTCACCCTTATAGGTTTTGTTCTTGATGGAATCCACCTTCACATCCACCTGCATGCCGACCTTAATATTGGGCAGATCCAGCTCATCCACCTGAATGGCAAGAGTCATGGTTTCCATACTGGCCACACCGCCGAACTGGGTTGCGCTGGTCACCTTGGTTCCCGGCACCAGTGTGGTCAGGATATTGGTCCGCTGGTTGACAAAGTCGGTGGAGAACACACCGTCGAAGGGTGCCTTGATGGTCAGGGCATCCAACTGCTCCTGCAGGGTGTCGATGGTGAGCTGCTGCTGGTCATAATTCGTCTTTTTGGTCAGATAGTCGTTGTTGATATCCGGGTTGGCAATGACCACAATCAGCTGGCCCTTTTGCACATAATCGCCGGTTTTCACATTCAACTGCTCAACGGTGCCGGCCACCCCGGCCAGAATATTCACCGTTTGGCTATAGGCCAAGGTTCCTTCCTTGCGGGACTCCGCTGTGCCGGTGGCGGTCGTAATCTTGCCGGTCACCTTCAGCCCCGCGTCCATGGTGGCATCATTCTCCACGGTAATTTCCACATCCAGCAGGCGGTTGCCCTTTAGATCCGGCTTAGGGTCCTTGCCGATATTGGTGACCTTACCGGTTTTGGTCATCATGAAGCTGTCGATGGTCAGCTCCACGGATTCTCCGGTTTGGAACTGCTGGGCATCCTCCATCAAAAAGGGCAGCGTCACTACCAGCTTGGTATTATCGGAAACCGTGCCGATTTTGGCCTTGCGGTTCAGCTCCACGCCGGCATCCAATCCATTAGCTAGAGTAATCACTCCGCTTATAGGGGAAACAGTCGTCAGGGCGTTCATTTGCTCCGTAACATCATTCAAATTCGCTTCCAAGGTAGCCAAGGTGGCTTGCGCCTTGGTCATGTTATTGCTCAAGGTAGCGCTGGTCAGCTCAACCAGGACGTCATCCTTTTTGACATCCATATTGCGGGTCAAATTGATCTTACTGATGACTGCTTCGGCAGGAGCCTGAATGGTTTTGGTTTCCTTGGGCTGAAGCTGGGACGTGCCTGTCACCGAGGACCGGATATCCCCTTTGGTGACCTTGGCTGTCAGCTCCGTATCCTTGCTGCTTCCCGAAGCCTCACGCTGACCCAGATAAAGCCATGTTCCGCCCCCGCAGACCACCACAACCAGAGCCATGAGCAGCCATCGTTTATTCCGTTTTAACCAATTCATCCTTCCGCCTCCTAAAACACCGCGATTATCCGTTTTGTCCAACTGTCAAAGCTGAATTTTCTGTTCCAGCCGCTCCAGAAGCAGCTGCTCCACATTCTTTTCCCCTGCCGCCCAGGCTCCGGGGCCGGTTCCATCCGGACCGGGAGAAATCGTAACGCCAGGCGGGCCGGAAGCGTCCGTTCCCGGATGCTCGGGATGTGCCTGGTCCGTCCGGTGCATCCAATCCTGCTTCCAGCGCTGCCATTCCTCATCCGTAAGGCCGCCATCCCTGCGGTTATCCGGCGGTTTGCCTCTTCCGGGATCATTCCCCCGGTTGATCCAAACGGTGTAAAAGGCCATTTGCTCCTCCCCGAAGGTGTGCAAAATCGCCTTTTTGTCTTCGTCGTCCATGGTTCCTTTTTCCACATTCTGTCTGACTAGTGGCAGCACCGCCTCCGCTTGCATTTTGGTCAGGGTTGTTTTCGGTTTGTCGTCCATCTCCAGCAGGAAATGAAAGAATTGGACCATATCCGCTTCCGGCAGGCTTTGAATCGGCTCCAGCGTCGCCGACGGCGCCGGGGTTCCTGCAGGGCTTACGGATGGAGATATGGACGGGGCCGCCGTGCGGGACTCCAACCGGCTTATGCAGCCGGCGGCAACAAGGAGCCCGCAGACCGCCAAAAAAAGAAGGACTATGTAGCTTTTCCTACGCATAGTGAAGTCCCCCTCTCCTCCATGTTCAACCCAAAACAAACTCCTCCGAATGAAAAAACGTCGTACAGCGTTTTTTCACAAAAAAAATCCTGACGATACCGTCAGGATAGCGGACAACTTTGAAGCAGGTATGCATGATTTGTAAAAAAGATGTGAAATGATGGGGAAATCTAACGGAAGCAGATGACGCTATTGTGTTCAAAACTCGTTTATATCAGGCTGTTTGATCCAAATAGCGTTTCTAGCCGCCGTTAGTATTTCAAAAGTAGTGTTTTTGCCGAAATAGCGTCTCTTAGCGCCGTTAGAATTCCTCTTGGAAGAAAGCGGGAGCCCGAAGCGTCAAACCGAGGCCGCCAACGGAAAATGCAGGGTGAAAACAGTCCCCTCTCCCGGCACGCTCGCAACCCCGATCTGGCCGTCCATACCGCTGACCAGATGCTTGGCAATGGTTAAGCCCAAGCCGGTCCCGCCGCCATCCTTGCCGGCGCGGGAGGGATCCGCCTTGTAGAAACGCTCCCAGATCCGTTTGACCTCCTCCTCTGTCATTCCCTTGCCCGTATCGGCTACACTGACCTCGAACCGGCCGTTAGCAGCAGACATGCTCACCGTGATACGTTTGCCCTCCGGCGTAAACTTGATGGCATTGTGCAGCAGATTGTTGAGAATCTGGGCGTACCGGTCCGGATCCAGCCTGACCAATGCCTGGCGCTCCTCCTCCGATTCCGGCTCCTTCACCTCCAGCACCAGGCCTTTGGCTTTAATGGTTGGAGCGATCAGCTCCAGCACCTCGCGGGTTTTCTTCATGGCAGGCACAGGCTCGAAGCGGTAAATATCCGTGCCGTTCTGGATCCGGGCAAGATCCAACAGCTCGTCCACCAGACGGCCCAGCCGCTGCACCTCCATATCGCAAATGTCCAGGTAACGGGCATGTTTGTCCGGCGGAATCACATTATCCTTCATGGCCATGATCATCCCCCGCAGCGCTGTCAGCGGAGAACGCAGCTCGTGGGAAACATTGGCCAAGAAATCCTGCCGGGAATCCTCCCAACGCTCCATTTCCTCAATCATAATATTGAAGCTTTTGGCAACTTGCCCGATTTCGTCGTCTGACCCCTCCGGAATCCTGATGTTGAAATTCCGCTCTGCCACCGCCAGGGACGCCCGGTTCATCTCCTGCAGCGGACGCGCCAGCTTCCGGCTGATAATATACAGAATCAGGCCAACAGCGATCAGGGAGAAAATCAGCGGCACCCAGATATTCCAACGGACCGCATTCACCACATTGGTAATATCCTCCACCGGCGTATGGAAAAAAGCCACCGTAGACTGCCCGTTCAGCTGGAGAGGCATGTAATAGATAAGAAAGCTGCTTTTCCGCTGGGTGGGACCGTTAGGCCCTTCCGGCCGGCCGGGGGGACCCACCGGCAGATGCTCCACGAAAAAATCCCGGTTATTGCTTAAAGCTTTGCTGAAGGCGCTCTGCAGGGATTTGGGCAGCGTCTGTCCCTCCCCGGAGGGATCGGTGCTGTAAATGATGGTGCCCGCCTGATCCATAATCCAGATCTGGCCGTTAAAGCTGCGGGAGATCAGCCGCATGGAGATCCGCAGCTCCCGGCTGTAAAAGCTGCCGTCCTGGTAGCTTTTGGCTACCTGCATCAGATCCGCCGAACGGTCCACCAGAAGCTGCTTCTTATCCTTATAGAACAGCTCCGAAAAATAATTGCTCCAAAACACCGCCAACGCCAGAAAAAACAGAATACATGTAGCCAGGAAGGAAAAAAACAGCTTCAGATACAGACTCTGCCTGAGCTTTCGGATCATGTCCGTTCCACCTCAAAGGAATACCCGATTCCCCATAAGGTCTGGATGGTCCAGGCCGGGCAAACCCCCAGCTTCTTCCGGATATTCTTCACATGGGCATCCACCGTGCGGGTCCCGCCGGCAAAATCGAACTTCCACACCTGCTCCAGCAGCTCCTCCCGGGTGTATACCCGCCCAGGCGAGGATGCAATAAAATACAACAGCTCAATCTCTTTGGGTGTCAGCTCTACCCGCTCCCCGTCCACGGCCACCTTGTATTGCTCCAGATCCACCAGCAGCCCCGGATATTCCAAAATACGACGCTCTGTCTGTTTGGCATCCTTGCGTGTACTGGTATTTTTGGCCCGTTTCAGAATAGCCTTCATCCGCGCCACCAGCTCATTGGGATCAAACGGCTTCACCATATAATCATCCACACCCAAATTGAACCCGCGCAGCTTGTCAATGGATTCGCCCTTGGCCGTCAGCATAATAATAGGAAGCTCGTTGAGCGGCTCCGGCAAAGCCCGGATCCCGCGGCACAAATCAAACCCGCTGATATCCGGCAGCATCACGTCGAGCACCGCCAGATCGGGACGCTCCTCCTCCACCGTTTTCACCACATCCTTGCCGGAGTTCAGAACAATAGGGATATACCCGACATGCTCCGTATACAGCCGGATCACTTCCACAATATTCGGCTCATCGTCTACGATAAGGACCTTGGTACCTGCTGCACCGTTCATATGCCATCCCTCTCTGTTACATCCGGCTGAGATTGTCTCCGCATAGCAAGCTGTCTGGCCCGCTCCGCCACCACATCCGTCCTGTCCCGAAGAAGATGACGGTGAACCAGCATATCTTCATTCAAGGGGCTCCTTCTGCCCCACTCGCAGCCCCAGGCCTTGCATAGATCCATGGCTTCCCGGAGAAGTCCGCCGTCAAGAAAAGGCAGCGCCATATCCTCGAATATCCTGGTTTCCGCCCCGACCCCGTAATCCTGTGTCAATGCGTCATACCGGGTCCGCAGCATCCCCAACAGCTTCACCGGATCAAGTCCCGCCCGCTCCGGGCTGACATTGGTCAAGTGGATCACCGCCTGCTCCAGCATCTTCCCGGCACCCGGCAGATTGCCGCGTCGCTCATGGTACAAGGACACCGCCACCTGGATAAGACCATGCCAAACCTCCTTCAGCAGCGGGTCCTGCTCCTCTTTCCAATGCTCCTCCAACAGCTCGTGGCATTCAAAATAGTCTCGGGTTCCATGAAAATGGGCTAAATAAGTCACATATGCATCAGAAAATCCGTTCATTTCCACACCTTCACCGTCCTGTCTAAAAACCAATATCACTTATTTTAACAAATGTGCATCAATAGTGAAACCGCATCACATTCTATCCGTATGAGTAAATGATAAAAAGTGCTAAACATCACACTAACCTCTAAAGGAGAAATCGCAGCAATATGAAAAAAGTCATCAAGCTTGTCCTATGCTTATCCTTGGTATTCGGTGTTACGGCTACCGTATTACCGGTCCAAACGGAAGCCGCTTCTTATGCCAAAGCCTATAGATCGCCCAAGGGCAGCTACAAGGCGCCCGCTCCCAAATCCAATTCGGGCGTGAATAAAACCACCCCCGACTCCAACACCAAGGCGCCCGGAACCGCTGCATCCACTACACCCAAACGCAGCTTTTTCGGCGGCGGATTTGCCAGAGGCCTGTTCCTTGGCGGCCTTGCCGGTCTGATGTTTGGCGGTTTGTTCGGCAATATGGGCTTTTTGGGCCAGATGCTGGGTCTCTTCGTTAACGTCTTCGCCATCATTGCCGTTATCATGGCCGTCCGCAGTCTCATCAGCTACTTCCGGAAAAGACGCTACAGCGGCCGGAGGTACTAATCCATGGTTTTGAATGAGCAGGAGATAATGAATGCCATCTGCCTGAATACGGCCTTGCGCAAGCAAATCCGGCCGGAGGCCGTGGACGTGCAGCTGATGTATGATGACGATCTGGGATATTCCGCGGAAGTCACCACTATGGGCCGGAGCCAGTACATCATCGAAGCCACCATTTTGGAGGCAATTGAGCAGTATCTGTACAAGGAGCATGGGCTTCAGGTGTTCCGCAGCCAGATCAGCCTGGATATTGAGGATGAAATGATCGCCAGAGTCGCGGTATAAACGTTTCCACTACAGCCAAAGCCCTTCATGTCACAGAAGACATGAGGGGCTTTTTTTGATGACAAAAAATTTCCATATTTTCCTGCGCAACAAATCTATCATTCTGCCGTTTAATAGAGTAGAAACTGGTAGAAAGAAGAGTGACGCATGAGGAATTGGATGTATAAAGGATTAGCTGTTTCATTAGCCTGCGCCATTGCCGTTCCCTTCCTGGCCCCCACCCAAGGACTTGCGGCGGCGGACAAAACTACCAAGTACCGGGTTTATCAGTTCGACCAGCCCGTTAAGGAATTCCAGGATTACAACCAAGCTGTCGCGTATGCCCAATACTTCTATGCCAGCCGTGTGGAGGAAATCAGCACCGGCGCATGGAAATGGGACAACTACCCCCGTTACCAGGTGTATCAATTGGATTATGCGCTTCCCGACGGCGCCTTCCGCACCTTGGAGGAAGCCGTGGCCGAAGCTGCCAAATGGGGAGTCTCCAGCGTCCGCGATCTCCAGGGTAGCGGATGGGTATGGAACAACTACCCCCGCTACCGGGTATATCAAGGGGATGCCACTCTTGACGGCTGGTCCTTTACTACCCTCAATGCAGCCATCGCCGAAGCCCGGAAATGGGGCGGCGCGCATATCATCGACTTGTCGGATAACCACTGGGTCTGGGATAACCTGAGCAGCAAGGAAAAAGCGGAGCTCCGCAACGGCCAGTTGGCTTACCAGGTTTACCAGGGTACTTACTCTCAGGACAGCTGGCGTTTCGTCTATCTGGAGGATGCAGTGAACGAGGCCCTGAATTGGGGCGGCTCCCAGATTGTCCGGATCGCGGATAAGAAAACTGTGTTTACCAACTTCAAGGAATACAAGGTGTATCAGAACGAAAACCTTCTGGATGAATTCGTCAGCCTGGATCAAGCTGCCGATTACGCCCGGCTGTGGGGACACTCCACCATCCGCCTTAACGGCAAGATTATCTGGAATAATTATCCTACCTATACCGTCTACCAGAACAGCAATTTGATCGGCGAATATAATAAGCTCAGCGATGCGTTAAACTACGCTTCCTATTACTCCAATGCCTCCATCCGCAGCCGGGAAGGGATGAAATTCTGGAATAATTTCCGCGCGCTGCAGATTTGGAGCTGGAACGGCTCCTCCGCTAAAAGCACCATCGACACCCAAACCTCCAACCTGATGGGACTTGATGTGGATTCTCCCAGCTGGTTCACCCTGGAGGATGCCACTGGCAAGCTGAAGGATGCCTCCAGCAAGGAGACCGTGGATCTTCTTCGCAGCCGGGGTTACCAGGTGCATCCGTTGGTCAGCAACCAATTCGACAGCGCTCTAACCACCCAGTTCCTGGCGGATAAGGATGCCCAGGCCCGCTTTATCTCAGCGTTGGTGGCCAAAAGCGCCCAGCTCCGTGTGGACGGGATCAACGTGGATTTTGAAAGCTTGAACGGCAAGGACCGGGCTGCATTCACCACATTCATTACCAATCTGACCGCCGCCGCCCATCAACAAGGGCTCAAAATCTCTGTAGATCTTCCCCGCGGCAGCGTTAAGTGGAACCATCTCACCGCCTTCGACCATGAAAAGCTGGGCAGTATCGTGGACTATGTGATTACGATGACCTATGACCAGCATTATTCCGGCAGCACTGTACCCGGTTCTGTTGCAGGTCTGCAGTGGGTGGAGGAAGGCATTGAAGAGTTCCTGTCCTATGGCATTCCACGAGACAAGCTGATCCTGGGCATCCCCTTCTATGTACGGGAATGGACACTGGATGCCAACGGCGGATTATTAGGAAATAAAGCACTGTACTCCCGGGATCTCAAGGCCTTGATGGCTTCCAGGCCGACTGTCTCCACTTGGGACAAAACCTTTAACCAATACAAGGTGGAATATTACGGCGATGACGGCAACAAGCGGGTCTTCTGGCTGGAAAATCAGGAATCGGTCAAAGCACGGCTTGAGCTCGCCAAAAAGTACGACCTGGTCGGTGTAGCCGCCTGGCGGCTGGGCCAGGAGGATCCCGCCTTCTGGGAAACCATTCTCCAGAATAAATAAACGTGAGCAGCCCATCAGCGGACGAAGCACGGACCTCAGAATGCAGGCGTGATTCCCGGGATGGGCTGTGTTTTCTGTTAGTGGGAAAGGAGGAAATGAACAACCTCATGGTCTTCAACATTGCGGCTGTTTTCTGCATGACCTTGTTTTATCTAGCTTACTTCTATAAGCAGTTTCGGCTGGCCCAACAAGGCATCCGCACCAACCGGCTGGCCCGGGGACCGAAACCGGCTAGAACCAAACGGGTGGAAACCGCCCTGGTGGCAGCCACTTACATCATGGCGGTGATCCAATACGCCAGCGTCGGGCTATCGGGATATTTGGGCGGGTTTTCGCTGCCGAAGGACGTACGGTCCACCGGTGTTTTCCTGATGGTCATCGGTGCAGCCTTCTTTATGGCCGCCATCACCACCATGCGGGATAACTGGCGGGCAGGTGTGGAGGAGAACCAGCAGACGGCTATGGTGGTGCAGGGGGTATACCGGATCAGCCGGAACCCCGCTTTTGTAGGTTTCGACCTGCTCTACCTGGGCAGTGCCCTGGCGATGCCCAACATTGTGATATGCCTTGCTGCCATATGCTGCATCCTCATTCTTCACCAACAGATTCTGGAGGAGGAAAAGCTCCTGCCCAGCCTGTTCGGCCCGGCTTACCTGGATTACAAAAAGCATACTCCCCGTTACATATTGTTTCTATAGGCTGGTGGCAAGCCTATACATACATGTGGCACCTCACTGTGCTAACCGATAGAATGCGAGAGTGTGGAGCTTCGCCTTGGCACGTAACGGTCCGACGATCCGTTATCTGCTCATCAAACGCAAGTTTGAGAATCTCGCGGACACAGCATCTCTTATTTGGCCAAAACCACACAAAAACCGGCTGTTTTGCCTCCCATAACGGATCCTCTGTCCGTGTGGATGGCAAAACGCCGGTTTTTCGTTGAATAGCGGAAGCTGTGTCCTTTGGGAAAAATGGGCGTTACATCAGCTGCTTCGGGTCCGTTACCGGCGCCTGACAGGCGAAATTCTCGCAGATATAAACGGCGGCTTTGCCTGCAACAGGAAGCTTTCCGACAGTCAGGGGCAGGAGAGGCTTCCGCTTCTTCCTCCGCGCCTGCCGGGTGAAGCATCAAGGCCGTATCCGGCCGGTAACGCTGCCGCAAGGTGGAAGCCAGCGCCTCTGTATCCGCGGCGTCAACTTCCCCGGCTATAACCGCCTCCCGGCCGGGATACAGATGCAGATCGGCAGCCAACAGATACATGGCAAATCCGGGCGGGTACCCCATTACCGTGCCGGCGAAGGCTTTCAGTTGAGCTTCCGTCCGTTGGGCCAGCTCATCCGATCCAGTCAGCCTAGCCATTCGTACCAGATTATGGGCTGCTACGGAGTTGCCAGATGGCATCGCACCGTCGTACAGCTCCTTGGGTCGGGTAATCAGTTTTTCCCCGTCAGAGCCATTGAAAAACAGGCCGCCTTCCTCCTCATCCCAAAACACCCGCAGCATCTCCTCATTCAATGCCAGAGCATTCTTCAGATGCTCCAGCTTAAAGGTCACTTCATACAGCTCGATCAGGCCGCACACCAAAAAGGCATAATCGTCCAAATACCCCAGATAAGCCGCTTCCCCATCCCGGTAACGGGCCAGCAGTCGTCCATCCTCCCTGCGAAGTTTGGCCATCAGGAACGCTGCCGCTCGCTCCGCCGCCTCCGCATATTCCTTGCGGCTGAGTGCCTTAGCTCCCTTAGATAAAGCCATGATCATCAACCCGTTCCAGGCTGTCAGAATCTTGTCGTCCTTATGGGGGTGAATCCGCTTTTCCCGGTGCGCGAACAGCTTCCGGCGGCATTCCTCCATTCGCTCCTTCAGCTGAAGAGGGTCCATCCCCCGCTCCTCAGCCGCATGCTCCAAGCTGACCGCGCCGATCAGATTAGGGATGCTGTGCCCTGCGAAATTGCCCACGGCAGTGACATCATAGATACTGCAATACAGTTCCGCGTCCTCATCTCCCAGCACCTTCGTCATTTCCCGGGGGGACCACACATAGAACAGACCCTCCTCCCCTTCCGAATCCGCATCCTCCGCGGAATAGAAACCACCCTCCGGGGAGGTCATATCCCGCAGCACATAGGTGAAGATTTCCTCCACAACCCGTGCATACAGCGTCTTGCCCGTAATCTGGTAGGCTTCCGTGAAGGTCATGGCCAACAGGGCATTGTCGTACAGCATCTTCTCAAAATGCGGCACCAGCCACTTCTCGTCCGTGGAATACCGCGCGAAACCAAAGCCCACATGATCGTACATACCGCCGCGGTGCATGGCCTGCAGCGTATGCTCTACCATTTCCAGCGCATAGGCTTCCCCCGTACGGAAATGATATCTCAGCAGAAAAGACAAATTGTGGGAGGAGGGAAACTTGGGCGCCCGTCCAAATCCTCCGTAACGCGCTTCGAAGTTCTTGTTGTACAGCTCATACGCTTGATGAAGCAGGCCCGCCCGGACTTCGCCACTGGAATGCTCACCCAGCTGCTTGCGGGTTTCATCCGCCACCTGCCTGCCGATGGCCGCCATGCCTTCCGGGTCCGCAGCCCACTTTTCCGCCACCTGGGCAAGCAGCTCCATCAGGCCTACCCGTCCGGATTTCCGGCGTTTGGGATAATACGTTCCCGCCAAAAAAGGCGTCCGGTCCGGCGCCAGCAGCACCGTCAACGGCCACCCGCCCTGCCCGGTCATCGCCTGGCACACCGACATGTACACATGATCCACATCGGGCCGCTCCTCCCTATCCACCTTCACCGCAACAAAATGCGCATTCAGCAGCGCAGCAACCTCTTCATCCTCAAAGGACTCCCGCTCCATTACGTGGCACCAATGACAGGTACTATAGCCGACAGAAAGAAATATGGGCTTATTCTCCCGCTCCGCCTTTTCGAAGGCCTCCTCCGACCAAGGAAACCATTCTACCGGATTATGAGCATGCTGCAGCAGATACGGCGACTTTTCCTTGGCTAAACGATTGGGTTCGCGTTGAAGGGTCATGGGCATCACCTCCCTATAAACAATTTTTGGGCTTTAGGGTATTTTACCCAGATCTTTTGGGGCAAGTCACACATATTGAAAAAGGTATGAATCTGTTATCTTTTGTTTACAGAAATATAGCAGATACTAGAAATTTATCTTTAGCCCGTGTTCTACTCTGCTTAAACAGCTTCCGGAACTTTTTTTCAAAGGCTTTTCCCTTTCACAAGCGTCTTCAAAACTGTGTTCTTTTCCTCTACTGTTGCCGCGGCATTACATCTAAAAAGTTTCTTTATTCTCTTTTAGTAGTACTTCATTTTTTAAAATGAACTATATGTTTTTATTAGAGAGATGGTATACAATAAAAAGTAATCTAATAGTGAAAAACACAAAAAATAAACAATTCATGTCTTGAATGATATTAATGGAGGACTCCTTGTTAACTAATAATTTGCTGCACTATTATTTGGAATGCCTAAAGTATGAGAGCTATTATTCAGTTGAACTAAAACAAAATAATATGTCTCTTGCTCAAATCATTCCAGAAGAACTAGATAAGACTGTGGAACACTATGAGAAAATAAGTAAAGACTTAAAAGACGATCACATCTTATTATTTGGTTATCCATTACTGCAAAAAGGACAAGGTGAAAAGGCTGTTTATTTTCCATTGTTTTTGTGGAATAGTTCTACCTTTTTAGAAGATCACAATTTATTCAAAGCAGATCAAACAGGATTTCATAAAGAATTGTTCAAGTCTGTGACTGACAAAAACTCGATTGATATCATACATAAGCTAAAAGAACAATTTGCAGCATCCCCTATAGCTTTCTTGAAGGACGAACAGAATCTGCAACAACTTTTAGATTTTACTGAATACGATTTAAACAACATTGTTCGAAATTACGTAATTGTCCAAGCAACAAATAAAAGTTCAAGCAACTATCTTATTGTTAATGAAATACAAGGAATAATGGATGGCAAGTTCCAACCAAGTGCAGTACTTAACAGCTTCCTTAATCATACCTATACTATTCCAAATCAAAGTGACCAGGCTATTCCACTGCATATCGTTCCAAGCAATTTCCCTCAAAATTCTGCAATTTCAGATATTCAAAATACAGTTAACATTATTAAAGGGCCACCTGGTACTGGAAAAACCCAAACTATTTTAAACCTAATTGCAAATCAAATCGACCATCAAGAAACATGTGTTGTTGCCAGTACCAATAATCAAGCTGTAAATAATATTGCTGAGAAGTTAGAAGGAAAAGGAATTCATGAACAATTTTTTGGTTTTGTTCGCTTGGGCAATCTTACTCACAATAAAGAAGAGTCTGTTAAAATACGAAATGCAATCGAACGTATGAAGGAAGAAAGCCACACTTTACTGTCTAACGAAACCTCTTTTGCATACAGATTGAAAAGTCAAAAGTTAATGGAGCGAATCAATCAAGCGGAATGTATTGAACAGCAAATGATTGATATGAGAAATACAACTAACCAACTCCAACAGCTAATAAACGTTTTGAATGATCGCCTGCGCTTACACCATTTTACAGCCATGAAAAAAGACTTTGAAGAACTTTCCATTGCAAACGAAAAAATTGAACAAAGATTACGTGAATTGGTGGACCAACCTTTACAATTATTTGGAAACGATGTATTTCGCAAATTCCGTTCCTTTATTGCCGGAAAATTTGCAGCTTATAATAAAAGACGTATTAGAAAATATCTGAACTCAATTGATGCTCCTGATTTATGGGAGTACATTGATACATCAAGCCCGACCCAATCACTTGCCATGTGCGAAGAAGTTATTAAAGTGATTAACTTGGAACAACGCCTTAAACAATATAAAAGTGAACTTGTGAAACTACAAAGCCAACGAGATGAGCAAGTCTATAGTTTGCAACTACTATATAAAGAAAAAAATGAAATTGATTTAATCCTTATTCGTTGGCAGTGGCTTCGTAGAGCAAAACCAATTTTAGCAGATGCAAAAGAAATGAGGCATATTGAATCACTTCTTAAAGAACTCAGTCAAAATGGGAGAATCCGTCATACTGCCTCAGCCTTCTCATCTTTCACTAAGTTATTTCCTGTTCTTTTAGTTAGTAGTTTATCAGCTCGAAGCTGTATCCCATATGGAGCTTCAATGGATCTCGCCATTATAGATGAATCGTCGCAATGTTCAATTCCAAGTGTATTTTCTCTACTGCAATCTTCAAGAAGATCTTGCTTTTTTGGTGATATTCATCAATTGAGCCATATTGTTTCATTGGAAGAATCCCTTAGCAATAATTTGTTCAATAATTATGTTTCTGGCATTGAGCTAACGCCATATTGTTTTCGCAACGTCTCGGCATTTGAAAGAGCCGAACAATCATGCCAACAAAGTGAATATGGAAAGCATTTACTAAACTATCACTATCGCTGTATTCCATCCATTGCTTCGTTCAGTAATCAACACTTTTACCGCGGACGTTTACGAATAATGCGTCAAGAACCAGGGAGAAAGCCATATCTTTCTGGAGTCTTTTCGAGAAATGTGTACGGTACCGTTTATGGAACATACAACCCTCATGAATTAAATGAAATCAAGTCTATTGTAGCTGAGCTGGGAAGTAACGGTATTACCCAAATCGGAATTATAACACCATTTGCTGCTCAGAAGAATAAACTAATTCAAGCCTTTCGCGGTAATTCTAGTATTAAAGTGGGTACGGTCCATACTTTTCAGGGCGGGGAATGTCAAGCTATTATATTCAGTTCGGTTATATCAAAGGGTTCTAGTGCTTTTCAAATTGACTTTGTGCAAAATAGCTACCGTCTAATCAACGTTGCTCTGACCCGAGCATTGGACTATTTTATCTTAGTAGGCAATTTAGCGGAAATCGACAACGGTAAAGGTTACTTAACTAAATTAAATCATTATATTTACACCATAGAGGCAAGTAATTTTCATCGTCCTGCAATTGAATTGTCAATAGAATTTAATGAAACTATTCGACAAGAGAACCGCAAAGCACTAATGCATCAGGGAGAACGTATGATTTACATTAAGTTACAAATTTTTCTTGGCGGAATGCCATTGATAGTCTTCCCAAAGGTACCTATCAAGGACGTTTTGTCCATTAACTTTGAATTGGACAATTCACTAAAATCCTATTACTTCACTAGTCACATGGACTTTGTTATTTATGAAAAAGAATCCCTACAACCATTATGTTCAATTGAATACGATGGCAAATACCATAGACGAGATATGAGAACGAAGGAGAATGATAAAAATAAAGACAAGCTTTGCAAATACGCAGAATTTAAATTATTTCGTATAGCTTCTACTAATGAAGACGAGGGATGGGAACAATTGAAAATTTATTTAAATTCCTTTGTATAAATAAACCCTTTTATATCAATAAATATAAATTATTACTTTTAAAAACATACTTAAACCTAAAACTAACTTCTGTCACGCTGTGCTGGCAGAAGTTTTAAGTTTAATGACTTAAGCAAACATTCCATGAACTGTGCTACACATGAGAGTCTACTTTTCAGCTCCTGCATCCATTTGGGTGCCGCTCTAAGCTATATTTCCCCCAACAATTCCCTACCCTGACCACTCTGCTTCAAATGCTCCATCCCCCACACATTCATTGCCTCCAGGATAGGCTTTAACGATTGCCCCAGCACGGTAAGATCATATTCCATCCTTGGCGGCACCTCCGGATAAACAGTCCGCTGGATAATCCCATCCTTCTCCAGCTGGCGGAGCTGTTGGGTCAGCATTTTTTGGCTTATTCCATCAATCCCTTTGCTCAATTCATTGAACCTTTGGGTACCCTGGTTAAACAAATTCCTCAGAATCAGCACCTTCCACTTATGTCCGATCAAATTCACGGTATGCTCGATAGGGCAATTTTTATCACATGGCATGTTGTCGGCTCCTCACTATCATGAAGTCCATTACTTACTTTTTGGTCAGTATAGCACGAAATAGTGCCTTCTTGCGAAAAGATAGCATTGGCCTTATCGTAGAGTCCAACAGACAGGAGGTGTACCGCTTGGTAACATGCAATATTGAAGGCTTACTGGAAGCTGCTGCTACGAAAAGCTCCCGCAAAGCCATTTTTAAGGAGGGGCTGCTGGATACAGGACTGCTGCTTTATCCGCCGGGGCAATCCACGCTGGATCATAAACATGCGGATATAGACGAGGTTTTTTATGTGGTTTCCGGTGAAGGGACCGTGAGGATTAATAACGTAGAGCTCCTACTGAAGGAAAAGGATGTGCTATATTCGCCCCACGGCGAGATGCATGGCTTCTATAATACCAGCCCCCACAACTGGGTAGTGCTTCAAGTTAAAGTGAAAGTCAATTAGAAGGAGGAAAAGATAATGTTTACACGCATTGATCATGTCGCTTTTTCGGTGAAGGACCGGGCTAGATCCATCGCCTTTTATGAGGAGCATTTCGGCTTCAAAAAATACTTCGAGCATGATGTGCCCGGAATGCCGGACATTGAAAAAGTGGTTTACCTGCAATTGGGGGATACCGTGCTGGAGCTGGAGCATTGGACATCCGATAAAGAAAACAAAGGCTACCATTTCTGCCTGATCAGCGACAATTTCGACGAGGATTATGCCAGGCTGGTAGCGGCCGGGGTACCTGTGGTGAAGGAGCCGCACATCCCAAGCCCCCGTGTCCCGCAGGAGGCAGGCTGGAAACGGGTCGTGTTCCAAGGACCGGATGGCGAACAGATTGAGTTCCGGGGATAAAGCAAAAACGTCTTAGGGGGATAGCCGATCAGTTGCAGCAAGCCGGCTCGGCTTTTAAGATTGACCGCACCACTTCTGCTGATCGGTTATCCCTCCTACCTATGGGCTTTATTTCTTGCGGTTTGCGGCGCTCAGAACCGATGCGAAGCTGTGGGCAAGATCCCCCTTGGCGGCTTGCGCCTTTTTCTCCAACTTCTCCATGCTCCCCCAGATCAGTTCAGCGACATGCCGGGCTTCATAGGGAACCTGAATCTTCATAATTGCGGCTAAAGCCTCCAGATTGGCCGGTTCTTCGAAGACAGGGCCAAACTTGGTAAACTTGCCATCCTGGCAGCGCAGCAAACAGGCCACAAATGTGGGCAGTGTAGTTTCGTCAACGCCGTAGCGGGTTATCAAAGCGGAGGTAAACGCAATCTGTACAGACTGATGCTCATCGTCTACCACCTGCATATAGTCTTCCACAAGCGGAAAGAACGCCGGATTTTTCAGAGCGAGACCAAACACGGCATAGGTGCCGGGCATGCAGTTTTTCTCCCCGTCCGTATCCTCATACCACTCAAACTCCACCATAGCCAAACGTGCATAAGCCGCAAGCTTGGGAAGCAATTCTTCGTATTTCAGGGCATTGGCAAAAAAACGGTGGGTTTGCGACTTTGCCAGCCCGGGGACATCCAGGAACTGCTTATCCGACGATTTCAGCTTGATCTGATAGCTGCGGAAGAACCCCCGCGAGAGCAGGGCGCAGATAAAGTCCAGCCCTTTTCCATAACTGTCTGCGTGCTCCTCCTTGATGCGAATGGTGATGGTGGAGAACACATCATGGGCCTGACATTCAATCTGCGGATCCTTATATTGAATTACCTCTTCAGGAAGGGTACCGCTGCCCTCCTTCATCACCTGCGCCGCCTTCGTATACCCCAATTCCTGCAAACGTTCCAGAATATCCAGACCGTTCTGGCGGCTGTAGTTCGGTTCGTACTTGATGATCAGAATGGCGGTTTGCAATGCCAGCTCCAACTGCTGGGGATCAATGGAGGCTAAGTCAAGCCCCGCTTTTCGGGTATATTCCACCCGTCCCCACTGAGGTTTGTTCCGGTGGAAGTAAGCAGGCAGGAACTCCTCCTCCGTCCAATGCTGGAAGGCGCGGATAAAATTCCCCTGGTGCTCTTTTAGCTTTTGGGGATTTGCTTTGTTGAGATCCATAACCCGTTCGTAGATACGCATCACAAACGCCGTGTCCAAGTTCGGAAACAGCACCGGATCGACCAGGTGATTGGACAGGAAGAAGGTCTCCAGTGGGTCTGTGGGATAAGACGCATTCTCCAGCTTGTTTGCAATATAGGTATGAATCCGCTGCAGCAGCATCTCCCGCTTCTGCTCATTCACTTCATGCAAAATCACGAGAGTCTCCGAGGGCTGCACTTCAATGCTTACCTGAACCCGGTAATCGAGGAGCACACTGTTTTCGTAGGCTTGCAGCTTCTGTCTGATCCCCTGTTCAAGCAAAGGAATCAGTATGTTCTTCATCTGCTCCTGGTTTAGGGGAGGGTCCAGTGGGCGAATCCGGCCTTCATGCTCAGCCGATCCAAAGTCGCTAATCCAGGTGAACAATTCCAGTGTGTCTTGGGTATAGCGCATATGCAGCAGGTTGTGAATACCGATCTGAAGCGAGGTCCGGTTAACCGTCTTCTTCATCGCCTTTCCTTGCTTTTCCTCATTCTGCTGCAGCCAATTTCCCACCACATCCACAATCTCTTCCGCCACTGCATGAATCGGGCTCATCTTCGTCATTTTTGTCACCTCGTTAACGATTCAACGTCGTATGTATGATCCAAAAGAAGAGCAATCGTGAAAGACTCTTCTATTTCAGCTTTCGACTTCTTCCTTATTATACAAAATTTTGTCCAGTTCATCTCGGATCTTGAGGTATACGTTAGAACCTTTCACAACATCACCCCCCCGCTATCTAAATGAAAGTCTAGCAACAAAAAACTCCTATATCTTGTACGTCCTTCTATGATAAAGTGGAATAACGGCAGGTATTGTCATATTTTGGACCAGTTGCCGTATAAGCATGCTGCCCGGCAAACAGCCGCTTATCATCTTACGATACATAAATGGAGTGAAGCAGATGAAAATCAAGAACATGCTATTGTTACCGATCCTAGTTGTTTTCCTTCTTGGAAGCTTGGGCCTACAAGCCCCGGCAGCCAAAGCCTCGGATTCCCTGGAATACCGGGAGCATGATCATTTGGTCAACATCCTTGAGGACGGGAATGGAGAGAACCGCGTTTTCCGGTTTACCACGAAGAACAAACTGACCGCTTCCAATACTACCCTGAGCTTGTATATCAATAACATCAAAGCGGATCCCAAGGATTTCACAGTGGATTATGACAGCTATTCCATCACCTTGAATAAAGCGCCGTACAGCGGTGCTGAGCTGCATATCCAATATGACATTGTTCCCGGTTTTGAATGGAGTGAGGGCAAATCAGGTATTTCAAGCTTAGGTATTGCCTTGCCTGAGGGAGATGGGGCCACGCGGACGTTTCCGGTACCGGTTCATTACACCCTCAGCTCCACCAAAAATGTAAGTCTGTATATGAACGGAACGAAGGTAAGCTCCTCCAACTTTACCTTTAATGCCAAAACCAACACTGTAACGTTATCCGAAAAACAGCTAGCACCATATTCCGGCTCCACCATCTATTTCTATATCCCAACAGCTTCTATAACCGGTTCCCTTCCTTCTTCTGAGGCAGAAACAGAAAATCCCCCGGTCGCAAGTCCGGTACCAACTGCAACACCCAAGAGCTCTCCAACTGCAAGTCCAAAACCAAGTGCTACACCCAAGAGTTCTCCAACTGCAAGTCCAAAACCAAGTGCTACGCCCAAGAGTTCTCCAACTACCAGTCCTTCTCCGGGAGCGGCGACTCCCGCGGCCACATCTTCGACAAGCACTAGTAAGCCGACTCCTGGAAATTCCAAGGAGCCGCTGGCCCATGTTCCGACAGGAGAAAGCTATCCCGGCACAATTGCCGCCACTTCGGGAAATACCTTCACTGTGACACTGCCTGCAGCTGCTGGAGGTTCCGGATCCACCTCGTATTTGATGGTGAAGAATGCAAGCGGCCAGGTAGTCAGACAGATTAAGCTCGAGCCCGGAAGCACGTCCACATATTCGCTGGCAAAGCTGGGGCTTCCCACGGGAGGTTATTATTCTTATCTGAAGACGGTTAATCAGTCGGGAGGATTGTCCGCTTCCATCCCTCAATTTATGACCGTGAATCATGAGCCAAACAACATCCAGGTCTACATCGGGGGCGAAAAACAAAGCTACGAGCAGCCGCCTGTTAACTCCAATGGGAATGTACTCGTTCCCCTCCGGGCCATCTTCGAATCGTTAGGCGCTACCGTTGAGTGGGACAGCTCCACCCAAACTGTAACGGCCACAAGAGAAGGCCGGACTGTTGTACTGACGATTGGCTCCAAAACCGCCTACATCAATGGTGTTGCCGTCACCTTAAGCGCAGAGCCGCAATTGGTCAATGGATATACGATGGTCCCAGTCCGTTTTGTCAGTGAAGCCTTCGGCGGCGAAGTGGAGTGGAATGGCGAAGCAAGCTCGGTTGTCGTTTTTCAAAACGAACCATCTGTTCCCACCTCGGCAGAAAGTGAGCAGCCCACTGCGGCAGCGGCAGAACCAACCGAATTCGAGCCTTCCAGCAGTTCTCCTATTCTAAGCAATATCTCGAAGGGCATCTCTGCTCCCTCCGATATTGTGTTTGTCATCGACGTGACAGGCAGCATGGGTGAAGTCATCGATTACATTAAAGAATCCGTCAAAAGCTTCGTTGATTCCGTTCCCGCCGGTTCGAATTTTGCAGTCATGGCCTACCGGGACTTTAACTACTACGACGATTATTATAACGATGTGGAATCCTTTGATTTTACCCAGGATAAAGATAAGCTGAAGGGATATTTGGACACATTGGTGGCTTATGGCGGAGGGGATGACGATGAATCCGGCCTGGAAGCCATCCATATGGGGGCTTACATACTTGATGAGCTCGGCAGCTCGAATGCCAAACGGATCATTTTCGTGACCGATGCCGCTGTTCATGATACCTACTTGCTGTCCCAGTTTACTGTTCAAGAAACCGTGGATATGCTCAAAGCAGACAAGATTACATTCGATGCCATCGCTCCCACAAGCGGCCATGCGTACAACCAGATTATCCAGTTGGTGAACAGCAATCCAGGTGGCATGCTCTACGATATTGAGGATGCTTCGGTGCTGTCGCTGCACGAGTGAAACATTCTCTTCCATTATCAACAAAGGAGCTACCATTATTGGTGAGCTCCTTTTTGAATGTCACACTTCGAATGCTCATTAGGCGTGGCTGATCATCCATTCTAAAATATAGTCAAAGCGTTCTTGGGTCAATTGATGACCACCTTTATATTCTTTTATCTGCAAATTTCTTTCCGCATTTCTTGAGATATAATGTTTTCTTACAATTTCATAAATTTGCGGCGCATCCTTTGAATACTTGTCTTCATCAGAACAAATCATTAAAAAATCTCTCGGTGCTATTTCCTTTATTACATCAACAACTTCAAACTCTTTGAGAAATCCAGGTATGATGCTAGACATTTCTATTCCTATTGAGTTATCCATCCGATGTTTGTAGCTCACAACGCTTCCGCTTGACATGGCATAGCTTATTCTTTTGTCAAAAGCAGCTGCGAAATATGTAGTGTTCCCGCCATAGGAATGTCCTAAGCAGCCCATTTTTGTTTTGTCCACAATCTCCAAACCATTAAGAACGCTTACTGCACCAATTGCATCTTCTATGGAAATTTTCGCCAATGTTTCTCCTGTCAAAATACCATGACATAAGGCAAGGAAGTGATTCCACTCATCTTCTGTGTGGTTTTCTTCAGTGCCTCTCCCATTTACTCTTCGTTCCTCGAAGCATATTGCATCTGGGGCGATGACTACAAAGCCTGCACAAGCTAGCTTGCCTCCAAAATTCTGCAATGGGTCACCAACCAACCCGCAAACTTCACTTTTGCCCCAATTTCGTTGGCTATGGTGTTGATGGTTAACTAAAACGGCTGGAAATGGTCCATCACCTTTTGGAATTAACAGATAGGCAGATATGAGACGACCGTTTACTTCATATTCAATTTTATTTCTTATATAAATATCGCAATCCATAACTGAATGACAATTATATTCTATTGTATCTGGTATTCTTACGAGACCGATAATTTCGGACATTCTATCAATAGCACTCATTTTTTTCTCCCTTTCTGTTCTATAAATAATCACCGCTACTCTGTTTTACACCTCACCTCTCCCCTTCGCTAACGCCGCCAGGAGTTGGGTGCTGGCCAGCAGTGCTATGCTGCAGATCAGCAGAACGTAGGGCATCCACGAAAAGGATCCCCGGGCGAAAAACTGCCCGAACAATGGGGGCATCAGGGTGGTGCCGGTGTAGGCGAAGGCCATTTGTAGTCCCATGGCGGCCTGGGCTTGTTTTTTGCCGAAGTATACAGGAGTTTGATGCAGCATGGATGGGAAAATGGGCGCCAGCCCCAACCCCACGATAATGAACGCGCCAATGGTTATGACCGTTGGCAATGGAAGCAGCATCAGCACAATTCCCACAATAATAAGCAGGGATCCGGCTCGGATTAAGCTCTCATTGTTTACCTTCATAGACACAAAACCGCTCAGCATCCGTCCCGCGGTAATCCCCAGGAAGAAGAGAGAGACCCAACCCGCCGCGTTCTCCGGCAGGATTTCCTTGACGTTGACCAGATAGCTGGCTCCCCAGAGCATCATGGATGCTTCAATGGAGGTATACAGAAAAAAGGTGAGCAGCGCGAAGACGGTTCCTTTAGCCCGCAGCGGCGCAAGCAAACCTTGTTTTTCTCCTCTGCCTTTTGGTCCTTCTTCTACATGGAGAGGAGACGGTCTTTCGTATCTTTTCCACATGGGCAGGGAAAACAGGAGCAGTACCACCAGCGCAAACTGAATACCGGATATGCTGGAGTATCCGCTTCGCCAGCCATGTCCCCCCTGCGCCAAAGACGCCATCAGAATGGGTCCCAGCATGGCGCCCACTCCCCAAAAGCAATGCAGCCAGTTCATATGCCTGGCTTCGTAGTGCTCCGCCACAAATTCATTCAAACCCGAATCCACCGCACCTGCACCCAGACCAAGAGGAATCGCCAAGGCCAGCAGCCAATAAAAGGATGGCGACACCGAAAAGCCCAGCAGCGCCACCGCCGTCATAGCAACGCTGATTACGGTCACTCTACCGGTGCCGAACCGGCTGATCAGACGATGGGAGAATAAACTGGATACGATGGTGCTTCCGGAAATCAGCATGGAGACGGAGCCGGCGTAGCCTACGGGGACTCCAAAATCTTCATTCATTAATGGCCAGGACGAACCCAGCAGTGAATCCGGAAGCCCTAAGCTGATAAACGCCAAATAAATTAATGCCAGAAAAATCATATCATCGCCTGCTTTACATTGAAGTTGTTCTTGCGGTAAGCCGTAATGGCCAGCTCCATAAGTCCGCCAATAATATCTGCGTTGAGATCAGCGGTGTAGTTCAGGGAGGGGAAGATGTCACGCACTGCCAATGCCGGAATCTCCCGGCGGATGCTCTCCTCCAAGGCAGATGAGAAGAATTCCCCATACAGCACCACCTGATCAGGATTCAAAATCCCGCAGAACACACCGATCAGCCGTGTTATGGCGCTGCCAATCTCCTCCGTATTCCCGTAGTCCACAGCCAGCCAGTCGATCCCCAGCTCAAGGAGAGCAACCTCACCTGCATATCCCCTGGCCCCCTTCAGGATGGAGCCGTTAATCATAATGCCTGCTCCGGGCGGGAAGGTTTGCGGGAAATAGATGCCGACTGTTACAGAGGATGGCTCTGCTGTTCTGCAATGCCCAAGCACCGCTGCGTTTACATCATTTTCCACAATCACAGGCAGGCCGTATTTCTCTTGAAAATGCTCTTGAAACGGGACTCCCACCAGCTCTTCATAGTCATTAAGAAGAATTCTGCCGCTATGCTCCACACCGGGCAGGGCAACGGACAACAAACGGATGGTGGGATACTGCTGCATAGACGCCTCCACCATTTCTTCCAAACTTGCCAGTCGGATGGTGTCGAAGCTCTGCCGTATTTCCCATACCACCTCACCGTACAAATTGCCCACACAAGCCTGGATGGTGTGCTCCCCATGCTGAACCCGTGCTGACACAGCGAGAATATGGGCAAATTCCGCATGAAAGGTATAGGTCTGGGACGGTCTGCCGCCGGCGGAAGCCACCTGTTCCCCCAGCAGAACCTCCCCGGTTTCCACCAGAGTATTCAATATATTGCCTACTGTGGCAAAGCTAAGGCCTGTCATCTGGGCCAAAGCCTTAGTTGTGGAGGTTTTACAGGAACGAAGCGCCCACAGAACAGTGTGGATGTTGCTTTGCTTGAGATTCAATGCGTTTACACCCATTTGGTACGCCTGCCTCACATGAATGGATTTTATGGTTATTCTCCGACTTATTATAAACCTTATAATAAGTTATGCAATATCTTTTCACAAAAAAACCCTGACGGCATATCAACGGCTAGAGCCCATTGAAGCCTCAGGGTAATTGTGTTGCAGGAGCCGTCCTTAGAACACCTTCGTCGTCCAGGACTCGCAGTTCCAGGTGTCGGTGGCTATGTCGCGGTAGAAATCCGGTTCATGGGAGATCAGCAGAATGCTGCCTTTGTAGGCCTTCAATGCCCGCTTCAGCTCATCCTTGGCATCCACGTCCAAGTGGTTCGTCGGTTCGTCCAGCACTAACAGATTGGTTTCCCGGTTAATCAGCTTGCAGAGCCGGACCTTGGCCTTTTCGCCGCCGCTCAGCACCGCTATCTTGCTCTCAATGTGCTTGGTGGTCAGTCCGCACTTGGCCAGTGCCGCCCGGACCTCGAACTGGGAGTAGGACGGGAACTCCTGCCAAACCTCTTCAATGCAGGTGTTGTAGTTGGCGTCCTTCATCTCCTGCTCGAAATAGCCGATCTGCAGCAGATCGCCCAACTCAACGGAGCCTGAAATGGCCTGGATTTGTCCCAAAATACTGCGCAGCAGCGTGGTTTTACCGATGCCGTTGGCACCGTAGAGGGCGATCTTCTGCCCCCGCTCCATACGGAGGTTCAAGGGACGGGACAAGGGGGAATCGTAGCCGATGACCAGTTCCTTCGCTTCAAACACCAGCTTGCCGGAGGTGCGGGCATCCTTGAAGTTGAACTGGGGCTTGGGCTTTTCCTTGGCCAGCTCGATAACCTCCATCTTATCCAGCTTCTTCTGCCGCGACATGGCCATATTCCGGGTAGCCACACTGGCCTTGTTCCTAGCCACAAAATCCTTAAGGTCGGCAATTTCCTGCTGCTGGCGCTTATACGCAGATTCCAGCTGCTGCTTTTTGGCCTCGTACACCTGCTGGAAGTATTCGTAATCCCCCACATACCGGGTCAGCGCCTGATTTTCCATATGATAAATCAGATTGATCACGCTGTTCAGGAAGGGAATGTCATGGGAGATCAGGATAAACGCATTTTCATACCCCTGCAAATACCGCTTTAGCCATTCGATATGCTGTTCGTCCAGATAGTTGGTGGGCTCGTCCAGCATCAGGATGTCCGGCTTCTCCAGGAGCAGCTTGGTCAGAAGCACCTTGGTGCGCTGGCCGCCGGAGAGATCGTTGACGTCCTTGTCCAGGCCAATGTCCGTCAAACCCAGGCCGCGGGCAGTTTCATCGATTTTGGCATCGATCATATAGAAATCCTGAGTGGTCAGGATATCCTGGATGGTGCCCACATCCTCCAGCAGCTGCTCCAGCTCCTCGGCGGACACCTCGCCCATACGGCCGTACATATCATTCATTTCCTGTTCCATGTCGAACAGATATTGGAATGCGCCGCGCAGCACGTCCCGGATGCTCTGGCCTTTCGTCAGGACAGCATGCTGGTCCAGATAACCTACCCGGGTCCGTTTGGCCCATTCGACCTTGCCGTCGTCCGGCTGAAGCTTGCCTGTCACAATGTTCATAAAGGTGGATTTGCCTTCACCGTTGGCGCCGATCAGGCCAATATGCTCACCTTTCAAAAGACGGAAGGACACATCCTTGAAAATTGCGCGGTCCCCAAAACCGTGACTTAAACCTTCTACATTCAATATACTCATGGGATGTAAGCACCTTTTCCTTTTTTACGGTTTCATGTACTTGTCATATTATAAAGGGTTCTGGGCCACAACTCCACCCGAATTTTGAAAAAAACGTGAAAATCCAAAGAAAGCAGCTCCCGAGGCACGAAGCTGCCTTTGTTGTTCTTTTTGAAAAACCAAAAAAAGAGGGCAAAAAGTCTCACCGGAAACGCTAATCCGTCAAAAACCATTCCAATGCGTGGACAAACTCCTGGGGCAGCTCCTGTACCTGCAGAAACTTCTTCATGCCTTCCTCAATGTTTGTCTGATTTTTTTCGCATGCCTCTACCAAGCGGGCCAGCTCCACATAGCGGTCGATATCCTGGCGGAACTCTGCTTTACCCACGGGGGCGGAATGCGATTCTACATATATATGGGCGTCAAAACGGAAAGCCTCATTAGTCAGCCTCAAAAACTCGCCGCTGGTATACTTCCGCGGGCCTCCGTAAACAGAAGGCCCCAGGGCATCCCCCAGAAATAAGGTTTTATCCTCCTGGACAAAAAGATAGCAGGAATCCCCCGCATGATCTCCGCCTACATGATGGATCTCACAGCTCACTCCACCCAGGTCCAGCTCCAGCTTCTTTACAAAAAGGATATCCGGCTCCCGAATCTCAATGTTGCGGTCAGCCCCATATTCCAGGCGGATGTGCCCCGCACTGCTATCATTGATAATTTGCTGCCTGACCAGATCGTTCAGGGTCTTATCCGACCAGTCCAACCCTTTCAGCAGGCGTAAGCGTTCAGCGGTTTCCCTCACCCCGATGGAGGGCACGCTCCACGCGGACAGGCCAAAGCTGTGATCCCAATGCCAATGGGTCAACATCATTATATCCGGGAGGCGTAAGCTCCGGTTCATCAGTTCCTCCCTGAATTGGGCGGCGTGGGACGGTGAAGCCCCGGCATCCATCAGCAAAGTCCGCCTTTCCCCAACAATGGCGGCAAGCAAAGGCCGGTCTGTCTCATGCTCCGCATGCATGATCCAAATGTGCTGGCTAATCTGTTCGAATTGGGTCATGAAGATGGTCCTTTCTTCCCATAGTAGTTTTCTAAAAGGAATTATATCACTTTTGGCGTCTGTGAGGAGCACCTTATATTCAGTCCGACAGCCGCGGTGCCTTATTTCAATAGATGATAATAAAACGAAAAAGCCACCGATTGGAAGGTGGTCTTTTCTTTGTAACGTTTATTTTTCAGTAAAAAATTTATGCATATATTCCAGTTCAACATAAGAATACGATCTGCGAACAAATTGCCCATTATCTTTTTGAACTTGGACCATAATTACACCGGTACCACCCTGATCATTCCTATAGTACATAGAGTAGAATTCAGGATGATCATCAATCGCATCTATAAAAAAGACGGTGGTAAACGGATAAAGATACTTGTATGTATTGATGTTATGAGGTAGTAATAATTTTACATCATTAACCATTTCTTGGAGATATTCCTTTAACTTCGCATCATAGATACCAGACATAATCACTCCAGAACTCCACTGCGGTTCCGGTGTTTCTTTCCAAAGCTTTTGAACATCCTCTTCCGTGATGTACAAATCATGTGTGTTTTTATCGCGATACTTCAATACCCCTGCAGTATTAACACCCATCCGATTGAGATCTGTAACGCGGTAGTAAATGCTTGTGTCTCCGTAGAAGGTCATTACCCCATAATCCCTGCCCAAATATTTAATAAACATGGGATTGGGATTTTTCATCTCAATTTCCTTGTATTCGCCATTATCTATCGGCGCAGACGGCTGGCCCTCGAAGCGGGAGTTCACATATGCCGTATTAGAAGAGTTATTCCAATTCACATCAGCCCCTAACAAGCCGCTGATTTCTCTGATCGGCAAATAGCTGGTATCGTTATAAACCAGAATCGGGTTGTCCAGCTTCGCGGTTTTGCCGTCGACTATCAGCTTAAAGTCCGGACGGAGAAACGCGTCCACCCGCTCGATTCCGTTGGATGCCGCAGCCCCTGCCGCAAAAGCGCCCGTTAGCAGAAATGCGAGCAAAGCCACCTTTTTCCGCTTGCTGTTCAAATCACGTCCACCTCACTTTTGTTAAACTTCTCCTTATCTTTATCGTCAAAAGCAGGACGAAAATAAAGACAAACCAAAAAGCCTGCCTATTCGGCAAGCCTTCCATCCGTTTTGACGAGAAAACCGGGTATCGGGTTCAATCAGCTTCCTAAGCCACTGCTTAACTCCAAACCCAGAAGCTCGTCAATAATTTGCCGCTGGCCTAAGGGAGACCAGCTTTTTCCGATCCAGTTGGAGGAGGTAAACAGGCGGCGTTCCTCTCCCGCCCCCTCCGTCAGCTTGGCGAACAAATCAGCTTCGTCCGGTGAACGGTCCGGATCATCGTAAAGGAACATATCCTCCGCTCTGGAGTGCGTCAGTTCCCCCCACCCGTATTCCCGATAGGCCTCATGTAACGGCACACCGCTGCCCGGGGCAAGACCCAGCTCCTGATATAAAAGTGCATTCAAGGGATGACCTGTCATTCCTTGCACTCTGATCTTCTCCCCGTACAAGCGGAGATAGCTGAAGCTCCGTCCGCCGTTTTCCGCCGCAAGCAGCCTCCTCGCCATTGCAATACGCTGTTCAATCAGCCGTATGCTGGATTTAGCCTCCTCTTCCCGGCCCACGAGTCCGGCCAGTTGGTAATGCACCTTGCGCCAATCCGTGGAAAATTCCAGCATTACGGTAGGAGCGATCTGCTGGAGATCCGAGGTGAACCGCTGGTGGCGGATATCCGCCAAAATCACATCCGGCCTGGCATTGCGGATCCCCTCCAATTGGCCCTGCTGAAACTGGGCTAAGGTTTCCTCCTGTCCGGGTAAGCGGATATGCAAAAGCCCGTTCATGGCGGAAACCGGCTCCACCCCTATGGAGCGAAGGCAATCCTCGTAACGCATACAGCAGGCCACCGCAATCCGGAGCTGCTTGCGTTTGATATACATCGCCGGTGAAATGCCTGTTTCCCGTTTGAACACCCGGCTGAAATAAAACTCATTGCCAAAACCCGCGGATTGAGCAGCTCCGCTTACAGTCGCATCCGCCTGATTAAGCAGCAGCTTGGACTGATGGATACGGATGCCGTTCAGATAATCCACCGGCGTAACGCCCATGGCCTTTTTGAAGCTCCGCGAATATGAGGTAGGCGTTAAGCCGGCCAGCTCCGCCAGAGTCTGCAGCCGAATTTTATCCCGGTAATGACGGTGCATATACGCAATGCTTCCATCCAGAATGTCTTCGCCTGCGGTTTTGGCCGCCTCTGCCAGCATCTCCTGCGATATCATCTGAAGAAAAGATGAAAAAAGCTGCTGTACCTGCGGCTTGCCGGTACGTACCGCAGCATCCAGCAAGGCCAGCCGTTCCAGTACGGGAGCAAAATTCGCCAGGCGGATGAGCCCCTGCGGCAAACCGGCAGCAGCCTCAGGTTCCCAACTGCTTGTCCAGTGCCTGCCTTTTCGTCCCAACAACCATGTCCTGAACAGAAGCACGGTGTATTCCATCTTCCCTTCCTTGGGATACAGCTCTGCCCGCATGGAAGGAGCAAGGTGAAACAACTGACCGGTCTTCAAGCTCAGCACCCGGCCATCCAATCGTAACAGCCCTTCCCCCGAGGTGATCATCACCAGCATCAGGCAAGGAATCCGTCTCACCAATCCGTCTGACGGCTTCAAGCTCCGCTTGAATATACCGCTCAGGACAGTGAAGGGCGAGCCGGAGGTTTGCATACAGGCCGTCATGTTCCATCCTCCCGCAATTTATTGAGAATGATTATCACTTAACAGTATAACCGTTCTCGAATCAGGAGAAAAGGAAAATTAGGTTGGTTTACGAATGAATCGTCAAAAGACTGGTTATGGATTTGCGTGTTACCGGCTCCGGCACTATACGGGGATACCCGATATGGAGAACACCGGAGATTTTTTCTCCGGGGTGTACACCCACAGCTTCCCGGAATTCCGGCTCATAACCGTAGTGATTGGTTTTCCAGACTACTCCTAGCCCGGCTTCCCAAGCCGCCAGCTGGAAATTCTGGATCAGACAGCAGACCGCCGCATAATCCTCATCCCAAACCTTTTGACGAGGATCCTCCTTCAAAACCACAATCAGATGGGCTGGAACCTGCTCCAGATATTGCCGTTTGGGCTCCCCGTATTTGGTCCGTTCCTCGGCGGAATAGGTTTCTACCATAGCCTGGGCAAAGGTTTTCCGGGACTCGCCCTGGAAGAGGATAAACCGCCAGGGCTGACGGTTCAGATGATTGGGCGCCCATACCGCCACACCAAGCAACTGCTCTATCAATTCCTGGGATACAGGCTCCTCCTTGAAAACCCGGATACTTCTCCGCTCCTGTATGATATCCGCAACAGGAGTTGCCGTTTTCTTCGCCGCTTGCTCCATTCGATCTCCTCCTCTATGTAAATCACTTATTCCGGTTTCTGTACAGCAAATATATGAAGAAAGGCGCCCCCACCATGGAGGTAAATACGCCAACAGGCACATCCAGCGGCAAAAAGAAGGTTCTTCCCACCAAATCCGCCACCAGCACCGTCAGGGCACCCAGCAGTACGGAGACAGGCAGGAGTCTGGCAAAATTGGAGCCCACCAAACGCCTTGCCATATGGGGAGCCAGCAGCCCAACAAATCCCACATTGCCTGCCACCGAAACGGCGGATGCGGCAAGACCGACGCTGATCAGTAACAGTACCCGTCTTTTACTCTCCACAGGGCTACCTGCACTAATAGCTGTTTCATCCCCCAGCAGGCTGATATTAACGTGTCTGGCATAGAGAAATGCCAAGGGCAGCAGTACTGCTACCCACGGCAGGATGGTGGCCACATTGGTCCAATTGGCAGCGTAAACCGAGCCGGTCATCCATACGTAGGCCATGGCCGCATCATTCCGCGGATTAAAGATGATCATCATCGTGGTGCCCGCCGAGGTTAAGGAGGACATGCCGATGCCGATGAGGATCAGCCGTACGGGTGAGGCGCCGTTTTTCCAGGCCAGTACATACAGCAGTACAGAAACCAAGACCCCGCCTGCGAAGGCAAAAACAGGAAGCCATCCGATGCTGCTCAAGCCAATTCCATAGGTCAGGAACATTACAGCCGATACGGACGCGCCTCCCGTTACCCCGATAATATCCGGGGAAGCCATGGGATTGCGCAGCACCCCTTGCAGGATGGCGCCTGAACCGGCCAAAGCAGCACCTGCCAAAAGCCCGGTCAGAATCCGGGGCAGCCGGAGCTTTTGCACTACCATAATATGAGCCTCGGAGCCGGAGCCGAAGAGAGCTGCCAGCACCCTGTCGGGCCGGATGAACATATCTCCCGCTCCAACACTGATTACAGCAGCCACAAATACTAGCACAAAGAGTCCGGCCGTAACCGCCAGTGTACGCCGGTTTTGTGCGGCTCCGGAGGGTGGAAACGGCGCAGGAGCTCGGGAAAGAAGCCGTATCATGAGCGCATCATCCCCTTTCTGGCCGCATGGATGAAGAAAGGCGCGCCGATAAGCGCAGTCATTACCCCCACAGGCACCTCTTCCGGTATCATGATGAACCGGGCCGCCAAATCAGCGGAGACCAACAGCAACGCACCCAGGAAGGCGCTGCAGGGGATAACCCAGCGGTGGTCCACTCCCACCAAGTACCGCGCCAGATGGGGCACCACCACACCGATAAAACCGATCGGACCTGCAATGGACACACTGGCTCCTGCCAGCACCAGCACAACCACCCCCAAGGCCGCCTTCAGCAGCAGGGTGCGCTGCCCCAATCCTTGAGCCGTTTCCTCCCCCATCATCAGCACGTTCAGCTGCGGAGACAGAGCCCATGAGGCTGCCAAAGCCACGGCCAGATAAGGCCAGCATTGGATGAGCATATCCGGCTCACGTCCGGCAATGGTTCCCGTAAGCCAGAACAGTACACTGCCCAGCCCTTGTTTGTTCAGCACCAGAATCCCTTGGGTGAAGGAGGAGAACAAAGCGGAGATGGCCGCTCCCGCCAGCAAAAGCCGCATGGGCGGCAAACCGCCCCTGCCCAAGGAGCCCAGAGCAAACACTACTATTGCGGCCAGTGCAGCACCTGCAAAGCCCATGGCCATCAGCACGGGCATGGAGCTGACGGAGAACATCACAGCGGCCAACACCACAAAGAAGCTGGCACCCGCATTGATCCCCAGAATCCCCGGCGATGCCAGAGGGTTCCGGGTCAGGGTTTGCATGATGGCACCCGCCACGGCCAAGCTGCTTCCAACAACGGCGGCAATCAAGGCCCGGGGAAGGCGGGTGGTGCGGATGATCATTTGCTCCATAACAGCCTCATTGTAAGAAAACACAGCCGACCATCCCGTCTCCAGGCGGTAACGGACCACTCCCAGAAGCAGGCTTCCGGCCATAGCGGCGGCCAGCATAACCACTAATCCCGCCAGTATGGCCCAGCGTTGGATTTCTCTTTTATTGTGAACCGATGTTTCTCCCGGCCAGTCCCGGGCTTTGTTTATCGCTGCATCCGGCATAATCTGTTCCCTTCCGTGTTCTATACAAAATCCCTAACGGACACTAAGATACTTGTAAAGATCATCCAGCAGGCTGTTGGCCGCCAGCACGCCGGCGCTTAGGTTCCATTTCACAACATCCACGGGATAATAATGTCCGCCCTTGACCCCCTTCATAGTCCCCCACAAAGGATGGGTGGTCCATGAGGTATGGGCCTGTTTGTTCCCATCATCCCCTTCCTTGAACCGGGTGATATCGAAGATATAATCTCCGTCCAGCTGAGGCATTTGTTCCTTGGAGGTGAGATTGATGACCGTTTTCCCCTCTACCTGCTGCGCTTTGGGCCGGGCCAGCCCCAACTCTTGAAGAATCGTCCCGGCGAAGCCGGTTATGTACATACGGGCGCTGCCGTCACTTTCAAAGCGGATAATGGAGATTTCCGTAGAGCCCAGGCTGCTGCCTACCTTTTGCTTAAACTCGGCTACACGCTTATCCCACTGCTCCAACAGCTTGCCTGACTCCTGGTCCATATACATGGCCTCGGCGCCCAGCTTCAGGTTATTCTTCCAGTCGAACACATTCTCCGTCATGACTGTGGGAGCAATGCCGCTCAGTTGGGGATATATTTTCTCGTGACGGGATTTGGCGCCGATAATCAGATCCGGCTTCAGGGCCACAATCGCTTCGATATTCGGCTGTGTCTCTTCCCCCAGGTTCTTGACACCTTCCATCTTGTCCCGCAAAAACAGATACCACGGCTTTTCCTCCCAGGATTCCACGGACCCTACGGGCTTCACGCCCAAAGCCACTGCGTTATCTGTCATGCCGTTAAATAAAACCACTACCCGCTCCGGTTTTTTCTTCAGCACCGTGGTGCCCATGGCATGTTTGATGCTCCGTTCGCTCCCCGTACCGGAGGCTGGTGCCGACGGTGAAGCACCGGCGGTGGCCGGCGAAGCAGCAGGCGATCCTCCGGAGGTTTCCTCTGTCTGGGCACTGCTTCCGCATGCAGCTAACCCCCACACCAGCAGAAGGGGTAATATAAACTTCCAACCTTTCAACATGAACGTAAATCCTCCCTTGCCTGCACTGCCTCTCTGGAGCAGCCGGACTTAATGTTATTGATAATCATTATCAATAATCATTACTATAGGGACAAGCGGGAATTTTGTACATATCCGATTTTATCCTTTTCATGCACCGATTTTGTCCTCACCCTCCTCCCTTCCCCCAAAAAAAGAAACCCGGCATTCACCGGGTTTCCTCGCAGCTCCTTACATATCCGGTACGGCCTCCGCCATCAAACGATTGCCTTCCGCCTTCAGATGAAGGCCGTCGCTGTACAGCTCCCTGAGCTCCCCCGCATAGGCATCCATCTGACCATAAAAATCCACGGTTTCCACCTTAAAGGCCTTGGCAAAGGCCTGAAGCTTCAGCCGGAGCTCCCCAAGCTCCAGATTCACCCGCCAGAAATCGGTTACTCCCGGCCAATACGATTCCGCCATATCCGGGATCACGGGAGGCTCCAAACCAAGCACAGGCACAATCCGGTGGTGCCGGGCATGGTGGACCATAGTAGCCATATTCGAACAGACTGTGTCCGCGGGAACCCGGAGGATCAGATCATTGATTCCTCCGGTAATCAAAACCCGGGCCGGCGCAGCGTCGATCACATCCTGGCGGAAGCGGGACAGCATGCCTGCGGAGGAATCGCCGTTGATTCCCAGATTCAGAACCTCCCAGCCGGGTCTTTCCCCAAGCAGAGACGCCCAAGCCTCGTTAGCCTTGATTTTGAAGCCGCGGGTAAAGCTGTCGCCGAGACATACCATTTTCATGGTTATTTCCTCCATTCCATCCTCATCCTAAAGTTCATATAGAGGCCATTATAACGTAGATGGAGGAAAATTGCCCGGTCGCTTCCTTTTTACTCAAACCGGAACCACCCGAAATTAAACCTGGACCCCGGCAGGAACATAAATGTAACCTTCTGAACCCCGGTTACCGGCTCCAGCGCAAAGCTCCTTTCCTCGTACCCCTCAGACCGGGTAAATTCAACCAGCTGCTGGCTTTCGCCTTCCTCGTGCTCAAACCGGATCCGGATGGTATTTTTGTCGATGGGGGATCTTCCGTACACCACTAGCCGGGACGCCCCCGTGCTGCCGAAGTCCATTCCGCCATACTCCAGCGAAACGTTATTCCCGATCTCTTCCACCGCATCCGGGGTACGAATGAAGCTATCCCCATAAATCCGGTCGCATTCCGCGGCAGGGTTCAGTCCGAAGGCCCGGCTTTGACGGGTGAAGGAAAAACCCTTGAGGTGAATCTTTTGGCGCACCACAAACGCGAGGGAGGTGATTCCGGATAGCCGTTTGGAGAGCTTGTAGGTTTCCTCCTGGTATGTATTCCACTTGGAGGGCTTCTGGTAAACCACATCCGCCACCAGCAAACTCCCATCCTCCCCGGGCATCCCCTCCCAGATCTGCAGAGGGTATTCCTCACTGGACAAGGCAAAGATGGGAAGGGTGATGGTATCCGAACCATACGGCCCAAAGTCGAGGTTATGGAAGCCCACCTGGGTTTCCAGCTCCCGGCTGGTGGCCACTCCCCGCTCGTTGCCGTTGCTGATTTCCCCTTTGCTGTAATCATACAACCCGGCAGACACAAAACCGTACGGATCCAGATAGGCGGTTCCGATTCCGCTGACCCGGAATTCCAATTGCGAGATCAGCTTGATTCGGTCCGTACCGTTGCGGCTGATGCAGCGCACCCGGAAGCTGCCATCGCCCAACGCGGTCAATACAGCAGTATGGCCGTTGCTTTCCACCTGAGCAATATTGGATTTGATGCCTGCATCGTCCACCACACTCCACTCCACCTCCGTATAGGAGGTATCCGGGGGATACAGCTTGGCCTGCACGGTGACCAGCTTTCGTGAAGCATCAAGCTCCTGGCCATCGGCACTCACCAGCTCAATCTTGCGAAGCGGGATTTCATCCGCCTGCCCGGTCACAACGGCCACATCCTTATTGCCCATAATGGCAGACAGACCTGCCACGGGTAAACCCGGCACCTCCGCCTCCAGCTCGAGAGTCTGGCTATCCATACCGGTGGACGAAACAATAACCTTTATGACACCAGGGGTCAAAGCTGCTCCGATCACCGCCATCAGCTTGCCGCTAAACAGCCTCCGGCTTACCCCCTTGTACGGGTCATAATCCGTACTGTCACCATTGTCCAGCCCCAGCAGTCTTCCGGCACCGGAAACCTCCACTTGGACCCGGTTATTAGCGTTATCCACAGGGCGGCCAACTTCATCCTCCATGGTGATTTCCACAAAAATAAAATCGGTGCCGTCCGCTTTCATCTGCAGCTTATCCGGTGTCAGCCTGATCCTGCTTACATCTCCGAAGGAGGACCGGCTGGCGGTGGCAATCACCTGTCCCGCTTCATCATAAGCCAGAGCGGTCAGGACTCCTTCCCGGTAAGGCAGTTTCCATCTGCCAACAAGCTTTGTGCCGTGCTTATGATCGATATCATGGAAGCCGATTGTCTCCCCGTTAAACCGGAGCTCGATCCGGGGAGCATTGGACACGGCGCATACATCGATAAGCTGGCCGGGGTTGAAGTCCCAATACGGATACAAATGCACCATCGGCTTTGTTTTGTAGTCCGTCCACTCCGCCTGATACAGATAATAGGAATCCTTTGGAAAAGTGGCCGTATCAATCTGCCCAAAATAGGAGTTCTTCGTATGATAGGGTGTAGGCTCCCCAATATAGTCGAAGCCGCTCCAAATAAATTGCCCCAGGGAAAAGGGGGTATCCCGGTCGGCAATAATACAGGCCTCCGGCGACTTGGCGCCCCAGCTGGTTGGACTGTTGCCTAAAGCGGAGCATTGCTCATCATCATCCGCAAGAACAGAACGCTCCACAGGAAAGCGGTAGATGCCTCTGCTTTGGACCACCGAGGAGGTTTCACTGCCGTAAATAATCCAGTCGGGATGCTCCTCATGATGCTTTCCGTAATATTTTTCCGCGTAATTATATCCTGCCAGCTTTACGATGTCCGCGCATTTTTGGGCATTTTCCCAGGGCATATAATTGGAGCCGATGGTGATCGGTGCGTTTCCCTTGGGATCATGAAGCCGCACCTGCTCCATCAGCCGCCGGGTAATAACCTGACCCCGTTCATCCGCATGGGTATCGTAGATTTCATTGCCGATACACCACATAAGCAGGCTGGGGTGATTGCGGTCCCGGCGCACCCAGCTTCTTACGTCGGCCGCCGACCATTCCGGGAAGAACCGTCCGTAATCATAAGGGGTTTTGCTCCGCTCCCACATATCGAAGGATTCTGAAACCACCAGCAGCCCCATTTCATCCGCCAGCTCCATCAGCTCCGGGGCAGGCATATTATGAGCGGTGCGTACGGCGTTAACCCCCATCTCCTTCAAAATCCGGAACCGCCGCCGTGCGGCTGCCTGATTGAAGACGGCCCCCAACGCCCCATAATCATGATGCTCACAGGTCCCGTTCAGCTTCATCCGGATACCATTCAGGCTGAACCCTTGGTCGGGGTCCATTTGGATCCAGCGGAATCCCACCGGATTAATAATCTGTTCAATCGCCTCTCCGGAAGCCGCCCTGCGCAAAACCGTAACCAGTTTGTAAAGATGAGGCTGGTCCGGGCTCCAAAGCAGAGGCTGCTCCACCTGCAGCGTCTGCCGGTTCACCGAAAGTCCTTCAATTAGTGAAACTGCAGCAGACGTGCTTGTTGCAACCATTTCCTTTTCATGGTGAAGGGTATGGACAAGCTCCAGCCCTTCTTCTCCGGCAAATTCCGTCTCCACCTCCAGCACCCATCCGGCATCCGTCTTCCGGGTGTGAATATAAACGCCGTCTGTGGCAATAAAGCTGGCGGACCGGGTTTTCAGCCATACATTGCGGTAGATGCCCGCACCGGAATACCATCTGCTGTTGGGGCTTTGGTGCACCACCTTCACCACAATCTCATTGCTGCCTTCGGTAAGTACCGCCGTAATATCAAACTCGAAGGAGGAATATCCGTATTTCCACTCCCCTACCAAACTCCCGTTCACATATACCGAAGAGTCCATATACACACCTTCAAAAGCAAGCCACAGCCCGTTTTCCGCCAGTTCCTCACATGAGCATTCAAGGGTCCGACGGTACCAGCCAATACTGTTCTCATACAACTGGAGCGTATCATAGATGAGCCAATCATGAGGCAAATCCACAGGCGAAAAGGATAGTCCGCTCCAATCCGCCGTATCCAGACTGCTCTTGGCAAATTCCCAGCTATCATTGAAAAGCCTGATTCGGTTCATGCCCAGCCCACCTCCGTGTTAATCAAAATGAAACAGGCTCTGCTGCCGGATATGATGCACCGGCAAACCCGGATACTGCTCCGCCAAATTCTGTGCAAGCGCCTTCATTCCAGGCTCTTCGCTTTCCGCATGACCCAGCACAATAAGGGCTCTGCGCCGTCCCTGTTGGAGCGCATCACGGACATACTCCGGCGTCTCCCACTCCGGGCCTTCGCCATAGATCATAAGTTCAACCTGCTCCTGCTCGAATAAAGTGACCGCCGTAGCGGCGCCGCCGCGGTAACCGACCAAAACCCCAACACGGGTCAGCAGCATGTCCGGATCACCCATATACCGCACATGAGGAATGTCAAGCTTCTTCTTCACGTACCTGACAATCTCCCTAAGGGTGGCTCGCGGAAGCTCCAACAGCGATGCTGCAGGCTCATGCTTGCAGACATATGCCCCCCATTCCAGCTCCCGGATCAGTCCTTCGGTAATGGCGTCAGGCTTGTAGCGGTGGGGATAGTCGTGAAACCGGAATACGGCGATGCCGGACTCCTCCAAAAATTGCTTTTTGACCCGGTATACCTCTCCGCCTCTGGCCTCCCCCGCCTCATCATGATGGGCAAAAAACAAACCCTCATGGGCAATCACCAGATTGGCCTTCCTATCCCGGGCTTCCTCGAGCACGCGCTGTGTGGGCACAAAGGTGGTGACAATGCCGGTTACCGGCATGGATGGGTCACCGCTCTTCAAGGTGTCCACCGTTTGCTCCAACGGGCCTACAGGTGCAATTAATGCATCAATAATCGTTTGTACGGTTGGTTGGGCCATTCTGTTCCCTCCTGAACTGCTGCAGAATAGAAAAACTCCCCCAAAAGACGTCCACAGTACGCTTTCCAGCGCATCACGGAAGAATAACATGTTGGGGGAGAGCTGCATTTATACTTCTACATATTTGGCGATGGTGCTGCGGACGGCACCGGGACCGGCCAGCATTTCATGGAACATCCCTTCGATTTTGGCAGCCAATCCCGCTTCCTCCAGAGACACGCCGAAGATTTGCACATTCTCGAGAATAGCCCGTACATTGGATGTTTGATCCCCCAGCGCGGTTCCCTCGAGCTTGGCTTGCAGGTCGGCAAGCAGAGGGTCGGGGCTTAAGGTGAAGGGTTTGCCCGCATCATCCACACCCAGCAGGTAACGGCACCACGCTGCGATAGCCACGGGAATGGCAGTCAGCGTTGATGGGTCCAGATCCCCACGGCGCATATAGGACTTGATGGTCTCCCCGAAACGGATGCCCACCTTCTGGGAGGTGTCTGTGGCGATCCGCTGCGGCGTATCGGGAATAAACGGATTGGCGAACCGTTCATGAATGACTTCATCCAAGAAGGTTTGCGGATTCAGAATTCCCGGGTTCACCACCACGGGAAGCCCTTCCTTATACCCGATCGTTTCCACCAGCTTTTGCAGCACCGGATCCTTCATCTCGTCTGCAATCAGGGTGTAGCCCATAAGACAGCCGGATACGGCCAGCGCGGTATGCAGGGGATTAAGGCAGGTGGTGACCTTCATGGTTTCCACCTTGTTCACTGTGTCCCTGTCGGTAAACAGAACACCGGCATCCTCCAGCGGAGGACGTCCGTTGGTGAAGGTATCCTCAATAACCAGATATTCACTGATCTCGGCGTTGACAAAAGGCGCCGTATACGTATTTTTGGACGTTACAACGGTATCCATGCCGCCGATGCCTTGAGCCAGCAGCGCTTCCTGGACCTTTTCCGAAGGGCGGGGCGTAATTTTGTCAATCATGGACAGCGGGAAAGCGATCCGGCTTTTATCCTGCAGATAAGCGGCAAAACCCTCGTCCACCAGTCCGCGTTTGGCCCATTCCTCAGCCACCGTCACCATACTTTTCTTCAGCTTATCCCCGTTATGGGAGCAGTTGTCCATACTGACGAAGGTCATGGGGTAACCGCCCTTGAGGTAGCGCTTATAAGCCAGCGCGGTCACCACACTCATGATATGAACCGCTTCATCCGGCCCCTTCTCCAGATCCTGTGCGACAATCCCCAGATAAGCGCCGTCCGGACCGGTAATAGCATAGCCTTTTTCTGTGATAGTGAAGCTGGCCATTTGGAGAGTCGGGTTTTCGAAGATGGAAACCAGACGGCTCCACTCCCCTTCCCGGCTGCGGTCCGCCGCAATGGCATCCACGATGCTGGCCACAACCTTTTTCAGGAAATCTCCTTTGGCATTCATCAGCACCAGCAGAGTCAAATTGTCGCAGGGTGTGTACACCTTATCGATCATCTCCAGATCGAACACCTCGGCGGCGATAATTCCCGTATCAGCCTTTCCTTCATCCAGAAGCTTCTGATGGGCATTGGCCACAAAACCTCTGAAGATGTTCCCCGCTCCGAAATGGACCCATTCCGGCTTGGACGCAGTGTTGGTTGCCACCTCCACCGGGTTAAACCGGGGCAGCTCCACACCTGCTGCTTCCCATTCCTGACTATTGGCAAGACTCGCCAGATTAAGCGTCAGCAATTTACTTCACTCCTTTGGCATTTTCCAGACTGTCCCAAACTCCCAGCAAATACATAATACCCATAGCCCGGTCATAGAGTCCATAGCCAGGACGGCAAGTTTTCTCCTCGCCCCACAGATGTCTGCCGTGGTCCGGACGCACATAACCCTTAAAGCCGCTTTCGTGATAGGCTTTGACTACCTCCGGCACATCCACGCTGCCGTCGCAGCCTCTGTGGGACACCTCGATAAAGTCGCCGTTTTCGAACACCTTCACATTCCGGATATGAGCAAAATAAATGCGGTCATGGAATTCGCGGATCATAGCCGGCAGATCGTTCTGCGGATTGGAGCCCAGGGACCCGGTACAGAAGGTCAGACCGTTGTAAGGATTATCCACGGTATCGAGAAGGCGGCGGATGGTTTCCCGGCTGCGGATGATCCGCGGCAGGCCGAAGATAGGCCAGGCAGGATCATCCGGATGGATCGCCATACGGATATCTGTTTCTTCGCAAACCGGCATCAGGCGGTTCAGGAAGTACACCAGGTTCTCAAATAGCTTGTCTTCCGTTACTCCAGCATAAGCCGCGAACAGCTCATCCAGTCTGGCCATCCGCTCCGGCTCCCAGCCCGGCATGGTGAAGTGGCCAGCGCCGGCAAGGATTCGTTCCGCCATTTCCTTGGGATCCTCGGTAATGGCAGCCTTTTCATAAAACAGTGCATTGGAACCGTCGGGCAGCTCCTTGTACAGGTCCGTCCGAGTCCAGTCGAAAACAGGCATGAAATTATAACAGATCACCTTCACGCCAACCTTGGCCAGCTTGCGGATGGTGTCAATATAAATATCAATATAATGGTCGCGGCTGGGCAAGCCGATCTTGATATCATCATGGACATTGACGCTTTCTACTACTGCTGGGCTGAAGCCCTTAGCGACAATTTTATCCGCTTCCGCCTGAATCCGGTCCATCTCCCAAACCTCGCCGGCCACCTTATCGTGCAGGGACCAAACAATCCCCATTACACCGGGAATTTGCCGGACATGATCCAATGTAATCGAATCATTCCCCTCGCCATACCATCTCCACGTCATGTTCATCTGCGGGTTCCTCCTACGGATAATAGCATCTTGTATACAAGTTCGATTTGATCATACGCGACAATCCTCACCTGTGTCAACCATGATATTTATAGGTATTTTGACGTTTATTCGAATAAAGTAGTGTCCACTGGTTTTCCTGTCTTTCAGAATCCCGGAATCTATTGTATACTAGTTTTCACATCTACTTATCCGGCCGAACAGGGGGTTCATATGCGCAAGGAAGAGATACTGCAGACCTTAAAACAGGATATCATGACTCTGGCGCTGAAGCCCGGCACCATTCTCAGCGAAACCGTGCTGTCAGAGCAGTTTCAGATCTCGCGGACACCACTCCGCGATGTACTCAAGCAGCTTGCTTTGGAGCAATACATTAATATTTATCCCAAAAAAGGGAACGTGGTTTCCTATATTCATCTGGAATCCGTGGAGCAGATGATTTTCCTGCGCAGTGTGCTGGAAAAGGAAATTCTGCAGAGCCTCTCCGGCAGGCTGCCGCTGCCGGGTATACTGGAGCTGAAGGAGATTCTGGATGCCCAGGAAAAGACCCTCTCCGCTGCCGAAAGCTCCTCTGAGCAATTTTTGGAAAGCGATGACGCTTTCCACCGGACCCTCTTCCAATTAGGGGGACGGTTGTATCTATGGAACCTGCTGCAGCAGTCCAACGTCCATTATGCCCGTTACCGCAGGCTTCATCTGCTGAAGCAGGAAAAGCTCCAGGATATTCTCCAGGAACACCGGCGGATTTTGGAGGGACTTATTCAGGGGGACGGTAAGCATCTTCCCGAGTTGATTGACCGCCATCTCCGGGAGGACATCAATTCCATGTTCCTGCAGGAGAATTTCCGGGAGTATCTGCAGCCGGATGTGTAATAAATACACAGTCTATAACTGCAACAAAGCCGGCCCTGGCTAACCCAGGCCGGCTTATTCCCTGTTAAGACTAGTTCGTCTTTAGATATTTCCCCTTCACAAATTCATACCAGCCCTTCTCAAAATCAGCCTCGTTTTTCCCCAATACAGCAGGCATATTCCCCGAGCTGGTAATCAGGTCGCGGACAGCACTCATTCCCCATGTGTCACGGATGTATTCTATGATGGTATAACCAAGACGGTATGTGAGCTGAGTGTCCTTATTTAGTTGTGCTAAAGTGGGGTATTTCCCGCTAAGTAACGACCCCATTTCTTTGGGATCTTGGAATTGATCCGCTTCATAACAGGCAATACTTTCATATAGCCAGCTCATAGAGGGGAAAGCGAGATATGCCGTTAGATTATTAGTAACAACATGGGTAAACTCATGCACCGCCACTTTCATAATGGAATCATAGCTATGTTCGGGTCCGGGGAAATTAGGGGAAACAATGCTCATTTTATCCGGTTCCAATGCAACCCCAGCCAGATAATTGCCCGCCTCTTTGCGGTTTATTCCCTTGTGGAATTCTGCCAAGTTGGGGTAGATATTCATCTGTACTTTCGGCATCTCAAGTGGCTTCAAATCCTCCACAATCCGGTCGTGGTTCTCCTCCAGTTTATCCCGGAGCTGAAAGATGCTGTCTTGATCCGTTTTCGTATAATAAAATGTAAAATGTTCCGACTCCAGCGTATAAGGAAACGGATTTGGTTTAAACTGTATATATAGCAAAACTGCAATTACACATGCTGCACCCAACAACGCTGCTTTTTGAAGCTTTTTGTTCATAGCTCCTCCTGGTTCACCACCTATATGTATAATGCCGCTTCTTTTTTTTGGCTGGTATGGAATATTGTCCCTTGGTTTCTTCCGTATGTCAACCGCCATTTTATTATTACTTCGGTCTAAAAGCTTGCTTTTCGGTCCTCCTTCAAAAGTCCCATCTTAAGAAATTTTTAAGAAATCAAAAAAGAGGAATTATATATAGAATGTCAAATATATATAATTGCAAACGTTTACAGTATAATTTTGGGGAGGATTTTGTGTGAAGAATAAAAAGACAATTGCAATTACTCTGATGGCCCTGTCCATTGTGGCAGCAGGGTGCGGCAAAGGCTCCGACAGCAGCACCGGAAGCACCAGCTCTCCGGCTCCTACCGTGGATAACACTCCACTGAAGCTGACCATTATGGCGAACCTGTCCACACCTGAGGTTCCCTCCGATAAGCTGGAGAAACTGCTTGAGCAAAAGACAAACAGCGATATCACCTTCCAATGGGTACCGGACGGCTCCTACGATGAGAAGTTCCAGGCAGCCTTGGCTACCGGCTCTCTTCCGCAAGCTGTTTATCTCAAGAACCAGTCTTCCTTCGTATTGCTGAGACAAACGCTGAAGGACGGCCAATTCTGGGAAATCGGGCCTTACTTGAAGGATTATCCGAACCTGAAGAACCTGAATTCTGAAGTATTGGAAAACACCAAGGTTATGGGCAAAATTTACTCCTTGTACCAAGAGCGCCCCATTGCCCGCCAAGGCATTATCTACCGCAAGGACTGGGCCGACAAGCTGGGCCTGGCTGAGCCGAAAACCACCGACGATATCTATAACATGCTGAAGAAGTTTAAGGAAGCCAATCTGGGCGGCGGCAAAACCATTCCGCTGGCAGACCGCAATGACCTGATCTACGGCTCCTTCAAAACCCTCTCCGCCTACTTCGGCACACCGAACGGCTGGGGTGTAGTAGACGGCAAGCTGGTTCCGGAGTTCATGACCCAAGGCTACATGGATACCATGAACTTCATCAAAAAGCTCCGCACCGAAGGCCTGATCAACCAGGACTTCCCGGTTACCAGTAAGACAGACCAACAAAACCTGATGTACACTGGCGCATCCGGCATGTACGTAGGCTCCATGCAGGACGTTCAAACCCTGCAGCAAAAAACGGAAGCCAACAACAAAACAGCCGTTTATGACGTTGTTAACCAAATCACCAGCTCCACTCAAAAAACAGCCTCCACTTGGGGTATTCCGGGATACGGCACATTGGTTGTCTTCCCGAAATCCGCTGTTAAAACCGAAGCTGAGCTGAAGAAAATCCTGGCGTTCTATGACAAGTTCTTCAGCCCTGAGGTAGCCAACCTGCTGAAGTACGGCGTAGAAAACGAGCATTACAAGATGGTAGAAGGCAAGGTTCAACCGGTAACCGACGCCAAGCTGCTGGAAAAAGAGCAAAAGGCTTATCTGACTGTAGCTCTTGCCGACACTACCAACATCCTGCCCACCTACTACAACCTGAAGACACAAGAAAAGGCTGTTCAACTCTCCAATGATGCTGTGAAATTCGCCGTTCAGAATCCGACCAACTCCTTGGATTCCAAAACCTACACCGAAAAGGGAGCTATCCTCCAAGACATTATTAAGGATGCTACCTACAAGTATATGGTTGGCGATATCGATGCAGCCGGCTTCCAAAAACTCGTTGACAAGTGGAAGAATGACGGCGGCAACAAAATCATTGAAGAATACAACGCCTCCTACAAAGAAGTCAAAAAATAAGCTTTAATTTCATACAGGAAAAATCCCCGCTGCCTTGAACAACTAGGCTACGGGGATTTTTTACTTAACAAACTATTCAATTTGAATCTTTCCTCCAGCAACAATCCACGGCCTTGACATGGTAATTGTTTTCATTTGGTCTTGCGTTCCCGCGTACCCGGCGATCACGAGCAACGTTGTCACGAGCCGTTACTCCAGGCGTGTCTCACCGTATCCGTACGCTTCGCTTACCCTTTCCATCGGAATCGCCCTCTTTCCTCGCAAGAACTTCCTTGCATTGAGAATAGGATTGCATTATCCATGGGAAGTTGGTTTCCCGCATACCTCAGTCTGTTCCCCAAAACGGTGTCACTTCCGTCTTGCCGGTTCCAGCTGAAATCCGGTATGCATCGCTTACCTAGATCATCGGGGCTCTCTCCTCTCCAGATTCGATTGCTCCTCCAAGAAGGTGAGCGGATCACCTTAGGCCTGTCCTCCAACTGGGTGCCTTCGGTGTACTTTGATTATAACCGAATTTACAGAATATTAAAAATTCTAAAAATTCCAACTATTTAGCGTTAGGAGAAATTAACTCTATCATTCTCCCCTATTCTACCATTGTCTAAAAATTCCTCCGGATTTCAAAAAATACGGATATATTGCTTCTCCTGCGGCTGCAGTCCCTCCTCCCATACGAAAGAAGCCAGATCCACATCCCGGTCAAGCTTGTTTGCCCGCGGCCAGTCCTCTTCCCCTGCCCAGCAGGTATAAAATTCGAAGTATTCTCCGGAAACAGTATACTCTTGAAGCAGCTCCCCCAATAACCGGCAGCACTTCCTTGCGGGCAAGAAATTCACTGCCAATTCCTCCGGCACATTCGCAGGAATCTCAAAACCTCCCCCATCCGCCGTAATCTGATAAACATAGGGCTGCTTAAAATGATAGCGGACTGCTTCTCGGTAAGTATCCAGCTCCTGAACCATGATCCCGGCTGCATCCTCCTCCGTTTCGAATACCATAACAAGCTTGTCATTCAAGTGGGACAAGTCCACAATGTCCCCAATGGGGATCCTCCCCGATTGCCTTAATTCCTCCTGTTTAAGCTGATGCTCAGGCGAAGCAACCACTTCTCTGTATGGCTTCATCGTAAAAGCAAGGCCTCTTTCCCCACAGGGGAGAGGCACGGGGGATGCCAGATAATAAAAGCGGCTCATAAGTCCCTCCACCATTCATTTTTTCAATTTTTTGGCACAGTGATTATACCATAACCCCTCCATGTTACAAAGGAACGCAGAATCGGTTAATGGAGTGCATAGGCGGCTTTTTGCCGTCCTTCATTTTTTCACATGGAGGGATGGATATGGACTATCTTCAGATCCTCACCAAGCTGGCCGCGGGCTTTCTTGGTCTTTGGGCTATGACCCGCATTCTCGGCAAAAAGGAAATGTCCGCCCTTACTCCCTTCGATTTTGTATCCGCCGTCATATTGGGAGATTTGGTGGGTGACACCATCTATGATGAAAGCAAGAGTATTCTGCAGCTAATTGTAGCTCTTGCCGGATGGACCATCCTATCCATTGCCTTCGATAAACTGACCCAATATGTCAAAGCAATCAGAAAACCGTTGGAAGGAAAACCCGACCTGTTAATTTGCGACGGGAAAATCGACGTGAAGGAGCTGTACCGCAACAATCTGGACTTTGACCAGCTGCGAACCATGCTCCGCAGCAAGGATATCTTCGCTGTAAGCGAGGTGGCTTATGCGATCTATGAAACCAACGGGACTTTAAGCGTGATGCGCAAATCTGCTTATGAAACCGTAACACGGAAGGACTTGAAGCTGTCTGAGGAGCAGGCGGTACTGCCGCGGGGACTGATCGAAAACGGGAAGATCTGCAATGAGGAGATGGAAGCGGCAGGTCTTCAAGAGGACTGGCTCCATAGGGAGTTAGAAAAGCAGGGTGTAAAAGACGCCAAGGTGGTTGCTTATGCTGAATTGACACCGGATGGGGAGCTTCATGTCCTGAAGCGGCTATAGCACGGGGACCTACATATTTTCCACACAATTTATTATTACAATATAAAGCGTCCAATAAGAAAATCATTACACAGTTTGCGAAAGGAGATTTTATGTCCAGATCCCCTATGTGGCTGGCCGGAGTTTTGGTGCTTTCTCTGGCTGCTGCCGGTTGTACATCCAGAATCGTCGAGCCTGATGCTGCAATCCCCCCTGTTTCTCCTGTCTCCATGCCGTATACTGCTACTAAGAATACAACCCGCATCAATACCAGTGACCCGGCAGCCGCCTCCGTGCTGGTTTCCCAAACCTTATGGACCGGTTATGGCCAGGATAACCGGCCCAACGGGGCCGTGCTGGTACAGGCCGGAGATTGGCCCGTTGCCGCAGCAAGCGCCAGCCTGATCCATTTTCCCATGAATGGACCTGTTCTATTTACGGAGCCAGGCAGTTTATCCGAGAAAACCGCAGCAGAGCTGAAACGGCTGGCCGGTATTGCCCGTGACTCCAAAAGTTTTACTGTTGTACTGGCAGGTAAATGGGATGCCGCCCTGGTAGACCAAGTCAAAAAGGAGGTCCCCTCCAAAACCGTAACCCTGGAAGCTGAAAGCCCGGCAGGCTTTGCCAAGGCGGTGGACATCTATTACTCCAAAGAATCCGGTCAAAGGCCTGAGAATGTTCTGATCGGTTCGCTGGACAGCCCCTCCTATACCGTTCCCGCTGTAAACTGGATAGCCCATATGGCTGCTCCGTTACTGTACACGGGCAAGGACAAGCTGCCTGCTGAAACTGTGGAGGCTCTGAAGCTGAGGAACGGAACCGCGCGGATCTATCTTCTGGGACCGGAAGCAGTCATTTCCTCCACTGTGGAGAAGGAGCTCCGGGCTTTCGGACAGGTGGTCCGGATCGGTGCGGACAGCAAAAACAGCGCCGCCTTTTCCGTTGCCTTCGCTTCCTTCCGGGATGATGCCGGAGGCTTCGGATGGGATTTGAACTCAGCGGGGAGGAACGTGTCAGTGGTGCCGGATGAAGCCTATGACCTGGCAGTAGCCGCCGCCCCCTTCTCCCACTTGGGCAAACATGCCCCTATGCTGTGGTCCCAATCCGGCCGATTGCCAACGGAAACAGCCGATCTTCTGCACAGCATCAAGCCCGTATACAAAACCACTCCCGCCGCAGGACCGTTTAACCATGCTTGGCTGACAGGATCGGAGGATGCATTGTCCCGGACTATTCAGGAGCAGGTGGACGATCTGCTGGAGATTGTGTCCGCCTCCGGCGGGGAGCATAAGCATTAACCGCTTCATAATGAAAGCCCGCTGCTACCGGCAGCGGGCTTATATCATGTAGGGCTGGTCAAGGGGATAAACCGCCTGCTGAATAATTCCAGCTCGGCAAACGGAACCATATAAAGCATAAGCCCGTCTCTCTCCTCCATCACGGCTCCCGGCAGCGAGGAGAAGCGGGTGATAAGCCGCTTGAAGCTTTTGTGCCGCTCGGATACCCAAAACTGGATGGTGGTCACCTCCGGGTTGCCTGCGCGGATTTCCTTCAGAAGCGCCCGCAACCCCCGCATAAACATCATGGGCGTCCGGTATTCCCGAAGCAGATAGACCACCTCGATCTGGCAGATTTCCCGATCCTTATAGTCCTTGGCTGAGGTCCCATACACAAATCCGGCGGTCCCTACCACCGTATAGGGCTCCTCCAGATAAGCCAGCATGGCTTTCCCCATGGTCAGCGGGCTGGCAAAAAAATTAAGCATCATGGCATAGGAATAAGGCAAATTCAGCTCATCATAATTGCGGCTCAGGAACTTCACATAGGCATCAAAATCCTTGTCCAGCTGGCATAATTGAAATTGGACCGCCATTATCCCCACTCCTCTCTTTCACCGGAATACAGATTTTCATTCAGATTGACAAAAAACATTTTGTTGCTCCCGGCGCCGGGATTTGACATAATAATTGAAATCGGCTCTTTGCCATCGAACGGATAAGAGCGAATATTGAGGAGGCTGTACGCATGAAAGGCATTATTACCGTACTGGGAAAAGACAAGGTTGGCATTATTGCCAAGGTCTGCACGTACCTGGCTGAGCACAACGTCAATATTCTGGACATCTCCCAGACGATTATCCAAGGCTACTTCAACATGATGATGATTGTGGACATTTCCGAACCCACCAAATCCTTCGAAATGCTGGTTGAGGATCTTCAGGATGTGGGCCGCACCCTAGGTGTGGAGATCAAGCTGCAGCACGAGGACATTTTCAATATCATGCACCGCATCTAACATTCTAATTTAGGAGGACTCCTATGATCTCCCTGGTGGAAGTGCAGGAAACCAACAAGATGATCCGCGAAATGAACCTGGATGTGCGCACCATCACCATGGGCATCAGCCTGCTGGACTGCGCGCATGCGGACTTGAAGATTTTTAACCAGAATGTATATGATAAAATCACCCGCACCGCCGAGCATCTGGTCAAAACCGGCGAAGACCTGGAGCGCCAATTCGGCGTGCCCATCGTCAACAAACGGATATCCGTTACCCCCATTGCCATCGCTGCCGGCGGTCTGCATACGGACACCTTCGTGCCGGTTGCGGAAACCCTGGACCGTGCCGCCAAGGAAGTGGGCGTGAACTTCATCGGAGGGTTCTCCGCTCTTGTGCAGAAGGGCTTTACCAAAGGCGACCGGATTCTCATTGACAGCATTCCCGAGGCCCTCCGCGTCACCGACCGGGTCTGCTCCTCTGTAAATGTAGGCTCCTCCCGCAGCGGCATCAACATGGACGCCGTCAAGCTGATGGGCGATATTATCCTGCGGACTGCTGAATTGACCAAGGACCGCGATTCCATAGGCTGTGCCAAGCTTGTGGTATTCTGTAATTCCGTGGACGATAATCCCTTTATGGCCGGAGCCTTCCATGGCATTGGAGAACGGGAATCCGTCATCAATGTGGGCGTCAGCGGCCCCGGCGTAGTGAAACGTGCGTTGGAGGAAGTCAAAGGCCAGGATTTCGAAACTCTGTGCGAGACTATTAAACGGACCGCCTTCAAGGTGACCCGGGTCGGCCAGCTGGTGGCCCAGGAAGCCTCCAAGCGTCTTGGCGTTCCCTTCGGGATTATCGACCTGTCCCTGGCCCCCACTCCGGAAATCGGCGACTCCATCGCCGAGATCTTCCAGGTGATGGGCTTGGAGGAGGCCGGCGCACCCGGTACAACGGCAGCCTTGGCCATTCTGAACGACAACGTGAAAAAAGGCGGCGTAATGGCCTCTTCTTATGTAGGCGGGTTAAGCGGCGCATTTATACCGGTCAGCGAGGACCATGGCATGATCCAGGCGGTGCAGAAGGGCGCGCTAACCCTGGAGAAGCTGGAAGCCATGACCTGCGTCTGCTCCGTTGGCCTCGATATGATCGCCATTCCCGGCAGCACCAGCAAGGAAACCATCTCCGGCATCATTGCCGATGAATCGGCAATCGGCATGGTGAACAACAAAACCACAGCTGTCCGGCTAATCCCCGTGATCGGCAAGGAAGTAGGCGAAATGGTGGAATTCGGCGGCCTGCTGGGGTATGCCCCCGTTATGCCGGTAAACAGCTTCTCCTGCGCTGCCTTCATCAACCGGGGCGGCCGGATTCCCGCTCCTATCCACAGCTTCAAGAATTAATAAGCAATCTCCAAATGAAGGCCGCCTTATGCAGACGGCCTTTTTTTGCTGCCGCGAGGCGTCATAATTTACGGGATCGCCACAGGGAGATCACCAGCCACAACAGCAGAAGGGCTGCGATAACAAAGCTGATTTCCAGGATGGGCAGATTCCACAGCACAGAATCCTGAGGTGCAAGGGAAGCACCGATAATCAGCCCCACCACAAGCAAGCTGAAGGACAGGAGCACCAGGCTGAAGGCCAGCTTGTCCGTAAGCTTATCCATGCTCCGTAAGAACACACCCAGCTCGGGAATCCCGGCTTCAAAGCGCAGCTTGCCCTTGCGGATAGTAGCCAGCATGCTTCTCATGCTGGAAGGAAATTCCGACGCGGCCTCCAAAAATTCCGGCAGGTCCTCGATGGCCTTTTTGTACAGCTTCCGGGGATCGTACCGCTCCATAAACAGCTTCCGGCCGTAAGGCTCCGCCACCTCAAGCACACTGAGATCGGGGTCTAAGGATACAACCACCCCTTCCAGGGTAAGCAGCGACTTGCCCAGCATGGTCATTTCCGAAGGAATGCGGATCCGATGGCGGAACGCCAGAGTAAACAGATCATTCACCGCTTCCCCCAGCCTGATCCGGCTTAACGGAGTGGCGTAATACTTCTCCCGCATATCGTCCACATCAGCGCGGAGGAGGATCATGTCCACTTCATCGGGGATAATCCCCATGCTGGAGATGGCCCGGATAATACCGCTGGTGCTCTGGTTGCGCAGGCTGATGACGAAAAAGGCGAACTGCTTGCGCATATCCTGGGACAGCTTGCCCACCGAGCCGAAATCCAGCAGCGCCAGCTTGCCGTCGGGCAGCACCAGAATATTCCCGGGATGGGGATCACCGTGGAATAAGCCCTCAATCAGGATCTGGTGGATAATAAGGTCCGTCAGCTGGCGGGCCAGCGCCTTCTTGTCGATCTGCTCCCGGTCCAGCCTTGTCCGGTCCGATAGGGATATTCCCTCCATATACTGCATGGTCATGACCCGCCGGGTCGTGTAATCCCAGTATATATCGGGGACCAGCACATCCTTAAGCTGCCGGCTTTGCAGCTGGAACTTCTCCGCCTGCCGGGCCTCCGCGGCATAATCCAGCTCCGCGCGGATGGCTTTGGAAATCTCCTCCACCATATCGCGGACACGGTAGTTTCTTGCCCATTCCAGCCGGCTTTCGGCCACGCGGGCAAACTCCGCCAGAATATCCAGATCAGTATCCACAATACGCTGGATATTCGGCCGCTGCACCTTCACCGCGGCAGGCGTGCCGTCCTTCAGCACCGCATGATAAACCTGGCCGATGGAGGCAGCCGCAATGGGCGTCTCCGGGAACACCATAAACAAATCTCCCAGGCCGGCTCCCAGCTCCTCCTCCACAATCCGCACGGCGTCGGCATACGAAAATGGCGGCACCTGATCCTGCAGCTGCACCAGCTCGGAGATAATGCTGGCCGGAACCAGATCAGGTCGGGTACTGGCGATCTGACCCAGCTTAACAAAGGTGGGCCCCAGCTCCTCCAGCATCAGCCTGATCCGTTCCCCGATGGTTTTCTTATGGATATCCTTTCGCTCTTTGTTCCCTATGAAGGGAATGGCTTCAGGAAAGCCCATCTCGCTGACCACATAGCCAAAGCCGTTGCGCGCCAGGGCTACGGCAATTTCCCTGTACCGGTGCAAGTGACGGAAGCCCTTGCTGACATTCATGAAGGTCCCGCCTCCCTGTCAAAAGTTTGGCGTACTCCGCCTCTTATTCTGCTTTCTCCCCGTCCTGCTTCTCCAACCGGGCAATGGCCAGCTCCAAGACAGCAATTCTCCGCTCTAGTGCTTTCACTTCATCCTGGGACGCAATCCCTGTGTCCTTCAGAATGCCTTGTACCTTGTCATTGATGGTTTGATCCATCCGGGCCTTGGCCTCGCTGCCTTTGTTCAGAAGCTCCTCCAGGAATTCACCGGACTCCGCCCGGCTGACCTCCCCTTTTTTGACCAGTTCTTCTACTGTTTTTTCGATTTGCTCCTTGCTGGCTACAGCCAGCCCTAAACCCAGGGATACGGCACGGTGAAGCATGTCTCTCATCGCGTAACACTCTCCTTTTAAAATGGAAATGTTGTGAGGGGTATAATCCTTATTATAGCATAACCAAAGGAAATGATTGTCAAGCACAAGCAGACAGCCGGAGGTTTCAGGATCTAAGCCTCCGGGTATAAAAAGGTAACCAAGCGAAAGGAGAGATGAACATGGAAGCGACTCAAACCAAAAGCACTGGATTATTGAAGGGCCTACTGGCAGGTGGGCTTATCGGCGCCGCCGCCGGTCTGTTATTCGCCCCGCGTGCGGGTAAAGATACACGAGCTAAGCTAAATGAGGATATGACCAAAATCAAGGAACGCTCTGCGGAGTGGATGAGCATGGCCCAGGAGAAAGCCGTCGGACTGGCGGAAACCGCCAAGGAAACCAGCCTGAACAAGCTTCAGGAAACCAAGGATATGGCAGGGTCCGCCGTGGATTCCCTCAAAAGCACGGTGACTGATCTGAAGGATTCCGCCAACACCATTATCGGCACCATCAAGAATGAAGCCGAGAATGCCAAGGAAAGCGTCAAGGCCAACGCCGAGGAGGCCAAGGAGAAGCTGAATGAATCCGATAACAGCTCTTTGGCCCAGAATGAAGAGGAAATGAAAAAACTGGGCAAGGAAATGGACGCCATGAAAACCAATTCAGAATTGAAAAAGGATGGATATGTATCCGATCCTGCCCAACGGTAATAAATCGTGAGATTGTAATCAGACCGGGAGCCCTGCTCCCGGTCTTTATATTGTGTTCCGGACGTACAGCGCCTGTATAAACGAACAACCTCCTCCTGCCTTTCGGCAAGAAGAGGTTGTTGTATTCATGCTTATGCGGAAGGGAAGATGATTTAGCCTCTAACCGCTCTCCAACTCCCGCTCGGGATCTGCCAGCAGCAGCCGGAGCTTGTCCATAGCCCTTCGTTGGATACGGGAGATGCTCATCTGGGAAACCCCCAGCTCCTCGGCTATATGCCGTTGGGACCTGCCCTCGGTATAAGCCATCTGCAGCACCTTACGCTCCTCCGGCTTCAGCTGCTCCATCGCCTGCTCCAGATCGAGACGCTCCTCTAAGGAGTGGTAATCGTCTCTCTCCTCCCGGATCATATCAGCCAGGGTTGCGCCTGCTTCATCAGCGAACAGAGGCGTGTCCAGGGATAAGGATTGGTAACAATCCCATCCTACCAGGATTTGGATGGTTTCTTCCTCAGAAAGCTCCAGGTATGCGGCAATTTCATTCACCTGGGGCGAACGCTCCAGCTTCAGGGACAGCTCGTCCAACGCCTGCTGGAGGGCATGTCCCTTCTCCTTAATCCGGCGTGGAACCTGGACATACCAGGATTTGTCCCGGAGATAATTCTTCATATGCCCAACAATGCTTTTCATCGCATACGCTTCAAAAGGGATGGAAAAAGACGGGTCGTAGGAGTTGAACAAGCGGAACATGGACATCTGCCCCACCTGGAACAAATCCTCGAACATATCCTTGCGGTTTCGGGACAGACGCCCTGCCGCCATACGGATCATACCTTCATAATGCTTCAGAAGCACTTCCGCCGTATCTTTGCTCCCGGATTCCCGGTAGCTGGACAGAAGTGCCTCCGCATCAATCGGAGCCTCTTCATCCGGCAGTTTTCTGATCATATGACCACACCGCTTCCATTCAGAAGTTTGGTCAGAATCACTTCTGTTCCAGCCTCTGTGCGGATTTCCACGTCATCCACCAACGCTTGCATCAGATACAGGCCCAAACCGCCTGCATGCATTTCCGACAGAGATTTATCCGTAATGGTCACAGGCACCCGGTTGCAGGCTTCGGAGGAATTGAAGCTCCGTCCTTCATCCTGCACAATAATCCGAAGATATCGGGGAGCGGCCTCGAAGACAATCTTCATATTGCCTTCTTCCCCATCTGCATAGGCGTGAAGAACCGCATTGTTGCAAGCCTCTCCTACAGCGACCTTCAAATCCTCAATATCCTCGAAGTTGAAACCCATCCGCACGGCAATCCCGTACAGAGCCAGGCGCACAACCTCTATGTATTGTGATTTTGCCGGCAGGGACATAACTATTTTATCCTTTTGTACGTTCATAGAAGTACCATTCCTTTTCATAAGTTCTATACTGCGTTATCGCTGAGAAATTTGCTGATGCCGGCAATATCGAACAATCGGTTAATGTGGGACGGGATGTTGCGGATTTCGAAGCCCGCCTTGATTTCAGCCCGGGCTTTAATCACCACCAGGATGATGCCGATGCCCGTGCTGTCAATGTAGCGGAGATCCTTGAAGTCAAAAACCAGCTTGCGGTCAGGTTCATAAAGATAGGGGTCCAACTCCCCCTGCAATTCGCATGCACGGGACAAGTCGAACTCCCCAATAAAAACAAAGGTGACGGAATTCTCGGACATATGTTTTACCAACCGAAAAGATTTGATCATGCTCACACTCATTCCCTCCTGCGTCATGTTCTAGCCGTTAGCCGTTTGGAATCCTCGGAACGCTTGGAGCCGTTTAAGTTCTGGACGAATTTCCCGGCAGTCAATAGCCATGCGGCCAAATTAGATTTGGTGGCCTCTGCCGTTTCCTTCTTTTCGTCGAGCTTATGGCGAAGTGTTCTGCTGACTGAAGCGGCGGTTTGCCGTATTGTCAATGTGGCGCCGGCAGCCATTCTGCCAATTTCGCCGATGGTCTGGAATGCGCTGTGCAGCTCCGCCATCTTGGTTTTTACATCGTAGGTTACATCGTTTACACCTTGAATGGTTTCTTTCACTTCACCGGACAAGGCATTGAGCTGAATGCGGGTTTCATCCGTAAGCATCCCGATTTTGTTGAGAGCTGCCCGCGCTTCTTTCAGCGTCCGGACAAGTGCTACAATCAGCACCACTACTGCTACGGTAAGAACTGCTGCGCTTATCTGGATTATCATGTGCATCCCTCCTGTGAGTTTTTAACCCGAAGCCGGAAGGATGAAACGCCTATATTTTCATTTTCCCAAAAAATCTTGTTTGTTTCAATCCCAACCGAATAGGTTTATAGAGTTCATAGGGTTTATGAAGCCAATCAAAAGGAGGAATTTGCAATGGCAAAAGTGATGATGAAAACCGGCCCCCGCGCCGATGCTAAACCAGTGTTGGAGAGCCTCAATAAACAAGTAGCCGAATGGACCGTCCTTTATATGAAGTGGCATCATTATCATTGGTATCTGACAGGTGAAAGCTTCTTCACGCTCCACGAGAAATTCGAGCAGCTCTACAATGAAGCCGCTCTGAACCTGGACGAGCTGGCGGAACGGATGCTGGCGCTGGACGGTGCCCCTGCCTCCACCCTGAAGGAATGTCTGTCGCTGGCTACTATCAAGGAAGCCACCGGCAAGGAGAACCCCACCCAAATGGTCGAATCTGCATGGAAGGACCTGGAGTATATTGCGGAGGAGCTCTCCAAGGGCATTGAGCTGGCGGATGAGAACAAGGATGATCCTACAGCGGACATGCTGACCGGCCTGAAGGGCAAGGTGGAGAAGCATATCTGGATGCTGAAGTCTTATCTCAAATAAAGGCGAAGGCCTTACGGGCCGTCCTTCACAGGGCGGCTCTTTTTATGGCCTTTCACCGGACGCAAAAAAACCGCAGGTATACAGCTGATGCATTCAGCTATATACCCACGGCGTCGAAGTAGTGAACGGATTGGATCTGGCCGGTAGCCGGATCGGTATAAAACTTGACTGCCCCGAATCCGCGTTTGTAGCCCCACCCATCCTCCGCCTCAAAATCCGGTTCGCCTAACGTTTCCCGCAGCACTTCCGTCTCAAATGAATGCGGGATTCCGTCAATGCTGACTGTTGCCGCTTCTGCTGACACCTCCACATAAAGGAGATCGCCCCCGCGGAATGCCACATCAACAGCACCGTAATCGTAAACCTCCAAATCGCTTAGCCGGGTATCGGAGTGAATGGCGAGAGGCTGGCCCTTTTTGCGGATCAGCTCCATCATACTGTCTCCAAGCCGGATTCCTTCCACGGAGGCCAAGCGGAGCGGCTCCTTCTTCTGGGGAGCCTCAAGAGGTGGTTCATTCACCACCGTTAACGCAGGGAAGGCCTGCGGTGGCGCGGCATAAACTGCAGCCTGCTCTGTCTGAAGCTCCGGCAGAGGCGGAAGGATGTCCGCATAAATCGCGATCCACCCTCCTGCCAAGGCAGCTAACCCGCCGGCAGACAATATAAATTTTAAGCCTGCCGTCATGGACGCTCACCCTCTCTGGCGTTCAGCCGTTGCTGTTATTTGTCTTCGATTATCTGAGACGATCCTCCGGGCTTCCGGCAAACAGCAGCGGATTTACCACAGGCGGGGTAAGAACATTATCCTTTTCAGGGGGACGTTCGCTCTCAATCCCGCTATCCTGCGGACCTGCCTCAATCTCTGCCGGCCACGTCAGCACCAGGATGTCTCCTGCGGCCAGCATCCGTTCATAATGGGCTGCATCTGTCTCTGATACACCCAGGGATTTCATCTTGGCAATGAGCTCATCCCCGCGGGAACGGAAAATATTGGCAACTGTCTGAATAATGCCCTGCTCCGTCATTCCCACCTTGTTGATTTCCGTATTTTCCGCAATGGCGTCGGTACGGTCGGTATTGTATGCCAAGGCATAAATACTATCCGTATGGTAGCCTTCCTGTGTTAATTGACGGATAAAATCATTGGCTTCCTCTTCGTTTCGGACCAGTTTGATTGTCATGGGTAACGCCTCCTTATGACCCGCCGGAGCGGATTTTGGATTTACGCGGTTCCATAAGCTTAGATACGATTTTCGGCACCAGGGCGATTAACACGCCGGTTATCACCTTTTGCATCATAGCCCGGGAGTTCATAACAATCCCTCCTAATTGTGCGGGCGCCCCTTGCATTTCGGGGAGCGGGAAGCGTAGGTATCGGTTTATTTCCTTAACCACCGCTTCTTACTTGACTATTACCCGTGTACATGGAGTCCGAAACAGAGGTCCCCGTTTGGGGAACCATCAGGCAAACCGTAAAAATGAAGGTGGCTCCTTGGCCGGAGGCGGCATGCTCAAAGCGTATATTCCCGCCCATCAGCTCCACCAAAAGCTTACAGATGGACAGTCCGAGGCCTGTACCGTCATGATTGCGGGTCATATACGGGGACAGCTGGGTGAACGGGCGGAACAGCTCCTCCTCCCGGCCCGGGGGAATGCCTTCTCCCGTGTCGGTAATCTCAAACTCCACCCATTGGACAGGCGCGGAGGTATCGGCAGAAGGCTTAATAGGAGTATACGGCCGCATAAAGATGGACACGGAACCCTTATTGGTAAATTTTACTGCATTGCCAATTAGATTCATGAAAATCTGACGCAGCCTGGCCTCATCCCCGCTGACCAGTTTGTCCACCTCCGGGGAAAGCTCCATAACCAGCTCAACACCTTTAAGCCGTGCCTTCGCCTGGAACAGATCCACCGTCTCCATCACCGTAGCATGGAGATCGAAGGGGGAATCGGAGAGATTCAGCTTGCCCGTTTCCATTTTGGCGAAATCCAGAATATCGCTAAGCATCCGGAGCAGCGAATCTCCGCTGCTTTTGATGGTTTCCACATACATACGCTGCTCATCATCCAACTGTGTCCCTAGCAGAAGGTCTGCCACACCGATGACACCGTTCAGCGGGGTACGGATTTCATGGCTCATGGTCGCCAAAAAGCGGGTTTTCACCAAGGAAGCGGCATGAACCTCGATATTGGCCTTCTCCAGGTCCATGGTCTGCTGATGTAGCAGCTCCTTCTGCAGCTGGAGCTTCATATTTGTCCGATGCAAACGCACAAAACCATCGATTTTGGACTTCAGCATTTCCGGCACAAAGGGCTTGCGTATATAATCAATGGCACCCAATGCGTACGCGGAAAAATAAACCGCAGGGTCCTGGTCCGCAGCGGTAATAAAGATGATGGGTGTATCCCTGGAACGCTCTCTCATCTTGATATACTTTGCTGTCTCCAGCCCGTCCATATCGGGCATATGCACATCCAGCACAATAACGGCAAAGTCGCCTTGAAGCACCTTGCGCAGTGCTTCGTGCCCGGAGGAGGCCTTCACCAGCTGGTAGCTTTCATCGGAAAGCACCGCCTCCAGGGCAAGCAAATTTTCGGGGTGGTCATCCACCAGCAATATTTGAACAGGGGACGCGGGTTCCACCTTCATTCCTCCTTATGCAGCCAAACCTTCAACAGCGACAGCAGCCGGTTGATATCGATAGGCTTCGTCAAATAATCCGATGCGCCGGCATCCATACACCTCTGCTGATCCTCCTTCATGGCCTTGGCCGTGACGGCAATAATCGGCAGATCGGTTAATTCGGGTATTTTCCGGATTTCCCGGATCGCTTCGTATCCGTCCATCCGCGGCATCATGATATCCATCAGCACCAAATCAATGCCGTGAGAGTCCGCGGCCAGCATTTCCAGAGCATCCACGCCGTTTTCTGCAAAGACAACCTGCAGGCCGGCATCCTCCAATGCTACGGACAAGGCAAAGACATTGCGGATGTCATCATCCACAATCAGAATCTTATGCAGATAAGAATCTGTTACGGAGTCATTATCCTCTTCTCCGGAAATCGAAACAGCAGCCTCCAGTGGAGCAGCCCTGTCCAGCAGATACCGGTTGTCCGCGACGCTCTGATCCTGGGCCTGGATGCGGTCCAAGGGGTGGAAGATGTTTCTGCTCCCCGTAGCATTGGGCGCAATCAGCGGCACCCACAGAATAAACGTGCTTCCTTGGCCTATGCCGCTGGTTACGGTTATATTGCCGCCAAGCGCTCTGGCCAGCTTCTGGCTGATGGATAAACCGAGCCCGGTGCCGCCGAAATTGCGGCTGATGGTTCCGTCCGCCTGGCGGAAAGCCTGGAAGATTTCCTCCTGCTGGTTTTCGGGAATGCCGATGCCTGTATCCTCAATCATAAACAGCCACATACCGTCACTCAGCTCCAGCCGGAAGGTGACCTTGCCATCGGAGGTAAACTTGAAGGCATTGGACATCAAGTTGCCGATGATCTGCATCAGGCGCTGGGAGTCGGTATTAATCACCTCCGGCAGATCCTCACCCGTGCGGATCACCAGCTCCACCCCCTTGCGGACGGAAACCGGCATAAAGCTTCTTTCCACATACTGCACAATTTCTTTAATCTCCAGGGGCTCCACATGGATCTCCATATGGCCCGCTTCCACCTTGGACAAATCAAGAACATCATTAATCAGCCGCAGTAAGTCCCCTCCGGCTCCGTGAATGGCAGCAGCATATTCCCGCTGCTTCTCCGTCAGATTGCCCTCTCTGTTTTCCTGAAGCATCAGGGACAGGATCATCATACTGTTCAAAGGCGTTCGCAGCTCATGGGACATATTGGCCAGGAACTCGGACTTGTACCGGGAAGCCAGCTCCAGCTCCACCGCTTGATGCTCCAGAACCTTATTGGCCCGTTCCACTTCAATGTTTTTCTCTCTGGACAAACGGACCTGTTCCTCCAGCAGTGTTGTTTTCAGCGTCAGCTCCTCATTGGTTGCCGCCAGCTCCTCCTGCTGCTGCTGGAGCAGCTCCTCCGATTTCCGCAATGCTTCTGCCTGCTCCTCCAGCTTTTCGTTGGTCACCCGGAGCTCATCGGACTGGGTTAGCAGCTCCTCGGATTGAGTCTGCAATTCCTCCGTTAATATTTGCGAAGTGCGGAGCAGCTCTTCCACACGTATGCGTCCCATAATACTGTTCAGCACGGTTCCCACATTTTGCGTAACCTGCTCAAGCAATGCCACATGCAGCGGAGAAAAGGGATGGACAGAGCCGATTTCCAGCACGGCCATTACATTGCCCTCATAAGCGACAGGGATGATGAGCACCTCGCTTAGCGTCAGCTCCCCCGGCGAAAGCTCAATGCGAACCGGGTTGTCGGAGCGCTCCTGCAGCCTGATCCAACGGTTGTCCGCGGCGCATTGGCCCACAAGGCCTTGTCCCAGATGAAATACATTGCGGATCGCCCCCGGCTGTACGGCGTAGCTTCCCACCAGCGAATACAAGCTGGGTTTGGGGTGTTCTGAATCAGAGATGTAGAATCCGCCGTAGACAGCCTCCACTAAAGGGGCAACTTGGCGCACAAAACGCTCCCCTACTTCCTTCAGATCGGTACGACCTTGAAGGATCATCATGATGCTGTTCAACTGCGTTTTCAGCCAGGCTTCTTCTTCATTCTTCTTGTTAAATTCATGCTCCCGCGCCCGCTGCTGGGACAAATCCCGGAACAGCCGGTTGAAAAGGCGGATAACCTCACTGATTTCATCCTTTCCGCCGTCCTCTGTAAATTCTACTGGTACCAGTGAATCCGTAGCCGTTTTGGGAACCAGGGCGGACAGCCGGTTAAAGCCCTTGGAGATGCTCTGAATAATCCAATATGTAATCATTAGGACCAGCACCAGTCCAAGAAGCATCAGACTGATCGTATATTGGAGGGTTTTGCGGTTATCCTGCGTGCCGTCCTTCAGAACCTGGTCCATTCTATTCTGGTTAAAGCTTCCCAACGCATCGTTCTTTTCCTGGATTTCCTGCTGAAGCTTCAGGCCTTCGGAGCTGCGTAGCAGCACCGCATCATCCAGCCGGTTGTTCATGACATAATTCACAATCGTATCCTTATAGTTCAAGTAACGGGTGATTGCCTCAATCGCATCCTCCGTCACCTGGGATTGCTGGGCATCCTGATATTTGGCCCTCGAATCCTCAAACAGCTTGCGCATATCCCGGTCATTCTCAGCCAGGCGCTCGAGAATCTCCCTCTGGGTCATGATGGGGTTGTTGACCAGCAGGCTGACCAGATTGCGGCCGATATCGTTGGTGATGACCTGAAACTGCTGGCTGTCCTTTACGTTGGCATACATCTCATCATAGGTGGCCCCGATATCCTTATTCATCGTGGTCAAGCGGTTCATTCCCAAGCCGGCGATGGAAAACATTACAATCAGCAAAATGCTCATGCCGGCGAGCAGTTTATTGCGTATGGTCATGCCCATACTCCCTTCTTTCGGAACAAATAGAATGTTTAGGCCAGCTTGCCAGCCTCTATAGATAAAAGACAGTAATCATCACGCTTTTCATTCAATTTGGCCACGTCGATCAGCTCATCGGCCAAACCTGCCGCACTCAGCAGCGGTCGGGCGAGGAACAATTCGGCAATGCTGTCTGTGGAGGAGTCCCAGTCTGACCCGCAGGCTTCGAGAAAGCCGTCCGTAAACAACAGCAGCTTCATGTGCTCTTTATAATGAATGGTCCGCTTCTCCAGCTGGATGGGATCATCGAATCCCACCGCACATCCGCCGGAGTGCAATCTGTGCAGCTCTTCACCGTCAGCCAGCATAAGCCCCTCCGGGTGCCCGGCGTTCACATATTCCACAGTTCGAGCGCGGGGATCCATTATTAAATAGATGGAGGTGAAATAATAACGCACCCACTTGTCCTTGTTCTGCAAACGCAGCATGTAGGTGTTCAGCAGGCTGACCACCTCAATGGGATCGGGATTCTTCTGCATGGCATCCTGCAGTGCAGAAGCGATATACATACACATGAGTGAGGATGAGATGCCGTGTCCCATCATATCCAGCAGAATGATCCCGTATTTGCCATCCTCCAGCTGCTGCCAGAAGTAGAAGTCTCCGGCCAAAACCATGGACGGCTGGTATACGGCTTCAATTCGCAGATTCTCCTTCTCGAAGGGTTTGCTCAGGACACTCTCCTGCACCTGCTTGGCCAGCGCCAGCTCCAGGGACATATCCCTCTCCTTGGCTTTATGCCAGTTCAGCTCTGCCCGCAGCCGCAGGGCCACCCGGATCCGGGCCAGCAGCTCAATCTTGTTCACCGGCTTCACCACATAGTCTGTCGCACCTGCGTCCAATGCCTCCGCCAGCTTATTGGAATCCCCCAGTGCGGTCACGATGATGATCGGAATATCCTTCAGCTTCTCCACACCCTGAATCCGCCGGCAGGCTTCGATCCCATCCACACCGGGCATCATCATATCCATTAGAATTAAGTCGGGTGTAGCCTCCACACGGTCCGCCTGCTGCTGCTCCATGCCCAGATAAGAGAACAGCTCCCCTGCATTATTAAAGGAAACATGATTGAGAAAGCCGGCGCCGTCCAATATTTTTTCGATGATCATTTGGTTGATCAGGTTATCGTCCACAATGGCAATACGCATATAATTCACCTCATTAAATATCGGATGCTTCAGATAAACAATTATAGGAAACGGGGAAACCGGTATCTATCTCTTAATAATAGCTCACCCTTTTGCAGCATGTCTAGAAATAGACCAGCTTTTTTGGACCAGTGGCTAAAATTTTGCTTTTTCCCTGTTTCTTCTTCTCCGGCCAGGTTTAATAAGGTATCACAAGGTCATGCATGGACAGGAAGCAACCATGATGGCCATTTTTGAGAGGAGGTGTGCGGATGCAGGCTGAAGCAGTTTATCATGCCGCAGGCGGAAGCTGGGCATATGCCTACAATCACGAAACCGTTCATCTCCGGCTGCGTGTCAAACGTAATGATGCGGAGCAGGTTTTCGTACATGTAGGAGACAAATATGACTGGGGAGCCGGTCAACAGGAATTCGCCATGGAGAAAATTGCAGCGGACACGCTGTTCGATTATTGGTTCTGCCCCGTCATCCCGCCCAAAAGACGGATGTCTTACGCATTCCGGTTGCAGCAGGGCGAAGAGCAATGCTGGTATTCCGAGGTTGGATTTACCGATACCCCGCCGTCCGATGCGGGCATGTATTTCGAGTATCCGTACCTGCATGAATCCGAGGTTTTTCAAGTGCCCGATTGGGCCAAAAAAGCAGTGTTCTACCAAATTATGCCCGACCGATTCAGTCTCCCCTCCGACTATGACGAGTCCCAGGAGGAAGGCAAATTTCTTCATTGGGGAGACGAGCCCCAGCTGGACGGAGCCTTCGGCGGTAATTTAAAGGGAATTCGCGAGAAGCTGGATTATCTGGAGCAGCTGGGGATTAATGCCTTGTATTTGACCCCAATCTTCTCCTCCCCTTCCTGTCATAAATATGATATCTCCGATTACAAGCAGATTGATCCCAATCTGGGTGACAAGAAGGAACTGAAGGCGCTGGTGGACGAATGCCACAAACGCGGAATCAAGGTTGTCCTGGATGCGGTATTCAATCATTGCAGCGAAGCCATGGAGCAATTCGTGGATGTGCTGAACCGGGGAGAAAAGTCCCCCTACAAGGATTGGTTCCATATTCATTCTTATCCGATTCGCGGAGAGGACGGGCAGCCCAACTATGATACCTTCGGCAACTTCGGACATATGCCCAAGCTGAATACGGCCCATCCTGAGGTGCAGGAATATCTGCTCACTGTCACCCGCTATTGGATGGAGGAATCGGGAATTGACGGCTGGAGGCTGGATGTGGCCAATGAAATTGACCATGAATTCTGGCGGCACTTCCGCCGGCTGGTCAAATCCATTAATCCGGAGGCTTATATTGTCGGTGAATGCTGGACCGATGCCAACCCCTGGCTGCAGGGTGACCAATTCGATTCCGCCATGAACTATCCCCTTGGCAAACGGATTCTGGACTACTTTGAGGGCGAATCCTTGGACGGGGCAAGCTTTGCCGAAACCGTCGCCCGCTTATCTGTACGGTATCCTGAACAGGCCCATGAGGTATTATTCAATCTTCTGGGCAGCCACGATACAGGCCGGGTAGCCACCCGAATTGAGGACAAGCGCAAGCTGAAGCATGCTTTTCTGTTCATGCTTACCTACCCTGGCACTCCCTGTATTTTTTACGGCGATGAATACGGTATGACCGGCGGCGATGATCCGGATTGCCGGAAGTGTATGGAATGGCATCCGGATATGCGGGATGAGGAGCTGCTGGATTTCTTCAAAACCCTCATCCATTTAAGGTGCAGCATCCCTGCTTTAAGCACCGGACGTTACCGGATGCTTCAAGCGGAGAGCGGAAATCCCGCCATTATCTATGAACGGATAACTGACGGCTCCCATGCTCTCATCTGGATCAATCATTCCGAGGAACCGGCGGAAGTATCCCTTGCTCTGGAGACCAATGACTGGAAGGATGCCTGGACCGGGGAAGATGTCCCCGTAGCCGACGGTCAGATGACCATCCAATTGGACAGTTTCAGCTTTCGGGTCATACATAGATCCTGGCAGCCTGAAGGGAGTTGATGTATATGGAGGAGTTCTCCGGTAACGCCACCAGCTTATTGCTGGATGAACTGGATAAAGAAACCCAGAGCTCCCCCTTAAGCCATGACCAAATTGCACGCATCAGCAAAATTGTGGAAGAATACAATACCAAAATCAAATGCCGCCTGACTGAGGAGCAGGAGAAGCGCACCTCCCGCTCCGACCGTTTGGCTGACAAGGTTGCCTCCTTCGGAGGCAGTTGGGCCTTTATAGTGCTTTTTATCATATTCCTTGCTGTTTGGATGATATGGAATTCCGTCATATTGTTTTTACAGTTCGACTCGCCTCCCTTTATTCTGCTAAACCTGATCCTGTCTTGTATATCAGCGCTTCAGGCTCCCTTTATCCTGATGAGCCAGAACCGGCAGGCGGCCCGGGACAAGCAGGAGGCGCTCCTGAACTTTGCCATTACGTATAAAGCTGAAAAAGAAAACGATGAAATAAAAAATATGCTCCGATCCATTGAACGAATCCTGACCCAGCCGGCTTGCGGCTGCCAACAACAAACCCGACAAGGAGGAAACAATCATGAACACAAATAATTGCATTGCTATGCTGCTTGCGGGTGGAGAAGGAAAAAGACTTCGTCCGCTGACCTTAACCCACGCTAAACCGGCCGTCTCCTTCGGCGGACAATACCGCCTGATCGATTTTCCGTTAAGCAACTGCCTGAATGCAGGCATCGACAAAATCGGGGTGCTTACCCAATACCGTGCAGAAACCCTGCACCAGCACCTGGGCAGCAACAATACCAACATCACCCTGCTCCCTGCCGGCTTGAAGCAGGAGGAAGGCTACACCGGCACAGCAGATGCAATCTATAAGAACATCGCTTATCTTGACAAGCTGAATCCGGAGAATGTTCTGATCCTGTCCGCCGATCACATCTACCACATGGACTATCGTGAAATTTTGCACTTCCACACCATGCGGAAAGCATCCGCCACAATCTCGGTCATCCGGGTTCCGTTGGAGGAAGCAAGCCGCTTCGGCATTATGACCGTGGACGCCGATCACCGGATCACCGCTTTCCAGGAAAAACCCCGCCGTCCGGAATCCAACCTGGCTTCCATGGGGATTTACGTCTTCCGCTGGTCCGATCTGCGGGAGCAGCTGATCCGGGATGCAGCCGATCCGCAGTCCTCCCATGACTTCGGCAAGGACATTATCCCGAAGCTGCTCAAGGAAGATGCCGGTGTATATGCCTTCCCGTTTGAGGGATACTGGAAGGATGTGGGCACGGTGGATACCCTCTGGCGGACCCACATGGATCTGTTGGGCTCCCCTGCCCAATTGACGTTGAATCCCCCCACCTGGCCTATGCGGGTGGCCGGCAGCTTGACTCTCCAGAACGAAATGCTGCGTATGGAGGATGACCGGGGCTCCGCCTCCCTTCTCCACCAGCATTGCTACCTGGAGGGCCGGGCCAGACGTTCGATTATTTCCAACGGTGTATGGATTGGCAAGAACAGTCTGGTCACCGACAGCATTGTAATGCCCAATGCGGTAATCGGCAAGAATGTCCTGATCTCCCATGCCATTATCGGCGAAGGAGCGATTATTGAGGACGGTGCTGTTATCGGCGGCTCGCGCAAGCAAATCAGCGTCATTGGCAATGTTTCCCAGGAAGAGCTCCAAGGCAGCTGGAACGCCTATACTCGTGGTTATCGCGAAGGAGTGAATGGTTATGACCGGGCATCCTTTGGAAATTAAAGCGGACGGCAATGCCCGTCTGAAAGGCCGGGTGGCTCTGGTTACCGGAGCCGCCTCCGGCATCGGACGTTCTGCCGCTCTTCTTATGGCAAGGCACGGCGCCCGTCTGCTGCTGGCAGACCGGGATGGTGAACGGCTGGCCGAGGTGGAGAAGGTCATTCGTGACCGGGGCGGGGAAGCGCTATCCCTGCCCTTGGATATAACTGATGAAGCCGCCATCGAAAAAGCCTTCAAAGAAGGCACCGCCCGCTTCGGCGGAAAGCTGCATGTGCTGTTTGCCAATGCGGGCATTAACGGAACCCTCTCCCCTATTGAGTCCATGCCTCTGGAGGAATGGAGCAAAACGGTGGATGTAAATCTGAAGGGCACCTTCCTGACCGTTAAACATGCCATTCCCTATCTGAAGCAGCAAGGCGGCAGCATTATCATCACAAGCTCGGTCAACGGCAACCGGATTTTCTCCAATTTCGGCTTCAGCACCTACAGCACCACCAAGGCAGGCCAGGTGGCTTTCGCCAAAATGGCTGCACTGGAGCTGGCCCAATACCGGATCCGGGTGAATGTAATTTGCCCCGGCGCCATCTCCACCAATATCGACGAAAGCACAGAAACGCTTCCGGAGGTGGAGGAAATTCGGATTCCCGTGGAGTTCCCCGCCGGCGACCAGCCTCTGCGCAACGGTCCTGGCTCCCCCCGGGAGGTGGCGAATCTGGTGCTGTTCCTGGCGTCAGACGAAGCCTCCCATGTCACCGGCACCGAAATCTATATCGACGGTGCAGAGTCTCTAATTCGAGGATAAAAAACAGCGAAAGGATGATGAAGTATGTTGAGATGGTCCCTGATCTTTCTGGTAGTTGCCGTAGTAGCAGGTATTTTCGGCTTTGTAGGCATTGTCCATGTGGCAGCGGACATCGCCCGAATCCTCTTCTTCCTGTTCCTGATCCTGTTTGTAGTCACCTTGTTTATGGGCAGACGTGGCGGCGCACGGTAACGCTCTCCCCACTCAAAAAAACACCCGGTTCCCTAATGGGCCGGGTGTTTTCATTTAATGCAGTCCTTACGCTTTGGCTCCTGTCTTTTCCTTCCACTGCTCCAGCACTTCCTCGGCAGCGGCCCTGCTGATCATCTTCCCCTTGAAGTAAATCAAGTCTTCTGCAGATCCGGTAAAAATACAGGCAGGCTCATATTTCTTCAGGATGATCCGCTCATCATCCACATAAATTTCGATCGCATCCTTCTCGGCTATGCCCATGGTACGTCTCAGCTCTATAGGCAGGACCACCCGTCCCAATTCATCAACCTTACGGACAATTCCGGTAGCTTTTGTCATTTTTCTTCCTCCTCCCTAAGAATGATGAATCATTTTGTAGAATGATAATGCTGAGGATGCTTCCAGTATATCACAGTGTTTGCGGAACCTCACTTTTTTCGTTGAATTTTCTCATCATCCAAATTATGTAAAAAGACAGCCTTCATAAGAAAAGGCTGTCTTCCGTTAAGGTATTTTTACCGTCCTGCCAGCACCAAATCGGCTTCCGCCAGCTTTTCGATAATCGGAATGTTTTGGGGACAGGCTTCCTCACAATTGCCGCATTCCACACACAAGGATGCATCCTTGCTGTTTTTCACCAGGTTGGCATAGTTTCGTTGGCTGTCCGGCAGCGCATTGAAAATAGAGGAATGGTTGTAATGGGCGAATACATCGGGGATGGCCACTCCCGCGGGACACGGAACACAATAGCCGCATTTGGTGCAGCCTACCTTGATCTTACTCTCATACGCCTCCTTCACCCGCTGGACCAGACCAAGCTCCTTGCCGGTCATGCCATCCGGGGTGATGGTATCGAAAATCTGCAGATTATCCTTCAGCTGCTCCAGATTATTGACGCCGCTTAAGATGGTGGTTACCTGCGGGAAGTTCCCTACCCAACGGAATGCCCAATCCACCGGACTGTGTTTGGCGTCTGCCTCATCCCAGATGCCGAGGATGTCATCGGGAACATTCCGGGCCAGGCTGCCGCCCTTCAGAGGCTCCATAATCACGACGGGAATATTCCGTTCGGCTGCATATTGCAGTCCTTCCAGTCCCGCCTGATAGTTCACATCGAGAATGTTCAGCTGGATCTGGCACATTTTCCAATCATACGCATCAATAATTTCCTTAAACAGCGGAAGCTCGTCATGGAAGGAAAACGACGGATAACGGATTTTCCCTTGTGCTACCGCCTCGTCCAGGAAATCCAGCACGCCCAGGGACATAATTGTTTTCCACGAATTCTTGTTCAGGGCATGAAGCAGATAAAAGTCAATGTAATCCACCTGCAGCTTAGCCAATTGCTCATCCAACAGCCTGCCGAAATCCTCATAGGTTTTGCACAGCCATACGGGAAGTTTGGTGGCCAGCTTCACCTTTTCGCGGTAGCCGTCCTTCAAGGCCTTGCCCACGACCAGCTCGCTGTTGCCGCCATGATATGGATATGCCGTATCCACATAGGTTACACCCTGATCAATCGCATAACGGATAAGTTCGATGGCTTCTTCCTCATGAATCCGGGACGCATCCTTGCCGCCCTCAGGCTGTTCCTCCAGAGGAAGCCGCATACATCCTAACCCGAAGGAGGATACCTGAAAGTCCAAATTGCCAAATTGTCTGTATTGCATGTCTTCACCTCTATGATCTGTCATCCTCTTCACGGGCATCAGGGCCCGCTTCTCTCTTTTCCAATTGTAGCATATTCACTTTTGAGCGGACAGTAGTTAACAAAAGGTAAGTAGAACACGGACCTGCGGGACTGCTGAGCGGCCAAAACGCAAAAAAACCGCCAAAGCCTCCCCGGAGGAAGCCTTGACGGTTTGAAGGGACGATGCAAAATCCGCGCCGCGTTTAATGTACCGGGACGTTACAACGTCTCAGGAAACCGCCTTGCAGTTATGCTTGCAGTTATTATTGGTGCAATCCCGGAAGGATCCGTAAAAGTCCAGGCGGTGATCCGTTACGGTAAAACCGTATTCCGTCTCCAGCCGCTTCTCCAGAAGGGACAGCCAATCCTCCATAATTTCGCGGACCTCGCCGCATTCCCGGCAGATCAGATGATGGTGCATATGCTCATGCTCTTCGCTGCGCAGGTCATACCGCGCCACACCGTCGCCGAAGTTCATCTTCTCCACAATATGCAGCTCACTGAACAGCTCCAGCACCCGGTATACAGTGGCGATGCCGATTTTGGGGGATTGCTGGCGGACCAGCATAAAAACCTCCTCCGCGCTCAGATGCTCCTTTTCATTCTCCAGCAGCACCCGCAGTGTGGCGTCCCGCTGGGGAGTCAGCTTGTAGCCTTGAGCGGACAGCCGTTTGTTGATTCTGCTTAATTCCTCGGTTACACAGGTCATTCCCGAACCTCCTTCACCACCCGTTTGTTCTTATTCAGGCGCAAACGAATTTAGAATTATTATAATGATATTATAGTCCCCTCATATAAAAATAGCAATCTATGACTGGAGAAGAAAAGGCGCCTCCTCCGCGGGGAAGAAGCGCCTTCGTCTTAACCTAACCTGTTCCGTGAAGCCTACCAATGGTTCCAACAACATCATCAAACTTGTACTTCCAGCCTCTTACAGCTGCATCTATGGGGTCGAACAGATCATAAGCTACCCGTTTGTTGAAACAACCGGCCGGCTTCGTCTTTGAATCATCAAAACAACGAAAGCCCTGCCTCTCTTCCATCCTTGCGGCTCCGAAGACCGCGCCAGTGAGAATCTACACATTCAAACAATGAACAAAGGTTATTCAGTAATAATAACACAATTGTTCGCATATTGCAAGAACGAATACTTAATAAGGCAGAATCAAGTCCTCCAGCTTTCGTTTGGGCACATGATGTACACCCTCTTCATCCCGCCAATACTTCACATTCTTCGGATCGGCCAGCTCCTCCAGCACTACAACTTCCTTTGGTTTGCCCAGTGCCATCACCAATAGAATCTCATACTGCTCTGGGATCTCCAGCGCTTGTGCCAGGCCCTTGCGGTCGATGGCCCCGAACATGCAGCCGCCGAAGCCCTTCTCCACTGCGCCCAAAAGAATACTTTGACAGGCAAGGCCATGATCCCACGAAGGGTTGGAGCTAATGGTTTTATCCAGCAGCATCACCACGTAAGCCGACGGACGCTCCCCCTCCACCGGACCCGGCCAATCCCGGAGATATCCCGCCCAGCGAAGATGCGGAAAAATCAGCGCATTCTTTTCCTTATCGGCAGAAAGAACATACTTCAGCGATTGCAGATTGCCTCCAGACGAGGTGTGCCGCGCCAAATCAATCCATGCCTCCAGCTGAGCCCTCTCGATAGGCGTTTCCTCATAAAACCGGCGGTACGTTCTATTCTTCCGGATTAACTCTTCAATCATGCTGACCCTGCTCCCCTTCCTCCGGGGCCGGATTCTCGCGGCATTCCTTGCAGGTGCCGTAAATTTCGAACCGGTGCCCGCTGATCTGAAATCCCTCGGGTCCCTCTCCCAGGTGGCCCATTGGGCAGAAATCCATGGAAAAGGTTTTTTCGCATTGAGTGCAGATCAAGTGGTGATGATGATGGTGCTGGCAATTGGCCTTAAACTTCAGGCCTCCCTCCAGAAAATAAAACTGCTCCAGGACACCCATCTCGCTTAAAATCCGCAGATTCCGGTAGACGGTGTCAAAGCTGACTCCGGGATATTTCTGGCGCATGGATTCGTATACATCCTTTGGCGTCAGATACCCTTGTGCCTCTGCGAACAGCTGGGCCAGGCTTTTGCGCTGCTCCGTTACGCGGAGGCCGCCTGTACTCATCTTCCGCAGCATTTCTTCAGTTGTTATGGATTCGGACATAGCTATCCCCCGATTGCACTCGCTTCCTTCTTCCCTCTAATATTGAGGGAAAATGCAAAAAACGTCAAGGTTGAGGAACATTTTCGACAAACGGCAAAAAAACCTCCGACAGCCCGGAGGTTTCACGTCACTTAGTTCAATGCTGCCGGTGCGGCGGCTTTCAGCACGCTGACCTGATAGGAATCATGGCTCGAGGAAATGATATAATCAGGCCGTCCTTGCTTGGCGCTTTGGCGGTGCCCCTGAATGTGGACGTCGCTTTTCTCCCATGCTTTCCAGGCTTCCTCCGACTCCCAACGGATCATGACCAGCACCTGTTCCTCGCCGTGACGCGCTTTCTGCACCATCACGCTCAGATCCACAAAACCCGGCATCTGCTCCACTGCGCCCGGTTTGCTGAACCGCTCCGCCACAGCTTGGGCAAACCCTTCCTTGACGGTAATGGTTTTTGTTTCTACGAACATACGAACACTCCTTATGTCTGTCTATTATCCGCGAAGCGCCTGTGCGAAGCTTTTGCCGAAGGCCACACATGTTTCCTTATCGGCCTTGCCCGGAGTCAGCTCTACCTTCAGCCCATCCTGAACGATCTCTGCGCCGCGGTCCTTCAGCTTGCCGATCAGAAGGTCCACCGCTACTCCGTACTCCGAATAGGCGGAATCGCAGGAGCCGAATACGGCCGCTTTTTTTCCGGTAAGATCCACATCATCCAGATCGTCGAAATAATCCAGGAATTCATCCGGCAGTTCCCCGTCGCCCCAGGTATAGGCGCCCAGCACGATGCCGTCGTAGCCGGCCAGGTCGGAGGCTTTCACATCGTCCACCCGCTCTACAACGGGTTCGAAGCCCTCTTCCTTAATCCCCTTCACAATTTGAAGGGCCATATCCTCCGTGTTGCCAGTCATGCTGGCATAAACCACCACTATACCGCTCATAAGTTTCGACCTCCAGATAGATAGTACGTCTTGTTATGATAATGATATTCATTATCACTATAGGTGTCAATCCTTATTTTTCATGCAAAAAAATAACACGGACCAGGGAAATTACCCTGATCCGTGCTATATACATCCGTGATTTATCTTATCCCAAGAAGGAGGACAGCATCCAAACATGCTTCTCCAAGGAAGTATGGATCGCCAGGAGCAGATCGCCGGTAGTTTCGTCATCGGCTTCTTCGGCAACCTTCATGCCTTCCTTCAGCTCGGCGATAACGATTTCGAAATCGGCGATGGTAGCGGCAACTTGCTCCGTAGCGGATTCTGTACCCTTGGCTTCCTTAATGGAGGCAGTAGCCAGATAATCGCTCAAAGTCGCAAGCGGCTTGCCTTTAATGGCCAGTACACGCTCTGCCAGATCATCAATATGAAGCGCAGCTTCGTTATACAGCTCTTCAAATTTCAAATGCAGGGTGAAAAACTGGGTGCCCTTCACATACCAGTGAAAGTTGTGCAGCTTTACGAACAGAACTCCCCAGTTGGCGATCTGTTTGTTCAGTACCGAAGTCAATTCCACACTCATTTTCGATTATCCTCCTTGTTATATGTATTCCCATCTATTTTAAAGCATTTCTCCTCTCAATAGATATTACAAATTACCAACTTTTTTCATAGATAAACAACAAAAAAAGCGGCAAAAGAGCCGCTTTCATTTGACAAAGCTTAATCGTACAGCACGGCGCTGCGGTCATAGTCCCAGAACGGATACCTGGCGGTAATGCCCGTTTCGCCTGTCAGCCGGATTTTGACCCCGTCGCCTGTCTTCATCCCTGGGATAGGAAGATGGACATACTCCCCTGCATTTACCGGCATGGTAATCACACTTCCGGGGATAGGCTCCATGGACACGATGGTTCGTTCCTGACTCAGACTGGACCAATACAGATTCACATAATGCTGGGAATTGTAGCGGTTCAGGAAGGAAAGCTCGATTTGGTATGCTTCTCCCGCCTTCAGATTGATGGATGCTCCCACAGGCCCGCCCAGGTAAATGTCCTGGCCGTTGATCTTCAGCTTCGTTTCATTCAAGTTGTCGCTGTGGGCGGTAAAGGAATACCGTTCCGTATATTTTGGCACAATGGTCCCGCTCCACTTCCATGAGCCGATGCCGGAGGGTTGGAGATTGCTCAAGGAATCCAGAACCCGCTGCCCGGTTTCCTTGCCGAACTTCACATCGCCATAGACCGTTTCCGTAACTGTGCCTGTAGTCCTTGCGGGATATTGTCCATAGGTTACCTCCACGACGCCGCTCACATTGCTGAAGAATCCGAGCTGTGCCCCGTCGGCGGTTTTGGAAAGCATGGGAGCTCCGATCAAGGGTCCTTGCTTCGCTTCTTCGATGATGAGGAAGCGGGGATAATCCGACGACTTCACCTTAACCACCATGGAATTGGCATCTGCCCGTACAAGCTGCACCGGGATGGTCTGATTGGTCATGGGGTCATAGGAGGAAACCTTGGCCCCTTGGCCTACCACATTAGCCAGACTGATTTCGTACTCCTGCTCCGGCATCTGATAACGCGCCGGATCCAGGGGAGATTTGGTGTCATCATAGGAACGGGTGATGTCCCGGGTCATGACGTAATAGGCAACGGCAAATTTGTTGTTGGCCAGCTGATACGGCAGGATGGCGAAATCATCCCTGTTATACCGGCTGGGATGTTCGGCGGTGCCCTTGCCCGCAAAAACCAGCTGCGGCTTGTATTCAGTCAGCCGGGTCACCGCAAGAGGGCGGGCCGTATCGATGGGCTGGCCGGTTTTCATCAGGCCGGCGATGTTCTTCAGCACCGTAATTTGCGGTCCGATCTTGGCGCGGACGGCATCGTTCAACTGATAGTTGTTCTTCTTCAGCTCATCGAAGAAAGCCTCCGGCAGGATGCCAAAGCAATTGTCCTGGTTGCGGATATTATAGACCGTGATGGTCTCCATACCCTTGTGGGCGTAGAAGGTGAATAAACGCGACAATGTCTTGGCCCCGGTTTCCATCATCAGGCTGGACAGCTGCTGGTCCGCGGCCGCCACCTTGGACTGCTCGATAAGCTTTTGGGCGAAGGGCAGCCGGTAATAGTTGGTTTCGGTCATCCACAGCTCGGCGGTTTTCCCGTTGCCCGGGCTGGCATAGCGGAAATGGTCCTGCCACGGGCCGGGGAACGGGGTCAGATCACGGATCAGGGATTCGGTGGTATACAGGTATGCCCATTCCTCAGGCATAGTCATCACTTGGTTCGGGATAAAGTAGCTGCCCGGAACGGATTCATTGATATTGGTGGGCTTGCGTATGCCGTCCAGCCGTCCAAGCGCATTGTAATAAATCTTGGTAGGCGAGGTATAGGAAGATGCAGAGCCTTGTCCGATATAGGACTTCACCGGATCATAGCCGGTATAATAATGGCGGCTGTATCCCGCCTGATTGGACCAGATGCTGGTGCCGTTATCGTAGGGACGCTGATTGGAGAAGCCGCTGATCACCCGCACACCGGGCAGGCCATTGGCCGGATCGGAGACAAAATCGGCAGTAATGGGCAGGAGTACCTCAATGCCGGTTACGGATTTGCCATCCTTGGCGTAGGTCATCTCTTGGGCAAAGCCCCGTTTGGGCTCGTAATAATTGTCCATGTACATGTAATGGTGGCCGAAGGTATATTCGTTGTACACCTCGAAGTCAAAGCCCGCATCAGCCTTTCCGACGGTACCCAGATCCTCTCTGACAATTTCGGACACAGTCCTGATGTACCGCATCCAGCCGCTAAGAGTTTCCTGGGAGGCAGGATTGGGGGTGCCGTCCTTAAACACCGGCCCGGAAAAAGGCTGGTACTTCAATTTCACCAGAGTGGCTGCCCCTTGGGGCAAATCATTGGGAAGCGGAGCGGATAAGGTGCATTTGCCTGTAGCAGCATCAACCTCTGTAATAATCGGGAACATAGCCGGTCCCATTCCCTTTAGTCCAGTGTAGAACGGTTTGATGTCCGCCGTTTTATCTACATAGATGACCCGGTCACCCTTCACGGCCTTTTTGGTGACGGTGGTTTTGACCTCCACGTTGGGGCTGGGCATACCCGAATTCATATTCAGGAGGATAAGAGGACGGATATTGTTGTTCTTCAAAGCGGTAAGCTGGGCCCGGAAGGCCTCACGGTAAACGGATTTGATTTTGGTTTCGTCATTGTAATCCAGGTTGGACCAGCCGATCTCCAGGCGGGCGGAGGTAATCCCTGCTTCTGCCATAACCGCAGCCGTCGCAGCAGCCTCCTCCTGTTTGATGTTATTGAACACGACGCCTACGGTGTCCAGATAACGCCTGCTGTCCCAGGTATCCATATAGCTTCTCCAAGGGACGGTGAAATAGGAACGAATGCCGAAGGGAATTTCCTGCTGGAACGGGTCGATGTAAGCTCCTTCTAGTGTGGCCTTGTCCGTCATGCCATCCCAGCTGCCCTGGAGGCCCGTGGTTGCGGCTCCGGCGGCTTTGGAGACTGGCTGAAACGGTGTTCCCAACAAAGCCAACAGGACAACGAAGATGGTCAGGCGCCTTTTAATCAAATGAATACCCTCCTGGAGATGGAAGTTACCTGTGTCGAATTTGTGTCGAATCTTGATGAATTACAGGGAACTAACTCTACTTATGTCGAATTACATGCTTATTATATGCTTTCCATCAAATGCAAAAAAAGAGACGCCGGGACCATTTCCCAAGCGTCTCTTCCCTTCCCCCAAGCCCACTTTCATAACGAAGGGGTTGTTCCTTATAATATCCGTTTTTAGCCTATGAAGGATTTAAGCATCCACACATGCTTTTCCAGTGCGGTATGCATACCGATAAACATATCCACCGTGCTTTCGTCTTCCGCGGCCTCGGCTGCTTTGATGCCTTCCTGGAGTTCCCCGATCACCGCGCCAAAATCGGCCGTCAGCGCTTTGACCATTGCCTCAGCGCTTTCGTTGCCGGCCGCTTCCTTGACAGTGGATTGGGCCAGGTAGTCTTTCATGGTGGACAGCGGCTTGCCGCCGATAGCCAATACTCTTTCCGCCAGATCATCGATATATTGAGCCGCCTCGCCGTACAGCTCCTCGAACTTCGTATGGAGGGTAAAGAACTGATTTCCCTTGACGAACCAGTGGTAATGATGAAGCTTCACATACAAAACGCTCCAATTGGAAATTTGCTTATTCAGGACCTCTGTCACACTCATAACGGTTTGCTGTGCCATTTTCAGGCCTCCCATATAGATTTTGGCGTTGTTTGCTTTCACCTAATGAGAATGCCCCTGCTTCGGTGTTCTATGCATAAGCTGCCGGCTCGGATTGTTGCATTCAATTGGAAATACCGGTATATTTGTCCTATCCTGTGCATATACATCTTGATCAAAAGGATACAGAAATCCCAAAGGAGAGCATATCCATGGCTGCTTCCCTCTTAAGCCTGTCTACCTTCTCGTTTTTGCTGGTGACGCTGTTTACACCGGTCCTGATCTGGGGGCTGCGGACGCTGCGCCTGACCCAGCCGATCCGTGCCGAGCTTCCTCCCGATCACCAGGCCAAACGCGGGACTCCCCTGATGGCGGGTATGATTCTTCTGGTTGGAGTGGCGGTTTCTATCATCTCCTACCCCAAGCCGCTGGTCATATTCCTGGGAGGCACCTTCCTGCTGTTCAGCTTGATCGGGTTTGCGGATGACTTCAAAAAAGCCGCATTCCAGGACCCCAACGGGATTTCCGGAAAAACCAAGCTTGTGTTCCAATTCACGTTTACCGCGGCGCTCTTGTTTCTGCTAATGAGATTCTTTAACGCCAGCCCGGAGCTGAACCTGACCCAGACCTTGTCCATCGGCTTTCCGCTTCTGCTTTATTTGGGCGTGATGATGCTCTTTATTGTGGGAACCGCCAATGCCATCAATTTCACCGACGGTCTGGATGGGCTCCTGATTAACGTCTCCATCCCTACATACTTCTTTTTCTTCCTGATTTCCGACCATACGGAGGTAAAGATGTTCTCCCTGGTCATGATCGGATGCCTGCTGGGACTTCTGATCTATAACCTTTATCCGGCCCGGGCATTTATGGGAGATACCGGTTCTCTCGCCATCGGGGGCTCCTTATCTTTCCTCGCCGTTCTGGAAAAGGTGGAGATCCTGATTCCCATCTTGTTCTCCGTTTATCTGGCGGAGCAAATTTCAGTTATTCTCCAGGTCTGGTATTACAAAAAAACCAAGCTGCGTCTCTTCCGCATGGCGCCGATCCACTATCATTTCAGTTTAAAATACGGTTGGTCAGAAAATAAAATTGTCATGGTATTCGGCTTCATCTCCTGGGCCTCGGCCTTCCTGAGCTGGCTGTACTGGTATTTCTTCCTGCATTGAGTGTGCAAAATAAAGAGGCTGAACCTGGTACAATCCGGTTCAGCCTTTTTGTTGTTCATGCTATTCCGTTTCCCATACCACGTTGCCTGTTAAGGAGAGATCGTACCCGCGGATGGAGGACAGCTCGCTCCGGAAGGACTCCGAGCGCAGGATGCCCAGCACCGTCTCTACCCATTCCATATTGGCGGGTTTCTTGATCATGACCAGATCGTAGCGCTCCCGGATCAGCGGGATAAAATCCACATTGACCATAGCCGCGGCTTTCTCGATCCCCACTCCGGCATCCGCTTGTCCGGTGGCTACCTTGCCGGCCACCCCCAGATGGCTGGATTCCTCCGTCTCATACCCTGCGATAGCAAAACGGGAAATGCCCTTCAACCGCATCTGCTCATCCAGCAGTACGCGGGCGCCCGAGCCCTTCTCCCGGTTAACGATCCGTACTTCGGGACGGGTGAGATCCTCCCACGCTGTTATCCCCTTGGGATTGCCCTGGGCCACATACAGACCTGCATTACGGTAAGCTAGGTTTACCACCACGTAGGAATAACCCATCAACAGCCTGCGGATATAGGGAATATTGTACTCCCCCGTGTCCCCGTCAAACAGGTGGGTGCTGACGATATCCGCCTCCCCGTGGTACATGGACACCAGACTGTCCATACTTCCCACAAAAGACCGGAGCGGCCTTACGTTCCGGTTCTGCTTCTCGATATATTTGGCCAGAATATCCAGAATGGAATCCTGCCCGGTAATGACCAAGGGCTTCAGCGCGGAGCTTAGCCCAGGCGAAGGTGACATCACCATTGGGGAAATATATGCAAGGTTTGGCGTTTCCTCCGCAGGAGCAGGGGAGGCCGCCGGACGGACACGCCCCCCTTTGGCACGGGATTTATATGCCTCCAGGTCGGAGGCATCCACGCGCATCTGCTTGCCTACCCGGTAGGACGGCAGCTCGCCTTTTTTGATCAAATCATAAACGGTCAGCTTGGAGACCCGAAGCAGCTTCGCAATCTCCTCAGTCGTATAAGAAATCTCCTCTGACATAAACAACCTCCAGCCGGAATCTTCCTTCATCTTACTCTGTCCCGGCGCTTTTTTCAATTGAGCGCCCATTCCCCAGCGGCTGACAGCCCGGATAAATCACAGATGCCGTGGGAAAATAATTACGGCTCCTTGGCGGCGTTCAAGGAAGCAACGCCATAACCGGGAGGACAAGCCATGAAACGAGTCACCTTGGGCATTCTGGCGGCTGTGCTGCTTTTGGCCGGTTCCGTGCTGCGGCTGGAGCTGACGGATTGGAACCGAAGCCGCCAAATGGCCGCCTCCGGGATCAGGCTGACACCGGCTGAGGCCTTGATGGACAGGGAGGTGCGCAGCCGGTTCCCGCAAAAAACCACAATCGGCCTGCCGGACGGTGAATCCGGGGCCAGGCTCACCACCGCCTCCTCCCACCCTTTTCCGGGGGGCTATGCCCGTTTCCTGACGCTCTGTTACCGGGTATTCGGCTGCACGATGGAACCGCCGGTGCTTGCTGTGCAGATTCTGCAAAACGCGATGAACGCCTTGTCGCTGCTCCTGCTGATGGCCATCATCCGTATCATGGTGAACCAGCCGTGGCTGGCACTGGCTGCAGGCAGCTTATATTTCCTCCATCCTGCCATTATCCGCTCCTCTTCGGGCTTTAATAGCGAAGCCTTGTATACCTGCACCACCATATTGCTTGTTTACTGTGCCGTCTCATTTTTTACGGATGCTTCGCCCACTCCCCGGCGTTCCATAGCCTATGGCTGCGGCTTGGGGGTAGGGATCGCCATGCACCCTCTCCTGTTGGGGTATGGATTTCTGTTCGCATCCGTTGCAGGGATGCAATGCTTCTTAAGCAGCCGCAGAGTGCTGCAATACGTCCTGATGGTGGGCATTTGCATGATGGTGCTTTGTGCTGTATGGCTTTGAAGGAGAGATCAGCTGCATTCCATCAACCCGGGATCTTCAAATTTGGCGTTTAGGCGCTTATAATGGGAGCAAGCGGACAGGGGGCTCCTATGGCGCTTCGCGCGAACCCCTTAATCCCAACGCCATCACGAACGGAGAATGTGACATGCGGCTATACATCATCCGCCATGCGGACCCGGATTATCCCAACAATACCATTACCCCAGCCGGACATTTGGAGGCGCAGGCACTGGCCAAACGAATGGCCACTCACGGTCTGGACCGGATTTACGCTTCGCCCATGGGCAGAGCCCAAGACACCATGCGCTACACAGCGGAAGCTTTGGGAATGACTCATGAGGTGGAGGAATGGACGCAGGAGCTCAGCCTGAAGCTGGAGGAAACTCCTTACGGACGTTTGTCCCATTGGGATCTGCCCGGCGAAGTGATCCGGTCCGGCGAGCGGATGCCCACTTCCGAGAACTGGCATGAGATCTCGTATTACCATGGGACCCCCAGCCGGGAAACCTTCGAAAAGCTGCAGGCCTTCTCAGACGAGTTCCTGAAACGGCAGGGCTTTGAGCGGGTAGGCGGACGTTACCGGATCCTGAAGAAAACCCAGGACCGGGTGGCCGTTTTTTGCCACGGCGGCTTCGGTCTGACCTGGCTGGCCCATCTGCTGGAGATTCCCCTGTCCCTGGTTTGGGCCGGCTTCTGGATGCCGCCCAGCTCGGTGACCACCATTCTGTTCGACGAACGCTCCCAGGATTGGGCCACTCCCCGCTGCATCGGCTTCGGCGATGTGTCCCACCTCTACGAAGCAGGGCTGCCGGTGCGGCCGCGTGGGATTATTGCCAACTTCGATTGAGAAAGTACATTAGGGCCGTGGCGGATAGATCTGCCACGGTTTTTTTTGGCGGAAGAGCTCTTCCTTCTTGCGGACCCTGGTTCCGTTATTTCCCCCAAAACAGGCTGTTCCTCACCGTAACGGACCCAGCAGCCGCTATATCCCACAAATCAGCAGGTTTCTGTGGCGCAGATGACAAATAAGGTCCCTACGGTCCACGAGAGTCCGCAAAAGTCCGATATTGGGCAAAATAACGTCCCTACAGTCCGTAACGGTAACGGACTTTGCCCGGAACCCTCGCCTGACCAACACAAAAAAAGGCAACAGTTAGGGCTGCCGGGAACTTCTCCCTGCCTTCCCTTCTGTTACCTCCTGCTAACAAACGCTCAAGCCTCTCTATCTGCCTGCCTCCGGCTCTCCAGCCGGAATATGGGGCAATCTGCCGCGGGTATCCCCCGTCAGCTTACACGCCCAATACTTGCTTGTACAGCGATACATATTGTTTGGCCGATTGCTCCCAGCCAAAGTCCGTTTTGCTGATGTTTTTCACAATTGTGTTCCACGCCGCTTCGTCCTTGTAAGTTTCCAGCGCCCGTTTGATGGCAAACAGCATCTCATGGGCATTGTACGCATAAAAGGTAAAGCCAGTGCCTTCACCGGTTGCCGCGTTGTAAGGGACTACCGTATCCTTCAGCCCTCCGCTTTCCCGCACTATCGGCACGGAACGGTAGCGGAAGGCAATCAGCTGACCCAAGCCGCAGGGTTCGAACAGCGAAGGCATCAGGAACATATCCGACGCTGCATAAATCCGGCGGGACAAACCGTCGCTGAAGGTGATGTTGGCCGATACCTTGTCCGGATGCCAACAGGCCTTATCCTTGAACAGATGCTCAAAACGGCTTTCTCCCGTGCCCAGCACCACCAGCTGCAGCGGCAGCGATACGATTTCATCCATCACCGCTTGAATCAGGTCCAGCCCCTTCTGGTCCACCAGCCGGGATACTAACCCGATCATAGGAATACGTTCATCCACCGGAAGCCCCAGCTCCGCCTGGAGAGCGGATTTGTTGCGGCGTTTTTTGGACAGGGAGTTGCGGTACGGCTCTGCCAGATGGGAATCATTCATTGGATCGAACAGTTCATTGTCCAGCCCGTTCAGAATACCTACCAGCCCGCCGTGAAGGCTCCGCTCCTGCAGCACACCCTCCATCCCCTCGCCGAAAAAGGTGGTTTTGATCTCCTCGGCATAGGTTTTGCTTACCGTGGTCACCTTGTCCGCATGGGTTAGCCCAGCCTTCATGCAATTGCCGTCCCCGTAATACTCAATGCCGTTGCCATCGCCGAACATGCCGTCATCAATACCCAGCAGATCCTGCATCAGCTTCCGGTTGTACCTGCCCTGATAGCGCAGATTATGTATGGTAAACACGGTTTTGATGTTGGCATAGAACGGATGGGCAGCATAATTGCGGCGCAGCAGATACGGAATCAGACCTGTCTGCCAGTCATGGCAGTGGATGATATCCGGCTTGAAATCCAGATGCGGCAAGGCCTCCAGTACAGCACGGCTGAAATAAACAAACCGCTCGGCATCATCCCCATACCCGTAAAGCCCGCCGCGGCGGAAGTAGAATTCATTATCCACAAAATAATAGTGAATCCCGTTGACCTCCAGCTGCTGGATGCCGCAGTATTGGTTGCGCCAGCCCAGATACACGCTGAAGGTGCTGGCGGTTTCCATTTGCTCCCGGAAGTGTTCGGGAATGTCCGCATACTTGGGCAGGATTATCCGCACATCCACATTGTGGTGACGGAGGGAGGCGGGCAGCGAACCGATTACATCGGCCAGCCCTCCCGATTTAACGAATGGAACGGCTTCAGAAGCAGCGAATAAAATGTTCATGCGTGTATAGTCCCTCCAGTCCCCTAGATTATTATTCACCCGGTTTCATTCCTTACCGGAAAAGACATGTCTTGGATGCTCAAACACGTTTTGTCGGCCTCGCCAGAAAGCCGTCTAGATGATCTTCTTCTTCGCAGCCACAAACGGAGCGGTGACGGCGCCCTTCAGCACCCGGCCGCTGTTGATCATCACATCTTTGTCCAGAATGGCGTTCTCCACGCTCACATTCTCCTGGATATCGCAGTTCTGCAGCACGATGCAGTTGCGGAGGACGGCGCCCTTCCTTACCTTCACGCCGCGGAAGAGAATGCAGTTCTCCACCTCGCCCTCGATAATGCAGCCGTTGGCAATCATGGCATTGCGGACATTGGAGTGCTGGGTATATTTGGCCGGGGGCTCATCCTTGATCTTGGTATAGATCAGACCCGGGCGGAAGAACAGATCCTTCCAGATGGACGGGTTCAACAGGTTCATGCTGTGATGGTAATAAGCCTGGATAGTATTGATGACGCCCAGATACCCCTGGTAGGGAAAGGCGTTGATCTTCAGACGGTCCACATTCTTCATAATGGCATCCCGCACCAAGTGGTCATAACCCTGGGCCAAAGAGGTTTCCACCAGGTCCAGGAGCAGCTCCTTCTTCATGAGGAACATCTCCATGGAGACCTTGCCGCTTTTAAGCCGTCCGGTATGGTCCTGGATATCCTTCACCTGCCCCAGGGGATTGATCAGGATCCGCCGGGAGTGGGAGAAGTCATCCTCCTCCATATCCTTATACACCATGGTGATGTCCGCCCCGGACAGCCGGTGGTGCTCATACACCTCGGTGAGGTCGATGTTGCAGACCATATGGCTGCGGGTAATCAGCACATAATCCTGGGTACTCCGGTAGAAATAATCCCGGTGGGCATAGAAGTGGTACAAATCACCCTTCACAATCTCACGGATTTCATCCACAGCCGGCGGCAGGATGAACAGCCCGCCCCGCTTGCGGTTCAAATCCCATTCCTTGCCGGAGCCCAGGTGGTCCATCAGGGAACGGTATTTGGTATGGGCGAACACCGCCACATTGACAATGCCGGAATTCACCATGCTGGACATGATAAAGTCGATCAGACGGTAGCGTGCGCCAAACGGAACCGAAGCCAGGGAGCGCTTGTAGGTCAGCTCCTCCAGGTTGTCGGGCTCATTCACCAAGTTCACAACACCAAGCACATTTTTCATGGGGGCAGCTTCCTTTCGTATGGATGGGATCAGGACAAATTACTTAGGGTGTGTCTGAAAACCCGCTTGAGGGCATCTTTTGCAGCCTTTTCGCTCCATGCTTCGTTACTTCCCCTTGACGTACCCCCGGTACGCCTGCGTGAAAGTGCCTTGCCTTGAACGAAAATTCAGCAAAATCTGCTCCCCTCGGAGTTTTCAGACACACTTACGCAATAATTTCATGGCTGCCGATCAAAGTAATCTCCTTGCTGTCCGGATCTCCGACGACGGAGCCGTCCGCCACAATGGTGGCTTCTCCGATAATGGCGCGGTTGATGACGCAATTTTCGCCGATTTTGGCACCGGGCATAATCACAGAATCCCTTATCACAGTCCCTTCCCCGACCCGGACGCCGTAGAACAGAACGGAATGATCCACCGTGCCCGATACGGAGCAGCCTTCGTTGAGAATGGAATTTTTGACCGCTGCGGTGGGGGCAATGTATTGGGCAGGCTGGTTGGGATTCAGGGAGTAGATTCTCCAGCTCCGGTCATTCAGGTTCAGTCCCGGCTCCTCCTCCAACAAATCCATGCTGGCCTCCCACAGGCTCTCCACGGTGCCTACATCCTTCCAATAACCCTGGAACGGATACGCCATCAGCTTTTCCCCGGCGTTCAGCATACCCGGAATGACATCCTTGCCGAAGTCGTTGCTGGAGGCCGGATTCTCCGCGTCAGCCATCAGATACTTCTTGAGCACGGGCCAGCTGAAGATATATACACCCATGGAAGCCAGGTTACTTTTGGGGGCTTTGGGCTTTTCCTCAAATTCGGTAATCAAGAAGTCCTCATCTGCCTTCATGATGCCGAAGCGGCTGGCCTCCTCCCACTTGACCTCAATAACCGCGATGGTGGCGTCCGCATTCTTTTCCTTGTGGTACTGGATCATCAGGTCGTAATCCATCTTGTAGATGTGGTCGCCTGAGATGACCAGCACATATTCCGGGGCGTATTGCTCGATAAAACCAATATTCTGGTATATGGCATTGGCCGTCCCCTTATACCAGTCGCCGCCCTTGGACTTCATGAACGGAGGAAGCACGGTGACGCCCCCGCCCTTGCGGTCCAGGTCCCACGGTGTTCCGATGCCCAGATAAGAATTCAGCACCAGGGGCTGATATTGGGTCAGTACCCCTACTGCGTCGATGCCGGAGTTGGTGCAGTTGCTCAGGGTGAAATCGATAATTCTGTACTTTCCGCCAAAATGGACGGCAGGCTTTGCCAAATTTTTGGTCAAAGCCCCCAATCGCCGGCCTTCTCCTCCGGCCAGAAGCATCGCTACACATTCCTTCTGCGGCATACATTATTTCCCCTTTCCCATGGTTGTGCGGTCTGGCGTGTCCGGGAGCTCTGCCTGCTTCTCCGTGAAGGGACCCTTGGCTGCAACTTTGTGCTTGAACAGCAAAGCGGAAAACGGCGGAAGCGCAATCCGGATGCTGCACGGCTGCCCATGGAACGGTACAGCCTCCGTCGTCAGCCTGGAGCGTGTTTTCCCCCCGCTGCCTCCAAATTCTTCCGCATCGGAATTCAGGAGCTCCCGGTAGATGCCGGCATCAGGAACCCCGATTCTGTATTCGGGATACCCGGTTTCCCGGAAATTTAATACAGCCAGGATCAGCTCGTCTCCCGCTTTGTTCCACCGGACGAAGGACATGACGCTTTGCTCCGCATTGTCCGCATCGATCCATTGGAAACCTCCGGGGCTGTGATCCTGCTGCCACATCGCCTTTTCTTTCATGTATATGGCGTTCAGGCTCCGGACATAATGGCGAGTTTTGCCGTGCATGGGATACCCCACCAGCTCCCAATCCAGGTCCTCCATATCCTTCCATTCGTCAAACTGCCCGAATTCACTTCCCATAAACAGGAGCTTCTTGCCGGGATGGGCCGCCATATAGGCGTACAGCACACGAAGATTGGCGAACTTCTCCTCATAGCTGCCGGGCATTTTGTTGAGCAGGGACTTTTTACCGTGCACAACCTCGTCGTGGGAAAAGGGGAGCACATAGTTTTCGGCATAGGCATACATCATGGAAAAGGTCATGAGATGATGCCGGTGCCGGCGTTCTGCGGGCTGCAGCTGCATATAGCGCAGCACATCATTCATCCAGCCCATATTCCATTTATAATTAAAACCAAGCCCTCCCGCATGGACGGGAGCCGTCACCATCGGCCAGTCCGAGGAATCCTCCGCCACCATCAAGGCGCCGGGGAAATACTGGAACACAGCTTTGTTTAGGCGCTTCAGGAAGCCCAAGGCGTCCAAATTTTCATTACCGCCGTAAGCGTTCCGGGGAGCGGCAGCCTTATCCCGGTCGAATGCCAGGTCGATCATGCTGGCCACGGCGTCCACCCGCAGACCGTCCACATGATAAACATCCATCCAGAAGATGGCGTTGGAGATCAGGAAGCTCAGCACCTCCGGTTTGCCGAAATCAAAACCGAGTGTGCCCCAGCCCCGTTTCTCCGCAATATCCGGATCAGGATGCTCGAACAAGGGGGTGCCGTCGAACAGCCGGAGACCGTGGTCATCCTTGCAAAAATGCCCGGGCACCCAGTCAAGCAGAACACCGATGCCGTTTTCGTGGCAGTGGTTGATGAAGAACATCAGCTGCTCCGGCTGCCCGTAGCGGCTGGTGGCGCTGTAATACCCGGTGGCCTGATAACCCCAGGAGCGGTCGAAGGGATGCTCCGTCAACGGAAGCAGCTCGATATGGGTGTACCCCATCTCCTTTACATACTCCACCAGCTCCTGCGCATACTCCTCATACGTATAGAACACTTCATTCTCAATATATTTCCAGGAACCCAGATGCACCTCATAGATATTGAGAGGTTTGGCATAAACGGGTTCCTTCTCCTGCTTCCTGCGCCAGCGAGTATCATTCCAGCGGAAGCCCTCCAGACTTTTGACAACGGAAGCAGTCCGGGGACGGAGCTCGGAAAAAAAGGCATACGGATCGCTTTTGAGAAAACGGCGTCCGTCAGGTCCGGTGATCCGGTACTTATAGACAGCCCCTTCCTCCAAGCCGGGGACAAAAAGAGTCCACATGCCGCCGGAGTCGAGTAGCGGCTCCATCAGATGACAGTCAGCCGTCCAGCCGTTAAAATCACCGCTGATCCCCACTTCCTTGGCGTGGGGCGCCCATACCGTAAAGCGCACACCCGTAACCCCGTTCTCCTGAGCCGGATGCGCCCCCATCATACGGTAGCTGTGGTGCAGATTTCCCTCGTGAAACAAATGCAGATCATGAGCAGTCGGAATGCGGTTTGGCAAGCCAGGGATCAACTCCTCTCTACCTTCTACCCTTTCTAGACTGCAAAGCGCTTTTCCTTCTTCGGACTCCGTAAAAAAAGGATGAATTTTTCAAATTTATGGCATTGTGATCCGGACAGCCGCATTGGGCCCGTCCCATTCCACCTTGGCGCCGAAGGATTCGGCAATAAACCGCACAGGCACCATGGTATAGCTGTTGATGAGCCGGGGGGCCGCCTCCAGCCGGTAATCCTTGCCGCTCTTTACCGCCGTGAGGCTGTCTATGGTGACGCTGGCTGTTGTGCCCCCCTTCCGGCCTGTTGCCGTCCGGGTGGTTTGATCCCAGCTGACCTCTGCTCCCAGTGCCTCGAATACGGCCCGCATGGGAACCAGCACATTGCCCTGCCAGTTTACCGGCGGCTGCTCAAAAGCCAACGCCCGGCCGTTTACCGTCACCGTAGTCTGCGGCTCCAGGGCCAGCTGGCGGGTAACGGCAGGGGTTCCCGCCTGGTTGAAGGCCTTCACCTCCAGAACCGAACCAACCACAATGCCTCCCGCCTCCAGCTCCACACCCTTGTACGGGGGATATTCGGTCTTCAGGAGCATGCCGTTCAGCCGGTACTCCACCTTGCCGTTATAGATATCCGGCAGCTTGACATACGGATAGACCACCGTCCGCCCGTTGAAGGCAGCACTTGCCTGGGCCTTCATGTATCCTCCTGCTGCAACGGGTTTTGCGCCGTTTTCCACCTTGGTCAGGAAATGCGGACTCCCGATAAGCCGCTTATAAGCGTCCATCATGGCCGTGTTGTCCCGGAGGAGGAAATTATCGGTGACCCCGGGCTGGGTAGCACCCCGGTTGAAGTACGTGATGGCCTTCAGCCGCGGATACTGCTTGGTCATGATCTCATAAACCCGCTCCAGATTCATAACACCCCAATCTGTCCAGCTTTTCCCGTCACCGACTGTTCCATGGGTAACCGCCGTTTCGCTGATCATCACCGGCTTGCGGTCCGCATACAGCCGGTAAATCTCATCCAGCCTGTCCACCGGACCCAACCCCAGCTGGGGCTTGGAAGGATCACCGTTTTCATAAGGCGTACTGTACATGCTGATGCCCACCCAGTCCACGTAAGCATCGCCGGGATAATAGGCCGACATGGTGTTAATCGGCACATCTCCGGGGCTCCATACCATGGCTACATTCGGCGCCTCCTGCTCCATGATGTCGTGGACCAGCTTGAATTTCTCCATATATTTGGCCGGGTCGCCGTGCCAGGGAACCCAGTTGCCGTTCATCTCGGAGGCATAACGGAGAAAAATCGGCAGGCCGGTTGCTTTGGCAGCAGCAGCCCACTGGCGGATATATTCCCCATCCTTCACCTCATCCAACCCGTTCATCGGCTCAAAAGCGATTTGCAGCGCCGCTCCTGCTGCCTTGGCGTTCACCGCATACTGTCTGGGAAACGGCTTGCCCCATTGGGTATAAGCCAGGTAGAGGGCATGCTTCTTATTGTAGAATTGCTCGGAGCGGGTATACTTGTTGCCCATCTGGGGATCCAATTCGGAATACATGCCCAGATACGTGCCGTATACCGGCTCGAATTTGGCCAAACCGCCCCCGTTTCCGTCGCTGGCAGCGGCCAGAGCCGATTCATCTGTGGTCTGCACATACAGATCCAGTGTGCTGCGGATTTCCTCCGCCCGGAACAGATCCTGCGCCCCCCAGTCATAACCCGCCTGAAGCCAATACTCATTCTCCAGCTCATAATAATAAATGGCGGTTTCATATTGCTTCTGGCTGTCATAATACTTGCCCAGATTTTTGGCGTAAAGGGCCGCATTCACCACATTCCCCTCTACTGCGTAATGGTCCAGCAGCAGCTTCCATTTGGGTGCGGCAGCCTGGAGGTTCCCGTTCTGCTCATCCTGGCGTGCCTGGCGTTCCAGTGTCCAGAAATCCTCGGCATACACCGCCGGAATTCCCGGTCCTGCAGAGGCTGCGAGGCATGCGGCAATAAGTGTTGTGCGCGCCATCCGCTTAATTTTGTCATCTGATATGAACCGGTTGATCATGTCTCACCCTCCCTGATAGGCTGGAACAGCGCTGATGCACAATTCTGCGGGGCCTTCACTTAATACCCGGAATTTGCGAGAAAGAAACGCTTGCAGCAAATTAATTTTATTGTAAGGGGTAGGAGAGGCATTCGACAATTCATGAAGCGTGCTTCCGGGCAAAAAAAAAGATGCGGCCCAGGGTTTCCTGTCCGCATCTTCATTCACCAGCCAAGCTGATCTTCTGCCTGCTCCGCCCGATCTCCCTCACGCCTCCGCACCTCTTCCGCTTCTGACCAGCTGCAGCGCCTCGTCCACCGTCTGGACCGGTGTCCAGTTCGCCCGCGCCTGGGCTTTGCGTTTTGTTTTGCCTGCCGCCTGGGTCTGGCACTCCACCGAATAAATCGACCGGAAGGGAGCGCTCAGATAGGTCTGTTTAATCTCGTCGAACATGGGTGCCAGCTCCTGAGTGGAGAGGCGGATTTCCTGCACCTCGACAACCAGAGCATACTCCTCGGGTTGGATCCTGCTTAAGCGGAGCTCCAGCTCCCGCTGGAACAGCTTGGCCTCGTATACGGTGAAATACCCTGAATACGAAATGAGCAGAATCCCGTCATTCTGATTCAATGTCATTTTAAACAAATGGTCCACACTCCTAGAGACATGCTTCGGAGATTCCTTGCCATGTGATCTTTCCAGGAAGAGACAATTCGCATGGAGTCTGATCTTAAGTATAATGAATGCGGTGACATACATGTAAGGGCGTTCACAATAATGTCGATGATTAACAGGGTTAGGTATGGCAATATCTTGACAAGGGGCGTTAGATTTGACATGATTCAACCGTATATTGCATGATGAAGTATTGAAATCTAGAACAGAGACCTCTTTTAAAGGAGATTCGCGATGTATTTGGCTGACGAATGGAAAGATTATGAGCTTCTCGATACAGGCGGAGGCGAAAAGCTGGAGCGCTGGGGCGGATACATTCTGCGCCGGCCCGACCCGCAGATCATCTGGCCGCTGTTGAATGAAACCGGGCTTTGGAAGGACGCCCATGCCCATTACCACCGCAGCTCAAGCGGAGGCGGACAATGGGAGGAAAAGGTGAAGCTCCCCGAACGCTGGTCCGTATCATATGGAGATCTGAAATTCATCATCAAACCCACCAGCTTCAAGCATACCGGGCTGTTCCCCGAGCAGCAGGTGAACTGGAAGTGGATGATGGACAAAATCAAGAATGCCGGACGTCCCATCAAGGTGCTGAACCTGTTCGCGTACACGGGCGGTGCCACAGTGGCCTGCGCCAGTGCAGGCGCCGAGGTGTGCCATGTGGATGCGGCCAAGGGGATGGTCACCTGGGCCAAGGAAAACCTGCACCACTCCGGCCTCGGGGACAAGCCCGTCCGGTTCATTACGGACGATGTGTTCAAGTTCGTGCAACGGGAGCAGCGCCGCGGCAGCACCTACGACGCCATTATTATGGACCCGCCCTCCTACGGACGCGGCCCCAACGGCGAAATGTGGAAGCTGGAAAATGACCTGTACCGCTTTGTGGATTCCTGCTCCGCTATTCTCACGGAAAAACCGCTGTTCTTCCTTATCAACTCGTATACTACCGGGATATCGGCCTCGGTGCTGACGAATATCCTCACCATGTCGATGGGCCGGAAATATGGCGGTGTGATCTCCAGCGGTGAAATCGGCCTGCCTATCACCGCCAGCTCTCTGAACCTGCCCTGCGGAATTCTTGGCCGCTGGGAGTCCTAAGCCATGCGGGAAGGGAGCAGATGGGAGATTCCCGTTATTTATGAGGACAACCACATTCTCATCGTGGAAAAACCGGTGAACATGCCTACCCAGGAGGATGAGTCCGGCGATATGGACCTCCTGACCGCCCTCAAGGAGGATTTGAAGCTGCGCCACGGGAAACCCGGCAATGTATTCCTCGGGCTGGTCCACCGCCTGGACCGGCCTGTAGGGGGCGCTATGGTGTTTGCCAAAACCTCCAAAGCCGCCTCTCGGCTTTCGGACACTGTCCGGACCCGGGCTTTCGGCAAGCGGTATCTGGCTGTGGTCCATGGGATGATGCCGCAGAAGAAAAATACCCTGCAGCATTACCTGCTGAAGGATAGCCGTACCAACACGGTGAAGGCGGTGCCCGCCAAGTCCCACCCCGACGCCAAGGAAGCGGTGCTGGACTATGAGGTGCTGCAAGCTGCGGAGGGATTATCTCTGGTGTCCGTAGTGCTGCATACGGGCCGGTCCCATCAGATCCGTGTGCAAATGGCCGAAAGCGGCTGCCCCTTGTACGGCGACCAGAAGTACGGATCCCGGGTGAACAAACCCGGCCAGCAGCTGGCGCTATGGTCAGTCTGGCTGTCCTTCGAGCACCCCACCCTGCGGGAGCCTATGAGCTTCTCCTCCCGGCCGCCGCAGGAGTTTCCCTGGTCCTTGTGGGCGGAGGAGCATCTGACGGAAACGGGGCCGGGGCATTAGTTCCTTGCGGGGCTTCACTTCAGCCTCCTCCGTCTTCTCTTAGCCACCTCCAGAAATGATAGCGGACAACAAATGTCGGCTATTGGCTAGAAGCGGGCCTTCTCGCTCCGATAGCAGACATCAAATGTCTGCTATTACCTGCGAAGACCTGTTTTGGGGCTGTTATTTTGCAGTTAACAGACATTTTGTGTCGCTATTCGGGCGGCTGTACCACTATTCGGCCCATTAGCAGACATTTTCTGCCGCTTTCCCAATTTTCCACCGCTGAACGTGGAAAACCATATTCCTGCGGCTTCTATTTCAGAAGCGTGCTTCGGAGGAAATCATAATGCGCAACAAGCTGATTTTGCTGAACACGGACCATTGGGGCTCCGGGGACGAAGCGCTGGGACAAACTCTGCTGGAAACCTACTTTACGCTGCTGAAGCAGAACCAGGAGCCTCCCGCCGCCATCTTTTGTATGCACCGGGGTGTGTTGAACCTTACAGAAACCTCTTTGGTGGCGCTGCACCTGAAGGAGCTCCAGGACAAAGGAGTACCGGTGCTGGCCTGCAAAACCTGTGTGGATTATTACGAAATCGGCGACAAGCTGTATACCGGTGAAATATCATCTATGAAACGCTTTATCGAGCTCTCTGCTGAGCATGAGGTGTTTTCTATAGGTTAATACTGGAAGTAAACCAAAAAGGGAACAGAGCCGCCACTGGCGGTCCTGTTCCCTCTTTTGCTATGTCTGCCGTCTCCCGCACGATGCCCGCATTTACAAATTCGCCACCTTGCCCAACAGATACACCAGCAGCTGCTGGTTATGGGAGGAGATCCGGTTCAGATAGGAGTCCAGAAACTGCTTGCGCACCTCCGTCCCTCTTTGGCATTCCTCCACTCCCTTGGCCGTGGCCGATACCCAGACGATTCTGCGGTCCTTCTCGTCCCTGACCCGTATAATCAGCCCTGCCTTTTCCATTCTGTCCAGGAGAGTGGTGACTGCAGCCGGTGTAGTGGACAGATGAGGCAAAAAATCCGACGGCTTCATCCTGGTCTCCGGCACCAGAAGCTCCAGTACAGCCAGCTGCCCCTCCGTCAGGGCGGGGCTCAGCTCCGTCTCCATGTGAGTTTTCAAATCCCGGGACATCTTGGACCATAACTTGCCAAATTCCTGTGTGTACATAATTTTCCCTCTTTTTCCCATGTGGATTGATGTACCCTGATTATACCATCCCTATTTTGCGAAAAAAAGGTTAATGCTCTAAATAATTTAGCCCATGAATCGACGAAGTCAGGAACCAAGCGCTGTTTTTCAACATATGCTTTATTGAAATACCGGGACATTCGCCTGGTTTTGTCGGAGGCATGTTCCATTCACCTTGCAATACTGGGAGGGTCTTCTATGGAGCTGGAGCAATGGAAAACGGAAATCATCAAACGCGCCTTGGCTGAAGGTTTAATTCATGATCCCGGCTGGCTGGAAAAAAAAGACGAGCCCATGCCCGTATGGGCGGTGCTCGAAGTGGCCCTGCTATTGTTAGAAAAGCTTGATCCGCCTTGTGCTACCTATGACTGAAGCGCCGGCAGGCGGATGACGGAGGTGACATGGGTGCCCTTGACTACGGGAATCAAGCTCATACCTACCGATTTCCGGTCCTCGATGGCGGTTTCCTCCGTAGTGAATACATGACGGTCATCATTCGTGTTTACGGCCATGAGCGCAAAGGGCGTTTTCACCGCAAAACCGGCGATAAGCGAAGAGCCGTTGGGACGCACCCGTTTGCCTTCCTTGAATTCGAAGGTAATAACGCCCTTTCCACCCCGTCCCTGCAAGGGATAATCAAAGACGAAGGAACGTTTGGCATAGCCCAGATCGCTGACCACCAGAATTTCGCCTTCCTCGCCGCGGACCCATTCCGCCGCCACAACCTCATCCTCTTCGCGCAGCTGAAGCCCTCTGACGCCTCCGGCTGCCCGGCCCATAGCGTTTACCTCCGACTCCTGGAAACGGATGCTCATGCCAAGCTTGCTGATCAGAACCAGATCACGGCTGTTATCCGAGAGCTCCACCTTCAGCACCTCGTCGCCGTCCGCCACCTTGCAGGCTACAATGCCGTTGGTGCGAACCGTCTCGTATTCCTTCAGATCCGTACGTTTGACCTGCCCTTTTTTGGTGACGAACACCAAAGACTTGTCCTGATCCTGGAAGCTCTTCAGCGGAATAACGCTGACCGGCTGGTCATCCTTCGGAATCGGAATCACATTGACCAAGGCCGTCCCGTTGTCCTTCCACTTAAACTCGGGAATCTGATGGACCGGCAGCATGTAATACTGTCCCTTTTTGGTAAAGATGAGAAGCTTCTCCACCGTATTCACTTCCAGCAGATGCTTCAAATAATCTCCGGCCTTCAGCCCCGTGCTGCCGATATCCCCGCCGGAGCGGGTAAAGCTCAGCTTGCTGATCCGTTTGATGTATCCCTCGTGGGACAAGGTAACCAGCACATCCTCCGCTGTTACCAGGACCTCCACATTCACCTTCAGCTCCTCTACCTCACCCTGGATTTCCGAGCGGCGGTCGATGCCGTATTTGTCGCGGATCTCCGTCAATTCACCCTTAATCACCTTGATGAGCTTGGCCGGACTGGAGAGAATTTCACGCAGGTTTCCGATGAGCTTCTGGAGCTCCCGGTGCTCCTTCTCCAGCGCATGGATCTCCAGATTGGTCAGTCTGTACAGCTGCAGGGTGAGAATCGCATCGGCCTGGCGCTCTGTGAAGCCGTATTGCTCCACCAGGTTCTTCTGGGCGTCGGCACGGTTCTTGGAGGCCTTGATGGTGGCAATCACCTCATCCAGTATGTTGAGCGCCTTTACCAGCCCTTCTAAGACGTGTGCGCGGTCCTCTGCCTTCTCCAGCTCATATTGGGTCCGCCGGGTCACCACTTCCTTCTGGTGGGCGATATACGCCTCCAGAAGCGCCTTAAGGCCCAATTGCATGGGGGTCTTGTTGACGATAGCCACCATGTTGAAGTTATAAGCTACCTGAAGATCGGTTTTTTTGAGCAAAAAGGCGAGGATCCCCTGGGCGTCCGCTTCCTTCTTCAGCTCAACGACGATCCTGAGGCCGGCCCGTCCGCTTTCGTCCCGGACCTCGGCAATGCCCTCCACCTTTTTCTCCAGGCGGAGATTCTCGATGGCTGTCACCAGCCGGGATTTCACTACCTGGTACGGAATCTCTGTAATGATAATCTGCTGGCGGCCGCCGCGCAGATCCTCGATGGTAGTGCGGGAGCGCAGATAGATGCGTCCTTTGCCTGTGCGGAACGCCTCCTTGATGCCTTCGCCGCCCATAATAATGCCGCCGGTGGGGAAGTCCGGCCCCTGGATGATGGTCATCAGCTCCTCCAGCGTGGTATCCGGCTTCTCCATCAGCATGATGGCCCCTTGGATCACCTCACGGAGGTTATGAGGAGGAATTTCCGTAGCGAAGCCGGAGGAAATGCCGCTGACCCCGTTGACCAGCAGATTGGGGTAACGGGAGGGCAGAACCGTTGGCTCCTTGGCGGTATTGTCGAAGTTATCCTTAAACAGCACCGTCCGTTTGTCGATATCCCGGAGCAGCTCCATGGCAATTTCCGACAAGCGCGCTTCCGTATACCGCATGGCGGCAGCGGGATCATCATCCATCGAGCCCCAGTTGCCGTGGCCGTCCACCAGGACATGTCCCATCTTCCATGGCTGAGCCATCCGCACCATGCCTTCATAGATGGAGGAGTCGCCATGGGGATGGTAATTGCCCATTACATCGCCCACGGTTTTGGCCGACTTGCGGTATGGCTTGTCCGGCGTATTGCCCGACTCATACATGGCATAGAGAATCCGCCGCTGCACCGGCTTAAGCCCGTCGCGCACATCGGGAATGGCCCGGTCTTGAATAATATATTTAGAATAACGGCCGAACCGGTCTCCCACAACCTCCTCCAGGAAGGCCGGCATAATTTGCTCCATCATACTCAACGCGTATCACCACTTTCTCTGTAATAACATGGTCCGTCCCGCAGGGTGGATATGTTATGGAAGCCTCGAAATTGGCAGAGCCAATTTGAGGGATAAAACTGCAATAACATGGTCCGTCCCGCTGGACGGATATGTTAATTTCCCACAAAGTAAAGAATGCCTACGAGGCTTAATCCTGTTACTTTGCGGGGACTCCAAAAAGCAAAATATCTAACGGAACGGAGAGACGCTATATGTCCGAAAACAGCATCCCTAGAATTCTAACGGCGGGTAGGGACGCTATTTGCCGCAAACACGCCTATTGCAAGCATCTTTACGCGTAATAGCGGCGCTCACTTCCCTTAGAAACGCCCAAGCCTCATTTTTAGCCAAATAGCGGCTGTGGCATCCGTTAGAACAAACATAACCTGATAACCCTCTACTCCTCGAACTCGGTAAAATCCACGTTCTCCACAATCCAGCGCTTCCGCGGCTCCACCTTGTCTCCCATCAGCGTGGACACTCGACGTTCCGCCTTGGCGGCATCCTCAATCTGCACCTGGTACAGCATCCTGCCGGCCGGGTCCATGGTGGTTTCCCACAGCTGCTCCGGGTTCATCTCGCCCAACCCCTTGTAGCGCTGGAGCTCATAACCCTTACCCAGCTCCTTGGCGGCCTGCTGCAGCTCCTCGTCGGAGAACACATATTTCAGCATGCTGTTTTTGCCGGATTTTTTGGAGATTTTATATAACGGCGGATTGGCGATGTACACCCGGCCCGTATCGATCAGTGGCTTCATATATCGGTAAAAGAAGGTCAGAAGCAGCACCTGGATGTGGGCCCCGTCCGTATCCGCATCCGTCATAATAATAATCTTGCCGTAATTGGACTCCTCCGGATCAAACTCAGAACCAACTCCCGCCCCGATGGCGGAAATAATCGCCTTGTATTCGTCGTTCTTCAGAATATCCGCCAGCTTGGCTTTTTCCGGATTCATCGGTTTACCCTTCAAGGGCAGAATCGCCTGATGCTTGGAATCCCGGCCCTGCTTGGCTGAACCGCCGGCGGAATCACCTTCCACAATGAACAGCTCATTGTTGGCGTAATCCTTGGATTGGGCAGGAGTCAGCTTCCCGTTCAGGTTGGAGCTTTCACCTCTGCCTTTTTTGCCGCTGCGGACTTCCTCCCTGGCCTTACGTGCCGCTTCCCGGGCTTTGGAGGCTTGGACAGCCTTCTTCAGAAGAGCTTGCCCGATTTGCGGATTCTCCTCCAGGAATACCCCCAGCTTGTCCGACACCACGGAATCCACCGCACCCCGTGCCGACGCGCTGCCCAGCTGGTCCTTGGTTTGGCCGACAAATTCGACCTCGCCCATTTTGACATTGATAACCGCCATCATGCCTTCCCGCAGATCCGCACCCTCCAGATTCTTATCCTTCTCCTTCAGGATGGACGCCTTTCGGGCATATTCATTCATCACCCGGGTGAAAGCGGTCTTAAAACCAGTTTCATGGGTACCGCCGCCCCGCGTGGGAATCGAGTTTACGAAGGACGCAATGGTTTCGGTATAGCCGTCATTGTATTGAAGGGCTACCTCCACCTCAATATCCTCTTTTTCCGCATAAAAATGGATCACCGGATGAAGCACCGTCTTATCCTCATTCAGGAACTCCACAAACTGGCTGGCACCGCCCTCGTAGAGGAAGGCATCCTCCCGGCCGCTGCGCTCATCCTTCAGGGTAATATTCAGTCCCGAGTTCAAAAAGGCGATTTCCTGAAGGCGTTCGGACAAGGTGTCATAGCTGACCGCAATCCCGGCGGCGAAGACCTTCACATCCGGCTTAAAGGTTACACTGGTACCGGTGCGGTTGGTATTGCCCAGCACCTCAAGACCGGTAACCGGCTCGCCGACATGCTCGTTGCCCTTTTCGTCCACCCAGGATTGAAAACGCATCCGGTGAGTTTTGCCCTCTCGCCAGATGGTGACCTCCAGCCATTCGGACAGCGCATTGGTTACCGATGCGCCAACACCGTGAAGTCCCCCGGATTTTTTGTAGCCGGAGCCGCCGAACTTGCCGCCGGCATGAAGAACGGTGTACACCACCTGAGGAGTTGGCACGCCGGTTTTGTGCATGCCTGTAGGCACTCCGCGTCCGTTATCCTTAACCGTTACGGAATGATCCTTATGAATGGTTACTTGAATTTCCGTGCAGTATTTGGCCAGGTGCTCGTCCACCGCGTTATCCACGATTTCCCACACCAGATGGTGAAGCCCCGAAGGACCGGTGCTGCCAATGTACATCCCGGGGCGCTTCCGGACGGCCACAAGGCCCTCCAGCACCTGGATATCATCTGCATCGTATCCGCTAGCTTGGGTTTGTCCCGCATTTACAAACAACTCTATCTGTTCCGCCATCGGCGTGCCTCACCTTCGTTTCTTAAGTCAAAAACCAACCCTCTGCCAACCTATGCTGTGCGCTCCCTAGAGCATTTCTGCAACCCTGCTTATGGAGCGGTTAACGGAAGCATTCTTCCGTTAATTGCCGCGTGAGCGCTGACAGCGGGGCCTTAGCGGAAGGAGTTTTCCGCTATTTCTTACTCCGGCCATGTCTTTGGGACCTGTGGTGCCCTTTAGCGGAAGTTCACTTCCGCTATTTACCCTGCCGTGGCCGGAGCGCTGCGATAGCGGAAGGTATCTTCCGCTATTGTCTCAATACAGCCGGCTACAAGCGGATAGAGGAAGCCTCTTATCCGCTATGACGCCTAAAACTCGATTTCTAGGCATCCATACGGTGCAATAGCGGAAAAACCCCTGCCGTTATCGCATGATTCCCTTGTTTTCGCAGGAAATAAAGGAAACTCCCCTTCCGCTATCAGCCGGCTCATGTGTGAGTCGGCATCATAAACTTCCGCTAAAGACGTACCCGCTTCCTGATTTGCTTCGACAATAGTTTATTTTACCGCACTCACTTTGGGATGCTTCTTGGCTTATGCTTCGTGAGTCGGCATCATAAACTTCCGCTAAAGACGTACCCGCTTCCTGATTTGCTTCGACAATAGTTTATTTTAATTTAAAACATCACGCTTTGTAAACACCGTGTATGCGGCGACCAGTGCGCCAACCGCCCAGACCGTGAGCACAACCAGGGAGAAAGTCAGCGTTAATCCCGGGATGGACGGCAAATCCCCCGTGAGAAAATCAATCGTGCTCAGGTTCAACATAAACAGATATTTGGCGCTGGTCCAGGAGGAGGCCATCTCCGACAAAATCGTCCCGGCGATCAGAGTAGCCAGCATAATGCCCATGCCTGCCGCGGTGCTGCGGACCAGGACGGATACCATCAAAGTGATGCAAGCGACCACCACCAGCGGATACCAGGCCAGCCCATATTCCATCAGGATAAATTTCCATTGGGCGACGGTGTAAACATCAGCCGTAGACAGCTCGTCACCCACCACACGGTAACCCACCAGCACAGGCTCCCCCCAGCCGTGAAAGCCGAAAACCGTTCCCGACACCACATAGCTCACCAGCCCAATCAAGAAGGTAATCAGGGAGACAAACATAATAAGCGCTATCAGCTTGCTTGTCAACACCTTCCATCGGGCGACGGGCCGCGTCAGGAGCAGCTTGATGGTACCGGAGGAATGCTCCGAGGATACCAAATCCGCACCTACCACCGCAATTAGCAGGGGGACGAACAGGGACAGCGCATTCTTCATAAACTCCCGGGTAAAGGTTACTCCGTTGGGCGTGCTGGGATTCACATTTTTCTCCAGGGCATATTCAATCCGGGTCATCTCCACCCGCATATACTTCTTCCAATCCTCGGAAATCCGCGGGCTGGACATGCGGTTGGTCATATCCTTCAGCCGCTGCTCTGCCTCAATCCTCCAGTTACTGGTGCCGAACTGTTTTTCCCGCTCCGCCGACACCCGGTACTGGGCGTAGGTGAACATGGGAATCAGCACCAGCAGGATCAGGACAACTACTAGCAGACGGCGTTTTTTGATCAGCTTGATCGTCTCATTCTGAATCAGGGGATATAGGCTACTCAATGCGTTCACCCTCCGTCAGGCGCAGGAAGAGCTCCTCCAGCGTCGGATGTTTGATGGATACCTCATACAAGGACACCCCGTGATCCTGAAGTGACCGGGATACGGCCGGAATATCGGCAGTGTTCATTTCCGTACGAATGCCCTTCTCCGCTCCAGTCCCCTGCAGCTCCGTCTGGAGCGAGTCCCCATCCTCTGTCAAGTGCACGTCAGCGAATTTCTCCATGACCTGCAAGGCAGTCTCCCGGGGAGTTGCATGCCACATGACAGTGCTGATACTCTTCTCGATCAAATCCTTCACCTCACCGACAGCGATCACCTGGCCATGGCTGATAATCGCCACCCGGTCGCACATCAGCTGGATTTCGGAGAGCAGATGACTGGATACGAATACACTCAATCCGTCCTGGGCCAGCCTGCGGATAAACTCCCGCATCTCCTTGATGCCCTGAGGGTCCAAGCCGTTAGTGGGTTCGTCCAAAATCAGCAGCTTGGGGGAACCCAGCAAGGCTTGGGCAATGCCCAGACGCTGGCGCATGCCGAGGGAATACGTTTTGACCTTATCCCCAATCCGCTGCTCCATTCCTACAATGGCCACCACCTCGCGGATTCGCGCCTCCGTAACGCCGGGAATCATCCGGGCAAAATGCTCCAGGTTTTCCCATCCCGTCAAGTAAGGGTACAGCTCCGGATTCTCCACAATACAGCCGATCTGGCGCAAGGCCTCAAATGGCTTGTTCTGCAGCGGAAGCCCGCAAATTTCGATGCTGCCCTCGGTGGGACGGATCAGATTCACCAGCATCCGGATGGTGGTGGTTTTGCCCGCTCCATTGGGGCCGAGAAACCCGAACACCTCTCCCGCACCTACATCAAAGCTGACGCCCTTGATAATCCACTTATTGCGGATCTTCTTCTTCAAATTGCGGACGGATAGCACCGCTTCCCTGGTTACCATAAGCTTCAGCCTCCTGTCCGGATGACCTGCGCCACACGTGCGGCAATTTCCGCGTAGGCGGCAGTATTGGGATGAAACAGATCCGTATAAAGCATAGACCGGCCAAAATTCTGAAACAGATCATAAGTAGGCACAACTGTCACATTGGAATGGCGGTTGGCTGCCACAAAGGCGGCATTGTTCCAGCGTCCGATCCATTCGGCCGCCTGGCGCTCCGGATCAAATTCGGCGAAGGGATGGTATAACCCTACATATACAATTTGAGCTTTTGGATTGGCAGCAGCCAGCTTGTCGATAATCGTCTCCAGCCGGGTGATGGAACCTGGGAATTCTTGAGCCAAAGCAGCATAATCAAAGGATATATCTCCCGGAAGGGAAGTGCCTCCCGCCTGTGAAGTGGCGTTGCCCGCAGGAGATGCGGCAGGTGCAGGGCTGGAGGCTCCGTTAAAGCCCACAATCCTAGTCGCGATCCGGTTAAGGTCATTCCCGCCAATAGTAAACAGAATAATGTCAGCTTGAGCGATATAATCCTGGGCAGTGGGTTTGGCGATGTCCGTCAGCATATCCGTTGTGGTGGCTCCGCTGACCGCATAATTCCACACATACACAGGTTTGCCGGTTTTTTCTTCCAACTGCTTCTTCACCTTGCCTACATACCCCTCGGCATCGTCATCCCCCACCCCACGGGTAAGCGAATCCCCCAAAGCCAGAATTTGCAGCTTGTCCTGATGGTCAGGTGCCGGTGTAGACGTCCCAGCAGAGGATTCCGGCGTTTCACCCCGGGGATACAGTACGGTTTTGATGCCATATACCAGACCGGCCGCCAGCACAAGGGTAGTTAAAAGTCCGGCTGTCCCGGCAATCCGCCAGAGCACACGGGTATTGCTCATGTCAGAAGTCCCCCATTTCCCAACTGCTTGTGTGTGTCCGAACACCTCGGAGTTTTCAAACTCACCCTAATTACATCGGATAAAGTAAGAGTAAGTGTTCCTGCCGCAATTTGCAAATACATGAAAATTCATCATGGGACTTTTCCCATAGCGGTTGCTCTACCTAGGACGAAAAAAAAGAAGCCGTACAAACGGCTTCTAGTGAACGACATTTTCCTGGGCGGGGATAAAGATTTCGAACACGTCACCGTGCTGGAGAATCGTAATATCCTTGGACTTAACCTTCATCACGACCACGTCGGGCTTGGCCTTCATCCGCTCAATATAATGCTCCGGCACTTCTCCGGCTTCGCTGACGGTGACGCCTTCAATTACGCGCTCTTCATTATCCTTAAAGGGAATGTTCAGCACTTCTTCATAGATATCGGAGAAAAGCTCAAAATTCTTGGTGTATACGGCGATGCACTTCAATGTAATCCCATCCTTTGAATGTTCAAGTCAATACAGTGGAAGAACCGGTACTGCTTTCCTTAGATTTCCTGTTTCCGCCGGTTTTCATACGTTTCTTGCCTTCTTTGCAGACATCCAGCAGCGGACATATGCCGCAGGCGGGATTCTGCGCCTTGCAATGGTAACGGCCGAAAAAAATCAGCCGGTGATGCGTCAGGGTCCATTCATCCCGGGGAACACCCGCCATCAGGTGCTTCTCCACCTCCAGGACCGAATCGGTCTCCTTGGCGATGCCGAGACGTTTAGAAACACGCTCCACATGCGTATCCACAGCTATGGCAGGTACGCCGAATGCATTGGATACCACAACATTAGCCGTTTTGCGGCCTACCCCGGGAAGCTTGACAAGCTCTTCATGGGCCTCCGGGATTTGTCCATGATAATTCTCCAGCAGGATCCGGCACAAGCTCTGGATATTCTTCGCTTTGTTCCGGAACAGGCCGATGCGTCTGATGTCCTCCTCCAATTCGGAGACGGGGACAACAATATAATCCTCGGGCGTACGGTATTTCTGAAAAAGGGTTGCGGTCACTTTATTCACCGTCTCGTCCGTACATTGGGCGGACAGCAATACGGCAATGGTCAACTCGAAGGGATTCGAGTGATTCAGCTCACAATGGGCATCCGGAAACATCTCGGCAATGGTATCCAGGATATGACGCAACTGCTTTTTGTTCATACGGCGGTCTTCACCTCCGATGATTGCCGTACCTACCTTGGTGCCTGCAGAACGTCAAGAATTATTTTAGATAAACCAAAGTTTAACGAAAAACCATTGGTAAATCAATGCTATAGTTCAAAGAAAATCGAATATTTTCGGAACAATGGCAAGATTTAACGTGAAAAGTCGTCTTTTGGCGGTTTTCGTCCTTGAAAAAACCGCCAAGCTTGCGGAATCCCGCGTGCTTGACGGCTCATTGTGCTTAATGCTGAAAATAATGAGAACAGCTTAGGACTGAATATCCACTTCCACGATTTTACCGTTAATCAGGTACAGAGTTACGGTTTTACCTGAAGGAATGCTTGCCGGTGAATAGGAAATGGAGCCCTGATGGACATATGCCTTGGTATGGAATGGATAATTCCGCGATTCGCCCAGGCTTTCCCGAAGCACATACAGATTGTTTGTTGCGGTATCATAATAGTCGGTCTTGCGGACCAATGAGGTGGCGGTATAAATGGTGTACACGCCGTCCTGCCCCTTAACGGCCTCCACACGGTCGCCGGCCTTCAGGTCTGCCAGTGTGGTGTCGGATAAGCTTGTACGCTTCACAACGGCTGTTGTACCCACTTCCAGTGTTCTGCCGGCGGAGCCTGCCTCTGAAATGGTTACTTTACCTGCCGCGGCGTCCACAGACAGCACATTTCCTCTGGATACGGAGGCTGCCTGCACCTTCTCAATGGTGGTGCCTTTGTAGTACATGATATAGGGATCCTCATTGGACATGGAGTCGATGGTGATCTCCTGGCCGTTCATATTATAGATCTTGGTTGAATATGGCAGGGTCAGCGTAGTGGAGCCGTTCAACGGGTCACGAAGAGTCAGCTGCCGGTTGCTGCCGCTTTTGTTGGCCAGGTAAACCAGAAACGTGCGGGAAACCTCTACCATACTGATATTAGTGCCGGTGGAATCCAGCATGATGGTCACAGGTTCACCGACGATCAAGTCAGTAATGGCAGGGTTGGATTTGTTGGGAATCACAATTCCTACAGCCGTTCCTAAATTCAAGGTTAAATACTGTTCGCCCATTTTCAGTGTAATGGTCCTCGCAAGCGGCGATACCTGTGCAATTGTGCCTTGGTAGTTGTATACAATGCTGATTTTCTTCACTTTCTTTTCCGAAGAAGCCGTAATATCGATTTTTCTGCCTTCGGTCAAGTTGGAGGTCCCCAAAGTGAAGGTCGTGGTGGTGCCGTATAGCTCAAACACGGTCGTGTCCGACAGCTCGTACAGTTCTTTTTTGCCGGCCTGATTGGTCACGATCAGAACCTTGCCTTTGGCATCATAGCTAAACACGGTGTTCATGTATTCCGTTTGTAATGCGCGGTTAGTGGCGATGGCCTCAATCACATTATTATTATCATCCAGAATCAGCTTCACTTCGTCATCTATTTCCAGATCCCTGAAGGTAGTAAACTCCATGCCGGGAATAGTGACCTTCAAGTTGTTATCAAAGGTATAAAGTGCAGGCTTGCCTTTAGCTGTACTAAAGATGGTAATGTATTTATAGTTCTTGTCTTCCTTGATATCCGTAATCCGGCCCTTGTCGCTGGGCGGCTCATAGGCCTCCAGCATGGTCATTTCCGTCAGTACATCCGTATTGATGACGAAGGAGATCTTGTCCTTGGCTTTAATGGCCGAGATATCCCCGCCTGCAGCACCCGCATAATACGTTACGGTAGTGGCCATGGGATAGGTTGCCGTGGAGCCGTCAGTTTCGCGGACGGTGATCTTCTTGTCCGTCAGATTGACGGATTGGATCACCCCTTCCGCTGTTTTGTTCAGCGGAATATGCTTCACGGTAATGGACGTATATTTGGCCTTGCTGCCGGTTCTGTGCAGCGTCAGCACAGTTCCGGGAACCAAGTCGCTTGAGGCCAAACCCTTGCCGTCCTTGTCCACAATGGACAAGGGGATTTGGATTTGGGCTGTAATTTCCTTGCCGTTGCTCTTCATCACAACCTGGGAGGTATTGAAGTCCAGACTTACAAGCGTACCGTCCAAAATATTGGCCGCCTGTCCGTTCTCTTCAATAACCTCTGCAAACAGCACACTGCCGTCCTTCACGACGATAAACAGCTTATTGCCCTGCTTAAGGGACTGCGCTGTGGAGGGTGCGGATTGGTTCAGACCGTAGAACACCGTATCTGCGGTAAAACCGAAGGTTTTCTGGTCGCCGTAGTCATCGCCTAAAACAACGGCTTTGTCGGTGATGCTCTCCACAATCCCCAGACCGGAGATGTCCGTGGAATCCATATACGGGCTTGTCCGGCTCAGGAAGGTGGCCATTTCGGCGCGGGTTACGGATTTGGCGGGCTTGAAGGTGCCGTCATCCAAACCATCCACAATCTTCAGTGCCACTGCTTGGTTAATAAAACCTCTTGTGGATGCGGAGATGTCCGCATCATCCGCGAACTTAGTTGCTTGGTTTGCCAGCTCATTGGCTTCGGCCTGCTTGCCGATAGACCGGATGACAAGCTTGGCCACCCAATCCCGGGAGGCCTGGCGGGTACCCCAGCCGGATCCCGAGACAGCGGATTCCTCCGGGTAGGAGATGATTCCTTTTTCCAAGGCCATAAACAGATATTTCTTGGCGTAGTCGGATACCTGCAGATCGGAGGCAAAGGCGGGCAGCTCACCCGCCGCTTGCTCCAGTCCCATCATCCGCACCAGCATGGTAACCACTTCCTCCTGGGTTACGGAGCTGCTCGGATCATAAATGCCAACTGATTTGCCGTCCACAATCCCCAGCAAAGCCAGCTTGGTTATGTACTTATTGGCCCAATGGGAGACGGGCACATCCGTAAATTTCAGGTTGGGCTTCGTGGAGGCATTCTGGACTGTTGACTGTGGAGCGGTAGTGTCGTTAAGGGCTGCCATTGCGGTCGTACCCAAGGTCAGACTTGCCGTAAGTAAGACGATCACAGCTTTTGTCGCTCTTTTTTTCAAAGTGATTGTTCTCCTCTCTATCTGTCTCTCCAAAGATTAACGCTTAAACCACTCGGGAAGCTCAAAATGGCCCATTAGGGATTCGGGCTTTTTGCCGTTCACCAGAATCTCGAAGGTTTCCACTTCGTTGAATTGGAACAGGGTTTTGCGGAATGCATCCAGCAGAAGTCCTTCTCCGGCGGAGCCCAGCCTGTCCTCATCGGGCAGATTCAAATTGACGGACAGCTTGCCTGAATCCAGTTTGGCGGACAAAAAGGTGGTTTGGGGACACAAGGATACCGCATCGGCAGACGGGCTTTTCTTCAGGGTGTTCAACGCAGCCAGATACTTGTTCTCATCCTTGTCGAATTTGATATTGACCTGCTTTTCCACCAAAGCCGTATTATCGCCGTTGGCTTGGCCGAAATACGCCTTGATGGCCACCTCCTTCTCCTGTACGGGAGAAGGTGTTGCGGGAGCAGCGGACTGGGAGGGCGCCACCGAAACGGTGGGCGTACCTGTTGCTGATGGGGTGGAAGCAGCATTCCTCTCCTTGGCTCCGCAGCCAACGGCCACCAGCGATAGAGAAACGGCAACTCCCAGCAGTATACATATTCTTCTGTTCAAGTATCAATCCCTCCTTATGGAATCTGCAAATATTCCCGGATGCCCGCGGCGATGGCCTCGGCGGTCTGGAGCTGGAGCTTCTCCGTAAATAAAGCGGCTTCCTCTTCAGGGCTGGAAAGATAGCCAATTTCACAAAGCACCGCAGGCATGACGGTTCGTAGGGTCACCCGGAGATCATTCTTGCGCACACCCCGGTCATTGAAGCCGGTAGCAGGCAAAATGCGGCTGTGCAGAATATCAGCCAAAGCGCGGCTTTCATTCCTGGAGTAATAGGTCTCCGTTCCGCTGACGGTAGCTTTGTTGAAGCTGTTGGCATGTACGGATACAAAAACATCTGCATTCAGCCGGTTGGCGAAATCCGCCCGTTCGTTCAGTTCCACAAATGTATCATCCTGCCGTGTCAGCTTCACCTGAAGGTTGGGGATGTTCTCCAGCGCCTTGGCGATTTTGAGCACCATGGACAGGTTGAAGTCCTTTTCCTTACGGCCGGTGATTTTGGAGATTGCCCCGGGATCTCCGTCACCGTGGCCGGCATCCAGCACCACAAGGAAATTATACCCCTTCATGGCGATGGTAAGCTCGGCCGGGTTCCTGCCTTCTAATAAAGTATAGTCGATTTTCTGCTTCAGGTCGACTACGATTCGGACTGTAGGCGGCTGGTCCTGGAATTGGGAGAACCGGATCCGCTCGGAGAATTCAGCCGAAATGGCCAATTCATTGACTTGTCCAACCGCCTTTCCGTTCACCGTTTGAGCCAGGCGGGCGCCGGGTAAATCAATAACAAGACGCGACGGGTTGGACAGATGGGTGAACACCGGCTGAGGCACAGCACGGTCGGCCGTTATGGCCATACGCCCATCTGAGAAGCTGATGGTTTGAATGACGGAAACCACATGATCAGGCCCCGTAGACGGGGATGTGCCCGGTGTTGCTCCGGGAGCAATTGTTGAACCGGGCAAAGTCGGCGATGACGAACCGGATGGTTTGGATGTTGGCGTAGAAGACGGCATAATGGATGCCGATGATGATGCCGATGGTGACGGTTTAGGTGTTGCGGCAGGACTGGGTGTTTCCGTTGCAGCCGGCGGGATCGACGCTCCAGCTTTGGGCGGCTCCGAGCTTTGCCCGCTGGAAACCGGGATGGAGCTGCTTTTGTCAAACAGAAATACAGACCGTGTCAGGTTGTCCCACTGGACATCCATGCCCAAATTCTCTGTTACGAACCGGACCGGCAAAAGGGTAGTACCGCTGTCTAAAACCGGGGCAGTTTCCAGCTTGAATGCCGCTCCGTTGACACTGGCGACGGGGTTGTTGATGGCCAATTGCAGAAGTGCTCCATCACGCTTGATGGTAACCTGCTGCTTTTCCTGATTCCACGAGACCTCTGCCCCCAGCTCCTCCGAGATAATCCGGACCGGAACAAGAGTCAGATCATTGACAATCCGCGGCGGCACCTCCGGCACAAGCTCCGTGCGGTTCAGGAAAAGCCGGACCTGGTTGTCCGCGGCATAGCTTGTCCCTCCCCCTCCGCTCCACATGAGCACCAACAATACAGCACCGACCAACGCTGTTACAAGTTTCTTCATGATTCACCTCTGCATGCTGTTCTCGCGACAGGGGCTGGCAAAATAACCCTCTGTACCGTCATCATATAGACGCGGTAAATCGCATTTTGTTGCGTACTTTGGAAGAAAATCCCCCTTCTTCTGCAGGAGCCCCCAGCCCCCTCAGCGATAGACGCCAAAAACTCCCTGATCCTCGCGGACAGGGAGTTTTTCACGCCGTTTAATCAGTTGGCTTCACTTAAGCGTTGGAACCTAAACGGTAGGCATGTTTGCCCTCGTAAGCGGTAATGGCGTCCTCATGCTGGAGGGTCAGGCCGATATCGTCCAGGCCCAGCAGCAGGAATTGGCGGCGGTGCTCGTCAAGCTCGAAGGGAATACGCAGGCCGGCAGCGTCCGTGATCACCTTGTTTTCCAGGTCCACAGTCAGCTGGTAGCCCTCCTGGGCGTTTGACCGCTGGAACAGCTCCTCCACCTGCTCTTCGCTGAGCTTGATGGGCAGGATGCCGTTTTTGAAGCAGTTGTTATAGAAAATATCAGCGTAGGATGGGGCGATAATCACCTTAAAGCCAAAGTCCTGGATGGCCCATGGTGCATGCTCACGGGAGGAGCCGCAGCCGAAGTTGGCCCGGGACAGCAATACGGAAGCGCCCTGGTAACGCGGTTTGTTCAGGTTAAATTCGGCGATTTCCTTGCCAGCCTCGTCGAACCGCCATTCGAAGAACAGGTACTGGCCAAAGCCGGTCCGTTCGATCCGTTTCAGAAATTGCTTGGGGATGATGGCATCGGTGTCCACATTAACGCGGTCAACCGGTCCAACAAGACCTGTATGAGTTTTAAAAGCTTCCATGATAGAAGACTCCCTTCGGCGCTGGTTTCAATCCATTACGTTGTTTAGGCCAGAAACTGCCAGTTGCGGACATCAGTGAACTTACCGTTGATGGCTGCCGCTGCGGCCATTTCCGGGGATACCAGATGGGTGCGTCCGCCCCGTCCCTGACGTCCTTCGAAGTTGCGGTTGGAGGTGGAGGCGCAGCGTTGGCCCGGTACCAAAACATCGGGGTTCATAGCCAAGCACATGCTGCAGCCCGCATCGCGCCATTCAAAACCGGCTTCGGTAAAGATTTTGTCCAAACCTTCCTTCTCCGCCTGAGCCTTCACCCGGCCGGAGCCCGGAACAACCATAGCCTGCACGTTGGAGCTTACCTTGTAGCCCTTGGCGACCTTGGCAGCTGCCCGCAGATCTTCGATACGGCCATTGGTGCAGGAGCCGATGAATACCACATCCACGGGGATATCGGACATAGGCGTCCCCGGTGTAAGTCCCATATATTCAATGGCCTTCTCGGCCGCCTTGCGTTCATTCTCGGTGGTAAATTCGGCAGGCACCGGTACGGTGTCGCTAATACCTGCGCCCATACCCGGGCTGGTTCCCCAGGTAACCTGCGGGATCAGGGAATCCGCATCAAATTCCACTACGCGGTCATATACCGCACCTTCGTCCGAAACCAGGTTTTTCCACTCGCTGATGGCTTGCTCGAAGGCTTCGCCTTGGGGAGCGTATTGCCGTCCGCGGAGATACTCGAAGGTTTTCTCGTCGGGAGCGATCAACCCCGCCCGGGCGCCGGCTTCGATGGACATGTTGCACACGGTCATGCGCTCTTCCATGGAGAGGCTGCGGATGGATTCACCGGTATATTCAATAACGTAGCCGGTGGCAAAATCCGTGCCGTATTGGGCGATAACGCCCAGAATCAGGTCCTTGGCGGTAACGCCGGTAGCCAGCTTGCCGTTGATGCGCACCTCAAGGGTTTTGGGCTTCGACTGCTGCAGACATTGGGTAGCCAGCACATGCTCTACCTCGCTGGTGCCGATGCCAAAAGCAAGGGCGCCGAAGGCTCCGTGTGTGGAGGTATGGCTGTCGCCGCAAACGATAGTTTTGCCGGGATGGGTCAGACCCAGCTCCGGGCCCATAACGTGAACAACCCCCTGGTCGATGTGGTCCAGGTCAAACAGGGTGACGCCAAAATCGGCGCAGTTTTTCGAAAGGGTTTCGATTTGCTGCTTGGAAATCGGATCGGTAATATTAAAGCGGTCCTTGGTGGGGACATTGTGGTCCATCGTAGCGAAGGTCAGATCGGGACGGCGTACCTTGCGCCCGGTCAGCCGCAGGCCTTCAAAAGCCTGTGGAGATGTAACCTCATGCACCAGCTGAAGGTCAATATAAATAATGCTCGGTTTGCCTTCCTCCTGGTAGATGACATGATTGTCCCAAATTTTCTCGAACATGGTTTTTTTGCTCATCATTAGCCACCTCTTCATTATCCTGATGATCTATCTCTACACGCCGCCCGGCCAACGGCCGCTGCAGCAATTTCTCCTGCTGTTATCATAGCATTGAATCTCTTCATTGATCCAAGATATAATATCTATAATCGTTATAGTTTTCAGCTATAAAAGACTATACCAAAGAACGAACTGACTCTATGGAGGATTGCATCATGGAATTGCGCCAACTGCAATACGCCCTGCAAATTGCCGCCGAAAAAAACTTTTCCCGCGCCGCCGAAAAGCTTCATATCGCCCAGCCCTCACTCAGCCAGCAGCTGTCCAAACTGGAAAAGGAGCTGGGTGTGCTTTTGTTCCAGCGCAACACCAATTCCGTGGAGCTGACCCATGCCGGCTCTGCGTTTATGGAGAAGGCCCAGATGATTCTCGATATGGTAGGCCAGCTGGAACGGGAGATGGAGGATATTTCCGATATGAAAAAGGGCCGCCTGAACGTAGGCTCCCTCCCCATCACCGGGTCCCATATGCTGCCCCGGGTGCTGCCCCTTTTCCACAGCCGTTTTCCCGGTATCGAAATCCATTTGATCGAAGACACCACCAATGTATTGGAAAATCTGACCGCCGCCGGCCGGACCGATATCAGCCTGTTAACCCTGCCGGTTTTGGACTCCAACCTCTCCTGGGAGCCGCTGCTGGATGAGGAGATCCTGCTGGCCGTCCCTCCCACCCATCCGCTGGCGGGACGGGCCGCACCGGACGAAACGGCCACGGTCAGCATCCGCCAACTGCGGGAAGAGGCGTTTATTGTACTGAAGCGGGGACAGGGCTTCCGGCAAATTGCGCTGGAGCTGTGCCGGAGCAATGGCTTTGAACCGCGGATTGTGTTCGAAAGCAGTAATATCGAAACTGTCCAGTCTCTGGTGGCTGCCGGAATGGGCATCGCCTTCGTGCCCAGCATGATCGCTCTTGGGCACGGCACCTCCTTCCGCCCCGACTATCTTCAACTGAAGGAGCGGCCTTACCGGACGCTGGTGGCCGCTTACCGCAAGGGCCGGTACATCTCCAAGGCGGCAGAGGCCTTTATGGGAGTGATGCGGGAGGTGATGAACAAGGGGGACGGGTCAGAGCCTCCCGTTCAGCCGGCACCGGGAGTGGAGCAGGAGGATTAATTCTCCGGCTCCCAGCTGCCGTAGACATCAGGGCGCCTGTCCCGGAACACGGAAATCCGCTCCCGGGCTTCTTTTATACGGTTCAAGTCCAGTTGGGCGGTGACGATTTCCTCCCCTTCTCCCCCTTCGGCCAATACCTCACCCCACGGATCAACAATGAGGGAATGACCGAAAAACTCCTGTCCGCCTCCTGCTCCAACACGGTTGCATGCGGCCACATAGACCTGGTTTTCGATAGCCCTCGCCACAGCCAACGTCCGCCAATGCTGCAGCCGGGGCTTAGGCCACTGGGCGGGAACCAGAAGCAGCTCCGCTCCGTCCAGCACTAGAGCTCTGGCCAGCTCAGGGAATCTCAGGTCGTAGCAGATCATCATTCCTGCGGTAACCCCTTCCATCTGGACAAGCTCCCGTGTGGACCCCGCGGTCAGATGCCGGTCCTCCCCCATTGGCCCGAACAGGTGAAGCTTGGCGTAGCGGGACATCACAGAGCCGTGCAGGTCCATGACGTATGACGCATTGCGGATGCCGTCCTCCCGCTTTTCGGCGATGGACCCGGCGGCAATGGTGACGCGGAGCTCCCGGGCTAGGGCGCCCGCCCAGGCTTGCACCCGTTCGCCCTGCCAATCTCCCAGCTCCCCCAGCCGTTCCAGATCATATGCCGTGTCCCACAGCTCGGGAAGCAGCAGCAAATCCGGTTTATCGGGGGCAGCGGCAGCTTTGCGGATCAACCGCTCCGCGTTCCGGTAATTGGCCTCCGGGTCCCCGAAGGCAACATCCATTTGCAGCAGACTAATGCGGGGCATCCGTTTCCCCTCCTTCCACAGTCGCTTTACTCCATCTTAAAGCAAAGGCTTTCCACTCTGCAAGGCAGATGGATAGCAGGATAAGCACCGGCGGGTTAACAGCCTCCTGGGGCTCAACGGAATCCCATTGGCGTGCTAACGGAACTTAGAGGTCCTTAAACGGTGTTTAGTGCACATTTTCTACGCTAACGGAACTCTGAGACCCTTAGCGGCAAAAAGTGCAGAGATTTCGCTGCCAACCAGCGTCTTATAGCTCCTCAGTTCCGTTAAAATTGCAGAAACCTTATTTTCCGCGTGTAAGAGTCGTTGAGTTCCGTTACATGCGGACCCACGGTAGCGTTCGGCCTGTTCTACAGCAAACGGCGGTCCAGACCAGTTCTGCGTTAAATCCACTGCACATCCACCATGATTTCACAGTGAACCCATGGTAAAATCCACGGCGGATCTCCCCCAAAGACAGTTGGCATGCTTTACAAAGCTGCCGCAGAATGCTATCTTAAACAAAAGAGTTTTATTGCGATAACGTATCGATGGGAATAGTACGCTGCCTTCCCGGCGAACAGAGAGCAGGCTTCCCGGCTGCAAGAGCCTGCCGCCACCTACGGAACCAGCAGAACCCGCCCCTGAACGGTCAACGACGAGTTGAACGGCCCCTGCCGTTACCAGGGACTTAAGAGGGCGCCTGTCGGGCGCCAATCAAGGTGGTACCGCGGAAGCTTACAGCTTTCGTCCTTCGTGTTTGGAGGACGGAGGCTTTTTATTTTGTTTACAGGAGAGTTGATGGTATGACCCGAATCGTTGTCAAAATTGGCAGCAGCTCGCTTACCTCCGCGGAAGGCGGCCTGACCCGGAGCAAGGTGCGTTTTTTTGCCGATGAGATAGCCGCCCTGCAGAAATCCGGCCACCAGGTGCTGCTGGTCACCTCCGGCGCCGTAGCCGCAGGCTTCACCACCATCGGTTATGCCAAACGCCCCAAGCTGCTGCATGAAAAGCAGGCCTCCGCCGCAGTGGGCCAGGCTCTGCTGATGCAAGCCTATAATGAAGCGTTCCAAGAAAGCGGAATCGCCGTGGCCCAGATTTTGCTCACCCGCACCGACTTTTCCAGCCGCCAGCGGGGCCACAACGCCCTGATGACCATTGAGGAGCTGCTGGCCCACGGCATTGTGCCGGTTATTAACGAGAATGACACGGTGTCGGTAGCGGAGCTGAAATTCAGCGAAAATGATACTTTATCCGCATTAGTAGCCAATCTGGTGAAGGCCCGGCAGCTGGCAATCATCACCGATATGGACGGATTATACACCGGCGATCCCCGTAAAACCCCTTCCGCCGTCCGCATCCCTCAGGTGGACCAGATCACGCAGGAGATCCTGGAATATGCCGGAGGGGCCGGCTCCTCCGTCGGCACCGGAGGTATGCGCTCCAAGCTGGATGCCGCCCGCATCGCCACCAGAGGCGGGGTTCCCGTTTTTATCGGCCAGGTGACGGAGCCCGGTGATTTAACTGCTGCAGTACAGGGCACAGGCAAAGGCACTTATTTTACCACAAGCCTCAACAAGCTCCCCATCAAGAAACAATGGGTCGGGTTCCTGTCCGTCCCTCACGGCTCCGTCCTGGTGGATGCCGGCGCGGAAAAAGCGCTGTTTGCCGGAGGCAAAAGCCTGCTGCCCGCAGGGGTTACCGGTGTCAAAGGGGACTTCCATCCGGGGGATGTGGTGGAGGTTATCAATCCCGAAGGCGGCGTAATCGGCCGGGGGGTTGTGAATTACGAATCCTGGCAGCTGAAGGCTGTTGCAGGACTCAGCACCGAGGAAGTGCAGAAGCGGGTGGATGTTGCCCGCATTGAAGTGATCCACCGGGATGAATGGATCACGTTGTCCGAATAATATTTTCTCGATTATAAAGGAGGGCTTCAAGGATGAGTGAAGTTGTTCAAAAAGCGCTGTTGGGTAAAGAGGCCTCCATTCGGATGGCAAAGCTGACCACCCGCCAAAAAAACGATGCCCTGCGGGCCATGGCGGATGCCCTGGTCCGGGAAAGCGCCTCGATTATTGCAGCCAATCAAGAGGATTTGGCCAGAGGCCAACAAAACGGCATCGGCGAATCGCTGCTGGACCGCCTGGCGCTGGATGAAAAACGCATTCAGGGGATTGCGGAGGGTTTGCTTCAAATTATCGGCTTGCCTGATCCCGTAGGGGATGTGCTGGACCAATTCGAGCGTCCCAACGGGCTGGTTGTCCGCAAGGTCAGCGTGCCGCTTGGTTTGATAGGCATCATATATGAAGCCAGGCCCAACGTGACGGTGGATGCCGCAGGCCTTTGTCTGAAATCGGGGAATGCGGTGCTGCTCCGTGGAGGCTCGGATGCATTAAGCTCCAACATCCGGATTGTGGAGGTGCTGAAAGCGGCCCTGGCCACCACTGTTGTTCCTCCTGAGGCCCTGCAGCTAATAACCTCCAGCGACCGCGCTTCCGTAGATGAAATGTTGAAGTTGAACGGCCTGTTGGACGTGGTAATCCCCCGTGGCGGCCGGATGCTGATCCAGACGGTGGTAGCCAATGCCACGGTTCCCGTCATCGAAACCGGCGCAGGGGTTTGCCATACCTATCTGGATGAAACTGCGGATCCGACCATTGCCCTGAACATTGCCGTTAATGCCAAGGTGCAGCGTCCTTCCGTGTGCAATTCCATGGAAACCCTGCTGCTTCACGAGGAATTCGCCGAAGCCTATCTTCCCGGTATTGCTGAAACGTTCCGCACCTTGGGTGTACAGCTTCGCGGCTGCCCTGCCTCCATTCGAATTGCCGGTCCCATGGAGGAAGCAACGGATGAGGACTATGCCACCGAATATAACGACTACATCCTTAATGTCCGCATCGTGGAGAGTCTGGATGAGGCGCTGGAGCATATCCGGCGGTTTGGGACCCAGCATTCCGAATGTATTGTGACTGAACATCCCGAACGGGCGGAACGGTTCCTGCAGGAGGTGGATGCGGCAGCGGTTTACCATAACGCCTCCACCCGGTTTACCGACGGCTTCGAGTTCGGCTACGGCGCCGAGATCGGCATCAGCACCCAGAAGCTTCACGCCCGGGGTCCCATGGGGCTTCCTGCCTTGACCTCGACAAAGTTCCTGGTGTATGGAAGCGGCCAGATTCGCGGATAGAGGATAAGCCCCGGTTATACGTCTTCCAAAAATAAAGAAAAAAAGGAGTGGAGTCCAGATGCCGCTTACTGGTAAAAAAATCACATTTATCGGCGCCGGATCGATGGCTGAGCCCATTTTCAAAAGCCTGATCCAGCAAAAGACTGTCCGGCCCGATCAAATCTACATTATGAACCGCAGCAATGCTGCCCACCTGACAGTCATGCGGGATACCTACGGAGTCCATGCCGCATTTACACCGGAAGAGAAGGAAAGCTTTATCCGAGAGGCGGACATCGTCATTCTGGCCATGAAACCCAAGGATGTCCGGCAGGCCTTCGAGGACTTCAACCGGTTTCTGAAGCCCTCCCAGCTCCTGGTTTCCATGGTTGCCGGGTTGTCTCTGGAAACTCTCTCCCTGCTTGTCCCGGAAGGGATGCCCATTGTCCGCACCATGCCCAATACCCCCAGCTCCATCGGGCTGGGCGCAACCGGACTTTGCTTTTCCCCGGAAACAACGGAATCCCAGCAGAATATGGGGTTGTCCCTGTTCCGTGCCATCGGCGAAGCTTATCCCATCCCCGAGGAGAAGATGAATATCCTGACGGGCATTTCCGGAAGCGGTCCGGCATATGCCTTCTACTTCATGGAATCCATGATCGCCGCAGGCGTGAAGGGTGGTCTGTCCCCGGAACTGGCCAAGCAATTGACAGTTCAAACCGTGCTTGGCGCCGCCTCCATGGTGAAGCTTACAGGCGAGGAGCCTGCCGAGCTCCGGCGCAAGGTTACCTCCCCCAATGGCACCACTCAAATGGCGATTGAGGAGTTCCAGCGGGAGGGCTTAAGCGGCATTGTGGAAGCCGGTATCAACCGCTGTGTGGCCCGGGCGGCGGAGATCGGCGAAGGTCTCAGCCAAGAGGTGCGGCAAAGCTTATGAGTACACGTAAACCAGTCATCTTTTGCGACTTCGACGGTACGATCACCCTGACCGATAATGTAGTTGAGCTGTTTAAGCATTTCCGGCCGGAAGGTGCGGAGGAAATTCTGCGGCGCACAACAACCAAGGAAATGTCCATCCGCGAGGGTGTGGAGACGTTGTTCGCCCTCATGCCCAGCTCGCTCAAACCCCAACTGGTGGAGTTTATCCAAGGCCAGCTCCAGATCAGAAGCGGCCTGCAGGAGCTTCTGGATTTCTGCAGGACGCACAATGTGGAGTTTCTGGTAACCAGCGGAGGAATGGATTTTATCCTGTATCCGGCTCTTGAGCCGTTTGGCATCGCGCCCTCCAACATTTATTGCAACAACACGGATTTCAGCGGTACCCATATCCATATACACTCCTCCCATCCCTGCGATGAGCATTGCGAAAGCGACTGCGGCATGTGCAAAAGCACGGTGATGCGGCAATATCCCCAGGAGGAGTATTACCGGATCATGATCGGCGACAGCATTACTGATTTTGCCGGTGCAGCTTTTGCGGACCTGATCTTTGCCCGCTCCCATCTGGAGGACGAATGCCGCCGTCTGCAGATGCCCTATTTGCCCTTCGAAACCTTCCATGATGTTGTCCGGCAATTTCCGGTTCTTCCAGATTAATCACGGTCTTACGAAACGCAACGAAACGCAAAAAAGCCTTGACGGGATCTCCACCACCGTCAAGGCTTTTTGTATTCACGCCGCTTTTATCTGCCGCCTCGGAAACGCTGTGCATGTTCCTTAGCTTGCTCCGGGGTAAACACTTTGTTGCGCTTCCATTCCAGCAAGATCCGGTCGATATACCGGAAATGAATCTTTCCGGCGAACACCGCTTCCTTCAGGGCCATATGCAGCAGTTCCACCGGATACCGGTCCTGGTCCAGCCAACCGGTGATCGTCTCCATTTCCATCGGCGTCAACGGACGGGCAAATTCCCGTTCGAACAGCAGGAAGATATTGCCCTCCTGTTGGGAGCGGTCGGTTTTCCGGTTACCGGCGGCAGTTGGTTCCGGCAGCGGGCTTTTTACGGCAGGCACCGTTTTTTCAGGCTCCTGGCCGGATTCCATGGTAATCACCATGGCCAGCTGCTCCCACAGCCCATCCAGGTTGTACCGCTCATAACGCATTCCCGTTAAGGAATCACTTGCTTCATCGATGCCAATGAACCCTTCCTTCACCAGCTTTTGGAGAGTAGCGGATACCTTCTCCTCTGTCAGACTCATTCTGTCTGCCAGTTCTCCCGGTGTTGGAAAATCATTATGCTCACGATCCCGGAACCCGATCAGCTGCAGAAGCAGCATCGCCTCCGGCTCGGATAAATCCAGCTTGGCATATCCCGTCAACAACAGCATGGGAACGGCGATGGAGCCGGAGCGCAGCCCCGCCAGCACACCGTCCCGCAGGTCTTTCCATGGATCATTCATTTTGCTCATCCCCTGGTCCCTCCCGCCATGTCTTTCTATGGGAAAAGAGCCCCGAATAACAAGGCTCTTCCAAGATGCATAAATATGAATCCCCCAAAAGTGGGTTAGTTCTCCATTGTTTACCTCCAAAAGTAATCGGAATAAGCTTCGTCAGCTTCACTTCACTTTTGGGGGACGTACTTATGGGTACAAACGGTACAGAAGCCGCGGGAACGGAATGGTTTCCCGCACGTGGTCCAGACCGCAAATCCAGGCTACAGTGCGCTCCAGTCCCAGGCCGAAGCCGCTGTGGGGCACAGTGCCGTATTTGCGCAGATCCAGATACCACTGGTACGCTTCTGTGGACAGCTCATGCTCGGAGAAACGGGCCTCCAGCAGCGCCGGATCGTCGATCCGCTGGCTTCCTCCGATAATCTCGCCATATCCCTCCGGAGCAATCATATCGGCACAAAGCACCACTTCCGGACGGTTCGGGTCCGGCTTCATGTAGAAGGCCTTGATCGCCGTCGGATAGTGGGTGATGAAGACAGGCTTGTCGAAGCTTTCGGCAATGGCCGTTTCATGCGGAGCGCCGAAGTCCTCGCCCCACGGAATGTCGTGCCCATTCTCCTGCAGGAACTTGATGGCATCGTCGTAGGTGATCCTCGGGAACGGGGCGGTGATCTTCTCCAGCTTGGAGATATCCCGCTCCAGCACCTCCAGCTCCTTGCGGCAGTTGGTCAAAACGCTCTGCACCACATGGGACACAAACTGCTCTTGAACGCGCAGGCTTTCGTCCAGATCCACAAACGCCATTTCCGGCTCGATCATCCAGAACTCGATCAAATGCCGGCGGGTTTTGGACTTCTCCGCCCGGAAGGTCGGGCCGAAGGAATATACCCGCCCCAGTGCCATAGCGGCTGCTTCCATGTACAGCTGCCCGCTTTGGGTGAGGAAAGCGTCCTCGTCGAAATATTTGGTATGGAACAGCTCCGTGGTTCCCTCGCACGAGGACGGAGTCAGAATCGGCGGGTCCACCAGCTTGAAGCCGCGGGTATCAAAAAACTCCTGCACCGCACGGATAATCTCCGCACGGACGATCAGCACAGCCCGCTGCTTGGGGCTGCGCAGCCACAGATGGCGATGATCCATCAGGAAATCCACGCCGTGTTCCTTCGGGGTAATCGGATAATCTTGTGTAATCTGGATGATTTCAATTCCGGTAACGGTCAGCTCATAGCCGCTTTGGCTGCGGGGTTCCTCGCGGACCACACCGGTGGCATAAAGAGAGCTTTCCTGAGTCAGCGACTTGGCTGCTGTCCAAACCTCTTCGGGGACTTCACTTTTCACCACAACGCCTTGAATATAGCCTGAGCCGTCACGCAATTGAAGAAATACGATTTTACCGCTGGACCGCACATTGTGGAGCCAGCAGCCGATGCGGACTGTTTCGCCCGCATGGGTGCCAACCTCCCGGATCATGCACTGTACCGCCATATAGGGAGCCTCCCGGAAATATAGTAGCTGTGACTTACTTATGAGACTTCTTTACGATTTCGTGGGTGTCGCGGGCGATAACCAGCTCTTCGTTGGTCGGGATAACCAGAACCTTCACACGGGAGCCTTCCTTGGTGATCAAACGCGGCTCGCCGCTGCGGATTTTGTTCAATTCCGGATCCACATCAACGCCCATCCAGCTCAGCTGCTCGAGAATGCTCAGACGCAGCACAGCGGAGTTTTCGCCGACACCGGCTGTGAACACGATGGCGTCCACACCATTCATAGCGGCAACATACGCACCGATTTGCTTGCGGATACGGTATTCGTACATTTCGTATGCCAATTTGCAGCCCTTGTCGCCCTTCTCCATACCTTCCACAATTTCACGCATGTCGCTGGAGCCGCCGGAAATGGCTTGCAGACCGCTGTGTTTGTTCAGCATAAAGTTGGCTTCCATCGGGCCGATGCCTTCCTTGCCCATTACAAACGGGATGATGGCCGGGTCGATGTCGCCGCTGCGAGTACCCATCATAAGGCCTTCCAATGGAGTCATCCCCATGGAAGTGTCGAAGGATTTCCCGCCCATAACGGCTGTAACGGAACCGCCGTTGCCAATGTGCGCGGTAATGATTTTGGTGTCTTCCAGCGGCTTGTCCAGGAACTGGGCAGCCACATGGCTGACGTAGAAGTGGGAGGTGCCGTGGAAACCGTAGCGGCGAACCTTATGCTTCTTGTACAGACGAAGCGGGAGCGGGTACATGAAGACCTTCTCCGGCATAGTAGCGTGGAAAGCCGTATCGAATACCACAACCTGCGGAACACCGGGCATGTTGATTTCACAAGCGGAAATCCCCATCATGTGGGCCGGATTATGCAGCGGAGCCAGATCGAACAGGCTGGTGATGCCTGCCTTGACTTCAGGAGTGACCAGCACGGATTCGGAGTACAGGTCGCCACCTTGTACTACACGGTGTCCGACGGCTTCCACCTCGCTGATGGAGGAAATAACGCCATGCTCCGGATGGACCAGACAATCCACAACCTTCTTGATAGCCACATTGTGATCCAGAATTTCGCTGACTTCCTTCAGCTCCGGCTTATCAGTGGGCTCGTGCACCAGAATGGCGGTGTCCATGCCGATGCGCTCGACGCGGCCTTTGGCCAGTACGGATTCGTCATTCATATCATACAGCTGGTATTTAAGAGAAGAGCTACCTGCGTTAACTACGAGAATTTTCACAGACGGTCACCATCCTTGTCATAAGCGAAGAATCCTTGTCCTACTTTGGTGCCCAATTGGCCGGCACGGACCATTTGCTTCAACAGGAAGCTCGGGCGGTATTTGATATCGCCGAATTCACGGAACATGCCTTCCATAGCGGCGAGAACGGAGTCCAGACCGAAGCGGTCGCACATTTCAAGCGGTCCGTAATGGAAGTCATAGCCGATTCTCATAGCGGAATCAATATCCTCAGCGGAGGCAACGCCTTCAGCCAGCACGTGCAGCGCTTCGTTGATCAGCGTACATACCAGACGTGTGGTTACGAAGCCCGGGGATTCGTAGACTTGAATACCCTTCTTGGTGATGGTTTCTTCTACGAATTGGCGGGTCAGCTGGAAGGTTTCTTCCGAGGTTTTCAAGCCGCGGATGATTTCCACCAGATCGATCTTTGCTACCGGATGCAGGAAGTGCATGCCGATAACCCGGTCGGGACGCGTGGTTTCCGCTGCCAACTGGGTCAGGCTGAGTGTGGAGGTATTGCTGGCAAGAATCACTTCCGGAGGACAAATCTTGTCCAGGCTGCGGATCACTTCATTTTTAGCTTCCAGGTCCTCGCTGATGGTTTCAATCACCATGTCGCATTCGGCGATTTTGTCCAGCGCATAAACCTTGTGGATTTTGGAGAGAATCAGCTTCTTTTCAGAGACCGTAATGGCCCATTTTTCAATCTGCTTGTCCAGGCTGACCACGATCATATCCCAAGCCTGATCCAGTTTTTCGGGGGTTTTTTCCACCAGGAAAACTTCCATCCCCTTCACCGCCAGCATTTCGGCGATGCCTTGGCCCATCGTGCCGGCCCCAATTACACCAATCCGTTTGAATTGCACTCTTTTCACCCATTCCTTGTTATATTTATGTAGGACATTCACACGTTTGCAATTGCAAACCGGGCTCTTCTTATACATTGTATCCAAGCCCCAAGATCCGATTCGCAAAGAAAAAGCCTCCCGGGCGTGCAGGTCCAGGTCAGCTTTTCTGCCATGAGCTATCATACCATTTTTCCACCCGCTTGAGTTCGGATGAGGACAAACATTCGATATTTCGACAATAATAGAAGATGGCCCTTTCTAAGCATACGAAAAAAAAGTGAGGAGCGCAAGCCTGTCTCCCCACTTCCCTTAAGTTTTCGCCTTTTTTTGGCACTATGCGGAAACGCCCTTGAGTTCTTCCACAGCCGACATTTTTTCCTTAAGCAGCGCTCTGAACTGCTCGCCGGACATCACTTCTTCCCGGAGAAGAATGTCCAGGGATTGCTCGAATACACGACGGTGCTTCTCCAGAAGGTTCCGGGTACGGGTGGTCAGCTCTTCCATAATGGACGCATTCTCCTTCATGAGCTCTTCCTTGGTCATCATCTCACGGTCAATAATGCCGAGGCGTGTCAGCCCCGCATCCATCATATTCTTGACCATAGACAGCGCCTGCTCGAAGTCATTGCGGGAGCCTGTGCTGCGGCCGCCGTAGAACATCTCTTCGGCAACAGCACCGCCAAGGGCGATCATGATTTTCTCTTCAATAAATTCCTTGGTATACAGGTATTGCTCAGCCTGCGGATTATGCCGCACATACCCAAGCGCCTGGCCTCTCGGGGATAAGGCAACCTGGGAGACAGAGCCGGATTTCAGGAGCTCGGCGGCAATAGCATGACCAAGTTCATGGTAGGCAACACGGATCTTTTCCTCCCGGGAGGCTTCCCGGTCCGAACGTTCCCCCATCATGACCTTATCTACGGCCAAGGACAGATGCTGCTGGCTAATCTTCTCCAAGCCATCCCGCAGGGCGTAGATAGCTGCTTCGTTCATCACACTTTCCAACTGGGCGCCGGAGAATTGGAAGGTCTCGTCGGCCACTTTATCCAGATTAACCGACTCTTCCAGAGGTTTATTCTTAGCATGCAGCTTCAGAATATGCATTCTGCCCTTGCGGTCCGGCAGATCCACGGTAATGTGGCGGTCAAACCGGCCGGGACGGAGCAGCGCACTGTCCAGCATTTCCTTGCGGTTCGTGGCTGCCATGATGAGAACCCGGGGACTGTCTGTAGTATGGATCCCGTCCATCTCCGTCAGAAGCTGGTTCAAGGTCTGGTCATATTCCTTGTGCTGGCCGCCGGAGCGTTTGCCGCCGATGACATCAATCTCATCGATGAACACAATGGCACTGTCCTTGCCTTCCTTCTGCGCCCGGCTCCGGGCGTCCTTAAACAGGTCGCGGACCCGGCTGGCGCCGACACCCACATACATTTCCACAAACTCCGAGCCGGAGGCGGCAACGAATATGGAGTTGGTATAATGGGCAGCAGCTTTGGCCATCAAGGTTTTGCCTGTGCCTGGAGGGCCTTCCAGCAGAATGCCCTTCAAAGGCCGGATGCCCAGCCGTTTAATGTCCTCATGCTTAATGATAAAATCCAGTGCTTCCTTCAGTTCATTCTTTGCCCGGTCCTGGCCGCCAATATCCTCAAAGGTCATATACGACGGTGTCCGGCTTTTGGATTTCCGGTCCACGGCGCTAACCGCCGCGGCCCCTCCGGTTCTCGCTCTCGTGATCATAAACAGAGCAACTGCTATCAAGCCCATAAATACAACCGGAATCACATTCAGCCCGATAAAAGCGAGAAACGCGATAATAACAGGGACAATGCCGATCAGAATTTCCTTCCCGTATTTCATCATTGGCTCCACACTCCCATCTTGGCAGCGGTACGGGGCAGGATTACAAACTTTACATGCTCCCCTTCCGTCAAACGCACATAAACATTATCGTCATCCATCTCGGTTTGAACGGACAAGCCTTGAAGCTGGCCTGCCTTAGCGTTCAAAGCAGCCGGAATATCGGCGTAACGGCGGGTTTCCATGGCCTGGGCCACGTCGAACAATGCAGTGGACCACCAGTTCTCCAGCTGCGGGGAGGTGTTGCTTGTCACTTTAATCTCAGGCACCCGGTCACCGGCTACCTCGTCGTTCTTTTGGCTAATTTTGTGAACAATTTCACGTATATTAGCTTGATTGTCAAGCTGTACATCAAACACCGTCTTTTGCCCGGAGATGCTGGCCTTGTAATCCACAACCCCAGCTGTCTCATTCAAAGCATGATTCAAAGGACTTTCTAGAGCGACACTATGATAAATAAACCATCCGCCGAACAGAACGGCCGCCGATGCGACAACAGCAATTAGAATAGGTGTTGCTTTGAGCTTCAAGGGATGTCCCCCTTCCTGTAATTAAAAAAGATTCGTTATTTAGAATGAATACTAATATAATAATGAGTATATCACTTTTTTATATACTAGAGTATATCAACTTTGTGAATACTTCTTAGCGAATTTGTGGAAAGAAAAAAGACACCCTTCCAGGTGTCTTGACAACATTTAACCTTTTGCTCCCAATCTATAGGTATCCAAGAGTTCGCCGTCGGCGAACCGGTAATAGCCGTAGAAGCCTTCCGTACGCCCGTTTTCCTGCTCGCGCTCGTAATAAACCTCCCACACCAGCTCTTGCTCCAGCTTACCCGGTGTAACCCGGAGAATGCGGGCAGCGGGATCCGCGGCAGTCACCTTCGACGAAACATTGGCCATAGAAATACCGTTGGACTCATATTCTGTATGGATCCCCGATTCTTCTCCGATCCATACGATCATTTTTTTCTGGAGTTTGTCTTCTCCGAAGACGATGCGCCAGGTTTCCGTTCCAATAAAGGTGTCCACCCGGTCGGCCTTCACCATCATGGTCTGGCTGTAAGCGGTCAGAACCGCCTCCTTCTTCTCCTGCCATTCCCCCGCGGTCAGACGCTCCCCGAATATAAACAGTCCAAGGAGCAGTACAGCCAAGCAGATGCTCCCCAGAAGCACATTCTTTTTCCAGCGGCTCATTCTCCCATCCCTCTTGTAGCGGCCTTAAGTTCCTTAACATGCTACATGCAGAGCTTATCTTCCGATAATCCCCTCGTAGCGGCGTTGGAATTCGGCCTTGATTTTTTCCTCGTCCAGCGTGAGGCATTCCCCGTTCTTCACCGTTTGTTTGCCGTTCACCCACACATCGGTGACATCCCCGGCTGAAGCGGAATAAATGATATGGGATACGTAGTCGGTCCGGGGGTAGAAGTGGGGACGGTTGTTATCCAGACCGATAAAGTCCGCCTTCATCCCCGCCTTGAGGACACCGGTGTCCGGCAGCCACAAGGATTTGGCCCCGTCGGCCGTACCCATGCGGAATGCAACTGTAGCCGGAACGGCAGTGGGATCGCCGGAGACTCCTTTATGGATCAGGGCGGCCAGGCGCGCTTCCTCGAACATATCCAGATTATTGTTGCTGGCGGAGCTGTCCGTACCCAGGGAAACCAGGAGCCCTGCGGCAAGCAGGTCCGGCACCCGGGCCACACCGCTGGCCAGCTTGAGATTGCTGCCCGGATTATGGCTGATGCGCACGTCATAGCGGCAGAGAATATCGATTTCATCATCCGTCAAATGCACTCCGTGGGCAATCAGGCAGGGCCGGCCGAATACACCCAGCTTCTCCAGGTGGGCGGCGGGGCGCAGACCGTATTGGGCTACATTCTCCTCCACTTCCCGGATGGTTTCAGACATATGGATGTGAATAGGCAGGTCCAGCTCATGTGCGGCTTGCACGATGCGTTCAATATAATCAGGCGGGCATGTGTACGGGGCGTGGGGCGACATCATCGTAGTGATTCGTCCGTCTGCCTTGCCGTTCCACTCTCTGGCGAAACGGATCGCCTCCTGCAGCTTCCGGTCCTGCTCCTCCGGCGGACACAGTCCGATGACTCCCCGGGCCAGAACGGCGCGGATCCCGGATTCCTCTACAGCCTTGGCCACCTCATCCATATGGTCATACATATCCACGAAGGTCGTGGTGCCGCCCTTCATCATCTCGACAATGGACAGAAGGGTCCCGCACCGCACGTCCTCTGCCGTAAATTTGGCTTCATTGGGCCACATTTTCTCCGAGAGCCATACCTGCAGGGCCAGATCATCCCCGTAGCCGCGCAAATAAGCCATCGCCGCATGGCCATGGGTATTCACCCAGCCGGGCATAAACAGCTTGCCGCGGGCGTCCAGGCGCTGGACATTGCTTTCACCCGGTTGGCCGGGATAGGCCCCCTCCTCAAGCTCCGTTATCCGGTCACCCTCTACCGCCATATATCCTTTCACTACCGGGCGCACTGCGTCGCCGGTGACAAAAACACCGTTTTCAATAACCAGTCGGGTCATCCGATAAGCCCCTTTCCTGTTGCTGCAGAATTATAAGTGCCGCAGGCAATCTCTTTTCTTCACTCTACAATGACCGGAAGGGAAAATCAAGAAAAGATCCATTGCATACGGGACGGAGAATATGGTATTTTAAGAGTTACGGATGCATAACAAAGGATGCATGAAGTTTTCGAATAAACGGGCACTTGAATGCCCGCAAGCCTTGGAGGTCTTTGGACATGGCAATCGGCAAGAAACAGGACGAGGATTTTTACGTACTGCTGACACAATCCGCAGAGAATACGCTTCAGGCTGCCCACGTATTCCGCCAGGCGATGATGAGCGAAGGCTCCCCTACCGCCTACCAGCAGGAGCTCCGCGACTTGGAGCATAAGGGAGACACCATTACCCACTCCGTTTTCCGCGGGCTGAACAAGGTGTTTATTACCCCCATCGACCGGGAGGACATTCTGGCTCTGGCTGCCAAGATGGACGACGTGATCGACGGCATTGAAGAATGCATCGCGCGGTTTGATTATTTGAATATTCAGGCTACGGATCATTACATGAAGGAGTTCTCGGTTGTGCTGGTGAATGCCTGCCAATACATACTGGACGCCATCAAGCTGCTTTCCAAGAAGAAGTACATGCAGATTGCCGAATTCACCGTGAAGATCAACAGCATGGAGAACGAAGGAGACAAGCTGCTCCGTCAAGGCATCAAGGATATTTTCCACAATCCCAAGGATCCGTACCATGACTTCAAGCTGAAGGAAATGTATGAACAGCTGGAGCTGACTACTGATGCCTGCGAGAACGTGGCCGACATTCTGGACGGCATTGTATTGAAGTACGCGTAAGTGATGGTTCGAAAGAGACTGCCCCAGGGCGGTCCACAGCCGGCTGCAATCGATGATTGCGGCCTTTTTTTATTTTGAGGCTTACACTACACCAACATACTGCATGTTCAAACTTTGCTTTAGAGGGATGCACACGTTAGAACGTTACTCCCATTCTCTTCCGAAATGCAAAAGTACATTTATTGGAGAGACAAACCTTCGTTTTTATCGTCTTTCCTGCAAAAATGCAGTTATTTCCATCACATGGGGGCATTATGAAGCCTGGGCGGAGGAAATAGGTGCACTTTTGCATTTGGTATGCAGCAAACGTCGAGGTTCCGGCAGAATAGATGCACTTTTGCAAGGAGAAACGCCCGCTGTTCGATCGCCAAAAACCACCTCCACAAAACATCAAAAAAAGGGATGCCCGCCTAATGGGGACATCCCTTTCCACATAATATTCTGTTTGCGCTATTCGTCCAAATAATAGGCCAGGCTTTGCAGATCCGTCGTAAAGTCCGCATTATGCACCCGGATGTGCATCGGAACCTTAATAATCACCGGCGCAAAGTTCAGGATCGCTTCTACCCCGCCGCGCACGAATTCATCCGCCACCGACTGGGCTTCCGAAGCCGGAACCGTGATAATGCCAATCCGGATGGCCTCCTCACGAATCGTTCCCACCAGCTCCTTCATAGGATGCACCTGCAAGTTGTTGATGCTGGTGCCCACCTTGTCCGGACTGTCATCGAAGATGGCCGTAATCTTCATATTGTCCTTCAGATAGACATTGTAGTTGCACAGCGCCCGTCCCAGGTTTCCCGCTCCCACCAGGGCAACGGCAATGTCTTGGTTCAGCTTGAGAATCTGCCGGATCTTCTCGATGAGGTAATTCACATCGTATCCGATCCCCTTCTTGCCGAATTCCCCGAAATACGCCAGATCCTTGCGGATTTGGGCCGGGTTCAGGTCCAGCTTGTTGCCCAGGTCCTGGGACGACACAGTCTGGACATTCTTCATATTCAATTCGTTAAGAAACCTTAGATATACCGGAAGCCTTCGTACGACGGCCTCCGAAATCTTCTCCGTCTTCAACCTTCCTCACTCCTCATCCATTCCATGATTCTCGGCACCAATTGCGAAGTTGTCATATGCTCAATCTTCGGCCCGGGCAGGGAGTAAAGAAAATGCTTGCCGTATGCCGTATCAATCACCCGGGTATCATAGACAATAACCGTTCCTTTATCGGTGGCGGTCCGCACCAGCCGGCCGAAGCCCTGTTTGAAGCGGATAACCGCCTGGGGCACAGAATATTTGATAAAGGGGTTCTGTCCTTTTTCCTTATAAAGCTCGCACTTGGCCTCCACAAGAGGATGGTTGGGCGGCTGAAAAGGCAATCTCACAATAGCCAGGCAGCTTAACGCATCTCCGGGAATGTCCACACCCTCCCAGAAGGAGCTGGTGCCCAGCAGGACACTTGCGGCACTATCCTTGAACATCCGCGTCAGCTTACTCCGGTTGCCGCCGTCCATCCCCTGCCCCAGCACCTGAATCCCTCTTGAGGCCAGCTCTTCCTTCAGCCTCTGGTGAACCGCCTTCAGCATCCGGTACGAGGTGAACAGCACAAGCATTCTTCCGTTGGTTGCCACCGCCACATCGCGCAGAGATTCCGTAAGCTTCTCGATATAATACGCTTCGGCGGCACTGCCCTTAATATTGGGAAAATCGCGGGGCACCGCTACCAGCGCCTGCTCCCTGTATTGAAAGGGGGATGGCAGAATCACCGTCCGTACCTTGCCGGACGGGCTATTCTCCATAAGCCCCAGCTGTTCGCAGATATAATGAAATTTCTTGTCCACGGACAAGGTGGCAGATGTCAATATTATACTATCTTTTGCATCAAAAAAGAACTGTCGAAGAATGGCGCTTACATCCGCAGGAACACTTACCAATTGAAGGGACTTACTCTTGAACTGGCTGCTCGCTTCCAGCCAATACACATCATCCTGCTCAGGCATATGCATAAACCTGTGAAGGGTATCCCGGTGCCTGTCCAGATCCTTGCCGGCCCCGTTCAAATCCGTAACCAGAGTCTGTATGCCCAGGTCATCCTGGACATCCTTCCAATCATTCAGCAGCCGGTCCAGCTGCCGCGAAGCTTCACCAAGGCCAACGTAGATATTCTCCTCCATCTTCCGGAGAGTCTCCCAGCTGGGCGGGAGCATGGCGGGTTTCACCCGCACCACCAGCTGCCCGGCTTCCGCCGATGCAGGGTCGGAGGCGCTGGCCGACATTCCCGCAAAGTCATACAGCAGCTGGGACAGCTCGTCCCAGTGCTCCTTGGCCTCCACCAGCTTCTCCTCCACGTCCACAATGGCCCGCAGCCACTTTGCAGCTTTGTCACCAGCAGCATGCTCTTGAATACGCATGGATACCAGCGGCAGGAGGCCCGAACGGGAATCCTTATACAGCCATGTCAACGTGTGCACAAAGCTAAGGTAATGCAGCTCCAAGCCCAGATGCTTGGCCGCTACCTCCTCGAAGTGATGAGCCTCGTCCACGATTAACTGCGAATAAGCCGGCAGCAGCCGGTTCTCCGCTTTAATATCCGTAAACAGCAGGGAATGATTGACGATAATCACGTCCGCCTGGGTAGATTCATGCTTTGCTCGGTGGTAGAAGCAGCGCCGGAACCAAGGGCAGTGGCGGTTCAAGCAAGAATCCGCATCGCTTTGCACATCCTGCCAGAAGTCATTGCCTTTGGAGGTCAAATACAGCTCCTCGTCGTCTCCCCGTTCTGTGTCAGAGAGCCATACGGTCATTTGCGCAGCCGTCAGCCGGTCATCGCGGCCGTTGGCAAAGTCCGCCGTATTCACCTTGGTCTCAAACTTGCGGAGGCACAGATAGTGATTGCGGCCCTTCAGCACTGCCGCCTCGAACCCAAAAGGAAACAGCTCCTGCAAAAGCGGGATATCCCGCTGGCGCAGCTGCTCCTGAAGCTGGATGGTATGGGTGCTGACCACGATTTTCTTCTCTTCGCTGATGCCGTAATGAAGGGCTGGGATCAAATAAGCCAAGGACTTTCCGGTCCCCGTTCCCGCCTCAATCAGCAGGTGGGCGCTGTCGGATAAAGCCCCCTGTACATCACGGATCATCTGGGCCTGGGCAGGCCGCTCCTCGTAGCCGGGAAATTTCTCCTTCATCCGCTCTGTGAGATAGGCATGGAATTCCTCGAAGGGTTTGTCCAGCCATTCCTTGTCTGCCCGCGGCTTTTTCTCCTCGCCCCATTCCCCGGCCTTCAGGGAATATTGCCGGAAATACCGGTCCAAATTGGGATCCACCGGAGTAGCAATTTCCTTCAACCCCAGAATTTCCTTCAGGAACCAGCTGAGGTCTGTATTTTCCATTTCGAACAGATAGGAAAGGCGCTGCACCGTGAGCAGATCCAAATCCTCGAAGCGTTCCAGCACCTTCACCCATAGAAGAGCCGTTGCCTCTGCGTCCGAATCCGCCTGGTGGGGTCGTTCATGGGGGATCTCCATGGTTTGGGTAACCATGGACAGCTGCAGGCTGCCAAGCATGGGGAACAGCATACGCAAAAAATCCAGGGTATCGAGAACCCTTCCGGAAAAGGGACGATACCCCGAAATATCCAACCCCCGCTGCAAAAAGCCGAGGTCAAAGGAAACGTTATGACCCACCAGCACCGCATCCTCCAACATTGGAGCCATCTGTGCCATCACACTTTCCACAGACGGAGCAGACTCCACCATTTGGTCGGTAATGCCGGTTAAGGTGGTTATAAATTCGGGAATCGGTCCCGACGGTTTAATGAAGGAGGCGTATCTGCCGGTAATTTCAGTATCTTCCAGGATGACCAGTCCGGCTTGAATGATTTCGTCGGAAGGCTGGTTGCCTGTAGTTTCAAAATCCAATACGGCGAATTTCATTCTCCCCGTCCAATCCTCTCTTGTCATTGATGGGCTGTCCTTTTAGCATACCAAAAGGAGTCGGGGTTGGGAAGAACAAATGTTTTGTTCTTGCTTTATTTCCGTTTATCCCAATGTGCCGGAGTCAAAACCGGCTCTATAGAGGCGGGATCCGCCGAATGGGCAAGCCGGAACAGCTCCAGCGCTTTGTCCAGATTCTGGCGTTCGGCCTGGATGCAGCCCATGGCATTGTATGAGATGGCCTTCATCTTGAGATCATCGGTCAGAGGCACCACAATTTGAAAATGGCGGTAGGCCTCCGCGTATTCCTCGCTGTGGAAGTATGCCATGGCCAAATACATCCGGGCCAGCAAATCATCCGGCTGGGTCTCCACCACACGCTCCAGTTCATCCACCGCCTGTTTGTACATGGAGAGCTTGTAAAAGCCTTGGCCCTTGGAGAAGCTGGCCAAGCTAAGCGGCTTTTTCAATCCGTATGTTGCAGAAGACGCTTTTTGTTTAGCTGGTTCAGGTTCTGTCAGGAATCCCGCCGGCGCCGCGGCAGTCAGAGCTGCTCCCGGCAACAAGCCGGGTTTACCAGCCGGAAGACTCATGGAAGCCCCGTTCCCCGGAGCGGACTTCCCTTCTGAAAGCAGCCCCATTTTTTCCTCGAACAACAGCCATTCCTCAATGCAGGTGTCGCTCATTGCCTTTAACACGGACAGCCGCTCTTCCAGGTCCTTGCGTTCCTTGCCAGAAGACGAGGGGAGACGCGACAGAATATCATCCAATGCGCCGTTCATGGAAGCAAACAGCTGTTTGAACATGGGCACACCACCTTGGGCTTCAAGATTGTTGTACCCTCATTCTTTGTCACCACAGCGGGTTTCATACCGCTCAAATGCTTCCCATGCGGGGAGCGCATTAACAATGGTTCAGATCAGGACAGTGGAATGCGGTTCGGACTCCAGCATATTCACCGGCTTATTGGCCGCGTCCAGCACGGCAATCTTGGGCTTGTTATTGCGGGCTTCCTCATCAGTCATCATGGCGTAGCTGATAATAATCACGATATCGCCGGGATGGACCAGCCGTGCAGCCGCTCCGTTCAAACAAATCACACCGGACCCGCGGGGACCCGGAATTGTATAGGTTTCCAGCCGGGCACCGTTATTGTTATTGACAATCTGCACCTTTTCATTGGGGAGCAGATCCACCAGATCCATTAAATCCTCATCAATTGTAATGCTGCCCACATAGTTCAGGTTGGCCTCCGTCACCGTCGCTCTGTGCAGCTTGGCCTTCATCATGGTTCTAAACATTGAAGATCTCTCCTTTCTATATCCTGTTACACACCGGCCCGGCTTTGCTCTGCCGGACACAAGGTTTCCGAAACGCCGCCACCCAGCTCAAACAAGCGGTTGTCGATTAGACGGGTTGTACCGAAGCGCACCGCCAATGCAGCCAGGAGCCTCCGGCCGGCCCATTCTTCTTCCGGTAATCCGTACACGGGGCTAACATCCGGGTACAGCATCAAATCCACATAATCGATATCTGCAAGCGGCATGGTCCGGATATGGGCCTCCATCTTTTCCTTCACTGCTGCAAAATCTCCCCGGCACTCCGCCAGCCAGTCTTCCGTAAGCTTCAGGGTTTCCGAAAGAATCAGCGCCTGGCGCCGCTCCTCCACGCCCAGATACACATTACGGGAGCTTAAGGCTAAACCGTCCGCTTCCCGGATGATGGGACAAGGCATAATTTGCACGGGAATGTTCAGGTCGAATACCATTTGTTCGATAACCGCCACCTGCTGGGCATCCTTCATCCCGAAGTACGCCTTGTCAGGCTGGACAATGTTGAACAGCTTGGACACTACGGTAGCCACTCCGTCAAAGTGCCCCGGCCGCGATGCCCCGCAGAGCCTCTCCGTAACATCAGCAACCTGAACACTTGTTTTGATAGCCCGGGGATACATCTCTTCGACTGAAGGCAGGAATACTACGTCCACTCCATTCTCTTCCGCAAGCTGCAGATCCCCTGCTTCGTTGCGGGGATAACGGGACAGGTCCTCCTTGGGGCCGAATTGGATAGGATTCACAAAGATGCTCAGCACCCGGACACCGCATTCCTCCCTGGCCTGGCGCAGCAGACTGGCATGTCCCTGGTGCAGGTAACCCATGGTGGGAACAAATCCGGTCACTGTGGAGCGGCCCTCCCGGAGCGCCCGAGTTTTGGCTTCCATAATCATCATCCGTGCATCTTCAATGGTTCTGGCGATTTGCATGGTTTTTGTCTCTCCTCTGAAATAACTTGGTCAAGCCGAAGGCCAGATAAGTTATTGAAGCCTCGAAACCGGCAAGGCCGGTTTGAGGGCGGCTTTTTATTACTTATTCTTTATTCCCGTATAGGTAGGCGACAGCTTCGTTATTCCCCTTAAAAGAATGCTCCTCCCGGGGGAACTGCCCGGTCTTGACCTCGTCCACATACTGGCGGATGCCCTGGCGGATGGAACTGCCAATGTCCGTATAGGTTTTGACGAATTTTTTGGGGCGGATGTCCGCTCCGTAGTTCAGAATATCATGGAACACCAGAATCTGTCCGTCACATCCGGTACCGGCTCCGATGCCGATGGTAGGGATGGACAGCCGGGAGGTAATCATCCGGGCGACCTCCTCGGTCACCAGCTCCAGCACAATGGCGAAGGCGCCTGCTTTCTCCAAAGCCAACGCATCCTCCAGCAGCTTCTGCGCTCCTGCGGAGTCCTTGCCTTGAATCCGGTAACCACCAATCTGGTGCACTGCTTGCGGCGTAAGGCCGATATGTCCCATAACTGGAACGCCGGCCCGTACGCAGGCTTCCACAGTAGCGGCAATTTCAGCTCCGCCTTCCATTTTGACACCCTTGCACAAGCCTTCACGCATGACGCGGCCAACATTGCGCATGGTTTCATCTATGCTGCCGTGATAGGTCAGAAACGGCATATCCGTAATCACAAAAGGGATTTTTGCGCCGCGGGTAACGGCTTTGGTGTGGTGGATCATATCATCCAGCGTAACCGGCAGAGTGGAATCGTAGCCCAGCACCACATTGCCCAGTGAATCGCCGATCAGGATACCGTCCACACCGGCTTCCTCCGCCAATTCCGCGGAAGGATAATCGTATGCGGTGAGGAACGCGATTGGCGTCCCTTCCTTCTTCATTTTTTTGAATTGCGGGATTGTAACAGGCTTGCGGCTCTCCATAACATATCTCTCCTTATTGGTTAAAAATAAAAAAACCTTCCCGCCGCAGGAAGGCCGATAAGGTCACAAAAAGACATGGTTCAGTTGTCTTATGATCCCTTCTGTCTCGGTCCAAACGGCTCAGAGCAGAATCCGATATAAGGGTTAGCATTCCCAAAACGGTTAGAAAGTGCGGTTCCGGTGCGGATACCGCCTTACATGCATCATACTGCAATTATTGAAAAAAAGCGAATGATTTTCATTCGATCATTTGGAGGGAAATTCCTTTTTCGGCAGTTTTTACACAGTTTCCTTGTAGGCGGTGCCCAATTGAATCCTTCTCCGAAAAATCTTCTTCATTCTCCTTTATGGTTTACCCTAATTAAAACTACGAATTTCTGGTATCCGCCGAATAGATGGTCCGTTCAGAGCCATCAGCCATCCGCAAGATCAGCCCGCCCCACTCATTCAGTCCTACCGCCGTACCTTCAAAATTTCCGTTTGCATCAGAAGAACGAACGGTCTGCCCCAGCGTAGCTGCCGAAGCCTCCCACAGCGTCCGGATGGGGCTGAAGCCTTGGGCGTAATAGAGGGCGTAGAGCTCCTCCAGTTGGCCCAGAAATTCGGCAATCAGTCTGGCACGGTCAATCCGTTTGCCAGACTCGATCATAAGGGACGTGGCTTTGGGATTAAGCTCCTCCGGATAATCGGACTGCTCCAGATTGCAGCTGATGCCCACACCGGTCACAATGTATTGCAGCTGCTCATTCTCCGCACTGGATTCGAGGAGAATACCGCTGATTTTTTTGCCGTTGATCAACAGGTCATTCGGCCATTTGATAGCCGGATGTACCTCCGGCACCACCTTGCGGATAGCCCGGTTAAGCGCCACTGCGGCCAGCAGGGTCAGATGCGGTGTTAAGTGCAGGGGGATTTCCGGCTTCACGACCAGACTCATATATATGCCTTTGCCTTTGGGGGAATGCCAATGCCTCCCCAACCGGCCCCTTCCTGCCGTTTGGCGCTCCGCCAGTACCAATGTTCCTTCCGGAGCGCCATCCCGGATCAAGCGCTGGGCTACATTCTGCGTGGAATCCACCTCGTCGAAGCAGTGGATGTTCTGTCCCAGAACCCGGGTGCGCAGATAAGGTAGAATATCAGCAGGTGAGAGCTTATCCGGCTGCGACAGCAGCCGGTATCCCCGCCGCGGGATCGCCTCAAAGGTATAGCCGTCCTCCTTCAGCGCCTGGATATGCTTCCAGATGGCCGTACGGCTGACCTCCAGAGCCTTGCTGATATCACCGCCGGACAGGTAGGCGCCTCCCGCATTCTTAAACAGCTCCAAAAGCCGATGCTTCATGTTATGCACCTCCCCCGCTGTCCAACACTGCTTCCAGCAATTCCGCCTTGGTGTTGGCAACCCGGCCCACCGCAGCAAGCCGCAGTAAACGGGACATAGCCGCACCTACCCAAGGACCTGCACCACGGCCTGATGCGGCAATCAGTTCGCCGCCGGTAACCGCCAGCTCCTTCAGCTCCTTGATCCGCAGCTCGTCCAGCCAGGCTTGCCCGTTATCCACGGCAAGTCTGAGTCCGGCTGCCACGAGATAACCTTCCCGCTCCAACGCTTTCATCACCGCAAGCCAGTCCGCAGCAGCCTCTACCCCGATTTGCAGAGTGCCGAGCTGCCACACCTCAGCTGCAGAGCAGTTCTCCAGCTCACTGCATACCCGGCTCATGCCCGGCGACCATTCTATGGCCGTTACCCACTCGCCAAACTCGGCAGCTCTGGAGAAACGTTCCACATCCTTCAAGGAGAAGGTCATCTTACGCAGCAGCTCCCGGCATTGTCCGGCATTCAAACCCGACAGCAGGACCACGAGAATCCAGCGCCGGTCCGATTCGGCCAATGCGGGCAGTGTCTTCAGCTCAGCAGGCAGACTGGGGCTGGATGGTTCCGAATAGGACCAAGCCAGCTTGTCCTTGGTAAACCCAAGCAGGCCGCTTTCGGCAAGCAGCCGCCAGCCTTCGTACGGATGGGGACCTCCCATCATCCGTTCCAGCTCCACCCGCACGCGCTCCATCGCCACATGAAGCAGCAGCTCCCGCCGCTCCAGCACCGCTTGCCAGGTGGCCTCATCTACGGTGAGATCATAGACCGAGGCGAACCTGACGCACCGCAGCATCCGCAGCGCATCCTCCCGGAACCGCTCGGCCGGGTCCCCGACACAGCGGAGCAGCCCGGCCTTCAGATCCTCTTTTCCGCCGAAGGGATCGCGGATGCCTCCATGCCTGTCCATGGCCATGGCGTTCATGGTGAAATCCCGCCGCCGCAGGTCCTCCTCCAGCTCCGAGATGAATTCCACCTCATCCGGCCTGCGGAAGTCCGCGTAATCGGATTCCTTGCGGAAGGTGGTCACCTCGAAGGTTTCTCCTTCCGCCAGCACCGTCACCGTGCCATGCTTCAATCCGGTGGGAATCGTCCGCGCAAACAGCCTAACCACCTCTTCCGGCCTGGCCGAGGTGGCAATATCAATATCCTTTACCGGCTTGCCCAGGTACTTGTCCCGCACATAGCCTCCGACAAAATAGGCCTCATAACCAGCCTGCTCCAACGTCTCCAACAGGCCGATGCCCAGCTTCTCCAATTTGCTCCACACCATTTCATTACCCCAGACAGCTTAATTTAGAATCGGCGCTTCCGTCCCCGGCATTGCGCTCCGGTGCGGTCCGCCCCAGTACACGGTAATAAATATCCTCATAATCCGCCGTAATGCGGTTATTGCAGAAGGCGTTGCGGGCTCTGGACAGACAAGCCTCTACCATACGCTGGTACAGGTCGCCGTCCGACAACAGACGGATGGCATCCCTGGCCATTTTGTCCGTATCTCCCACTGGGGACAGATAGCCTGTTTCCCCATCCTTCACCAGCTCCGGAATACCGCCGGCCAAGGAGCCTACCGTCGGCACGCCGCAGGCCATCGCCTCCAGGGCCACCAAACCGAAGCTTTCCTTTTCGGAAGGAAGCAGCAACAGATCGGCCAAGGAGATCACCTCCGCCACATCATCCTGCTTGCCGCAGAAGGAAACCCGGTCGCTGATGCCCAACTCCTTCACCCTGGCCATCACCTTGGACAGATCCGGCCCTTCTCCTACGAACAGGAGCCGGGACGGGATGTTGTCGTTCACCTTGGCGAACACCTCCACCACATCCAGCACCCGCTTCACCGGGCGGAAGTTGCTGATATGCATCAGAATCTTTTCATCCACATGGGCAAATTCAGCTCTCAGCTTGCTGACATTGCGGGGGTAATACACCCGTTTGTCCACGAAATTATAGGTCAGGTCAATGGGCCGGTCAACCAGCAGAGTCTCCCGGGTTTCCCGGATCAGATCCTCCGACACGGCGGTTACCGCATCGCTTTGATTGATGGCGTAGCGGATAAGGTCCGACAGGGAATCATCCTGGGCCAGAACCGTAATATCCGTGCCATGAAGGGTGGTGACGACCTTCAAGTGGTCCCCCACCATTTGTTTGGCGAGGAGCGCACACACCGCATGCGGGATGGCATAATGCACATGCAATAAATCCAGCTTCTCCCGTTTGGCTACCTGCGCCAGCTTGCTGGCCAGCGACAGATCGTACGGAGGATAGCGGAATACATAATAATCGCTTACTTCCACCTCGTGGAAGAAAATATGCTTATCGAATCTGCCCAGACGAAACGGGATACTGTGCGTGATGAAGTGTACATCGTGACCCTTTTCCGCCAGCATTTTTCCCAGCTCTGTGGCAACCACGCCGGAGCCGCCCAGCGTTGGATAGCAAGTGATGCCGATCCGCAAGGTTTCGCTCATATCCGATCCCCTTTCTCTTGCCGGGACATTCCTTTATACAAACAAATTCACCTCATGAGGCATGAGGGAAACAAATCCTTCCGCATATGTAAGGCCGAGCTTCTGCCCCAGCAGCCGGTCTCTGGCTTCCACCCGGGTCAGATACGATTGGTTCAGCGGAGTGGCCACATAGTCGTTATCCGGCCCGGCCGCCGTAAATTGAGAGCGGTAGGCGGACAGGGCCGCTGTTTTTCGGTCATATACCTCCCCCGCATCTACAACCAAATCGGCATCATAGACGTCGTTAATAAAATAAAACAGCAGCTTCTCCACCAAAACCGGCTCGCTCTCCGGAAGATACCGCCGCAGCTTGGCGTTGAATACCGCCTCCTTGACCAGATGGCTGCAAGCCACATGATCGGGATGGCGGTCCTGCCAATATGGCGCCATAACGATCCGCGGACGGTGCCTGCGGATTTCTAAGGTAATGGCGTCGATATGCTCCTTGCAAATAAACAGCCCCCGGTCCGGGAGTCCCAGATTGGTGCGGAGGGCAAGACCCAGAATCTCCGAGGCCTGCTCCGCTTCAAGCTTGCGGGTTTCCACATCCCCGTTGGAGGACATCTCCGCCCGGGTCAGGTCGCAAATGCCTACCCGGAGACCGGAGGAGGTATGTTTATAGATGGTGGCTCCCATGCCGATTTCGGCATCATCCGGATGGGCGCCGAAAATCAGGATATCCAATCCGTCCGTCATCCCTCAACACCCGGCTTGTATTTATGAACCAGCTCCCGCCAGGCGAAATCCCCGCGCTCCAGAGCCTTAATCAGAATCTCGGCCGTCGCGATATTGGTGGCGACAGGAATCCCCTGGACATCGCACAAGCGCAGGAGCGCCGTGATGTCGGGTTCGTGGGGCTGGGCCATCAACGGATCACGCAGGAAGATGACCAGGTCCATCTCATTTTGGGCAACCAAAGCGCCGATCTGCTGGTCGCCTCCCAGCGGCCCGGACATAAAACGTTTGACGGTAAGGTTGGTGGCATCCATAATCCGTTGCCCGGTGGTGCCGGTGGCAAACAGCTCATGGTCATCGCAGAATACATGTTCGAAGGCCACCACAAAATTGACCATTTCTTCTTTTTTTCGGTCGTGGGCGATCAAGGCTATCTTCATGGGCATCGTACTCTCTCCCCTTCTTGTCATTCGAAGGAACGCATTGAGCCTCCGGCTCGCTTCATTCTCTCTCTTTTTCGTTACACCACAGGTTCAATCAATAAAATGCTCGAAGCCGTACACCATCCCCGTGGTTTGCAGGACCTTCTTGACGGCCATATTGACTCCGGGCATATATCCGGCGCGTTCGAAGGAATCATGGCGGATTTTGAGGGTCTGGCCATAACCGCCGAACACAACCTCCTGCTGGGCGAATACACCGGGAAGACGGACGCTATGGATTCTAAACCCATTGTAGTACCCGCCGCGGCTTCCTTCAATAGTTTCCTCTTCCTCGGGATTGCCCTGGCGCAGCTCCCTGCGGTTTTCCGCGATGAGCTCAGCTGTTTTGATTGCCGTACCTGAGGGCGCATCCAGCTTCTGGTCCCCGTGGAATTCGATAATCTCCACATGCGGCATGTACTTGGCAGCTTGAGCGGCAAACTTCATCATGAGAATAGCCCCAATGGAAAAATTGGGGGCGATCAGCCCGCCGATCCCTCTCTCGAGGCACTGCTTGTCCAATTCGGCAATATCCTCCGGCGTAAAGCCGGTGGTGCCGATAACCGGCCGTACGCCGCAGCGGATGGCCACACTGGTATTCACGACAGCAGATTGGGGAATGGTGAAATCCACCAGAACATCGGGACCGGTCCGGATGAGGGTTTCCTCCAGATTCCGGGTAAGAGAAACTCCGCAATCCGGAAGCCCAACCAGGCTTGCCGCATCCTGGCCTTCCCCGTAGTGGTCCACAGCGGCAACAAGCTTCAGTTCCGGGTCCTCCAGGACCATCTTGACTACTTCTTTGCCCATCCGCCCGCTTGCGCCCGATACCGCAACTTTAATGATGTTTGTCATCCGCTTCACCTAGTTCCTTCCATCTTGATCTCTATTGTCTGCTATTCGTGCTACTACTTATTTCGAAGCGTCTTGGACAGCCGCTTTTCCAGCTCGGCCTGCAGTCCGCGGACGCGTTCGTGCTGGGGATTCAGCCGTGAAGCCTCCTTCAAAGCGGCAATCGCCTGAGGGTACTCCTCCAGCTCGCCCAAGGCATATCCCAGCAGCAGACGCGCCTCCACCGACAAGGGATCCAGCCGGATCGCCTCCTTCAAGAGCGTAACCGCCAAGTACAGCTGAGATCCGCCCTGCTTGAGGCAGGCCTCTGCCTGAACCGCTTTTTCCTTGGCCAAAAGATAATCCAAATGCAGCTGGTACACCGGCTCACCGGCCGACAGCCGCAGCGCTTCCCGGGCATAACTCAAGGCCGCGGGCAGTTTATCGCTTCTGGCGCAGGTGATGGACAGCCGGTAATAATAATCCGGATTATCCGGCTCCAGGGCAACCGCTTCGAGAAACCATTCCACAGCCGCTTCAAAGTCGCTTTTCAAAATCGCCTCATACGCTCGTTGGATTGCCTCCGCGCCATTCATTCTATCCCCTCCCATAACCCGGTTCAAACCGGGTGGATGAGATATTTTATGACGGGAGCTCGCTATCGGTGTCCCGCCGCTGCCAGCGGTTGGCGTCGCGCGTATTGAATTTGTGCATCACCTTATGATGTGCCTCCGTTAAATCAATCCCGAGGGAATTGGCGAAGCACACGGTAATAAACAAAATGTCGCCCAGCTCCAGCTCAATGGAGTTCTCGGCTTCATCGGGTTTTTTCGGTTTTTCGCCGAACTGGTGATTTACTTCCCGCGCCAGCTCCCCGACTTCCTCCGTCATCCGGGCCAGCATGGTCATGGGGCTGAAATAGCCTTCCTTGAACTGGGATATGTATTGGTCCACTTCCTGCTGGATATCCTGAAGCGTCTTCGCCTGCAACGCCTTCCGCCTCCTTGATCGTAGCCTGCTTGTTGTCTTGGTGCATGTTTACATACGATAATAGCATTGATTGTCGGGTTTTGCACATAGGGAAATAAGAAAGCCGCCCGTCTTCGGCCCAAGCCCGATTCATTTAGCGGCCGCCCGACGTCCATAAAAAGAAAAAACAGGGTATAATGGATGCTGTATGCAGCCATTGTTACCCTGAATTCACACGGGCTTGATTCTAGGAAGGGGTGTTGGGAACAAAATGCCAAACCGCCGGCAATGGGACTTGTGGAAAACGGTGTTTTTCATTGTGTTGGGGGCCGCCATCTATGCGTTCGGACTCCATTATTTTGTCATCTCCAACCAGCTGATGGAAGGCGGCGTTACCGGCATCGCCCTGCTCTTGTATTACGCCGGCGGTTTTCCCCCTTCTGTGACTACCTTGGTCCTGAACATCCCCTTGTTCATATTGGGCTGGAGCATTCTGGGCAAACAGGCCATGCGGCTGACGATTCTGGGCACCGTTGCGGTTTCCCTGTTTCTCGCCTTGATGGAGCGGTGGATTCACGCAGGCTGGATTAAACCCTTCGAGAAGCCGGATGATCTTCTGCTGGTTGCCCTTTATGCAGGCATCACCCTGGGAACGGGCTTGGGGCTGGTATTCCGGTTCGGCGGCACCACGGGAGGCGGCGATATCATCGCCCGTCTCGGCAACAAATACCGGGGCTGGAGTATGGGCCAGGTGATCCTGGGTTTTGATGCCGTGGTGATCGGTGCGGCTCTGTTTTATCTGCCTCAGGAACGGGTGCTGTACACTCTGGTTTCGGTATTCATTGCGACCCGCATGATCGACTTCATCACCGAAGGGGCTTACGCGGCCAAGGAGTTTACCGTCATTACCGATAAAGGCGAGGAGCTTGCCGCAGCCATCACCAAGGAGCTGGACCGGGGAGTAACGCTGCTGCCTGCTATCGGGGCGTATTCCCAAGCCGCCAAAAGTATGGTGTACTGCATTGTCGGGCGCGCCGAGGTTAGACGCCTCAAGACATTGGTGCGGGCCGTCGATCCGCAGGCCTTCATCGTCATCAACGATGTGCACGACGTGCTGGGTGAAGGATTTAAGAAGGAGTAGCCGTTTTGCTTGCGCGGTTCATCTTCCTCCGCCCATACCCCGGAAGCGGGGCGGCCGCACGGCCTCACGCTCCACGCGGATCATCCGCCATCCCGCAAAGGCCAAAACAGTGGCAATGACCATCCCGATGGTCAGTGTCCACAGAATAGGCTGATCCGGCTCTATAATGGGCAAATAGACGGACTGATCGTCCCCTTTGCGGAACAGGGCCGAGAGGGTCTCCCGCCATTGCCGGAGGCCGCCTTCGAGGGTTTCCTTCTGGAATGCCGCCGGCTCCACCTGCTTCGCAAAAAAGGTCAAAAGAGAATCCATCCGCTCCGCCTCCTCCGGGGTGCGGCTGATCCAGACGGAGGGCCGGATGGCATCGTAATGGCCGGACAGCGCCACAAAAGCCGCTTTCGCCGCAGCCTGATTCCCCTTCGCTACCGCTTCCTCCAGACGGCCGGTATCCCCGTTTAAGACCTTATAATAATGGAGCCACATGGGCTGTTTTTTGTGGGTCAGGGCATCTGCAGCCAGCTTCAGCCGCGCTGCCGAGTGGACTACCTTCTCCGGATCCAGCCGGGCCGCATTGAATTGACGCTTGGCCTCCACCACCGCATCCGTCAGCGCATTCACACCCTCAATGCCGGTTACGCCCGCATACGAAGCGGAAGCCGCCAGTGTCCCGAATTCCTCCAGCGCCTGCCTGGCCTCCAAATATTGCCCGGCAGCGGTATGTTTGTACAGCTCGTCCGCCTTTATATTCAAAGTCTGAAGCTGGCCTGCTTCCTCCGCAGGCGGCACCTGTATGCTGTTTGCGCTGTCCGTCTGTCCGCGCCCGCAGCCTGCCAGAGCCAGCATCACGAATAGCCCCAGCAGACAGAGCGGGATCCTGCCAATTCTACCAATGTTCATTGTGGAAATCCCCCTTTAAGACAAGCATATGGGGGATTGTCCTTATTTAGACCGCTTTCTCCTGCCGCATATCCACCAGGCAAGACACAGCCCGGTTACACTGAGCAGCATGGTAAAGGCTTGGATTACCGTCAGATCGTCATCAAGCACATTGGGCAAATACGGGTAGATGCCGAAGCGGTAATCTGCCAGGTCGTTGTACAGTGTCCAGAAAGCCACGGCAGCCAACGTTCCCGGACGGACACGGAAAAAACGGGCATACAACAGCGCCTCCGCTGCCATGCCAAGATGGGAGGCCACCAGCATATAATGCTGCCAATTGAGGATATCCCCCTGGGCTTGTCCGCCGAATATCATGGCAACCGCCCAAATCCCGTACTTAAACGACGTGACCACCGCAAAAACCTCCACGAAGCTGCGGATAATCAGCGTATTGGGGTTGGAGAGCCGCCGTTCCGGCGCAAGCCACAGCCATCCGATGGCAAGGGTGAAGAACAGGCTGGCCGTAGGGCTGTCCGGCACCAACAGCACCATCCACGCCGGCTTGGTGTCCCACACCTCCTGGAGCTGTCCCCAGTACCAGTAGTAGCCGTACACCGTTCCCAAGGCATTGATCCAAAACAGGCTTTTCAGCATAAAAGGGGATAACAGTCCTTTTTCCCCCAACCAAAATCCAACACTCCGTAAGTATCGTTCCTGCAACGTGTAATCCCGACCTTTGTCTATGTAGTGTGGTAACCGAAACTGAATTCATAGTACCACAAAACGGCAAAAAAAAGACTTACGAAATTAGGATATCATTTCATAAGTCTTTTTGAGCAAACGGAGTTCATTTGTCAAGAAGAGGAAGCGTTTTTCATCCCGTTTGGCCAATGCCGCGTCAATTTCATGATATAGCGTCTTTTCCTTATATTTGCGTACGGATTCGTCCAGCACCAGCTCAGCATAAAGCGACAGCATGGCTTCATAAGATGCATACATTTTTCCCATTGACATGAACCTCCTCGTACCCTTCCCTTTGCGTGCTGACACGGCCCTCAAATCGGCTTCGCCCGTTTCGAGGCTTCCACAACCTGATCCAGCCAATGGCAAGGAACAGGTTATTTCAGAGTGCGCTGGAGGCACAGTCATGGATGTGCTTATGGCGTCATTTTCTTCAGGAGCCCTGCCGGTACTCTTTGCCCCGAAGGATATATCCTTCGGAGGTGCGCCGCATCCGATCCAGATCCGCCTGCGTCAGTTCCCGCACCACCCTGGCCGGAGAGCCCATTGCCAACGTGTAGGGAGGGATGATTTTATTTTCGGTTACAAGAGATCCGGCTCCTACTAAAGCATATTCACCGATGTCTGCGCCGTTTAGTACGATAGCCCCCATGCCGATTAATGTGCCTCTGCCTATCCGGCAGCCGTGGATAATGGCATTATGGCCTACGGAAACATCCTCGCCCACCAGAAGGGGCTGCCTTTCATTCACATGCCCGATGCTGCCATCCTGAATATTGGAGCCCCTGCCGATGACAACCGGCGCCAGATCGCCCCGAAGCACCGCATTGAACCAAACGGAGGCTTCTTCCCCGATGGTTACGTCGCCGATCAGCTTCACTCCTTCGGCAATATAAGCCGTTGCACCGATGGCCGGTAAAATCCCGTTGTAAGGAATCAACATCATTTCTCCCGCCTCTCACCCATGGTTTGGGGAGAATTCTAACGCACCTGCGGCGGGATTGTCAATTATTTGCATTCCACGTTCAGCTTGTCCTCCTCCGGCAGCCAGGTGCCCTGAATCACGCTTTTGCCCAAAGCGGATACCTGAATCACCGCTGCACCTCCATCATTCGCCCCGATCCTCAACAGACCCAGATGCATCAGCATGGGAAGTACGCGGGATTCCAGAATGTCCCGTGGGGTGTCATAATAATAGGGCTTGATCAGCGGGCAAAGCACCTGCGCCGCCGATTCCGCCGTTACCCACCGTTCAACCAGTCTGGAGAGCCAATGGGTCAGCGCTTGGAGATTAGGCACAGGCTCGCGGTAAAGACGGAGCCAGAAGGTGTAGAGCTCCTTCACTGTCGGCCGGACGCCTGACTCTGCCAACTTCCGTCCTGAGGGGGTCAGTCTTACCTCCGTTCCCTCTTCCTGCAGAAGTCCGTGATAGAAGCAATAGTCATAGATGAACGAAAACCGGATGGGATATTCCCGGTACCGTCTTCCGTAGCCGAAGCGCCATGCGGTTTTGGCCACCGGCTCCTCCTGGACGGACAACTGGCCGATGAGCTGCTGCACCTGTTTTTTGTAGAGAAACCCCTCCGCATTAACCGGCAAAGCGGACTGCAGCAGCACCTTCAGGAGCATGTAGACATCCTCTGCCAACCGGTTCTGCTCGTCCCGGTATACCCGGGGAGTCGTGTCCAGGTATTCCAGCTTCCGGCCGTAATGCCTCTCCAGCGCTTCTGTGAACCGCCGCTTCAGATCGTCGGGCACCTGGAACAGGTATTGGGACTCCCGGGAATAGCCGTTAAAAAGCCAGCCATGCTGCTTAAACCGGGTGACCAGCTCCCGCGGATTCCACTCTACTCCCTCCTTTTCTTCTGGCCGGGAGTTGTTGGCGCGGGCCATAAGATCCTCCAAGCTGAAAGCCTTCCGTTCTTCAAACAATAGCGAATTGAGAAATTGGATGTCCGCCTTCTCCATCCCGGCTACCATTTCATCCAGCACACGCTGCCGCCCCACTGTGGACAAAATCGACTGAATGAGCTCGTTTTTGGAATGGGTGCTGCATTGGCAGTTATAATTCCGGGCGATGCGGCCCAGCTCTTGAATATCGGTGTAATTCAGCATCTCTGCCAAGTTCATGGGTTCCCCTCCAAAGGACCAACATTTATTACCATTATGGAACGATCCGGCAGGTTGTATACGCGGTGGAAATGCCGGCAGCAAAAAAAGCCCCCTCTTGCAGGCCCGCAAGGGAGAGCTTTTCAGACAGGGACGAATCCCGTTTTGAATATATGTGGCTGTAGAGCTGATTCCGGTGTGGCATCCCGCCGTTACGTACGTGTGCGTGAGAGCCAATTCATAATCAGCAGAGTTGAGATTAATCCCAGGATGGACAGCGACAGCATATAGTCAGGCATACTCCGCAGCGGCCCGATCTTCACAGGATCAATAATCGTGGGGCTGACACTGGCCATGGCTGTGTTCGGCATGGAGTGAACGTTCAACGAATCCGCGGGGTTAATGGTGGCTTTGGCAGCCTGGTTAATTCCGTAATCCTTGGTAGGGACAGGCTCCGCAGAATGCTGGGTATTATAAGCCGTATGCAGAAAGCTGACCAGGAACAAAGCTACGAAGAAGGCAGCCATGATCGTCAGCTTGCGCCTAAGAGCAAAGGAAATTGAGTAGATTCTGTTGGAGATGGGGGTGCGCCAGGCCTCCTGCTGGTAGATCCGCTTCATCACCTGATCCGTTACCATCGGGGCGCTGTAAAGGACAGGTTCGGTTTCCTCCTGGGACAGCCGGATCAAATCGGCGCTTTCTTCCCAGATACGGAATTCTTCCCAGCAGGATTCACACTGCCGGATATGCTCATCCACGGCAATGCGGTCCTCGTCTCCCTCTGGCAGGTCAAAGTAAATCCCCAGCCGTTCTTGAATATCTTCGCATTTCATCGTTGATTCATCCCCTCAACCTCTTCAAAGATCGGATCCGAAAAGTATGGCTCCAGTTGAAGCTTCACACTGGCCCTGGCGCGGAAAAGCAGCGACTTCACGGCACTGACCGTCTGGCCCAGGATATTGGCGATCTCCTGGTAATCCATCTGCTCATATTCCCTGAGGATCAGCGCAGAACGCTGCTTCTCCGGCAGATTGTTGATGGCCTCCCGGACCATGCTTACCTTCTCGTTCTTGAGCATGCTCTGCTCGGGCATAGAGTCCAGCGGAGCGCGGGGCACATGGCCCGACTCATCCAGGGACACCCGGACAAACTTCTGTTTCCGGAGCTCGCTTAACACCGTATTGCGGGCAATGGTGTACAGCCAGGTGGAAAAGGAGGCGTCCACCTCCCGGAAGGTCTGCAGACTGCGGTAAGCTTTATAAAAGGTCTCCTGGCACAAATCATCTGCCATGATTTCCATGTGGGCGCTTTTCAACATGTGGAATACGAAGGCGAGTATCTTCCGCTCGTAACGACGCATCAGTTCAGCATACAGTTCCACATTGCCGTCTTTAATTTCTCGGATTAACTGGGAATCGGTCATTACAAGCAACCCTCCTTGCTTGCATCCGCCCCAGGTTTTGGCTTCACACATAAATACCCCTGGCGCGGAAAAAAGTTGCGCGATCTTCTATAAAAACCTTTATCTATGTAAGGTATGGACGAATTTTTGGAAACATGACATCTGAAAAGGTATGCGCTGCATAACCTTGCAACAATAATTCTAGATGAGGGGTCAAAACTCCTGCTAGCTTCGACAAAAAAGTACATGCCACACAAAACTCCCTCAATTTGGAAAAGAAATGCCTTACAATAGCTCTCTATTTATACGTAAGCAGAGAGCATTAGGGTGCAATCCCGGAATATTTTCGGAATTAAATTCGGCGGAAGTTTCCCTGTAAGGGTTCCATACCCGTCTTTGGCCAAAAAAAAACCGCCGTTCACACGGCGGGTGCACATTGTGCAATTCGGATAGGAGTGGAGAGAAACCATACTGTACTTTTATTATATGTATCCGTTTTCAATCTGTCAACCCTTTTTTGAAAACGATTCCTTTTTTAGTTGGTTGCATTATCGCCACCCATCCGCCAGGAAAAAAGCTCCTTCGAAAGAGACATCCGAAGGAGCTTCCCATGGGTTACATGTGTATCGGGTAATGGGTTTTCAGCAGTTCCACGGCACGGTCCTGATCCGCCTGGTTGCGGAAGCTCAGCCGCAGGATACCCGGCACATCAGCACGGCTTTCAATAATTTGGATATTGCTCAGATTGACCCGCTGATCGCCCAAGATGGAGGCGATATGCCCGATAATGCCCGGATGGTCGGGAACATCCACGTATACGTCATACAGCGACGTCAGCACACCCTTGCGGCGCTCCGGCAGACGGCTGCGGAATTCCCTGGCTGAGCCGAAGGCATTCTCGATTCCGTCGCCATCCTCATATTCCAGCATCTGCGCGAAGCGGTCCATTTCCAGACCCCAGTCCTTCAACAGACGCAGCACCACCCGTCTGTTGTTCAACAGAATGTCCCGCCAGATGCCCGGTTCACTGGAGGCAATCCGGGTAATATCCCGGAAGCCGCCCGCGGCGAGCGACTCATACAGGGAGTCCTCCCGGTTATAACCGGCGATCTGGTTCACCAGCGCCACTGCAATAATGTGGGGCAAATGGCTGATAGCCCCTACAATATCGTCATGCTGCCGTGCATCCACCCGAACAATCTGCGCCTTGGTCAACCGGAGAAGCTCCTCCAGGCGGCCATAAATTTCCTCCGGCACTTGCTCCGAGGGAGTCAGCACGTAGAAGGCGTTTTCGTAGAGATGGGACGAAGCCGCCTCCACCCCGGAGCGCTCCGAACCGGCCATAGGATGGCCACCGATAAACCAGGCGCCTTTCCAATCCAGGCGCGAGGCAGTTTCCGCTACCGAACCTTTTGTGCTGCCTACATCGGTGATGATGCAACCGGGTTTCAGATCGAAGGTTTGGAGCTCCAAGAGGTATTCCTCCAGATTGCCCACGGGCACACACAGGAAGATAAAATCTGCCCCCTCCGCCGCCTCCCGCATGGAGGTGGTTGCGGAATCCACCACCTCCCGCTTCAGATACTTATCCACGGATGCTTGGCTCCGGGAATGGCCGACAACATGGAGACCCGGTTTGCCCTTGAAGCATAAAGCCAAAGAGCCGCCCATCAAGCCTACGCCGAAAATCGTGATTTTGGTCATGGAGCCGCCTCCAATTCCGGAACTTCCGCCAATGTCTCTACCAATGCTGCAATAAAACCCTCGTTCTGTTGGCGGCTTCCTACGGTCACACGGATCATAGTGGGGAAGTCCAGCTTGTGTCCGCCGCGGATGATGTAACCTTTTCTCAGAAGTGAATCAAATACGTCGCCCGCAGGCCGGTTCAGCTCCACCATAATGAAATTGCCGTACGCAGGCAGCCAGGTCAGCCCCAACCGGTCAAACTCAGCCGTCAGATACTCCAGCCCCTCCCTGTTCCGTTCCTTGCACGCCTCTACAAAAGCCTGATCGGCCAATGCGGCTTTGGCGGCCACCTGGGCGAAACGAGTGGTATTGAAGGGCTCCCGCACCAGATTGATAGTCCGGATCACTTCGGGACGGCCGATGCCGTAGCCGATCCGCATGGAGGCCAAGCCGTAGATCTTGGAAAAGGTCCGGAGCAGGATCACATTGGCATGCTCCTCCAGCAGCTTCAAACCATCGTGATAATCCGGGCTGGTGACATATTCGGCATAGGCTTCATCCAGCACCACCAGGGCGGTGGAGGGCACCTTTTCCATGAACACCTTCAGCTCCCGGTGGGTTACCATGGTGCCTGTGGGATTATTGGGATTGCAGATCCAGATCAGCTTGGTCTTAGGGGTTACCTTGGCCAGCATGGCGTCCAGATCATAGGTGTTGTTCTTCAACGGAACCTCGTGAATGACGGCATTCTCAATCTCAGCGTTATGCTTGTATTGCCCAAAGGTATGAGTGGACATCACGGTTTCGTCACCCGGCACCAGGTAGGCCCTGGCAAGCATGAGGATCACTTCATCGGAGCCCGCCCCGAAAATAATCTGATCGGTCCCTACTCCCCAGAAGGCAGCCACCGCCTCCGTCAGCTCAACAGCGCCTCCGTCGGGATAGAGGCTCATATGCTCCATTTCACGGATAAGTGCATCCTTAACGGCAGGAGACGAGCCAAAGGGATTTTCATTAGAGGCCAGCTTGGTCACCTCGGTTAATCCCAGCTCCCGTTTCACTTCTTCTATAGGCTTGCCGGGCTGGTAAACCGGCAAATGGACAATATTCGGCTTTGGCTGCATGGTTGTTCAACACCCCGTCTTTTTTTGATCTGTATGCTTTTTGGGGAAGTCCGCCAAGCGGATCAGCTGTGAGCTTTCACCATCCGGGGCACATCCCATATATGCGGAAAGGCTTGTGACAGAAGGAGCCTTTTCGCGCTTTAAAGCAGGTATGCCTCTAATTGTCGCACAAGGCATGCCGGAATGTAAATAGAAAATGTAAAGGAGGGCCACTGAACCGTAGACGATTTATACGGAAGCCTGCACCTTTATTGGGCTCCAAACAGAGTTTGCGGCAATGAGTTTGGATCAGGTTGGCGAACTGGAGAGGGACACACACGTGGGAACGTTGCTCCCAACCTCTTGGGAAATGCAAAAGTGCAGGTATTTGATAAACAAATCTTCGTTTTTCGGTCTATCCTGCAAAAGTGCAGTTATTTTCGTCAGATGGGAGCAAGACTTACTCCGCAGCAGAAAATTGATGCACATTTGCATTTGGAATGCAGGAAGAGGCGGAATTCCGGCAGAATAGATGCACTTTTGCAGCATAAGGGTGGAAAGCTTACGGAGCGGCTCTCACCACCGTTAGCACTGGCACCTCCCCCTTGCACAAGCGCCGTTAGCCGTAACGGCAGCCCCTGTCCTCGGCAAAAACATAACAAGCCCCGGCCTCAACCCGGCCGGAGCTCATCATAACGCTATTGTTTAACCCTTCAGCTCCCGAACAAACTCCCGGATGCGGCCAAGCCCCTGCTCCCGCGTACCGGCCTCTGCCAGCAGCGACTCCGCTTCACCAACCGTCCGCACAATGGCGCTGCCGACCACCACACCGTCGCATACCTTGCCGAAGCGCTCCACCTGCTCTCGGCTGGAAATACCGAAGCCCACCGCCACCGGCAGATCCGTGGACCGCTTCACATCGGAGATAAACTCCTCCACCCCGCCGAAGAATTGCGTCCTGGTCCCGGTTACGCCCAAGGAGGAGACACAATAGATGAAGCCTTGGGCTGTTTCCGTAATCCGCTTAATCCGCTCCTTGGAGGTTGGCGCCACCAAGGGGATCAGATGGACGCCGTGGGCCTCGCAAAGCCCCCGTACCTCCTCGTTCTCCTCATACGGTAAATCGGGGATGATGGCGCCATGAATGTCATTTTCCGCCAGCAGCTGGAAGAACCGGTCGAAGCCCAGCTGCATCACGGGATTGTAGTAGGTGAAGATGATAAAAGGCAGGCTGATTCCTTGTTTTCTGGCCCGACCGGCCACCTGGATACAGTCAACGATGCTGACCTTATGCCGGAGAGCCCGGGAGGAGGAGGCCTGAATAACCGGACCGTCCGCCAGCGGATCGGAATAAGGAACTCCCAGCTCCACAATATCCGCTCCTGCCCGCTCCAGCTCCCGGAGAATATCCACAGAGGTGTCCAGATCAGGGTCACCTACTGTAATAAACGGGATCAGCGTCAGCTTCCCTGCTGCCCGGTTTTGTTGAAACGCCGCATCAATTCCGTTCATTACAAGCCGCCTCCCAGATACTTCATAATCGATTCCACGTCCTTATCTCCCCGGCCGGACAGGCTGACGACAATAATTTCATCCTTCTTCATGCTAGGCGCCACCTTCATGGTCTGAGCAATGGCATGGGCGCTCTCCAGCGCAGGAATCACGCCCTCCAGCCTGCTCAGCAGCTGCAAGGCCTCCAGCGCCTCTGCATCGGTAATCGGCACATATTCGGCTCTGCCCGTATCCTTCAGATAAGAGTGCTCAGGTCCCACACCCGGATAGTCCAAACCGGCGGATATGGAATGGGCCTCCACCACCTGGCCGAATTCATCCTGCAGAAGATAGCTCAACGAGCCTTGGAATACCCCGTGGCTGCCCTTGGACATGGTAGCGGCATGTTTGTCGGTATCCACACCCTTGCCTGCGGCCTCTACACCCATCAGCCTGACGGATTCATCCTCCACGAAGGGATAGAATATTCCCATGGCGTTGCTGCCGCCCCCTACACACGCGATAACCAGATCGGGAAGACGTCCCTCCATCTCCTGAATCTGCGCTCTGGCCTCGTCCCCGATCACACGCTGGAAGTCCCGCACCATCATGGGATAAGGATGCGGTCCTACCACACTGCCCAATATGTAGAAGGTATCCTCTACATTGCTGACCCAATAGCGCAGCGCTTCATTCCCCGCGTCCTTCAGTGTCCGGGAGCCGGAGGTCACCGGCACTACCTCGGAGCCCAGCAGGTTCATCCGGAAAACATTCAGCTGCTGGCGCTTAGTGTCCTCTTCTCCCATAAACACCTTGCATTCCATCCCCAGCAAGGCAGCAATGGTAGCGGTAGCCACACCGTGCTGGCCTGCCCCGGTTTCGGCGATGACCTTCTTTTTGCCCATCCGTTTGGCCAAGAGCCCCTGTCCGATGGTGTTGTTGATCTTATGCGCACCGGTATGGTTCAGATCCTCGCGCTTCAAATAAATTTTCGCACCGCCCAAATGCTCCGTCAGGCGCTCCGCATAATACAAATTGGTGGGGCGTCCGGAATAATGCTTCAACAGCCCGTCCAGCTCGGCGATAAACTCCGGGTCCTTGGAGTATTTCTTATATGCCTCCTCCAGCTCAAGGAGGGCGTTCATTAAGGTTTCGGGGACATACCGTCCTCCGAATTTGCCGAATCGGCCATATTGGTCAGGCACTTGTCCGATACTCATGATCGTTTCACCCTTTCCACGAAAATCCGGATCTTATCCGGGTCCTTCACACCATCAGTCTCCACACCGCTGGACACATCCACGCCGTCGGGACCATAATCCGCCAACAGCTGTTCCACATTATCTCCATGAAGCCCTCCGGCAATAATCAGCCTGTGCCCCGCCTTGCGGGCCCAATCACGGACAGGGGGAATCGCCTGCCACGGGAACGTCCTGCCGCTGCCTCCACCTATAACGGGATCGAAGGTATCCAGCAGAAACGCATCTGAATAAGGCACATAGGGCTCCAGTGTCTCCGTCAATCGGGCAACCGTAACCTCGGTCAGATCACCCACTCCGCCTTCCCCTGACTCCGGTAAACTGGCTGCCTTAAAGATTCCTACACCGAAGCGTTCCTTAACCTCTTGGCAAAATAAAGGCGTTTCCTGTCCATGCAATTGTACAATGTCCAGAGGCGCCTCCGCCAGCACAGCCTCCAATTCCTCCAGGGTGGGATTAACGAACACTCCCGCCGCCAGAAAGCCCCCCTGCTCCTGGAAGCCCTCCTCCCGGAGCAGCCGGATCAGACGGCCCGCTTCCTCCGGGCTGACCTGCCTTTTGCTTTTGGCGAAAACAAAGCCGATATGATCCACCGGGAGCCCCTTCATGGCCAAGAGCGTTTCCGGCATGCGGATGCCGCAAATTTTCACTGTTGGCATAAGCGGCTTCACCTCTTACCTTCCACGACAGGACCTAAGAGATCAATAACCGCCTGCCCTACATCCGGCTGGCGCATGAAATGCTCTCCAATCAGCACAGCCTTGGCTCCCACACTCTGCAAGTAGCTGATTTCCTCAGGCCGTCCAATGCCGCTTTCGCTGACGACAGGAACTTCCTTGGGAACATACCGGATCAGCTCCTCTGTTGTGCGGATATCTGTCACGAAGGTATGCAGATTCCGGTTATTGATACCGATAAGCGGTACACCCAGCTCTAGGGAACGCTCCAATTCGGACCGGTCATGCACCTCTACCAAAGCATCCAGACCAATGTCCCGGGCAATGGTGAGCAGTTCCTTCATCTCTTGGGGCTTCAGGATGGCGGCAATCAGGAGCACCGCATCCGCTCCCAGCAGCCGGGCTTCATAGACCTGGCGGTAATCGATGGTAAAATCCTTGCGCAGCAGCGGCAGCGCTACTGCTTCGCGGACGGCGCGCAGATAATCGTTACTGCCCTGGAAATAATCCTTGTCTGTCAACACGGAGATGCAATCGGCTCCGGCATCACGATAGGCCTTTGCCAGGCGCACAGGGTGAAAGTCCTCCCGGATGAGACCCTTGGAGGGGGATGCCTTCTTCACTTCAGCGATCAGCCCCATCGGCCTATTGCTGTTCCTGCCCGCTTTATCCGCAAACCCGAGGCAAGGAGCCATTCCGGCGATCTGTGCTTCCGCCTTGGACAAGGAAAAGACCGACTTCAACTGCTCTACTTCCTGCTTTTTGGTGGAGACAATCCGATCAAGAAACATGGCTCAGCTCCCCGGTATATTGTATAAGCTCTTGCAGCTTCTGGTAAGCACGTCCCGAATCGATGGCAGCGGCAGAGAGCTTGACTCCCTCCTGGAGGGTGGTGCAGCGTTCGGACACATAGAAGCAGGCTCCCGCATTGGCCAGCACCACATCCCGGTAGGCTCCCCGTTCGCCGCGGAGCACGGACAGGATGATGTCCGCATTGGTTGACGCGTCTCCGCCGGCAATGGCCTCGATGCCCGATGCCCGAAGCCCCAGATCATCCGGCGTCAGCTCGAAAGTGGATACCTCCCCGTTTTTCAGCTCGGTGATCCGTGTCGGTGCGGAAATACTGATTTCGTCCAGCCCGTCCCGGCTGGCTACCACCATTCCCCTCTTCAGCCCCAGCTCCTTCAGCACATTGGCCATCAGCTCGGTTTTTTCCAGATCGAATACACCCAGCAGCTGGCGGTCCGCCGATGCCGGATTGGTCAAGGGACCCAGCAGATTGAATACAGTACGGATACCGATCTCCTTGCGGGGTACGGCGGCATGCTTCATCGACTGATGGAATACCTGGGCAAACATGAAGCAAATCCCCAGTTTATCCAGACAGCGGGCAGCTCCCGCGTCATCCAATGCGATATTCACGCCCAACGCTTCCAGCACATCCGCACTGCCGCTTTTGCTGGAGGCCGCCCGGTTCCCGTGCTTCGCTACGCGGATGCCTCCAGCAGCCGCCACCAGCGCCGATGCGGTGGAGATGTTGAAGGTATGCGCGCCGTCCCCGCCGGTTCCGCAGGTATCCAGCAGATTGGCGCTGTCCGTGGCCACTTTCCGGGCATACCGCCGCATGGACTGGGCAAAACCGGTGACCTCCTCGATGGTTTCGCCTTTGATCCGCAAGGCCGTCACCAAACTGCCGAATTGCGCCTGGCTGACCTGTCCTTCCATTATCTGAGCCATCACGGAGGCGGCCTGCTCACGGTTCAAATGCCGGCCCTCCACCAGTTGGGCGATGCCCTGCTGAATAGTAAACGTCTCCACGTTCAATCCCCCTGTCACGAAATAACCTGGCCCTTAGCCTCTGGCCGGATGTAACCCTCTATGCTTTTAGCCTCCGATAAAATAATCCCCATTCACCGTAACCGCCGGCTCCGCGCCGAACACCGCTTCTGCTGTGCGGATGGCCTTCAACAGCGCCTTGGCCTTGTTTACCGTCTCCTCGTATTCCTTCTCGGGGACGGAATCCCAGACAATACCGGCGCCAGCTTGAACGTAGGCTTTGCCGTTTTTGAACACGACTGTGCGGATGGTGATGCAGGTGTCCAGATTACCGGAGAAGCCCAGGTAGCCGATGGCTCCGGCGTAGCAGCCTCTCGCTTCATTTTCCAGCTCGGCGATAATCTCCATAGCCCTCAGCTTGGGAGCACCGGAGACGGTGCCTGCCGGCATACAGGACAGGAAAGCGTCGAAGAAATCCTTATCCCGCCGGATCCGTCCGGTCACGTTGGATACGATGTGCATCACGTGGGAGTAACGCTCAATTTCCATGAAGGTGTTGCATTTGACGGTGCCGAATTCGGAAACCCGGCCCAGATCGTTGCGGCCCAGGTCCACCAGCATCAGATGCTCTGCCCGTTCCTTTTCGTCAGCGAGGAGGTCCCGTTCCAGCTCTTCGTCCTCCTCGGGCGTTGCACCTCTTGGCCGGGTGCCGGCGATAGGCCGGGTTTCCACCTGCTCATCCTCCACCCGCACCAGCAGCTCGGGGGAAGTGCCGACGATCACCTCGTCATCCAGCTTCAGCACGTACATATATGGGGAAGGATTCATCGTCCGCAAAATCCGGTAGACCTGAAGAGGCTCCACGGCCGTTTCGATTTCGAAGCGCTGGGACAGCACCACCTGAAAAATATCCCCGGCCCGGATATAATCCTTGGCCGCCTCCACATTGGCGATAAATTTATCCTTGGTCACATTGGAGCGGATATCGCCCAGCTCCACATTGTCGGGTATGGGGCGGTGAATCATCCGGTTGGCCGGGACAGGCCGGGTCAGCTTGGTGATCAGTGCGTCAATTTTGGCGCAGGTTTCGTCGTAGGCCCGGATAATCTGGGCATCCGTCGCCCCCTCCGGAATATGGACATTGGAGATTACCTTCAGCTGCTGCTTAAAATGGTCAAAGGCGATGACCTGGTCACAGAACATAAAGTGGATATCGTCCATCTCCAGATCATCCAGCTTGTGCTTGGGCAGCCGTTCATAATATTGCAGGAGATCATAACCGAAAAATCCGACGGCGCCTCCGGTGAACCGGGGCAGATCCGGTATGGATGGACTTCTATACGACCGGAGAAGGGATTTCAGGACCTCCACCGGCTTTTGCTCCTCGTAACGGACATGTTCCTTGCCATTTTGGATTTCAGTGATCCCGTTTTTGGCTTTTACCAGCAGGAACGGATCGGTTCCAATAAAGGAGTAGCGGGCCCACTTGACTCCACCTTCCACACTTTCCAACAGGAACGCACGCTTTTCGTTATAAAATTGCTGAAACACCCGGATCGGCGTTTCCGTATCGGCCAGTAAATGGCGGACAACGGGAATCAGATTATATTCCCGCGCCAGGCGGATCACCTCTCCGACGTTAGGTGAGTACATGGGCACCTTCTCCTTTCCTTTTTTGTCCCCCAAAAGTGAAGTTCAGCTCCGTAGCCCACTCCGATTACTTTTGGGGGAGCCCCGTCTAACCAATCCCCCAAAAGTGAAGTTCAGCTCCGTAGCTTATTCCGATTACTTTTGGGGGAGCCCCCGAAAAAATATGCAAAAAAGCCCCTACTTTGGAAGTAGAGGCTGCCGAGTCGTTATGGAAGAAATGAGTCCAATAGGAAATAAGCACCCTGATTGCGGCTAATGCGGCAAACAAGGAATGCGGCAAGAGACACCGTTACGCTTCCTGCGTCCCCGGCCTTCTCAGCTCTGCTTCACTCGGCTCAACTCTTCCAACTTGCTCTCTGGCTTGGCATCTACTGCCCTCAACTGACTCTCATTGCTTGTTATCCACTATACCCCATGCTCCCGTTCCCGTCAATAGACAATGGATTGCGCCAAGACTTCTTCTAGGCGACCATTATCCATAGGCAATATGCCGCTTCCACTTAACCTATCCGGCAATATCCGGCCGCAGCACCCTGGCTTCATTCAGATAGACATGACGGATTTCCTTCTGGGCTTTGTCCGTATTCACATGCACCATCAGCCGGATGCACTTGGGCAGGCTGGGCTTAACGGGTATTTCCAGAGAGCACATCAGAGGCACCAGCTCCCAGCCCTCCATTTGGCGGATAGCCTTGGCGGGAAAAGCAGCGGTCAGATCCTCCGTTGTAGTGACAAACACACTACAAATATCCTCCGGTTCCACATGGTTATCCTCCACAATCCGGAGCAGCAGGTCCGAGGTGGCCTGCAGGATTTCCGGTTCATTATCCAAAGCGACTGTAGTTGCGCCGCGTATGCCGCGTACTGTCATGGATTACTCTCCTCCTTTAAGCTCATCCACTACGGCACGCACCATATCCGCCGAAACCGAGCTGTCGATCTTAACCCTGCCGATGGCTGTTGGCACAATGTAGACCATATTGCCGTCACGGAATTTCTTGTCGTGCTGCATAGCGGACATAATGTCATCCGTGCTGTACGCCGCATCGATCACCACAGGTAATTGGAACTTCTCCATAAGCGCCTTGGTGACAGTATGAATGTCCTCGGGGTACCCCATCTTAACCGCAAGACGGGCCGCCCCCACCATACCAATGGCTATAGCCTCCCCATGAGTCAGCTCGCCATAACCGGCTACGGCCTCCAGAGCATGGCCCAGCGTGTGGCCCAGATTCAGGATTGCCCGCAGCCCGTTCTCCTTCTCGTCCTCGGATACTACCTGCGCCTTTACCTTGCAGCCGAAGTACAGCGCCTCGCCCAACGCTTCCAAATCCAGACTCAGCAGCCTGCCTGCATTTTCATTGCACCAGGAGGTAAAGTCCTCATCCCAAATCAGGCCATGCTTGACTACCTCCGCCAGACCGGAGCGGACATCCCGCGGGGGCAGGGTCAACAGCAGCTTGGTATCATAAATGACAATCTCCGGCTGATAAAAAGCCCCGATAACATTCTTAGCCTTGGGATGATTAACGGCAACCTTCCCGCCAACACTGCTGTCATGGGCCAAAATGGTAGTGGGCACTTGCACGAAACGGACTCCGCGCATGTAACTGGCCGCTGCGAACCCGCACAAGTCCCCGATAACTCCTCCGCCCAAAGCGATAAACACCGAATTCCGGTCCAGGCCCGTGTCCAATGCGGTGCCGATAATGTCCTGAAGTACAGCCAGCGACTTGGTAGCTTCACCCGGCTCCGCGATGTATGTGCCGACCTTGTAGCCGGATTGGCCCAACAGTCCAACAATCCGGTCCAGGTGCAGCGCCGCTACATTCCGATCTGTCACAATCAAGAGAGAGGTACCCGGCTTGATCCCCCTGTCCGCCAAGAGGCTTCCGATGGAAGCCGTCACATCCTCGCCGATATGGATGGGATAGCTGCGCTCTCCCAGGTCCACGTTCAGAATTTTGGTCTCCATGACTCAGTACTCCTTCACCTGTTCCAGGTAGCTTGTATAATTGCGGCGAATTTCCTCAATGGAATCCCCGCCGAATTTCTCCATAAACGCCTGAGCCACCACCCATGCCACAACGTTCTCCATAATAACGCCTGCAGCAGGCACGGCGCAGGTATCGGAGCGTTCGATCTGAGCGGTAAAGACTTCCTTGGTGTCGATGTCTACACTAGGCAGCGCTTTGTAGAGTGTTGCGATGGGCTTCATAACTCCACGCACCACAATGGGTTCACCTGTGGTCATCCCGCCCTCCAGGCCTCCCGCCCGGTTGGTTCTGCGGTTAAAGCCTTCTTCCTCCGAATACAGAATCTCGTCATGGAGCTTGGAGCCTTTGGTGGACGCGGCTTCGAACCCGATACCAAACTCCACACCCTTGAAGGCCTGGATGGATACAACCGCCTGGGCAATACGGCCATCCAGCTTCCGGTCCCATTGCACATGGCTTCCGAGGCCTACAGGCACACCCTCTATGATCACTTCCACAATCCCACCCAGGGTATCCCCCTCGGACTTGGCTTGGTCGATGGCGGCCATCATTCTGGCTTCCGCTCCTTTATCCGTCACGCGGACCGGAGATTCCTCCGTCAGCCGGATCAGTTCATCTAACGGCAGCTCCTGGCGTACTGCCTCCACCTCGCCGATACGGATCACCTGGCCGGCCACCTTGATGCCGAATTCCGCAAGGAAGGCCCGGGCAATGGCCCCAACTGCAACTCTTACAGTCGTTTCGCGGGCGCTGGAGCGTTCGAGAATATTGCGCAAGTCTCGCTGGTTATATTTCAATCCGCCGTTCAGATCCGCATGTCCGGGACGCGGGCGGTTCACCCGGCGTTTGCCTTCGTTCTCCTCTTCCACCGGCTCCACACTCATCACCTTGGTCCAGTGGGCCCAATCCTTGTTTTCCACCACAAGGGCAACCGGAGCTCCGGTGGTTTTGCCATGGCGGACACCGCCGACAATGTTCACCGTGTCCTTCTCAATCTGCATCCGCAGACCCCGGCCGTATCCCTTTTGCCTGCGAGCCAGCTGGTTATTAATCTCCTCCGCCAATACGTTCATATTGCTGGGGAGGCCTTCGATAATCGCCGTCAACTGCGGTCCGTGGGTTTCGCCTGCCGTCAAATATCTCATGAGCAATTCTCCTCTATTTTCTGTATCGCTTTAAAGCGTGTCATCAAATCCGCATTTTACTTTAGCGCTTTTATGCACTAACTTATGGGTTATTATAGTACAGATCCGCCGGTTTGACAATCCCTTGCTCCACTTCATGTTTGCTGGGAGGAGCTTTGGAGGTTATCTAGGCATTGAAGGTATGAATCTCCGGAGGTGGCGGATACCCTCGCACTCAGGTGGACCAGGCTAACGGCGGCCACAGCCCTTATTTCGGCCACATCGCACCTTTGGAAATTCTAACGGCGGCCAGCGCCGCTATCTGTCTCATTTCGCCCCTTAAACAGGCTAAATCCCACTAATAGCGGCACTCACTTCCGTTAGATTTTTAATCTGCCGATTTGTAGGCAAATAGCGGCTCTGGTTTCCGTTAGAATCAGCCGTAGCGGCTGCCAGTCATCTCTGTCGGTCATCGACGATGACACGGCAGCAGGCCACAGGCCGCAGTCAAGCCATTATCACAATCGATCACCGCTGCTCCCGCCAATATGAAGCAGCACCCGTCCGCCGCTAACGGAACTAAGAAACCTTTAGCGAGCAAAAACAGGCTGTTTGCTATTTTTACGGAACTCAGCGTTCCTTAGAGTCGTTTTCAGCAGCATACTACGTTGTTTACCGCCTCTAAGGGTCGGAGAGTTCCGTTACCCGGCGACAATGTGACTTTTTCCCGTTTAAGGTCGGCTGAGTTCCGTTAAAAAAGGAACCTGCTTCTCCACCAGACTAATTAACATGATATTTCACAAGCACTCACCGGATTCGGCCCTTTAATCAAGTACACCCTCATATGCTGCTCTCCAATAATACTTCTAACAGATGAACCCGCTTATGTACTGTGGTAACACCATTCAATAATGGACCAACAACACGATACAAGGTGACCTGCAGCATACAACAATCAAATATTTCTTCATTCATTACTTCCGAATATACTTTTGCCCAGGTGTGAAGTGAAGCTGCAGATTCCTCCTGCCATAATACATTCCAGTATAAAAATTGACAGAGCCCATACATCTCGGGGGCAATTTGTGGAGTGAAATCGATTATGGACGTAACCATATTCCCACGCATCAGAAAGTTATCTGCACCTAAATCACCGTGAATGAGCTGCTTGGGCAACGTTGTGATCAAATCCCTCATCCTGGATAACCTTGCTGTTGCTTCTGCAATAGAAGGAGAAACCGAGAAAATTCCGGTATCCGGTAATTTATCCAAAAGGAACTCCAATGATTGAGCATCGTCCCAAGCATTCTGTCTTTCCAATTTAACATCGTTAATCGGAAAGCTTCGCAATGCTTCAAAATATTTTTTTATATATTTAATTGCCTGTTTAGTTTGTACTTCGGAAAAAACCTTACAAGTGTCCCCAGTTATCCATTCATATAGAACTAACCGATTACTACGGGCTATAATATGGCTTTGTTTAAGCCCGGAGGACTCTAATAACGGCAATACCTTCTCGTACAAATCCAAAAAATCCTGCCGTTCTCCCACTTTGGCAATGTAACGTCCCTTTTGGGTTTGAACGATAGAGGTAGCTCCGCTTCCGCATTCAGTAGGGATAATGATCAGCACCTCTTCACCCAACTGCCTCTCCACCCATCCACGCATTCCACTCCCCTCCTCCATCCTCCCCCACAAAGACAAAAAACCGGCTGCAAGGAATCGATCCCTGCAGCCGGGTCTTTATACGCCGCGCTACAACAGTGGAAGAGAGGATGGAGACGAATCCTTCCGCATCCGTACCTCCTGCAGCTCGGGATCGTTCATCATGCCGGTAAGCTGAGACAAATCGATGCCCAATATCTGCGCACACTCCTGCATCGTAATAAACCCGCGGCGGTAAGCTGTAATCACCTTCCGCTTATCCATCTCGACGTCCCCCTCATGCGATCTGGAAGTCAAGCCGCTTCCTTTTGGTTGCGTCTGGAGTCATTGGAAAAAGCGGCTTATGTGTATAGTATAGGAAAAGCTGGGAACCCTTATACTCCCCTTTACTTTTTCCTGTAAAAGAATGTATCTGCAGGCTCCATGTTATACTGGCCCGGCGAAAAAATCTGCTCCGTGCTGCCGACAAACAGGATTCCGCCCGGCTTCAGCGCCTTGGCAAACTTGTGGTACAGCAAATGCTTGGCCTCTTCCGTGAAATAGATCATCACATTGCGGCAAACGATCAAATCGAAGCCTTCCTCAAACTGGTCCACCAGCAAATTCTGCTTTTGGAACCGGATCATACGCTTCAGCTCATCCGTCACACAAAAGGTCAGCTGGTCCTGACGGAAGAACTTCTTCAGGTAGGAGGCAGGCACATCCCGGATGGAGCGGTCCGGATAAACCCCTTTTTTGGCCTTCTCCAGCGCTCCTTCATCTATATCCGTGGCCAGCAGCTGAATATCCATCCCTTTGCCTTGCTCCGCCAGAATCATCGCCAGGGTGTACGGCTCTTCGCCGGTGGAGCAGGCCGCACTCCATACCTTGGGGCGTCTGGTGGCCTTCAGCATCTCCGGCACAAATTGCTTCTCCAGAATCTCCCACCTGTTCGGATTGCGCCAAAATTCAGAGACATTGATGGTCATTCTGTCCAAAAATTCATAGAACAGGTTCTTGTCCTTCATCATGGCGTCGAAAAAATCCGCAAAGGTTTTATAACCCTTTTTTTCACGCAGAGTGGTGAGACGCCGTTTCATTTGCGCTTCTTTGTATTGCGACAAATCAATCGCGGTAAAATCCTTAACTTTTTTAATAAAGAGGGCAAAATCCTTGTCTTCCATCGTCTATTTTCCTCCCGGGTCGGCATACGCTAGGAAGTCTTTCCATGAGACCCACAGCTGATGCTTACGATGCTTGTTCACTTTTTTGAACCGCCGGACGGGACAAATTCGGATAAATGCGTTCGGCTCCGCTATGTATTCCATGCGTTTGCGCCAAACTCCTTCTTGCCCCGACAAAAAATCCGTGCCTCGGCAGACAACAAAAACACCCGGATTCCAGGAATCCAGGTGTCCGGCATGATAACGCTTAAATCCATCTGTTATTTGCCCGTTCATAGGCAACGAGCTCCTCCGGAGGGAAGAAGTTGCCGATTTCCCTTACCGCCGCTTCCGGCGAATCGGAGCCGTGAATCAGGTTCATGCCCGTATGTATTGAAAAATCGCCCCGGATTGTGCCGGGAACTGCATCCACCGCTTTGGTTTTGCCCATCATCAGCCGCGAGAGGGTGACAATATCATCCCCCTGCCAAACCATGGCAAACACCGGTCCGGAGGTGATAAAATCCACCAATTCCCCGTAGAACGGTTTTTCCCGGTGCTCCGCATAATGAAATTCCGCCTGTTCCTTCGAGACAATCAACAGCTTGGCGGCGATAAGTTGAAACCCTTTCATTTCAAAGCGCTTCACAATTTCTCCGATTAATCCGCGTTGCACACCATCGGGCTTCACCATCAAGAAAGTCTTATCCAACTGTCATCACCTCAGTTTATGTATGACGAAAATCACATGACTAGTGTACTCTATATAAGTATGATTCGCAAATGCAAACGATGCTTATGTATCGGAGCGGCACCTAACGTAAATCCTTGGTTTTCTTCGTCAAAACACAGCGGGATCAGGAGTAGCTTCTAATACGAGCGGTTGCCCACAAAATGGGCAATGCGGATCAGATCATCCTTATGGCGGCCTGCGGGAAGCGGCTCCAACACCTGAATGGCCTTTTGGATATAACGCTCAGCCAAGGCTTCGGCACGCTGCACACCCCGGCTGGAGAGCACCAGCTCCAAAAACCGGCTAATGTCCGTCTGTCCGTCGGCAGCTTGGATACGCTCAATTTCCGTCAGGAGCTCCACATTCAAATCCTCCTGCCGGAGCGCGTAGATGACCGGCAGGGTAATATTACCCTGGCGGATATCACTTCCCGGCGGTTTGCCAATCTGCTCCTCCGTTCCGCTTAAATCCAGCACATCATCCCTGATCTGGAAAGCCATACCGACATAATAACCGTATTGGTACAGCTTGGTGCTGATCACATCACCCGCTTCTGCCGCTAATGCCCCCAGCTGGCAGCTTACTGCGATGAGCAGGGCCGTTTTCCGCTTAATGCGGAGCAGATAATCCCTTACCCGCTGGCCTGAATGGAAAAACAGGCGGATCTGCTCCATTTCACCGATGCTCATCTCCACCAAGGCGGAGGACATAGAGCGGTGGATACGGGGGTCAGCCAGCTGGGTAATCACCTCTAAGGCCCGGGCAAAAATGTAATCGCCCGTATACATGGCCACCCGGTTATCCCATTTGGCCCTGACGGTGGGTTGGCCGCGGCGGGTGTCCGCATCGTCAATCACATCGTCATGGACCAGCGAAGCCATGTGGATCAGTTCCATGGAAACGGCAATGTTCTTCAGCCTGTCCATATCGTACCGGCCGAACTGGCCGGACAGCAGGACAAACACTGGACGCAGCCGCTTGCCGCCCGCTTTAAGCAGATGCAGGGAGGTTTCGCTCAGTTGGACATGCTCCGAACGGACGGAACGATCCAGCTCTTTTTCAATGTGATTCAGATCTTTTTTTAAGCGGGCATAAATGTCGACTATTTTCATTCCTTCACCTGCATTAAGGTATTTTCCTTCCAGATCCGGATGGTTGGCTGCTTGTCCAACAGACCAAGCTCCGCAGCCAGCTTGAAATACAGCGACAATCCCTTCCACTGGGGCTCGGCAAAGTCGTAGGTCAGCTGATGAAAGTACCGGTCCCAATAGGCTTCAGTGCCCCCAATTGTAGCAACGGCCAAGCTGATCATGCCGCTGGCATCCTTCAAGCCCTTCTCCTTGCTTTCTACGAAGGATTCGTACACCTCGCGGACCAGCTCCGGATACGCGTTCACCGCATCCTCCCGGATGGCCCAGACAGCGAAGGACATCCAATGCCCCGTCAGCCGGTTCCATTCCTGACCCAAGTCGGTTACCTGGTAACCGTGGTCCAGCCAGCTTGCCCGGATGGCGTCATCCCCGATAAGAAGAGCGCCATCGGCTTCCTGCATCATGGCGTCCAAATTGGGCGGGGAGGAAAAATAAGACGGTGTCCCTTTATAATAATGCTCCAGGATGATCTTTAGCAAATTTACGGAGGTGGCCGAGGTGTTCACCAGGGCAATCCGGCCGTTGGCAATCTCGGCCAGCGGCTTCCGGTGGAACAGCAGGATGGAATTCACCGGCCCCCAGGCGCTGACGGACAGGTCCGGCAGCAGCACATATTCATCCGCATGCTCGCCGTAGGCGAAGCTGGATATGGGTCCCATGGCTACCGTTCCCTCCGCCATAGCCCGGTTCAAGCTGGCGGGAACCTGACGGAGCAGTTCCACACGTCCGGTGAATCGGTGTTCAGGAAAGTGATGAAAAATCGGCCACACATTGGTGTAATCAATCCGGCCGATCCGTATCGGATATGGATTCATTCGTATGCGCTCCCCATCTTGTATACATATCATGCTCGACATCCATCATATCCAGAATTTTCCCAACCAGGAAGCGGACAATATCCTCCAGGCTCCGGGGCTGGTGGTAAAAGCCCGGCATGGCAGGAATAATCTTCACTCCGCTCCGGGCAAGAATTAGCATATTTTCCAAATGAATCGCATGCAAGGGTGTTTCCCGCGGCACCAGAAGGAGGGGTCTGCCCTCCTTCAGCACCACGTCCGCCGCACGCTCCAGCAGATTGTCGGAAGCCCCCCTCGCCACGGCGGACAGGGTCCCCATGGAGCAAGGAACAATGACCATACCGGATGTGAGAAAGGAGCCGCTGGCTACAGACGCTCCCACATCCCGGACCGGATGAAGGGTAAGCAGGCCTTCCGCCGGGTCCAGCTGCGCTCTCAGCTCCGCTGTGCGGTCCGAGGTGTCCCAGCCCAGCTCGTCCTTCAACACCCGCCACCCGGCATCCGTTACGATCAGGTGCACGGGGATCCGCTGCCGGAGCAGCTCGCGGCACAGCTCCACGCCGTACACTACACCGCTTGCTCCCGTTATACCGACGATCCACGGCTTCCTTGCCTTTGACATCAATGCACCACCATATCAAATAAGGTAAATACGAATACCAGCATGCTCAGAATGCCATTCATCGTAAAGAACGCCGTATCCAGCTTGCTCAGGTCATGAGGCTTCACCAGGTGGTGCTCATAATACAGAATTACATAAGCAATAATGAGTCCCGCAAAAAATACCCAGCTTAAATCCGTAATCAGGTACAGAGCCGCAAAACCGACTGCAGTCATCACATGGAGCCCTCTGGAGATAATCAAAGCCTTGGCAATCCCGAAGCGCGCCGGAATGGAATGCAGTCCTTCAGAACGGTCATACTCCACATCCTGGCAGGCATAGATAACATCAAATCCTGCAGTCCAGCATGCAACCGTCAAATAAAACACAATCGAGATCCAGTCGATCCGTCCGGTCACCGCCACCCAGCCGCCCAGCGGCGCAAGCGCAATGGTTAAGCCGAGAATGATATGGCACAGCCAGGTAAACCGTTTGGTATAAGAATAAAAGACCAGGAAAAATACGGCGATAGGAAGCAGCTTGACGCATAATGGGTTCAGCTGGGAGCTGGCCCAGATTAATAAGGCGAATGAGGCCACAATAAACAGGATGACTTCTGCCGAGCTGATGAGACCCGCGGGAATAGCGCGGTTTTTCGTTCTGGGATTTCGTGCATCGATGGCCTTGTCAATGACCCGGTTCAGGCTCATGGCGGCCGTTCGGGCTCCCACCATCGCCAGGGTTACCCAGCCGATCTGGCTCCAAGAGGGCAGATGCCCGTTCACCGTCATCGAACCCAGCAGGGCGCCCATATAAGCAAAGGGTAAGGCGAACACTGTATGTTCAAACTTAATCATTTCCAAGAAAATCTTAATTTTATTCCACATGCGCCGAGTCTCCCTTCTCCTGCCGGGGTTTGATCCCCAGATGCAGAGCGGCTATTCCGCCTGTGAAGGGCCTTGCTTCTACCCGCTCCAGGCCGCAATCCCTGAATATCCGGGCCAATTCCTTATGATCGGGAAACGTGATCAATGATTCCGGCAGCCACTTGTACTGCTCGTACCGCTTAGCCAGCAGGCGCCCCAGCACAGGAAGAATCCGCTGGAAGTAAAAATAATAAATCGACTTAAAGGGCTGCCAGGTAGGCTTGGACAATTCCAATGAAACCACCATCCCGCCGGGTTTTACCACCCGCCGCATCTCCTCAATCACCTTAACCAGATCGGGTACATTGCGGAGCGCAAAGCCGATCGTGGCGTAATCGAAGGTATTATCCGGGAACGGAAGCTCCATCGCGTTGCCTTCCATCAGCTCGATCTGCCGCTCCAGCCCCACATCCCGGACCTTAACTCTCCCCCGCTCCAGCATATTCCGGCTGAAATCAAGACCGACAATCCGCCCGGAGCCGCTGGCCTGGGCCATGGAGATGGTCCAGTCGCAGGTGCCGCAGCACAGGTCGATGGCCGTATCCCCCGGCTTCATGGCCATCCGTTTCATGGTTCGCTTGCGCCATAACTTATGCTGCCTGAAGCTCAGCACATCATTCATCAGATCGTACTTAGGGGCGATGCTCTCAAAGACCTCATGCACAAATTTTTCCTTGGATTGGGTGGAACTCATCTGATTGTCACCTCATCGCTCCTCCAGCAGCCGGCGGCTGCCGCACCAGACGGAGAAAAGGATCCCCGATCTGCAGCAGCTCCTGCATCAGTCTGTCCGAATCCAGTCGCCTTGCTTTTTCATATAAATGACCCACTTGCTCATCCAATAACTGTAGAAGCTGTTCTTTAATCCTGCATTTCTGCATCAAGGCGTTGATCTGCTCCTGCTTGTCCGCGGACGATTCCAGCTGGCCAAGAAGTTCTCCGTACCCCTGCTCCCTCATCCGCCAGAATGCCCAGCTTTCCCGAAGCCGCTCCGGGTTGCCAAGCTGGTCCAACTCGTCCGCCAGCAGCTCGCAGCGGGTGAAGCATTCAAGAATGTCCTGCCATGCTTTGCCCAGCCCACTTTTCATGAGATGGTCGAACCTTGCGAAAAGCTGTGCGCGGATGCCCGCCATCTGCTGAAGATACTCCTCCGCAGTCAGCTTCAATTGCCGGATGCGGGCGTACAGCGTCATTTTGAGCCGGTTGACCTCGCATATGGAACCTGCAATATGCTCCACCATGCCGATCTCCCCGGCTTCGGACAGGAGATGATAATATCCTGAACTGAAATAATCACCCGCCAATACCTTCAACTGGCGGGAACGGACAGCCTTCTTTTCTTTCACCTGATTGGACATGGAAACCATCTCATGGATATCGATGCCCATTTGAACCAGAGATACGGCCAGCGTCAAGCTTTCTGCCGATTTCCCCGCATTGCCGGATTCATGAAGAAAGGCCAAAAGAAGCCTGGAGCGTGCCTCCGGAAAAGCGGGCACTTCCGTGTGAAGCCTGATCATATCGTACTGTGTATATTGCTTTGCCAACTCGGGCAGGTGAAATGAACTCATCCGGTTGCCTCCGAACATGATGAAAATCACACTCAAATCTACAGCATTTAATTATAGCATAACCTGCAATTGACCGCACGATTTCGTGAATATTTTGTGGCGGCAGTCAGTTTTGTTTCATCCATAGGGGGGTGTAGCTGAAATTCCCCTGCTTTTCCAGCTCGCTCTTGAAGAGGGCAACGGGACTTTCCGCAGGCAGCACCTCTCTGTTCCATTGGCTCCGTTTAGCCTCCATGGCAAGCAGGAGCTCCTTGGAATGCCGGTCGCCGGCGTTCTGCTGCAGCACCCGAACCAGCAGATGGTTCACGTTGGCGGTGGAATTCCAGGAGAAGCTGCATAGCCCATACAAATCATGATAGACGAATCTTTCCCCGCTCACACCCTTCGGCAAAAAAAGATCCACCGACAGTACACCATGCTGCAGATTGGCGCTGGCAATCTCCAGATCCAGCGGTACCGAGGCAAGCGCGTCCACCAAATTGGTTTCCGTCAGATAACCGGCGCCCCCCGGTTGGAAGACCGGATCCGCCTGTGAGCTTCCTTGGGGCAGCCAGGACAGCCCCCAGGCAATCCCCAGTGACACCAGCAGTGCCGCGGCCAAACGCGCAGCCAGCTTCATTGTTTATCAACTCCAGCCGCCGGAACCAAGGCCCGGCCGATTCATATTCCCCCTTTCCATTGTACAAAAGAAAAAAGCAGGCTATGCCTGCTTATTCCGATATTCTTATTCTTCCGTATCAACAACTCCATATTTTGTCCAAATGATTGCTTTGCCCCGGACCTTCACGGCAGAGGTATGATCCGTAAACTGGGCGATCATTACTTCCCCTTTGTCCAGCTTTTCCGTATGGTGAAAGCGGGTGTCCTGTCCTCTTGTCAAACCGATTACATGCACACCGTTATCCTTGGCCTTCACTACGAAATATTCTCCGCTCTGCGCCTGCTCCTTGTCCATCTGCTTGGACCTCCTCTAAAAGCTTCCTATCCCTATGATGCTGGATTGTTCCTCTCCTGTCAAACCCCGGAGAAAAGAAAAAAGACACCGCAGTTAACGATGTCTTTCCTCACATGGTCGGAGTAACACGATTTGAACGTGCGACCTCACCCACCCCAAGGGTGCGCGCTACCAGGCTGCGCTATACCCCGATACCTTAAGTCAACAAAAACGATTATATTCGTTTTTTAACCATTTGTAAAGAGTTCCAGAAAAAAAAGAAAAAAGACATCGCAATTGACGATGTCTTCTTCACATGGTCGGAGTAACACGATTTGAACGTGCGACCTCACCCACCCCAAGGGTGCGCGCTACCAGGCTGCGCTATACCCCGATACCTTTAAGCGCCCGCCATTTCCCGGCGGCAAAAATGAGTTTACCTTATTTCGCAAGGTGTGTCAACCTTTTCGATATCACTTTTTTAAAGTCAGACAATTCAGGACAAATCAGACTTTTCCGTCGAAGGAGCTCCGCGGATACCCGCAGGGCATCAAAAAAGCCGAAGAATCCGAAAATCAGATTCCACGGCCTGTCGTTTTTCCGTATAAGCATCTATGTACGAGAGATTATTGTACACCGTCTCTCAGAGCTTTGCCGGGTTTGAAGGAAGTCACCTTGCTTGCGGGAATGTCGATTTCCTTGCCGGTTTGCGGGTTTCTGCCCTTGCGAGCGGAACGCTCACGAACCTCAAAGTTACCAAATCCAACAAGCTGAACTTTGTCGCCGCCTTGCAGCGCTTCGGTGATGGCCTCGAATACCGCTTCGACAGCTTTCGTAGCGTCCTTCTTGGACAGTTCGGAGCTTTCTGCAACCTTGGCGATCAAATCGGATTTATTCATGCATATTCACCTCCCCCCGGTATATTACATGTGTTTACCGATTCTTTCGGAATTATACGTGTCCATTGGATAAAAACGAACAAATTCATAGTAATACACCGTCGGCCCAATTTCAAGTCGATAAATGAAGTTTTCCCTTACGGATACGACAAATTGCGTGTATTGGAGCATAAATAGGCAAAAAGCCCCAGCCTGCGGACCGGGGTTCCACAGGCGGAGCTTTATGGAGGGGGAAGCTTGTAATCAGAGAATGATGGCGATCAGACCGCCGGAGCCTTCGTTGATGATCCGGCCCAGGGTTTCCTGGAGCTTGTAGCGGGCATTGTCCGGCATCATGGCCAGCTTGCCCTGGATGCCCTCCCGGACGATGGAATGGAGCGACCGGCCGAAGATATCGGATTCCCAAATCTTCAGCGGATTTTCTTCGAAATCCTGCATCAGATAACGGACCAGCTCCTCGCTTTGCTTTTCCGTCCCGATGATGGGGCAGAATTCCGACTCCACATCTACCCGGATCATATGTACCGAGGGGGCTGTGGCTTTCAGGCGTACACCGAACCGGGAGCCTTGGCGGATCAGCTCCGGCTCATCCAGCGCCATTTCGGCCAGAGTAGGCGGTGCAATGCCGTAGCCGGTGGTTTTGACCATTTCCAGTGCCTCTGCGAACTGGTCGTATTCCCGCTTGGCATGGGTAAAGTCCTGCATCAGCTGCAGCAGATGGTCCTTGCCGCGGATTTCCACACCGACTACTTCCTGGAGGATATGGTCATACAGCTCATCCGGGGCGAACAGATCGATCTCGGCTACACCCTGGCCCATGTTCATATCCGCCAAGGCGGCGCGTTCGATAAAGTCGTAGGCCCCGAATTGGCCTACCACACGGTCCACATCCCGCAGCCTGCGGATGTCCTGCACCGTGTCACGGACAGAGGATTCGAACTCCGTACGCAGCCAGTGCTTCTCATTTAACACCATCACCCAACTGGGCAGGTTCACGTTCACTTCATGCACGGGGAATTCGTAGAGCACCTCGCGCAGCACGGACAGCACGTCATCTTCACCCATGGTTGCGGCGGACAAGGCCATGACCGGTATATCATACTTGGCGGACAGCTCGGCACGCAGCTCTTGAGCCGGCTCGCTGTCAGGCTTCATCGTGTTGATGACCAGAATAAACGGCTTGCCGACTTCCTTCAGCTCGGCTACCACCCGCTCTTCCGCATCTACGTAAGAGGAACGCGGAATTTCGGCGATGCTGCCGTCTGTGGTAATGACTACACCGAGGGTGGAATGCTCTTGAATCACCTTGCGGGTGCCGATTTCGGCAGCCTCCTGGAAGGGAATCGGCTCATCGAACCAGGGGGTGGAGATCATCCGGGGACCGGCTTCATCCTCATAGCCTTTAGCCCCTTGTACGGCATAACCGACGCAATCCACCAGCCGGACATTCACGTTCAAGCCTTCACCAACCGAAATTTGAACCGCATTGTTGGGAACAAACTTAGGCTCGGTAGTCATGATGGTGCGGCCGGCGGCGCTTTGCGGAAGCTCATCCACCGCTCTCACCCGATCCGACTCGTTCTTGATGTTGGGAATAACCACCGACTCCATAAACCGTTTGATGAAGGTGGATTTCCCTGTCCGTACCGCTCCGACCACCCCGAGATAGATGTCTCCGCCGGTGCGTTCAGCAATGTCCTTAATGATATCGACTCGTTCCAACATGATCCCCTCCTGAATTCCTTCAAAATGTAGTACACCAAGCGCCGGAGCATCCCGCCGATCCGTTTCTCCTGCCCTTCCTGTACCCGAAAAAGATGACTGATGTGCACCGCATTGGAAGCCACACTCGTACCATCTTTTGGACTAGTAAAAATATATGTGTACAGCCCCGGAATATGACAGAGAATTCTATAGTAAAATTCCCGGGAGTGCCCACGGTCCAATTCGGCTTTCCGCAAGGTATGCGCAAAGCTTCCCCGATTTATGATATATGAGCGGTCAGCAGGGCTTATGCATGGCACGCCAATCTAAAAAAAAGCCTGAACGCAAAAAAAGCTGCCGCAGCAGCTCCATGCTTGTCCTTACCACAAATCCTCTTCCTCCTGCTGGCGTTTCAGCTGCGCTCTTATGGCCGCTTTAAGCGGTTCCTCCGGCAATTCTACCGTTACGGCCCCCGTCACCCTGGCTTGGCAGGCAAAGCGGTATCCTTGGGCCTCCAGAGCCCCCAGCTTGGCCTTCTCCGCTTGCTTCGGCTCCGTAAGCCCTTCCACCCCGCCGACGACCCGCACCTTGCACATCAGGCAGCTTAAACCGCCGCTGCACCTGGTTCGGACCGCCACCTTCGCCTGTCTCGCCGCCTCCAGCAGCGTCAATCCCGCACGGACGTTCACCCTCTTCCCATCCGGCAAAAACTCTACCTCCGGCATAAGGCATCTCCCCTTTCTATCTCTTTCAAATGATGCATGCTATCATCATACCATCCGAGGGAAAATCAGAAAATCCGATTACGCAAAAAGACCGCCCTGAGGCGGCCGGTAAAAGAAGAGCAAAATATTATTTTTTGCCGCCCATCATCATTTTCATTAGGGCTTCCATATTGTTGGGATTCAGATTGCTTCCCTTAACTGCCTTCACAATTTCACTCATCGTCTGCTCCGAAACCGGGACATTCACCATCGACGCCACCTGCTTAATCAGTTGACGCAGCTGCTCCTCGCTTTGCATAGTGCCGGGCTTCACATTGCTGGCGAGCTTATGAATATCCTTTTGGGTAACGGATTTGCCGGTTTTGCTCTTGACAGCCTTCAGCACATCCTTGGACATATCTTTGCCGGGCATCGGTATACCTCCCCTATTCCTTTGGCGTTCATCGCCGGATAGGGTATTGTATGACAACGTCCCGGAATTGGTTTGGGCGGACGTAGGCTTATATGATCAGCCTAACCACTTGCCCGCGGCCTCCTGGGCGATCTCCTCAATCTCATGGGTGCGGACGCGGCCCATCAGATCCTCCACGCCCCGCTTGGGCTCCTTGCCCTCAAACAGCACCTGGTACAGCACCTGGGTGATGGGCATACGCACCTGATGGTGTTTGGACATTTCGTAGGCGGCGCGGGTAGTCTTGACCCCTTCCACCACCATGCCCATCTCCTCCAGCACCACAGCCAAAGGTTTGCCTTGGCCAAGCATATACCCGGCCCGCCAGTTGCGGCTGTGCCGGCTGGTGCAGGTTACGACCAGATCCCCGAAGCCGGATAGTCCCGCGAAGGTCAGCGGATTGGCCTCCAGAGCCACACCCAGGCGGGCGATCTCCGCCAGCCCCCGGGTCATGAGAGCCGCCTTGGCATTGTCGCCAAACTGCAGGCCGTCGCTCATCCCCGCTCCCAAGGCGATAATATTCTTCAGCGCACCGCTCACCTCCACCCCGACTACGTCAGGGTTGGTGTATACCCGGAAATACGGACTCATGAAGAGGTCCTGAGCCGCCTCTGCGGCTTCCAGCTGCTTGGCTGCCACCACAATCGTGGTGGGACACTTCACGATGACCTCCTCCGCATGGCTCGGCCCGGACAGGACCACGATCCGGTCCGGGTTCTGCTGCGGCAGCTCCTCGGCGATGACGGAGGTCATCCGCTTCAGAGAGTCGGCCTCGAAGCCCTTGGCGGCATGTATGACCAGCGTGTGGGGGGACAGGAAGGGCTGCATATTGCCCGCTACCTCACGCATCCCCGACGACGGGGCAGCCAGCACAACAGCCGCTGCGCCTCGTACCGCTTCCTCCAGGCTGAGGGTGGCATGGATGTTCCCGGACAGGACCGCATCCTTCAAATAACGGCTATTGGTATGTAGGGCATTAATTTCATGAACTTGCTCGGGATGCCGGGTCCATAAGACAACCTCATGACCATTGTCCGCCAGCACAGAGGCCAATGCGGTTCCCCAGCTGCCCGCTACAAGCACAGCGGTTTTTTTCACAGGCGACCTACCTCCCTTGTCACATTTGAGGGAATACACTTAGCATACCTTCTTCTTCGCTCCCAGCTTGTTTTCCTTCCCCTTGGCCAGCTTGACAATGTTGCTGCGGTGCCGGACGAAGGCGAACAGCGCCACCAGCAGACTGATCCAGAACAGCTCCATCGACCGGTCCAAAAGCAGGATAAAAACGGGAATGAATGCAGTAAACAAAAGCGATCCCAAAGAAACGTACCGGGTGATCACAATAGTAACAATAGCGATAATCCCTGCCAATAATGACGGCAAAAAAGCAAGCGACGCCATAACACCGATGGTGGAGGCAATTCCCTTGCCCCCTTTAAAGCCAAAAAACACCGGCCAGTTATGGCCGACAATTACCGCAACCCCACAGATGATCCGGGCCCAGATCATATCCTGACCCAACCAAACCGGCAGCCACACGGCGGCAATCCCCTTCAGCACATCCAGGCTCAGCACCGCTATCGCCGGTCCTTTGCCCAACACGCGGAGGGTATTGGTCGCCCCCGCATTCCCGCTGCCGTGCTGGCGGATATCGATGCCCTTCAGCATCCGGCCCATCAGGTAGCTGAAGCTGATGGAGCCCAACAGATACGCAATAACCGCTGCAACCATCCACATAACCAACACTCCCCAAAAAGCCTTCCGTTAGGGGAAGGCTTGCTCTTCTATTACCTATTAATCCTCCGATTTGCGGCGGGTGAACAGCCGCAGGGGAGTTCCTTCGAAATCAAATGCTTCCCGGATTTTGTTCTCCAGATACCGCTCATAGGAGAAATGCATCAGCTCCGGATCATTGACGAATATCATGAATGTCGGCGGCTTCACCGCCACCTGGGTGGCATAGTTCAGCTTCAGACGGCGGCCCTTATCCGTCGGCGGGCTGTTCAGCGCCACCGCCTCGTTGATAAGGTCGTTCAGGACGTGAGTGACCACGCGCATGGAGTGATTTTCGGCCACCTTATTCACCACCGGGTACAGCTTTTGCAGGCGCTGGCCGGTTTTGGCGGAGACGAATACAACAGGGGCGTAGGACATAAACAGGAAATGGTCCCGGATTTTGGTGGTGAATTGCTGCATGGTTTTATCGTCCTTCTCCACCACATCCCATTTATTCACCACAATAATGCTGGCTTTGCCCGCTTCATGGGCATACCCGGCAATATGCTTATCCTGTTCGATAATGCCTTCCTCACCGTTGATGATCACCAGCACCACATCCGCCCGCTCGATGGCCTTCATAGCCCGCATCACACTGTATTTTTCAGTAGATTCATAGACCTTGCCCCGCTTGCGCATACCAGCCGTATCGATGAGCACATACTTCTGGCCGTCCTTCTCAAACGGGGTGTCAATGGCGTCCCGGGTGGTTCCCGCCACATCGCTGACGATAACCCGTTCCGAACCCAGCATAGCGTTCACCAGGGAGGACTTGCCCACATTGGGCCGGCCGATCAGCGCAACCTTGATGACGTCCTCGCCGTATTCATCCCCCGTATCCTCCGGAAAATGCTTGCTGGCCTCATCCAGAAGATCGCCAATGCCCAGCCCATGCGCTCCGGAAATGCCTACCGGGTCCCCGAAGCCCAGGGTATAAAATTCATAGATATCGTCCTGCCGCTGGATATTATCCACCTTGTTTACCGCCAGGACAACCGGCTTGCCGGATTTGTACAGAATTTCGGAAATTTCCTCATCCGTTGCGGTAACGCCCGCTTTGGCATCCACCATAAAAATAATGACATCGGCCTCTTCAATGGCCAGCTCCGCCTGAACGCGCACGGAACGGAGGATTTCATCCTCGCCGTCGATTTCGATGCCGCCGGTATCGATAATGTTAAATTCCTGCTCCAGCCATACTCCCTTGCCGTAAAGCCGGTCGCGGGTCACACCGGGCTTATCCTCCACAATGGCCAACCGGTCGCCAATGATCCGGTTAAAGATTGTGGATTTGCCCACGTTGGGTCTCCCCACAATCGCAATAATAGGTTTGGCCAATCCGTTCACTCCCTACATCATTACTATCTGTCTCGCAAAAGCTTCCAAAAACCTGCATGTCTCATGATAACAAAATAACCTCACAAAGGGAAGTCTTGCCTTCATCCGGAGGCGGGAGCAGCACAAGACTACCTTCCCTACCGTCCCTATGCTTTGTGGTCCACCACAATCAGCTGCCCGTTTCCCAGATCATGGACCGAGGCGTCCAGTATTTTCTCCAGACGGAACGCCAGCTTTTGCCGGTCTTCCTCCAACGCAGCAATAAAGACGGGAGCGCCGCCTCCGGCAACGGTGCTAGGGTCAGACGTGACAACCGCTACGATTTTCCCCATGGTTCCTTCCCCCTCTCCTGCTCAAAGCCGGTCTCCCGAATGGACATGGGCCTCCACCGGAAGCCGGACCGCACTCTCCAGAAGCGGCACCCGCTTGACCACAGACAAGGCCAGCCCCTGGTCAGGCTGGGGCGGAAGCAGCATTACCGCCAGACGCCCGTCATTCATGTCCAGCTTGGCCATTGGCAGCAGGGAGGGTTCGCCTGTGTCCCGGTAGACTCCCATTATCGTACAGGCGTCATGCAGCAGGGCTTGCCGCTGGCCGATGCTGGACAAGGTGATGCGGCTGTTCTTATCCTTGGGCTTCAGAATACAGCCGATGCCGTGTTCGCGGATCAGCCGCCTGGTTTCATCCAATCCCACATTCATGATATAGATATCCCCCACATAAAGATCAGGTCCGTCTATGCGTACCGGGGCTGCTTCCACATGGGCGATACTGGACAAGGATTTGCCGGTTTTATAATAATTGGAGATGAGAAGCGCCAGAATTCCGGCCGCGGCTCCCCAATACCAGCCGAACAGAATGCCGCACATGGAGGCCACCAGGGCCGTGAACATAACCATGTAATTGCGCCCCTCAAAAACCATGGCGATTCCTTCTATATAAGTGGCGCCCCGCGGTACCAGCTCCATACTGTCGATATTGGTCAGAGTCTGCCGCTCCATGTTCCGGACATCACGGAATTGCTGTGCAGCCAGCGTCAGAAAGGTGACGGCGGTATATTGCTTTTCCAGCAGCGACGGAACCGCAAGCGACCCCAGGGAGGCGGCGATCAGCCCCAACGCCAGATGGATGATCCGGCCATGGGGGTAGGTGGGATATTGCCTGTAATCCGTGCGGAGCATAGACAGTCTTGCCAATATGCCGAACACAATCCCTGTTACGATTCCGGCTGTATAGGGAGATTCGAAAAGCTCCATCACCATTCACATCCCTCCCGTCCCGTTATCGTTTGGTCCCCTGCCTCATGCCTTTTGACGCCAGCTTGCTCACAGCCTCCAGCAGAACCGACAGTCCTCTGGTCAAACAGAGCACAAGCCACCAGTGGTCCGCAAAAGCGGCGCCGCCGGCGAATCTTGCGGAATCCCGGTGAAACCAGACATACAGCGCCTCAGAGACAGTCAGACCTATAGACAGGGCAATCCATTGCCAAAGCGCCCCTCTGCCCAGGAGCAGCGTAATAACGGCAATGATAAGAGCACCATTCAGCCATGCATGTCCTTGGGGCGCCACTGCAGCCCATCCGCCCAGCTCCCGCAGCAAACAGTCGAAGGTGCCCAGGAGTAAGCCGCATACCCAAACATGGGCGCGGAGGAGCGGGGTTTTCAGTATGCCGGTCACCGCCGCTGCGCAGATCAGTAGATACGGGAGTGTAAATTGGACCTCCACCCCGCCCCATTCCACCTTAAACATAGCAGCGATCAGCCATCCCGTAAAAAAAGCAAGAAGGCCCGCAAGCGGGATTCCGGGAAGCAGGATATCCTTCCAGCCGCTGGCCAGAAGGATCATGGTCACACTGATTAAAACCAGGGACAAGTAGCCAGGATTCATATCCATCCCCCGATTACATAATCCCCCAAAAAGAAAATGAAGCTTTCAGGGGGAGCCCCACTCACGCTGTAAGTGTTTGGAACCCACCTCTAGTATGAGTTACCGGAAGAACTTTCATGCGAGTGCGGCTTGCCCCTGCTTCTTCTGGCCAAAGCCTCCGGTTCCAGTCCCCGGGCACGGCACCATTCCGCCGTTTCCCCGAGAATCACGACCGGACAGTTCCACAGCTCCTGTACCGTTCCGGCCCCCAGAGCGGACATCACCAGAAGCGTCTCCTCCTTGATCTCCGTAATGCCCCGGATAAGACCCTCCAAACCCGATTGCTGCAGCAGCCGGAGGAACAAACCCGCCATTCCAGCCGCCGATGCGCCTAAAGCCAGAGATTTAACAACCTCCAAGCCGTTGCGGAGGCCTCCGCTGGCGATCATACCGCCATTGCCGTAAACAGGCGCGCATTCCAGCAGCGCAACCGCCGTACTGCATCCCCATTGATTGAGAGCCTGGAGGGGCCGGCTCCGGCGGGCATTCTCGATAGCGGCAAAACTCGTCCCGCCCGATCCGCCCACGTCAAGAGCTTGGATCCCTGCCGCCTTCAGGCGTGCTGCCGCTTCGCCAGCTATCCCAAAGCCAACCTCCTTGACGATAACCGGCACACCCGCAGCCTCTGCAATCCGGCTGATCCGCTCCACAGTTCCCTGGAAATCCCGCTCTCCCTCCGGCATGAGCAATTCCTGCATTACATTCAAATGAATCTGTAATGCATCGGCGGAAATCATGTCCACCGCCTCCAACGCTTGCTCCAGGGTGGCCTCTGCCCCCAAATTGGCTATCACAATACCGTCCGGGTTCATTTTGCGCACAACCTGGTAGCTGGCCCTCATGGATTTATCCTTGATAGCCGACATTTGGGACCCGACCGCCATGGCCAGGCCTGTTTCCCTGGCGGCAACAGCCAATTGGCCGTTAATGGCTTCCGTCTCCTGCGCTCCCCCAGTCATGGCATTAATAAGAATCGGCGAACTCAAATTGAGTTCGCCGATTCGTGTAGCCAATGAAACGGAAGAGAGAGAAATGTCCGGCAGGGCATTGGGAACAAGCCTCACGTCCGACAGTCCGTTGCGGCCTTGGGGCCGGAGGGACAGGGCGTGATGAATATGCTCCATCTTGCGGGATATCCTCATCTTTTGACCCCGCTCCCGATTATTTTTTGAACTTGTTCAGCTTGTCTCCGAAACGCTCGCCCAATGTCAGGTTCAGGCTTTGGGAAGGCGGTGCAAATTCAGCATTGGAGGTATCCCGGCCAGAGCGGTGTCCGCGTTCGCCGCGTTCACGTTCTGGTCTTGGCTCTCTTACGGGAGCTTCCTGGGTGTCCTTGATGGACAGGGAAATACGCTTCTCGTCGGTATTGATGTCCAATACCTTCACTTGAACCTCTTGGCCTTCCTTCAGCACTTCATGAGGTGTGCCGATGTGGGAGTGGGAGATTTGGGAGATGTGCACCAGGCCTTCTACGCCGGGAGCCACTTCCACAAATGCGCCGAAGGTTACCAGACGCTTCACGGTGCCTTCAATGATGTCGCCCACGTTCACCTTGCCGGCAATGCTCTGCCAAGGTCCCGGTTGGGTAGCCTTGATGGACAGGGAAATGCGTTCGCTGGCAGGATCTACCTTCAGCACGTGTACGCGAACCTTGTCGCCTTCCTTTACCACTTCGGACGGCTGCTCAACATGGTGCCAAGCCATTTCGGAAATATGCACCAGGCCGTCGATGCCGCCGATGTCGATGAACGCGCCGAACGGAGTCAGACGCTGAACGGTACCGTCCAGTTCTTGTCCAACCTTGATCCCGCCGATGATTTCCTTCTTGCTGGCTTCGAACTCTTCATCCAGAACATCCTTCTGGGAGAGGATCACCTTGTTCTTCTCACGGTCGATTTCCTTCACGCGCAGGCGCAGGGAACGGCCCTTGTAATCGGAGAAATCTTCCACGAAATGGCGTTCCACCATGGAAGCGGGTACGAAACCGCGCAGGCCTACGTCTACAACCAGACCGCCCTTCACTACATCGGCAACCTTGGCTTCCAGGATCTCCTTGGATTCCAGCTTTTCCTGCAGCACGTTCCATGCTTTTTCGCTGTCGATGGCGCGTTTGGACAATTGCAGTGTTTCCTTGGCGTCATTGATGTTAACAACCTTCAGCTCCACTTCGTCGCCTACTTGCACAGCGTCGGAAGCGTTGTCCAGCTGTACGGAGGACAGATCGCGGAGAGGGATGATGCCGTCATATTTATAGCCGATATCCACGATCGCCTGATCGGCTTCCACTTTCACGATCTTGCCCTTGACGATGTCGCCCTTCTTGACAGTCATCACTTGAGTTAGGTCCACTGTATTTTCTGTTGCAGGCACTTCCGCTTCAACTGCGGATGCTTCTGTCGCCCCGTTTTCTGTTTGATCCATCTTGATTTCTTCAGCCATTGTCTATTCCTCCTTGTTTAACAACCAAACCCCATATTTATGATGGGTGTAGTATAATTCCAAGATACCATTTCCATTCATTTCAATCAATTTGAAACCGCATTTTTCTTTGCCTGGGAGAGACTGCGGATGGCTTCCATGATCTTCTCGGTAGCCGCTTCCTGTTGTTCCGAGCTTCCTCCGTCAAATTCCGACAAATCCACAGGCTTGCCGTATGTAACGGTGGTGCGCCGGAACAGCTTGTAGCCCCCTTCAATCCAAGCGGGAACGACTGTCGCCCCCGAGCGGAGAGCAAGGCTGGCAGCTCCCTTCTTCCCCATGCCTCCGGCATTTTTGCGTGAGCCCTCGGGGAAGATAGCAAGCATATGGCCCTCCCGCAGATGGGAGATGGCCAGCTTGATGGATTCCTTGCTGACCCCGCCACGTTTCACGGGGAAAGCGCCCAGCTCCTTAATGATCCAGCCGAAGCCGGGAACCCGGAATAGCTCTGCCTTTGCCATAAAGTGAATCTGGCGTTCCAGATAACATCCGACAAAGGGCGGGTCAAAGTTGCTGGTATGGTTGCAGCACAAGATCACGGGACCCGCGGCAGGGACATTCTCGGCCCCTCTTATCTCCGCGCGGAACAGCACCTTGAACATGCCCCGAAACATAAACCGTATGCTTCGATACAAAACCACCTTGTTACCTCCACTCCAATTTAGAAGCTGAATGAATGGCAAACCGCATCGGATGCTAGTTTCCCCGCAGCTCCTTGGTTCTGCACAGTTCGAGGACCGCGTTGACCACTTCGTCCAAGGACATTTCCGTGCTGTCCAGAAGCACCGCATCCTCGGCCTGCCGGAGTGGAGACACCTTGCGGCCGCGGTCCAGCTGATCCCGCCGTTCGATATCCCTTTCCAGGTCATCAAGCGAAATCTCGGATGCATTCATCTCCAGATACCGCCGCTCCGCCCGCTTGCGGGCGCTGGCCGTGAGGAAAACCTTCACCTCTGCGTCCGGCAGCACACTTGTCCCGATATCCCGGCCATCCATAACGACGCCCTTGGCGGCAGCCATGGATTTCTGCATGCTGACCAGCCTCTCCCGGACATCCGGAATCGCCGCTATATGCGAGACATGGAGATTAATTTCCTTGGAGCGGATACGCTCGGTAACATCCTGCCCGTCCACCAGCACAGTCTGGCCGGTCAAGCCGGGCAGCAGCTCTATACGGGTGGAAGCGGTCATATCGGCGATGGCGGACAAATCCTCCAGAGGTATGTCCTTGTGCAGGACCTTCCAGGTGATCGCCCGGTACATCGCTCCCGTATCCACATACACATATCCCAGCTCTTTGGCCACCATGCGGGCAACCGTGCTTTTCCCGGCTCCTGCCGGACCATCCAGCGCAACATTGAATTTCCCCAAAAGCCTCGGCCCCCCAGTAGCGAGGATAAACGCCCGGCGGCGGCCTAATGTCACCGCACGTTTACCCATAAATCGGGACGATCGCCCCAATAGAGCGCGCCCGAGATTTAAAGAAACGCAAAAAGCAGGCCGCGCCTGCGAACGTTGAAAATTATACCATAGAACCTCTTATTTATGCAAAAGCTGCTAAGGTTTTTTTCTCTCCTCCACGTTTCTTTCCTCCAAAACCGGAAAGGGAGTCCCTTCCAGCCTTTCCACCCGGAGAAGGGCATGACGAACTGCCGGTATCTGCAGAAGCAGCTGCGACACCAGCAGCAGAGCCGCCAGCACAAGGGCGATAGCAAGCAGTTTTTTTTCCACAGCTGCAGAGAAGGTTTTAAACATTTCCTCATAGGTCGGTTTTTTCATATCTGCCGCACCTCCGCCTAGAACGTGTTTGCAAACCCGCTCTAGCATGTACGACATGCATTATTGCCAACCCCCGCAACTATTATCCTAATTCTTCCGGATTTCCAGCTGGCGCTCGAAGCAGAACCGGATAATCTTCTGGCGGTCCTTATCGGAGATCTCCGAAAATTGCATCATCACCTGCTGCCGGCCCGATTCCAGCGCTTTGGTGCGGACAACCTCTCCTTTAAAGGGAATATGCTCCGGCTTCGCATTCCGTGAAATCAGGAGCAGCCAGCAGGATAACGCATCCCCTATCTTGACGGGAATATTGCCCTCGCAGATAAAGGAGGCCCCGCCTCCGCCCACATCATCGGTGACACCCGTGAACCGAACCTGCTCCCCGAGGCTCGCCGCAATATCAAGCTCTGCAGGCACACGGAGAAAGCTCCGCCGCTGGACCTTGGTAATGGATTCCTCTGCAGGCTTCCTGATTAATACCGTACGGAACTCGTTATCCCGGATGCCCAGCACCGTGCTCATAAAAAAATTCTTCATGCCGCCTTCCGTCAGGAAATAAACCGACAGCTCATCCCCCTGGAACAGCCGCTTCAGCCGTCCGGTGCGTTCATTCATCGGCACTTCAATTTCCATATAATCCGCAGTTATGTCGGAAATTCTTGATTTGTACTCCTGCATGGATTCATCCTCGTCGATAGAGTTGATCTGGATGTGCAGGACCTGGTTGATTTTGGGGAGCATGAAGGGTTTGCCTCCTCGTCTATTCCTTGCCCGGTAGTCTCCTAGGGAGTGTTTGCAATCACTCCCTAGGAATTATAACATTATTGCCGGACAAGACCAGTCCTATTTTTGTACGGGCTCCATCGTATGCAGAACAGCAAAAAGCCTCCCCGCCGCAGAACGGCAGGGAAGCTGCTGACCACTACTTAATGCTTAAGCCTTACCGGCGACCGGACTTAAGCCCCTTCCTGCACTTCCTTAAACGCCTCCACCTTCTCCTCCAGTCCGGTTTCGGCGCTAATGTAGATCTTGTAGCTGGAGTCGTTCATTTTGCCGATAAACTCATAACACAGCACTTCATCGTCCAGGTCGTTCTTGATCCAGGCCTGGTTGACGGATTCCACCTTCAGGGAAGGATTCACGTCCTTCCGGGCCTCCTCCACGGAGATGGCCGGTTTGGGGAAGCTTCTGCTCTTGTGCTCGTAGATATAATCCCCCGCCTGGAGCCCTGTTACCTCCGCATTGTCCAGCGCCACCTTGACTACGACTTTTTCGGGGTAGACTACAATTTCCCCTTCCTTCCTGGCAAAGGTAAAGGAAGCCGTGTTGGAATATTCGTCGTAATTCACAGGAAGCATGGAGTCATAACCATGAGCGGACAAAAATTCGGCAGCGGCGTCCTGTGCACCCTTCAGGTCCACATTGCGCTCACCTACATTACGGGAGGACATGTAATAAATAATGTGCCCGCCTTTTTTGGAGACATCCAGCTGCATATCCTCCCCGGAGTAGGGGTTTTTGCCCTTTACGCTGAAGCTGCTGAATTCCGTTCCCGCTCCGTTCTCCGCAACCTCCAGTTCACCGGTCCCGTCCGGGAGCTGGAGGAACTGCGCCGCCTTCTGCTTGGCTTCCTCCGCATTGATTTCCATCCCCGGCAGCGAATTGTAGCTGCGCTTCTGGAAGGTGGACGCCATGGAAGGGCCCCAGTCCAGCTCCTCGTATTCGGACACCTTTTTGTCCACGGTCATGAAGCCGTCCACGATGGTATTGTCCATCTGCTTCTCCTGGGTGGCCAGGGCGGTCTCCACATCCATCCACCGGAGATTTTCCGAGAGCACCTTGCCCTGCACCTGCTGGAGCTCACCATTGATCTCGTTAGCATGGTCATAGAGGGTTTGCAGCGTCTTTTGCTCTTCCGGGGTCATGGGTTTTTTGGTCAAATCCCGGACAGCGGTCCGGTAGGTGAAATTGGCGATATTCGAAAGAAATTCCTCGGTTTTGTTAAAGGGCAGCAAGGTCAGCGGCAGCTGGTTAATTTCATTCTGCGCCTGGCTGGTAATGCGCCATACATTGGTCAGGCTTCTGCGGTAATAGTCGTTGGAGGTGGAATTGGCGGCCATGGTTTTGCCCAGCTCCGTCTGCAGCTGCTCCACATGGTAGGACAAGTCATGGAAAGCGCGTTGGTACTGGTTCTCCGCCTTAATCAGCATGGCGTTCTTCTCCTGATTCTCCTGGTAGCCCCAGATGGCCGTCCCGATAAAGGCCAGGGTCATAATCGGGAACAAGATCATGCTCAATCGTCTGTACATGATGGCATCAGCTTCCCCTTTCGAAAAAATGGTTCGGTTGGTTGTAGGTTGCGTTCCGGGCAGCCAGATTATGCACACCGTTCCATGGACAACAAAACAAAAAAGAGACGTTCCTGTAAACGCGTCTGCCGCGTAGGACGTCTCTTTTCTCAGTAATCCTCAACCTCAATGTCAAAATCGTTCTCGTTGCTGCACAAGCATTGCCGGAAGCCCGTTTCCAGCTTGCCTTTTTCCCATTTGCCCTTCAGCACGAACTTCTCGCCGCACTGCTTGCAGTAGATTTTCACTTTGGTCCGGCCCCGATCCATAGCGCCTCCTGTACTACTTGCGATATAGTCCCATAACTCTATATCCAGTATGGACAGGTTCAGGAAATTTTAATCTCCTCTTCCCGGATCACAGCCCGCAGGGGAGACCGGTCATTGGCCCGGTTAATCCGCATCATGCTTTTCCTCCACAGGAACAGCATCAAGGGGATCATCAGCCACATCCAATAGGGCTTGGCATCTAGGATAATGTAATCGAACACACCGTGGTACACCACCGGCAAGCAGAGGGAATAAGCAAGCTCCGAACGTTCGGATGTTCCGCCGCGGAACTTGGCTTTGCCCATATGATAGCCCATCATCACCCCGAACAGCGCATGGCCCGAAACCGGCAGCAACGCCCTCATAACCAAGGAGGAAACCGAGGGGCCGAACAAAAGCGCGTACATGACATTCTCCATAGTGGCAAAGCCCAGAGAAACCGCTGTTGCATATACAATGCCGTCGTACGGCTCATCGAAAGCCTGATGCTTATAAATGAGGAAGTACAGGATGAACCACTTCAGGAATTCCTCCAGGAAGGAGGAATAGACGAATGAGTACAAAAACGGGTTCTCACCGAAACCCAGGACAAAGGCCCGCTGCAGCACCATGGTGGGAAATACCAGCAGTACCCCCATAATGAACATGCGGATGACCGTATGCACCGGCTCCGACTCATAGCGGTCCTTCAGATAAAAGTAGGCGAGCAAGGAAAGCCCCGGCGCAATGGCCGCCGCCAAAATAGACAACAGGAACAAGCAAACGTCCCCCCTTCAAAGCAACCAGGTCCAGGCCTTAGGCCGGATTGGTTGCGGTAGCCTCGAAATCGGCACAGCCGATTTGAGGGTTCTTCCCCACAAAGCAACCAGGTTCAACCCTTGGCCAAAAAACAACATGACTTTATTCTATCACAACTCAGCCCCTGCCGGGTCTGCTAATTGACGAATAGGAACAAAAAAATGCACCCTCACCCACCGCTGTGTTGAGGATGCACAAGGCCGGGCAACGTTTCAGCGCGCCTTCTATGCATTATTGGAAATGGCTGCACAACACTTGAACCGCGTTCTCGGCAATAACGGTTTTGCCGTATTCCTCCAGCACTGCCTGTGTAACCGAGGTTGCTTCCCCGTATTCGGACATAACCGCAATTAAGGCCTGGTAACGGCTGTCCTTCTCATCCCAATCGGAAGGCTCAACCTGTAGAATGTACCGGTTCTTATAAGAGAACAGCTTGCCGCCTTCAGGCAGCATAGGAAGGACAACCTTCGCCATCCGGAGCAAATCCTCAAAATCGGAGAAGGCGTAGGATATCAGCTCGCTCTCCTCCAGCGTTACTTCCATCTCATATATATCTTCCTCTTCATCCGCGGAATCAGAAGAGGTACTATTCATCTTGCCTCTGGTCACGATGACCACCATGCCTTGGGCGGGCAGCGCGAACACTTCAACCGCCAGCGGACCGGATGCATCGAAGCCTAATTCGGAATAGGCCTGCTCCATCATCTCGCTGAACAGCTCGTGGACTTTGGGAATCTCCCGCCACATGTCCTCCTTTTGGATCCCGCGCTCCGTCAAGTCGTCGAAAGTGAGGAAAATCCTTATCTTATCGGTACTCAAACGTTCAATTTTCATTACAGGACCCTCCTTTTTGGCCAGCTCGGAACCAAAAGCATACCATAGTAATAGTTTATGAAGGAAATGCACAAAAAGTGTACAAAAATTACCTTGCTTGTCCCCGCTGCTGCTTAGAGACAAGCTGCCGGCCGCCTTCGACAGAATCGCTTAAGTTCCGACGAGCCAGCTGCTATTATTATAGCATGTTACCACTATTGAATGCGAATTGCACCGGAAAATTTGTGTATAACCAAGTACAGTTTTTACGGGAAATAGAGGGAAAGGTTTCATGCTCCGGCAGCTCCGCCGGTTTCCCAATTCATGCCAAAAAGCCGGAGGCAATGAAAGCGCCCTCCGGCCTTTTTCAGTTTAACCAATCGTGTTAAGGCTGAATGTAATAAACGTAAACCTCATGAATGGACCAATACCGGGCGACCGCACCGGTCTGCACAATCCGGATAAACCGGGCAGTCTGGTCAGGGAAGGTGACGGTGGTTACCGCACTCCCGGTGCCGGAAGCTACGGGCTGCCCCCACTCCACTCCGTCCTGCGAAACATATACACTGTAGCCGCGGGGGAAGTCACTGGAGCTGCCGGATGCATCCAGCACCAGTTTGTTAACGGTTTGAGAAGCTTGCATGTCAATTTGGAAATATTGGCCGTACACCTGATTGGATACCGTATCCCAACGGGTTGAGGCATTGCCGTCCAGTGCTCTTCCAGCGCTCCAGGAATTATGGGAGGCGGTTGCCGTCCAACCGGTGCGGTCCAAATAAGGCTCCTTCGTGGTAAACGAGACGGGGCCGCTCAAGGGTGAGACATTCCCTGCCGTATCCACCGCCGCCACATGGAAGGTATACTGAGTTGCCGGAACCAGCCCTTCCAGGGTATGGGTGGTGCCTGTCACCAGCTGAGCACCATAAGGCTCCGTGCCATTGAAAATCCGGTAACCGGCCACCTCTCCATTATCAACCGATGGCTGCCAGGCCAGGCGTGCCGTTGTCTCTGTGATAGCAGAGGCGGTGAGCCCAGTCGGGATGGAAGGCGCTTCATTGTCGGTGCGGTACAAATGGATTTCATCAATGGTCCAAGGAGTGGAAGAGGCTCCGGTCTGGACGATTTTCATATAAGCAGCCGCTGCATACGGGAAGGAAATCACCGTAACGGGTGCTCCCGCGCCCCCGGCTATGGGATTGCCCCAATTTACTCCGTCCCCCGAAACATAAAGCTGATAGCTTACGGGATACTCCCCGGAATGAGTACCTGAATCCAGTACCACTTGGTTAAAGCTTTGCTCTGCGCCTAAATGAAGCTCGAAATAATTTCCGTAGGTCTGGCCCGTAACGGTGCTCCATAGGGTGCTGCTGTTCCCGTCCAACGCCAAAGCGGCTTGGCTGGAATTAGGCGATGCCACAGCAGTCCACCCCGTTCGGTTCAAAGGAGCATCCATGGTTTTGGCAGTGGCGGCCGGACTGTCCGCTGACACATTCCCGGCAAGGTCCTTCGCCTTGACGGTAAAGGTGTAAACCGTCGCAGGCGTAAGACCGATGGCGGTATAGGACGTCCCGGTGACAATCACCGAATTAAGCTTGCTGCCATTGGCGTACACGTCATAACCACTTACGGCCAGATTGTCTTGAGACGGCTGCCACACCAGATCCGCCGAGTTGGAGGTGATCTTGACGATCTCCACCTGCCCGGGCGCTGCCGGAGCCTCTGTGTCCTGGTTAAACAGCGCCAGATCATGGATGGACCAATAGCGGGAAATACCACCGGTCAGCGTAACCCTTACATATCTGGCCTGCTGTTCCGCGAAGGTGACTGTTGTCACAGCCGCCCCGCTTCCGGTAGCCACAGGGGCACTCCAGGTGTTGCCGTCTGCGGAGACGGTCACAGCATATGCGCGGGGGAAGTCGCCCGAGCTGCCCGAAGCGTCCAGCACCAGCTTATTAAAGACCGCTGTTCGGCCCAGATCCACCTGGTAATACTGCCCTGCCGCCTGGTTGGCGCCGGTATCCCAGCGGGTAGAAGCGCTGGCATCTACACCGCGGACTGCACCTGCCGAATTGTGGGAGGCAGTGGCGGTCCATCCCTCACGGGACAATGCGCCCGGAAGTGTGGATGCCGTCAGGCCGGAGCTGGCAGCCGACAAGCTGCCTGCCGTATCCTTTGCCCGGACGGTGAACACATAGCTTACACCCGGATTTAACCCGGTAACGGTATAGGCGGTTCCCGTCACCTCCAACGGGTTCACCCTTGCGCCATCTGCATAGATCTCGTAACCGGCAATGCCGCCAGCAGATGGCGAGGCAGTCCAGACCAGATCGATTTCCGTTTCACGTTGGCCAACCGCGGCAAGATTGGTGGGCGCCTTAAGCAACGCCCCCTCTCCTGCCCCTCCCGAGGTATACATCCGCGCCTCTTCACTAGGGGCGGATGCGCCGGTTGTTCCGGTGGCACGGATCCGGTAGGTATAGAGAGAATCCGGTAGCAGCCCGCTATCCGTAAAGATGGTTTGCCCTTGGCTTGTGATGCCCGCCGTTTCCCAGACAGGATTGCCGTTGTAACGCCGTTCAACCGTATAGCCCGAGGCTTCGCCGCTCCAGGACAATCCGATGGATGAGGCTGTACGCAGAGTGGCCTGCAGCAGCTTTGGCGCTTGAGGCTTAGGTTCAGGGAGCATGGTCAACGCATCCACCGCTGCAGTAATCCCTGCCGCATCGTTGGCAATGATGTTTAAAACGTCATACTCGCCTACAAAAGGCGAGTTGGTATAAGAGATCTCCGCTTTTCCTGCCGACAAACCGGTTCCTTGCTCCGGCAGCAGGAACCCTCTGGCTTGGTCCAGAATCAGCACATTGGTGGAGCTGGAGCCCATCAGGACCAGATCGGACTCCTCCGTTTTCCATTGGGGGTAAGCCAAATAGGTTTTGTATTCCTGCAGACTCCTTACCACACCCCCAGGCTCCGCAAGCCCAAGGGCAGCACTGCGGCCCTTGGCCGTATAATATTGGACCAGGCGGCTGGCTTGTGCCACAATGGCCGGGTCGGCGTTCTGGCCGGCCGTCAGCGCAATGGTGAGAGGTTTATCCGTACGGGCGGCAAACGCATGCACCTGTTCATCGCGGTCCATTGCCACATTCCCTGCCGCTGCGGCAGGCTGGGGAGCCACGGTAAGCGGGACATTAACCGCCAACCCGCTCAGCAGCTCTTTGACCGTCACCGTATAACTGCCTGCATCAGTTGCCTTCACAGGTAACCGGGCGTTCAATCCGGTAGCCGAATATACGGTGGCAGGATTGCTTCCGTCTGCGGCTGTGATTGTCCATTCCAGCGGAATCCCCGTCATGGGGTCAGGGTTGGCAATAACCGCAGAGGCCTCATAATAACCGGATTCACCGGCGGTTAACGAAATTTCAGGTGCTGTGACTTCAGCGGGAGGCAGTGCATACCACTGGAAGCCATGGCTTTGGAGATCCACCTGGGACGCCTCTGCTTCAGTCACCTTCCTCCCAAGACGCACATCATAAATGGGGCGCGAGGTATTCCAGGAAATTTCCCCGGTTTGCCCCACAAGATGCTGCTCGTTCCCCGGATCTGTGCGGTGGAGCTCATTGAGCACCGTCACATAGCGGGTATCCCCCGCCCGGGTGGGCACAGCCCATACGGTGGAGCTGGCGGATGCGGCTACAGGCTGTTCTTTTGCTGCCATCAGGCTGCGGAGAATGGAGATATTTTCGGCATTCCGCGACAAGAGTAATTGGGTCTGATCCGTATGGCTCTGAATCGTATAGGCCCGGATATTCATACCGGAAGCCACAGATTGCACCGGAGAAACGGATTCCGCATCACGGAGTATGGTTCCGCCGTTATCCACAAATGCAGCCAGCTCTGTCGTAATGCCGTCATACCAATGCCAGCTGTCGTCGTATTGGTTCAGACCGGTAAGCAGAATCGTTTTCACTGAGGAAGGCAGCCCTCTCTTCAGCTCCTCCGGCGTAATGACCTTGGAGGGCCAGCCGGCGGCATGGGTCATAAACAAGGCTTCCGTCACCTTGCCCTCATGGGAGGCGTTCAGCAGTCCCTGCTCGGTAGGGGCGGAACCGGCATTATCCGGCGCATAACCCGCCCGCAGGAGCGCTTGCTCGTTGACATACAGGATGCCGACGGACGGCTCTGGCTCGGTTATGGCATATGCCCCGCCGTACTTGTGGATCCACTGGTACAGCTCCTTCTGCTCGGCAATCATCTGCGGCTTCGCCAGACTTCCCTTGTCGTTGGGGAGGGAGTTGGTGCCGATGGACTGAATGCCCCGGGTTAACGTCATGGCGTAGGTTTTTTCCCGATCTGCCTTGCCGAAGAATAAGGAGAAATCATCCTGAAGGGACCAGGTAGGCTTCACAGGATTATAGCTCTTCAGCCGGTCCAGCAGGGCCACTTGATGGAGAGGCTTGGAAGTATCTAGCTCATTCCAGTCGTAAGCGCTTTGCACCGGTATTTCCTCATGCATCTCCTTGCCCGGGATAGTAGCCCAATTCCAGCCGCCCCGCGCACCTACGCCGGGAGAGCTGCCGAAGGAGCCGGTGGTCATGGCGAGACTCGGATTAACAGCTTTTACTGCCTGGGCGAAGTACCCGTAATTCCGGAAGGTCTCGTTATAACGGGTAATGTAATCGGTAAATGACTTGGTGTTATCCGCAAATTGCTCATGGGCCTTGGGGTTGTAAGACCCCTGGAGGCTGGGGGCAATGGGGGTAATCAGGGATTGGCCGTCCAAGGCCCGAAACTGTTCATACGCCCTTCCCCACGGACGGTTGGGATGAGGCGGCGCCCAGTCCCAGTATTGGGCATAACCCGCATTGTCCGCACCCAGGCTGACTCCTGCCAGATTGGGATAAACGCCGAGACGCTGTAGCCCCAGCTGCAGAATCCGGTACAGCGGCTGATGATAATCCGGCAAATAAGTCGTATAGAACGGCAAATTCTGGCTGCGCAAGTCGAAATAGTTCAAGTCCGTCATGGGAATCAGCCCGAATTGGACTCCACGGTCGGCCAGCTCCTTGGCTACTTTGTCGTGATTATTGGACTCCGGCGAATTAGCACTGAAGTTGGCATACTCGAAAACGCGGTCATATCCTGTGTCCGCCACATAGGCGGCATAATCCGCGGGACTGCCGATATTCTGATAGCTGGCGGCATTCTCCGGATGCTCCGAATGGAAGAAACCGCCTGCGCTCATGCCATGGGGCAAATAAACGAAGTTCACGCCCAACGGTGACCGCGGCACCTCAAGACCCACCCGACTTTTCAGGGAGGACGACGCAGGCGTATATGACGGAGTCACCGGTTTGGCAGCAGACAGCGCCGTTACATCCTCATTCCACTTCGCCTGGTTAGGGAAGGTATCCGGCTTTTCCAATGCCTTGACGGTAATGGCCGGACCGCTGCCGGGAAGCTGCAAATCAATAGCGAGGGGCTCATCCTTGGGATTGCCCGGCTCTATCTCTTTGAGCCCAACATCAAAGCTGACAGGACCCCGTCCATCTACCCAAAGCTCATAAGGTTTTCCTTTTTCATTCTGTGGCAGGAGGAGCGTCAGGGAGTTGTAGGTTTTATTGCCGCTGTTGTAAATCTCCGCCCCTTCGGACTTCAGCACCACATTCTTCACCGAACCTGCAGCAGAGCTTGCAATCTTCACCGGGAAGACCCACAACGAATGGTCCCAGCCCCACGTCCTTGCTGTCGGATCGGTGGTGTACATGAAGGTTTGCCCCCATCTCCAGTACAGTCCCCGGACCCAATGGTTCCCGGGATTCAGCACGTTATCGTAGGGCTGCCGGAGAGTCGGCATGTTGTTGGGACTTTGCTGCAGCCAGATTTCCGTCTTGTATTCCGCACCTGCTGCGAAGGGCTGAACGGTTTTGGCCGGGCCGGCGGGCTGGGGAATGGTCAGAGTGATAGCCGGCCAATCCACCCCATCGGGTCCATCCACACGGGCTGCCAGCTGCCGGGTTTTGGCGTTGGTGCTGGAGCCGGTGACCAGGCCAAGGGGCATATCAAAACGCTCCAGCCGGAAGGTGGCATACTTCTCCGGAACATCGAAATCTGATGCTACGGCCACACGGGTGGCAATGGTGCCGTTTTTGTCAGCCTGGATTTGGTCATAGGTCAGAGCAGCCCCGTAAATCCGGAGAGAGTCCAGAAGACCGCGGTAGCTGTATTGGATCATCGCTCGTAAGGAGGAGTCATAGTGCCACTCCGTGCCGATCAGCATATCCACATCATTGGGAAGTGCACCCGGATTAACAGCGGAACCATTCACTGAGCCGATCAGAGTCCCGTTTACATAAAATTTGACACCGGCCCCCTCCTTGAAGGTGACGGCCACATGGAACCATTGTCCCGCCTGGATATCCGGGGAGGTGAAGGTCCAGATATTCCATTTCTCGCCGTAATCGTAGCCGAAGCGGAGCTTATTGCCCTCTAAGCCCAAATAGAAGGTGGTTCCCTTCCAGTTGGCATCCCGCTTGCTGACGATGGGCTGGTAGGAGTTCAGGTCCTGGGGTTTAATCCAGGCGGAGATGGTCATTTCGTTGCTGATTTTATCCAGCAAGCCGGTATTGGCTACCTTGGCCTGATTGGCGCCGGTCAAGGACAGAGCCTTGCCCCCTCCCGTCCTGCCGTCCACAAAAGAGGCAGGGGCCGTTATGGCTCCCGACAGTCCCAAGCCGCTGCTGTCTGTGAGAAGGCTTACATTCTGAGCATCAGGCTCCATTTCGTAACGCGCAATGAGAGGAGCCGGAATCACGTCTTGGGTAACCACCTGGAGCGCGTCGCTTGGCGCAGAACGGTTGCCTGCCAGATCCACAGCCTCCACACGGAAGCTGTACGCGGTAGCGGGGGACAATCCGGTGAGCTGCCAGGAGGTGCCGGTGGTATACGTCACTAATTGGGTGCCGGAATACAGGTTATAACCCATAACAGCGATATTGTCCGTAGCCGGATTCCATGTTAAATCCAGTTGGGTATCCAGAACATTGGCTGCGGCAAGTCCGGTTGGTTTCGACGGCAGCTCGTTATCGGGCGCCGCGGTGCCGTACAGGTTCAAATCATTGATGGACCAGTAGACCCCAGCCGAGCCCGTGAGAACAACCCTTACAAACTTGGCGGTTTGCTCCGGAAAGGTGACCGTAATGCGCGAGGTGCTGCCGGTTCCTGCCGCAACAGGTTCGCTCCAACTGGTACCGTCATGGGAGACGCGGATCTCGTATTTCCGCGGATAGTCCCCTCCTCCGTCCATTACAAGCTTATTGTAGGCTTTATCTCCCGGACCGGTATCCACCTGGTACCACATGCCCGAGGTTTGGGCGGAACCGGAGGTCCACCGGGTGCTGGTGCTGGCATCAATACCCTGTTTGGCGGACCCATCACCTGCAGAAGCCTTTGCGGTCCACAGAGTGCGGTTCAAAGCACCGGTGGTGGTCACCTGCAGGGGAGTTCCGGCAGGCGATGAATTTCCGGCTGCATCCAAAGCGGTTACGGTGAACGAATAATTTGATCTCGCGGCAAGTCCGGGAATTTTGACAGAATTGGTCTGTGAAAAGCCCACCCATTGGGCTCCCGAATAAATGTCATATCCGTATACAGCGGAATTGTCCGTTGAGGGTGTCCAGCTCAATTGAACCTCCGTATCATATACGGCGCCTGCCTGAAGACCGGCCGGAGCGGAGGGCGGCACGTTGTCCGGGCTCCATTCCCCGAACAGATTCAGATCATTAATGGACCAGTAGTTGCCGTTGGCGGCATTCGCTGTAATCCGGATATAACGGGCCGTTTGGGCAGGGAATTCTATGGTCAGCAAGGAGGCAGTTCCTGTTCCGGTGGCGACAGGCGCTCCCCATGTGCTCCCGTCCGCGGATACCGCCACGCTGTACTTCCGGATATAATCACCGCCCCCCTCCAATACCAGCTTGCTGTAGGTTTTGGGAGCAGCCCCGGTATCAATTTGAAACCACATTCCCGCACTTTGGGCTGTACCGGATGTCCACCGGGTAGAGCTTAGATGGTCAACCGCAAGTTTTGCCTCTGTTGTTTTATGTGAAGCGCTTACGGACCAACCCGCACGATCCAATGCCCCATTGACCAAAAGATACGCTTGGCTTGCGGCAGAGGTATTGCCTGCGGCATCCCTGGCTTTGACTGTAAAGGTGTGAGTTCCTCCCCCGGCAAGACCGTTGACCCAATAATGGGGCGATCCATTGGAGGTGGAGCCAACAAGTGTCCCTCCGTCATAAATGTCATACGCCTCCACTCCAACATCATCCGTGGAAGGTGTCCAAACCAAATGGATGGAATCCGGCGTTCTCCATAGGGAGCCTGGATTGGCAGGAGCTGTTGGAGATTGAGTATCCGCAAGCGCTTTCACAAATGGGGCAGGAAAAACAGAAGAAACCAGTCCCATTATTACGGTTAAGACCACCATGATGGATGTCCATTTTTTAGCAATTCTCTTCATCATATGCCTCCTTCGTATAGTCCCGTACTAACCCTTACTATTAGAACTGACAAGCCTTCCGAACAATTCAGTGCCACACCTCCCCACGAGTAATATTATTACTTTTCCGGCACAGCTACATGGTAATTGCATTGGTATTTCGGGGCAACATACATATTTCCCACTACTAACCAAATGTCCAAAACCCGATCCGGACAGCAAAAAACCGGCGCTTTTGCCCGCGCCGGCCTGATAATATCACGATTGCCCTTTAATGTGTGCCCAATTGTCCTTTAGTCACATCCGTGGCGCCCAAATGATTATTGGACAGGATTTGGTCCACCTCATGCTTTACGCCTGGGTCCTGCTTAATGAGCTCCTCCACCCGGTCCAAGGATTGATTGGTTTCGGGTTCCTTATGGGTTTTGATGCCCCGGTCGGCCATGGACATCATTGCCTTGTCCACTACCTTAGAGAGGTTATCCCCCATTTGTGAAAATCCCATCAAAACCGTTTTGTTCGTCCTGTTCATATACATGACTGCCGCCGCGCCAGCAGCTGCACCTACCAGGAAGCTTGTAAACCGCATTGATTTTCTCCTCCTTTTTTTAGGATGTGCCTGAAGCTCACTTGAGGACACACCCAAGTGCGATTGTTCTTTCGGGTTTATTTTCTGCTCCAGACCCGACTCTTATGTGAGAAAAAAATAGGGATTCACGGGGCCATTGTGGTAAAATAAGCCGGAAAGGTGGTAACTTTATGAGCTTAAAACGAAAAAAGGCTGCGTCTCTGACTGCCGCGGCTGCGGCAGCCTTGATGCTGGTCTCCTGCAGCACGCCGGCAACCAACTCAAAAACACCCGTGTCCGCTTCGCCTGCAGGCAGTCCAGCCTCCATACAATCACCGGCTCCGGCGGCAAGCCAGACGCCTCCTGCAACCTTAGCACCGACTACCACGGCGGCGCCAACGCCCAGTCCCTCGCCCGCCGCTGCAGTCAAGCAGTACCGGATCAATAAAAATTATGATGTAGTTCCTCTAGATACCGCTCCGGAAGCCGATAAAAAAGTGGTTCTGCTTACCTTTGACGACGGGCCCAAAAAAGAAGACATGCTGACCCTGATTCTGGATACCCTGGATAAGCATAAAGCCAAAGCCATCTTCTTCGTCAACGGAAACCGCGTCAAGCAGAACCCCGGTTTGCTGAAGCTCATCCATGAACGCAAACAAACCATTGGCAACCACACGTGGGACCATGTGGATCTGAAGAAAGAACCGCCCGAAAGAGTGGACAGCCAAATTAACGATGTACAGACAATTGTCAAGGAGCTGATCGGGGAAGCGCCGCTATTCTTCCGTCCGCCCAATGGCTCAGGCAGCGATTATGTCCGCGAAGCGGTGAAAAAAGCAGGTATGGTCTATATGACCTGGTCCAACGGCTCTCTGGATTGGGAGACCAAAACCGCGGATAAACCCCAAGAGGTTATCGATAATGTCATGAAGCAGCTCCATGCCGGCAGCAATATTCTCATGCATGAGCTTGCCTGGACAGCGGAAGCGCTGGACAAGCTGCTGACGGAGCTGGAGGCGAAGGGCTACAGCTTTGTGGACCCGTCCTCCATTGCCTTGGAATAAATCCGGAGTAAGGGACGTTTATTAGGAGGAGTAATGAACATTATTCAGCTTACACCTGACAATATCGACCGGGAGCACATTTGTTGTGTCATCGCGGATAAGAAGGGGGAAACCTGCGTTTCCTCCAAAAAAGCCTGGATGTCGGACCGTTTTGCCGACGGTCTGGTATTCAAGCGGTTGGATGCCCGCGGCAAGGTGTTTATTGAATACATACCGGCGGAAAAAGCCTGGTGCCCCATCCATGCCGATGGTTATATGCATATCAATTGTTTTTGGGTATCCGGACAATTCAAGGGCCAAGGTTATGGCAGCCGTCTTCTGGAGGAATGTATTGCTGACGCCAAGGCCAAGGGCAAATTGGGGCTGACTATCCTGTCATCCCCCAAAAAACAGCCTTTTTTATCGGATGCGGCTTATCTGAAGAAAAAGGGGTTCTTTGTGGCAGACCGGGCCGAACCTTACTTCGAGTTGCTTTACCTTCCCTTTGAAGCCGACGCTCCTCTTCCCCGGTTTAGAGAAACAGCCAAGCCGGGCAAAACAGATGAGGACCAGGGATTTGTCCTGTATTACACCAATCAGTGCCCGTATACCGACAAATACGCGCCGCTCATCCGGGACATGGCTCAGGAGCGGCACCTGCCTTTCCGGCTGGTGAAGCTGGAATCTATGGAGGAGGCCCAAGCCTGTCCCTCTCCCTTTACAACCTACAGTCTGTTTTATAACGGCAGCTTTGTGACCCAGGAAATTCTGTCGGAAAAGAAGTTTTCCGATATTCTTGCAAAGCTTTAAGTAGGCCGAAACGTACAAAAAGCCCCGCGCCGGGAATAATCCCAGCCGGGGCTTTGCTGTATCTTACAAATATTCGTTTTCGTGGCGAGCCTTCAGGCGGACCCAACGACGTTCCACTTCTGCTTCAAAAGATTTGTAGGCTTCCTCATATTCGGGTTTCACCATATGCTTGGTTTTGCCCATGGTTTTCAGCCAGTCGGACAGCGGAACCCGCTTGCCCTTGTCTTCCGGATTGTAGGTAATGGTGGTGACACCATGCTCAATTTCCAGAAGCGGGAAGAAGCAGGAATCAACAGCAGCGCCGATAATGGAGGTGCCTTCCTTCTCCTCGGACAACCAGTTCAGCGGGCAGGTGATCAGGATTTTGCCGTAAACCAGACCTTCGTTTTGAGCATACCATTGAGCCTTGGCAGCCTTCTTCACCAGATCCTGCGGGAATGCCTCGGAGCCTGTGAAGACGTAAGGAATATTGGTTGCCGCCATGATTTGCGCGGTGTCCTTGTGGTGGAACATCTTGCCGCCTTGGTGCTTGCCTACGTTGGAGGTGGAGGTTCTGTGTCCCAACGGAGTCGAGTAGGACAGCTGGGCACCGGTGTTCATGTAACCCTCGTTATCGTACTCCAGAATGATCATCTTGTGGTTCCGCAGAGCGGCACCGATAGCTGCGCCCATACCGATGTCCATGCCGCCGTCGCCAGTGACCATTACAAAGGTAAAGTCGTCCTTCAGACCCAGATGATCCAGTTCACCGCGGGCTTTACGCTGCCAGAAGGCTTCCACTACGCCGGACAGGGTAGCGGCACCGCTTTGGAACAGGTTGTGAATATACGTTGCTTTGTGGGCAGAATACGGATAGCCGGTGGTAACAACCATCGCGCAGCCTGTATGGAACAGGGAAACGATATCGCCTTCGATACCCTTGAAGAACAGCTCCAGACCGGAGAAAATACCACAGCCGGGACATGCGCCGTGTCCGGGGGCGATCCGCTTGGGCTTTTTGGTCAAAGCGCGGAGCGGCGGAACCTTCACGTTCAGCTTGCCGGACGCTTCGTCCTTGGTTACCGTGATCAGACCGGTTTTCAGGTCTTCAAACTTCATCGGGTTCAGAACCCGCTTCATCTTCTTGTCAGGGTCGCCGGGAGTATGTCCGTAATAAGCAAACGGAACCTCAACCTTGTTCTTCGCAACGGCTTCCAGAGCAAATTCGAACATGGCGTGGCCGTCTTCGGCAAAGAAGTCCTTGCCGCCCAGGCCGTAAATCCGGCTGATCACCATAGTGGATGTATTGCCATGGGTAAAGAGCGCCGCTTTAATTTCGTTAACCATGTTGCCGCCGTATGCGCCGTAGGAATCCGCACGGTCGCCAACAGTGATGGCCTTCACGTTTTTGAGGGCTTCAGCAATTTCCTTCTGCGGGAACGGACGGATAATGTTCGGCGCAATGGAGCCGGCCTTGATGCCCTTTTCGCGGAGCTGGTCAACCACGTCCTTGATGATTTCCGAGGAGGAGTTCATCAGGAACACAGCAACCTCCGCATCTTCCATGCGGTACAGGTCGAGAATCGGATAATCGCGGCCTGTCAGTTCCTTGTACTCCTGACGGATGCGGTCATACACGGCACCGGCACGGTACATGGCTTCGGATTGCTGGAAGCAGTTATTTATATAGTCTGGCTCGTTCATGTACGGGCCGACGGTGATCGGGTTGTTGCGGTCCAGCACGTCGGGGTAACCGGCCATTTGCGGCGGCTCGCCGATGAAGGCATGCACGTCCTCGCGTTTGGCGAAGGTTTGCACCCGGCGTTTTTGGTGAGAAGTAAAGTAACCGTCGGAAGCGACCATAACAGGCAGACGTACTTCCGGGTCTTCAGCCAGTTTAATGGCCAGGATGTTCATATCGTATACGGCTTGGGGATCGCGGCACATCAGGATCGGCCAGCCGGTGTTCAAGGCAAAGTACAGGTCGGAGTGGTCACCGTGGATATTCAGCGGACCGGATACGGAACGGCAGACCAGATTCAAAACCATGGGGAAACGGGTACCGGATTGTACAGGCATCTGCTCCAGCATGTACAGGTAACCGTTAGCGCTGGTGGCGTTGAATACGCGAGCGCCTGCAGTGGACGCGCCGTAGCAGATACCCGCGGAGCTGTGTTCGCCGTCGGCGGGAATCAGCTTCACGTCATGCTGACCGCTGGCCTTCATGAGGTCCAGGAACTGCGCCACTTCGGTAGAAGGAGAAATCGGGAAATATCCCATTACATGATAGTTAATTTGATGGGCGGCATACGCGGCCATTTCGTTCCCGGATTCGTATACCATCCGTTGTTCGACAGTGCCTTCGGTAACTTCTCTCTTTATCTCGATAGACATAGTAATCCTCAGCTCCTCTCTTAATTAAACGTTAGCCGCAAGGTCGAAGCGGTGCGGTACGCGGTGCTCTTCGCCGTAGTTGCCTTCCTCGCGCTCACCGGTGAGGGCTTCTGTCGGACAGGCGATTACGCACTTCAGGCAGCCTTTGCAGTATTGATAGTCAATGCCTTGAAGGAACATCTGAGGGCGTCCCTTCTTATCCGGCTGCTCTTCCCATACGAAGCAGAAGTCAGGGCAGACGTTATCGCACGCAGCACAGTGGATGCACTTGTCTTCATGGTAATGCGGCATCATACCGGAGCGGGAAATGGACAGATTCTTCAATACGCTGTTGCCGGGATTCACGATTACGCCGCCGATGGGCTGGGTCTCATAACCCAGGACCGGAGTATCATGGCGCACGAATGCCGGGAAGGAGTCGCCTTCTTCCAGCTTATAGGTTTGGAATTGAACTTCGTTATATGCACGTTCGAAGGTGCGCAGCGCAGGCTCAACGGCTTGCGGATATTTCTTCTCCAGGGACTTGCGGATAACGTCGCGCATGATTTGGGGGTCAAGAAAATCGACGATCCGGAAGATAGCTCCCATCATCGCCATGTTAACCTTGTTCTTCTCCTCCAGCGCAATGCCGATGGCATCAATAACAGCTACGGTGCCCGCCTTCAGCTTCAGCTTCTGCTTTACTTCCTCCGGTGTGGCGGTGGAGTTGACCAGAATGATGCTGTCCTCGGTTACGCCGCTGGTGACGTCCATAGTTTTGTAGAGGGACTCGTGGAACACAACCACCACATGGGGGTGCTCAACGGGAGTGGTATCCCGGATGTTGGTATCAATATCGCAGAAGCGGATATGCGCCTTAACCGGAGATCCTTTCTTTTCCGAGCCATAAGAAGAAAAGCTGACACCGTTCAGGCCTGCGCCGACAACGCCTGCCTCAGCCAGCATCTTGCCGGCCAGGTTAGCCCCGAGGCCGCCGATGGATTCCATGCGGATTTCAAAGAATCCGAGTTCATTCTTCTTGGGTAAGATAGACATATAAGTGTTATCCCCTTTCTCCCTCGAATCGGAGGAAGTATATATAACCCGATGAAAATCAATGATTCCCGTCAGGCAAAACAACGTGACAAAATTGCGAAAAAATAAAATTAATATTCTTTACAAGTGATTATAACAAGAAGTGAAAAGAGTAGCAACAGTTTTTATTAGCAGTTCAGGATAAGCTTTCATGAAAGCGCAACAACAGCCCAAAAACGGTGTCCACGCCTGCTAAATCGGGAAAAGCCTTCCTGCTCTTTTCTCATTATAGATATATAACAGTTCCTTGTAAATGTGTAATACAGCTATTCAAGCAAATGAATTTTTTCACAATCCCCCGAGGTACGACCAGACGATCAAAACCACGATCAGCGACGTGAAAATCCCCACCAGAAATCCGTAAAAACGCCTGCTCCATCTGCTCCTGTCCGTGGCATGCAGCCTGCTTCGCGGAGGAAGCTGCGTCGCCTCCAGCTCCTTCTCCGTCATGTCGCTTCCCCCTTCCCGAATCTCAATATCAAGCCCATCACCAGGTCGATGACAAAATGCGCAAGAATCGGACACCAAATCGTACCCGTTTCCTGATAAATCCATCCTAATCCATAACTGATGCAGAAGACAAGTCCAGTTGGCACCCAATGCCTCAGATAACGGATATGGATGGCGGCAAATAATATGCTTGTCCAATACGGACCCCAGGCATGCTGGATGGCGCCGCGGAAAAGCAGCTCCTCACAGACGGCTGCTACAGCGGAAATAAGCGCAATATGCCATACGGCCCGGCTGCCGAACAGCATCTTATTGATGCCGCCGTCATCCGCAGCTTCCTCCGGCACCCAGCGGGACACAAACAGGTCCGCCAGCAGCACTGCGGCACCGAAGCCGATCCCCCAAGCCGCAGCCGCGCCGGGATCGGCCGTATGAAACAAACGAAGCGGATTTTGTCTTTGGATGAGAAAGATAATGAGGGAAACGGCCAGTGTCAGGCCTTGGGTCATGTATAGATTCATAAGAAGGAGCCTGTCGTTGGCTGCATCTATTTCCAGAGTCCTGCGTAATGTATCACGAAATTTCAGTTTTTTCACCTTTTTTCCAGTCCATTCTACTTATTTTCTTTTGGAGAGTTATCCCCTATACTAATCTTATGTCGAAACTAGTCGCAGACAACATTGTCTAACAAAGGAGCATTTTTGTATGGATAAACGCCTGACGAGGTCGGACTTTGTTTTTATTCTGGTCTTCATCTTCATGCTTGTTTTCGCCTTGGGCGCTTTTTTCTTCGGTATGAAAATAGGCACGGACCGGACCGAGGCCAAATACTATGACTTGGTGAAGCAGCGTAAGGATTCCGGTGATCAGACTGCGTACAATCAATCGTATCTCGTATCCTTTTATCATACCGTATATTTACCGTTTCGAGAATTCAATTTGAAGTGGTCCGAAAGTATGGAGCAAATCGAAAGCCAAACCGGCGGCACGGATGCCTCTTCTCTACTTAAAAGCCTGTCCAAGCTGGCAGAGGACAAATATCAAAACACGTTAACCCAAACTGTGCCCGACACCTCTCCCCTGCTGGTGGAAGCGCAGGAGGAGTATCTGAAGAGCTTGAAGCTGTTCAGCAAGGCGGCAGACAACATGCAGGGAAGCGCCAATCAGGTGGCCCCCACTGTTCTTATGGGCAATATCAGCAAGGACGCATCATTCACAGAAGCCATGAACTACGCCCTCTCCGCGCAAAAGAAATATTTTGATTCCATTGTAAAGTGGCATCAGTTGATGGACTCCTCCGCCAAGGGTACGGAGGCTCTGAACGGCGAGCTGGCCTTCAATGACTGGAGCCAGCTGGATCTGAACCTGAAGAATGCCTACCTGGCCGGTCTTCTGATTCAATCCAGAACCTTCGGCTCCTATACGCCGCAGGATGTAACCCTGCGGGTGGACGATATGATCCGCACCGGCCAGGCCAAAAAGCTGAATCTGACCACCGTTCCGCAGGTGGTGGAGCTTTTGGTGAACACCCAGGCTGTACGTCCCGGGGACTTTGTCCAAGGCAAGACCAAATATTACGGGGGCGAAATGCTTCCGCAGCTTCCCTTTTTCTCCAAAATTGAGTAAGGAACCGCAGAACCTGTGCATAGGCACAGGTTTTCGCTTTTCCAAAAACCCATAAAAGATTTTTGTTGACAGGTTTGACGCCGCATGTTACATTATGAAAAACCTTAACACGACAAAGCATTGAAGGAACAACGTATTAGGAAGCCTTCAGAGAGCCGGTGGATGGTGTGAACCGGCGGCCGCAATAATACTGTCCATTCCGGAGCAGATCTACGAACCCGCTATCGCGGCCAAGTATATCCGGCAGGAAGCCGTTATCTTCTTCTATCGGTCAGTCATGACCGGCTAAGGCTGCACATGCGAATGTGCGGCGAACAAGGGTGGCACCACGGAGATCATACTCCCGTCCCTTCTCGCGATTTTTAGCGGGAAGCGGACGTGGAGTTTTTTTGTTGTACCCGTAATCGGCCCATACGCGCCGGCGGGATCAAGGAACATATACAGGAGGGAAACGAAGAATGGTAAAAGTACTGGTATTGGATGGAATCAGCGATCAAGGTGTTCAACTGCTTAAGGATGCTCCCGATGTTCAGGTGGACATCAAGGCCACTATGCCCGAGGATGTGCTGGTAGAGGTAATCGCCGAGTATGATGCCGTAATGGTCCGCAGCCAAACCAAGGTAAACGCCCGCGTGATGGAAGCCGCCAAAAACCTCAAGGTTGTCGGACGCGCCGGTGTAGGTGTGGATAATATTGATCTGGAAGCCGCTACCAAACGCGGTATCGTGGTAGTCAATGCCCCGGACGGCAACACCATTGCCACCTGCGAGCTGACCTTCGGCCATATCCTCGGCCTCTCCCGGATGATTCCACAGGCGTACAAAAAAACCGTAGGCGGCGAATGGGACCGTAAAACCTTCGTGGGTGTGGAACTGCGCAACAAGGTGCTGGGTATTATCGGCATGGGCCGGATCGGCAGCGAGGTCGCCAAACGCGCCAAGGCCTTCGGTATGAACGTCATCGGCTTCGACCCCTTCATGACCGACAAACGCGCGGAGGAAATTGGCGTAAAGCTGGGCACCGTGGATGAGATCGTCCGCAACGCTGACTTCATTACCGTACACACGCCGCTTACCAACGATACCCGCAACATCATCAGCCGTCCTCAATTCGAAGTGATGAAAAAGGGCGTGCGCATCATCAACTGTGCCCGCGGCGGCATTATTGACGAAGCCGCGTTGGTGGAAGCCATCGACGCCGGCATCGTGGCCGGAGCAGCCTTTGACGTATTCATCAAGGAACCGCCGGAAGCTGACCATCCGTTCCTGAACCATCCGAAGATCATCGTCACCCCTCACCTGGGTGCCTCCACTGTGGAAGCGCAAGAGAATGTAGCGGTAGACGTATCCGAGGAAATCCTGCATATCCTGCGCAACGAACCTTTTAAGAATGCAGTCAACATGCCTTCCGTACCGGCCAACGTATTGAAAAAGCTGCAGCCCTTCTTCAACCTCGGAGAAAAGCTGGGTAAGGTAGCCGGACAGCTGGCTGACAACGGGCTTCATGAAATTGCCATCAACTACGCCGGTGATTTGGCCGATGTGGATGTGAATCCTCTGACCCGTTACATTGTGCTGGGTGTGCTCTCCAACCACCTGGGCGAGGATGCCAATGTGATTAACGCCCTGCATCTGGCCAAGGCGCGGGATATTAACGTAGTGGTTACCAAAACTTCCGCTACCAAGAGCTTCACCAACCTGGTAACTGTTACGCTGAAAACAGACGACAAGGACAGCGTGGCTGCCGGTACGCTTCTTGCCGGATACGGCGAACGTATCGTCCAAATCGGCCAATATCCGGTAGACATCTCACCGGAAGGTCATGTGCTCTTCATCGCCCATAACGATAAACCCGGCATTATCGGCAAGGTCGGTACCCTGCTCGGAGATACCGGCGTCAATATCGCCACCATGCAGGTAGGCCGTAAGGTTGTAGGCGGCGACGCCATCATGCTGCTGACCATCGACAAGGAAGCCGACGACGCTTTGCTCGGCGCCCTGAAGAACCTGCCGGAGATTACTACTGCAAAGGCTGTGCGGCTGTAAGAAGCATCCCCCAAAAGACAAATCCTTCCCTCAAATTGGCTTCGCCAATTTCGAGGCGGGAGCACCATTATTCGGCCTTCGGCTCGAACCATGGTGCTCCCGGGGCAATTGTTTCACGAGAATCAATAATATCCTGTGGCTTTCAACAAAAAGAAGCATTGTTCATGGAAGACTGAACAATGCTTCTTTAGTTGCCTTTACGGATCAAGCGGCAATATGACTGAAAATGTCGTCCCCTGCCCCACGATGCTCCGTACATTAACAGAGCCCTGATGGGCCTCTACAATATTTTTGACGATGGCCAGACCCAACCCTGTCCCGCCTGCCGTGCCGCGTGTGCGGGCTTTATCGGCTTTGTAGAAGCGCTCGAAAATATAGGGAATGTCCTCCGGTGGGATTCCCTCCCCTTCATCCTCCACCTCAATTAACGCTGCCGAGGAATTCTGGTACGTCAGAGTCTGGTAGCGAAGATAGATGGATTTGCCCGGCATGGTATGCCGGATGGCATTCCCCAGAAGATTGGTCAGCACCTGCTCCAGCCGGTCCTGATCCGCCTTCTCCAGCACAATGTCATCGGAGGGCAGCACACATTCCAGACGGATGTCCTTTTCCTTGCACAGCACCAGGAACTTCCGGTGAACCCTGCGGTACAGCGGAGCCAGCTCCATCTGTCCCATGTTCATCTCCATATGGCCGGCTTCCATCCGGGCCAAATCCAGCAGATCCTTTACCAGACGCCCCATACGCAAGGATTCATCGTAGATCACCTGGGCCAGGTCATGCTTCTCCTCCGGTGTAGTGACAATGTCATCCAGCAGCGCCTCGCTATAGCCCTGTAGCATGGACAGGGGCGTCCGCAGCTCATGGGACACATTAGCCACAAAATCCTTCCGCAGCTTCTCCAGCCGGTGCTCCTCCGTCACATCCCGCAGTACAGCCACTGCGCCGCGCGCCCGTCTGTGGGAATACAGGGGAGCCATCACCACCGACCATACGCCCTGCTGGACATGAAGCTTGGTGGTCACCACCTTGGTTTCCTGGATCACTTCGTCGAAAAGCAGCAGCAGGGGCTCGGGAATGGAATTGGCGGCCTGGCTGTTGTCCGGATCGGGATCATTCCACATGATCTCGCCCCATTCCTTCAGAATGGTCTCCCCTTGGGGATTGGCGAAAATCACCTTATGCTTCGTGTCGAAGGAAATCACCGCGTCGGACATGCTGCGCAGCACTCTGGAGAGATTGGCCTTTTCGTTGTTCAGGAGCTTAATGGTTTCCTCCAGCTGCTCCGCCATCAGGTTGAAGGTCCGGGCCAGCTCACCCAGCTCGTCGTGAGAGCCCACATATACCCGGGTGGAATATTGGCCCTGGGTAATGAGGTTGGCGGCTTGACGAAGCTGCTTCAAGGGTTTGGTCAGCCGCGTGATCAGGAAAAAGGCAAAGAAGGTCGTAAGCAGGAACCCCATAAAGGAGGCCAGGGCAAACAAACGTTTCACATAATCCTGGAGACTTTCCGAGGATTTGATGGGCTGGTACATCACAATGGAGCCGATGACATCGTCGTTGCCCGATTCCGTAACGGGTATGGCAATGGCCAGATACTCCTCCTTATCCCCGCTTCCCGCCTCCGCAAAAAACTGCTTTTGGATAACCGTTCCCTCCAAGGCCTGCTGCTGCTCCTGGGGTGTCAAGATTTCCTCCAAGGGCAGCGCCCCGCCCAACGTGCCGGAGGGGCTTCGGAGATATTGCAAGCCAATGCTTTGGGCGTTCAGTACATCATTCATCGCGGCAAAATAGCTGCTGTCATTGCCCTTATCGGATACCTCGGCCACAATCTTGAAGGCCAATTGCTCCAAATCCCGCTGCTGCTCGCCCAGCTTGGGGAAATTGGTGTCAATGTACCGATAAAGAAACAAGCCCAGGATTATGAGCACAACAGCAACCAGGCTGATAATGGTCATCCAGAGCTTGCCTACGATGTTCTGCAAAATACTCACTTAGGAACCTCAAGCTTGTAGCCGACACCCCATACGGTGGTGATCATGGCGGCGGCATCAGGCGAGACCTTGTTCAGCTTTTCCCGCAGGCGCTTGACATGGGTGTCCACGGTCCGCAGGTCTCCGAAAAACTCGTAATTCCATACGTCCTTCAAAAGCTCCTCCCGGGAAAATACCTTATCCGGGGAAATCGCCAGATAGTGCAGAAGCTCATATTCCTTCGGTGTTAATGCCACCTCCTGGCCGCCGGCCGTCACCCGGTGGGCGTCATGCTCGATAACCAGATGGGGGAAGACAATGTTATTGCTGGAGTTGGCATCCTTGGACAAATAGGCTGTAGCGGATGAGCGGCGCAGAATAGCCTTGACCCGGTAAATTACCTCGCGCGGACTGAAGGGTTTAACCACATAGTCATCGGTGCCCACTTCAAAGCCCTGAACCCGGTTGGCTTCCTCCCCTTTGGCCGTCAGCATAATCACGGGCGTCGCCTTGAACTGGCGGAGGCGCGCACAGACCTCTACCCCATCGATGCCGGGAAGCATCAGGTCCAGCAGAATCAGATCATAATCCTTCTCCAGTGCCAGCTGCAGGGCGGTCTCTCCGTCCTCGGCTTCCTCAATGCTATAGCCTTCCTTCTCCAGGTACATACGGAGAAGCCGGCGGATTCGTTCTTCATCGTCGACAATCAGTATATTCAATCCAAGATCTGCCAAGCCGCAATCACTCCTTTATCGAAATATCCTGCTCGGTATCATGTGAAAATTAGGACATGTTATGACAAATTATATTATACTCCGGCGTAAGAGTGAAGTCCTGTAATAACTAAATTTACCCCAATCAGCGTAAATATAACAATTATAAAGCCCAAAACCGCCAACCAGGCAGATTTTTCCCCATGCCAGCCCTTGGAAAGGCGCAAATGGAGGTATACGGCATAGAACAGCCAAGTGATCAGCGCCCAAACCTCCTTGGGATCCCAGCCCCAAAACCGCCCCCATGCCTCATGGGCCCAGATCATGGCGAAGATCAGGGCACCTAAGGTAAACACCGGATATCCGATGGCTATGGAGCGGTAAGCGATCTCATCCAGGTCCTCCGGGTCCATCCTCCGGAGAAACGGCTGGGCCACCGCTCCCAGCGGCTTACGGGCTGCTGCCCTTAATCCCCCGTACAGCACACCTCCTGCAAGGAGAGACCACACCACCGTATTCAGCTTCCGTCCGGCCTGCACTCCCTTCATCCAGCCTGGAGCCTGGAGCAATCCATTCCGCATCCCCAAAAACACGCTGCCTTCCTTGTAAACTCCTTCATGTGGACTCACCAGAGGGGGAAGTGTGTAGCGGTTTTCCACAGCCTGCCCCTCTCGGCCGGCAGACGGAGCCTCAAAGACCGCCCGGAAGCCGGAAGCCTGAAAGCCCAGGCTGCTGACGGCAAACCCGATGACCGCCAGCATGGCGAAGAAGGTGAATTCCACCCCCCGCCTTTTCCAGCGGGCATCCGTTGACCGGAAGTCCACATTACGGATCAGGTACATCAGTCCTGCAGCAAAACCTGCGGCGAAGAAGGCCTCACCGGAGGCGGCCAGGGTGACGTGGATGGCCAGCCAGCGGCTTTGGAGCGCGGGAATCAATGGAGTGATCTCCTTGGGAAACACGGAGGCGTACGCCAGAATCACAATTCCCACCGGCAGGCTGAAGGCGCAAAGTGCAGGTGATTTGTACAGCAGATATAATACCAGAACGGCAAAAACGATCATCATCGCCAAAAAGGTCATAAACTCATACATATTGCTGACGGGGATATAACCGCTTATGTACCAGCGGGTGAAGAAAAACAGAAGATGGCAGACAAACCCTGCGGCGGCGGCGAGGAAGCCGGCTTTGTCCCATCGGCGCTTGGCGGTAACCGCCGCTCCGAACAGGAGAAAGGCAGCGCAATACAACAGGAATGCGCCAAGCAGGAAGCCGCCGCTTGCCCCCTCCACTCTGTCAAGAAATCCGTTCATGACAAGCCTCCCTTCTCCAGGGATTTGGGATCCACGATGATGCCTGTTCGCTCGAGAACGGAGGCACATTCCTTGCGGAGGCCGAACCAGTTCTTGTTAGTATGCGCTCCCCATAAGAGCATCCCTTCGTCAACACGCAGCCAGATCCGACGGTGCTGCCAATAAAAACCCATCACCAGACCAATCATAAAAACAGCGGCGCCGGCCCAAATGAAGGGCAGGGCTTTTTCCTTGCGGATATTCAGGTAACTGGTGTAAAGAGACACTTTCACATCCTCCGTGTCCGGTAAAACCAGCTCCAGCCGTTTACCCGGCTCCCCGTTCAGTTCATTCTGCCTGAACCGCTGCTGATCCTCCGCCCGGGGGAAGTACATATAATAGGCTCCTTGATCCGGCAGCCCGGGTCCGCGGATCCGGAACAGGAACGCCGGGGCAACCGGCTCCTTGGAGAGGGTGACAGGCTGGCCGTCCCCGTTTAAGCCGAACTCGGGATAATAGCTGTCCAGCACCAGTGAATACGGCCCGGCCTCATATTCCGTCCGGGGATGACGCATATCCAACTGGACGGCCCCGTAGGTTGAACCGGTTGTTTTATCCCGGAGAGCTGCAGTAACCGCTAACAGCATAGGCGCCTCTTTATAATCAAACTGATAAGCCAGCAGGCCTTGATACTGCAGGGGATGGTTGACGGCAATGCTCTGGGCGTGTACCCGCTCCAGAACCGGCGGTTTGTCAGGGTCTCCGCAATCAGCCGAGCAGGTATACAGAACGGCCTGGGTCTCATACAGCCGGGGCACCTGCGAATCGGCCTCGTAGAATTCCACTGTAAATTTTTCGTTCGTCAGGTAATAAGGCGTTCCCGGAATTTTCACCGGCTCCCCTTCCGGAAAGGCAAGATACTGGTCCATGTGCCAGCCAGGGATATTCCGGGCCAACACAGCCCCCAGGAAGATAATAAGCCCGATATGGTTCACATAGGGCCCCCATCGGCTGAACCGGTGCTTTTCTGCCATCAGGGCTTGTCCATCCGGCTCCATAAGGACCCGGTAGCCCTTTCTTTTCAGGGCGGCGGCTGCGTCCTTGACCCAGAGGGTTCCGGAAGCCGCTTCTTCCCGGCCGGGAACCGGTCCGGTATACGAGAGTCTCTGGCGCCGGATAAACTGTGGATGCTTGCGGAGCTGCTGCCGGTTAAGCGCGCGGTACAGGGGCAGCACCCGGTCCAGACTGCAGACGACCAGCGATGCGCCGATCATCATGATCAACGTGACAAACCACCAGGATTCGTATGTATGGGAGAGACCCAGTTGATAATACACCCGTCCGATAACGCCATAGGTTTTCCCGTAATAAACCGCCGGGTCCTGGTTCAGAAGGGTATTCTCCTGGGGAAACACCGTGCCGAGGGTGGACAGCAGCAGGGTGGCGGCGATGAGCCAAACTGCAACCCTGACGGAGGAAAGAAAACGCCACACCCGGTCGATAAGACCGGAGCCGGCACGCTGCGAGCGCCGGAGAATGCCGTCATAGCGCATTTCCAGCGGACCTTCCTCCCCGCCCTCCCCCTGGGGTTTGCCGCAGGCCTCACACAGCACCGTGGATGCGGGGTTCTGGTGGCCGCATTCGCATTTGGTGTTGTTGAACATGGCATCACTCCCCGTATGGATTCGCAGGTCGATTCACGCAAACCGGATTACGGCAAGGCCAGCATGGCCTCCACCGAGCTATCAATCGTGGCTTCGTCCATTTTACCCATAATGATCTTATGAATCCGGCCATCCGGCCGTATAAAGAAGGTGGTAGGATATTGATTTACTCCGTACGCCTTACGGACGATGTCATCCACATCCATATAAATAGGAAACCGTATCCCATACTGCTGGATAAAGCTTCTGACGGTGACGGCATTCTCCCCCAGGTTCATCCCCACTACTCCTACGCCCTGCTCGGCCCATTTGGCCGCTTGGTTCTGGAGAGCAGGCATCTCTTCCGTACACGGCGGGCAAAAGGTCCCCCAAAAGCTCAGCACCAGCGGCTTGCCGGACCAATCCCCCAGACTGCGCCGCCCGCCCTCCAGATCCGCCACCTGAAACGGAGGTGCCTTATCCCCGGCATGGGGAATCTGCCCCCTGTTAAACAGCGCATTCCCGATAGCCAGTCCGCCGGCAAGAACCACCACTGCCAGAACGGCGATCTGAAGCCATTGTTTGCCCGATTTCAAGCCTCTTCACCTGCCTGCATTCTACTTCTATCAGATTTTCCTAAGTGTAATATAATAGAACGCAGGCGGCAACTTAAATCAACCCCCGATGAAAATATGCTTCATTGGACATTTCCGCAAAAAAAAGCCGGGGCCATAAGGCGTCCGGCACTTTAAAGCATTACTGCGGGTCTGTCCCGTCCGTTTCTTCCGAAGTGGCGGAAGCGCCTGCTGCAGCTGCTTCCTCCCGCAGTGCCTGCACTTCCTTCTCCGACAAGGCCCGAAACTTGCCGCGGGGAAGTCCCCCCAGCTCCAGCGGCCCGAACATCACCCGCTTCAGTCGGATAACGGGATGATGCACAGCCTCAAACATCCGCCGTACCTGCCGGTTCCGCCCTTCAAAGATGGTGATGACCACTACGGTTTCATTCTTCTCGGGGTTGATATCATAATAATCCGCTTCAGCCGGAGCGGTCATACCGTCATCCAGCTTCACCCCCGCCTTCAGCTTGTCCAGAACGGAGCCGTGAAGGTTGCCCTTCACCGTAGCCAGGTAGGTCCGCGGCACATGGTTCCGGGGATGGGTCAGCAGATTGGCGAATTCTCCGTCGTTGGTGAGAATCAGCAGCCCTTCCGTTTCGTAATCCAGCCGCCCTACCGGGTACACCCGTTCCTTCACTCCCGGCAGGAAATCCGTCACCACCTTGCGCCCTTCCGGATCGGTAGCGCTGGTGATAACCCCCTTGGGTTTGTTCAGCATCAAATAGGTTTTGCTTTGCGCCTTAATGGCCTTGCCGTCCACCTTGATTAGATCTGCTGCGGGGTCCACCTTGGTGCCGAGCTCCCGCACAACAACGTCATTGACCTGAACCCGGCCTGACGTAATATATTCCTCGCATTTCCTCCGGGAGGCGATCCCGGCCTGAGCCAATACCTTCTGCAATCTTTCCATTCGTCGTCTGTCACCTCATGCTAATGATACCCGTCCTTCCCGGAAATCACAAGCATGGACCACGGAAAAAATGAGCCGGGGCATTCCTCCGAATGGGAATAAATGTCCTGCATTGTAAAATGCATCAACCCGGACAGCCGCAAAGACAGCTTCACCAGAAGAAACATCTGCTCCGCTGCCTCATGCGATAAACCCGCTCCCGGTTGGGAAAAGTCCCCCTCCAGACAAATATGGATGTAATTGGGATCGGTTGGCGCGGTTGCGGGGATGATGGAGCCATTCTTCATAATCATATAGTCGTAGCCTTTGCCGTTAATGGCGCTGCATGCGGAATGATGGACGATTATACCCGCAGCATTCATATATCACACACCTCCGCTTGCACTTGTTGGGTGTTGTAGTATATGAAGGTGCGGGCGGGGTGGTTCAGCTTATTTAGACCGTCGGTTTGATTGTGGTGAATAAATATTCATCGAGTTTCATTCCTTACCGGGAAAGGGGTGCCTTGGATGCTCAAACACGTTTTGTCGGCTTTGATTGGATTGAACGGGGTATGGATTCAAAGCCGCCAAAAAACTCGCCCTCAAGTCACCCCTTTCCCTCCCAGTCATTTCACATGAATATTTATTCCCTAACCAAACACGAGAAAACACACAGCAATAGCTGCGACGAAGCCAACGAGGTCTGACAGCAGGCCCACCTTCAGGGCGTAGCGGGATTTGCGGATCCCCACAGCCCCGAAATAGACGGTCAGCACATAGAGTGTCGTATCCGTGCTGCCCTGGATGGTGGAAGCAATCCTCCCGATCATTGAGTCGGCACCGAATTGCTTGAACAGATCCACCGTATACGCCAAGGAGCCTGTCCCGGTAATCGGACGCAGAATAGCCAATGGCAGCACCTCTGCCGGAATACCAATCAGCTTCAACAGGGGTTGGATCTGCCCGATGATCAAATCCATAGCTCCAGATGCCCGGAACACGGATATGGCCACCATCATACCGACCATATGGGGAATGATGCGGATTGCCGTATCGAAGCCGTCCTTGGCCCCTTCGGTGAAGGTTTCATAGACAGGCAGTTTTTTGTAGGCGGCATATAAGGGGATAAAAACAATCACCACCGGGATTGCCCACATAGAGATCATGGATATGATTGCGTACATCGGCGGTCATCCTTTCCCGGCAGGAAAATTGTTCCGTTGGAACCACTTGTCCAGCACGATGGCGGCTGCGGTGGCGATTGCTGTGGCAATCAGCGTAGTGCCGACAATTTCAGCGGCGTTCACCGAACCCATGGACAGGCGGTAGGCAATAATGGTGGTAGGAATCAAGGTGATACTGGCGGTATTGATAGCCAGAAGCGTACACATGGCTGCAGTGGCTTCCTCCTTGTGCGGATTAAGCTTCTGCAGTTCCTGCATGGCCTTGATGCCCATAGGGGTGGCGGCATTGCCAAGCCCAAGGATGTTGGCGCTCATGTTCGACATGATGTAGCCCATGGCCGGATGGTCCGGCGGCACACTGGGAAACAATAGCCGCACTATCGGCCGAAGCAGCCGGGCCAGCTTTTTGACCAGCCCCGCATCCTCGGCAATGCGCATGATCCCCAGCCAAAATACCATAATGCTGATGAGGCCGAAGGAAACGGTTACGCCGGTTTTGGCACCGTCGAATACCGCTTGGGTGACGGAGTCGATATTGCCCTGGATCGCGGCCACAATAAAACCGGCCACCAGGAAAAAGAGCCATATCCAATTGACCACGGGAGCGGCCTCCTTTGTATGTCCGTTAACGTGATTCCTTACGCGCCGGCAAACAACGCTTTAACCACCTGCTCCAGATTGGTGAACCAGCCCCGTCCGCTTCCTGTGACGGCCGCATCCAGCCCGGTTGCCCGAAACATGGTTTGACGGTTATCCGGCTCCTGGGCCAGCCTCGGGCTGCCTTCAGGATACACCGGCACTGAACCGATGGTTTTGCCGTTCAGGCTTAAGGTCAGCGTACCTGCAAGCCCCAACCGGTACTCGGGAGAATTGGCGTCCTGAAGCTGCAGGCTTCTGGACACACCGGAGGCCTCTCCCTCGGAGAGCGCATATTGGAAGGAATGGCCGGCAGCCAAACCCGGCTGAAGGATCTCCCCTTTTTGGACCAGAGGGGTCAGCTTGTAATGGGAAAAGCCCCAATCCAGCAGGTTCCGGTGATCCAGCCAGTCGTTGGAATCATTCAGAGTCACCACTGCCAGCTGCTGGCCATTGCGGGTGGCTGAGGATACCAGACAGCGTTTGGCGATTTTGGTATACCCCGTTTTGACCCCGTCCGCCCCGTCGTACATATTCAGCATTTTGTTCTTGTTGCTCCAGACATGGTCCCAGGATTCGGTGGGGTTGGGGACCTTTTTAACCTCTGTTTTGACAATTTCCTGGAACGTGGGATTCTGCAGCGCATACGCGGTCAGCTTGGCCATATCGTTGGCAGTGGAATAATGGTCGTTATGATCCAGACCGTGGGGATTCATAAACCGGGAATGCTCCATCCCCAGCTCCCGGGCCTTTTCATTCATCAGATAGACAAACCCTTGCTCAGAGCCGCCCACATGCTCGGCAATGGCGGTGGCCGCATCATTGCCGGAACGGAGCATCAAGCCATACAGCAGGTGATGAAGGCTCATTTCCTCGCCCAGCTTCAGGTAAATGGAGGAGCCCTCCTTGCCGAAGGCATTTTTGCTGACGGTGACCTGATCGGACAGCTTGCCCTGCTCAATGGCCACAATGGCCGTCATGATCTTGGTGAGACTGGCAATCCGCATCCGCTTGTCCCCCTGCTGCGCATACAGAAGCCTCCCCGATTTCACATCAATCAACGCGGCGGCCTCCGCACTGGTGCCCGGCTTCGGCGGCTCCGCCCGGACGGTGGCCGCTCCGGTACCCGCACCGGCCCATACAACAAAGGCGACGAACGCTGCCAGCAGCTTTTTCATTGGTTCATTGCTCCTTCCACCCATTCATGTACCTGCCCATACTTGTACCACCAATATATGCTTGTGCGGTGTGGAACATGCCCCAATGGGGAGTATCCCTGATGAAATGCATGTCCGCACAAAAAAAGCTGCATCCGGGAAGTTGGCTTGCGCCAATCGGATGCAGCGGGATTTATGCTGAATTATTGAATTACAGATTTGGACGTGTCTGAAAACTCCCTTGAGGGCACCTTTTAGCGCCTATTCGCCCCTCGGAGTTTTCAGGCACACCCTAGATGCTTGGATCGTAAGTTCCCGACAGGCGGGAGGAGTCGTCCATGTCCTGGTCTGCAATTCCGTTGCGGTTGCTCTTCAGCATGCTTTGGATTTTCTCCACCACCTGCGGGGCGGAATCGATCAGACGCTCATAAATGTGGGTTTGGTTGTCCAGCGGCACTACCTTCACACCCAGCTTGTTAACCACAAGGAAGGCGATGGGAGTGATGGACACACCGCCGCCGCTGCCGCCGCCGAAGGGGAGCATCACCGTGGCGTTGTTGGCGTCGTTGCCGTTTTGCTGGCCGCCGCTGCCCGACGATTCCTCCATGTCCCCGTAGAATTCACTGCCTCCTGCTGCAAACCCGAAGCCGACCTTGGAGATGGGCATAATGACGCTGCCGTCCGGGGTTTCCACCGGGTCCCCAACAATCGTATTGACGTCAACCATTTCCTTGATATTTTCCATGGCTACTTTCATTAAACCCTGAATCGGATGCTCGGCCATGCAGTTTTCCTCCTTCTCATGCGTAAACGCATTATTGACAATCCATCAGAACTAGCATTTCCGATCCCTGCAGGTTGTATGTAACCTTCGCCCGACTCAAGGGGATTTGGACAATATCTTCTGCCAGGCCTTGAAGCTGCCCCTGTTCTTGAAGGCCCGCACCACAAACAGCACCAGCGAAGCGCAAGCCTGGTCGAACCGCATCTGCCCCTTCCACGTCAGCTCTGTAGTAAACACAGTCTGCCTGTAATCCGGGATAACCTGAATGTCCGGATTGCCACAGCGCTTGATATGGGTAAACATGAAGGTTAATAGTGAGGATTTGAGGGTCCAGACAATGCCCGTGGTGATGGCGGTCTCCGGCGCATCCCCAAGCCCGATCCGTGTGGACCATTTGAGTTGGGTGCAGGTAACCTTGGACATGGTATCGTACAGCCAATCCCGCATGTGATAAGTGGCTTCCACGAAAATTTTGGCCTTCTTGAAATACAGGAGCACCTTGTCCTTATTGATCTCTGCCGTGCCCTCTCCCAGAAGCTTGTCCCCCCGCTCATTCACATGTTCCTCCTTGAGCACCACGCCCTTCTTAAACCCCTTAAAGGCAATAACCGGCACCTCAAACCGGTACTGGATCAGGCCATACACAGCCTTGCAATAAATATAGAGCCGGTCGTTATCCTTAACCCGGGAATAGAACAATTCAAAGGATACCTTGCTGACCAGCAGCGCAATTGCCACAGCGGCGCCACAGGCAAGCATCCACCCCCACCATGTCATGCATAAGGCCCCCTTTTATCCAAAAACCCCCCAAAAGTGATGAAATGCTCTGAAGCGAAATCCGAGTACCTTTGGATAAGCCCCCATAAAAACAAACAAAAAAAGCTCCGACCGGGCTTTCATACCGCAATTGGCATGAAAACCGTCAATCGGAACTTATTGTATCCTGATGGACCGAAGGGCATTCGCCTATTCCGGGTCCAGTTCATCAATCGTCATCTGCTTTGCTTCCAGCCTGCCGAACAGCAGCTGGGTTTCCTCTTCCAAATCAATTTCATGCTCAAATTTGGAGGAGTCCGGTAAATCCTGTAAACCCTTCAACGCAAAATAGTCCAGAAAAGATTTGGTCGTCCCGTACAGAATGGGTCTGCCCACCGCTTCGGCACGTCCTTTTTCCTCGATCAGATCCTTGGCTACCAGCGTCTGCAGGGCCCGGTCGCATTTGACTCCCCGGATTTCTTCAATTTCCACCCGGGTAATGGGCTGCTTATAGGCCACTATGGACAGGGTTTCCAAAGCGGCCTGGGACAATGCCGCCCGCGTAGGCGACGATGCCAGCCGTTCCAGATAGGGTGCATGCGCAGGGAGTGTCGTCAGTTGGAGAGCACCGGCAATCTCCACAATCTGAATGCCTCTCCCCTTCTTCTTCAGCTCCGCCTTCAGTTCCTCCACCAGCGATGCGGTGAACTTCACATCCAGCTCCAGCACTTCGGCCAGCTGCTTCACTTCGAGCCCTTCATCCCCTGCGGCGAACAGCAGCCCCTCAATAATCGACTTCAATTTGGGCAACTGCATCCCAGCTACCTTCCTCTCTTGCCTGAATCACAATATCCTCGAATAATTTATGCTGATAGCAAACAATGGTTTTCATCTTCATCAGCTCCAACAGCGCCAGGAAGGTCACCACAATCTCCTCCCGGCTGTTCTCCGGGGACAATAGCCGCGAGAACAGAAGCTTGCCGCCTGCCTCCTGAAGAATCTCCACTACCTGGGTGATCCTGTCCTTCACGGAAATCTCATCCCGATGGATCATGGCTACCCGGTTGCGGCTAACCTGCTTCTTCAGCGCCTTGCGGAAGGCCAGGAGCAAATCGGTTAGATCCAACCCTTCAACTGGGTTCGTTGGAGCCTGATGGACGTAAGGAGTCAAATCCACTGCCTCCCGGGTGTAAATCAGATTGCGCTCCGTTTCCATTTCCCGGAGATGGTCGGCGATATCCTTATACTTGCGGTATTCAACCAGCTTCTGCACCAGCTCATCCCGCGGGTCGAAGCCGTCTTCTCCGTCCATCATCCAGTCCATATCATCGGGCAGCAGCTCCACCGGCGGCTTGGGAAGCAGCATTTTGCTTTTAATTGCCAGAAGTGTCGCGGCCATCACCAGAAACTCGCTGGTGACCTCCAGCTCCAGCTCCTGCATGCCATCTAGAACCTCCAGATACTGGTCGGTGATTTCCTTGATGGGGATATTGTAAATATCCACCTCCGCCTTATCGATGAGGTGCAGCAGCAGGTCCAGCGGGCCTTCGAAGGTTTCGAGCTTGAAGGTCACCTTCATGGGTCATTCGCTCCTTACTTACGGCAGCTGCTTCAGCAGATTGGCCATTTCAATTGCCGTTACCGCAGCATCCCAGCCTTTATTGCCGGCTTTGGTGCCTGCGCGCTCCACTGCCTGCTCGATGGAGTCGGTGGTCAATACGCCGAAAATAGTAGGGACTCCGGTCTTCATATTGATGGCCGCCACGCCCTTGGATACCTCTGCGCATACATAGTCAAAATGCGGTGTGGAGCCCCGGATAACGGCGCCCAGGGTAATCACAGCGTCATACTTGCCGCTTTGGGCCATGCGCTGGGCTGCCAGAGGAATCTCGAAGGCGCCCGGTACCCATGCCACCTCCACTTCCTCATCCTTGGCGCCGTGGCGCTTCAGCCCGTCCAACGCTCCGCCCAGCAGCTTGGCAGTAATAAATTCATTGAACCGGCCGATGACGATTCCATACCGCAGGCCTTCCGATACTAAATGTCCTTCATACGTGTGTCCCATATTCATCTCATCCTTTCGGTTTCCGTTGCAGCAGCGGCAGCTAAATCATCCTGAAACGAAAGCAGGTGTCCGAGCTTTTCCCGCTTGGTGTGCAGGTAGCGGGTGTTGTCGATGTTCTCTAGCATCTGCAACGCTACTCTTTCGACAACCTGCAGCCCGTATCCTTCCAATCCTTTAATTTTTCTTGGATTATTCGTCAACAATCTGATTTTTTCGACGCCCAGGTCCTTCAATATCTGTGCGCCGATCCCATAATCCCGTAAATCCGCTCCAAAACCAAGCTGAAGATTGGCCTCTACCGTATCCATCCCCTGCTCCTGAAGCTTATACGCCCGCAGCTTGTTGATCAACCCGATCCCCCGGCCCTCCTGGCGCATGTACAGGAGAACGCCCGAGCCGTTCTCGTCAATCTGCTTCAATGCGGAAGCGAGCTGAGGACCACAGTCGCAGCGGTGGGAGTGGAACACGTCCCCGGTCAGACATTCGGAATGGACACGGACCAACACCGGCTCATCCGGATTGATGGTGCCCTTGACCAGCGCCACATGCTCCTTGTCATCCACCTCATTGGTATAGGCAACAGCGGTGAATTCACCGTAATCTGTGGGCAGCCGGACCTCCACCTCACGTTTGATCAGGTTTTCCTTTTCGTTGCGGTAGTGGATCAAATCCTGGATGGAGATCAGCTTCAGCTGATGCTTCTGCGCGAAGATCTGCAGATCAGGAAGCCGGGCCATGGTGCCATCCTCCTTGACCACCTCGCAGATTACGGCAGCTGGATAAGAGCCGCACATCCGTGCCAAGTCAATGGCCGCCTCCGTATGGCCCGCGCGGCGCAGGACCCCCCCTTTTTTGGCGATAAGCGGGAAGATATGGCCGGGACGGCGAAAATTCTGGGGACGGGAGGACGGATCAATAAGTCCCTTTACGGTCCGGGACCGTTCAAAGGCCGAAATGCCGGTGGTGGTATCCGTATGGTCCACAGAAATGGTAAAGGCTGTGCCGTGATAATCCGTATTGTGGTGGACCATCAAATCCAGCTGCAGCTCCCGGGCCCGTTCCTCCGTAATGGGCACACAGACCAGACCTCTGGCCTCGCGGATCATAAAATTGATTACCTCCGGCGTTGCCTTATCCGCCAGCACAATAAGATCCCCCTCATTCTCCCGGTCCTCGTCGTCCACCACCAGAACCGGCTTGCCCAGCATCAGGTCATAGATCGCTTCCTCAATGCTATCCAGCGTCTTTTTCTCTTCCATCTCCATCACTCCCTATAGTTATTGAGCTGCGCTTCACTTTTGGTGGATTATTAATCGGGGGGTTCCCTACAAATAGCCGTTTTCCGCCAAAAACGCTTCGGTCAAACCTCCGCTTTTCCGTCCGCGGCCTGTCCCCGGCTGCTCCCCGCTTTGGAAGCTGAGAAGCCGCTCCACATATTTGCCCAGGATGTCCGCCTCCAGATTGACACGGTCCCCCGGTCCCTTCAGAGCCAGCACCGTCTCGGCCAAAGTATGAGGGATGATGGAGACGGCGAAGGTTTCATTGTCTGTACGAATCACCGTCAGGCTAATGCCGTCAATGGCAATGGAGCCGCGGGCCAGCACATACCGGAGCATGCTTTTGTCATCCGGCTCCAGGGTGAAGACCACCGCGTTCTCCTCGGGCTGCTGGCTTACAATCCGCCCGGAGGTGTCCACATGGCCCTGCACGATATGGCCGCCGAAGCGCTTCTGGGCGCCCATAGCCCGCTCCAGATTCACCGGATTGCCGGACCGGAGCTCACCGAGATTGGTCTGGCGGTAGGTTTCCGGCATCACATCCGCTGTGAAGGAATCACCGTCAAAAGCGACAACGGTAAGGCACACACCATTCACAGCGATGCTGTCTCCTATGGCCACATCCTCAAGCACCCTGGACGCCTCCACCGTCAGCAGCATGGCCTGTCCTTGGCGGTAAACCCGGCGCATACGGCCCATTTCTTCTATAATTCCTGTAAACATGGCGCTCCATCCTCTCTAGGTCATTCCGTTCCAGCCGGCTCTTCTTCAGCCTGTCCGTAGCGGGGATAACCACTGATGCACACATCCTGGCCCATCTGCTCCACCTTCAACCGGTCCAGAACTATGGCATCTCCCATTTTTTCAAAACCGGCAAAGTCAAAGTTACCAGGTGCACCCGCTCCCCCGATAATTTTCGGGGCGAAAAACAATACGCATTTATGGATCAGCCGAGCCTCCAGCATGGACCCATTCAGCTTGCCGCCACCTTCCAGCAGCACAGAGGCGATCTCCCGTTCACCCAGCAGCCGCATGGCCTCCTCCAGATCCACATGAGGCCCGAAGCCGGTAAGCAGCACCCGGTGTCCTCTATCCTCCAGCCGTTTAATTTTGTCTGGAGGGGCTTGGTATGTACTGAGTAGGATAGCACCGGGACGCTCCAGCAGGCGGGCATCCTCGGGAATCCGAAGCATCGAATCCACAATGACCGGAACCGGATCCAGGCCTGGAACATCAAGTCTGGTGGTCAGAGAAGGGTCATCCGCGATCACCGTTTGGATGCCCACCATAATTCCCTGATGGCGGTGCCGCAGCGTATGCACATATTCCCTTGCTGCTTCTCCTGTCACCCACCGGCTGTCACCCGTCCGGCTGGCAATCCGTCCGTCCAGGGTACTGGCTGTTTTCAATGTGATAAAGGGAGTATGGTGCACAATATAATGGTTAAACGCCTCATTTTGCTGTGTGGCTTCCTGCTCCAGGATACCTGCCTCAACCTCTATCCCCGCCCCCTCCAGCATGGCCAGCCCGTTACCGGAAACCAACGGGTTAGGGTCCTTGGCAGCGGCTACTACCCGGATGACACCTGCCTCGATCAGCCGTTTAGCACAGGGAGGTGTTTTGCCGTAATGGCTGCATGGCTCCAAGGTCACGTAAGCTGTTGCACCGGCCGCTTCACCGCCTGCCATCCGAAGGGCGTGGATTTCTGCATGGTCCCCGCCCCGGCGGAGATGGGCGCCCATGCCGAGAATACGTCCATCCTTAACGATGACACAGCCTACCACAGGATTAATCCCCGTTTGCCCTGCCGCTCCGGCAGCCAGCTGCAGCGCCAGCCGCATATACCATTCATCATTCATCACGTCCTGGGGGTTCATGCTTCCCCCTCCTTATCCGCAAAATCAAAAAAACCCTTCTCCACAAAATGGAAAGGGGACAGTTTAGAGGTCCGTAGCGGCGCATACCGAATAGAGCTGTTTCCTTTTGACATGTGAAAAAAGGAACTTGCCTATGTGAATAAAACGCAGATACGAAAATCACTTTCTCCCATCCAGACTATACTGTCGGTCTTGGAGTTGCACCAAGTCCTCCGATGAACAGCGCCAGAGGCGCCGGGCAAAGAGCCAGCTTCACCGGGTCACGGACTGACCGCAAGGGTGCAGGAGTGCGCTTGTGCGCCACTCCGCCTTACGGATCACCGCCGGTAGGGAATTTCACCCTGCCCCGAAAGTAACTTCGATATGAAATTATCATGCTATTGCCATGAAGTGTATCATCCCGCTGCTGAATTTGCAAGAGAGTAACGGTTACGCCCCGATCTCCTCCACCTGCTCCTCGTTTCCGGTAATCACCTTGTGGACCAGAAGACGGGCAATGCGGAGATTATCGGTTTCTTCTATTATAAATTCCACATTCTCATAGAGGATCTTATCGTTCTTCCGCGGCGGAATTTCCATCTGGGAATACACCCATCCACCGATGGTATCGTACTCCTCCGTACTGATATCCGTTCCGAAGAAATCGTTAAATTCGGAGATAAGCAGCAGTCCGTCAACCGAATACACCTGGTTATCCCGGGCTTCAATACTGGGACGCTCCTCATCGAATTCGTCCTGGATCTCACCGACAATTTCTTCAAGAATGTCCTCGACGGTGACCAGACCGGCCGTACCGCCGTATTCATCAATCAAGAGGGCCATCTGGTGCTTCTTACGCTGCAGGTTTGCTAACAGCGTGCTGATGGACATGCTCTCCGGCACAGTGGCCAAGGGTCTCAGCACACTGCGGATATCCCGGATGCGGTCCCGCGGGTTGAACAAATCCTTAATATGAATGTACCCAATAATATTATCCTTGTCAGGGTCACAAACAGGATAGCGGGTCCGCATCTCCTGAATTGCGATCTCGATGTTATCCTCGATGGACAGGTTGGCGTACAAACACACCATTTCCGTCCGCGGGATCATAATTTCTCTGGCTGTGGTTTCACTGAATTCAAAGATGTTGTCCATCAGGGTCATTTCGGCCTTGTCGATAAGGCCGCTCTTGTGGCTCTCCTGCATCAGGAGACGGATTTCTTCCTCAGAGTGGGCGGTTTCGTGGCCATTGCCCGGCTCAATGCCGGATTTACGCAACATCCAGTTGGAAGCTCCGTTCAGAGACCAGATAAAAGGGTACATCATTTTGTTGAAGACGTACACAGGGACGGCTGTCCACAACGTCACGGCTTCGGATTGCTGAATTGCGTAAAGCTTCGGGAATTGCTCACCCAATGTGATATGAAAGGAAGTAACAATAGCAAATGCAATGATGAACGAAATCGTATGCGCCGCAGCCGCAGGCAGTCCCATCATATCGAACAGCGGCTCCAGGAGCCGTGAGATGGTCGGTTCACCCAGCCAACCGAGAATCAGTGAGGTCAGGGTTATACCCAACTGGCAGGCGGACAGGTAAGCGTTCAGGTTATGAAGGATCTTGTGGGAGATCTTCGCCCGGAAGTTCCCCTCCAAGGCAAGCGCCTCAATCCGGCTGGCCCGAACCTTCACATACGCAAACTCCGCTGCCACGAACAATCCGTTCAACAAAACAAACACCAATATCAAAACCAATTTCACCCACATAGGTAAAGGGTCTATGCCCAATTTAGCTCCTAACCGTCCAGGGGACCGGCTAGGATACACCTCCTTTATAAGTTCAAAATGGATACATATTAAAACTATATACGTTTTTTGTGTCCATCGTCAAACCGTGAAAATTCCACTGATTCACGCCTTCTCCTTGCCACAGGCTGAGAAACGGCTGATTGTTTCATAAAAAGCGCTCTAAAGGCGTCTTTTCCTCAATCTTGAGGGTTTTCGGGGGAATTTCATAAAAAAATCTGATAAATCAATTTTGCCCGCCATTCCTTGATCAGACGGATGGGCTGAATTTATAGCCGATGCCCCTGATATTATGGATAAATTTCGGAGATGAGGGCAGCGGCTCAATTTTTTTGCGGAGGCTGCTGATATGCACCAAAACGGTTCGGGTATCCGAATTGCTTTCGGCTCCCCATACCCGATGATACAACTGCTCGGTGGTGAATACCTGGTTAGGATTTTGCGCCATAAAAAACAACAGCTGAATCTCCTTAGCCGACAAGGGGACCGGCACTTGGTCCAACCGCACCGCATAATTTTTGAGATCGATGGTCATTTCGCCAAAATGAAGCACATCCGCAATTTCCTTCACCGCCGGCTGGGCCAGAAAACGGTTGAAAATCGGCGCGCGGCGCAGATTTGCCTGGACCCGGGCCAGCACCACCGCGGGGTCAAAGGGCTTTACAATATAGTCGTCACCGCCGATTTCCAGACCGTTCACCACATCCTCCGAGTCATTCCGGCAGCTGATAAAAATAACAGGCACATTGGATATCTTGCGGATTTCGCGGCATACGCCGAACCCGTCGATCAGCGGCAAATTTATATCCAGCAGAACCAGCTCCGGAAGCTCTTTTTCGAATACCCGCAGTGCCTCCAGACCATTCTCTGCAACAAAGACTTGAAAGCCGTGCTTTTTCAGATACAGCGTTATGAGATCTCTGATTTCCTGGTCATCCTCTGCAACCAGCAACTTCTCCGAAGTCACGTTTAGTCCACCACCATTGGAATGAATTCAATCGGAATATCAAACTGAAAGGTACTGCCTTTACCGTATTCACTGTGGACAGTCAGAATTCCTCCATGATGCATGACGATTTCCCTGGCAATGGCCAAACCGAGCCCTGACCCGTCCCTGGCGCTCCTCTTTTTGCCGTTCCCCTTCACAAAACGGTCAAAAATATGAGGCAGCAGCTGCGGGTCAATTCCCTTGCCGGTATCCGTCACCTGAATCACCAGCCGGTCCCGCCCGTATTCGCCGCGTATGATGATGGCGCCCCCTTCTTCCGTATAATTAAGGGCGTTATGCACCAGGTTCGTAATCACCTGACGAATGCGGATGGGATCAATCCGGGCTACAGGCAACCCCTCCTGAGTCGTTTCCGGCTTTAGCAGCTGGAAATGAATCCCCTGGTTCTCCACATCCCATTGGAAGCTGGAGAAATATTCATCGAACAAATCGTCTACAATCACATCCACCATATGGAAGGTGGTCTGCCCCTCCTCCAGCTTCGTCAGATCGAACAAGTCCTGCACCAGCCTGTCGGCCATCTGGATCTTGTCATACAAGAGCTGGATATATTGCTTCTCCGGCTGGATCACCCCGTCCAGCAGGGCCTTCATATATCCCTGGATGGAAGTCATGGGTGTTCCCAGCTCATGGGTTACATTGGCGATAAGCTCCCGCCGCGAGGTTTCCAGCTGATGAAGATGCTCATTGGCATACATCAGATGGGCATTGGTGATTTCCAGCGCTTCCGTCCGCTGTTTGATTTTCTCCTCCAGCTGCTGGTTAAGCTGTGCCAGCTGCCCGGATACATTCTCCACATCCACATACGCCTTGGAATAGCGGTGGGCAATGACCAGGGTTTCGGCAAAGGCCAGCAGAAACACGCTGATGGGCATCAGGGAATAACTTTGGATGACACCCTGCTCAAGCAGAATATCGTTCACAACAGTGCCGATCATGATCAGAACACATAAGGCATTGATCCAGGCTCCGGTGCGGCTCCGCGCAACGGCATACGCTAGGACGTACAGACAGTACCCGAGAACGATCAAAAGCGCCACCAAAAAGGGAATAAAGGTACAGGTATATGCCCTGACAGGCAGAATGAGAGCCGATAAGGCCAGCCCCCCGCTGAAGATCCATACTGTCCGGGTCACCCGTTTGTTCATTTCCCGGGGATACAGCAGCTGAATAACGGCCAGCAGGAACGGAATACCGGCGTATAAGGTGAAATAGGATAGTCTGGACCACCATGGCGCAAGGGAGGGGGCCAGGAAAGTCAGGATGCCTTCGTCCAGCACCATAATCCGGACCGACATTAATAAGCAGGTGATGCTGGTCACCAGGCTCATGGAATCCCTCTTGCGCATCCAAAACAGAGCCAGGTGGTAGATGCCCAAGGTAGCCAAAGCGGCCATCACCGATATTTTCCATACCAGGGTCCTCTCCCGGTATTGATAGATGTCAAGAGAATTCCCGAAGGTAAAGGTAGAATGTATGCCGCCTCTCTGATAAGCCGAATTGGCGACCTGGACAATGATTTCATTATTTCCTGCCGTTACAGGAAACCCGATGATCGACGGATAAATAGCCGCTTCCGGGGGGCTTGGGGATTTCCCCAACACTCCTCCATCGCCATAGAGCTGGCCGTTGACATAAATCCGGTACCCCGATTGGATGTCACGGATGCCCAAAGCTTTCCGGGTACCCGCTTGCTCCGGTCCCAGCTTCACCTGAAGCCGGTAAGTGGCCAGCTCTTCCCCCGTCTCCGGCCGGCCGCCGCTCCACATATGGGGGAGCTTGACGTATTCATCCGGCTTTTGAGAGTTCAAAGCGAAGCTCTCAGGGTCAACCAGCCGGTTGCGGTACAGCTCCCATCCTTCGGTTAATAGCAGGGATCCGTTTTGGGAGAAATCCCACTCCGACAAATCCAGGATTCCATTCTGTGCCGGCGGTTCCGGCTGGCGGCTGGCAAAAAGCGCAAAAGCCGCTCCCCCCGCAAATAAAATCAGCAGAACAGTAAATCCCCAAAACAAGCGGGCCGCTTCCTTATGTCTGGTTGTCATCGCGCGTTCACTTGCCCTTCATGCATTCTAGTATTCATCATAACAGAATAACGCAATAAGGGTAAACAGGCCTTTTTGGAAGAGCCCGGGGCAATGGTTGTCCAAAAAGCCCAAGAGGCTTCCGGATTACCCGGAGATGCTCTTGGGCTATAGGTGAACATGGGTTCATGTAGGGGATTATTCCTCCCAAACCTTCACTTCGGACATTTTGGAGCCTTGCTTCAGGGCATCCACATGCTCCATACCTTCTGTCACCTTGCCGAATACGGTGTGTACACCATCCAGATGCGGGAAGGAGTCGTAGGTAATGTAGAATTGGCTGCCGCCTGTATCCTTGCCTGCGTGTGCCATGGCGATTACGCCGCGGACATGCTTGTTAGGGTTGCCGGCAGTTTCACACTTGATGTTATATCCGGGACCGCCTGTGCCATTGCCGCGGGGGCAGCCGCCTTGTGCGACAAAACCGGGAACGATACGGTGGAAGGTCAGCCCGTTATAAAAGCCTTCATTGGCCAGCTTTTCGAAATTAGCAACGGTATTCGGGGCATGCTCCGCATCAAACTCCAGATTGATCGTGCCGCCGTTCTCCAATGTGATGGTACCTTTTTTCATGGGGAGTCTCCTTTGTAAATGGAATCGATCTGACTTATTGTATCGGATTGCGAAAGGAAATACAAATGTTTCAAAAACGGGACCCACCCCCAAACCTCCATAAACAGCAAAAACCCTGCCGTGCTCATAAGAAGCCTCGGCAGGGATAGGGATTATGATTATGCTCTTGCGGGAGCCTTCTTCATCCGCTCGGGAATCAAGTCATTGCCAACAATATCCTCGTAGGATTCGCGCTTCACCGCCAGATCGGCGCTGCCGTCCTTGACGAAGACCACGGCGGGTCGGGGAATCCGGTTATAATTGCTGGCCATGGAATAATTGTACGCGCCTGTGCAGGCTACTGCCAGAAGATCACCGGAGTTAACCTTGGGCAGGGACAGATCCCAGATCAGCATATCCCCGCTTTCGCAGCATTTGCCGGCGATGGAAACAACCTCTTCCGGAGCTGCGGTGGCGCGGTTGGCAAGCATGGCCTCGTATTGGGATTCATAGAGAGCGGGACGGGGGTTATCCGTCATGCCTCCGTCAACGGCCACATACTTGCGGATGTCGGGAATTTCCTTATAAGTGCCCACAGTATAAAGGGTAGTGCCTGCATCCCCTACAATGCTGCGGCCCGGCTCGATCCAGATTTCCGGAACGGGATAGTCCTGGCCGGCAAAGGAGGTATGAATGCTGTCAACGATGGCATGGACATATTCCACAACGGGCAGCGGGCTGTCCCCTTCCACATAACGAATGCCGAAGCCGCCGCCCAGGTTCACTACCTTGAACAGCACGTTTAGCTCACTGCGAACCTTCACCGCAAAGCTCATTACCTTCTCCACGGCAAGCTTGAAGCCTTCCACCTCGAAAATCTGGGAGCCGATGTGGGAGTGCAGGCCCAAGAGCACCAGGTTCGGCTGGCGCGATGCCTCTTCCACGGCACGGAATGCCGAGCCGTTCCCCAGGTCAAAGCCAAACTTGGAGTCCTGCTGGCCGGTAGAGGTATATTCATGGGTATGGGCGGACACGCCCGGTGTAATGCGGAGGAGCACATTCACCTTGCGGTTGCGTTCGCCGGCCATAGCATTCAGGAGCTCCAGCTCCACAAAGTTGTCGACAACGAAGCAGCCGATGCCGGCTTCCAGCGCCATGTCAATTTCCCGGGGGGTTTTGTTGTTCCCGTGGAAGTGGATCCGCTCTGGAGGGAATCCGGCTTGGAGAGCGGTGTACAGCTCGCCGTCAGATACCACGTCGAGGGAAAGCCCCTCCTCATCTACGATCCGGCACATGGCCATGGTGCAGAAGGCCTTGGAGGCATACGCCACCTGAAACTTGAGTCCGGAGGATTTGAAGGCACCGATGAATTCACGGCAGCGTCTTCTGATGAGCTCCTCATCGACGACATAAAGGGGGGTTCCAAATTGTTCTCTAAGTTGAACGGCATCAACGCCGCCGATTTCCAGATGGCCGTGATCATTAATTCGACTTGTCCCATGCAGATACATTGCCATTTCTCCTTGTCAATTGGTCTAACAACAAAATAACATATAACGGCCGTCTGTGCCATACACAAACGGCCGATTGATTTGTACTATCCGTCGGAGACCGGCTGCCGGGTATTGTCTGTCGTATCCGTCAGACTGATCCGGTGGCGGCTCTCGCCAAAGGGTCTGCGGATCAACACCGTATAAAGCGCCTTTGCATTAAACGGTATAAACGGCCACATGTAGGGAGAGTTGTACGAGCGCTGCACGGTAAGTATGATCAGCCAGACGGTGGTTGCGCCCACCAGCCCCGGCACTCCCAAGGTGGCGGCTGCCAGCAGCAGAATGATCCGGGAAATGCGGTTAGCCATCCCCAATTCATAGCTGGGTGTAGCAAAGGTGCCGATAGTCGCTACCGCCATGTACATGATGACCTCGTTTACGAACATACCGGTTTCTACGGCGATTTGGCCAATAAGGATAGCAGCGATCAAGCCCATTGCAGTAGCCAGCGGAGTTGGTGTATGCACCGCGGCCATCCGCATCAGATCGACGCCAAGCTCGGCGATGAGAAACTGCACGATAACCGGGAGCCGCGCCGTTTTTTCCGGCCCTAACCACTCCATCCCCACCGGTTTGAGCTCCGGATGGACCACCATCAGATACCAGATGGGCAACAAAAAGAGAGAGGCGATGATCCCGAAATACCGCACCCAGCGGAAGTAGGTGCCCACTGCAGGATTTTGGCGGTATTCCTCCGCATGCTGCATCAGCTGGAACATGGTACAGGGCAGGATCATGGCACTGGGGGAGGTGTCCGCCAGAAGCACCACATGGCCCTCCAGCAGATGGGCGGCTACCACATCGGGCCGCTCCGAATACCGGACCAGCGGGTAGGGGTTCCATCCCGACTTGTTGACCAGAATTTCCTCCAGCTGTTTTTCGCCCAAGGGAATACCGTCAATCACGACCTCCTCCACCTTATTCCGGAAGGTATCGATAAGTTCCGGGGCGGCCACATCCTGGATGTAGGCGATACACACATCGGTTTTGGTGCGTTCCCCTACCTGCACCACCTCGAATTTAAGCCGCGGATCCCGAAGTCTTCTGCGGATCAGCGTGACGTTGGTCATTAGGGTTTCCACGAAGCCGTCCCTGGCTCCCCGGACCACCCGCTCCAGATCCGGCTCCGAGGTGGAACGGACCGGGAAGCTCTTGGCGTCTATGACCAGCGCGGCACGGGCGCCCTCCACGAAGAGCGCCGTCATCCCCGCCAGTGTTTTATCGATGACCTCATCGAACTTCTCCAGACTTTCCACCTGGATATGGGCCACCAAATTATCCTTCAGCTTTTCAAGCGGATCGTCTCCCAGCTCCTCCTCGCTGGCATAGGTCAGCCGTTTGATTACCTCGATCAGGGCCTCGTCCTTAGCGAAGCCGTTCATATAAAGGAAGCTGCAACGGACACCCCCGAATATCATTTCCCGGAAGGTTACGTCAAAGCTGATGCCCAGGCCGACTTTTTCCTCCAGAGCGCGCTTTACGTCCTCCATAGAATCCGGTATTTCCTTCATATTTTTCAGCCGGTTTTCTTCCTCCGACATTCTGCTCTGGGCGCCGCTTTGTTGATTTTTGTGGCTGCGCCCCTTGGGTTCCTGCTCTTCTTTCTTCTGAGCCGCTTCCTTGCCGGAGTGTTTATGCGGGCCGTTATGCTCCTCACGCTTCTCTCCGGTTTCCTGCTCGTGTCTGTGGAACGCACCGACCTCCATCGGCCTGCGGAGAAGCGTCTTCCGGCGCGGAGCTGCGTGTCCGCCCTCCTCCCCTGCTTCCTCCCGAAAGGGAGGCACCGGCATATGGCCGGAATGCCCGTGATGCTCTTCCGGATTCATCTCATCAGGACCCATTGTGAAGCCACCTCGCTTTCATATTCTAGGGTGTGTTTGCAAACACGGCCTAGGTGACCCGGCCAAACCTCCGGGGAGGCAGCCGGGCATAGCTATTTGCCGTGGTAAACCAGCCATTCAAACAGCGAACCCGCCACTTTTCCCAAGATCATTGCCATCAGCAAGGACAGAATATGCCGGGACATGCCAAGCCGCTTGGCCAAAATGGGCAGCACATTAATAACCTCCGTCAGCGCCGCCGCCAGCATACCCACGAACACCCCGCTGAAAAGTCCCATAACCGCAGGGGACAATACCGTACCGGAGAAGCGCCAGTCCATAAAATCCGCTACCGTCCAGAACACGGAGCCGGTCACCACTGCCGTTTCATAGCCGTGAATCCGGTCCGCGGAGCGGGTCAGCTGGGCCAGGCGAGGGACAATGTCCAACACCAGCAGGAAGGCCACCATGCCGCTGCCCACCGCAATCCCCCCGGCCAAACCGATAAACGCGATCAAGGCATTAGCAGCTATCCCGCTCATGGGGCCGCTTCCCTCCTTTGTGGCCGGCTTTTCCGTACTCCTCGGCAACCACATACTGGTTCATACTTTGCTGGTACAGGTACATTTCCACCTCAAGGGGACTAGGCTCCTCGTTAAACTTCTTCTTGAACACGTGGTTGAAAAACAGCACCATCCCCACACCGATGCCCAAGGAATACGGGATTTGCAGCCAATAAGGGTGCTCCGGACGCTCTCCCGTCAACAGCTCGTAAATCCGCCCGTGCACCGCAGGCATACTCACGTCCTCGTGAAAGTTCATGATGGCCAGCCCCGAGCCGATATACAAAAGAAGCCATACGGCCGCAAACAAAACAGGATGGCATTTGCGCTCGGCCTCCATCACCTGGATCAGGGCATGAGGCTCGCCGAAATGCACCAGCTGCATCTCCGGCACAACCTCCTTGACCCGTCTGGTTACCAGCATCATATCCACCAGAAGCCGATTGCCGTCCTCCACCTCCGGCCGGAAAAGCACCAAAGCGGAAATCTCCGGCAGCAGCTCCGGCTCTGTATACAGATCGGCTGCGTGTCCCAGCGTCACCGCCTCGCCCTTTTTGACCGTGATGTTCTTGCGGAAGCGGAGATATAGGCTGGGCGCCGCAGAATCCGGTGCAATCATCCAAATCCCCTCCCTTTTGCCGGTAACGTCAACTCACAAGAGGAATCAAGTCCAAGACTTCACCCCCGGGTGAGAATAGTATGCAATCTTTCCACATTCTCTAACCGCTGCGTGGCCTTGCCCGGGTTTGCCAAAATCTGCAGCGGCATGTCAAAAAGGGCAGCGGATTCCTCCGCTACCCTTCGTTTGTTTCCATCGTAACCGGATTTACTTATACCGCCGGATAAACTCCACCGCCCGCCGGATGTCCGTCTCAGGCTGATCGCCCACCTCACGCTCGATGGTCAGGTAACCGGTGTAGCCAATATCCTGGAGTGCGGCAAAATAGGCATCAAAGTTAACCTTGCCCTCTCCCAGCGGAACCTCCCGAAAAAACGCCCCGTCCCGGACCATACGCGAGATGGTTTCATGGTCCATAGGCGCATAACCCAAAGCCCCGTAGATGTTCCGGGGATCGGTGGCCTGCAGCTGCAGGCCGTCCTTCACATGGGTGTGCACGATGTAATCCCGCAGGGTATACACGCCCTGAACCGGGTCATCCCCCGTTACCATAACCATGTTTGCGGGGTCGAAATTGACGGATACCCCTTTGGTGGACAGGGTATCCAGAAAGCTCTTAAGATGTGACGCCCGCTCCGGACCTGTCTCAATGGCAAAAAACGCACCGTTCCGGTGTGCATACCCGGCCAGCTCCTCACAGGCCTCCTGCATAGCCGAGTACACGGGACTTGCGGCGTCCTCCGGCACAATTCCGATGTGGGTGGTGACCACCGCTGTTCCAAGCTCTAGAGCCAGGTCCAGAATCCGTTTGGATTTCTCGACCTTGGCCGGGTTAGCCTGCGCATCCTGGAAGCCATGTCCCCCCAGGTCGCCAACCAGAGCGGAGATCTCCAGCCCCAAGCTGTTTATGAAGCTCTTGAGCTCTCTTCGGTCCGCAGCCGAGAGCGCATCAGGGTCCATTTCCCCTTTTACCGCATAAATCTGTACCCCGTCGGCTCCCACTTCCTTGGCCTTCCTCAAGCCCTCCCGGACACCGACGCCGAAGCTGTCGACAATGACACCGATGGGGTTTACCAGCTTCCGTTCCATTTGGATCAGCTCACTTTGCGTTTTAGTCGCACCGGCTTACTTCTACCTTGCCCTCTTCCACCTGAATCTTCTCCGAAACCGTGTCCCGGACGGCGCCCATCACCAGCTGCAGCATATAATTCAAGTCGCTTTGGGTTTCCTGAAACTCCGAGACGATCGGAATCGCATCCAATTCATTCTGCAGGGCTTCAATTTCCTCATCGATGGCCTTGGCCATTTCCTTGTTCTTAAAGGTTTGCTCGAAGGCGACTGCTTCCTTCTGCTTCTTCTTAATAGTGCTGATCAGACCTTGGACATGGGGATTCACGGCAATCTGCTCCTCCGCCTTGCGGTAGGTGTCCACCTCCGACGAGTCCGCAAATAGCTCCGCCAATTCCCGGGCTTTGGCCATAATTGTTTCACGTCCGGCAGTATCGCCGGCTGCAGGAGACATCATGTCGTCCGCGCTATTGTGTGTGCTCATGCCGGTGTCCCTACCTTTCCTGTATCTGCATGGATAAGCTCGCCGCGGAGCAGCCAGGATTGGGGCTCGGTAACCCGTACCTGTACCAGCTGCCCGATCAGCTCCTTCGACCCTTCAAAGTGGACCAGCTTCAGGGTCCGGGTTCTGGCGGCCAGCACGCTGGAATTGGTCTTGCTTTCCCCTTCCACCAGCACCTCCACCACCTGGCCCTTAAGCCTGTCGTTGCTGGCCTTGCTCAGCTCCATCATCAGCTCGTTCAAGCGGTATAACCGTTGCTTCTTCACCTGCTCCGGCACATCATCCTGCATCTTGGCGGCAGGAGTTCCCTCCCGCGGTGAATACAGGAAGGTGAAGGCCGCATCATATCCCACTTCCCGCACCAGGGACATGGTTTCCTCGAACTGCTCCTCCGTCTCGCCGGGGAAGCCTACAATAATATCTGTGGTCAGCACAACATCGGGGATAGCCAGGCGGATTTTCCGCACCAGCTCCAGATATTGCTCCCGGTTGTACTTGCGGGTCATGGCCTTCAGCACCGCAGAGCTTCCGGATTGCACCGGCAGATGGATATGCTCCATCAGGTTGCCCCTTTTGGCCAGCACATCAATCAGATGGTCGTCGAAATCCCGGGGATGGGAGGTGGTGAACCGGATCCGCGGAATGCCGATTTGCCTCATTTCATCCATCAAGTCCCCGAAGCTGTAGGTCCGGTCCGTGAAATCCTTGCCGTAGGCGTTTACGTTCTGCCCCAGCAGCATGACCTCCTGGAAGCCTTGGCGCGCCAGCTCTCTTACTTCGGCAATCACATCCTCCGGCCTGCGGCTGCGCTCCTTGCCCCGGGTATAAGGAACGATGCAGTAGGTGCAGAACTTGTCGCAGCCGTACATGATATTCACTGAGGCTTTGATGCCCTCCCGCTTCTTAGGGAGATTCTCAATAATATTGCCTTCCCGGGACCATACCTCCACGACCATTTCCTTATCGAAATAGGCCTCCTGCAGCAGGAAGGGCAGCCGGTGGATATTGTGGGTGCCGAAGATCAGATCCACAAAGGGATGGCTTTTTAAAATACGGCCGACTACGCTTTCTTCCTGGGACATGCAGCCGCAGACGCCGAGAATAAGCCCCGGTTTTTCCTGCTTCAGCACCTTCATATGGCCCAGTTCGCCGAAAACCTTGTCCTCCGCATTCTCCCGGACGGCACAGGTGTTGAAAAGAATCAGGTCCGTCTGCTTCCGGTCCTGGGTCTCCTGGAACCCCAGCTCCTCCAGAATGCCCTTCATGGTTTCGGTATCATTCTCATTCATCTGGCAGCCGAAGGTGTAGATCGTATAATACTTGCCCTTGCCCAATCCTTTCAATTCCTCAGGAATAGAAGATTCGTATTGGACCTGGATTTCCTCCCGGCCGCGGCGTTTGCCTTCCTTGTAATCGGGCTGGCTGTTGATCTGCACTGTTCTGCCCTTGATCCGGTATGTGGTTTTGCCGTCCTTTTCCTCCAGCACCTTGGCATCGGAAAAATCAAAATAGGCGGAGTAATCCTTGACCGGGGCGGATTTTAAGTCCGCTGGTTGTTGGCTCTCCTTCTTCATTTGTCATTCCACCTTTATATGTCTGATATATTAAGCGCTAAAAACAGGCAATCAACATTGATTATAGCATAGGTTAGGCGGAAGTCCTATCAAACCCCAGACCGTTTCCCGCAGCAAAACCAATGAAGGGGATTCATCCACCTCTTGTATTTCGCCACTGCTTCCTTCCCCAGAATAATAGCCCCCGTCCAAAAAACGATTTCACTTGCGCCGATCATCACACCGCCGGCTACCGATTTCGTTGTGACTGTCAACGGCAGGAAGGGAAGCACCGGGAGCAGCGCATACAGAAGAAATGATAAGGCAATCAAAACAATGGCTGCTGTCCTCAAAGGTTTCTTTGTGACTGCCTGTGGAGAAAGCAAGGTTTCCCCGCCGCCGAAGTGCTTCTGCAAGATCCGTCCATACCGGTTCATCAGGAGCTTATCCGCAAGTCTTGGTGACAGCACATTCAGCTTGGCAAAAATCCTTGTGGGCAGCCCGCCCATCAGCCAAACTGTCCGCCTGCGTGCTACCGTATCCAGCAGCTCCGAGGCTACCTGCTCCGGGGAGGAGATAGTGATGCCCATCTCCTTCCACACCTGGTGAAACGGACGCTCTGCGGGCGTGTCCGCTGAATTCGGGCAGAAGTAGGTTACCGTCACTCTGCTGCCCTCCTGCTTCAGCTCCCGGTTCATTGCTTCTGCGAAGGCATGGATTCCAGCCCGGCTGGCCACATCTACGCTGTAATAAGGAAATGCCAGCCTTCCGTCTGCAAAACCGCCCATATGGACGATGGTGCTTCCGGAGCTGTTGTTCATCACCGGCAGAAAGTGGCGGGTAATCAGAATCGCTCCCAGGAGATTGGTGTCCAGCGTCCGTCGGATTTCCTCCGGTTCATGCCTGGATAAGGGCTTACGCACGTCGAAGCCGGCTGCATTGACCACCACGTCGATGCCACCGCTGCCGTTCCACTGGCCCACAGCCTCCACAAGCTTCCGGACTGCGGATTCATCCGTAATATCCCCTTCCGCAACAGCCGCTTCTCCTCCCAGCCGCTCCCTCAAGGCTTGTGCCTTCTCCGGATTCCGTGAAACCAGCATTGCGCTTGCTCCTTCATTCAGGAAGGCTTGGGCATAAGCCTCCCCCAATCCTCCGGTTGCGCCGATAATCACTACCCTCTTGTTAATAAACCGCTGTTTCATGTGTTCTCCTCCGTTTTACCGTCGCGGATAAGCTTCTCCATTTCAAACGTCATAGCGCTAAGCAGCTCCTCCATCATGGTTTGGCGTTCCTTCGTCTGCAGGAAAGCCAGAATAAGCGTCTCCAGCCTCCCATACAGCTGCTCATCCCCCTCCACGATGCGCCTTCCCTTTTCGGTCACCACTGCAAAATAAACTCTGCCGTCATCAGGAGACTGCTTCTTTTCCACCAAGCCCAGCCCTGACAGCTTCCGCACAATGGCGGACACGGCCGGTTTGGTCAGCTGGAGCGCTTCCGCAACTTGAGAGAACCGGGGGTTGCCCTGATAATAAATCGTCGTCAAATAATAATAATCATTGGAATTGAACTGTCTGGCCTCCGAAACGGACAGTTGGGCATTTATATTGCGCAAGGACTCTCTCCACATAAAGTTGGCGATGTACGCAAGCTGTGCCTTCATGGGCTCCACCTTTGTTCACTATTTTTAATTAAATATTTTTAACTATTATTGCATAAGATCATGCTTTAGCCAACTCCCTCTCATAAAAAAACAATGCCCCACCGGTGTTAAACACGCAGCAGGACACTGTATGAAGGGTATGAAAAGGCCGGCCTCGGAGTTAAACCGGACCGGCGGGAATCACTTACAGCAGGACTTCAGCCTGATCGCCGTTCTTAACGCCGGCAGCATTGGCTTCGTCTGTGTCGATATGCATATCCAAAGCAAAGGAATCGCTGACGCGGGCGATCACGTCCTCAAAGATAACCGGACGTTCGCTCTTTACCTTAACGGACAGCAGCTGCTTGTCCTTAATGCCCCACTTCTCGGCATCAGAGGTGTGGAAGTGAATGTGGCGGGCAGCGACGATAACGCCGTCCTCGGTTACAACTTCGCCGGCAGGGCCGACGATCTTGATGCCGGGAGTGCCTTCGGTTTTGCCGGATTCCCGTACGGGAGCCGCTACACCCAATGCAAAGGAATCTGTTTTCGAAATTTCAAGCTGTGTTTTGGGGCGTTCCGGACCCAGGATCCGTACTTTATCGAACTTGCCCTTGGCGCCGATAACCGCTACAGTTTCTTCTGCGGCATATTGGCCAGGTTGGGAAAGGTCCTTCATGTTCTTCAATTCGTAGCCTGCTCCAAACAGGATGTCGATGTGTTCGCGGGATAAATGAATGTGCCGGGCCGATACGCCTACGGGAACCAGTTTCATGATTGAGGTCTCCTGCCTTCCAACTGTATTCATATTTTTGAGGAACTGTTATACTCGATTTCTATTATAACAAGACCGCGTAAAAATGGCATATGTTTTTCACATATGCCGGAATTTTTTTAAACCATTATTTAAATTCTGCCACCAAACGTTCAAATTCATCCTCCGTAATCTGGATATTCTGCTTGGAAATCCCTTCCTGCCTAAAACCCGTTACCTGGTCCTCGTAGGAGGGTTTGGTGGTATCCTGATAGATGAGGCCTGTAAGCAGGCCGCCCGTCTCCATTAATCGGGTCATTGCCTGAATCCGGTTGCCGGGATCATATCCCTCCTCCTGATCCAGATTCACCAGATTTTCCTTGAACCAGTCATAGGTATTCACCTTGTTGAAGGTAACGCAAGGGCTGTACACGTTGATCAGAGAAAAGCCCTTATGCCGGATGCCTGCTTCAATCAAGGCGGTGAGCTGTTTCAGCTCGCTGGAGAAGGATTGGGCCACGAAGGTGGCGCCGGCGGACAGGGCAACCTCCAATGGCGACAAGGTCGACTCAATGGAGCCTCCCGGTGTGCTTTTGGTTTTGAAGCCCATGGCGCTGCGCGGTGAGGTTTGTCCCTTGGTCAGCCCGTAAATCTGGTTATCCATAACGATATAGGTGATGTCAATGTTCCGCCGAAGGGCATGAACGGTATGGCCCATGCCGATAGCGAATCCGTCACCGTCTCCGCCTGCGGCAATGACAGTGAGTTCGCGGTTGGCCATCTTGAGGCCTTGGGCGATTGGCAGGGAGCGTCCGTGAATGCCGTGGAAGCCATAGGCATTGATATAGCCGGAGATCCGGCCGGAGCAACCGATGCCCGACACCACAGCCAAGCTTTCCGGTGTCAGCCCCACGTTGGCCGCAGCGCGCTGGATGGCCGCCTGTACGGAGAAATCCCCGCAGCCCGGACACCAGTTGGGTTTCACATTATTGCGGAAGTCCTTCATCGTTGCCATACGATCAGCCCCTTGCATGCTTTATGAATTTCCGCCGGCAGGAACGGATTGCCGTCGTATTTCAGGACACTGTGTATCTTATCCGCCTGGCCCAGATTCAGCTTCAGGAGACTTGCCAGCTGTCCGGTGGCGTTGTTCTCTACCACAACTACCTTTCTGGCGCGGTTGAGATGGGGCGTCAGCTCCTCTGTGGGGAACGGATGCAGCTGCCGGATGGTGATATGGGCGGTTTTGATGCCCTCCTCCTCCAGCCGCGCTCTGCCTTCGTCGATGGTGCCCAGAGTGGAGCCCATGCCGATAATCAGCATATCCGGTTCAGCGTGGCCCTTGTGAATCTTGATGGCATCGTTTACATGAATCGACTTGAGCTTCGCCAGCCGTTTGTCCATCATGTTCTTGCGGTTAACCGGCGATTCCGAAGGACGCCCGGCTTCGTCATGCTCTACACCCGTTACATGATGGAGACCGTGTTTCGTACCCGGCAGCACCCGAGGGGACACACCGTCAGAGCTTGCAGCATAACGCTTGAACAGCTCATGCTCACCCAATTCAGGCAGTTGGTCCCTCAGCTTGCCTCTCTTGATGGCGATTTTCTTGTAATCGAAAACATCCGAGGATTGTTTGCCCAAAGAAAGCTGGAGATCCGTCAAGAGGATAACCGGACATTGGTACTCCTCCGCCAGATTGAAGGCCTCAATAGTATCGTAGAAGCACTCCTCGATAGTGCTGGGCGCCAGTACGATCTTGGGGATTTCCCCGTGGGTGCCGTAAATCATGGCGAATACATCGCTTTGCTCCTGCTTGGTGGGGAGTCCCGTGGACGGGCCGCCGCGTTGGGTATCCACTACCACCACCGGTGTTTCCGTCATACCGGCCAGCCCGATTGCCTCCATCATCAGCGACAGGCCGGGACCTGCCGATGCGGTCATCGCTCTCGCTCCGCCATAGTTGGCGCCGATGGCCATGGTAATCGCCGCGATTTCATCCTCTGTTTGAATAACGGTGCCGCCGAATTTAGGCAGCGCCTTGATCAGATATTCCATGATTTCCGACGCGGGAGTAATGGGATATGCGGGCATAAACCGGCAGCCGGCGGCTAAAGCCCCCAAGGCAATAGCATCGTTCCCGATCATAAAGAGCTTTTCCTTGCCATCCGCCTGCTCCAGCCGGAATTCCTCCAGCGGACCGCCTGCCTGGCTCAGAATAAATTCGGCGCCGCGTTTGACCGCCTCCACATTTTTCTCCACAACTGCCGGGCCCTTGCGGCCGAACTCCTCCTCCACCGCCTTGTTAAAGACGGACAGGGGCAGCCCCAGAAGTGCCCAGGAAGCGCCGGAAGCCACCATATTTTTCATCAGAGAGGTCCCCAGTTCCTCAGCTATCTGGGTGATGGGAACCGCGAACAGCCTGGCCTTCAAACCTTCCGGCAGCACAGGGCTGAATTTGGCGTCGGCCACAACTACGCCGTTCTCACGAAGCTCGTATGCGTTTACATCGATGCTCTCCTGGTCGAAAGCGACCAGAATGTCCAAACTGTCGGATATGGCACGGATAGGCTTGGTGCTGATCCGGATCTTGTTGTTGGTATGTCCGCCTTTAATCCTGGATGAAAAATGCCGGTACCCATACAAGTAATACCCCAGCCGGTTCAATGCCGTGGAGAAAATCCGGTCGGTGCTTTCCACGCCTTCCCCTTGCTGGCCTCCGATCTTCCATGACAGTTGACTGATCATGACGCCCACTCCTTAGCTGGTGACATCCCCCGCAAACAAGCTTGCCGCATACTCCCATAAGAAATGCGGGGACCCCGGATGATAGTAATCTTCCATTTTTCTCTTTCAAATGTAAACGCAATCTTTAGTGCTGCTGTAAGCATTTATTTGTCTCTCACCAAAATTCTATGCTGTCCATGTTAGATTTGCAAGTAAATTTGACGATTTTGTTACATAACTCTTTTCGCTCATAATTATACTTATTATAGATAAGTAGTTATATTAATCATCTTCTAGTGGAATGAAAGAAATTGCTTATCCCGGCAGATTTTCCGACATAAATCGCCGCCAATTTCCATAGAGAAACCCCTCCGCATCCTCTGCGGAATATCTGCGGTAGATTTCGTTGGCTAAACGGTCATAATTGCCTGCATGCTCCAGCCCGGGTATATGATAGTCCACCCCGTCGAAGTCCGAGCCGAAGCCTACATGCTCCCTCCCGCCTAATGCCGCTACATGGTCCAGATGGGTTAGGATATCCTTAATGGCAGGCTCGGACGCCTTGATAAACCAAGGCACGAAGGTTAACCCCATCACAGCTTTGCGGGCAATCAGGACCTGGATCATCTCATCAGTGAGATTCCGGGGGTGGGGGCACAGCTTGCGGACATTGGAGTGGCTGGCGCAGAAGGGCGCGGATGAAAGCTCGGCTAGCTCCCAAAACCCTTTATCGCTTAGATGAGAAACATCCAGGATCAATCCGAGCTTGGCGCATTCCTCGATCAGCTTTTTGCCCTTCAGGGTAAACCCCCCGTTCCGCGGCTCCAACACACCGTCCGCAGCCCAGTTGGCATAATTCCAGGTCAGTCCCAGCATACGGACGCCCATGGCGAAGGCGGTACGAAGATTCACCAGGCTCCCCTCCAGCCCGTCCGCCCCTTCGAGGGTGAGGATGGCCCCCAGCTTTCCCGAAGCCTCCGCTTCCGTCAAGTCGGCCTTGCTGCGGATATGCCGGACACCTTCGTGGCTGGCAATGCGGTTGTGGAAGGTATCGAAGGCCTCCAGCAGTTGAGTGAAGGATACATGGGGCCGGTTGGACACAAACACCGCGAAACATTGCACGGCCACACCCGCTTTGTTAAGACGGGGAAAGGAGACATCCGCGTAGATGCTGTCCTGCTTAAAGCTCAGCTCGGCGTGCAGATTCATCTTATCCAGCAGATCACAATGGGCATCGAAAATTTTCATAGGGTTCCCTCCTTTTCTCTCTTTCGTTTCACTATATGCACGAACACAAAAAAACCTGTCTACTGCTTCCCGTAAACAGGCGGTGCTGCATATGTCCCCATTGGTGAAGCACAACTGCTCCAGATTCTAACGGGGTTCGACGATGAGCTTGATTGCCGTGCGGTCTTCTCCGTCTATGACTATATCCGTAAACGCCGGTATACAGATCAGATCCACTCCGCCGGGAGCTACAAAGCCGCGGGCAATGGCTACGGCCTTCACGGCCTGGTTCAGTGCGCCTGCTCCAATCGCCTGAAGTTCTGCCGCTCCCCTTTCCCTCAACACGCCAGCCAGCGCACCTGCTACGGAGTTTGGGTTGGATTTTGCTGAAACCTTTAATACTTCCATGAAAGGTACCTCCCAGGGGATAGGTGATGGATTCCAGTACCCATCATATTCGCAGGATTTTCATAACATACCATCCCTGTTGACAAAAAAAAGAAGCCGCCCGGTTACGGACAGCTTCTTCGGCATTTAAGGTGAATTTATTCGCTGATGTAATTATCCTCGTCCGTACGGATCTGCTGGATGCTCTTCGCCAGCCCTGTTTGCTCATCCAGCTCGATCAGGGCTGCGTGGAAGTGCCATTTACCCTCATCCACCACAAACCGGGACGGCAGCTGGGTCAAAAATCGGTGCATCACACCCTCCTGCTCCATACCCAAGATCCCGTCCCGGGGTCCGACCATTCCCACATCCGTAAGATAGGCCGTTCCTCCGGGCAGCACCCGATTGTCATTGCTCTGCACATGCGTATGGGTGCCCACTACGGCGGATACCCGGCCGTTCAGATACCAGCCCATGGCAATTTTCTCGGAGGTGGCTTCCGCGTGGAAATCCACAAAAATATATTGATGACGGCCGCCTTCCCGCTCCAGAATGGCATCCACTGTTTGGAATGGACAGTCTAACGGAGGCAAAAAGGTTCTGCCCTGAAGATTGATTACCAGCAGGTCCTTGCCTGCCGCCTTCAAGGACATATACCCGTTCCCGGGTGTGCCGTAAGGAAAGTTAGCCGGGCGGATCAGGCGGGGCTCATCGTCGATAAAGTCGAAGATCTCCCGGTTATCCCAGGTATGGTTGCCCATGGTGATGCCATGAACGCCTTGGTCAAAAAACTCTCTTGCGATGGCCTGATTGATGCCCCGTCCATGGGCGGCATTCTCACCGTTCACAAGAACGACATCCGGACGGTATTTGGACTTCAGTCCGGGGAGCACGTTCTTGAGCGCCTTACGGCCTACAGAACCCACGATATCGCCGATAAATAACAGTTTAATGGTAATCCCTCCAATTGCCTTGTTCACACAGACCCGGTCCTGCAAGGTCTATGCCGCAGGCCGTTTAGGCCCTGCAAAGAAAAGGAAAGTGGCTTATCAGCCACTCTCCCGTTGTTCCTATTGTTGTTTACTTCGCGTACTCGACTGCGCGGGTTTCCCGGATCACGGTAACCTTGATGTGTCCCGGATAATCCAGCTCGCTTTCGATCTTCTTGGTAATATCCCTTGCCAGACGGAAGGATTCGGTATCGTCCACCTTATCCGGCTGGACCATAACCCGGATTTCCCGGCCCGCTTGAATGGCGTACGACTTCTCTACGCCCTCGAACGACTCGCAGATATCCTCCAGCTTCTCCAGACGCTTGATATAGGTCTCCAGCGTCTCTCTCCGTGCACCAGGCCGCGCGGCAGACAAGGCGTCTGCTGCACCTACCAGCATGGCGATGACGGAGGTGGCTTCGCAATCCCCGTGATGGGATGCGATGCTGTTGATCACTACGGGATGTTCTTTATACTTTTTGCCAATTTCTACGCCAATTTCAACATGGGAGCCTTCCACTTCATGATCCAGCGCTTTGCCGATATCATGAAGAAGTCCGGCACGTTTCGCCAATGTAACGTCTTCTCCCAGTTCTCCCGCCATAAGTCCGGCCAGGTAGGCCACTTCCATGGAATGCTTAAGCACATTCTGGCCGTAGCTTGTACGAAACCGTAAACGTCCCAGAATCTTGATGAGATCCGGGTGCAGACCGTGAACGCCCACCTCGAAGGTGGCTTGCTCTCCGTATTCACGGATGCGTTCATCCACTTCCTTGCGTGATTTCTCCACCATTTCTTCGATGCGGGCCGGGTGAATCCGGCCGTCCGCCACCAGCTTCTCCAGTGAGGTCCGGGCGATTTCCCGGCGGATGGGGTCAAATCCGGACAGGATTACCGCTTCCGGTGTATCATCGATAATCAAATCGATGCCTGTCAAGGTTTCCAACGCACGAATATTGCGTCCTTCACGGCCGATAATCCGGCCCTTCATTTCCTCATTGGGCAGGGAGACGACAGATACCGTCGTTTCCGCTACGTGGTCGGCAGCACAACGCTGAATGGCGAGAGTGATGATCTCTCTAGCCTTCTTATCGGCTTCCTCTCTGGCTTGAGACTCGATCTCCTTGATCATTTGGGCGGTCTCGTGGCGTACTTCCTGTTCTACATTGGTGAGGATGATGGTTCTGGCCTCTTCCATTGTCAGTGCGGAGATCCGCTCCAGCTCAGATACCTGGTCCTTGTAAAGCTGGTCAATTTGAGCCTGGGTTTCTTCAATGCGCTTCTCTTTATTCGCAACTTGCTCTTCCTTGCGCTCCAGGGAATCAATCTTTTTATCCAGCGTTTCCTCTTTTTGCAACAATCGCCGTTCTTGTCGTTGAATTTCATTACGACGCTCACGAATGTCTTTTTCAGCTTCGGTGCGGAGACGGTGAACCTCGTCCTTCGCTTCCACAACCGTTTCTTTCTTCAGTGCATCGGCTTCCTTCTTAGCACCTTCGATAATCTGCTCGGCTGCCTGCTCTGCACTGGAAATTTTCGCTTCAGCAATCGATTTGCGGATAAGAAAACCGATCCAAGCGCCAATGAGACCAGTCACGAGCGAGATTGCGATGGTGATGATGACTTCTTGCATAGACATCTGCGTCACCTCCTCGTCGTTTCTCCAAGGTGTAGCTTGGGGGTATTCGGTTTTTAATCCGTGGGTTTCAGTCTGCTTTACGCATGCTCAATCGTTTTCGGGTTATTGCGGTCTTACGGCGGAAGTAATGAATTGGCGAAAGCTCCTGCATATTTAAAGCAAAATAAAATATACATGAACATTTTAGCTTTTGTCGAAGAACATTGTCAAGCTATTGACAATCAAATCCAATACATTTCTACCCTGCCGTGTAAGGAAGGCATTATGGTTCCTCTTTTAGGGCCTGTATTCATCCCCTCAGGAGGGTACCGTTAGCCGCTTTTGGCCTCTGGCTGCGTTACTTTTATCTTGTGCACCCCCGGTGATTTAACCCGGAATGGCCTTGCCTGAAACGAACATTCGCCAAAACCTGCTTCTCTCGGAAATTGGGGGGGACCGCTCCCAGCCGCGGGAGAACTCTACCGGCTTTCCGTCCGGTATCCGGCTGGAAGCCCGAACATGATCAGATTTCCGCGTCATCCTCAGCCGTTTGCTCGGACGCCTCCCGGACCACCCGCTTCACCAATTCATGGGAATATCCCCTGCGCAGAAGATAGGTCATCACCTTGCGTTTCCGTTCAAAGAGTTCTCCCCCGGTAATCCGCCATTTCTTCACGGCTGAATCCAGTGCGGCCGCATATTCCTCTTTAGGATCAATGCTGCCCAGCGCGGACGAAATATCCGCATCCTCCACACCCTTCTGGGCAAGCTCCATCTCCACCCATTTTCGGCCCTTCTTCTGGCTCCGGATCCGGTTCTCGGTCCAAAGCTTGGCAAAGGTCTCATCATTAAGATAACCTTCCCCGGACAGGCGTTCCACCACCTCACGGATCCGCTCCGGCTCGTATTCCTTCTCCTTCAAATGCAATCGGACCTCCTGCTGCGACCGGGGGCGCCTGCCTATGTAACGGATAGCCTCCAGATACGCCTGATGCCGCTCGTCATCCATTACAATCCCCGCAATGGACTCGCTGTCCACCGACTCCCCCTTCAGAAGCCTGTGGCGGATCATAATATCCTCATGCACCGAAAAGGCATACACATCATCAATAAAAAGGTTGTACCGCTTCTTATTGCCCTTCTGCCGTTCTACCGAAGTGATCCACCCGACCTGATCTTCGCCGTTCGACATATCCTTCTACGTTCCTTTCTGCAAGAAGGGCACCCTGTTTATCCAGGGTGCCCTTACGGTTGTAGGTATAGCTGACTGCTTATTCCGCGTCTTCAAAATCCTCCAAATCATCCTCTTCCTCTTCCTCATTGGAAACGGGAGGAATGGTGGTGATAAGGTTGCTGTTTTCGCGGATTTTCTTCTCGATGGCGTCGCGCACCGACGGATTATCCTTCAGGAATTGCTTGGCATTCTCGCGGCCTTGACCCAGCCGGTCGCCGCTGTAGGAGAACCATGCGCCGCTCTTCTGGACGATGTCCATTTCGGCGCCGATATCCACGATGCTGCCTTCCTTGGATACGCCTTCGCCGTACATGATATCAACTTCGCATTGTTTAAAGGGCGGAGCTACCTTATTCTTCACTACCTTGATCCGGGTGCGGTTGCCCACAATATCGTTGCCCTGCTTCACGGACTCGATACGCCGGATGTCCAGACGGATAGTGGAGTAGAACTTCAACGCACGGCCGCCGGGAGTGGTTTCCGGGTTCCCGAACATCACGCCGACCTTCTCGCGGAGCTGGTTGATAAAGATGGCGATAACCTTAGACTTGTTGATGGCGCCGGACAGCTTCCGCAGGGCCTGTGACATAAGCCGTGCTTGCAGACCCACGTGGGAGTCTCCCATCTCGCCTTCAATTTCCGCTTTCGGCACCAGGGCCGCCACGGAGTCCACAACAATGATATCCACGGCGCCGCTGCGTACCAGGGCTTCCGCAATTTCCAGGGCCTGTTCGCCTGTATCCGGCTGGGACAGGAGGAGCTCGTCTATATTGATGCCGAGCTTGCTGGCGTACAGAGGATCAAGAGCATGCTCCGCATCGATAAATGCGGCTTGTCCGCCTGTCTTCTGTACCTCTGCAATGGCATGCAGTGCTACTGTCGTTTTACCGGAGGATTCCGGTCCGTATATTTCAATAATCCGCCCCCGCGGAAATCCGCCTACGCCCAAGGCGATATCCAGTGCCAAGGAGCCGCTGGGGATGGTCTCCACCTGCATATGGGTGGACTCTCCCAGCTTCATAATAGAGCCTTTGCCGAATTGCTTTTCAATATTGCGAAGTGCCGCTTCCAGTGCTGCGCGACGATCTGCCAAGAGACTCACTTCCCTTTGATTTAGGATGATAATACTATGATAACTGCTTTTTGCGGTTTTGCCAAGGGTTTTTTCGAACATACATTCGCATGCTTGGGAAACAAAAAACCGCAACCAAGAGGTCCTCCCTGTTACGGTTCTTCCGCAAACATATACCTATATTATACCCGCGCACCCGGACGATTGCAAATGAAATGTGCCGGAACCTGCCAAAAAAACGCGGCCCGGACTCACGTTTTGGCGCAGCTTGGCGCGATATCTGATTTAGTTTGAACCTGCGGCAGTGACGGCTAAGCGCTCCCTGGTTCCATTAGCGGCTGACTGGGCTGCTGTTTCCCTTTGCAGCGGGGCTGCAGAAGCAAGTGTGGCGGCGGCACGCAGGAAAGCTATGCGTTTAAGCCGGCGAAGACTGCCGCATGTGCTGCGGCCGCTGCACAAGGGCCAAAAGGCGGCAACCGGTTTCGGTAGCCAGGCAATAGCCAGTGACGACTGCCGCTGGGCTCGGGCCGATTCTAACGGAAGCCAGAGCCGCTATTTGCCAACAAATCGGCGAATTGAAAATCTAACGGAAGTGAGCGCCGTTATTTGAGGTGTTTGGCCTATTTAAGAGGCAAAAGAACCAAATAACGGCGCTGCCCGCCGTTAGAATTTCCAAAGTGGCGATTTTGCCGAAATAAGGGCTGGGGCCGCCGTTAGCCCAGTATCTGCCCTCTTTAGCCCAATAGCTGCCCGCAAGGATAAGTACCACCACATACGGATACCCGACGCTGCTGGCTGGCAAACATCACACTTCTATCCCAACACCGCTAATTTGCCAAAAGAACTGCTGGTTCTCCCGCCCCAGCCCAACGCGCCGTATATAACACTCCTGCTTCTCCACCATATTCCACATCCCAAGACGCCCATAACTCAGAAACCCTGGTTACTGTAAAAGCATCCCGCTCCAGCAGAGGTTTCGCTCCTCAGACCAACTTTTTCCGTTCCTGCCCCACAGGCCTGCCGCACAGCCGCTTACACGCCTCGCCAACGCCCACAGCAGCCGGAGCCATCATTCTGCCTAGCCTTGACTCACCAGCTGCCGCCACAGCATGTACAGCGCCTGCTTGGCTGCCCGCAGCTTCACAATCTCCCTGCTGCCGCCCAGCCGGTTCTTGGTCACCTCTACGGGACCGTCCCGTTTGGCTAAGCCGATATAAACCAGCCCTGGTGGTTTGCCCTCCGACGAATCCGGTCCGGCCACACCCGTCACCGACAACGCGTAGTCCGCATCCAGAGAGCTGCGCAGATTAGCCGCCATCAGCTCAGCGGTTCGGTCGCTCACTGCTCCCGGCGCACCTTCCCCCTCCAGCACCTCCATGGGGATCTCCAGCAGCTTGTGCTTCAGCCCGTTGGAGTAGCTGACAATGCCTCCCTTGAAGGCCGCAGAGCTCCCCGGAAGGCCGGTCAGGAGATCCGACAGCAGCCCGCCGGTGCAGCTCTCCGCTGTCACCAGCGTCTCACCCCGCTCCTTCAGGAGGCGGAGCACCGCTTCTTCGATGCCGATATCCTCCCGGGCATAGAGATATTGCCCCACCCGCTGGCAGATGGCATCCTCCACCGGCTGCAGCTTCCCGTCTGCCTCCTCCTTGCTGGAGGCTTTGGTGGCCAGCCGGATGGTGACCTCGCCTTCTTTTGCATACGGGGCAATAGTCGGGTCCTGCTGGCGTTCAATGAAATCCAGCAGCTCATGCTCCAGCGTGGATTCCCCAATCCCGGCAAACTTCAGCATGCGGGAATACAAGGGGCGCTCCTCCCCCATCGCCTTCAGCAGCCAGGGTTTGCCGTAGCCCGTGAACATGGGCTTCATCTCCTTGGGCGGCCCGGGAAGCAGCATGTAGCGGCAGCCCTCCGCTTCAAGAGCCACTCCCACCGCATGCCCGGTATCATTGGGAAGTGGATCGCTGCCCTCGAGCATAAGCGCCTGCCGGGCATTGCTCTCTACCATATGGACGCCCCGCGCCTCGAAGAAGCTGCGGATGCGCTCCATAGAAGGCTCATGAAGGATCAGCGCTTTGGTGAGATACCGTCCCAGCACATCCTTGGTCAGATCATCCTGGGTGGGTCCCAGTCCACCTGTACAGATCACCAGATCGGCCCGTTTCGACGCAATGTCCAAAGCCTCCACCAGCCGCTGCTCGTTATCGCCGACAACTGTCTGGAAGTATGTATCAATTCCGATGGAGGCGCATTCCGCCGCCAAAAACTGGGCGTTGGTATTCACAATCTGCCCCAGTAAAAGCTCCGTGCCCACTGCAATAATTTCTGCTTTCATAGAAGACACCTCCAGGAATGAATGAACCGTCATACGCGAAAGGCCTTCCCGTGGAGGAAAGCCCTTCTGCATGGACCTGTGCAACAGGCCCTTATGTATGAACGTTTATCACATGCTTGTTCTTGAGGAAATAATCCACACCGGAGTAGATGGTGATCAGCGCCGCCACCCAGCTTGCCCAATAATCGAAATCGAAATTCAGGAAGTGGAACGGGAAATTGTTCAGCAGGAGTGCGATAATTGCCGTGATCTGAGTGGCTGTTTTCCATTTACCCCACTTGCTCGCGGCCAAAACAATCCCCTCCAAGAGGGCAATCTGGCGCAGGCCCGTAACGGCAAACTCCCGGCTGATGATCACGATGACAATAAACGCGCCTACCTTATCCATTTCCACCAGGGATACCAGCACTGCCGTCACCAGCAGCTTATCGGCCAGCGGATCGAGAAGCTTGCCCAAATTCGTGACAAGCTTCCGCTTTCTGGCAATGTAACCGTCCAGACTGTCCGTACTGGCGGCAATAATGAAGATCAGCGCCGCGATCACCTGGTTGTAGGAAATGACGAAATTACCGATAACCAGATTGGGCAAAGGCATCTTCACCAGCAAAAAAAACATGATTAACGGAACCAGAAAAATCCGGGCCATGGTGATGCGGTTGGCCAAATTCATGCGATCGCCTCCCCGGCAAGGTCGAACTCAAAGGAATGGGTCACTTTCACCTTCACGATATCGCCGATATTGCCCTTATAGCCGGAAACAAACACTTCGCCGTCGATTTCCGGGGCGTCATACTGCGAACGTCCTACATATACGTCGTTGCGGCCATCATAACGCTCCAGCAGCACCTCCAGCTCCTCGCCGACCCGGCCGCCGTTCCGGCTGTTGGAAATCTGCCGCTGCAGCTCCATCAGCTCATTGGCCCGGGCTTCCTTGAGATCCTCCGGAATCTGGTCCGGAAGCCGAGCTGCGGGTGTGTCCTGCTCCTGGGAGTAGGTAAATACGCCCAGCTTGTCGAATTGGATTTCCTTCACAAACTGCTTCAGCTTCTCGAAGTCCTCCTCGGTTTCTCCGGGGAACCCGACAATCAGAGAAGTACGGAGCGCAACCCCGGGAATCCGGCTGCGGATCTTCTGGAGAAGCTCCCGCGTATCCCGCCCCCTGCCCGGACGCCGCATCCGCTTCAGAATGGAGTCCTCGCTATGCTGCAGAGGCATATCCACATATTTGCATATCTTGGGGTTGTTGGCAATCACATCAATCAGCTCGTCCGTAAAAAATCCCGGATACGCATAGTGCAGCCGGACCCAATCCACTCCGGGAACCAGGGTCAGCTTCTCCATCAGCTCAGGCAACGCAAACTTCTCATACAGATCCATGCCGTAATTGGTGGAATCCTGTGCGATCAGACTGATCTCCCGGACTCCCTGGGAAGCCAGATTCGCCGCCTCCGCCACAATGGATTCCATAGAACGGCTGCGAAATTTGCCGCGCATAATGGGAATGCTGCAGAAGGTGCAGGCGTTGTCGCAGCCTTCGGCAATTTTAATGTGGGCCGAATAGCGGGGGCCTGTCACCTTGCGGGGCAGCACCGCATCATAGTTAAAAACCGGGTTCCCCACATAGCTGGGTTTCGCACCGGCCAACGCCTCATCGATAATATCGGTAATCTTGTCAAAATCCCCGGTGCCGACAATGCCGTCAATCTCGGGCATCTCCTGCATCAATTCATCCTTATAGCGCTGGGTCAGACAGCCGGAGACGATGAGCGCCTTCAGGAAGGCGGTTTCCTTCAGCTCGGCCAGGTCCAGAATGGTATTCACCGATTCTTCCTTCGCCGCATCAATAAAGCCGCATGTATTCACAATGATAACCGTCGCTTCTTCACGATCCTCAACAAGGGTGTACCCGCGTTCATGAATCAACCCGGACATAATCTCCGAATCTACGAGATTCTTGTCACATCCAAGGGTAACAACCTTGATTTTCTCAGACATCCCTGCAATCCCCCAATAGTAATCTAAAAATTGCTTATTCCGGGCCCACACCGCTTTTTCGCCGGCACAGGGCTCCTATCCCCAAAAAGTATAATACAACGAAAAGGTGGTGTCAAAAATGCAAAGAGCCCCACAATGTGGAGCCGGGGGGTGCCGCAGCGCTTACCGGAAATTAAGAAACTGCAGCTCGATGGGCAGATCAGCCTCTCTTAAGAGAGAAATCACCCGCTGGAGGTCGTCGCGGCTCTTGCCGGTAACACGGATTTGATCACCTTGGATTTGGGTTTGCACCTTAAGCTTCGAATCCTTGATGATGGTGTTGATTTTCTTCCCGATCTCTTGGGAAATCCCCTGCTTCAGCTTAATCTTCTGGCGGACGGTCGCGCCGGAGGCGGGCTCCACCTTGCCGTATTCCAGGTTCTTGATGGAAATTCCCCGTTTGGTCAGCTTCGACTGGAGGATATCTACGACATTCTGAAGCTTGAATTCATCGTCAGAAGTGAGCGCGATATCTTCCTTTTCCAACGAGATGCTGGATTTGCTGTTCTTAAAATCAAACCGGGTGTCGATTTCCTTCTGCGCCTGGTTGATGGCATTATTAACTTCCTGCATATCCACCTTGGATACAATATCAAACGAATTATCTGCTGCCATACGTAAAACACGTCCCTTCTTTCACCGGAAAATAATTTGGGGAGACCTTCAACTAGTAGTTAAGTATAGCAATAATTGGAGACAAAGAAAAGGCATCCCCGTTGGCGGAAATGCCTCACCCAATCACCGTTCATTTATTTATTCCTTGCCGGCTCACGGAACATGTCCAGAATCCCCAAAACAATATGGGCGAGACCAAAGCCGAAGATGCCGTATCCCCAAGCATCAGGTGTCAGGTACCACCCCAGCAGGCTCACCACAATGCCAAGCCCGGTTACAATCCAGCTCACTGTCATTGCACATCATGCCTCACTTTTAGTGAAATGTGTCACCAGTGAGTAGGATGCCCATTATCTCCAACCCTATACATGCGCCAGCATTACAAGCCTGCAGCTTGGATTTGCAGCTTTTTGGGGTTAGAGATTTCACCCAACGGAACAACAATGCCATTCACCTTCAGCTCGATGGCCTTAGGCAGGCCGATATTCATAAAAACCGGCTGGTCGGACTCCCATTTCCGCGGAGAGCCCAGCTTGGCCAGATTGCCCTGCTCGATCATGGAATGGTCAAAAATGTTTCCGTTGGGAGTTAGCTTGTCAATCTGGAACCAGCAGTCCGTACCGGTCAGAGTCATTTCGAGACTGAGTGAAGCCGCGTTGGTTAGCTGGTAATAATCCATGTTCCCCTCGCTTTTGACCAGCTTCAGCTCGGGCTGGACAGGAGTAGGTGAAGGCGTCGCCGCAGATTTCACCTCCACATTCCCCCCGGCTGGGGAACCATTGGGATTGACGGTAGCCACCTTATCCGTTATGGGTGAGGAATTGCTGCCATTGACGGACTGGTTGACGCCGTCATGATTGCGGTAGGCAAAATAATAAATCAGCCCCACAATCAGAAGAAAAAACGAAGCCAACATCACACCTGTGGCGAACTTGCTCCACTTGTCCGAACGTTTGGTGATGGTGCGTTTAGGCGACAAGCTCTCCGTAACCGTTCCGACATTCGTATCCGGGAATACGTTGCGGTACATGGACAGCACTTCATTAGGGTCAAGCCCTACAGCCTCTGCATAGCTTTTGATAAATGCCCGAACATAGAAGTTACCCGGAAGCGATTTGTAATCCCCTTCCTCAATAGCCTCCAGATAACGTTTTCGGATTTTGGTTGTTTCCTGGAGCTGATCCAGGGTGATGCCCTGCTCCAGTCTAGCTTTCTTTAATAACTGACCCAACTCGGACAAACAGTTTCACCTCCGTATCTTTTAAAATGCCTTGCCCGCCCAGCGGTGCAGGCGTCATTCCGTTGCTTTAATAACCATCGTAGGAAGATGGAATATCAATGACAATTTCCTCATCGGGCGTATTGCGCAGCTCGATAATGTAATCGAAGGTGTTGTAGTCGTATTCCGATTCCCGTACGAATATGTCAGGGTGCTCAATGACCTTGGTGGACGGAGCACTCATGATTTCCTGCAGCAGAGTATGGTGCTTTTCATTGGAGCGGATGGTGGAGACAATTCCGTCTATAATGAAAAGATTATGCGGGTTCATCTCATCCTCGGACAGCTGGCTGCGCACCGTCTGCCGCAGCAGCGTAGAGGAAACGAAGGTCCAGCGTTTGTTGGCGCATACACTTCCCGCAATAATGGATTCGGTTTTGCCTACACGGGGCATCCCCCGCAGGCCCACCACCTGGTTTCCGTCCTTCTTGAAGATTTCGCCTAGAAAGTCCACCAGAAGCCCCAGCTCATCCCTGGTAAAGCGGAAGGTTTTGCGGTCATCCGAATCCCGTTCGATATAACGGCCATGACGGATGGCTAACACGTCCACCAGCTTGGGCGCACGTAAGGCGGTAACGGTTATATTATCCACCTTTCTTAACATTTTACCCAAAATTTCTATTTTTTCATCATCATCCGTCTGCAGCAGAAGCCCGCGGGTGCGGTCCTCCACCCCGTTGATGGTAATAATATTGATTTCAAGCATACCCATAATGGACGCCAAGTCCCCCAAAAGTCCCGGACGGTTCTTGTGGATTCTATATTCCATATACCATTGATTCATTGTCATTGTGTATGTACACATCCCATTCTGTAATAACTTGGTCCTTGCCGCAGGCCGGATAAAGTTATGGAAGCCTCGAAACCGGCAAAGCCGGTTTGAGGGCCTCTTTGTTTTTAACAAGGCCGCTTACCATAAGATTATTCTACAGGTTTCCCTATTATCCTTCACCTGTCAACAGAAATTATTTGCGATTTATTGCAGCCTCTTCTGCTGTATACAGCTCGGTTCCGCCTCTGGGGGCTGGACCCAAGGAAGATGCCATAACCTCAGGCAGGATACTGCTCCACCGGTACTGGGCCGAAAGTCCTCCCACCGTATCCACCACAGGCAGCTTCAGCGTTTTGATCTTGGCAAGAACAGCATCGTCCACCGTGGTGTACAACGCAATCAGACTCGGCTTCACCGCCGACACCTGATAGGTCAGCTGCGGAAACCAGGTATCTCCGGGATAGATATCCAGGGAAAGCACCTTATCCGCTTCCTCCGATGGCGACCATTCCGCCGGAACGGGGGAACCGGTTTTCTGAATCCACAGCACCGTCAATCCCGAAGCCTTCTGAAGCTGAACCCAATTGTCCCACAGCCCGGCTTTAAGGGTATCATCCAATTTTTTGAGCAGCATATTGGCAGGCATCTGATCCGGAACGGCGGCCGCAATCCCGTTGCCCAGTACAACAAACGGGGTATTGGGATCATGAGCGGCCAGCTGGGACAACGGCGGAGCCAATTCACTGCCGGCACCGATGATGCTGTCAAATTTGCCCTTCCCTATAATAGACGCTAGATCGTCCGGATTGGTTGACGAATTTGCGACAAATTCCAACGCAATTTTCTCTGAGGCCGCTTTTTCACCGGCGGCTCTGCGGATTTCTTCCGTTTCCTCCGGTGTAAGGGAGGAGCCGGCCAGGACCAGAGTTGCTTTGCGCGCCTCCAGTGTAACGGCGTCAATGGCAGGCAGGGTGCGTCCGCACCCGCTTCCCGCTGCCGCAAGAAGCAGCAGAGCTGCTGCCAGCAGCGTTCGTTTTGTCCGTGCTTTTGCTTGCATGTGGAAGATTACTCCTTTTTTTGATACAGGTAGTTATTTCAATCATAGGCGTTTGGATTCAGTATAACATGGGAAAAGCAGAAAAGCCTCCATGAATCGGAGGCCTCTAGAATATTTGCCGCATCCGTTTATTTTTTGCCGTCGGTAACCATTTTGACCATCAGTCTGGCAATGGTTTTCTGTTCTGTGGTGTCGGCAACAGACCATAGATCCGCCAGCAGCTTCTCCTGCACATTCTCCGGGTCTACCTTGTTGGCCAGAAAATCGCCGATTTTAAAAGCCAGCTTGGAAATTTGCTCCTCGGAAATGCCGATGTTCTCCGCAGCCTGAACACGGTCATGCAGGAACTGCTTCCATGTGTCGAAGGATGTGAGTACAGTATTCGCCATGTTGTGATTGCCTCCCTGAATTGAATTCATACTGCACGAGTAGTATGAGCAGGAAGGCAGACCTCTATACCCTCTTAGCCGTCAGGTCACCCATCCCCCGTTAGGGCTGATCACCTGTCCGGTAATATATCCGGATTCCGGCAGAGCCAGGAAGTACACCAGCGAAGCAATCTCATCCGGCTGGGCCAGCCGGCCCGCGGGAATCTCCTCCTGCAGCGCCGCAATCTCATCTTTGTTGAAGGTAGCCAGCATGTCCGTTTCCACTGCTCCCGGTGCCACTGCGTTGACGGTTACGCCGGAGGGGGCCAGTTCCTTGGCAAGAGCCTTGGTCAGGGCGTTAAGCCCACCCTTGGAGGCGGAATAGGCCGCTTCACAGGAGGCGCCGGAAATTCCCCAGACGGAGGAAATATTGATGATTCTCCCATACTTGGCGGTAATCATAGCCGGCATAAAAGCCTTGGTGCACAGAAATGCGCCCTTCAGATTCACATTCATCACCTGATCCCATTCTTCCTCGCTCATGTCGGAGAGCAAGCCGAAATGGGACACACCCGCATTGTTGACCAGAATATTGGGAACAAGTCCGCGGGACTCCAGCTTTTCCTTCATCCGTGCCACCTCTTCGGCGCTTCGGATGTCCGCCGATAAGGTGACGGCATTCGCCCCAAGGGAAATACAGCGGCGGGCTACCTGGTTGGCCGACTCATGAGATTCGGAATAATGGATGATGACATTCATGCCCAAGGTGGCGAAACGTTCGGCGATGGCGGCTCCGATCCCCCGGCTTGCGCCGGTGATCAGAGCCGTCTGCCTGTTTAAGGCGATGGTCAAGAGGCTCCACCGCTCTTTACAACCGAGACCGACATGGACTCCCAGTCGAAAAGCTTCCGGAGCCGCGCGTTGGCATCCTCCAGAGTCAGCTCCTCATAAACCGGCAAAATATCGAACATATTGGCGCCGCGGAAGGCGTAACGGGTAAATTCATTAGCCAGGGACTCCGGAGAATTCATCATCCGCAGGAAACCTCCCAGCTTTTTGCGCCGGCTGCGCTCGAAGGCCGCCTGGGGAATCCCTGTTTTGTCCATGGCGGTAATCTCTGCCTTCAAGCGGACCAAAAGCTCGTCGGGATCACGGGTTTCCCCGCCGATGACGGTAAAAGCATATCCCTCCGCCAGATTATATTCGCTGCCGAAGCTGTCGGAGATCAGATTGTCGTCATACAGCCGCTGATAAAAATCCGAGCTTGGGCTGAACAGGGCATCCAGCATCACCTTGGTGGCCAGCTCCTGCTTCAAAGCGTCCCTGCCGGTCAGTCCGGCAGACTCCTCCTTGAAGCCGATGTAACACTTGGGCAAGGAAACCGGCAGATGCACAATCCGCTCCTTTTGCCGTACGGCTGCTGGTTCAGGGTCGAAATATCGGAGAATTTCCCCCTGCGGCGGAAAGGTTTTGCCCGCTTGGTTAGCGCGGACCAGCTCCATAATTTCTACCGGGTCCACACCGCCCACCACAAAAAAGGCCATATTTTCCGGATGGTAAAAGGTGTGGTAGCAGGTGTATAAGGTTTCCTTGGTAATCTGGGCAATGGATTCAATGGTTCCGGCAATGTCAATATGGACGGGATGCTTCTGGTACAGGGCTTCGATCAGGCCGAAGTACACCCGCCAATCGGGATTATCCTGATACATCTTAATCTCCTGGCCGATAATCCCTTTTTCCTTCTCCACATTCTCATCGGTAAAATAAGGATTCTGCACAAAGTCCAGCAGAGTATTCAGGTTTTCCTTCAGATTCTCTGTGGCCGAAAACAGGTAAACCGTCCGGTCAAAGCTGGTGAAGGCATTGGCCGAAGCGCCATTGGAGGCAAACTTGGCGAATACATCCCCTTCCGGCTCCTCGAACATCTTGTGCTCCAGGAAGTGGGCAATGCCGTCCGGAACCCTGATTTCTTCCTTACCGGTCACCTGGAAATGGTTGTCTACCGAGCCGTATTTGGTGGAAAAGGTTGCATAGGTCTTCTGGTAGCCCGGCTTGGGAAGGATATAAACTGTCAGCCCGTTGGGCAATTGCTCCGTATACAGAGTTTCATTCAAGCGTTCCGCTTTAATGGCTTCCATCCGATCCCCTCCTGATCAATAGAATTATTTGCTGGTGAGGAAATAAATCGTGTCCAGCTTCACCTGCTCCGCCACCGCACGGATAGCAGCCACATCTACGGCTTCCACCTGGGTAATAAGCTCCGCCACCGTCCGCTCAACACCGGACAAAATCGTATTGAAGTCAAAGGAGATCATTTCGAAGGCGGAATCCTCCATCTCCTTCAATTGGTTCTTGATCATCGCCAGAGTCTGGCTGTATTCCAGTTCCCCAATCTGCCCCTGCTTCATTGCCTCCAGCTGCTGCCGGATGATCTCTACCGCCTTTTCATAATTGGCAATTTCAATACCGGATTGAATGGTGAGGATCCCCTTATGGCCATCCAGACGGGATGAGGCGTAATAAGCCAGGCTTGCTTTTTCCCGGACATTGGCGAACAGCTTGGAATGGGGATACCCGCCCAAAATTCCGTTATACACCAACGCCGCGGCATAACGGTCATCGCCGTAGGTGACGCCGGTGCGCAGGCCCATGTTAAGCTTGCCCTGGCTGACCTCCAGCTTTTCCACTACTCTCTTCTCTTCAGCAACGGTGCTCCGGGGTGTCTGCATGGTGTAAGCGGCGGTTCCCTGACCCTTCAAATCGAAGGCTTGGCTGACCAGCGCCTTCACTTCCTCCATGGTGGTATTGCCCACCACATAGAGATCAATAGGAGACTCGGCAAGCCAATTGCGGTAGTTTTCATACAGGCTGGCTGGTGTAATGGCATCAATGGCATCCAGCCGTCCCAAGGGATGGAGGCGGTAAGGCTCATCCTTGCACATTTCCTCCATACACCGCTCCGCGGCATACCGGATTTTATCATTAATAATGGCTTCCAGCCGCTTCTTGAGGGTCAGCTTTTCGGAATCCACGTATTTGGCGGAAAAAGCGTTATTTTCCACAAAAGGACGGGTTAATGCATCTCCCAAAAAGGTCAGCCCCTCGGAAAGCAGATGGTCGGCTCCCGATACATAACGGTCATCAATAATGTCCATGCGGAATTGGACAATCTGGTAATCGCCCCGTTTGTAGATATCGAAGCCAAAACCCGCCCCGTACATATCGTCCAGCTTCTCCCGGAAGCTTTTGGTTTCGGGAAGCTTGCTTGTGCCTCTCCGCAGAACAAAGGGAGCAAGCGCTGTGGGTGTAACCTGATCCTCTGTCAAGGGCGCCCCTATGTAGGCCGAAATGGCGTATGTTTTGAACCTGTCGGTAGGCCAGACGTGGAGTCTCACCCGGTCAATCTGATCGCGAATGAAGGCTGGTTTATCCAATAGCTTCATGCTCCTTCCAGGTTGGAATGGTTCCATTATATGCCTATTGCACACTCGGAAGCAAAAGTGTTTTCAGGTATTATTTCTCGCGGGAGAAAATGAATGCGCCCTTAGCCATTTTAGATTGAACAGAAATCAAAGAAGATAGGGAAACCCGCGGTTTTCCATCAAAAAGTCTGTAAACACCTTGGTTGCCTTGGTCTGGAAGCCCATGTCCGGAACCACCAGAGAGAAGCGGCGCAGCAGCGGTAAGCCGGGAAGCTCCAATGCCTTCAGTTCCCCTGCCTGCAATTCTTTGCGGAGAGTCCACCGGGAAAGCAGGGTTACCCCCATACCTGCCTGTACAAACTCCTTAATCGCCTGTGTGCTCCCAAACACCATTCTGGCTTTTGGGTCAATTCCTAATTGCATTACCGCCTTCTCTTGCATCTCTCTTGTTCCGGAGCCTGTTTCCCTCACGATCCATGGTGCCTCCGCCAATTCCTCCAGCTTCACCGAATTACAGTCTGCTAGAGGATGATTGGATGAAACAGCAACCACCATCCTGTCCTCCGCAAAAGGCTGGATGCTTATCCCTGTGGTTTCCACTCCCTCTCCTTCCACTATGCCGATATCCAGCTGATGACGGTTGACCAGTCCGGTTATGTCACTGGAATTGGCGATGGTAATCACCGGCTGGACAGACGGATATTCCTTTACCACCTCCGCGACTACATAAGGGAGAATATATTCGCCAAACGTGTAGCTGGAGCCAATGGACAACGGCCCATGGGCGGTATGCTTCAAATCATCTAACACATTGGCCATTCGTGTATATAATCCAAGAATCTCTCGTGCATGGGCGTATACCACCTCTCCCGCTTGGGTCAGCCGCACATATTTGTTCGTCCTCTCCAGAAGCTTGCAATCAAGAGTCCGTTCCAAACCCTGTACGTAGCTGCTGACTGCAGGCTGGGTCATATGCAGCAGCTCGGCCGCTCTTGTGAAATTCCGCTGCTCCGCAGCAGTCATAAAAACCTGAAGCGACTGATCCATAAGCTTACCCCCTACCATAAATATTTAGTTATTATAATCATTATTATAACTTATTTTACTTATTGTTGGAATGGAATTACGCTATTAACATCTCATCAGTGCAATGGAGGCGTAAGTGTATGAAGTTGCAGCCAGTCATGCCCCATCCCCGATTGAAGGAGCTGAAATTCTCTTCCCGGTTTGCAGAGGGAATTTTATTTACATTTTTCATTGCTGCGGCAGGTTACGTCCTTGCCAAACTGCCCGGTTTAGACCGTGTGGGTCAAATGGCTTGCGCCATTGTGCTCGCAGTATTATATAGGCAGCTTCGCGGTTATCCCGAAGAGCTCCGGTCAGGCATCCGCTTCTCCTCCACGACCCTGTTGCGGCTGGCCATTATCCTGTTCGGGCTGAAGCTTAATATCGCCATTGTGCTTCAGCAGGGTCCCGCTTTGTTGATCCGTGATGCAGCTGTCATTCTGTTCGCGCTTGGGATGACTCTTCTGCTGGCCCGGCTGTTCCGGGCGGATAGGTCATTATCGTTCCTGCTTGCTATTGGCACCGGAGTGTGCGGCGCGGCAGCTATTGCCGCGGTTTCCCCCATCCTGAAATCCGAGGAGAAGGATACCGCAATGGCTGCAGGTTTGATTGCCTTGGTGGGCACCATTTTTGCCATCGGATATACGCTTTTGCTGCCTTTTTTGCCAATACCGTCTGAAGTGTATGGGGTGTGGACAGGAAGCACCTTGCATGAAATTGCCCATGTAGTGCTTGCGGCAGCACCTGCCGGTGACTCTGCCATGACTGCCGCAATCCTCTCCAAGCTTGGCCGCGTTTTCCTGTTGATCCCATTATCATTTATCTTAGTGGCGGTCCATAAATGCATATGCAAAGGACAGAAACCGGCGGACAGCTCTGCAAAAGTCGCGCTCCCCTGGTTTTTGGCCGGTTTTATCGGCATGAGTTTGCTCAATAGCTATGTGCTGGGCACATATATCACTATACCTGCTCCTGTAATGGAGCAGATTTCGGTAATCACCACCTTTTTATTGACGATGGCCATGGCGGGATTGGGTCTGAATGTGAACCTGAAGGAGCTCCGGGCCAAAGCACTTCGTCCACTTTACGCGATGGTGGTCACGTCGATTCTGTTATCTGCTCTGACCTATTTCACAATGTAACTAATCCGCCGGCAGCAAAAAGCAATCCGCGCTTTACGCAGATTGCTTTTTCTTTTATTTACAGAAAATATGCTTGCCGATGGTTTTCACCTGCGGGCGGGTCCAGATCCACTTGGAGGTGGCTGTCACCGGATTGAAGTAATACAGGCAGCCTCCCGAAGGGTCCCATCCGGCAATGGCATCCTTGACGGCGCGTTTGGCATTTTCGTTGGGTGTCAGCCAAATTTGCCCGTCCGCTACCGCCGTAAACGCGCCCGGCTGGAAGATAACACCGGAAGCTGTGTTTGGAAAGGAAGGAGAACGGACCCGGTTCAAAATAACCGCCGCTACCGCCACTTGCCCTTCATACGGCTCTCCTCTGGACTCTCCGTATACGGCGTTGGCCATAATCCGGATATCATTCTCCGATAATCCCCCGTTATTGGACGGAGTCAGATTGGTGGGATTGCCGGTTGCCGTTTCCGTTACCCGGTCCCCGCCGCCAGAGCCGCCTCCCCCACCGCCGCCACCTGCGGTTTGCTTCGGTTCCGTCGGAGCCCAGGTTTTGGTCGCCTCCCACAGCTTCAGCTTGGTTTTGGGGCCGACAATACCATCCACCTTCATGCCGAATTTGTATTGGAAGTCCTTGACTCCACGGAGGGTCTGATAACCAAAAGAGCCGTCGATATTGCCGTTGTAATACCCGAGAAACTTCAGGCGCCCCTGCAGCTCATACACATCGTCGCCGGAAGCGCCATACCGGATGGTCTGTTTGCTGAACACATCCTCAGCGGCCTGGGGGTTTTCATGGTGCTTGAGCTGCATGCCGGCAAACAGCGAAACCAACAGCAGCACAGTAAATGCAATCAGTCGCTTGTTCATTGAGCGGACCAACCTTTCCTTCGGATGCTGTGTTTGTGATAGGGCTATTATTTGAAACCCAGGTTGGCTTTATACTTCAGACCCACGGATTAACGTCCGGCGGTATGTACCGGTACACAAAAAAGACGGCCCCCGGCGAAAGTTTCGCGGCAGAGACCGTCCCCTTCCATAACTTGGTCCAAGCCAGAGGCCGGATAAGTTATGGAAGCTTCGAATTTGACAAGGTCAAATTGAAGGTGTTATTCAGTTGTTCGGACGCTTTTAATTTGACATAGTCCTTACAATCTGGGCCCCGGCCGCTCCAGATCCCTTCTATCCCGGCGGGCTGCCTCAACCGTATCCGTATCCGCTCCGCCGTACTCCATGGCCTCATAAGCTGATTCGTCCACCAGATTGCTCCGGCTTTCGTTGACCCCTGCGTATGAATCGGAGTTTAAGGAACCGTAGCTGCGGAAGATATCGAATACCCGCTGGCTTTTAGCAGGATCGCTTTCCACAATCACCAGGAATTTATTATCCTCTACATAATCGTTATAAAGCTGGGCCTGTTCTTCCGGGATACCCATCCCGATCAGTCCGCCCACGATACCGCCGGCGCTGGCGCCGATGGCTGCTCCTGCCAACGTGGCTGCAATCGGTCCTGCCGCCAGCAGCGGTCCAATACCCGGAATGGCCAATGCCCCCAACCCGGCCAACAGCCCGGTTACACCGCCCAGAACACCGCCTGCGGTTGCACCTGTGGCTACACCCTCCGGAGCTTTGGTCTGCGTAGCTTCCTCAATAAAATCCGCATCGTCCCGTCTACGGCTGATAACCGAGATATCGTCGGGCGCATAGCCCAAGGACTTCAAATCCTCAATAGCCGAAATAGCAGCCTGCTCCGTTTCGAAAACACCTACAATATGGCGACTTCCATGAATAGTCTGATCATGTCTCATTGTTACCGCCTCCTCAAATCGATTTAGGATCTTGTTAAGATGTGTTACAAGCTATACTTAAACCAACCGGAGCAGAGTGAATCTTCCGTCTTTGTTCAACCAACAGACTTCCCCGTTGCTAACAGAACCCAGGGCTTACGGAACTGAGCCACCCTTACAAGGAAAACAACGTCTCTTTGGAGTCCAAATCCCCCTCTAAGCATCATCTGGTTCCGTTACAAAAAACATCGGCCTTTTTCTGGCCTTTAAGAGCCTCATAGTTCTGTTAGCGCAGCTTCAGGCAGGATGAAGAAGCATCTAAAATCAGCTGCCATCCAGGCAAAAAAAGAGCCGCCGCTCCACCCCCATTGGGATGAACGGCCGGCTCTCCACTTTAAAGCAGTTCTGACTGTAACATGCTATGTACAACCTAAGCTTATCCGCTCCGGTTCTGTCCAAAGTACATTTCCTGGGAGACCAGAACCTCACGGGGTTTGCTGCCTTCATATGGCCCTACAACACCCTTGGCCTCCATAGTATCGATCAGCCGCGCCGCGCGGGTGTAACCCACCCTCATCCGCCGCTGGAGAAGGGATACGGATGCTTGCTTGGCTTCCACCACAATCTGCACCGCCTGATCATAAAGCTCATCCAGTTGGTCCTCGGCTTCCTCCTCGTGCTCATCCAGCTCCGGCACCAGGTCCTCCTTGTACTCGGCTTGGCCTTGATTCCGGCAATAATTGACCACATGCTCCACTTCCTGGTCCGAAAGGAATGCGCCCTGCACCCGAATGGGCTTGGATGCGCCTACCGGCAGGAAGAGCATATCGCCCCGGCCCAGAAGCTTCTCGGCTCCCACCATATCCAAGATGGTACGGGAATCCACCTGGGAGGATACGCCGAAGGCAATCCGTGAGGGAATATTGGCTTTGATAACACCAGTAATGACGTCTACGGAAGGCCGCTGGGTGGCGATAATCAGATGGATGCCCGCCGCACGGGCCATCTGGGCCAGCCGGCAAATTGCATCCTCCACATCGCCCGCCGCTACCATCATCAAGTCCGCTAACTCGTCCACAATGACGACAATGTACGGCAGCGGCTCCAGGGGATTGGGGTTGGAGGGGTCCGTCACCATGGCATTGTAGCCTTCCATGTTACGGGTACCGCTTTTGGAGAATAGCTCGTACCGCTTTTCCATCTCCACTACAATCTTCTTCAGAGCCAGGGACGCCCGCCGCGGATCGGTAACCACCGGAGCCAGCAGGTGGGGAATGCCGTTGTACACATTTAATTCTACCATTTTCGGGTCCACCATCAGAAGCTTAACCTCATCGGGCTTGGCTTTATACAGAATGCTGGTAATAATCCCATTGATACATACGGATTTACCCGAACCCGTCGCTCCCGCCACCAATAAGTGGGGCATCTTGGCCAGATTGGCGACAATGGGCTGGCCGGATATATCCCGCCCCAGGGTAATGGTCAGCTTGGAGGGCGAATCCTGGAATGCTCCGTTCTCCATAACCTCCCGGAGGGTAACCACAGATACCTCTGTATTGGGCACCTCGATGCCGATGGCGGATTTGCCGGGAATCGGGGCCTCCATCCGGATGTCCTTGGCCGCTAAAGCCAACGCGATGTCATCCGTCAGACTGACAATCCGGCTGACCTTCACACCGACATCAGGCTGAATTTCATAACGGGTAACCGCCGGCCCGCGGACCACCTCCAGCACCTTGGCCCGTACACCGAAGCTCTCCATGGTGGCTTCCAGCTTGCGCGCATTGGCCTTAAAATCCAGCGCATCGGATGCCTTGGAGTTGCCCGCGGGCCGGGACAGCAGGGTTAGAGAAGGCAGCACATAAGGCCGCTCCGGCTTTTTGGCTTCCAGAGACAAGGCCATATCCCCCGGTTCCGCCTGTACGCCCTCCGGCTTGCCGGCCGCGGTTACAGATGCAGGCTTCGCAATCCCCGCCTGCTCGCCCATAGGTTCTTCAGGCAGCGGGTCGATATGATCCTGGAAATCACGCACTACAGGAATTGCCGCATCCTCATCCCCCGGATGGCCATTCCCATGCACCGCCTCGTCATCCATGACATTGTTGTTCTTCCCGGAAGCGGAAACCAGCACCTCCGCCTCTCCATCCTCCTCTTCATCCCCCTGCTTCTGGGACTGCAGGAGTTGAAAGAAGGCGGGCTTTTTCTTCGGCTGGCGGGGAACCGGTATGTAACCTTCCTCTAAATCGGAATCATCCTCGGGGATATAAACCCGGGTTTTGGCAGCGGCCGCACGGGCCGGCTTCGCCCGTTTGCCTCCTCCGAACAGCTCCGCCAATCTGTGGCGGAAGCCGGTATTAACGTTAGAAGCCCCGCCCCTCAGCTTGCCCAGCACATCGACGGCCGAGATGCCTGTAACCAGCAGTATACCGATGCCGAACAAGGTCCAGACCAGCAGGGACGAGCCAAGATTGCCGAACAAAAAATAAAGCAGGGCATACAGAAGCGCCCCGATCATGCCGCCGCCGATATTATTCTGGAGAATGCTTGTCCCGTTGTGGGACAGGCTTAACCCCTCCGTCATGGTCCGCCAGGTTTCCCCCAGGATATACGAGGGCATCCGGAAGTCCTCATTGGGGTCCAGAGCTTCAAACATGGACATATGGTTCATCAGCACAAAACCCAGCAGCAGGCAGAGAATACCGGTTTTGCGGGCGGTCCAGTCATTGGGCCAGGCCCGTTTGACCATACAATATAAGCCCACATAGACGGCTGCCACAGGAATCACAAAATCCATCTCGCCTACAAGGAACCGGAACATATACGTCAAGGCACGGGATACGGAGCCCTCCCGGGACAATGAAATAACGGACAGTGCAATGATGATAATCCCGTACAGCTCGTACTTCAGCACTTCTTTAACTGCCTTGGAACCTCTCTTCGAGCGTTTGCGCGCTTTACTTTTGGCCACTCCGCCACCCCCAACGCTACAGATTATACCATATTGGAAGCCCGGATACACTAGGGGGCACCCCCTTTCAGCCAAAAAAAGCGAATGACCGTTCGCACAAGCACCGAACCCTCATCCGCTCCGGATTTACACAAAATGGCAGGTTACCCTGAATAGCATGGTCCAAGCCGCAGGCTAGGATATGTTAAGAAAGCTCCGAAATTACTGGCGGAAAAACGGCTGGAACTCCAGCATCGAACCCGGCGCATAGGCCGGATTCAGATAATCCTGGACGTTGCCGCTGTACAGACGGACAACCCGGGCCTGGGAGGCGTTCAGCCGCTCCACCTGCATGCTGATGCCGTTAATCTCCACATCCATGTATTCCGGCTGAAAGCTTTCCTGGCCGGCCCATATCACTTCATCGGGCATAATGGTATACAAGGTCATTGAAGGAGCCCTCCCCCCTGTTTCTTCCGTTCATCAATACGTCTGTTTAATTCGGCAATGGCCTCCCCGATGCCGCCGATCCGGTCGATAAGCCCGTATTTCACGGCATCCGCCCCAATGACTGTCGTGCCGATGTCCCGGGTCAGCTCCCCTGTGGTGAACATCAGCTCCTTAAACTTCTCTTCCGTGACGGACGAATGCTTCGTCACAAAACGGATTACCCGCTCCTGCATTTTGTCCAGATATTCGAAGGTTTGGGGTACGCCGATAACCAGGCCGTTCAAGCGGATGGGATGGATGGTCATCGTAGCAGTCTCCGCAATAATCGAGCAATTCGCCGATACGGCGATAGGGACACCGATGCTGTGCCCGCCCCCCAGCACCAGGGTTACGGTAGGTTTAGACAGGGTGGCGATCATTTCGGCAATGGCCAGACCTGCCTCCACATCCCCTCCGACTGTATTCAGAATTACCAGAATGCCTTCTATCTTCGAGTTTTGCTCGGCGGCTACCAGTTGGGGAATCAGATGCTCATATTTGGTGGCTTTGTTCTGGGGCGGCAATACAATATGCCCTTCGATCTGCCCGATAATCGTCATCGTAAAAATATTCGTTTCCCCGTTGCTGGCAGGCTGGACCTGACCCAGCTGGGTAATGGCTTCTACTGTTTTTTTCTCCTCCACCGGCATCGGCTCCGCCGGAGTGGGCTGTTCCGCTTTGTTCGTCATGCGCTTCGTCCCCTCTCACATACTTGCTAACATATCCCGTCATAGTATGGAGTGCGCCCCTTCCTTTCATGCAGACATTCCCTCAAAATGCAAAAAAGCCCCGGGGGTGCGAATCCCGGGGATCTTTAAGCGACTTGGTGTGCGAGGGATGACTATACCTCCATGATAATCGGGAGAATCATCGGCCTTCTTCTTGTTTGCTCGTATAAGAATCGTCCTAGTGCTTCCTTGACATTGGTTTTCAGAGAAGCCCATTCATTAACATTTTCGCTCATCAGCTTGGTAAGAGTGTTGGATACAATTTTGTTGGCTTCCTCCAGAAGACCTTCGGATTCCCGCACATAAACGAAACCGCGGGAAATAATATCCGGACCCGACATGATCTTCCCGTCCTGCTTGGACAGGGTAACCACCACAACGAGAATGCCATCCTGGGACAGCAGCTTCCGGTCGCGGAGCACAATATTGCCCACATCGCCTACACCCAATCCATCAATGAGAATATTGCCGCAGGATACCTTGCCTGCCTTGCGGGCGGTGCCGTTCTGGATTTCCAGTGTTTCACCGATATCGCAAATGAAAATATTCTCCTTCTCCACGCCCACATTCTCGGCCAGTTGGCCATGCATGCGCAGCATCCGGTATTCACCGTGGATCGGCATAAAATATTTCGGTCTCATCAGGTTAAGCATCAGCTTCAGCTCTTCCTGGCTGCCATGTCCGGAGACGTGTACGCCGGATACGGAGCCCGGTCCGTAAATAACGTTAGCTCCCAGACGGAACAGATCATCCACAATACGTCCCACATATTTCTCGTTGCCGGGAATAGGGGTTGCGGAAATGATCACCGTATCGCCGGGAAGGATGTCCACCTTGCGGTGGGTGTTGCGCGCCATCCGGGTAAGCGCCGACATGGGCTCCCCTTGGCTTCCCGTAGACAGAATAACCACACGGTCCGCAGCCATCTTGTTGACTTCCTCCGGCTCGATCAGCATGCCGTCAGAAATACGCAGATAGCCAAGCTCCTGGGAAATGTTCACCACATTCACCATGCTGCGGCCAATAACCGTTACCTTCCGACCGGTAGCTTCCGCCGCATCGAACACCTGCTGGAGACGGTGGACATTGGAAGCAAAGGTCGCCACCACTACACGCTGGCGGGCTTTGCGGAATACCTCTTCCAGTTCCGTACCCACGTTGCGCTCGGAGCCTGTATAACCAGGGCGTTCGGCATTGGTGCTGTCCGACAGGAGCAGTGCCACTCCGCGATTGCCCAAGTCTGCCATCCGGTGCAAATCCGCATGCTGCTCGTTCACCGGCGTCTGGTCAAACTTGAAGTCGCCGGTATGCACAACCCGGCCCTCCGGCGTTTCGACGCAGATGCCCACGGAATCGGGAATACTGTGGTTGGTCCGGAAGAAGGTTGCCTTCAGTCCGCCCAATTGAAGCTCCGTATCCGCATTGATGAGAATGCGCTTGGTTTCCCCGAGAAGCCCTGCTTCCTTCAGCTTCGCTTCCACCAGGCCCAATGTGAGCTTCGTGCCGTAAACCGGAACATTCAACTGTTTGAGTACATACGGCAGGCCGCCGATATGATCCTCATGGCCGTGCGTCAACAGAATGCCCCGAACCTTATCCTTGTTATCAATTAAATAACTGATGTCGGGAATGACAATATCGATGCCGAGCATGTCCTCCTCGGGAAATTTCAGACCCGAATCAATTACAACAATATCATTCGCATATTGCACTACATACATGTTCTTGCCGATCTCGCCCACGCCGCCTAGAGCGAAGACCAATAATCTGTCGTTATTCTTCTTAGACAAGAGTATACCTCCTTGGATTAAATTGCGACGATCTTATCAAGCATGTTAAGAACCGCACCAGTCACTTGACAACATTATACAGGAATGACCTGAGGAAATACAAGTTAAAGTCATTATTGCCTGTTTCCCTTAGCTTCATCCGCGGCATTTTTGATGACCATTGGCAATGATTATCGGCTTCTTGGCGTCCAGAATAATGGACACTATCCCCAATTTTTCGGGACTGTTGCGGGTGTCGAAGCGGGCAAAAAAAGACAGGGCAGAGGCCCTGTCTTCCGTTCTCTTATAAATGGCTCAGCAATTCCTCGATAAATTGACCCTCCGCCTCGTTTACCGCCAGCATAGGCAGACGCAAGCCGCCAACCTGAATCCCCTTCAGGTTCAATGCGTGCTTCACAGGGGCCGGATTAGGCACCCGGTTGGGGCAAAAGAACATGCCGCGGAACAGCGGGAACAGCTCATGATGCAGCATCCGGGCCTTCACCGGATCACCTTCGGCATACGCGTTGACCATGCTGCGGATCTGGCTGCCGACCACATGGCTGGCCACACTGACCACACCGTGGGCGCCAACGGAGAGATAAGGCAGCGTTAAGGAGTCGTCTCCGCAATAAATTTTCAGATGGGACGGCGCTTTGGCAACAAGAGAGGTAATATGGTCCAGGTCTCCATGCGCTTCCTTGGAGGCCACAATATTCTCGAACTCATTCGCCAGCCGGATGGTAGTATCCACCTCCACGTCAATGCCGCAGCGGGATGGGATATTGTACATCATAATCGGCAGCTTGGTAGCTTTGGCGATCGCCTTATAATGCTCATAAATCCCGGCTTGTGACGGCCGGTTATAATACGGGGCGACTATCAGTACGCCGTCGGCGCCTGCCGCTTCCGCCTCAAGCGTAAGCTGCACACTGTGGAGCGTGTCATTGTTGCTGGCGCCGGCAATCACCTTGGCGCGTCCCTTAGCCAACCGGACCACACTCTCCACCATCCGCTTGCGCTCCTCATCCGTCAAGGTGGGAGACTCTCCTGTGGTGCCGCATACTACTAAGGACTCACTCTTCTGCACGTCGATTAAATAATCCACCAGCGCCGGCAGCTGCTCCCAATTGACTTCCAGACGTTCGTCAAACGGGGTAACCATTGCTGTAACAAGTCTGCCAAAATCGGTCACCGCCCAAAACCTCCCTGAACAAAAATGAATATCTTAAGATAACAATTTATTTCTCTTATTCGGCCAAAAATGCCTGATGGAGCGCTTTTACGGACTTCACCAGGTCCGTCCCCTGCACCAGCACCCAAATGGTAGCATTGGAATCGGCTGACTGGAGGATGCTGATATCTTCATTGGTTAAGGCTTCTACAATATGCGCCATAATCCCGGGAACCCCGTGAATGCCTCCGCCGATAACAGAAACCTTGGCGCAGCCGGGGGTAAGTCTGGGCTCAAAGCCCATATCCTGCAGTGCCGCCTCCGCACGTTTGCCCTCATGATCGAAGACCGTGTACATCACACCGGAAGGATTCACATTGATGAAATCCACGCTGATCTGGCGCTCCGCCATAGCCTTGAACACCCGCACCTGCATGTCGAAGCCCGCCTGCGGATTTGGCACCACAATCTGGGTTACGTTGGGCACGTGGGCAATACCGGTAACAAAACGGTCCCGCACTTCATTTCGTTCATGCTTCAGGGCGTCAAAGTTGGCTACCAGCGTGCCCTCGTCCTCCTCGAAGGTGGAGCGGACGCGGATGGGGAGATTGGCCTGCATCGCCACCTCTACTGCTCGGGGATGGATAACCTTCGCTCCGTTATGGGCCATGTTGACAATTTCGGAGAAGCTGACCTGGGACAGCAGACGGGCATTCTCCACCAGTCTCGGGTCAGCGGTTAGGATGCCGCCGACATCTGTAAAAATATCGACAATTTCCGCCTTTAAGGCAACGCCCAATGCCGTAGCAGAGGTATCACTGCCGCCTCTGCCCAGGGTGGTGGAATCATCATTGGCCGTTTTGCCCTGAAAGCCGGTCACAATGGCAACCTTGCCCTGCTCCAGAACATCATGGATGCGGTTAGGGTGAATCGTCAGGATATGCGCATTGCCGAAATCATCGCTGGTAAGAATGCCTGCCTGCCCGCCTGTAAGCACGGCACTGGGAATTCCTTCGGCGTTCAGGCTGCTGCACAGGGTTGCAGCCGAGATCGTTTCGCCGCAGCACATGAGCAAGTCCCGCTCCCTGGCGGGAAGACTGTCCCCATTCTGGCGGACCAGCTCCAACAGTGTGTCCGTAGCATACGGGTCACCCTTTCTGCCCATTGCCGAAACCACAACCACCAACTGATAACCCAGCGACAATGCCTTGCGGATATGACGGATGACATGCTGACGCGCTTCGGGTGTGGATAATGACGTCCCCCCGAACTTCTGTACTAGAATCCGCATCACTTCTCGTCCCTCCAGAGTTAGGCGTAACTTCAACCGGACTCAAGCGGCGCAGGGCCCCGCCGTTACGCCGCTTCGAAAAAGCTTCAATATTTGAACCGTTCGATCACCATAGGCTGAAGCTGTTTGCCAAAAAGCGCCGCCTCGCAGGTCTCCAGCAGCAGATCCATCCGGGCGACCAGAGAATTGGGCTTGGCGGTTGGAGCATCCTGCCCGTATGGCACAAAATAGATGTTCTTGGCCACCAGCAACTTGGCAATGTTGGCCGCATTCAGGCCCAGCCCGTCGTTGGTGGAAATGGCCAGCACAAGAGGACGCTGGTTTCTCATTTGAGCCTTGGCCGCCATCAGAACAGGACTCTCCGTCATGGCATTGGCCAATTTGGCTGTGGTGTTGCCGGTGCAGGGAGCAATCGCCAGCACGTCCAAGAGCTTCGAAGGTCCCAGCGGTTCTGCATCTACAATTGTAGAAATAATATCATTCCCGGTTATATCTTTCAACCCCTTTTGCCAATCTTCCGACTTCCCGAACCGTGTGTCCGTGCTGAGCACACTGTAGGAAGCAATGGGGATGACATTGGCTCCGGCGTCCACAAAACGCTGGATTTGGGGCATGGTTTCCTCAAAGGTGCAATGTGAACCCGTCAGGGCAAAACCTACCGTTTTCCCTTTCCAAATACTCATGGGGCATTCCCTCCCTTCACAAGATCCTCCATCAGAATATCCGCAACCGTCTTGGCGATGATCTTCCCTGCCGTCTTCGGCGCCACAATCCCGGGAAGCCCCGGAGCCAGCATAGCCTTGACACCGCGTTTTTCGGCAAACCGGAAGTCCGTGCCCCCCGGTCTGGAGGCCAAATCAATAATCAAGGCACGGTGAGGAATATGCGCTATCACCTGTGCGGTTACAATTGGAGCCGGAACCGTGTTGAACAGGAAATCCACATCCTGCACCTGGGCGATCAGATCCCGGGTATAAAAGGGCTGGAAGCCCATCTCCCACGCTCTTGCATAATCCTCCGGCTTGCGGACTCCGGCCTTAACATGGGCACCCAGCCCCTTCAAGGTACGGGCCAGGGTCAACCCCGTCCGTCCGATGCCCAGCACCATACTGACAGAGCCGTGGATCGTAAAATCGGTATGCTGAATCGCCATCATAATGGCGCCTTCCGCTGTGGGAATAGAATTGAAAATCGCCACATCGTCACGGTCAAACATTTCGACGAGCCGGATTCCCTCCTCCTTACACAACTCGCGGAGATAATTCTTGGCCATGCCTGTAAAAATCTTCGCATGCTTAGGCAGCGCCGCCACCAGTTCACGGGTCAGCACCAGCTCCTCCGTTCCGAAGACTGATTCCACCTTGCCTGCATCATCCGTGCCGACAGCCGGCAGAATGAGCACATCCGCCTTTTCCAGCACATCCAGCGTCAATTTGGCCCGGGCCGCTCCATTTATAGGCATCTGCAGATTGTCGAAGCCGATTAATTGCACACCTGCATCCAGCTCCAGCAGCTTCTGGATCACCTCCAACTGGCGGGCATCCCCGCCGATCAATACCACCTGCGTTTCGGTGAGCACCCATACACACCCCTTTCCGTCCTTCAATATCTCATGGTATGCGCGAGGGGAGCGCTGGGTTACTGCCCAGCCTGTCCGCTGGGAGCTTAGAGAGCAAACCTGAACAGGCACCCTAATTCGCACAGAAACAAAAAAACACCGGCATCTCCTGAGAGACCCGGCGTTTCTTAACAGGCGGAGAATCCGCGCTATGTTGGTTTAGTTGGTTCCGGTATGCCCGAAGCCGCCGGCACCCCGTTCGGTGTCCGTCAGTGCTTCAACTTCCACCAGGGCTACCTCAGGTACAATCTGAATTACCATCTGGGCAATCCGTTCGTTACGGGTGATGGTAAACGGCTCCTGCCCCAAATTAATGAGCAGCACCTTCACCTCGCCGCGGTAATCCGCATCTATGGTGCCCGGCGAGTTGAGGCAGGTGATGCCATGCTTCAACGCCAGCCCACTGCGCGGACGGACCTGGGCCTCCAGGCCACGCTCCATACTCATGGCAAACCCGGTAGGAATCAGCTTCCGCTCTCCGGGCTGCAGGATAACCGGCTCGGCTACCGCAGCGTGGAGATCAAAGCCGCTAGCCAGCTCTGACATCCGCTTGGGTAAGAGAACATCCTCATTGCCCGGCAGTCTTTTCAGTTGCACTTGAAACAAAGGTATCCCTCCTGAATTCCTTGATGGCTTCGTTCGACTGGCCTACCATGGCCAATGCAAACGGACGGTTGAAAATCTCCCGGGTCAGCTCCCGCACCTGCTCCAGCTGTACGCTTTCGATACGCTCAATGATCTCATCTAAGGTGTAGTGCCTGCCCAGCATCAGCTCGTTTTTGCCCAACCGGTTCATGCGGCTGCTGGTGCTTTCGAGACTCAGAATCAGGCTGCCCTTCAGCTGCTCCTTGCCCTTGCGCAGCTCGGCCTCGGACATGCCGTTGTGGATGATGTCCCCGATAATCTCCATGGAGACCTTCAGCACTTCCTCGGTTTGTTTCGGCGCTGTGCCGGTATAGATGGTAAATACGCCGGAGTCCAGATACGCCGTATGATACGAATAGACCGAATAAGCCAGCCCTCTTTTTTCGCGGATCTCCTGGAACAGACGGGAGCTCATGCCGCCGCCGATGGCGTTGTTCAAAAGAATCATGGCATACTGCCGTTCATCCTTCATAGAGCAGCCCGGCAAGGACAGACAGATGTGGTTTTGCTCCGTTGTTTTATGATGGTAGAGCAAATCCGAATGGAATACCGGCTTCTCCAGAGGGATGTCCCTCCCGGCATTGGCGTACCCGCCGAAGTGCTCCTCCACCAGCTTCATCACATCGTCATTGAAATTGCCGGCCATGCTCACCACAATGTTGCCGATGCCGTAAAACTCCTCCATATATGTCTTCAGATCCTCGGATTGGAATCGGTGGAGATTTTCCTCCAGACCCAGAATGGTCTGCCCGAGGGAGTGATCGCCGAATACCGCTTTGGCCATCAGGTCATGGACCAGATCATCCGGAGTATCCTCGTACATGGAGATTTCCTCCAGGATGACGTTGCGCTCCTTATCCAGCTCCACCGGATCGAAGCGGGAGTGGAAGAACATATCCGCCAGCACCTCCATGGCCAGAGGCAGATGCTCATCCAGAACCTTCACGTAGTAGCAGGTATATTCCTTGGTGGTAAACGCATTTATGTTACCGCCGATGCCATCGAAAATCTCCGCAATATCCTTGGCGGAATGGCGGTCCGTTCCTTTAAACAGCATGTGCTCGATAAAGTGGGAAATCCCGTTTTGGGCACGGGTCTCGTTGCGGGAGCCCGTTTTGGCCCATATGCCAAAGGAAACGGACCGGCAAGTGGGGATATGCTCCAGCACAACTCTCAATCCGTTAGGCAATGTATAATGATTCAAATGTGTTCCTCCTTAAGGGTTTTCGCGTAAGCGAAAACTGGCTTCGCAAGCATCCGTGGGTCATTCTTCGTGCTGCGCAACCTTAAGTTTATCACTTGCCCAGACTGGTTTCCAGTTCCGGCACCCGTTCGGGAGAAATTAATTCACTAACCGTGCCCAAGGCAAGCCTCTTTTGCTTGGCAGCCCTGATCATGCCGGGCAGTGCCTGGGAGGCCGAGGCAGTGGGATGCATCAGAATCATGGCCCCCGGCTCCAGCTTGGACGTTATCTTGGTGACCACATCCTCCGCCCGGGGCTTTTGCCAATCCACCGTATCGATAGTCCACAGAATGGTCCGCAGCTTCATGCTGTATGCAATCTCAACTGTCTCCTGGTCGTAATCCCCTGAAGGTGGAGCAAACAGCGTATTTTTTACCCCGATCTTCTCCAGCAGCTCCTGGGTTTTGCGGATTTCCTCCTCCGCCTTGGTGCGGGACAGCTGGCTCATATTCTTATGTGTATAGGCGTGATTGGACAGTTCATGCCCGGCCGCTCCGATTTCCTTGGCCTTCTCCAGATTTTTAGACAACCAGGTCCCGTCAAAAAAGAAGGTGGCATGGACATTTTCCTTTCGCAGCGTTTCCAGCATGGAAGGCAGATACTCATCTCCCCAGGCCACATTAATCATCATGGACACCATTTTTTTGTCAGGATTGCCCCGGTAAATGGGCTGCGCCCCCAGATCATCCAGCTTTACCTGCGGTGTTATCTCCTTATATACATAAGGAATTGGGCTTCCCGACGGAAGCGGCAGGGCCAGCCGGTAGGTTTTGTCCACGTCGATCTCCCGTCCGTTCAGCTCCGGGATGGCCTTCCAGATCCGGTCCAGCCGGGCATTCTTAGGAGAGATGCGGGTTTTCTCGGCTTCATCCCGGATCCGCTCCAGAAGCTGCGGGTCGGAGTCCTCCGCCGCGCGGCCCCATACGGCCACTGCCTGGGGTTCTCCTCCAGGAAGTGATGCCTCCCTTACGCTTGCGGCAGTCATCCGCCTCTGCTGGGTCCCGGTCCCGTTTTGCACATCCGTTATATACTGCATCACCGCAGGCGTGCGGCTGATCCCCCATACCATCAATGCCACCGACAACAGTGTCAGGGCTTTTATCCGCGGATCTCTCACATTCATGTACGTTAAGCACCTCTACATATACTTATTTTTCTCATAGTATGCCTAATTGGACAAGGTTATGTGATGAGGAATGCAAAAAAATCCGCCCCGCGCCGGAAAAGGCGTATAGGGGCAGATACGAAGGGACCTATGGTCAGACAGAGATAGCTGCATGGTGAGGAAACCAAACTATACAGGGTAAGTCATGCCCACTGAGATGAGGCATTTTGAGCAATAGCAATAATTTTATGTATGCTACTCCATACTCGTGCGGCCACCTGCATTTCAGGAGCGGGCAGGCTGCCGGAGCACTATAGGCACAAACAAATCCATCATATGGTATCCCGTACACTCTTTAAACACCTTCGGCGTAAAAATATGTCCCATATCATAACGTTCATGCGGATCATTAGCGGAGGTCGATACCTCAAAGTGCTCATTCTGATCCACCCACTTGTGAATCAGGGCATTCACCTTCGGTATTTCGTCACCATCAATTGCGGATGCAACCGCATACAATCCGCCCGGAAAAGAAATGACCTCAAATCCGCCGGTATCCTCCATTCCATGGGTCAGCGCAAACAGCCACTCGAACCGGTTGGTCCGGGTATTAAACCACATAAAATCCCGGGGTGTCAGGTAATGCCGGGTATCGATGGCGCTGAACCAACGGTCAAATACCTCCAGTTCCGCCTCTCCCGAACAGGCCATTTTCACCGGAGGGAGCTTGATCACACGGACATCAGGCAGCCGCTCCAGCTTCTCCGTCACCTCCAGCATCCGGGTAACTGTTTCCGGCTGATCCTCATCGAGGGAAGCAGCAACCAGCTGGCCTTCCATTCCTTTGGCTTTTTCGAACAGAAGGCGGATATCCCCGGCATCGGGAAAAGGAGAACCTTCAATCAGCCGGATAAACTCCAGCACAATCTCCTTCAGCTCCTGCAAAAGCGCCATCTCCCCATCGATACCCGCTACCTTCCCGCTAAGCACCTCCATTAATACCTCCGTACCGGGAGAACTGAAAATGCGGGAGATATCCTTTACACTAATGTTCAGCTTGCGCAACACCAGAATCTGCTCCAGCCGTTTTAACGCCTGTCCGTCATACATCCGGTACGCATAATCTCCGCTTCGTACACTCGCAAGCAGACCCATGTCCTCGTAATACCGGAGCGTGCGGGCCGTAATATCATACTTCAACGCCACTTCCCTGATCTTCACCAGCTCTTCCATGCTAACTCCTCCCAGCTAAGCCTGATTTCTGCAGCTTCAGCATACTCCCTTCCCCTGCGTCAAAGTCAAGGGGCAGGACCGAAAATTTATAAGCTGGAAGAGCCGTGTCAGGATATATGGATTATAGCTTCCGCACAGGCCGGATATACTTCCACAACCGCTCCGGATCATGAAACACATAAACGATTCGGCCGGGTGACGTATCCAAGCAGTAACCGCTGCCGGCAAAATCAAAGTCTGCCATGGCCTTCTCCAACTTTTCCTCCACACTGCGGTTTTCCTGTTCATAATCAAAGGGCCCATGTTCAAAAACCATATACTCGGCTTCGGGAATATCCATCATAAGCATTTGCGGCGGTATTTCGCCTTTATAGTCAACAGGAAGACGGACACCGTAACACTCCGTACGGGGAATTCCCCAATCACAGAGCCTGCCATCCGGATCATGGATGTACGCCATAATTTGACCGCTGCCGCTGTTGGTTTCGCTCCCACCATCGTCATCCAGCTTGCCCTTGATGCTGTCGAGTAAACCGCAAATCGTCTCACAGTCCTGCCCCGGAATAACACTTTGCTTTTGCCAAAAATCCCAATATCCATTACTCTCATAGTTCTTAATGTGTAAAAATTTGTGTGCGGGAATCGTGACGCCATAAATCTTTAGATCATCTGTAGACTTCATCATTCCAATCTCCCCCAACCCAAAAAAGTAGCGGTCAAAGGGGTTGATTTTGGTACGAAGCACAAGAGGCAGAGGTTTTTTGCGATACTCGCTTGGCGTCACCCCATAGGCTGCCTTAAATGCCCGGGTAAACGCTTCATGAGAGGAAAAGCCATAATCAAAGGCAATATCCAACATGCTTTTTTCGCTGTCCCGTACCTCTTTGAGCGCAAAGGCTAAATTCCTGTGCCGCAGATAATCCCTAAAAGGCATACCCGATATTTCTTTAAACTTTCGAGTCGTATGAAATTCGGAATAACCCAACTTGCGAGAGAGAAAATGCAACGTTATTGCTTCACCATTCTGATTTTTAATGCACTCATCAATTTCATCGACGATGAGTTGAATTTGCTTCTGCCACTCGTACATTCGTTTGTTCACCCCGTTTCAACCACTCTATAGCCATTATAGGGTAAAGGAAATTGCGAGACTTGATTTGACTTGCGGAATAGGCTGAAGCCTCTAAGGTTTGGTCTGCTGAGGACCAGGAGCCAGCGGAGCGACGCGGAATGGTCAAGGTTTAAGGTTTTGACCTGCCAACGACCAGGAGCCAGCGGAAGCGACGCGGAATGGTCAGGCTTTTAAGGGTTTGGGGTCTGCCAACGACCAGGGAGCCAGCGGAAGCGACGCGGAATGGTCAGGCTTTTAAGGGTTTGGGTCTTGCTTTAAGGTTTTAACCCCTGAGCTTTCACGCGGCAGCGTGGAGGCGGCTCCTACACCCCCACCCCCTCCAACCCCGCCACCGCCGCTCCCTCCACGGGCACCACGTACAGGAAGAACACCCACCTAAAGCGGACAGCCCGGAGAAAACGCGGATCACGCGTCTTCTCCGGGCTGTGTAAGCGACTCCCCCGCCACCCGCCGCTTCAACGACGGCCCCGCCCCTCAACCGCAAGCCTTGCCGGGGTCTTGGGGCGGCCAGCGCCCAAGTCTCCCCCTTTGGCGAAAGGGGGAAGGGGGGATTCGAAATCATTAAGCCATTGTAGCCTTCCTCGACAGATTCACTCTGCCTTGGTTGTCAATCTCGGTAACCTTAACCGTGATCTTGTCACCCACATTCACCACGTCCTCCACCTTAGCTACACGCTCTGTGGACAGCTGGGAAATATGGACAAGACCTTCCTTGCCCGGCAGCACCTCAACGAATGCGCCGAACTTCTCCACGCGCTTCACGGTGCCCAGGTAGGTTTCACCCACCACAACCTCGCGGACGATGCTTTCGATGATCTCACGGGCACGCTCGTTGGCCGCTTGATTGCTGGAAGCAATAAAGATGCTGCCGTCCTGCTCGATGTCGATCTTAACGCCGGTTTCCTCGATGATCTTGTTGATCACCTTGCCGCCTGCACCGATAACCTCACGGATCTTATCCGGGTGAATAGACATGGTGATGATCTTAGGCGCATATTGCGACAGCTCCTTGCGGGGCTTGTCGATAGTGGCCAGCATCTTTTCCATGATGAACATCCGGCCCTTGTAAGCTTGCTGGAGGGCTTCCTTCAGAATGCTGCGGTCGATGCCGTCGATCTTAATATCCATCTGAATGGCGGTTACACCCTTGGCAGTACCGGCTACCTTAAAGTCCATGTCGCCCAGGTGGTCTTCCATGCCTTGAATGTCAGTCAGAATGGAAACATGCTCCCCATCCTTAATCAGACCCATAGCCACACCGGCAACAGGAGCCTTAATCGGTACGCCTGCGTCCATCAAAGCCATGGTGCTGGCGCAAATGGAAGCTTGGGAGGTGGAGCCGTTGGATTCGAGAACCTCGGATACCACACGGATGGTGTACGGGAATTCCTTCTCATCCGGCAGCACCATTTCCAAAGCGCGTTCGCCCAAGGCGCCGTGGCCGATTTCGCGGCGTCCCGGCGGACGGAGCGGACGGGCTTCGCCTACGCTGAACGGAGGGAAGTTGTAGTGGTGCATAAACCGCTTACGTTCTTCCAGATCAATGCCGTCCAGCATTTGCTCGTCGCCGATGGAGCCCAAGGTTGCGATGGAGAGAGCCTGGGTTTGGCCGCGTGTAAACAAAGCGGAGCCATGTGTACGTGCCAAAAGTGTAGTTTCGCAGGAGATAGGACGGATTTCATCCAAACCACGGCCATCAGGACGCACCTTATCATGGGTGATCAGGCGGCGGACTTCTTCCTTGACGATATCGTAAAGAACCTCCTTCACGTCGGCAATCTTAGAGGAATCATCCTCATACACGGCTTTAAAATGCTCAACGGTTTCCGCATTCACCGCTTCAATCGCTTCCGTACGGGCATGCTTCTCGGCGATACGCACTGCTTGCACCAGCTTTTCCTGGGCATAAGCGCGCACGTCGCTGTTTACAGTACCGTCAACAGCATGAAGGACAACCTCCATCTTGGGTTTGCCCACTTGCTTGACAAATTCCTCGATGGCGGCACAAATTTTCTTGATTTCTTCGTGGCCGAACATAATTGCTTCCAGCATCACTTCTTCCGGAAGCTCATGGGCTTCGGCTTCCACCATCATGATGGCGTCCTTGGTGCCGGCAACCACGAGATACATTTCGCTCTTGGCGGATTGCTCCACCGTGGGGTTAATGACGAACTGTCCGTCAACACGGGCAACAATCACACCGCCGATAGGTCCGCTAAACGGAACATCAGAGATAGCCAATGCACAGGAGGTACCGATCATAGCGGTAATTTCAGGAGAATTGTCCTGATCCACACTCATAACCAAATTTACGATTTGCACATCATTCCGGAAGCCCTCCGGGAATAACGGACGGATAGGACGGTCAGTCAACCGGCTGGACAGAATCGCCTTCTGGGAGGGACGTCCTTCGCGCTTGATATAGCCGCCGGGAATTTTGCCGACTGCATACAAACGTTCCTCATAGTTTACCGTTAACGGGAAAAAGTCAAGATCCTTGGGGTCCTTAGACGCGGTTACCGTACACAATACGGCGGTATCACCATAACGGGCCATAACGGCTCCGTTGGCTTGCTTGGCCAGCTTGCCTGTTTCCAGAATAAGCGTGCGGCCGCCGATTTCCAATTTTATTTGCTCCATACCTTGCCTCCTGATCAATTTTGCGCCAGCAGAATCTGGCAATATTCGCTTGCCTTAAGGCATTCTGAGCTGTCTGTTTCTACATTATGTAACGCCCTGCCTGTCCTTTTTACACCGAAGATCAATAGGACTAGAAACGGACGGCAATGACTGATAATTTCAACATGTTGTCTAGTATTTCCTTCTTTTTCATGCCTAATCTGGCGAAAATACAGAAAAAGCAACCAATTCTGATCCATGCGTCGGTAACAGCACGGCAATCATTGGTTGCTTTCCCATGATCTGCACCGCAGCCTTGGGGCCCGTTAGACGGACGCTGCGGCACCCGCAGTTTAAGCTAACAGCGTATGACAAACGTCATAGGCCTCTAACCTTATCTACGAAGACCCAGTTTCTCGATAAGAGCGCTGTAGCGTCTAACATCCTTGTTCTTCAAGTATGCCAACAGGCTACGACGGTGACCGACCATCTTCAGAAGACCGCGGCGGGAATGGTGATCCTTCTTATGCACGCGCAAGTGGTTAGTCAGGTTTGTAATGTTTTCCGTAAGGATAGCAATCTGAACCTCGGGAGATCCGGTATCGGATTCGTGAGTCTTGTGGTCCAGAATCAGTTGGTTCTTGCGTTCTTGTGTCAATGCCATCCTATTCACCTCCTTGATATAGTAGATACATCCCCATTAGCCCAGTGACCGCCGGAGCAGCGGGAGACCAAGCTAAGGTTCATGATTGACGCCGGAAATATTTGTTTTCAGGCGACAAGAACCAGTATAGCACAAGCCTTGCGTCAAGTAAATGTCAGCTTAGCATTTCTTTTGCCGAAACGATATCCTTGCCGATCTGCGCCACCAATTCTTCCGCTGAGCCAAACTTCCGCTCATGCCGGATAAAGCCGATAAACCGGATGGACACTTCATCCCCATAGATCTTTTTATTGAAGTCAAATAAATGCGTCTCCAGGGATATAGCCCCCTCCTTCTTGGCAAAGGTGGGCTTCCAGCCGATATTCATTACTCCGAGATGCCACTGGCCGTCATGCAGGAACCGGACCGCATAGACCCCTCTTCCGGGAATCACATACCCTTCAGTGGTTTCCACGTTGGCAGTAGGAATGCCGATGGTGCTGCCTCTGCCTTCGCCTGCGACGACCTTACCCGTAATGGAATACGGACGCTCCAGAAGCCGGGCCGCCTTTTCCACCTGGCCATTGGCCAGAGATTCCCGGATCAGGGTGCTGCTGACCTTCTCCCCGTTGAGGTGGTACGGGCTCACCACTTCCACCCCAAACCTTCCCTGGGCAAGCTCCTTCAGCCGCTGCGGGCTGCCTGCCCCCCTGTGGCCGAAGGTAAAGTCAAACCCGACCACAACGGATGCCAGTTTGCCGGATACCAGAATATCCTCGACGAACTGCTCAGGGGACAGCTGTGCGAAGCTTTCATCAAACCCCACCAGATAAACCCGCTTTAATCCCAGAGCTTCGAACAGACGCAATTTATCTTCAATTGGTGTCAAAGAATCCCGGTATTGGGGATGCCCCAGCACCTCACGGGGATGGGGATGAAAGGTCATCACCGCCGGAGCCAATTCATGGGTTTCGGCGTTCTCGACAGCAGTAAGCAATACCTTGCGATGCCCGGCATGGACCCCGTCAAAATCACCGATGGCCATCACCTGAGGGGGACCGGATGCAATGATGCGGGCAATCTCATCAGGGGCTGCCTGTATACGAAATATCTCCAACTCTCTCCACCTGCCTATAGAACCGGTTCATCAAGCCTCCGGCAAAAACACCTTCTCTGCCGCCAGCGTCCGGTCGTCCTCCTCCAGCCTGAACAGGCCGAGGAAGTCCGCTCCGGGTCCGTACACCCGCTTAAGCCTGCGCATCTGCAGAGGCAGCTCCATGTCCGGCTGTTTGGCGGCTTCGTCCGCTGCTAAACGGATTTTTTTGCCCTGGCGGGCATGAACCGCCGCCTCTCCTCCAACCTCGACGGCTGGAAAAAAGGAAATTGCCTGGTCAGCGGGAATCAGCCATTGGGCCAAAGCCCCGTCCCCGTGCTGCTTGGCCTCGGCCAGCTCCTCAAGAGTGACGCACTGCGCCCGGGTCAAACCGCCTGTTCCGGTTCTGACCAGCTCTGCCATAACCGCCGGATAACCCAGAGCCCGTCCGATATCGGAGCACAGGGTGCGGATATACGTGCCTTTGGAGCAGCGGACCCGGAACACAATCTCCGGCTCCGATACATCCAGCTTGACCGATAGGATATGTATGCTGTGGATGGTAACCTGCCTGGGCTGGCGCTCCACTACCTCGCCGCCGCGGGCAAGCTCATACAATCGTTTCCCATCCACCTTCACTGCCGAATACATCGGGGGAATCTGTTCAATCACACCGGTAAACCGGTCCATAACCTCTTGAATCTGCTGTTCGTTGACCGTCACCTGATCCACGCGTTCAATGACGCTGCCGGTGAGATCCTCCGTATCCGTGGCCAGCCCGATTACCAGTTTGGCCTCATATTCCTTGGGCATTTCCTGGATATATTCCACCAAACGGGTCGCCCTGCCCAAGCATAAGGGAAGGACACCGGTTACCATGGGATCCAGGGTGCCCGTGTGTCCAATCCGCTTCATTTTGAGTATGCCACGTGCTTTCGCCACCACATCATGGGATGTAAATTGAACGGGTTTCCAGATGGGCAGAACACCTTCCAAACTCATGGCAGCCTCCTTTGAATTTCCTGGAGAACCTGCTCCTCGATCTGGTCAAGCGTTCCCTTAACGGCACAGCCAGCCGCCCGGATATGACCCCCGCCGCCAAAATGCTTGGCCACATCAGCCACATCCACCAATCCGGCGGAGCGGAAGCTGACCTTCCACTTTTCACCGTCAATCTGTTTGAACAAAAGTCCTACCTCGACGCCTTCAATATTGCGGGGATAATTTACAAGCCCTTCGAGATCGGCATTCTGGGCATGGGCATCCGCCACATCCTGCAGCGACACGCTCACCCAGGCAATCCGCTTGTCCACGTTAAAGTTCAAGGAGGCAAGCGCCTTTTGCAGCACCATCACGTGGGATAAGGTTAATTTCTCCAAGAACTGGTCCGCCAGATCATTGCCGTCTACACCATACTCCAGCATTTCGGAGGCAATTTTTAGCACGCGGGGAGTGGTATTGGAATACCGGAAGCCTCCCGTGTCGGTCAAAAGCCCGGTATAGATACAGTCCGCAAGCGGCTTCGCCCAGCTGATGGTCAGCAGTGTAGCCAGATCGTACAGCACCTCCGCCGTAGCGGCGGCATCGGCACGGATCAGGTTGACCCGGCCAAAGCCGTCGTTGGTGGGGTGATGATCGATATTAAGAATCGGCGTTTCCGTGGTAAACCATTCTTTAACAAGCCCAATCCGCTGGTAATCCGCACAATCGACAGCAATAACACAGTTGAAAGGAGGAAGCGGCTCAGCGCTGCTCCGCCGGGAATAGTTCAGAATCTCGGCGGATCGGGGCAGCATACCGAACTTAGAGGGAACCTCCCCTTCATTGATTGTGACGAAGGATTTCCCCAACAGCTGAAGCATCTGGCCAACGGCCAGGGTAGAGCCGATGGCATCCCCGTCAGGGTTCACGTGGGACACCACCAGGAAATGGTCATGCGCCAGAATAAAAGCTTTGGCTTCCTCCAGCTGATTCCGGTAGGCGTCAGCAGGCGAAGACAGATTCGGTCCGCTCATGATTCATCCTCTTTGATCCGGTGAATGAGCTCCTCAATCCGGCTGCCGTAAGCCACCGAGCTGTCGATAAGGAAAATCAACTCGGGAACAATGCGGAGTCTTACCCGTTTGGACAGTTCCGAACGGATAAAGCCTTTGCCGCGCTCCAGCGCCTTCAGCGTATCCTGGCGTTCCTGATCGGAACCAAGAACGCTCAAGTATACCTTCGCTTGGGAAAAATCATTGGTTACCTCTACACCAGTGATGGTGGTGAAGCCCATCCGCGGATCCTTAAACTCGGTTTGCAGAATGAGGCTTAGTTCCTTCTTGATTTGCTCCCCTACCCGGCCGGTGCGAATTTTGGCCATGCCTATTTCACCTCTCTACGCTCTCCATGATAAATGCTTCTATAATATCCCCTTCCTTCAGGTCGTTAAACCGGTCAAGGGTAATGCCGCATTCGTAACCTTGCGCCACTTCCTTGGCGTCGTCCTTGAAGCGTTTGAGGGAATCCAATTTGCCTTCGTAAACCACGATGCCTTGACGAATCAGGCGGGCCTCTGCGGAACGGGCGATCTTGCCGCTAATGACCATACAACCCGCAATCGTACCCACCTTGGAAATCTTAAAGGTGTTGCGGACTTCCGCCTGGCCGATGACACTTTCCTTGAATACAGGGTCCAGAAGGCCCTTCATCGCAGATTCAATTTCTTCAATAACCTTGTAGATAACGCGGTGCTGACGGATATCAACCTTCTCCTGCTCTGCCGTTGCAAGAGCAGCAGGTTCAGGACGGACGTTAAAGCCGATGATAATCGCATTGGATGCGGAAGCCAGAATGATGTCAGACTCGGTGACAGCACCTACGCCTGCATGCAGAATCTTAACCCGCGCGCCTTCCACTTCGATCTTTTCCAGGGAGCCGCGGAGTGCTTCAACAGATCCTTGTACGTCGCCCTTGATGATGACGTTGAGATCCTTGATTTCCCCTTCCTTAATCTGCTTGAACAGATCGTCCAGGGTTACCCGGGTATTAGCTCCCATATCGGCTTGACGCTGGTTGGTAGTACGCTTCTCGGCAATTTCCCGTGCCTTGCGCTCGTCTTCGAAGGCAAGGAACATATCGCCGGCTTGCGGCACTTCTGTCAGACCGGTAATTTCCACTGGTGTGGACGGACCGGCTTCCTTCAGACGCTTGCCCTTGTCATTGACCATGGCCCGTACACGGCCGAAGGTGTTCCCGGCGATAAAGGAGTCGCCCACCTTAAGCGTACCGTTCTGCACGAGTACCCGTGCAACCGGTCCCTTGCCCTTATCCAGCTCGGCTTCGATAACAGTGCCTCTGGCGCGTTTGTTGGGGTTAGCCTTAAGCTCCTGGACATCCGCTACCAGAAGGATCATTTCAAGAAGGTTTTCCAAACCGATGCGCTGCTTGGCAGAGATACTGGCGAAAATGGTCTCGCCGCCCCACTCCTCAGGAACCAGTTCGAATTCCATCAATTCCTGCTTAATCCGGTCCGCATTGGCATCCGGCTTATCGATCTTGTTAACAGCCACGATAATCGGCACCTTGGCCGCCTTGGCATGGGCAATGGCTTCCTTGGTTTGAGGCATAACACCGTCATCGGCTGCAACTACCAGGATGGTGATATCTGTGACCTGGGCGCCGCGGGCACGCATGGATGTGAAGGCTTCATGGCCCGGGGTATCCAGGAAGGTGATCTTCCGGCCGTTGATTTCCGCTTGGTATGCTCCAATATGCTGGGTAATGCCGCCTGCTTCGCCTTCCGTCACATTGGTATGGCGGATTGCATCCAGCAGGGTGGTTTTACCATGGTCAACGTGGCCCATGATGGTGACAACCGGAGGACGCTCCTGCAAATCAGCGGGATCGTCATTTTCTTCCGTTGCTTCGATGTTGGTTTCGTCAACGGGAATCTTCAGTTCCACTTCCACACCATAATCGGTGGCAAGCAGCTGAATGGTATCCAAATCCAGCTCTTGGTTGATGGTAGCCATCACACCCAAGAACAGGAGCTTCTTAATCAGTTCGGAGACATCCTTATGCAGCAGCTTGGCGAATTCGCCGACAGTCATGGTGCCGCGGACAATCACCTTCTTGGGGGTATTGTCGATCTTTTCTTTCCTGACAACGTTTTGCTGCTGGTTGCGGCCTCTGTTGCCATAACGGTTGTTGCCGCCCCGGTCGTCGGAACGTTTGGGAGCCGGTTTGCCGCGTTTGCCGCTGCCTACCTTGGCTGCGCCTGCTGCGGGCAGATCGAGCACAATATCGTCATCCGCCGATACATTGGTTGGTACGCGGATCGGCTTATCCTGTACGGGCTTTCTGGCTTGATAGTCATTGCGGCCGTGCTCGCCGCGGTTTTTGTCCCGGTCGTTATTTCTGCGGGTAGGAGAGCTGCTGGACACGGGGGCGCCTGCAGATTGCAAAGCCGATGCCATAGCACCCAGTCCCGGTCCACGGTCATCACGGCGTTGGAAGCCGCCTTGGCCTCCTTGGCCGCCGCTTCCCTGGCCATCACGGCGTTGGAACCCGCCTTGACCGCCTCCTTGACCGTCACGGCGTTGGAAACCGCCTTGGCCTCCTTGACCACCGCTGCCTTGACCATCACGGCGTTGGTAGCCGCCTTGGCCTCCTTGACCGCCGCTGCCTTGACCATCACGGCGTTGGTACCCGCCTTGACCTCCTTGACCGCCGCTGCCTTGGCCATCACGGCGCTGGTACCCGCCTTGACCGCCGCTGCCTTGGCCTTCACGGCGTTGATAGCCGCCTTGGCTGCTGCTGCCTTGGCCTTCACGGCGCTGATAGCCGCCTTGGCTGCTGCTGCTTTGACCTTCGCGGCGCTCAGCCGGTGCAGATGCAGAAGCTTCCGGTGCACGCGGGGCCGGAGCAGAGCTCTCTTCGGACTGCTGCGGCTTGGAGGCCGTTTCTGCACTTGCTGCAGGGGATTCGGACTTGGCAGGCTGAGCCTGAACCATAGATGCCTGCTTCTTCTCCGGAGCAGGCGGTGTGGATGCTGCTACATTGCCTGAAGTTTCCGCCACCCGCTTTGCAGCGGCATTGGCTTTAACGTCACGGAAAAATTGTTCCACGGAGCCGACCATGTTGGGCTCCAGCACACTCATGTGATTGTTTACGGTAATTCCCTGTCTTTTTAGAATAGTAATAATCTCCTTACTGCTCATATTTAAAGTTTTGGCGTATTCATAGACTCTCAGTTTATCTTTATTATCCTGTTTGTCCTGTTTTGTCAATGTTCTTCCACCTCCGCAGGTTTTGCCAAGCCCTGGGCGATTCTGCCGGCGAATCCGTCATCCGTCACGGCCAGGACCACCCGATCAACCTTGCCCACTGCCCCACCAAGCTCAAGACGGGTGCCATACTCCACTAACGGAATCTGGTAATGTGAGCATTTATCCCTGTACTTTTTCTGCGCATTGGCAGCGGCGTCCACAGCCAGAATCACCAGCTTGGCTTCGCCTGAGCGGACCGCCTTCAACACAGTATCGTCGCCTGCCAGCACTTTTCCGGCACGCATGGCAAGCCCCAACGTAGACAATGATTTATTCATCTTCAGGCTCCAATTCCTTCAGCGCGTGGAACTCATCCTCTACCCGAATGAAATCCTGCTCCAACTGGTCATAAATATCCGGGCTTACCGCCTGCTTCAGGGCTCTGTCCAGCGCCTTGCTTTTCTTCGCCAGCTTAAAGCAGGAGGCCTTGCCGCACAAGTACGCGCCCCGGCCGGATTTTTTGCCGGATAAGTCTATGAGAATTTGCTCGTCCGGGGTGCGGACGACGCGAATGAGTTCCTTCTTGGCCTTCATCTCCTGGCAGGCTACACACTTCCGGAGAGGGATTTTCCTAGGTTTCATTGTTCCACCACCCGTTTGCCGCAAAATTCACACTTCCTTGCTCCAGGCCTGCGGCTAGTCGATGCTTACCGAATCCTGGTGCATCAGCTCGGACGAGGTTTTGGGCCGGCCATATTCCTGCTCGGCTTGCGTCTCGCTCTTGATGTCGATCTTCCAGCCGGTCAGCTTGGCTGCCAGTCTGGCGTTTTGCCCCTTGATGCCGATGGCCAGGGAGAGCTGGTAGTCCGGCACAATGACCCGGCACATTTTTTCGCTCTCGAATACATTCACCTCTACCACCTTGGAGGGGGACAGCGCATTAGCCACATATTCGTCCACATTTTCGGACCAGCGCACGATGTCGATTTTTTCACCCTTCAGCTCATTGACGATGGTCTGCACCCGGACTCCCTTAGGGCCAACGCAGGACCCGACGGGCTCTACCTCGGAATTGCGGGAATGGACGGCAATCTTGGAGCGGAAGCCGGCTTCACGGGCAACGGAGCGGATTTCCACCACACCGTCGTAAATTTCCGGCACTTCCAGCTCGAACAGACGCTTCAGCAGGCCGGGATGCGTCCGGGACAAAATAATCTGCGGACCCTTGGTGGTATTCTCCACCTTGGTGATGTACGCCTTTACCCGATCGCCGTGGGTGAACTTGTCACCGGCCATCATCTCGCCAACGGGAAGCACCGCCTCCACCTTGCCCAGATCCACGTACAGATTACGCAGATCCTGGCGCTGCACAATGCCGGTTACAATGTCCTCTTCCTTATCAATGTAAGCATTGTAGATCAGGCCGCGCTCCGCTTCACGGATGCGCTGGGTCACCACCTGCTTGGCCGTCTGGGCGGCAATCCGTCCGAAGTCCTTCGGGGTAACCTCAATCTCCACAATATCCTCCAGCGCATAGCTGGGGCTAACCTGGCGCGCGGCCTCCACGGAAATTTCCATCCGGGGGTCCAGCACATTCTCCACCACTGTCTTGCGGGCATAGACCTTGATGAGGCCTGTCATTTTGTTGATGTCCACCCGCACGTTCTGGGCCGTATTGAAATTGCGCTTGTATCCGGAAATCAGCGCCGCTTCAATAGCCTCCAGAAGAATATCCTTACTTATTCCTTTCTCTCTCTCCAATTCCGACAGGGCTTCGATAAAATCAGCGTTCATGGGAATGGAATTCCTCCTTTCAATGTGCAACCGTCCAAGTCGTTATGTGTTAAAACACGATGGCCAAACGCGCGCTGGCCAGCTTCGCGGAAGGAATCGCATGGGTTTTTTTGCCCATTTTGACCGTAAGGCCCGCTTCGTCATACGCTTCCAACGTGCCTTCGAATTCCTTCAGTCCGTCCACCGGCTCATAGGTGGTGACGAATACGTGCTTGCCTACCGCTTTCACGAAATCCGCAGGCTTCTTCAATGGGCGTTCGGCGCCGGGTGAAGAAACCTCCAGGAAATACGCCCCCGGAATGGGATCATTCTCGTCCAGCTTCTCGCTCACGTATTCGCTGACCCTGCCGCAATCGTCGATATCGATGCCGCCGTCCTTGTCCACGTAAACCCGGAGGAACCAGTTGCTTCCCTCTTTCACATATTCAATGTCCACCAGTTCAAAACCGTTTTCGTCGAGAAACGGCTTGACCATGCTTTCAACTGCCGATTTTATCTGCAAGCTCAAAACACAATGCCCCCTCATACGCGGTTAATTCTGCTTATTGTTCCTCTGCAAACCTTGCCCCCGGAGCCCTAAAACTCCTTATTCAAAGAGCAAAGAGTGGGTTTCCCCACTCTCGACCGTCGTGCAGTATCCAACATCACCTATAGAAGTATATCACAGATGTCGTATTATTTACAATAGAAACCATGGAAGGCCGGGCCAAGGAACGGCCGTAGGGAGCGGGGAAATCCGTTCTAATCAATTATTCCACTTTTCAGGCCGATTAAGTCAGCCATTTGCCGCGGAGCAACTCCAAAAGACGTTCCATCTCTGCTTTTCCAAGACGCCGGGTGATCTCTTCCTCCAGCCGCTGCTTCGTCTCCTCCAGAAGCCTTACAGTCTCCCGCCCATGCGGGGTCAGCTCCACCCGGCGGTCCCGGGCATTCCCGTCTGCGGTGGCAGGGGCAACCAGCCCTGCCGTCTGTAAGCCCAGCATATATTTATGAACACCCTGCCGGGTCATACCGATCAACCGGCCGATCTGCGATATGCTTAGAACCCCGTTTGCCTCCAGAACAGCCAGGATATGCGCCTCCGACTTGTTAACCGGCTGGCCGCTTGCCTCATGCAGTTTTTTGCGCAGCTCCATATGCTTTTCGCTGATCAGGTCAATGAGACCCAAGGAACGTTTGACATCACTCATCATGTTAGCCTCCTCTGCCGGATTTATTGTAAACTATGTTGACAATATTCGAGATGATTCGTTATGATAATCCAGTATAAAACGAATCTCAATAGAGATAAAGGAGCTGGCCCATGGGGAGAAACAAAAAAGAAATGCTGGTGTTTACGTCCGTAATGTGCTTTTTCATGGTTTTGTTTATGTGTGTGTACAATGTGATGCTGGCCGAAGGCTTCACAACCGCCATTTTCGCTGAGGCTGCTGTGGCTTTCTTTCCGGCGTTGGCCGTGGCTCTGGTGCTGGATATCTTTATTGTAGGCAAAGTCGCCAAAGGGCTGGCCTTCAAGCTGCTTGCGCCGGATGCCCATCCCGTGAAAAAGGTACTGGTTATTTCCACCTGCATGGTACTGGGCATGGCGCTTTGCATGTCCTTGTTCGGCACACTCATGCATGGCGGGGTGGATTCCGGCCTGCTTCTGCGGTGGCTTAAGACCTACGGGCTGAATTTGCTGGCCGCTCTGCCGCTTCAGCTATTGGTGGTCGGTCCGTTGACCCGCTTTCTTTTTACCCGGATGTTCCTATCCAAGAAACCGGCAGGCCTTGCCTCCTGACAAGCGCAACGCCCAACCTACGCATAAAGGACTGGAACGGCCTAAGCCGTTGTCCAGTCCTTTTTTTTGCATATGTCCTCTTTATGATATTAAAAGAGCGAAAGCTGGTTGGAATCCGGCAGGCCCCGGAAGCAGCCCATGGTCTTCAACAGCTCCACAATGGTTTTGGTGGCGCGGCTGCGCTGCTGGAAGTCTTCGATGGAGAGGAAATCTCCCCCTTCATCCTTGGCTGCCGCAATCTGCTTGGCCGCATTTTCGCCGATGCCGTCCACTGCAGAGAAGGGGAACAAAAGCTTGTCCCCGTCTACCAGGAACTTGGTGGCATGGGAGCGGTACAGATCCACCGGTTTAAAACCAAAGCCGCGGGCGGTCATTTCCAGAGCCATTTCCAGAAAGGAAATCATGCCCTTCTCCTTGGGTGTAGCCTGGAAACCCTTGGCTTCAATCTCCAGTAGCTTGCTTAGGATAGCGTCATAACCCTGGCAGAACAGCTCCACCTCGAAGGACTCCGCCCGGACCGTAAAGTAGGTGGCGTAAAATTCAATGGGATGATACAGCTTGAAGTAGGCCGTCCGCACCGCGGAAATAACGTAAGCCGAGGCATGCGCCTTCGGGAACATGTACTGGATTTTCTCACAGGAATCAATGTACCAGGCCGGTACATTGCACTTCTTCATCTCATCCTTCCACTCTTCGCTTAAGCCCCGGCCCTTCCGCACACTTTCGGTGATTTTGAAGGCCAGCCCCGCATCCATACCCGCTTTATAAATGAGATAAAGCATAATGTCATCCCGGCAGCCAATCACCGTTTTGATGGAGCAGGTGCCGTTTTTGATGAGCTCCTGGGCATTTCCCAGCCATACACCCGTTCCATGGGACAGACCGGAAATCTGCAGCAAATCGGCAAAGGTGGTGGGCTGTGATTCCTCCAGCATCTGGCGGACGAACTTGGTGCCCATTTCGGGTACGCCGTAGGTGGCTACGGTAGAACGGATCTGTGAAGGAGTAACGCCCAATGCCTCCACAGAGTTGAACATGCTCATCACCTTGGGATCATTCATGGGCAGGGTCGTAGGATCGATGCCCGTCAGGTCCTGGAGCATCCGCATCATGGTCGGATCGTCATGTCCCAGAATATCCAGCTTGAGGAGATTTTCCTCAAAAGCATGGTAGTCAAAATGGGTGGTTTGCCAGTCAGCGCTGGTATCATCCGCCGGAAACTGGACTGGCGTTACATCCTCTACGTCGATATAATCGGGGACAACCACGATGCCGCCCGGATGCTGGCCGGTGCTCCGTTTCACGCCGGTGCAGCCGGCCGCCAGCCGGTTGATTTCCGCCAGCCGCCAGTTGCCGCCCTTTTCCTCCTCGAACTTCTTGACGAAGCCGAAGGCAGTTTTTTCGGCTACGGTGCCGATGGTGCCTGCACGGAATACATTTTTCTCGCCGAACAGCACCTTGGTGTAGTTATGGGCTATCGGCTGGTAATCGCCGGAGAAATTCAAGTCAATATCGGGAACCTTGTCCCCCTTAAAACCCAGGAAGGTTTCGAAGGGAATATCCTGGCCTTCCCCCTTCAGCGGTGCACCGCAGTTCGGACAATCCTTATTCGGCAAATCAAAGCCTGAGGGAATGCTGCCGTCCGTGAACCACTCGCTGTATTGGCAGGAGAGACACATATAATGAGGCGGAAGCGGGTTAACCTCGGAGATGCCCAGTGCCGTGGCCACAAAGGAGGAGCCTACGGAGCCCCGGGAGCCGACCAGATATCCGTCCGAATTGGATTTTTTCACAAGACGCTCGGAAATCAGATAGTTGGCGGAGAAGCCGTAGCCGATAATAGGCTTTAATTCCTTCTCCAGCCGTGCGGTTACAATCTCAGGCACAGGTTCGCCGTACATCCGTTTGGCCGTGTCATAACACTTAGTGCGGATTTCCTCCTCGGAACCTTCAATAATAGGAGAAAACAGACCGTTGTCTGTAGGGCCGCCCGTTTTGGGGAACAGCTTGATTTCCTCAAACTCGTCCGCCAGCGCGGAGGTATTCTCCACCACAACCTTATATGCCGTTTCCTCGCCCAAAAAAGCAAACTCCCGGAGCATCTCCTCGGTGGTGCGCAGATGCACATCCGGCTTGCGCTGGTCCTTCAGCGGACTGAAGCCGGTAATGCCGTTTATGGTGATATCCCGACAGATCTTATCCCTTGGAGTCAGGTAATGGACATTGCCGGTGGCAATCACAGGTTTGCCCAGCTTGCGGCCGATTTCGATTACCCGGCGAATCGCTCCCTCCAAGTCCTCCTTGCTGCCGACAAGACCTTTTTCCACCAGGTGCATATTCACCTCGACGGGCTGGATCTCCAGCACATCGTAAAACAGGGCCACGTTCTCGGCTTCCTCTACCGACTTATTGAGAACTGTCTCGTAGAATTCGCCCCTCTCACAACCGGAGATCACCAGAAGCCCTTCCCGGTATTCGGTCAGCACACTTTTGGGGATACAGGGCACCCGATTGTAATATTTGGTATGGGAGAGGGAAACCAGCTTGTACAGGTTCTTCTTCCCTGCTTGGGTTTTGGCATAGATGCAGCAGTGGAAGGGCCGTTGGTTGGACAAGTCCTTGCCCACATGCTCATTGAGCTCCGCCAATCCGGTAATGTGCCGGTTCTCCGCCTCCTTAATCAGGTGGTACAGCACGTACCCCAAGGCTTCTGCATCATCCACGGCGCGGTGATGATTCTCCAGGGAAACCTTGAACCGGTCCGATAGGGTATTCAACCGGTGGTTCTTCATGTTGGGCAGGAGCAGCCGGGCCATTTCCAGTGTATCCAGCACGGGATTATCCATGGGAGGCTGGCCCAGAGATTTCAGGTTGGCCTGGATGAAGCCGATATCGAACCGGGCGTTATGGGCAACCAGCACCGCATCTCCCACAAACTCACGGAATTTGGGCAGCACTTCCTCCAGCTCGGGGGCACCCCGGACCATATCATCGTTGATGTTGGTCAGCTGCTGGATGTTGTACGGAATCCGTTCATGGGGATTCACGAAGGTAGCGAACCGGTCGATGACCTTTTCGTCACGCATTTTGACCCCGGCCAATTCGATGATCTTGTTGTTAATAACCGATAAACCCGTGGTCTCGATATCGAACACCACATATTCCGCTTCCTTCAGAGGACGTGCCTCCGGATTGAGCACTATGGCCACGCTATCGTTGACCACATTGGCTTCCATCCCGTACAGCACCTTGATGCCGTGCTTTTTGGCTGCTTTGTTGGCATCCGGATAAGACTGGACTACGCTATGGTCGGTGATGGCAATGGCCTTATGGCCCCATTTGGCAGCCGTTTTGATATATTCGTCCACGGGGGTCAAGCCGTCCATGGCGCTCATATTGGAGTGAACATGGAACTCCACCCGCTTCTCGGGGGCATTGTCCTTGCGCTCAGCCGGCGGCAGCACCTCATTGACATCCTGAGGAATCATCATCAGCTCCGGCGGGTTCTGGAAGCGGTCATACTCTACCTTGCCCCGCAGCTTCAGCCACTTGCCGTTGGCGATCAGGCTGTAAATCTTCACATCTTCCTTGGTTTTGGCGAAGGCCTTGATGGACAGGGAATCGGTAAAGTCCGTAATATTGAAGGAGAACAGCACCGTTCCCGTCTTCAGCTCCTTGGACTCCAAGCCGAAGACCATACCCTGGATGGCAACCTTCTTCTCTTCCTCGGTAATCTGCTGCAGGGGAACGGCATCCTCACGGATATCGTAGCCCACCATCAGCTTCAGCTCCGCATCCGAACCCTTGGACGCTTCCTCCTCGCGGACGATGGAGGTAAGAATCTCCTGGGTGACGCTTTTGCCTTCCTCGGACACCTGACGGGCAAACTGGTCGTAGATCTCTTCTTTTTCCTGCACCGATTCCGTTACCTTCAGCTTCACCTGGTAGGTTCCGGCGAAATACCGTTCATAAAACTGGCGCACCAGGTTGTCCACCTGCTTCTTTTTGGCCAGCTCCAATCCGATTTGATCCAGAAGGGTCACGGTCAGCACCGTGCCGCTGGCTTCCATCTTAGCCTTGGCCAACCAGCCGTTGATCGAAGCGGACTCCCGCTGGGCCCATTCCACAAACAGGCTCCAGTATTCCTCCGCCAGCGTCTCCGGCGTTACTGCATTTGTATAGTGGAAGGTCAATTTGATATCCGCAATATGGCGGAATTGCTCCCGGATCAGCTTCACGAAGCTCCGGTAAATATCCCGCGGCACCAAAACCGCATTCACGAGATGAAAATGCCACTCCCTGTTGGAGCGGCTGACTTCCACCATATCGATGTACCCATCCGAAAAATATGCTTCCGCCACGTCTGCGGGAACCTGAGCCTGCCCAAGCAGCAGCTCAAACCGTTTCCTTTTCTCCGCAGGGTTACTCATGGGGACACCTCCGTATCTTCCAATCTTGCCAGTCACAGCCGTAAATGCCGCACCTTCTATTGTGGGGGGAAGAGACAAGGTTCGTCAAGACCTTTTGGAGGCAATTGCGGGCACCTTCTCCTGGACGTGGTTGCTCACCCTTCTTAAGCGGATTGGAAAGCCGTTATTTTGCTAAAAATCGGACTTTTGGTAATTTCGCGGTCACACGATACCTTATTCCAATCTTCTCCCCTCAATTCCGGGCCCTTTTCAACCAATAACGGCTCCTGTGTCCGCCCCAACGAAAAAACAACGTTTTTCCGCGCGATAACGGCTTTTGAGTCCGTTCATAACGACCATCTATGTTCAAAACAAAAAAAGCGTTTAGCGGAGGTAGCTCCGTAAACGCTTCTTATCTTTAGTACGCCCGTCCGAAGACCACTGTATGCTTGGCCTCCTGGCCGCAGCAGATGCAGGTGGTTTTGGTGACGGCCGGCTGGAAGGGAATATTCCGGCTGGTAGCGCCGGTTTCTTCCTTCACCTTAGCCTCGCAGTCGGCCGAGCCGCACCAGCCCGCATACGCGAAGCCGCGCTTTTCGTCCAGGAATGCTTTGAACTGGTCCATGGTATCCACATCGGTCATATGCTCGTCCCGGAATTGGCGGGCCTTCTCCAGCATGGCAGTATGAATCTCCTCCAGCATGGTTTGGACCTCCTGGACGAAGTCCTCCTGGCGGATAACCTTCTTCTCGCCGCTGACCCGGGAGACCAGTACCATTTGCCCGGCTTCCAGATCACGGGGACCCAGCTCAACGCGGATCGGCACACCGCGCATTTCGTATTCGTTGAACTTCCAGCCCGGGCTTTGGCCCTCGCGGTCGTCCACCTTCACGCGTACGCCGGCCTTCTTCAGCTCGGCATACAGCTCGTTCACCTTTGCTACGACAGGCTCCCGTGTTTTGGGCGGCCCGATGGGGATCATGATCACCTGAGTCGGAGCAACCTTAGGCGGAAGCACCAGGCCTCTGTCATCACCATGAACCATGATCAGCGCACCGATCAGACGGGTGCTGGTGCCCCAGGAGGTGGTATGGCAGAATTGATGCTGGTTGTCGCGGTCCAGATATTTGATATCGAAGGCTACAGCAAAGTTGGTGCCCAGATAGTGGGAGGTGCCCGCTTGTACCGCCTTGCCGTCCTTCATCATGGCTTCGATGGAATAGGTGTCCACGGCGCCGGCGAATTTCTCCGAGGGGGTCTTCTGGCCGGTAATCACCGGCATCGCCAGGAAGTTCTCGGCGAAGTCGCGGTAGATCTCCAGCATCTGCATGGTCTCGCGGCGGGCATCCGCTTCGTCCTCGTGAGCGGTATGTCCCTCCTGCCAGAGGAATTCGCTGGTGCGCAGGAACGGCTGCGTGCGCTTCTCCCAACGGACCACATTGGCCCATTGGTTAATGAGCAGCGGCAGGTCACGGTAGGAGTTGATCCATTCGGCGTACATATGGCCGAACATGGTTTCGGAGGTGGGCCGGACAGCAAGGCGCTCCTCCAGCTTCTCGCCGGCCGCTTCCGTTACCCACGGCAGCTCCGGATTGAAGCCTTCCACGTGCTCCTTCTCCTTCTGGAAGAAGCTCTCCGGGATAAACAGCGGGAAGTAGGCGTTACGGTGGCCCGTTTCCTTGAAGCGGCTGTCCATCTCCTTCTGGATGTTCTCCCAGATTTCATAGCTGTCCGGCTTGAATACAATACAGCCGCGGACAGGAGCGTAGCTCATCAGATCAGCCTTCTTGATCACATCGATATACCAGCGGGAGAAGTCCTCGCTTTGCGGTGTGATCTCCTTAACAAATTGCTTTTCCTTGGACATGTGCGTTACAAACCTCCAATGTTTATCCCTGTATCAATCGTACAATATCGTTGTACGTTACGGCTATCATCAACAGCATCAGCATGGCGAAGCCGATAAAATGCACCATACTCTCCCGGTTGGGGTCCACCGGACGCCCCCGGATGGCCTCAATCCCCAGGAACAACAGCCGGCTTCCATCCAATGCGGGAATGGGCAGCAGATTGAAGATCCCCAGGTTGATGCTCAGGAAGGCGGTCAGCGAAATCATGGAGCTTAAGCCCGCCTGGGCGAAGTCGCTGGAGATTTGGACGATCCGTACGGGTCCGCCCAGATCATCCATTTTGAACTGGCCGAAAATCATTTGTTTGAAGCCCAAAAGTATATTCTTCGTCATAAAAACGGTATTGTCCCATGCGCCGGTTACGGCCTCCACCGGGGTGACACTGCGCTTGTCAAAGCCCAGCTCCACCCCCACCCGGACAGTCCCTTCGATATCCACGGGAGTGATGGTTTTCTGCATCTGCTCCTTGTTGCGTTCAATAATCCAAAGCATAGGCTGGTCCTTGGAATTCTTGATCAGCTGGGACAGCTGGGTCTGGTCCTTGCCGATGGGGGTGTGGTTAACCTCCAACACAACATCCCCCGGCATCAGACCGGCAACAGCCGCCGGTTTTCCCGGCTCAATCTTGCCAAGCTTCACATTGGTGGGCATGCCGTTCATCATCATTACAATAAGGAACAACACAAAAGCCAGTATGAAGTTCATAGCCGGACCGGCAAAAATGGACAATGCCCGTTTGCCGACGCTTTTGCCGCCGAATTGGCGGTTCCAGGGGGCGATCTGGGTTTCCTTGCCCCGAGCCACCATCATAGCATCCTCGGCAACCGCAAAACGCACCGGTTCCCCTTCCACAATCAGCTGGACATACAGCTCCCGCTCCAGATCAATGCTCTCAATTTCCCCTTGGATGACGTTGGAGCGCTGGTCGAGCTGGTCCAGAAACAGATGGGTAACCACCTCGTCCTTCAACCGTACACCGATGGTTTGGCCGGGATTGGCCTGTACAATCTCCGGGTCCTCCCCCGCCATCCGGACGTACCCGCCGATGGGCAGAATCCGAAGCGTATAGGTGGTTTCACCCTTTTTGTACGAAAAAAGCTTCGGCCCGAAGCCGATGGCAAATTCCCGAACCAGAATCCCCGCCCGTTTGGCAAAGTAAAAATGCCCCCATTCATGCAGGGTAACCAGCACGAAGAACATCAGCACGATCTGAAGACCGACTTGTATATTGGACAACATCGATTCCCCCTTAGTTGGTAAAAGAAAGGTCCTTTCATAAAGAGTACCATTAAGACCGAGGGCAATACAAGCCGACTGCCCTGGAGCCCGTATTGGACGCTTTTAATACCTAAGCATATGCCGTTTCGGGGGAGGCTTATTCACATGGATACATTACAAACGCGAGGCAATTTCTCTGGCCTGCCGATCAGCTAACAGAATCTCTTCCAGCTCCGGGCGCGCCACGTTCCGGTGGGCGTCCAAGGCTCTGGCGATCCGGTCCTCAATCTCCAGGAACTCAATTTTGCCCTGCAGAAACAGCGCAACCGCCGCTTCATTGGCGGCACTGTACACGGTGGGAAACGTACCTCCGGCTCTGCCGCTTTCATAGGCCATCGCCAAGCAAGGATACCGTTCCATGTCCATGGTCCGGAAATTGAGCCTTCCGATCTCCGTCAGCCGCAGGGGCTCGGCCGGCGTTGGCTTCCGGTGGGGGTAGGTGAGTGCGTATTGAATGGGAATCCGCATATCCGGCGTACCCAGCTGAGCCATTACGCTATGGTCCCGGAACTCCACCATGGAGTGGATCACACTTTCCGGATGGAGAATCACCTCAATGTGGTCATAATCCATATTGAAGAGCCAATGGGCCTCAATGACCTCCAGCCCTTTGTTGACCATGGTGGCGGAATCGATGGTGATCTTGGCGCCCATGGACCAATTGGGATGGCGCAGGGCTTCTTCCACCGTAACACCAACCAGCTCCGACCGGGTACGGTCCCGGAAGGAGCCGCCCGATGCAGTGATAATCAGCTTATGTATATCCTTGGGCGATTCCCCGTTTAAGCATTGGAAGATGGCGGAATGCTCGCTGTCCACAGGCAACAGGGACACGCCCCGTTTGCGGGCCAGCTCACAAACCAGATGCCCCGCAGACACCAGGGTTTCCTTATTGGCTAACCCAATGCTTTTGCCTGCATCAATAGCGGCAAGGGTAGGCTTCAGCCCGACGCTGCCTACAACGGCAGTCACCACCAGCTCGGCTTCGGTAGCCGCTGCGGCTTCAACCAGTCCGTCATCGCCGTACACTACCTTGATGCCCGGACCTGCCGCGGCCTCCACTTCCTCCGCCAGCTGGCGGTTGGACACACAAACCAGCTTCGGGGAGAACATCTGGATCTGCTTCAGCAGCAAGGCCAGATTGCTGCCCGCCGCCAGCGCCTCCACCTGATAGGAATCCGGGTCATGGGCGACCACATCCAAGGTCTGCGTGCCGATGGAGCCGGTTGAGCCCAACACCGCTATGCGTTTTTTCATGGTGTGCACGTCCTTTGCTTCTTGATTACGGAATAAGGGAAACCAGACAGAGGAACGGGAATACAATCAGCCAGCTGTCCACCCGGTCGAGAATGCCTCCGTGGCCGGGAAGAATGGTGCCTGTATCCTTGATCCCTTTGACACGTTTGTAAGCCGACTGGATCAGATCCCCCATTTGGCCCACGGCTGCAGCCAAAACGCCGATTGCCGCCGCTCTTCCAATACTCAGAATATCCGGGGCATAAAAATGGAAAGCCAGCGCTACCACAACGGCTAACAGCAGGCCGCCAACAGCCCCTTCAATGGTTTTCTTCGGGCTGATTGTAGGCCACATGGGCGTTTTGCCAAAAGCCACTCCGGCGAAATAAGCACCGGCATCCGAAGCCCAGATGCACAGAAAGGTCAGCAGCGTCCAAAACAGGCCGTCTGTTTCAATCCAGCGGGACGACACCATATAATGAAAACCGAAGCCGATATAGATAATACCAACAAACACAACCGCCGCGTGGTCAATGGTCACCTTGTTTTTGGAAATAACCGTTACCGCCAGCAGCACGAACAGAATCAGCCAAACAAAGGATTCTGCCGGCAAGCCGAAGCCGATCCGGTCCGTTTCCCACGGAACAACCAGACATACGGTGGCTGCCATGCCGAAAAACCGGGTGAAATGCTGCTTCTGCAGCCCGTTCATCCGGATGAATTCATCATAACCGATTATGGCCATAAGCAGCACTAGTCCCAAAAACCAATAGCCGCCCAGCGCCAGCATTGCTACAAATACGCCTCCGGCCAGCACGCCGGTGATAATCCGCTGTTTCAAGCCGATTCCTCCAATAGGTCACAGGCCGCCATAACGTCTCGACCTTCTCTGATACTCATGTACGGCCTCGAAGAATTGCTTCTCCCCAAAATCCGGCCAGTATAAGGACGAGAAATACAGCTCCGTATAGGCCATCTGCCAAAGCATAAAATTGGAGAGCCGCAGTTCCCCGCTGGTGCGGATCAGGAGATCCGGATCCGGCAGATGGGAGGTTAGGAGAGAGGATTGAATGGTCTCCTCCTGGATATCCTCCACGTCAAGCTCGCCGCTCTTCACACGCTCCGCCACCTGCCGCATGGCGATCAGCAATTCACTGCGGCCGCCGTAGTTCAGGGCAAAATTAAGGATAAGACCGGTATTGCCGCGGGTACGTGCCTCCGCCTCCTCAAGCGCCTTCAGCGTATGGGCCGGCAACCCTTCTTTGATCCCGGTCATGCGGACCTGCACATTCTTCTCCACCAGCTCATCCAGCTCAATGGCCAGGAACTCCTGGGGAAGCTTCATCAGAAAGTCCACTTCCTCCTGGGGTCTGGTCCAGTTTTCCGTGGAAAAGGCATACATAGTCAATACTTTGACGCCCAGGTCGTCAGCGGCGATGGTGGCCCGTTTGACCGCCTTCATACCGCTGTGGTGTCCGGCGATACGGGGAAGTCCGCGCTGCTTGGCCCACCGTCCGTTGCCGTCCATGATGACCGCAACATGCCGGGGGACCTGGCCCTGGAGAAGCGATTCTCTCGTGATCTCCCCGTGAGCCGCCTCCTCGGTTTTTCCCTTTCTGAACAAATGAAACATGTCATCTCCCCCGGCACACATGTTTTGGCCGATTTGGCCGAACAGCCCCTTATTGAAAGGGGCTGTTGTTTTACACTTCCATGATTTCCTTTTCTTTCGCTGCCAAAACCTTCTCGATTTCAGCCACGTACTTATCGGTTTGCTTCTGGATATCATCCTGATGGCGGCGGGATTCGTCCTCCGGCATGCCGGTTTTCTCCAGCTTCTTAATATCGTCGTTGGCGTCACGGCGGATATTGCGGATGGCAACCTTGGCCTCTTCACCGTATTTCCGAATCAGCTTTACCAGCTCCTGGCGGCGCTCCTCCGTAAGGGCGGGAATCACCAGCCGGATGGTGCTGCCGTCGTTGCCGGGAGTAAGTCCCAGATCGGACTTCATAATCGCCTTCTCGATGGCGCTCATAACCGACTTGTCCCAAGGCTGGATCAACAGTGTCCGGGAGTCCGGCAGGGTAATATTGCCCAATTGATTAACTGGCGTCATTGTACCGTAATATTCCACTTGAATCCGGTCCAGAAGGCTGGTTGTGGCACGTCCGGCACGCAGGGAAGCCAGTTCCTTTTTCAGAGAAGCTACTCCCTTTTCCATGCGCTCTTCAGCATTTTTCTTAATGGATTGAGCCATCTATTCTACACTCCCTTTTACTATGGTGCCGATTTTCTCACCAAGCACCACGCGTTTGATATTGCCGTTCTCCGTAATCGAGAAAACAATCAATGGAATGTTATTGTCTTTGCAAAGTGAGGAAGCTGTGGAATCCATAACTCCCAGGTTTTTGTTAAGCACGTCCAGATAGGTAAGGGTCTCGTACTTCACTGCATTAGGGTCCTTGAACGGATCAGCTGAATAGACTCCGTCCACCTTGTTCTTAGCCATCAGAATCACTTCGGCCTCAATTTCCGCCGCACGCAAAGCTGCAGTGGTATCGGTGGAGAAATAAGGATTGCCTGTTCCTGCGGCAAAAATGACGACCCGGCCTTTTTCCAGATGACGGATGGCTCTCCGTCTGATATAAGGCTCCGCCACCTGCTGCATCGTAATGGAAGATTGCACTCGCGTCGGCACGCCGGCATTCTCCAGAGCGTCCTGCAAAGCCAGCGCGTTCATGACCGTAGCCAACATTCCCATGTAATCGGCGGTGGCTCTGTCGATGCCCCTTGCACTGCCTGCGATACCGCGCCAGATATTGCCTCCGCCAACCACAATGGCAACCTCAACACCCAGTACATGAACAGCCTTTATCTGTTCCGCAATGGCTACGATGGTTTGGGATTCAATACCATACCCCGTTTGACCAGACAGCGCTTCTCCGCTAAGCTTCAATACGATTCTTTTGAATACTGGCTCTTCCAATCCTGTCAACCTCCATATACCCGATTCTTTCCAACTCATTTTTGCAAAAAAAGGGGAAAAGCCGCAGCTGTCCCCCATTTTTTAGGATGTCGCCCGCAAAAAAGAAGGAACACCAATCGTGTTCCGACTTTTGCGTGCTATCCGGCACAGTCTTATTGCTTCACTTGCGCCATAACTTCTTCTACGAAGTTGTCTTGCTTCTTCTCCAGACCTTCGCCCAGCTCATAACGAACAAAACGACGGATGGAGATGTTTTCGCCGATGGCGGCAATCTTTTCTTTCAGAAGGGTGTCGATGGTCTTGTCCGGATCCTTAATGAAGGATTGCTCCATCAGACAGTACTCTTCATAATACTTGTTGATGCGGCCTTCTACCATGCGGTCTACAATCTTTTCCGGCTTGCCTTCGTTCAGGGCTTGAGCGCGGAGGATTTCCTTTTCCTTCTCCAGCTCTTCACCGGAAACTTCCTCACGGCGCACAAATTTCGGGTTAGCAGCGGCGATTTGCATGGCGATGTCGCGGGCAAATTCGCGGAACTGCTCAGTCTTGCCTACGAAGTCGGTTTCGCAGTTGATTTCCACCAGGACGCCGATACGGCCGCCGGCATGGATATAAGCTTCAACTACGCCCTCAGTGGCAACACGTCCGCCCTTCTTGGCGGCAGCGGCAAGGCCCTTCTCACGAAGAATCTCAGCTGCTCTTTCGATGTTGCCTTCGGATTCGTCCAGCGCCTTTTTGCAATCCAGCATGCCGGCGCCTGTTTTTTCACGCAATTCTTTTACTGCGGAAGCAGAAACTGCCATATGGTTTGACCTCCTGAAAGTGATCGTCCCCGGTAGCCGGGAATCGAAAAATTGGGTTGGGCTTAACACGGTTTTCCCGAAAAAAAGGGGTGGTGATAGGTTATTACACCTTCAACCCACCCCTGGTATATTGCCGTTTGGTTATATCACTGCTTACGCAGTTGTTTGTTCGCCTTGATGAGCCTCGATAACGGCATCGGCAATCTTAGCTGTAAGCAGCTTAACTGCGCGGATAGCGTCGTCGTTGCCGGGAATCACATAGTCGATTTCGTCCGGATCACAGTTGGTGTCCACGATGCCAACGATCGGGATACCCAGCTTGCGAGCTTCGGCAACGGCAATGCGTTCCTTGCGGGGATCGATAATGAACAATGCGCTCGGCAGGCCCTTCATGTTCTTGATGCCGCCCAGGAATTTCTCCAAACGCTCCATTTCCTTGCGCAGGATGATAACTTCCTTCTTCGGCAGCACGTCGAAGGTGCCGTCTTGCTCCCAACGCTCCAGCTCATGCAGGCGGTCGATCCGCTTTTGGATGGTGGAGAAGTTGGTCAGAGTACCACCCAACCAACGTTGGTTGATGTAGTACATGCCGCTGCGCTCAGCTTCTTCCTTTACGGAATCCTGAGCTTGTTTCTTGGTGCCTACAAACAGGAAAGTGCCGCCTTCTGCTGCGACAGACTTAACGAAGTTGTAAGCTTCCTCGACCTTCTTAACTGTCTTTTGCAGGTCGATAATGTAAATGCCGTTTCTTTCGGTGAAGATGTATTTATCCATTTTCGGATTCCAACGACGGGTTTGGTGACCGAAGTGTACCCCAGCTTCCAAAAGCTGTTTCATGGAAATAACTGCCATCCTCACACACCTCCTCACAATTTGGTTTTTAGTGTCCCTCCGCCAACTTCATCTCCACGGAAAAACTCTGCTTGAGAGCACCGTTTCCGGGATTCGCCGGCGTGTGTTTTTTAACACCGCTATTAAATATAGCATAACATGACAATGGATGCAACTGTCGAATAATGGCCCCAGGATATGCAAAAACCCCGGTTGCCTCCTTGGGAGACAGCGGGGGTGTCAGGTGGGGGGAAGTGTTGTCAAACGCGCGACCACGTCCTGGATATTATGATTGGCCCCGAAGCTGTAGAGCCCGGAGCGGATTTTCGTATTTAATTGATTGGACCGCAGCGCCTCATCGAATGCCTGCTTGTCGCTGATCACTCCGCTGCGGAACAGGTAGTCGGAGACCATGGAGGCCGACATTCCCTCGGTGATAAAGACGGTGATTTCCTTGCCCGGCGCCTGGGCTTTGGCCGCCTCCTCCGCTCTGGCTGCCGCAACAGCCTTGGATACTGAATCATCCAGCTCGTTTTGCTTGTAAAGCTTGATCCCCTTGTCATAGACCTGGAGATTCAAGGCATCCGCCTTATCCCGGATCTCCTGGGCGGTCAGCTGCGGGGCGGAAGACGGGATTCCGGGCTCCGGGAGAACCGGCGTGCCCGCTCCTTTGGCCGAGATCATCAGCTGCAGCAGCAGGGCGCCGGCTATCATACCGGTGCCCAATCCGTATTGGAAAGGCTTATTTTTTTGCATTTGCCTCCTCCTCCTGTAGGGCCAGCTGGATGATCAGATTAACCTCGCCTTTATTCAGGCCGCACTTGCGGGCAATGTAATCCACCGATTTGCCGTCATCATGAAGACGCAGCACTTCCTCGTAACGCCCACGGATGCCCGCGGCGGGCTTCTGCATCTCCTCCGGAACCGGAAGCGGCTCCGGCTGGGGAAGGGGCTGCGCTTGAGGCGTCACGGCGCTTCTGGCAGTCGCCTGCCCCGTCTCCGCGGTCATCAATACAAGACGCTTCCAGTCCTGGCGCTCCTGCTGAAATTCCTGCTCCAGCCGTTCCATCCGCTCGGTCATCTTGTGGAGGGATTGGTTATGGTTTTCCTTCATATGGGCGATGGTGTCCAGAAGTTTCTTATTGTCCTCCTCCAGCTCGGCCATAAACCCTTCCAAGGTTTCCTCCACCTCCTGCATAATCCGCGGGGATTCGGACGGAGCCTGTTTTTTGGGTTTGGCGAACAAAAAGGAAAACACCAGTATGCATAACCCGATCAGAACTACATATATGTATGGCTCATTCATAAACCGTCACTTCCGCTTCTTCCGGCCGTAAGGCCCTTGTTTTCACAGGGACACATCCACATGATGGCCCTTGTAGGGATGCTCCGCCTGGACTGGAGTCTGGCTGGGGGAGGGGTCTGATGTGCCTTGGGAAGTTTGGGCGGCGCTGCCTTGCCTGCGTTTTTTCTCCTCTTGACCGTTGCGGATTGCGGATTTATCCGTTTCCTTCAACCCTTCGGCGCGCTTGCGGGCACCTTCTGCAGTCCGCTGCTGCACCTCGGCCAAGGCCATCTGGTCCACCTGGGGCTTCTGCTGGATTTCCCGCTGAAGCTGCCCGGCATCGGCGTTCTTATGTACGGCAAATGACATGTCCACCGCTTTGAGGCTCATCATTATCCCCCTCCCGCATTAAAAATTGGCTGTGGTTACAATATCCCCGCTTTCCATCTTAAAGCATACATGTGAGGCAGGGTCCTTAATAAACCGGGTGAACCGCCCGATTACGACCTTGGCTCCGCCATAAATCATCGAGGTGACCATCACCACTGCCTTATCCGTATCCTCCAGCGATTTTTCAATCACCAGAATTTCATCCTTAATGACCGACATGGCCTCCACCAGTTGCTTGCGGGTATGCACCAGCTTGATCCGCATGCTGAGGCGTTCGGGATTCAACTGTCCGTTGGCGGCCATTTGGTCCAGCAGTACCAGGGCTTTTACCGTTTTGTCCATATTATCCATATGCTCACGCAAGCTTTGCCGCAGCTGCACCAGCTTGTTCCGCAGCTCCGGAGCCACCCCCACCTCAATGGCGGTAATGGTGGACATAGAGTTGCCTACCGTCCGGGCCACAACCTTCTCGCCCGCTTGTACGGTGCCCCCGACAATCAGTCCCTTGGTCCCCTGGCAGACAACTGAGCGGCCGGCACGGACACTGGAGTGCATAATGCTTTGGGAGACGATAACATCCTCCCCCGCCTCCACGATGCCATCCTGGATAAACGAGCTTTTAATGGATTTCCCGGCTTTTACGCTGCCTTTATTCTGGCCGAGGATCCCTCCGCTGATTTCAATGGACCCTTCCGCCTCCAGCTCCGCCGCTTCTACCCCGCCGCTTATGCGGATGTCCCCTGCAGCCCGGACCTTAAAGCCGGGCTGCACATTCCCGCGGATGACAACGGAGCCGATAAAGTTAATATTGCCAACATTGAAGTCCACATCCCCGTTTACTTCATAGATGGGGAATACATTAATTTTATCACGGTCCGTTTTCACCACAACACCGTCGATAGCCGCGTAGATGCCGCTTTGCTCGGCATCGGTAATCACGTTTTTCCCCAGCTTGAAGCGCACTTCCTTGCCGGTTCGGGCAAACAGGGGCTCGCCTGTAACAGCTTTGCCGTTTTTGCCCTCTTCGGACGGAATGCGGCGGGCGATGATTTGGCCTTTTTGAATATTGTTAATGGATGTTACTTCTTTATAATTAACAGTCCCATCCTCACGTTCCATGGGTCTTTTTGTTTTCGTATCCAAATCGAAGACCCATTCCATATAGCCGTCCTTGCCGTCTACAGGCTCTTCTCCTGAAGCCACCATTGTTTTTCTTGCAAGAAAAGGGCCGGCATCCCTGGCGATCTGCTCCAGTATTCCCTGATCAATGCCATAAACAATGTGATTATTCTTCAGAAGCTCTTCCAATTGGGACAGCTTGCACGAAAATCCCTGCTCCACGTTCGTAAAATGAACAAACGCCTTCAGCTTGTCGTTGGAAACCGTAAGGTTCACGTAATATTCCAAAGGCAGGACCTGCTCATCCATCATCGCACCTTCTTCCGACACTCATGAATTCTGCATTAATTGTTCCTTGAACCGGCTTAAACCACCACGCAGCCGGAGAATGGCCTTGGAATGAAGCTGGGATATTCGAGAAGGTGAAAGAGACATGACTTCAGCGATTTCGCTTAGGGATAGGTCTTCGAAGTAAAAGAGGGAAACCACTGTCCGTTCTTTTTCCGTCAGGCGTTCAATAGACTTGGCCAGCATTTCCTTGAGGAATACCTCGTTGACGGTATCCTCCGGTTTGGCAGCCCGTTCGTCAACCAGCAAGGACAAGCGGGTCTCCGCTTCCTCATCCCGGATGGGATCATCGAAGGATCCGATGGTCGTGACGGCAATGTCTTGAAGCATCTGCTGGAATTCGGGAATGGAGATCTGAAGATGCACGCTCATTTCCTCGTCGGAAACCGAGCGCAAATATTGTTGCTCCAATTTTTGGTATGCGTCTTCCACCTTCTTGGCTTTCTCCCGCACGGAGCGGGGAACCCAATCACCCTGTCTGAGCCCGTCGATGACGGCACCGCGGATCCGCCAGGAGGCGTAGGTCTCAAACTGCAATCCGCGCAGGTAATCAAACTTCTCCACAGCATCGATGAGACCGAGTATGCCGTAGCTGTTCAAATCTTCCTTGGATACATTCCGCGGAAGCCCGATGGCTAACCGGTTGCTGACGAAATCCACCAGCGGCAAGAAAAGCTCAATCAATTCCTTCTTGGCTTCAACCTTGCCTTCTTCCTTCCATAAGCGCCATAGCTCCATATGGGAAATTTTGGATGTTTTATGCTCCATCAAGGTCAAGGTTCACCACCTTATTTATCAGTCATCTGGCGTAATGCCTTTACTGCGTCCTCGGTCCGGTGCTCCCCGAAATCGGTGGAAAGCTTGGGCGGATTCAGAGGCGTAAAGCCGGTGTCGGTTTCTGCCTGGGGTAATACGGGCGAATCATCCTCCGGTGTGGCCAGGTCAATCCTTGTTCCTCTTACTTCTTCCTCCCGCTCCAGCTCCCGGCTAACGGCTTCCGCCGCCGATTCCGGAGTATGGGCGGACTGGGCGATAAGCCCCAGCAGCCAACGAGCCAAAAACGTGATTAGAAAAAGAAAGATAAAGCTGTATAGGCTCTGAATGAATGCCGTCTTCAAGATGTTTTGCGGCATGGAGAGGGCCAAGGTGCCCGCAAAGCCGATTAATCCCGTCACAAGGTTCCATTTCATGTTTCCGGCCATGGCTATATTTCCTTTACTCCGTGTTGTACACTGCGGATCATCAGCTTTCCGGTCGTGCAATCAAACTCAATGGTGCGTCCGTAGTTGCCGCCGGTATCCTCAGACAGAATCGGGATCCGGTAGCGGGCCAGCATTTCCTTGCAGGAATCCACATTCCGGGGACCGATCCGCATGGTGTCGCTGTTGTTGGAGAAGGCGAACATTTGTGCGCCCCCCGCCATCTTGGCTTCCATCCGGCTGACCGCCGCTCCCAGCTTTTCCATCTTGGCAATCATGTCGGGAAGTGCCGTATCCGCATATTTGGCGATGTTAAGGCTCCCTTCCTTGGCAATATCCGAAGACGGCAGCATCACATGCGCCATACCGGCGATTTTGGTTCTGGCATCATACAGCGTAACGCCGACACAGGAGCCGAGACCCGTCGTCTTCAGAATGCCCGTCATGGCGGCCACATTCAAGTCTGCCATTCCAACCTTGATAATTCCGTCTTGGGTCATTCGTGAGGCACTCCCAACGCTACAAAAATTCTGTCAAAGGACTCAGGATCGGGAATCAGGAAAAAATGCCCCTCCACTTCATCTTTGCCCTCCAGGAATGCCGTATCAATCAACAGTGCGTGGTCCCCCATCTCCCCGTATTGCAAAAGCCCGTAGGTGAGAATCGCACCGGCCATATCAATGGCAAGAGACGGAACGGTCGGCTGCATATTAAGATTGGTAAAATCTGCAAGAGAGGAAAGATAAGACCCGGCCAGAATATTGCCGATTTCATTCAGTGCAGAAAGCTCCATTTCCGAATAAAATGCATCGTTTTCCACTTCAATGCCAACAATCTTCCGCAAGAGCCGTTTGGCGGACTCCTGTGTCAGGATAAAAAACATGTTGCCCGGCGTTTCACCATCAATGCGCAAGAAAATGGCTACAACCACCTGTTCGACACCGCCGACGCTTTCGGCAATCTCCTCAAAAGGCACAATCCGCACCTTGGGCACCATCATGTCCACAGGCTTGTCCAATAATTTAGCGAGGGCAGTGGCCGCGTGGCCTGCGCCGATATTTCCGACTTCCCTCAGAACGTCCAGCTGCAAATCGGCAAAAGGCCTGAAATCGCTCACTTACTCCGCTCCCTCCAGCTCTTCCAATTTCACAATTTCGCTCTTGTTCAGAACCTCCTGCAGGTTCAAGAGCACCAGAAGCCGGTCTCCGAGCTTGGCCACACCCTGCAAATACTTAGCTCTGACCCCACCCACAATTTCCGGCGGATCTTGGATCGCATCACTGTCCACATCAATCACATCATTGGCGGAGTCCACAATCAGGCCTACCTCCATGTCGTTGACGGCAATGATAACAATCCGGGAATTATCGGTATAATCCTGCTCCGGAAGCCCGAAGCGGCCGCGGAGATCGATGACCGGAACCACGACGCCGCGGAGATTGATGACTCCTTTGACGAATGAATAGGTTTTTGGCACCCGCGTCATGGGCATCATGCGTTCAATGGTTTTGACCTTCTCCACTTCGACGCCGTATTCCTCGTCGGCCAGCGCAAACACAATAACCTTCAGTTCAGCTCCCATGCCTCTTCCTCCTAATTGTTACCCCTATTTGATAAGTGCGTTGGTATCCATGATAAGTGCAACCTGTCCGTCACCCAAAATGGTGGCTCCCGATACGGCAAACACATTATTCAGGTATTTGCCCAGGTTTTTCAGCACGATCTCCTGCTGTCCGATAAGCTCGGAAACACTTAACGCCGCCATTTTCTCGCCTTTTTTGATAATGACGATTTCCGTCTCGTCCCGCTCAAGCTGCCCGTTGTCCGGCACCTGGTAAATTTGCGCCAGGGATACCAGCGGAATCACCGAGTTGCGGTAATCCAGAAGCGGCACACCCTGAACATTGCGGATCGAGTTTTTGCGGATAACAGCCGTCTCCACGATGGAGGACAGCGGAATCGCATACTTTTCATCATTCACCCGGATGAGCATGGCCGAAATGATAGATAAGGTCAGCGGAAGCTGTACGGAGAATTTGGTGCCCTTGCCGGGTTTGGATTCCACCGCCACCACGCCGCCCAGGGATTCAATCTTGGTCTTGACCACATCCAGACCGACGCCGCGTCCGGAAATGTCGGAGATTTTGTCTGCGGTGCTGAAGCCGGAAGCAAACAGGAGAGCCGCCACTTCATCATCCGTCATACGCTCCGCCTGTTCCTCGCGGACGATGCCTTTTTTGATGGCAGTCTGGAGAACCTTCTGGCGGTTGATGCCCCGTCCGTCATCCTCGATCTCGATGAAAACATGGTTTCCGCTGTGGAAGGCCCGCAGCCATACGGTGCCGGTTTCCGACTTGCCTGTTGCCACGCGGTCATCGATAGGCTCTACGCCATGGTCGATGGAGTTGCGGAGCAGATGCACCAGGGGATCGCCGATTTCATCCACAACCGTCCGGTCAAGCTCCGTGTCGGCTCCGGTAACCACCAGATCCACTTTTTTGTTCAAGGATTTGGCCACGTCCCGCACCATCCGCGGGAACCGGTTAAACACGGTATCCACCGGAACCATCCGAAGCTTCAGGACAATATTCTGCAGATCGCTGCTGACCCGGGCCATATGCTCTACAGTTTCCGTGAGCTCCTGGCGGCGGATTTCGCTGGCCAGCTGCTCCAGCCTCACCCGGTCGATGAGCATTTCGCTGAACAGGTTCATCAGCATGTCCAAACGGTCGATATCCACCCGGATGGTGCGGTTGGCCACAGGCTGATGGCCCGTTTTGGCAGCTGCCGGGGCCTGGGGTGCCGGGGTGGCTTCCCGCGCATTCGGTGCCTGTCCTGCCGTCGGTGCTTCGGAAGCGGCCGGAGCGGGAGCTGCAGGCTTTTCCTGCTTCTGCTCCTTCAGCTCCTTCAGACTTTCCTGATCGAACAAAACGGATTTAACGGAATCGATCTCTGACACATTGCCGATCATTTTGTCCAGCTCGGCTTGAGGCAGCTGGGTGACATAGAATACGGAAAAGACTCTGTCGAATTTCTCCTGCTCGATATCCTGAATGGAGGGGACGGATTTAATCACTTCCCCGTTCTGCTCAAAGATATCAAACACCATATAAGCCCGCGCCGCTTTCAAAACGCAATCCTCTCTAACGCCAACCTCAATGAAATAGGCGTTATGTCCAGCAGATACGGACTGCTCCAGCACGGAATATTGGAACTCGTCGATCTGCATAGCCGACGAGCCGCCGCCTCCTGCCGCAGCCGGTTGTGCCTCAGAGGCTGCAGGCTCCTTCGCATAATCTCCGGTTACGATGGATTTCAGAGCTTTGACGATATCGGACACATTGGCCTGGCCGGTGCCCCCTTCGATAATGTCATTGACCATGGTCTCCAGGGCATCCGTACTTTTGAAGAGGCAATCAAAAATGAATGAGTTCATGGAAAGCTTGTTATTCCGCACCAGATCCAATACATTCTCCATCTCGTGGGTCAGCTTGGCCAGGTCCTCAAAACCCATGGTTGCCGACATACCCTTAAGCGTATGGGCCGACCGGAAAATCACCTGGACTATGCTGATATCCTCAGGGCTTTGCTCCAGAGCGAGCAAATTTTCATTAATGGCCTGCAGATGGTCCTTTGATTCATCAATAAACATCGACAGATACTGATTCAGTTCCAATACTATGCACCTCCGACTGGTTATACCGCATTGTTCCCGCTTTTGCTCCCCGGCGGGACAAGGGCCCTGCTCTTTAAGCGCTTATGGATCACTTCATTAACGCGCGTATCAATTGATTAGGGATTTCATGCACCGGCAGCAAGTGATCCACGCAGCCCAGCTCTACGGCAGCACGGGGCATGCCATATACAACGCAGGTTTCCTCGGATTCGGCAATGGTTGTTGCGGCTCCCTGATTCTTCAATTCCAGCATCGTCTTGGCCCCGTCGCTGCCCATACCTGTCATAATGACAATATGGCGCTTCAGCTCCTGCAGGGGCAGTACCGATTCGAACAGCGTATCCACGGAGGGCTTATGCCCGCCCCGCGGCGGTTCAGCTGTTATGCCGAGCCGGTAAACGCCGCCGCCCTCGGATATGACCCGCATCTGGAATCCGCCGGGAGCTATGTATGCGGTCCCTGGCTGCAAAATCATCCCGTCCTGGCCTTCCACCACCTGTATACGGCAATTGCTGTTCAGCCTTACCGCCAGGGAATTGGTGAAATTGGGCGGCATATGCTGCACGATAACGATAGGTGCCCCAAAATCCTCCGGCAAACCGGTAAGCACCTGCTGGAGCGCTCTTGGCCCTCCCGTTGAGGTTCCCAGGGCTACCAAATGCTTCACGGGCCCTCTCGCAACGGGAGCTGCCGGCTTTACCGGCGGAGCGGAGGGTGGAACCGCCTTGGGTTCGGGCCGCGGCTGCGGGCGTTCAGCCTTGCGTTCCGGCTGCACATGGGGCCGCTGCTGCTTGGTCTGCTCCGCAGCAAGTGGTGCCGGAGGCATCATGGACCGGAGCCTGGGGGCTGCCGGAGGCTCTTTTCGCGGTGGTGCTTTCGGCGGAGCCGGATCGGCCGGAGGCGGTGCCCCCACTGCCGGGAACGATGAATTCAACCGCTTTATATTGGATTTGACCGCAATTTCCAAACGCTCATGGAGCATTTCCTTAACCTTGAACAAATCCAGGGAAATGGAGCCGGAGGGTTTCTGCACGAAGTCAATGGCTCCGGCCTCCAGCGCCTGAATGGTTTCCATAGCCCCTTCCTTGGTTAACGAACTGAGCATAATCACCGGAAGCGGATTTTCCTTCATAATCCGTTTCAGCGCTTCAAGGCCGTTCATTTCCGGCATTTCCACGTCCATGGTGATGCAGTCCGGCTGCAGTTCTTTGGCCATCTGTACGGCCTCCACACCATTCTTGGCTGTGGCGATCACCTGGAAGTCCGGATGTTCTCCAACGAGATCCGAGACAATTCTTCTCATAAAAACGGAATCGTCAACCACTAAAACCCGCTTTTTCGTCATCCCGGTCCTCCCCCTCTGGTTAGCAATAATATCTGTGATTGGAGCCTTACTTCATAAGCCTCATCATTTTGGACAGGAACCCCTTCACACCCGAAGCCGCGCCGGCATTCTCAACAGGTCTGCCCTGCACGTACTGGTCGGCAATCTCCTGCAGATTCCGCGAGGCAGGTGAATGGGGATACGCAACAGTGAACGGAATCTGCCGTTTCACCGCTTTGGAAATATGATTGTCATCGGACACAAAACCCATGGTGGGAATATCCATCTGCAAAAACTTCTTCGCCACCAGTGTTATTTTATCTGCAGTCTGCTTGCCTTCCTTGGGTTCGGTCACCCTGTTGATGATAAGGCGGAAATTGATCCCGGACTGCAGGTTATTGACCATTTTGATAATTGCATAAGCATCGGTAATGGAAGTAGGCTCAGGCGTCGTGACCACGATGGTTTCCTCCGCCGCCAATATAAACTTCAGTGTTTCCTTGGATAACCCGGCGCCGGTGTCGAAGAGGATCACGTCGCAGTGGCCGTTTAATTGGCTGACCTGCTCCACAAAATAATTCAGCTCCTCTTCCTTCAGATCAAGAAGATCATTGAAGCCCGAACCGCCGCCGATAAACTCCAGACCGTTGTAGCCGGTATGGATAATCTCCCAGATGGTTTTTTCTTTTTTGAGCAGATGGTACAGGTTGTATTTGGGGGTGACCCCCATCAGAACATCGATATTGGCCAAACCAATGTCCGCATCGAATACCAGCACCTTCAACCCCTTAGCCTGGAGCGCCAGAGCGAAATTCAACGTAAAATTGGATTTTCCTACCCCGCCCTTACCGCTGGTGACCGTGATAATGCGGGTTTTTCTGCCGGCGCTGCGGGCCAGCTCACGCTTTTGAACCAAGTCCCGGAGCATTTGCGCCTGGTCATTCATCTGCCTGTTCCCCCAGTATCAAGGCGATCAGTTCATCCTCGCTCACCACATTGAAGTCGTCAGGGACATTTTGCCCGGTCGTGATGTACGACAGCGCCAACGGATATTCATGAAGCAGATTGAGAATGGGACCGAAGGTCTCCGTTTCATCCCTTTTGGTAAGAAGAACCTTATCCAGCCTGAACCGGGAGAAATTTTCGGCAACAGCCTTCATGTCTTTGTATTTCATGGTCAGGCTCAGCACCAGGAAGGTTTCGCTTCTGGGATCGCCCTGCAGAAGAGCATTCAACTCGGATACATACATTTCATTGCGGAAGTTGCGTCCGGCGGTGTCCATGAACACAATATCGCATTCCTTCAAATTATCGAAGGCCTTCTTCAGATCCTGGGGTGAAAATACTACCTCCAGCGGAATGCCCAAAATGGTGGCATAAGTCTTCAACTGCTCCACAGCCGCAATCCGGTATGTGTCGGAGGTGATAAAACCCACCTTCCGGCGGTGACGGAGCACCTGCTCGGCCGCCAGCTTGGCGATGGTGGTGGTTTTGCCTACCCCGGTTGGACCCACAAAATGGGCGATGCGGGTTTCAGGTTGAAGCGGCTTACGCGGATGATCACCCAAAATCTGTTTGAGCCTCTCCGCAGCCAATTGGTTCGCGCGCGCCGGCGTTAAACCGTCCTCTTCTTCCGTCAAACCCTCTTCAATTGTTGTAACCACCTCTTTGGCCAGCTCGGGCAGGATCTCCTGCTCCAGCAGCCTCGCTTCAAGAGCGGCCAGAACCGGATCGGGCTCCGGCAGAACAGCGCCTGCGCGGGAAAAGTTCTTCATCATCAGCTTCATAGCCCGGAGCTCGCTTAATACCGGGTCCTCTGCCACGGGCTCCTCCAACGGCTTTCTGCGGGGCTCCGCGGCAGATTTGAGGGGCACTGCAGGAGCTGTCGCGGGAACGGGAGGCAGGGGTGCTGCGGAAGCGGACGCCTGCACAGATTTGGCGCCATATGCCGCTGCACCCAAACTCATGGGCACCACCGGACGCGGCGCAGGCTCCGGTTCAGCCGGTGCGGACTGCTTGCCGGCCAGACGTTCGATAGATTCCAACAATTCGGCCGTCCTGTCCTCCTTGGCGGTCCGCGGCTGCTCCAATACAGCGACTGGGGTGGCAGACTGCGGGGTGACGGCACGTTGAACCGGTGCGGTCTTCGGTTTGGATTCGGCTTTGCCAAGGGCATCCGTCGCTGCAATCACTTCGATTTTTTTCTTGCTGAATAACCCTAAAAACCCGCCTGAGCGGATTTCTTTGGTATTCAGAATGACGGCATCCTTGCCTAAATCCGTCCGAATTTGCGCAAGGGCGTCGGGCATGGAATCTACAACATACCGTTTTACTCTCATAGATTCACAACTCCCATGCTTTGAATTTCGACATTTGGCTCAAGCTCGCTGTAGGACAATACCGGGATATCCTGCAAGGTCCGTTCAAGCAGCTGGCGCAAATACATGCGGATGGTGGGTGACGTCAGAATGACGGGCTGGAGTCCACCCTGTACGGCTCTTGTCACCTGCTCATTCAGCTTGTGGAAGATGGTCTGGGAGGACGACGGGTCAAGAGCCAGATAAGAGCCCTGATCCGTCTGCTGCACCGATTCCGCAATTTTCTTCTCCAAGGACGGCCCTACCGTAATCACCTTCAGCGCATCCCCGCCGCCGGCGTATTGCTGGGTAATCTGACGGGATAAGGCTTGTCTCACATATTCGGTCAGAATGTCATGATCCTTGGTGTAGCCGCCATAATCGGCCAATGTCTCCATTATCGTTACCAGATCGCGGACAGATATTTTCTCCTTGAGCAGCTTCGAAAGGACCTTCTGCAGATCGCCAACCGTAACCACATTGGGGATTAGCTCGTCCACCAAAGCCGGGTAGCTTTCTCTGACATTCTCCACCAGCGCCTTGGTTTCTTGACGTCCGATGAGCTCGTGGGCATGGCGCTTAATAATCTCGGTCAGATGGGTGGCCACCACGGAGGGCGGATCCACCACAGTATAACCGGACATTTCGGCCCGTTCCTTCGTTGAATCATCGATCCACAGGGCAGGAAGGCCGAAGGCCGGCTCCATGGTCTCAATGCCTGAGATGGACTCATCCTCAAAACCCGGGCTCATCGCCAAGTAGTGATTAAGTAGTAATTCACCACGGGCCACTGAATTTCCTTTAATTTTGATGACATATTCATTCGGTTTTAATTGAATATTGTCGCGAATTCGGATAACAGGCACAACAATGCCTAATTCCAGCGCACATTGTCGACGGATGAGGATAATCCGGTCCAGCAAATCCCCGCCCTGCTGGGTATCCGCCAGCGGAATCAAGCCATAGCCGAACTCGAATTCGATGGGGTCCACCTGCAGCAGGCTGATAACACTTTCCGGACTCCGTACCTCTTCGATCTGCTGCTGCTCCTCTGCCTTTTCATCCTCCACCAGCTTCTGGTTCAGATTCTTCTGCAAGCGGAAGGCGCTGAAGAGAATAACGGCGGCAACGGGGAAGGTAATCAAAACCCCGATGGGAGTAGCGATGCCCAAAAGCGCGATGGTACCTGCCACAACAAACAGAAGCTTGGGATTCTGCAGCAGCTGCCCGGTAAGGTCGGAGGCCAGGTTGCCCTCCGAGTTGGCCCGGGTTACAATCAGACCGGAAGCAGTCGAGATCATCAGCGCGGGAATCTGGCTCACCAAACCGTCACCGATGGACATTTGGGTAAAGAGACTGGCTGCTTCCGCCACGCCCATACCATGGTAAATCATCCCGATAATCAGACCGCCGACCAGATTGATGATGAGGATAATGATACTGGCGATGGCATCGCCCTTAACGAATTTACTGGCACCGTCCATGGCGCCGTAGAAGTCGGCTTCCCGTTCGATCTTCCGTCTTCTCTCCCGGGCCTGTGTTTCATTGATCATACCTGCGTTCAGGTCGGCATCAATACTCATCTGTTTGCCGGGCATCGCATCCAAGGTAAACCGGGCCGCAACCTCAGCCACCCGTTCGGAGCCTTTGGTGATGACGATGAACTGCACAACAACCAGAATCAGGAACACAACAAAACCCACCACCAGATTGCCCTGGGCCACAAAACCGCCGAAGGTTTCAACCACTCTGCCGCCGTCGGCATGGCTCAGGATATTCCGGGTGGTGGATACGTTCAAGGCCAGTCGGAACAAGGTGGTAATCAGCAAAAGTGAAGGGAAGATGGAGAAGTCCAGTGCTTCCTGGGTGTTCATCGCGACAAGAAGAATCATAAGCGCAAGAGATATATTAATGATGAGCAGAACGTCCACTACATGCACACTGACAGGAACGACCATCATCAATACAATTCCGATTACGCCCAAAAGCACCGTTAGATCTTTCACACGCATGATGAACATCCTCCCTTCCCGTTATTTTGCCTTGCCTTTTAAGCGGTACACATATGCAAGCACTTCCGCCACAGCCTGGAACAGCTCTGCCGGGATCGTCTGGCCAATCTCGACCTGATCGTACAAGGCTCTGGCCAACGGCCTGTTTTCCATGGTGATAACCCCGTTTTCCTTGGCGATTTCCTTAATCTTCAATGCGACGAAGTCGGTCCCCTTGGCCACAACCCGTGGCGCATCCATTTTACCGTTATCGTATTGAATGGCGACGGCAAAGTGGGTTGGGTTGGTGATGACCACATCCGCCTTAGGCACATCCTGCATCATCCGGGCCAACGCCATCCGGCGCTGCTTTTCCTTGATTTTGCCCTTGATCTGCGGGTCACCCTCGGATTTTTTATATTCATCCTTGATGTCCTGTTTGGACATACGGAGATTTTTTTCGTGTTCATATTTCTGGTACATATAATCGAAAAGACTTAAGATCACAAGAGCAACGCCGATTTTGATGCCCATCATGACAGTGAGCCGGGCCACATAAGCAAGAACATCGGTTAGCGGCATACGGGCCAGATTGATCAGGCTTTCCTTCTCCCCCCAAAGGGAGGAATAAACCAGGTATCCGATCAGAATCAGCTTCAGCAGCGTTTTCCCGAATTCCACCAGCGCCTTGAGGCTAAACATCCGCTTTGCCCCTTCAATGGGGTTCAGCTTGCTGAATTTAACCTTGAAGGCTTCACCGGTGACAAGAAATCCGACCTGCATATAATTGGCGAGAATTCCGATAAGAACAGTAACAGCAAAAATCGGAGCCAGCATAATAAGAATTTGAGCCATCAGGTCCGTCATCAGAGGCATGACATTGCTCATACTGATCTCAGTGGTCAAATAATCCTTTAATGTGCCCTGCATCAGCAGGAAGATCTTGTCCTTCAGAAAACCGCCGAACATGAGCAGCGTCATAAAGCAGAACAGCAGGATCAATGCTCCCGGCAGGTCATTGCTTTTGGCCACCTGGCCCTTTTTACGGGCATCCGCCCGTTTTTTGGGTGTGGCCTTTTCGGTCTTTTCTCCGGCAAACAGCTGCAGGTTCAGTTTGTAGCGGAATGGAGTCGTTGCCACGCCCTGTCCCCTCCTTGATTCTTCGCGCTTATGCCGGCATTGTCAGGGTGACCCGGACAAAAGTGTCATGAATTTTTGCATAGCGGTAAAAAGTGCAGTAAACACCATTTCGAAGATCGATAGCATCCCCGGGAACAAAAAGACCAGAAGGATCAGTCCGATAATAATCTTCATCGGAACCCCAATCACGAAAATGTTAAACTGAGGCGCGGTTTTGGCCAGAATCCCCAGTCCCACATCCGTCAAAAACAGCGCTACCACCAGAGGAGCGGCCATTTTGAAGGCGAGGCCGAAGGAATCTGTAAAGGTTCTGAGCATAAAATCAACCATATTGTCGCTGTACATCCGGGCAAACACATCATTCTGCAGCGGAATCCAGCTGTAGCTGTCATGGATGGCCGTCAGGAGAAGATGATGACCGTTGAAGGACAGGAACAACAGCATGGCCAGCATATATTTCATATTGCCGATAAGGGGTGATGAGGTCCCGGTCATCGGGTCCAAAATGTTGGCCATTGACAACCCCATCTGCATGTCAATGAAGGAGCCGGCCGTCTGAATCACTGCAAAAAACATGTAGCCGATAAAACCAAGCAATAAACCCACCAGTATTTCCTTGAAGATGGAGAGCACATACAGCCCATCCATCGGCACCGGCTGCAATCCCAAACCCGAAAAGGTCAGGAAAGCGACAAAAACGGAAAAGCCGATTTTGAAGGACGTCGGGACATTTCGAGAAGAAAATACAGGTGCTGTGACAAAAAAAGCTGTAATCCGACAAAAAACAAGCATGAAACCAGAGAAGGATTGCAGAATCAGTTCCATGTTCATCTGCTTATCCCGCGAATTGATGCAAATTATTCAAAAGGTTGTAGGTGAATTCTACCAGGGTGGTCATAATCCACGGCCCAAAAATCAGGATGGAAATGAACACCGCCAAGATCTTCGGAACAAACGCCAGGGTTTGCTCCTGAATCTGTGTGGTAGCCTGAAAGATACTGACCACCAACCCGACAACCAGGGCAATAACCATCATGGGGGCACTGGCCTTCAGCACCGCATACATGGCTTCTCCGGCCAGCTTCATTATATATTCTGGACTCAAGGCTTTATCCTCTCCTTACCGATCAAACGACGAAACGTTAACCATAGCTGAGCAATAGCCCTTTAACAACCAGATACCAGCCGTCAACCAGGATAAACAGCAGGATCTTAAAAGGCAGCGAGATCATGACAGGTGGAAGCATCATCATCCCCATTGCCATCAGAGTGCTGGCAATGACCATGTCAATAACCAGAAACGGAATAAAAATAATAAAGCCCATCGTAAACGCCGTTTTCAGCTCGCTGATAACATAAGCCGGAATCAGTGCAGTCAAGGGTGTATCATCGATACCCTCGGGCCTCTCGGCCTTGGAAAAGTCCAGGAACAGCTTCAGATCCTTCTCATGCACATGCTCACCCATAAAATGCTTCAACGGCACAGCCGCCTGCTCCAGTGCCTGCATCTGCGTAATTTCTCCGCGAGCATAAGGCTGATAAGCCGTTTGGTTGATTTCGCCGATGGTGGGCGCCATCACGAAAAGCGTCAAAAATAAGGATAGTCCGATCAGCACCTGGTTGGGTGGCATCTGCTGCGTACCCAGTGATGTACGGACAAAACCCAGCACGATGACAATCCGGGTAAAGCTGGTCATCAGCACCAATATGGATGGCGCCAAGCTCAGTACAGTCAAAAGCAGGATAATCGAGATGGTGCTGGAGCCCCCTGCCTCCCCGCCTCCGTTGCCGATGCTCAGATTAATGTCGGGAATCGGATCCGCGGCAAAGGCGATGGATGAAAAGGCCAAACCTGCGAAACAAAACAAAACAAGCAAAGCTAGAATTTTCTTATTCATGATTAGTCATCCAGCCGATCATGTGGGTTTTGGCGGTCCTCGGTGATAAGCTCCTCAACCTTTTTCTGCCGGTTGGCCATTTTCATCATTTTTTCCTGAAAAACAGCCTGAAAGGAAGGCGTCACATCCAGCTCCTCGGAGCTTGGCCTGTTTTTGCCGAATCCCTTCAACCAGCCGCCTACGGAGGAAAATGTGCCGGTGCCGGCAGCGGGGCTGGCGTGGAGATTATCCAGAATGTATCGGATCTCCGCTTCATCCGTAATTTTATCCACAAGCCCCACTTCTTCACCGACTCCCAGGACATACAAGGCATTGCCGATCTGCACCAGCTGGACGGATTTGTTCTGTCCCAATCCGACGCCGCCGATGGTCCGCAAGGAGCGGTCTGCCCGGAATAACTTCCCTTTTTGGGATACGGTCTTCATTATCACAAGGAAAATGCCGATAATGACAACGAGAAAGAGAATGACCTTCAGAATCATCCAAAAAACGGATAGGGAGCTGCCGCCTTGAAGATCGGGCATCCCGTCAATCTCCTGCGCATAGCTAATTCCTGCCGTCATGGAAGCATGCAGAACGCATGCCCCCGCTGCCAAAAGCCCCTTACATACCCTCTTCATGCAAATGCCTGCCTTCCCGCTTGGGAAATTAGCCAAGCGTTTTCTTGATGGCTTCAATTACGCGGTCAGCTTGGAACGGCTTCACGATGAAATCCTTGGCGCCTGCCTGAATGGCGTCGATAACCATAGCCTGCTGGCCCATGGCGGAGCACATAATCACCTTGGCGTTGGCGTCGATTTTTTTGATTTCCTTCAAAGCGTTAATGCCGTCCATTTCCGGCATGGTAATATCCATGGTAATCAGATCCGGGTGAAGCTCCTTGTAGCGTTCGATTGCCTGGGCCCCGTCATTGGCTTCGCCGCATACCTCGTATCCGTTCTTCGTCAGAATATCCCGGATCATCATTCTCATAAATGCTGCGTCGTCCACAATCAAAATACGGTTTGCCATTAGTAATATCCTCCTCGAGAGTAATTATTGAAGTTTTTGGATACGATCCCATTGATTGATGATGTCGGTGACGCGAACGCCGAAATTCTCGTCAATAACCACCACTTCACCCTTGGCAATCAGCTTGTTGTTCACCAGAATGTCTACTGGTTCGCCTGCAAGCTTGTCCAGCTCAATGATGGAGCCTTGCGACAGATCCAGAATATCTTTGATCACTTTTTGTGTTCTACCCAACTCTACCGTGACTCGGAGGGGAATGTCCAGCAAAAGATTTAAATTGGAATCATCCGGGATCAAATTGTTCGGATGATTAAAATTCGTGAATTGTACCGGCTGCACATTCACATTCCGGTTCGGCGCGGAGTATGCTGCTGCCGCCGCCGCTTGCTGCTGTCCGGGATACGGAGGCATCATGGGTGGCTGCGGATAACCGGGCTGGCCATAGCCGGGCTGCGGGTACCCGTAAGGCGGCTGCTGATACGCTGCCGGATCCGGGTAAGCTTGCGGCTGCTGATACGCTGCTGCTGGCTGCTGCGGTGGCTGCTGCGGCTGAGGCGCAGGCGCTGCTGCCGGTGCGGCATGGGCCGCAGGTGCAGGCGCCGCCTGCTGCTTCTGCGGTGCGGACGGAGCAGGTGCTACCGGCTCCGAGCTAGCTCCGCCCATCAATGTGCTGACCATGTCACTGGCGAATTTCACAGGCAGGAGCTGCATGATGGAAGAGTCGATCAAATCTCCGATGACCATCCGGAAGGAAACCTTGATGTACACCTCTTCGTTCGGAAGAGTTTCCATACCGCCATTAGCCAAATCCATAATATCGATACCCGGCGGCGAAATGTTCACAAAGCGGTTGAAGATGGTGGACATGGAGGTGGCCGAGGAGCCCATCATTTGGTTCATGGCTTCCTGTACGGCGCTGATATGAATCTCATTCAGCTCACCGGCCGGATTGGTGCCGTCTCCGCCCATCATCAAATCCGCTATGATTTGCGCATCCCGGGTTTTGATCACCAGGAGATTGATCCCGTGGAAACCGTCCACATAATTCACATGCACAGCCACATGAGGCTTAGGAAACTCATTATGAAGCTGTTCCCGGAAAATGACATCCACCTTCGGCGTGGTAATGTCCACTTTTTTGCCCAATAGTGTGGAAAGGGCAGTTGCTGCGCTGCCGAATGTGATATTCCCGATTTCGCCTAGAGCATCTTGCTCGATATCCGATAAATAATCCTGTACGGAAGGCGCTTCCTGCGCAGTTTGTGCAGCTGTGTCATCGGAGGACTGCCGAAGCAAGGCATCAATTTCCTCCTGGGACAAATAATCCTTATTATTCGCCATTTTGTTCCTCGGCTCCTTCTTCTACAATCTCCGAAATTTGAACAGCTACCTTGCCCTTAAGCGTTCCGGGACTGCCGATAAACTTTAATTTTTCCCCTACCAAAATATGAAGGCCTTGCTCCACAGGCTTGGTTAGGGGTATAACATCCCCCACAGAGAGATTGAGAAACTCCTTAACGGATATCTCGGAATGGCCCAGCTCAGCGATAATCGGAAGTTTGGCTTTGGTTACCCGCTGCTTCAAGGCATCCGCTTCATCAATGGACTTGGACTTCTTGTGAGTTACAAACATATGGTGCACGGACAATCTTGGCATCACGGGCTCGATCACCACATGGGGAATACACAGGTTGATCATGCCGGTAGTGTCCCCGATCTTCGTACTGAGGGAAATCAGGGCAATGGTGTCATTAGCGGAAGCGATTTGCATAAATTGCGGATTTGTCTCCAGAGCCTCCAGCCGCGGATACAAATCCGACACGGTTTTCCACGCTTCCTGCAATGTATCTAACGCGCGGCTGAAAATCCGTTCCATAATAATGGTTTCGATTTCAGTCAAGGCATTGATTTTCGAAGGGGATATGCCTGTCCCACCCAACAAGCGGTCAAGCATGGCAAAAGCGACGTTGGGATGTACCTCCAAAACCATCCGACCCTCCAACGGTTCCGCTTCAAAAATGTTCAGGATTGTCATTTTGGGAATGGAGCGGATGAACTCATCGTAAGGCAGCTGCTCCACCTGCACCACATTGATCTGCACAAACGTGCGCAGCTGTGTGGAAAAATATGTGGTCAACAGCCTGGCGAAGTTCTCATGAATCCGGGTGAGACTGCGCAGATGGTCCTTGGAGAACCGCGTGGCGCGCTTAAAGTCGTACGCCCGCACTTTTTTCTGCGTCTCTTCCTTCTTCAGCTCCTCCGCATCCATCTCGCCGGAGGACAAGGCCGCCAGCAGGGCGTCGATCTCATTTTGCGAAAGTACGTCTACCATATCGTCACCTCCTCGGATACTTCCTGTCCATAATCATCGGTTACTCCACATAATAATCCGTAAGGGAAATGGAGACCACTTTGCCTTCAGAAAGCAATTCATTGATTTTGTTCATCAGGGTGGAGATCAGGAATTCCTGGCCTTTGCTGCCCTGAATCTGTTCGGCTTTCATGTCAGCCAGGGTTTGGATGACAATACTTTTCACCTGGAACACAATGGTTTCGAACTCTTCCTTGCTTTTTTTGTTATCCAGGGTAAACGCGAAGCTTGCTTTCACCACACGGCCTTTTTCTGCCAGGTTAGTCAGTACGTTTTCCATAAAAACGGTCTGTGCCTTAACCTGAGCCGGTGTGAGCTTTTTGCCTTCCACTTGGCTTACCGAAGCTTTGGCTGCCTCCTGCGGATCAGACGGCTGGCTGTTCTTGTCCATCACAGTCCATAACGTGAAGAACGCCACCAAAATCAGGGTAATCACAATGAGCATGGCGATAATGATCATAAACAGTTTGTTTTTAAACACCTTAAGACCCCTCCAACTCCGAGCTCATGATCGTCCCCCGTACTCCGCCAATAGCCGACAAAAAGTTCTGCACCAAGCGTATCACATCTGAAACGTCGTCGAGAACCATAAACTTTTTTCCTGTCGTTAATGTAATCACTGTGTCCGGAGTATCCTCAATCGTCTCGATCAATAGAGCGTTTATGGTAATAGGCTTTCCGTTTAACCGTCTGACGGTGATCATGCCATCCCTCCTGCGGCTCTTACATCGTAAGCATTAACATATAAAGGATGTACCGGAGGGTTTTTGGGCCCTCCGGTAAATCAATTATTCATAGACGTTAACGCTTCAGGTTAACTACTTCCTGGAGAATTTCGTCTGAGGTGGTAATAATCCGGGAGTTCGCCTGGAAGCCGCGCTGGGCGACGATCATCTCGGTGAATTCCGCAGTCAGATCCACATTGGACATTTCCAGCTGGCCGGATACGATTGCGCCGGTGCCGGTTGCAGCATTGTTAGCAGTTGCTTCACCCAATTCCAGCACTCCGCCCGGAACGGCGTTAGGTGTGACGCGATACAGATTTCCGCCGATTTTCTCCAGACCGCCCGGATTGGCAACCTTAGTTACGGCAATCTGGACACCGATAGCAGCGGAAGTACCGTCCGCTTGAACAGCGATAATATTACCGTCATTGGCAATGGAAAAAGCGGTAACCTCTTCCGGAATGACTATGGGCGTACCACCGGAATCAACAACCCGCAGACCGTCCGCATTAACCAAGTTCCGTTCGGTGTCCACGGTGAAATTCCCCGCCCGGGTTAAGTAATTATCTTCTTCTCCGGCCCTTACCACGAAAAAGCCGTCGCCGTCGATCCGCAGATCGGTGGGCACGTTAGTGGTCATGGCGCTGCCCGGAGTATGGATGGTATCGATGGAGCTGAGTGCAACGCCTAGGCCGATTTGCTTGGCGTTCACACCTCCGGATTCGTTTCCGTTCGGCGCCGTAACTCCGGAAACCGTTTGGCTCAAGATATCCTTGAACATCACGCGGCCACCCTTAAAGCCTACGGTATTAACATTGGCGATGTTGTTGCCGATGACGTCCAGCTTGGTTTGAAAGCCGCGCATACCGGAAACGCCGGAATACAAAGATCTAAGCATAAATTCATTTCCTCCCCGAATGCTTCAATTGGCAATTTTTGATGTGACAGGCTGTTTGCTTCCTTCGATCCGCAAATCAGGCTTCCTGTTCGGGCCGGCCCTTTCCTGTCACGATACAACCACGGCACTATCGATATGAGTAAAAACATTGTCTCTCAAATTGTCGCCGTCCATGGCGGTAACGATGGTCCTGTTGCGCACATTGGCAATGAGTGCAAGATCATTCATGATCAATAAGGAATCCTTGGCGCCTTTGGCAGCCGCCTTATCCAGCGCAGACCCGATCTTCCTTAATTGCTCGGGCTCCAATTGAATTCCCCGCTGCTTCAGCCTGAGTTCGGCATGATGACTGAATTTGAGGGTTTCCTCCTGAAGCACCTGCTGGAAGCTTTTATCCGGAGCGCCTGCACCGGGCTTGGAACCGACCCTGACATTGCCGGGAGGGAGAGTGGCGGGATACATCTGACCAATTTTCATATTGTCCATCATGATGTGGTCTCCGCGTTCTCAATTTTTGTAATTTTCTCCAAAGACACTTCTACGCCGTCCACATTGGCATACTGAACACCTTTTTTGAAGCTGATGGATTGGACAATGCCGCTGTCTTCGGTTTCAGAACCGCCGGAATCCTTGCTTGTCCATGTGATGGATTTGCCAATCAATCCGGAGGCCATTCCCAGGGATTCACGCAATGCTTTCATTTCCGTCGCCATATTGGTCAACTGCTCTACAGAGGAGAACTGCGCCATCTGGGCGATGAATTCCTTATCCTGCAAGGGCTGCATCGGGTCCTGGTTCTTCAACTGGGTAATCAGGATTTTAAGAAACTGGTCCTTCCCCAATTCGCTGCCGTTGGTTTTCGCCGCTTTGCTGACGTTGGAGGAGGAATAATAAGGCCATACATTCTGGGTGGATATAGGAGAATCCGCCATTGTTTACACCTCCTTTTCACAAGACGGAGCCAGCCATCTAGGCGATCACGTCAAAGCCATCTTCCTCGGAAGTTTCTCTGCGCAGAATAGCGGCTGCTTCAACAGCATACTCCTCGTTTCCATCACGGGCCTGTTCCCGGTTGTGGGAGCCCGGCTGCCTGGATTGCTGCTGCCCGCGCGGGTCCTGGAACATGCTGGACTGCAGGGAAGGACTTTGGGCGACCTCAATCTTCTCCACTTGAATCCCCTGGCTTTGCAGCATGTTGCGGAGCTGGGCCAGCTGGGATTCCAGCGCATCCTTGCCCATCGCGGTCTGTGCGGCGAATTGAGCCACCAGCTGTCCGTTGTGCAGGGTGAGTCTCACGTCCACATGCCCCAATGCTTCAGGTGTCAAAGAAAGTCTCGCTTCGGTTATCCCGTTGCCGGTTTGGACACGGAGCTTGCCAAGCATAAACTTGCTGATATCCTCCGCCAGCTGTCCTGCACGTACCGGGACGGACTCTGCGGGAGCCTGGGTTCTATCCAGCAGGTGTCTCCCGTTAACGGGTGCTGTGCTGAAGGGTCCCTCCTGGGTGTCACCGGACTCTTGACCGGATTCGGCTTGCTCCTGCGGTAAGGTCTGTGCGCCTTTGCCGTTATCGGCCAACTGGATAGGCGTATGTCTGGCTGCCAGCATCTCCAGACGGGAAGCGGCTGTGGAGGGTAGTACGGTAAACGTTACGTCGGCGGACTTATTGGCACCGGCTTTACCGTCTTCCAATGTATGCACAGGCAGGGTCTGCTCCGGCTGATTGCGCTTCGTCAGAATTGCAGCCAGCTTATCCTGGAGCTGATTCAGGAAGATCTCATTCGGATGCTGATTCAGCGCTTGGACAAATTCCTTCAGCACCACTTGCGCCTGGTGTGCGTTCATAGCCGGAGCGGCTGTGGATTCACCCTCCGCCTGATTGACAAGAGTTGACGCATCCTCCGGGTTCAAAACCGCCGCGGGCAACAGCTGCATGCCTTGCAGGAGAAGTGCCGCCTGGGCCAGCCAAGCCTGCATATCCTCATCTCCAAGATGCTGCTCCAGCAAATCCGGATTGTCAGCCAATTGCTCCAGCAGCTTCACCAAAACCTCCGAATCGGGTCCTGCCAGTATGGCTGCCGACTCCTCAGAGCTCAAACCGGCCAGCAAACCTGCCAGCAGCGTAGACAAATTGGGGAGTGTGCTTGTTTGAGCTTGGGCGCTTGTACCGCCGATGACCTGCACCAGCATTTGGCCAAAAGCATTGCTGCCCGCTGCTGAGGCGGTTCCAGCTGCAGTCCCTTGAACGGCTCCGGTATTTCCCGGCATAGTCATGACCAATGGGGTAATCGTTGTCATTTTCGTTTTCACCTCCTTTCATGGGCTGGTTCTAATTTGAATTATGGAGCCAGCTTGGATGCAATGACCGGAGCGACTTCCTTAAAGTTGTCTGACAGATAGGTCATTACTTTGGAGCGCCCCGCCACATCCATACTGTTCAGGATCTCAACAACCTTGGCGGAGTCCGTTTTATTCATTTCAACCAGAAGCTCAGCAGCACTTTTGGGCGTCATGCCGGCAAAGGTCTGACCCAGCTCCTGCTTGGTCATGGCGCTTGACGGGGTGGTAGCGGCCGTTTTGTTCAGATCAAGACGCTCCTGGAGGGCGGCGATTTGCTTGTCCTTGGCCGGAACTGCATCCTTCAGATAGATGGAGGCTTCAGCGGCTTTTTTGGCGTCCATTTTCTCCAGAATGCGGACCCGGTCGTCCGTCTTCATCTCAGAAAGCAGCAGCACCTGCTCCTTCAGGGTCAGATTCTGCATAATAGGCGCAGCCTTGCTCGGCGACATCTTGGCATACATGGAAGCTGTCTCGGTAATCAGCGCCTGATACTCTTCGTCGCTTTTGGCCGCACTTGCCTTTTGCGCTTCCAAAGCAGCAACCTTGGCCTGCAGATCCTTAATGGTCTGCTCCTTATCCTTCAATGTCTGGGTGCTGCCGGCCAATTCGGCCGTCTGGGCTTCCAGCTGCTTCTGCAGGGCAGCCAGTTGGGCGGAAGCCTCGGTTGCGGAAGCCTCAGGTGTGCCTTCGGTATGGGCAGCAGTCCCCTGCGCAGGCGCCTGAGCTTCCTTGACCTCTCCCTTGGGGTCAGGGAGAATGGCGGACAAACCCGGCACTTTATTCCCTATTTTCAAGAGCTCATCCGTTGCACTGTAGCCAAACAAGGAGAAGAGCGCCCCCATCAGCACCATCGTGAATACAATGGGGATAAAAAACCAGTATAAAAACCGTTCAAACGCGCTGAATGTCGGCTTTTCCGCCTCCATCTCCATCATTTATGCACTTCCTTTTGTCCAAGATCTATTATCCATGGCTGGCTTTGTGCCGCATGGTGGCCATTTCATCCAGGACTTCCTGCTCCTTCTTCAGCACCGTGGCCTGATGAAGCAGATATGCCTTGTTGCGGGCTTGATCCCAAACCTTTTCCTCCACCATTTTGGAGGAGAGAATACCCCGCTTTTCTACTACGTCCTTTTCGGCCAGCCGAACATCTGCCGTTTTGCACCGGATTCTGTTATTCAGATGATCCAGATAATACTGGTAATTCATCAGCTCCGAAGCGGTAGTATGCTGTGCTGCCGAGACGAGCTCAGTTTCTACACTGTTTTTTTCGGAAAACAAGGTGGAAAGGCTCTCCTCCTCTTCCCGGAGGTGGCCGATGGCACCGGACAATACCCATTCAGCCTGAGTCTTTTCATTGGATTTCAGATCCACAATCTTCTGGAAGGTGTACTTAAACCGCATCCTCTGCCTCAACCTCCGCTGAATTCGGATAACAAACGCTCCTGAACCTCGGTGAATGTCACTTTCTCATCTACTTTTTGCCGGGTGAACTCATTGATGGCCTGTATATATTTCAAGGACAAGTCGATTTCCGGGTTGGATCCGCGCTGGTATGCCCCAATATTGATCAGATCTTCCGAATCCTTATATATAGAAAGAAGCTGATTCAGGAATTGGGCGGCCTCCTGATGCTCAGGCGGCACGATTTCCTTCATAACGCGGCTGACGCTGGCCAGAATATCAATGGCCGGGAAATGTCCTTTGTTGGCAAGATTGCGGTTAAGCACGATGTGTCCGTCCAGAATCCCGCGAACGGCATCGGCAATGGGTTCATTCATATCATCACCGTCCACCAGCACCGTGTAGAAAGCGGTAATGGAGCCTTTGGGATTGGTCCCTGAGCGTTCCAGAAGCTTCGGCAGCATGGCGAACACGGATGGGGTATATCCTCTTGTTGCAGGCGGTTCCCCTACAGCCAGCCCAACTTCCCGCTGAGCCATGGCAAAACGTGTAACGGAATCCATCATCAGCATGACGTTTAAACCGCGGTCTCTGAAAAATTCGGCAATGCTGGTGGCAATCAGCGCCCCCTTAATCCGGATCAAAGCCGGCTGGTCGGAGGTAGCCACAATAACAACGGAACGTGCAAGTCCTTCCGGCCCCAGATCTCTCTCAATAAAATCCAATACCTCCCGACCCCGTTCACCGATTAGGGCAATCACATTGACGTCGGCGGCGGTGTTCCGGGCGATCATACCCATCAAGGTGCTTTTCCCTACGCCTGAGCCGGCGAAAATCCCCACCCGCTGGCCGTTGCCCACTGTAAGCAGCCCGTCTATAGCCCGGATGCCTACGCTGAGGGGTTCCAGCACCCGTGGACGCTTCAACGGATTGCTGGGCATATTGTGGGTGGAATAGTGGGTCATACGGCTGGGGAGAAAGCTTCCGTCCAAGGGCTGTCCGAGGCCGTCGAGGACCTTGCCCAGAAGCTCATAACCAACCTGTACGGAGAGCGGCTTGCCGGTGCCCACCACTTCACAGCCCGGCCCGACGGAATGCAGGTCACCGAGGGGCATCAAAATCACTTTGTTGTCCCGGAAGCCCACAACCTCCGCTTTCAGCGGCTTGGTGGACTTATAGGGATAGATATAGCAGACATCGCCTACGCTGGCGTCGGGACCTTCGGACTCAACCGTCAACCCGATAACCTGGGTTACCTTGCCGTTCACCAGCACAGGGTCGATATGACGAAGGTGTTCGATATAACGCGAAGCCTGGGGCATGTTCATGCTTCCTCTTCTCCCTCCGTCATTTCCATGGACAATTGCTGCAGCGCAAGCTTGATTTCCTTTAATTGTGTGTCCACACGGGCATCAATGCTGCCGAAGGCGGTGCGGACCACACATCCGTAATCATCAATGGTGGAATCGGGAAGAATCTCCAGCTCCGCTTGAGAATCCACGGACAGCTTTAGCTCATCCCGGGCGTCCCGGATATAAGCGAACTGTTTAGGGCTTACGCAAAGGGTAATGGTTCCTTTTTCCCTTTTGCGGGCCAGCACCCCCTTAGTCATTTCAATGACCCATTGGGGATTCACGCTTAGCTCCTGCTGGATGATCTTGCCTGCAATGGCAGTCGCCAGCTCCACCAGGAAAGGTTCGGATTCCTGGATGATCTGCCGCTTCAGCTCGTACGCCTGCTCCAGTACAGTACGGGCATCACCGAGAAGCTGGTCATATTGCTCCAGCACCTTAACCTCGGCCTGCTCCTGTCCCTCCTGGAACCCTTGCGCGAATCCGCCCTGCCGTGCTTCCTCCATGGCCTGCCGGTCCTGGCCGCGGCGCTCTTCCCACCAGCCTTCAATTTCCTGCTGGGCGGAAGCCCGAAGCTCCTCTGCATCCTCCAAGGCCTGGCGGATCTGCTCCTCGGCTACATTCTCCGCATCCAGCAGAATGCGGTCCTTCATCTGAAGCAACTGCCGGAGCTCCGCCTCTTCCTCATCAGTGACAGGCTGGGCCTGGGTTTCATGCTGCATATGATGGGGTAAAGGAAAAGGTGAAACATTTATTTCCTTTCGATCGTCTAAGGTAATGTAGTATTGAGGCTTGATGACTCTAGACAATCACATCATCTCCCCCGCCGCGGGCGATAATAATCTCTCCGGATTCCTCAAGACGGCGAATGGTGGATACGATACGGCTTTGGGCCTCTTCCACATCACGCAGCCGGACAGGTCCCATGTATTCCATTTCTTCCTTGAAGGTCTCCGCCATCCGTTTGGACATATTGCGGAAGATGGATTCCCGTACTTCCTCGCTGGCAACCTTGAGAGCCAGTTGGAGGTCGGCATTCTCCAGATCCCGTATAATGCGCTGAATGGAACGGTTGTCGATATTGACGATGTCTTCGAATACGAACATCCGCTTCTTGATTTCCTCGGCCAGCTCCGGATCCTGAATTTCCAGGGCATCCAGAATGGTACGTTCCGTACCGCGGTCGACCCCATTGAGGATTTGCACAATGGATTCGATACCGCCTGCGGAGGTGTAGTCCTGGGTAACCGTAGCGGAGAGCTTCTGCTCAAGTACACGCTCCACCTGAGCCACCACCTCCGGAGAGGTGCTGTCCATCAGGGCAATCCGCTTGGCCACATCCGCCTGCTTATCCTCAGGCAGCGCGGAGAGAATCATGGAAGCCTGCTGGGCCTGCAGGTAAGACAGCACCAGCGCGATGGTTTGGGTATTCTCGTTCTGGATAAAGTTAAGAATTTGCGACGGGTCCGCCTTCCGGGCAAAGTCAAAGGGACGAACCTGCAGGGTTGCCGTCAGCTTGTTGATAATATCGATGGCCTTCTGGTTGCCCAGCGCCTTCTCCAGGATCTCCTTGGCATAAGCGATACCGCCCTGGGAGATGAATTCCTGGGCCATGCAGATTTGATGGAATTCCGCCAGAATGGCGTCCTTTTCTCCTGAGTCCACCTTGCGGACATTGGCGATTTCCAAGGTCAGCTGTTCGATTTCGTCATCCCGGAGATGCTTGAAGATTTGAGCGGAAACCTCCGGACCCAGACTGATCAGCAGAATAGCAGCCTTTTGCCGGCCTGTAAGAACTGGAGCCTGAAAAGCCCCTTTCGCTGCTGCCATTGCACACCCCTCTATTCATCTACAAGCCAGGTGCGAAGAAGATTAACGAACTCTTCCGGTTTTTTCTTCGCCAATTGCTCAAGCTGCTTCCTGGCCTGATTTTCATTAGTAAGATTGTCAAGATCAATGCTCGGGAACTCAGCCTTGGCATTGGAGTTTTGGGCCATAACTGCCGCTTCTTCCTCCATCGCCGCCAATTCTCTGGATTTGCGTCTGCGCGAGGCCACCACGAAGCCGCCCACTGCCGCCAATGCTGCTGCGGCTGCGCCGATTCCACCATACAGAAGCCAATTGGTGCCTCCCGCGGTTTGTGCTCCGGGTGCAGTTTCTGCAAAGGTTTCATCAAACACGGTTACCTTGCCTGCCAGTTCCTCATTGGTATAGGTCCGGCCGTTATTGGCCAAAGAAGTGGCTACCAGACTGGTCAACATCCGCTGGATGGCGGTTTTGGTGGCGTCGGTCAAATTGGCGTTCCGGTTGATCCCAACGCTGATCATCAAATCGTTGACAAAAAACGGTTGGGATTCAATAACCTCTTTGATCCGGTTAAATTCATAATTGTAGGTCCGGTTGGATTCCTCCGACGTACCGCTGCCGGCGTTGGTGCCTGACGGATAAGTGGGAACATCGGTTTCGCCTGTACCGGCTACGCCTCCGTTGGACGCTCCTGTTGAGGATTTTTCATTCACATTGGAGCTGACCACAATGCCGTTTTCCCCGTTAACCGGCGTAACCAGATCATTGTTTTGCGTCTTCTTATCGTAATTAAAGGTAGCTACCACCATCGGCATCACATTGTTGGCTCCCGCTATGGAACCAAGCTGGCGGGTAATCTCCTTACGCAGGTCCTGCTCGAAGTCCTTCTTGATCTGGAACTGCTGCGCCGCCGCATTGGTTGCCCCAACCTGTCCTGCAGACGTTTTGGAATATGGGAGCAAATCCCCGTTCTGATCGGAGATGGTGATATTCTCCACCGTCAAATTCGGGACACTTTTCGACACCAATTGATACATTGTGTCGATTTTTAATTGATCGAGGACGTAGCCGGGCTTCGTATTTACCATAATCGACGCTGTAGGCGGTTGGTTCTGGCGAAGGAATACGCCGTCATCCTGGCGGGTAATCAGCACCTTGGAGCCTGCGATGGCCACATTGGTGTTAATCAGCTGCTCCAGCTCTCCTTGGAGAGCCTCCATCTCCATGATTCGGGTCTGGGCATCGGTTTTGCCGAAGATGCTGTTTTCCCGGAAGACACCCCATCCGATAGAGCCGCTTTTGGTTAATCCTTGGCCGACGATATCCACCTTCACTTGGGACACCATTTTGCGGGGAACTCCGATGCTCTTGCCGTCCTCGCTCATTTTGTAGGGGATCGTGTTGTCCTTCAGGTACTTGGTAATGGATGCCGCGTCATTAGGCTGCAAATCCGTAAAGGCCGTTGCATATTCAATTTTGGAGTTGTTGTAAACAAACAGGACAATCGTCAGGATCATCGCTATAAAAATGCCGACAATCATAAGTTTAGAAGTTTTGTTGAATCGATTCCAATATTGCTTCACATTCGTCCAATATTGGAGCAATCTTTCATTCACGTATTTCACCTCGTCCGCCAGCACGTATGTCAATCATACGTTAGGATCAAATTTGCGTTCTCATGATGTCCTGATAAGCCTCAATCACCTTATTGCGGACCTGGACGGTAAGCTCCAGTCCCAAGGACAGCCTTTCCGCATTGATCGTCAGCTGATGGGCATCTACCCCTTCGCCGCGGACAAATTGATCATTCAGTATTTCCACATTCTTTTCCTGGGCCGATAATTGGCCAATAGCCTGATTTAGCATATCCCCGAAGGATTTCCCCAGGTCAGCAGCTCCCGCCGATGCTTTGGCATCCGTCTGTATCGGCTTCAACAAGGAGGCTGGCTGGATTCCTATTTTCTCGATCATCTGTAGTTACCCCCTAATTTATTTGCCGATTTCAAGAGCTTTTGTAATCATTGCCTTGGCTGCATTCAGCGCAGTGACATTGGCCTCATAGGACCGGGTCGCAGACATCATGTCCACCATTTCCTTCAGCGGATCCACATTGGGCATCAGCACAAAACCGTTCTCATCCGCATCCGGGTGGGTGGGGTTGTATACTTGCTTGAAGGGGGCAGTATCATCGGAAATCTTGCTTACCTTGACCCCGCCTCCGGATGAAGCCTTCGTTGTGCCCATGGCACCGGACAGCACCTGGGAAAATGTAGCGCCCTGCTTTTCCTCCAGGGAGACCACTTTCCGGCTGTATGGTACCCATTTGCCGTCTACCAGCTTGCCCCGCGTTGTATCCGCGTTAGCCATATTAGAGGCGATTACGTCCATTCTGAGCCGCTGGGCGGTAAGTGCAGAGCTGCTGATATCAAACCCGTTGGTCAGCTTCATCATTATCTCCCTCCAATTACAGTCCGGATATTGCGGATATCGTGAGTTACTTGCTGGGCTACCACATTATAGCGGAGCTGATTTTTGGCTACGAGGGACATTTCGGCATCGATATCTACATTATTTAAATTATTGTTCATAACCGAATTGTTGTCCACGACAATTTTCGACTCCGCCGCAGATGTTCCGCCTCCAATAGGAATATGCTTGGGATGGGTCCGTCTGCCTGTGAGGGTTTTGGAATTCATCTGCTGGCTGAGCAGCTCCTCGAACACCACATCCGAACGCTTAAAGTTAGGCGTATCCACATTGGCGATATTATTGGCAGATACAGTCTGCCTCAGGACGGCCGCATCCAAGGTGCGTTCCAACCGGTTAAAACTTGCTGATTGCAGGATATTCATTATGGGATTCAACCTCCGGCCACAGATTACCGTTACTTATTCAACAGCTTTCTTTCATTCTCCTCTTTTTTTCGACAATAAAATTATTTTAAATTTTCGCTAATGCTGTCATATCATGGAGTCTGGAGAAGATTCGACATCATAAATCATGCAAAAAAATGGCAAAATATACAATATGAAAAAAGCCCTATCTTTAGAAAGATAGGACTTTATAATCTAAAACCTAATATAAATCTAACACGAATTTAGGCCTGCCGCTTTTCGAGCTCTTGAACCAGCTGGTCATTGAGAATTTTAATGTAGGTTCCCTTCATGCCCAGGGACCGTGTTTCGATGACACCGGCGCTTTCCAGCTTGCGCAGCGCATTCACGATCACAGAGCGGGTAATCCCCACCCGGTCAGCGATTTTGCTGGCTACCAGCAGACCCTCTTTGCTTTTCAGCTCCTCAAAAATGTGCTCCACGGCCTCTAATTCACTGTACGAAAGGGAGCCTACCGCCACCTGTACGATGGTTTTCCGGCGGGCTTCGATCTCGCTTTCCTCTGCGCGCTCACGCAGAATTTCCATACCCACCACCGTGGCTCCGTACTCAGCCAGAATCAGATCATCCTCGCCAAACGGGTCTTCCGTCCTGGCCAACACCAGGGAACCAAGCCGGTCCCCGCCTCCCATTATTGGGATAATGGTCAGGTAATGCTGCTCGAACAGGCTTTGCAGTTGGTTGGTCACCTGGACATACGGATTCTCCGGATCGAGGTTGGAAACAGTTTCCTCCACCTTCAAAAGAAGCTGGTTTTGCTCGGGAGTGAGTCTTTTGTCCTGAAACAGGACCCGGTTTGTTTCCAATGAAACCAACATTCCGGAGGCTGCACAGCCCAGAATTTTTCCCTTGCGGCTGATGACATACACACTGGCTGCCATAGCATCCCGCAAAACCTCCGTCATTTCCATAAACGACAAGGCTTTGCCTGCCGCCCTTTGCAGCAGCCGATTCAGCCGTCTTGTCTTCGAAAGCAATTGCATTTCTCAAATCCCCCTATTTTCACTCAACAATTCCCCGCGATTTATTAAAGAATATATTGGCTCAAATCACGGTTCCGGGCAATATCCGACAGCTTCTCCCGGACATATTCCGGCGTCACCTGGAACGCCTCCAACTGAAGATCCGGCGCTTCGAAGGACAGATCCTCCAGAAGCTTCTCCAGAATGGTATGGAGCCGCCGCGCACCGATATTTTCCGTTTGCTGGTTTACTTCCACCGCAATTTGCGCCAGCTCGTCAATGGCTTGGTCCGTAAAGGTAATCGTTATACCCTCTGTTTCCAGAAGAGCAGTATACTGCTTGGTCAACGCGTTCTGCGGCTCCTTCAAAATCCGCACAAAATCTTCATGGTTCAGACTGCCTAGCTCCACCCGGATGGGAAAACGCCCTTGAAGCTCGGGAATCAAGTCGGAAGGTTTGGCAATATGGAATGCGCCTGCCGCAATAAACAGGACATAATCCGTTTTTACTGGACCGTATTTGGTCATAACCGTAGAACCTTCTACTATAGGAAGAATATCACGCTGCACCCCTTCCCGGGATACATCGGGACCGCTGCCCTTGCCGGTGCTGGCAACCTTGTCGATTTCGTCGATAAAAATAATGCCCGACTGCTCTGCCCGCTGCACGGATTCGGAAATCACCTCATCCATGTCCATCAGCTTCTGGGCTTCCTGCTGGATCAGCACCTTGCGCGCCTCTCTTACGGGAAGACGGCGCTTCTTGGTTTTCTTGGGCATCAGGCTGCTGAACATCTCCTGCATATTCATGCCCATCTGATCATTGCCCTGGCCGCCCAGAATGTCCATCATGGATGGGGTATGATCCTCTACCTCAATCTCAATTTGTTCATTCTCAAGCTCTCCCCGGGCCAGCTTCTCCCGCACGGCGGCACGACCGGCGGTAACACCGGAATCCGGCTCCTCTTGCTCCCGCTCAGGCTCCTTCTGGCCGCCGAAAAGCATCTCCAGCGGATTGCGTCCGGACTTGTTCTTGTTGGCGCCAGGCACCAGAAACTGGACAATCCGCTCCTCTGCCAGCTTGCCTGCGCGATCCTTCAGAGCTTCTGTTTTTTCGGCTTTCACCATACGGATGGCTGTCTCCACCAGATCCCGGACCATGGATTCCACATCCCGGCCCACGTAACCCACTTCGGTAAACTTGGTGGCTTCCACCTTTACGAAGGGTGCATTCACCAGCTTCGCCAGCCGGCGGGCAATTTCCGTTTTTCCCACACCGGTGGGGCCGATCATCAGAATATTCTTGGGGATGATCTCATCGCGCATCACATCCTGGAGCAGGGTTCTCCGGTAACGGTTGCGGAGGGCGACGGCGACGGATTTCTTGGCCTGCTTCTGGCCGACGATATATCTATCCAATTCGGAAACAATTTCTCTAGGGGTAAGCGCGGAGCCTTTCATGATCCATCCCTCCATCCGTTTCTACAATACTTCTTCGACAATAATGTTGTGGTTGGTGAACACGCAGATATCCGCCGCAATCTCCAAGGAAGCCTTGGCGATGTCACGGGCTTCCATGTGTCCGGCATGGGCCTTCAGTGCTCTCCCGGCAGCCAAGGCAAAATTGCCTCCAGAGCCGATGGCCAGAATGCCGTCGTCCGGCTCGATAATTTCGCCGTTGCCGGAAATCAGGAGGAGATCCTTCTTGTCCATTACGATCATCATCGCTTCCAAACGGCGCAGAACGCGGTCCGAACGCCAGTCCTTGGCCAGCTCCACTGCCGCACGCTGCAGATTTCCCTGGTGCTCCTCCAGCTTGCCTTCAAACTTCTCAAACAGCGTAATGGCATCCGCTACCGAGCCGGCAAAACCGGCTGCGACTTGGCCGCGGTACAGACGGCGCACCTTCTTGGCCGTATTCTTCATCACCATACTGTTGCCGAAGGTGACTTGACCGTCACCGGCAATAGCGCCTTTATTGTTATGCCGGATCGCAAAAATTGTAGTTGCGTGAAACTCACCCATGAAAATCCCTCCTGAGGGCTTTGCGTCAGCAAAGCCTACTTCGAAAGCGTCTGCCGGGCCTCGCCCATTCTAACGGACACAAAAGCCGTTATCCGCTCCTAAACGGCTTATTTCCCAAGCTAACGGAACACACAGCCCTTATTTAGCAAAATAAGGCCGATTTCGCCTCCATCCAACTACAATAAGCGCGCTCACTTCCGTTAGTTTTCAGAACGGGCCCAAAACAACTAAATAACGTCGCTCACTTCCGTTAGAATTCCTTTTGGCCCAAAGTCTTCGCTCATAATCAAAACGCGACTTTTTCGTACACAGTCCCTGTCCCGGTATTCCATCCATGGTCATTCCCATTCGACGAGAAACATGTCCGGCGCGGCAAAACCCCGGGAGGGCCTTCAAGCCGGCGCCATCCGCGGGGTGTCCAGGTACATGGTTTGACGAGATACACCGGAAGGCCCAAATGCGGCCTAGGCCGTGTTACAGACACGTTCTGCCGGCAACCTTCGAATGGTTAATAAGCGCAATACGATTATAGTAACACAGCACATGAACGGCATACAAGGGACATCACTGCAAATTGCCCACAAAATTCTGAATTGTTTGAAGGGCACGCTCTGCCAGTTTTTCGTACTTCAGCTTTTTATTCTTAATTCGTTCCTCCAGAGGCGGCAGCAGCCCGAAATTGGCGTTCATCGGTTGGAAATGGCCCGACTCGGTAGAGACGATATAATGGGCCATACTGCCGATGGAGGTTTCTGCCGGCAGCACCAGCGGCTCCTGACCGTGCCACAGCCTTGCGGCGTTCAGACCGGCAGCCAGGCCGGAGGCGGCAGACTCTACATACCCTTCTACTCCTGTCATTTGACCGGCGAAGAACAGGTTGGGCCGTGATTTGAACTGATAGGTGGGCGATAGCAGCCGGGGGGAATTAATGAAGGTGTTGCGGTGCATCACACCGTAACGGACAAACTCCGCCTGCTCCAGTCCGGGAATCAGGGAGAAAACCCGCTTTTGCTCACCCCACTTCAGATGGGTCTGGAAGCCTACCAGATTGAACAGCGTCCCTGCCGCGTTATCCTGGCGAAGCTGCACAACCGCATGGGGGAGCTTGCCGGTATGGGGATTGATCAGGCCCACAGGCTTCATGGGACCAAACAGGACGGTCTGACGCCCGCGTTTGGCCATCACCTCGATGGGCATGCAGCCCTCGAAATAAATCTCCTTCTCGAAGGCCTTTACCGGTGCAGCCTCCGCTTGAATCAGCTCATCGTAGAAGCGGTTGAACTCCTCCTCGGTCATCGGGCAGTTCAGGTAAGCCGCCTCCCCCTTATCGTACCGGGAAGCCAGATACACCTTGTCCATGTCTACGGAATCCTTCTCCACAATAGGAGCCGCCGCGTCATAGAAATACAGGTACTCCTCTCCTGTCAGCGCCTTCAGGCTCTCCGACAGCGCTGGGGACGTCAAGGGCCCGGAGGCAACAATGACGATTCCGTCAGCCGGGATGTCCCGAAGCTCTTCATTACGCACCTCCACCAGAGGATGGCTGCGGAGTGCTTCCGTAACACCGCCGGAAAAACCATCACGGTCAACCGCCAAGGCGCCGCCGGCAGGTACGGCATGTTTGTCCGCTTCGCGTATAATAAGCGAACCTAACGTACGCATTTCTTCCTTCAATAGACCTACCGCATTGGTCAGACCGTTAGCCCGCAGAGAATTGCTGCAGACCAGCTCCGCGAATTGATCTGTAATATGTGCCGGCGTTTTCTCCACCGGTCTCATTTCGTAAAGGATTACCGGCACACCGCGGCTGACCAGCTGCCAAGCGGCTTCGCTGCCCGCCAATCCGGCTCCGATAACAATAACAGGCTGTTGTTGAGTCACAGTGAATCCTTCCCCCATTGCTTATTATTGCGTTACATTTAATTGTAAATTGGGCACAAAACAAAGTCCGGCAGACCGCATCGAGAGCAGTCTGCCGTTTAAGCATACCATCATTAATAGAAGCACGCCATCTGACCGTGTAGAGACTGCCTATGCAGCTCCTTAATCCTCGAAATCCGCAGCTTCCTCCTCAGGCTCCTCTTTGTAGTCACATTTGGAGCACTGGATAACCGTACCACTGCGGTTGGTTTTAGTAATCAGCATCTGGCCGCATTCCGGACAATTCCGTCCCACCGGACGGTCCCAGGATACGAAATCGCAATCGGGATACCGGTCACAACCGAAGAACACTCTGCCCTTCTTGCTGCGCCGCTCCACAATGTTGCCTGTATTGCAGGAGGGACAAACCACTCCGGTACCCTTGATAATCGGCTTGGTGTTACGGCAGTCCGGGAAGCCCGAGCAGGCCAGGAATTTGCCAAACCGGCCCATTTTGTAAACCAAGTGGCGTCCGCATTTCTCGCAGAGCTCGTCGGAGACCTCATCCTGGATTTCGATTTCCTTCATTTCCTCTTCGGCGACCTCCAGCCGCTTTTCGAAGGATTTGTAGAAACCGTTTAATACCTTGACCCAGTCTTCCCGGCCTTCTTCCACATGATCCAGCTCTTCTTCCATCTGGGCCGTAAAGCCCACATCCAGAATTTCCGGAAAGAATTCCTCCATCAATTCATTTACCAATTCCCCAATCTCCGTAGGGATAAAGCGCTTTTCCTCCAGAGCCACATAGCCCCGTTTCTGGATGGTCTCGAGAATCGGCGCATAGGTGCTGGGACGGCCGATGCCCATTTCCTCCAGCGCACGTACAAGACGGGCTTCGGAGTAACGCGGTGGCGGCTGAGTGAAATGCTGCTTAGGCTCCACTGCCTCACGCTTCAGCACATTGTCCTTAGCCAGCGGCGGCAGGAACTTTTCCTCATCGCCGGCAGGAGCTTCCTCGTCGCTGCTTTCCACATACACCTTCATGAAGCCGGGGAACTTCACCTTGGAGCCGACGGCACGGAACATGGAGGCTCCTGCAAGAATATCCACAGTCATGGTATCCATCACTGCCGAGGACATTTGGCTGGCGACGAAACGCTCCCAAATCAGCTTATACAGCCGGTATTGGTCGCGGCTTAAGAATCCCTTGACTTCCTCAGGTGTCCGCAGCACTGAGCTGGGCCGGATGCCTTCATGGGCGTCCTGGGCGTTAGCGGCTTTTTTGATATATTGCCGAGGTGTTTCCGGATAATAGGCTTCGCCGTATTTTTCCACAATGAAGCCCTTGGCTTCCTCCTGCGCCACCGGGGAAATCCGGGTGGAGTCCGTACGCATGTAGGTGATGAGGCCGACAATTCCCTCTTTGCCCAAATCGATGCCCTCGTACAGCTGCTGGGCCACGGACATGGTTTTGGATGCGCGGAAATTCAGTTTTCTGGCGGCCTCCTGCTGCATCGTACTGGTAATAAAGGGGGCGGAGGGATTGCGGCTCCGTTCCTTCTCCTTCACCTCGGATACGATGAAGTCAGCACCCTCCAGACCCTGGAGAATAGCCTGGACCTCAGCCTCCGTATGCAGCTCCTGTTTTTGTCCGCCCGTGCCATAAAACTTGGCTTCAAAGGTATTGGACCCGGACTTGAGCTGAACGGTGATGCTCCAGTATTCTTCCGGGATAAAGGCCTTAATTTCGTCTTCCCGGTCATTGATCAGCTTCACCGCAACGGATTGTACACGGCCTGCGGAGAGGCCTTTCTTCACCTTTTTCCAGAGCAGCGGACTGATTTTGTAGCCAACCAGCCGGTCCAGAATACGTCTGGCCTGCTGGGCGTTAACCAGGTCCTTATTGATGGGCCGTGGCGTCTTAAAGGCATCCTTCACAGCCTGCTTCGTAATTTCATTAAATACTACTCGGCATTCTTCCGTATCATCCAGATCCAGATAATGGGCCAGATGCCAGGCAATCGCTTCCCCTTCGCGGTCAGGGTCAGCCGCCAGATAGACTTTTTTCACTTTTTTGCGGGCATCCTTCAATTCCTTGAGGATATCCCCCTTGCCGCGGATGGTAATATATTTGGGTTCAAAATTGTTGTCAAACTCGACGCCCATTTGGCTCTTCGGAAGGTCACGGACATGGCCCATAGAGGCCTTCACGATATATTTGCTGCCTAGGTATTTGCCGATGGTTTTGGCTTTGGCGGGCGATTCCACAATAACTAGAGAGTCTGCCATTTGCCTTCCTCCCCCCTGGATACTCGATGTATCCTGTTGGACTTAAGATAGAAGCATATATAACGAGCCCGGAAGTTGCCCGATCCTCTTCTTCAACTGTAAAGATAACAGAATTGAATGCAAATGTCCAAAATTTGTTTGCAAGCGCTCTATCAGCTCGTCGATGGATGCGGGGCCATCCGCCAAAACCGCAGCCACCCGCTCCTCTTCGGCAGTGAGTACAGGAAGGTATTCTCTAGTGTACGCCATCGTCTTCAGGCTATTCCGGCCCATGTCCGGCAGGTGCCCGAATTCTTTCAGTATATCCGCCGCGGAGGTGACCAGCTTAGCTCCTTCTTCACGGATCAAATCATGGGTGCCCCTGCTTTTGGGAGACGTGACCTGGCCGGGGACGGCAAACACCTCCCGAAATTCCCCCTCCGCATATTTGGCGGTGATCAGAGAGCCGCTCCTGGCCGCCGCCTCCACCACCACCGTCCCCAGGGTCAACCCGGCGATAATCCGGTTGCGTTGGGGGAACAGCCCCTGTGCTGCCTGTGTGCCGGGGGGATATTCCGACAGCACCAAACCCTGCTCGGCGACTTTCCGGTAAAGCAGGGTATGCTCCCGGGGATAAATCACATCAATGCCGCAGCCCAAAACAGCGATAGTGCTCCCCTCCTCCTTCAGCGCACCCTCATGTGCTTCCCCGTCGATGCCTCTGGCCAGGCCGCTGACCACACAGACGTCGGAGCACGACAGCTCCTCCGCCATCCGGGAGGCGATTCTTTTGCCGTATACTGTAGGGGTGCGGGTGCCTACCATGGCGATAGCGTACTTCTTCAATAGCTCCCGCCGCCCGATGGTATAGATCACCCACGGGGGTGCTGCCGTCTCATTCAGGAGCGGGGGATACTCCTCATCCCCCCGGGCGATAGGTACAACCACAGAATCGGCATACGCCTCCTCCATCCGGTTCAGATAGTCCCGGGACAAACCTCTGGACAAGAGCTCCGCCTTTCCAGGCGCCAACCGCAGCGCAGCCAACTGTCCGGGGGTAAGCCCGGCCAGTTCCTGCAGGTCCGGAAAATAGTCCGTTAGCCGCTGGATGGTTTTCCAGCCGATCCCTTCCATTTCGTGCAAGGCCACAAGTACATGATGATGATTCATAGAGTTTCGGTCTCCTTTAATAGAATAAGATGGGGTAAAAATAAAAAAGCCCTCCGAGATCCGCGCGTTACGCGAATCATCGGAAGGCTGCTTGCCTATCCGTACACAATTATGAGCTCGTGACACAATGCTGGAGAATGCCCTTGTCTTCCAGAACAGCGACAAGTGTAGCCCCCATCTCCGCAGGAGTAGGTGCAACGCGGATGCCGCAGCGCTCCATCACCGCCACCTTCTCCGCTGCCGTGCCTTTGCCTCCGGAGATGATCGCTCCGGCATGACCCATACGTTTGCCTGCGGGAGCGGTCTGGCCGCCGATAAAGCCCACCACCGGCTTGGTCATATTGGCGGCCACCCACTCCGCCGCTTCCTCCTCGGCGGTACCGCCGATTTCACCGATCATAATCACGGCATGGGTATCCGGATCTTCATTAAATAGCTTGAGAATATCGATAAACTCGGAGCCCTTTACCGGATCGCCGCCAATGCCCACTGCACTGGATTGCCCGATGCCCCGGGTAGTCAGCTGATGGACCGCCTCATAGGTCAGAGTCCCGCTGCGGGAAACCACTCCTACATGGCCGGGCATATGGATATATCCGGGCATAATGCCGATTTTGCACTCTCCGGGCGTGATGACCCCCGGACAGTTGGGGCCGATCAGCCGGGTGCGTTTGCCTTCCATGAACCGTTTCACACGGACCATATCCAGCACCGGAATTCCCTCCGTTATGCAGATGCATAAATCCAGGTCTGCGTCCACCGCCTCCATGATGGCATCCGCCGCGAATGCGGGGGGTACATAAATCACCGAAGCATTGGCGCCTGTGGCTTCCTTGGCCTCGCTCACCGTATTATACACCGGAAGCTGGACCGTTGTCCCATTTTCCAAGGAAAAATCCACCTGCAGCCCGCCTTTGCCCGGAACCGCCCCGGCCACCATCTGGGTTCCGTACTCCAGACCGCCCTTGGTATGAAACATGCCTGTGGTCCCTGTCATGTTCTGCGTGATTACCTTGGTATGCCTGTTCACCAGAATACTCATAATAACCGCCCTCCCGGAAGGATATCGATTAGCCTACCTGTGCCACAATCTTCTGCGCGCCGTCAGCCATGGAATCCGCCGCAATGATGTTCAGCCCGGATTCCCCGAGAAGCCGCTTGCCCTGCTCCACATTGGTACCCTCGAGACGGACTACCAACGGGCGGTCCAACCCCACCTGCTTCGCCGCTTCGATGACACCTCCCGCAATCACATCACAGCGCATGATCCCGCCGAATATATTAACGAAAATCCCCTTAACCTTCTCATCCTTCAGAATGATCTTGAAGGCCTCGGTCACCTTCTCCGCTGTCGCGCCGCCGCCCACATCCAAGAAATTCGCCGGTTCCCCACCGTAATATTTAATGATATCCATCGTCGCCATAGCCAAGCCCGCCCCATTGACCATACAGCCGATATTGCCGTCCAGCGCAATGTAGGACAGATCGAATTTGGAGGCTTCAATCTCCTTCTCGTCCTCTTCGTCCAAATCCCGCAGCGCCTGGATATCCGGGTGCCGGTAAAGCGCATTGGAGTCGAAGTTCAGCTTGGCGTCCAGCGCCATCACCTGGCCGTCGCCGGTGACCACCAGGGGATTAATCTCCGCAATGGAACAATCCTTATCGATAAAGGCATGATAAAGCGCTGTCATAAATCCGACAGCCTTTGACACCAGCTTATCCGGAATGCGGATCGCATATGCCAGCTTCCGGGCCTGGAAGGCCTGAAGTCCAACAGCAGGATCTATGACCTCCTTGAAAATCTTCTCTGGGGAATGGGCAGCCACCTCTTCAATCTCGGTGCCCCCTTCCTCGGAGGCCATCATCACCACCCGGCCTGTTGCCCGGTCCACCACCACGCCGATGTAATATTCCTTCTTGATGTCACAGCCCTGTTCAATCAGAAGCCGCTTGACCACCTTGCCCTCAGGGCCGGTTTGATGAGTGACCAACACCTTACCAAGGATCTGTTCGGCAAAGCTGCGGACCTCATCGGGGTTGCGGGCCACCTTGACTCCTCCCGCTTTCCCTCGGCCTCCGGCATGAATCTGCGCCTTCACCACAACCACGGTCGTCCCCAAAGCCTTAGCTGCTTCCACTGCCTCTTCCGCTGAAAACGCAACAATGCCATCGGGAACCGCGACTCCGTACTGCTTCAAAACAGCCTTGCCCTGATACTCGTGGATATTCATGGCTTCGAGTCCTCCCTCATTCATTATGAAACAGGGTCATGCATCTTGAATCCTTATTCGCCTTCCTGGGTAAATAATCCTTCACACAATCGTCAATTATGACAATTTAGAAAATCTTTTCATATTGTATCACGTCCGAAGAAACTTTGCCTTTATTTTTAAATGGGAATCATTATTTTTAAGAAAAAAACACCGGCTCCAGTGAGCACGGTGTTTTGGCCTGTTCCTGCATCATTACAGCCCTTGTCCGGGATTGGTGTTTTGCCGCGGCTCCCTTTCCGCCTGCTTCACAAAACGGAGCTCATTACCGGTAAATCCGCACACCCGGCATTGAATATTCGGCTCCGGTTCCGCAATCTGCAGCGGATCCTCCTGGACCGTTACGGAGCCTGTAATGGCATCCTTCATGAAGCTTTGGCTATAAGTGGTCACCACGTTGAACTTCACCCGGTTGGAACGGCAATTGGGGCAAAAATAAGGCTTATCCTGCATTTGGTTATCTGTCATTATGCTCACCTCTATCCCCAGTATTCCCCAGAGACAGGTGTATCTATTCTTGGAAGAGCCAACGGAAAATAGGTTTATGCGGGATGAAAAAACTATCACTCTTCCAGAATTTTAGAAGAATATAGTATTCAGGAAGGAGTGATCTTATGGCATTCACAACAGGAATCATAAGGCCGTTTGTTCCATAAACTGGAAGAATAACAGGAGCTGGAAAGGGTGAGAAGCGTGGTGGACACTGGGATAGTAATGCCTGTTTATTACCAGAAGCCTGAACATATTCAAGCTGTTTTGGAGCAAAGCTATGCCGCATTCCGCTTTATCATCGTGATCGACGGAGCTCCGGAAATGCTTGAGCAGGTTCTTCGTTATACCGCCGAAGACCCGAGGGTGGAAATCATCGCCATCTTGTTCCCAATTACCCGGAGCTGAGCATATGGATGTTCGGCGATGCCAAGTTGGATAACGAATGGGAGCGCAGCCAATTCGATGCACGGGTGGAGGCGTTAGGCCTGACCCGGCATATTATATGAGGCGATGCTCTGCCGTTGTCCGGTGTGTGTTATCCTCCTCTTCAGACGGGATTAACCGGATGATCGTGCACAAAAAAACAGGCATGTTACACCCCAGCGGGGACACGGATACTGCCTATCATATGGCCCGCACTCTTATGGAAGACCTTCCGCTCCGCCGGCAGATACGACGGGCAGGAATGCTGCATATCCGCAGCCGCTTCAGGCCGGAACGGTATGTGGGCAGCTTTGCGGAATGTCCACTGCTCGCCAGGGATGAAATCCGCACTTTTGTATCCCGTCAAAAGGATTACTATTTTGTCTAAATCTGCGATTGCCCGAGAAATACACCATTTATTCTCCACTCTATTTCCGGCTGCGGTTATAAGAGCCCTTCCCTTTTTTATTGGGTTTGACTCTCGTAACCGGGCTCCGGACCCAGGTTTGTCTGCCGATATCGGTCCTGCGCCGTTGTTTCATGTGCTTAGCCTCCATTAAAGAAATTTCATATATGTGGAGATCAACCGGATTTGAACCGGTGATAACGGGGTCGTGCCCCGCCGCGGTAGCCATTTCGCCATGATCCCATGGTGGTCGGAGCCGGATTTGAACCGGCGACGCATGGTTCTTCAAACCATCGCTCTACCAACTGAGCTATCCAACCATTGCTGCCAAAAGCGCCTTAAACTTGAAAAAGTGAACAGGAACATACGTTCCGTGTGGGGGTACAAAAAAAACCGCTTGTTTAGCCGTGGCCACTTGCACTTGTTCTCCAGGTTCAGCCTTGGAAAAGTATGTGCAAATGGACCACTTGCCGGATGCAAGCAGCCTTTTACGTACGGTTCTATGGATCTACGGATTCAAAGAAGAATCAGTCCGTGATTCATGATCACGTCAGCTCCGTCCTCCTTGCCGAAGGATTGGACAGCCCTAACGATGTACGTAAAATATACCGATGCAGGGTATGAAATAGGCTTGAAAAAAAGTGACTAAATCGTTCATGCTCATAAAATGACCGGAATCTCATCGCCTATCCCTTCCTTTCACCAGAATTTTTCGTTCATCGTTGTCTTTAACCGCTTCTTAAGTTTAATGCGTTACCGCTTTACATAATTGATATTATCATGGTATTTTATAGATGTCAACCCTTTTTCTTCTATTTCCTCGCCTTTTTTTATTCCTCCAAAAATATAAAAAGACCGCCGGCTCCCCAGCGGTCTTTTCCAATCCGGACAAATCCGTTCACATCACGGCTCTGCCTATATGTCCCCCACAGCTATGGAGAGACGGATTTGGAAAAAGGACACGCAGCGGGGCCGTATGCTTTTAAATGTAAATGAAAAGATTAGCTTATTCATCCCCGCTCACGCTCCTTTCTTTTTCCTGAATTTAACTTATCTTAATGCAAGCTCATGTTGACTGTCAAGGGAAAGAATTCATCATGTGTCATTGGAAAAGAAAAGGAAACATAAACATTACTTGAAGAAACGGGAGGTGGCTGGCAGTGGATGGTTTTGTGATGCGCTCCTTGGACGAAATCCAGTTTTGGTCGAGAATCATGAAGGAGCACTCTTTATTTTTGAAGCTGGGCTTTCGGTGTGAGGACACGCAGTTGATTCAGGAGGCAAACGGATTTTATGCCCTGTTTGAGCAGATTGAAGCAAGATCCCATGCATTTTCGCCGGCCACTGACCCCGAGCAAATCCGCAAATTCAACACCGAAGTTTTTACTGCTGCAACCCACATTTGGGCCTTCAAGCGAAAGATATTGGGGCTGATATTAAGCTGCAAGCTGCCCGGCGGCAATAACTTCCCCCTTCTGGTGGACCACGTCAGCAGAGAAGCCAATTACTTCCGGAGCCGCCTGGTTGAGCTGAACCAAGGCTGCCTGGAGCCTCTGCCTGATGCGATTATCGACGAGAATGTGTTTTTCCTCAAAATCATGGCCGATCACGCCAAATTCATCAGCCATCTGCTGGATCCTTCTGAGCGAAAGCTGGTGGAGCAGGCCAGGGAATTTAGCCATGATTTCGACCAATTGCTGTGGCAGGCTCTGGATCTCAGCTCTATGCGGCCCCAGTCCCAAACACCGCCTCTCCTCAGTCAGTTTTTGGACCAGAATAAGGTTTCGGTCACCAGCCTGCGCGATTTCAAAAAAACCGCCCGGGATCTCATTGAAGCCTGCCGGATCAAAAGCATCATCCATCCCCTGCTGGCGGATCATGTTTACCGCGAGGCAGAACGGTTCCTGACACTGATCGAAATGTTTGAGCAATGTCTCACCGGTAGCGCAGCCCCTAACCCGAGCTTCCGGTATTAACTCATATTAGATGGCCGTCCCTCAGCCTGTTTACATTCAGCTGCGGCTGCTGTAAGATAAATTCAAACGGTTATGATGGAAGCACCTCTTGCCGACTTCTTACTGACTGTGCCATACGGCGCAGGCCGGTATAGTCCCGGGGGTGCTTTTTCGTGTACGGAAAATTAATGAGTGCTTGTGTGGCCGGAATTGACGGTGTGCTGGTGGAGGTGGAAACGGACATTGCCAACGGCCTGCCGTTTTTTCAGGTGGTGGGTCTGCCGGACAACGCCATCCGGGAGTCTACGGAACGGGTGCGGGCGGCCATCCGTAACAGCGGCTTTACTTACCCAATGGAGCGGATAACCGTGAACCTGGCTCCGGCGGATGTGCGCAAGGAGGGCTCTGCCTTCGACTTGGCCATTGCTGCGGGGATTCTGGAGGCCAGCGGGCAAATCCGGTTAGAGGATGCGGCGGATACCCTGTGGATCGGAGAGCTGGCGCTGGACGGCTCCCTGCGCCCGGTGTCGGGCGTGCTGTCCATGGTGCATCAGGCTGCCCGGCAAGGGCTGAGGCGGGTGGTGCTGCCTATAGAAAATGCCAGGGAGGCTGCTCTTGTGGGGCTGTTGGAGGTAGTGACGATAAGGGAGCTGCGGGAATTGGCGGATCCGTTGGTGTTGACCCGGGTGTGGGCGGAAACGCAAGAGTCTGTGGAGCCTTCAAGTGCGGGCAGAACAGCGGACTCTGGCAGCGGACTGCCTTCAGAAGAGGATTACGCGGATGTCTGCGGGCAGCACCAAGCCAAACGGGCGCTGGTGATTGCAGCCTCCGGCAAGCATAATCTCTTATTTATCGGGCCTCCGGGCACAGGCAAAACCATGCTGATGCGGCGGCTTCCCACCATTCTGCCGGAGATGGATGATGAGGAAGCACTAGAGGTTACCAAAATCTACAGTGTGGCGGGCAGGCTGACAGACCGGGGCCAGCTGCTGCGTCTGCGGCCCTTCCGCTCCCCGCATCATACGGTATCCCCCAGCGGTTTGGCCGGCGGCGGGTCCGTCCCCAAGCCCGGCGAGATCAGCCTGGCTCATCATGGTGTGCTGTTTCTCGATGAGCTGCCGGAATTCAGCCGTTTGTCCCTGGAGGTGCTGCGCCAGCCGCTGGAGGACCGGAAGGTCACCATCGGGCGGGCCCGGGCCACCTACACCTATCCAGCCCACTTTTTGCTGACGGCCTCCATGAACCCTTGTCCCTGTGGATTCTACGGAACCGAGTCGGACACAGAGGCCTGCACCTGCTCGCCGCTTAAGGTGGCGCATTACCGCTCCCGGATATCCGGCCCCATGCTGGACCGGATCGATCTGCATGTGGAGGTGCCGCGCACCCGCTATGAGGATCTGGCATTTACCGATACGGGCGGCCATTTATCCTCCCAGGAGATGCGTGAACAGGTGATGTCTGCCCGGCGCATCCAGGACCGGCGTTATGAGGGATCATCTTACCGGTACAACGGAGAGCTGAGCGGCCGGGCGCTGCGCCAATTCTGCCGTCCGGCTCCAGAAGCGGAGGCTCTCTTGGCCTCTGCCTTCCAGGTCATGGGCTTAAGCGTCCGCGCCCATGACCGCGTGCTTAAGCTGGCCAGAACCATTGCCGATCTGGAAGGCTCCGGGGATATCCTGCTGAACCATCTGGCCGAAGCGCTGCAGTACCGGAAGCTGGACAAAAAAAGCTAGCCTCACTCCCCCACCAGCCAGGTTTTGGCCTCCTCCGGGTCGCTGTAGTGGCGGATTGTAAAGGGAAATCCGCTTTCCCGGTCCTTAAGGAGCCACTCCCACTTCCGCTTAGCCCCGAAGGACATCCCAACCAAAGCTAATCGGAGGATACGGCTTTGGAGGGTGTCCAGGTTATTCAGCAGAGCCTCCAGCACCCGGGGGTTGAGCTTGGTTTTGTACAGGTCCACCCAAACCGGAAGCCGCTTGGGCTGGTTCAGCAAAAACATCTCCTCTTCCTTCATCAGCCGGATTAGCGCCTCTTCTTGTTCATAATAGCTGCCGTATTTCAAACAATGGAGCTCTCCGTTCTTGTAGAAATAAGGAAAGATGGAGCCACCGGGGGATTTGACAAGGGCCATGGTACAGGCCTCCTTATGGAATGGATCATGATTTGCGAATATGGCGGAGAAGCGTAAACATGCGGTCCTTCCACTTCTTCAACGGGCTTCTGTAGTCCGGCAGCAGCACCAGTCCGCTTCTTGAGGCAATTTCTTGAACCACGTCATCTATGCTGAGTTGATCGGTCATAATTTTCTCTTCCGTGATATGGTGGGTAAACGCATACAGGCAGCGGTCAATCTGCGCCTTGGCCCAGGTTTCGCCCCTCTGGAGCCGTTTGTTCAGACGCTTCTCCAGAACCGGCCAGTGCAATTCATAGGCACTGGTCGTTTTGCCGGAGCCGAAGGCCCCGTTTATCCAAAGAATCATATAGTAGATTTTTCCTTCCCCTGCCCATAAGCGGATATGAATGAATCGCTGTCAGTATACTCCGTCCGGGATAAATTTTCCAGGAATAAAAAGAAAGAACCCGCTACCGGAGCCGGGTTCATATCTACTCTAAACGGCCTGTCCACCCCGTACCAAAAGCACCCAATCCCCTCCACCCGGCGAAATCATCACCGGCTTGCTAACGTCAGCTTTGACCCACTGCCCTGTGGAGGGATTGTACCAGGCGGAGACTGCGTTAGCCAGGACATACGCGGATAGGGCTACAGAAGCCGGTTCACATGACGGTGCTGCCAGCTCATCGGTATAGAGACCATCGAAGCCATCCGGGGCATGGCCCTCATACTGGTCGGGATTGGCCAGATAGATGATCCACGTGCAGCCCGCTTGGTCCCTGCATGCCTTCCACCGCAACGGATCAGCACCGGCCGCCCTATCATCCGGGATCATACCCGCCAGAGACAGACTGGTCTCCCGGAAGAAGCGGTGAATATGGACGAAGTCATGGGCTCCCTCCGACAGCTTGCCGTCCCCGCAGGCTTTGAAATACCCCTGCATGCCGCACAAGTCTCCATCATAAGCATCCCATGTGCGCAAGCCTCCATAAGTGGCGTGGCCTCCGGACAACAGCGACGCCCACATAAGACGGCGGAAGAAGTACCGCGGATGACATGGGGCCCGCCAGGATTCATAACGATCCTCATCCAGCACAGCGGGCTGTGCGGACAGAGAGCGGTAGTGGAGCAAGGCCGCACCGTCCACCTGACCCAAATCCTCCAGCGTAATCAGGTCCGACCAGAGAGCATTCAGGAAGGAGTAGCCGGAGAAACGGCTTTGGTGATTGGTCCGCAGCGTTCCCCACGGCTCCATTACGGCGGAGTCCCCGCCAACCCTGTTAATGGACGTTTTAAGCCGGTCGGCCATTTCCATTTCCCGCTCCTGTCCTGCCCGCTCCGACTTGCCCGAGAAACTGCTTTCCAGCTGCAGATCATTGGAGAAGCACCACTGCACATTGGAATAGGCGGAGAAGCGGGCGATAGCATTCTTCAGGATCAGCCGGGCGCCCTCCTCCCCCTCGCCATAATTCAGCACCTCCTCCAGGTCCTCGCCGAAGGGAATAAGCTGGAGCATCACCCTGGGATAGCGGCTCCAGGCATAGGCCAACCTGCGGTCCATTTCCTGCCAATATGCCAGATTCAGCCGCTTTCGATTATGCTCCAGCAGATTCTTGACATCGCTGCGTCCCAGACTGAACCAGGTGCGGATTTTGGTGAAGCCGCAGGCAGCGGCCTGATCGAGATATTCCTGCCACCCAGCTTCCGCAGACGCCAGATAACGGTATCCCGTATCGCCGATGTGAAGAAACCATTCCCCATTGTCATAAGCAAACTGATAAGGGTCCCGCGGGTGTATCCGCAGCTTTCCCGGCAGAAGTGAGGGATGCACTGCGAACTCTCCCGCCTGTCCGTCCATATCCGGGTGGCTGGACAAAGAGCGCCACCTCCATACCCCACATCTGCAAGCATAAGCCCGGGCACGAAAGCAGTTTCCCCCGTCATAAAAGCCGTCTGCAAGAATGATCGTACCGTCCGGCAGTGTAAATTCCACCTTCAGATCTACATCCGTATAGGGATTGCCGAAGGCGGACGTTGTGTGCAGGGTTAGCTCCGCCCGACCGTATTGGGGGACGTTAAGAGTCCTCGATTCCATGGCTTCCTCCCCTGAATAGCAATAACAGGCTGCACCCGTGTTTCAGCAGACTGCCGTTGCCATCCTGATTATATTTTACATTATTTACCTTTTTTCTTATCCCTTCAGCGAACCAATCATAACCCCTTTCACAAAATATTTCTGAATAAACGGATACACGCAGAGAATAGGAACTGTAGCTACGACAATAAGTGCATACTTTAACACGGCAGCTACCTGGGCATTGGCGGCCTGCAGCTCAGGATCAATAACCATCGTAGGATCATATTGATTCATGATCAGAATTTCACGCAGAATAATCTGCAGCGGATATAAGGTTCTCTCATTCAGGAACATCAAGGCGTTGAAATAAGCATTCCAATGGCCAACCATAGAGAACAGGGCAATGACGGCAATAACCGCCTTGGACAAGGGCAGCACAATGGAGAAAAAGTAGCGGAAGTCACTGCAGCCGTCCATTTTTGCCGCCTCCAGAAGCTCATGGGGAATGGAGGACTGGATAAAGGTTCGGGCAATAATCATGTTGTACACGGATAAGGCACCGGGTACGATCATGGCCAATCTTGTATTCAGAATGCCCAGGTCCTTCAGCAGAATATAAAAGGGAATCAGACCGCCACCGAAAAACATCGTAAAGGTAAAAATAAACATAAACACATTCCGTCCCTTTAACGTACGCCTGGATAACGCATAGGCACAGGTCATCACCATAGTCACATTCAACGCCGTACCTGCGAATGTGTAGAAAATGGTATTTAAATAGGCCCCGACAATATCCTTGTTCTTGAAAACCGCCCGATAACCCTCCAGTGTGAAATCCACCGGCCAAAGCAGTACCTTCCCTGAGGAAACCGCGCTTCCTGAGGAGAAGGAGGCCGATAACACATAAATCAGCGGATAAGATACCAGTATGAGCACGAAGGTTAACAGAAAGCCTGAGATGCCGAAATAGATACGGTCTGAGGCCGAATATTTTATTTTTCCTGCTGCCATATGATTCTCTCCTCCCCCTAGCTACCAGAGACTTGTATTGCTGAATTTTTTGGATGCCAGATTAACGGTGATCAGCAGAGCGAAATTGATCAGGGAGTTAAACAGCCCAATAGCTGTAGCAAAGGAAAAATCACCTGAACCGATGGTCATACCCACCTTATATACATACGTGGAAATAACCTCACTCTTGGAAATATTCAAGTCATTCTGCATCAAATATACTTTTTCGAAGCCTACATCCATGATATGCCCTACCGACAGGATCAGCATAATCGTTGCTGTTGGCAGGATAGACGGAAAATCGATGTGCCGGACTCTTTGGAAGCGGGTAGCCCCATCGATCTGAGCCGCATCGTGAAGCTCCTCATCCACAGCAGACAGAGCGGCGATATAGATAATGCTGCCCCAGCCGATGCCCTGCCAAATGCCCGACCATACGTACAGGTGCTGGAAAGCGCCGGGCTTTCCGAAGGCATCCGGGAGCATGGAATCGGTGAAGAGGGTGAACAATGCGCCAAATGCACCCGTTCTAGGATTAAACAGCTGGATAAGCATACCGACAATAACCACTGTGGAGATAAAATGCGGCATGTAGGAGATGGACTGTACCAGCTTTTTGTATTTGGCACTGGTGAAGGAATTAAGGAGCAGAGCAAAGATAATAGGCAGAGGAAATCCTGCTATTAGAGCATAAAAGGAAAGGGAGACCGTATTCCACAGCAGAGTCGTGAATTGATACGAGTCAAAAAACCGCCGGAAATTGGTTAATCCTACCCATTCGCTGCCCCATATCCCCAGGTTGAAGTTGTACTCCTTAAATGCAATCTGAATCCCCGCCATGGGAACGTACGCAAAGGTAAGGATAAAGGCGAGGGACGGCAGCAGGAATATATACAGCTGCCAATTCTGCAAATATTGCTTCTTAAAGCTCTCGGATAACATGCTTTTGGTCCCTCCAGCCGGTTGAGGAATGGCTCCTTCGCTGTTATTTGCTTCTGTCATAAGCGATCTGGGAGGTTGCGACATAATCCTCCAGCCCCATCTTGGCCAGTTCCTTCAAATACGCGTCCCATTGGGACAACGGCTTGTTGCCTGTAATAAAGGCGACTGCACTCTCATTCACATACAGATCAATAGCCGTTTTATTATTGGCGATTTTCTTCAGCTCCTCCGAGTTGAAGCTGAGAGCGGACAACGGCTCCTTGGGGAAGAAAGGCACATAAAGCTTGGCGAACAAGGGCTGCCAGTTAGGCGAAGCATTGGTGTCGCCCTTTTTCAGTGCTGAAACCACCTTTGAAACCTCGGAAGGAATATAACCGGGAGACATTTGGTTCCAGTGCTTGTTTTGCGGATTGTTCCAAATTTTCGGATTCAGCACCGCATATTTAGCCTTCAAGCCTTCGCTTTCATCGAATTCCCCAACATACTGGGAAGCAATGGCCGGATCATCAGACCAGTCTACTCCTTTTTCACCGTAACGGTTTATCAAGGAAGGCTCCGCACCCAGCATGTAATCCCCCACCTTAAAGGCCAGCTCCGGGTTCTTAGCATTCTTGGTGACAACCCATAGTTTATCCGGCAGGGTTTCATTCCGGGGTGAATAGGCAATCCCCTGGGGTCCCTTCATGGGTGACAGAAGCGTCATTTTATTCTCCAGAATGGCAGGATCGAATGCGCTGTAGCTGCCTGAAGGCACAATCCCCACCATACCGCCCTTGGTGTTAATCAGAGCCTTCATTTGCGTTTGGTCCTGGGTAAAGCTTAACGGGGATAACAGATTCTCTTTGACCAGCTTATTCATATATTCCAATCCCAGCTTCCATTCCGGCTGGGTAAAGGCAGGGGTAATCTTCCCGTTTTTCAGATAGAAGAAGCTTCTGTCGGGATTGGCTTCAATAAAGGAATTCATCAGATAAACCAATGGCCGTTGCGCCCAACCGTCCTTGGAGCCTACCATGCCGATCTCATCCTTCTTGCCGTTGCCGTTGGCATCCTTATCCACAAAGGCCTTCATAACCTGATAAAGCTCCTCCGTGGTGGTAGGGGTCTGCAAATTCAATTTACTCAGCCATTCTGTGTTAATCCATGCGCGGTTGGGGCCTTCATTCCATTCCTGCTTAATATACTTGGGCAGGGAATAGACATTGCCGTCGGCAAGCTGCAATTTCTTCAGGAGAAAATCCTTCTCCGGGATTTTGTTGAAATTCACCGCAAGAGCGGGGTTCTTGTAATACTCATCCAGCTTCACAATGACACCCTTGGTGGCATAGTCGTTCAACGTAGTGGCATCCAGATAAAAGTTAATCACATCAGGCAGGGGCTGTCCGGAGGAAATCATCAGGGACAGCTTGGTTTTGGCTTCATTCACATTGCTGGGCAGTACAACAAAATCTAAATCGACATTCATTTCCGCTTCAATCTTCTTCGTATAAAAGTTAGTTTCGTAATCCTCCACATTGGGATTGGCTGTGACGGCCACCGTTATTTTGGGTCTGGCCTCATTGACGGCAGGGCTTGTTCCTGCCGCCTTGGGCTCCTCCTTGGACTGGCAGCCGGCCAGCATCGTAATCGCCAGGGCTACAGGCAAAGCAGCAGCCGCAAACCTTTTTCCGAATGAAGCTTCTTTTTTCTTCAAGCTAAAGCGCCTCCTTTTTATGTGTGCATTCCTTATCGTAACCGCTTTCAATATAACCTGCTCCGTACTTTCTTTATACAGATATTCCTCATATCTGCTGTCATTGGGTATGAATTGGCTACTGGCATTTCTGTATGACACTCTCACACAGTAAGATTTTATATCTCATTTCCCATTGTAAATAGGGGGAAGAACACAGTAAAGACAATTTTACTTCCCCGCCCGCAAAAACGCCCACGTGTTGTACGGGAGGGAAATACCCGCAAATACGTGAGCGTTTGAACCGGAATGGATTGACTACCTCTTCTTACTCGGTCGTGAAGCGGAATACGGAATCGGCTGCTGTTGAGCCATTGGCATTATTAGCGGTCACCCTCCAATAATAGGTGGCCTGGTGCGAAAGATTGTTTGCTTGAATGGTGGTTCCCGTGACAGTGGTGCTAATGATCGGATTGATCAACTGGGCATTATCGGCGACTTCAACCTGGTACGAGTCAGCACCGAAAGGGGCGAATGGCCTGCTGCCAACGATCTGTGTCCAATCCAAGGTAACAGCTGCCGGATTTACCGTTGCTCCATTCACAGGCTGCATCAAGGTGAATGGGCCAGGTGCTGCCCCATAGATATCCAGATGGGCCACATCCACGTTGTTGCCGGTTACGGAACTGGCATTTCGAAGCTCCACTGTATGATTGCCCTCTGTCATAACTCCCAGGCCTACTTGATAATCTGCCCATTTGTTGGTCAGAGTCCGGGAAGAGCGGGAAACCGCCACACTGTCAATTTTCACCTCGAAGGTTGCTGTGCCCTCTCCTAAAGCCCGGATATCGGCGCTGTAGATACCCGTACGCGGAGCATGGACAGTCCACTTACCTGAAGCGCTCATCCAGATTTTGCCCCACCCGTTTGGTGTATCCTTGGTATTGCCGGGATAATCCGCTGCCGCTTTTCTTTCCGTCATCGATGGTGCGTATTGTCCCAGATAACGGGCTGCTGCGTATGTTTCCGGTGCAACTGGTGTGTTGAAGCGGAATACAGCGTTGGCCGGTGTAGAGCCATTGGCATTATGGGCGGTCACCTTCCAATAATACGTGGATTGATACTGCAGGTTATCCACTTGATAGGTGGTCCCGGTTACAGTGGCATTGATAATGGGATTAAGCAGCCCGGCATTATCGGCAACAACCACACTGTATTGCGCTGCACCGAAGGGAGCAAAGGCTTTGGTGCCCACCACCTGGGTCCAATCCAGCGTCACAGCTGCTGGATCCATGATGGCGTCATTCGCCGGCTGCATCAAGGTGAAGGGAGCAGGTGCCGCCCCGGCGATATCCAGCCAGGCCACATCCACATTATTGCCTGTAGTGTCACTGCTGTTGCGGATTTCCACAGTATGCTTACCTGCAGAGAGTGCACCCAAGCTTATTGTATAATCCACCCACTTGTTGGTCAGAGCCCTGGAGGAAGCAGGAACCGTCACTCCGTTCACTTTTACTTCCATTGCGGCGGTGCCTTCCCCTAATGCCCGGATAACAGCATTGTAGCTGCCTGATCGGGGAATATGGACAGACCATTTACCGGACGCGCTCATCCAGATCTTGCCCCATCCATTGGGGGTGCTGCTGCTGTTTCCCGGATAATCCCCTGCCAGCTTCCGTTCACTCATGGCAGTGGCATATTGAGCCAGATGGCGGGTAAACACAGGAGCCGCAGGAGCTGCAGGGGTCGTAAAGCTGAAGGCTGTTCCTGATGACGTGATGCCGTTGGCATTATTGGCGATGACCTTCCAATAATACGTAGAGCTGTAGGCCAAATCATTCACCAGCAGGTTGGTAGAGTTAACGGTGGTTTCCAACACCGGATTGGCAAACCCTGCATTATCGGCGATCATAACCGTATAGTCTTTAGCTCCCTGGGGAGCAAACTGCCTGCCATCCACTTGCTGCGCCCAGTCTAGTGTTACAGTTGGCCCCGCAGCTGCATGATTTGCCGGAGAAGCGAGGCTGAATAAAGCCGGAGCCGCACCCAGTATATCCAGATGCGAAACATTGATGCCGCTCCCTTCCAAGGTACTGCTGTTGCTGAGCTCAACCGTATGGATGCCTGCCGGAACAGTTCCCAGGCTGCCGATGTACGCATTCCAAGCGTTTCCTGCGGTCCACGATGCGCCAGGGATGCTCTGACCATCGATTTTCAATTGAAAGGAGGGGTTCATACCCTCGCCATATACACTGGCTGTCACATTATAAGCCTTTGTTTCCGGGAAATGAACAGACCATTTGGCTGATTCCCCCGGCCCGACTCTTCCCCATCCTTGAGGGGTATTCACCGGATTGCCAGGCAGGTCGGAAGGTGCTTTCCTCTCCTGGACACCATCTGCATAGGAGGCCCAAAAACGGGCAGCTTCGCCATCCACAGTGAAGCTGAACACGGCTTCAGAGGGGGTTAAGCCGTTGGTATTATTAGCAGTCACCTTCCAGTAATACGTTTTATTATATTGCAGGCCAGTTAACTCATAGCTGGTCGCAGTGACTCTTCTATTCACCACAGGATTGGTAAACTGCGGATTATCCGCTACCGTGAGAAAATAGTCATCTGCTCCGAAGGGGGCAAACGGCTTTCCTCCAATAGTTTGCTTCCAATCCAGCACTACAGATCTGGAGGCAATAGTTACATTGTTTGCCGGTAATATCTGGCTGAACGGAGCCGGTGCCGCGCCAACGATATCCAGATGCGCCAGATCCAGATTATTACCGGCCGGACTATTGTTGTGAATTCGAATCGTATGCATACCGGCGGTTACCGTTCCCAGACTTCCCTGATACTGCTTCCAGCTATTGGTCAGGCCCCACGAAGCGCCAGGAACGCTCTGTCCGTCCAACAGGACATTAAAGGATGGATTGCCCCCTTCCCCGTAAGCAAGCGCCGAGAAATCATAAACGCCGGTCTCGGGGATATTTACTTTGAATTGGGTTGATCCGGTGGCCCATATTTTGCCGAAGCCCTCCGGTGTATGGGTAGCATTTCCGGGAAAATCCTTTGCCGTCTTCCTTTCACTGACTCCCTCCGTATATTGCCCCAGGTAGCGGGTGGATTGTTTGGTCTCCGGTTTGGCCGTCAGCTCCATTACAGTAACGGAATGGGCAGGATAGGTTCTGGTAAAGCTGTCTGACACTCCTGAAACAGGGGCACCGGGAATTTCACCCAGTGTACCGTTAGCCGCTGCTTGGACTCCGTTAATATTGGTCCCGGTTAATGCATTGGCAGCCGGACCGTTAAGCACCCAGGCCGATGCGGCAGATTGCGGATTAAATTGGGCAAGATTGAGCGTTGCCGGCAAATCCTCGGTTATATTCTTATTGATAACCATGACATACAGCTTATTGTCCTCTCCTGTACGTTTGCTGGCCCACACGGTGAAATTCTGGTTGTCGCTGCTGCTGGATGACAGCAGGGTGTCACCGAAGTAACGGGTGATAAGGGGATAGACATAATAAGCGGGCCGAAGCTCCTTGGCGATATTGAATAAGGAATACGTCTGGTCACCCTGAAGCAGGAATTGGGTAATATAATCCACCTGATGGTAAGCAAATCTGCCTAAAATATCGGCAAGCCATACAGCTCCTGCCAGGCTGTCTGCAACTCCTTCTCCCTTGGAGGTGACTTGTCCCAATTCGGTCAACCCAATCAGGGCATTGGGGGCATACTGATTGCGGTAATTGATCAAATTATCCACAGGCATGGTTTCAGCTACCTTGTCCGCCCAGTTCATGTAGGATGGCTGCCAATCGGTTCCTTCATAGGTGAGCAGATTCTCAATGCTCGGAAAGGCAGAGGACCCCGGATTGGTCTGATCTCCCGCCAGCGGATACCAATGGACAGATATGGCATCCACCGGCTTATTGTCCGTATGCAGCTTTTCTAAAGTGGGCTTTACCCAACCCGTCATCAAACCCGTGATACCGCCATTGGCCGGACCCACGATGATAATGGACGGATCTACAGCCTTCATGGCAGCCGTATACTCCTCTATCCGGAGGGCAAACTGCACAGGGGTGATTTTGAACTCACCGCTGTAGTATTCGGGCTCATTGCCAATTTCCCAGTATTTTATGTTGTAGCCCTTCTCCACATTGGCATATCGCACCATATCTGCTGCCATCGCACTGTTGTTAATCCTGGCATTCACCGTTACCAGCGCCTCCGCCCCCACCACATGAAGCATGTCCATATAGCTGTCGAAGGTAGCTGCTGTCAGCGTCTTGGCATAAGGACTTGGCCCTTGGTACCACTTATAGGAGTTGGTCCTGTCCCAGTAGATGCTGTCGGCTTCACTGCCGGCGGGAAAGCGCACCAGAGTAATCCCCGCCTCCTTGATTAAATTTACATACCTCTCTGACCGGCTGCTAACTGGATGAAATTCGTTATTCGTCCACAGTCCGATGTTTGTACCACGAATGGTATCCTTCATCGGGGCCACCACTGTGCCGGCGTCAACCGTCAGTTCAACACCTGCCGGCACATCCTCCGGATCGGCTGCCGCCGACAGCATCCCCGGAGAGCTGAAGCTCAGCATTAATACAGCGCATAACCAAACAAGCAAAACCCTCGAAGCTTTTCGAAAAACCATCCTTATTCCTCCTTATGTTTGAATATAACTCATTCAAATTGTACCATGGGGCGGATATAGGAATTTTTGAAAGAATTGAACTTCCTTTCCCACTTCGCGGTAGCGCTTACATATTGATTTATGCTACAATGCGAATGCGCCTGCAAAGTGGGATATTCTTCTTCATCTGGCCGCGGAACGGTCGGCTGCACATGGTTGATTTCAAGAGGAGGAGGCATACATATGATTCAGTTAACGCCCATGCCTTGGCTGGATGTGTTCTTGTTTACCTATGCCAACCGTTTCCAGGATCATCCGGTAGAATTTATCCATGCTCACGAGGGAATGGAATTCCTTTATGTTCATGAAGGGATGGGTCAGCTTATCCTAAACGGCCGCCAATACAGGATCGAGCCGCATATGCTGTTGTTTTATCAGCCTTTCCAGATCCATTCTTTCAATATGGATATTCCCTATACCCGTACCCTTCTCAAAATCAAGCTGCCTCTGGATGAACGTTTTGGCGCTCTGTTCCCGTCCATACATGCCTTCATCTCCTCCCTGATTCATTTGCAGCCGGAGGAGCAAGTATTCCTGCTGAATGAGAGGCAGGATCTGGAGCTGGTCAGCCAATTCCGCCTTCTGGACGAAACCCTTGCCTTGACTCCTCACTCGGACCGGAGGCAGCATTTTTTCTCCTTTCTCGCCCCCTTCCTCTCCTATCTCCAGACAAGAATCATTGCCGGCAGCCATCTCCCCGGCCACCTCCTTCAGCCGAGGGCCTCCAGGCATATTGAGATCGTCATGGATTGGCTGGAGCAGCATTACCAGGAGCAATTCCAACTGGAGAAGCTGGCCTCGGAGATTCACCTGTCTCCCAGCTATCTGTCCAGAATGTTCCGCAGCCATACCGGCAATACCATCACCGAATACATCAACAAAAAAAGGCTGGAGGAGGCCAGCCTGCTGCTGCTGACTACCTCCCTGCCGGTAAGTCAAATATCCAGTAAGGTCGGTTATGCGGATGTGACATACTTTTGCCGGATATTCAAGAAAAGGTATGGAACAGCACCGCTTCATTACCGTACGAACCATAGATAGACCACGGAGAATGCGAAAAATCACGGACAAGGACGATGTATCCTGTCCGGGCTCCACTATGGCTTCTGATGCAGATTTTTGTTCATTTCCCGCCAGGCATTGGGTGAAACAGCATGTCTTTTGGCAAAGGACCGGTAAAAGGTATTTTCACTGCCGAATCCGCACATGTGCAGAATTTTGCTGTTGGGATAATCCGTCTCCAAAAGTAACTGCTCCGCATTATTGATGCGGATCTCCTCGATATATTTTCCCAGGCTTTTTCCGGTCTGCTCCTTGATGAAGGAGAAAACATACTTTTCTGAAATAAGCAGGCCTTCGGCAATGCTGCTGGCCGACAGCGACAGCTCTCCATGATGGTCCTGAATGTAGCGGAGAATATCCACCTTCAGCCGTTCATTGTTGCTCCTTTTGTTCATACCGACATAATCACATATTTGCAGCGCGGCCTGTTTGAGCTCCAGAAACAGCTTGCTTATCTCTGTTACCTGATCATACTGAGGAATGGTTATGACGGAGCGTTTTTCGGAATCTATTACTTCATGGACGATCATCCGGTAGGCATTATAAACAGCCTGCCGGTGCAGGAAGAACATCTGCAGCTGCTGCTCTGTTGCCGGACGCATCATGCAGCCTTGGATGCTATCCTCAAACAGCTGGCTTACAATTCCTTTTTCACCGGCAATCAGGGCATCATTCAGCTTCAACAGCAGCGTCATGTCAAAAATCTGGCTGTCCGTCTGCTCCGCCAAAGCCTCGTACAAATAAACACCGCTGGAAATCTCATTTTCATTGCTGCTGAAGGCATACTTCGCTTGCTGATACGCTGCCTTGGCATTCATATTGCCTTGGGCAATCCGGCTCAGCCCCACATTTATGGTCAAAAAAAGCTCGCTCTTCATCGCCCTGATCATCTCGGACAGCTGATCCTTGATGACCTCGATGGTAATCTCCTCTTCCGGGAATAGGACGAATATGACTTCATTAGAATGGAAGTTAAGCACCGTATACTCATGCTTGATGGTCTCCTTAACCAATTGCTCCAGCTCAATGACAAGCCTCTGCTGGATATTGCGGGTGCCCTGATCACTCTCATCCAGACGAAATCCCACCTTCGCCACGCAAAACCGTTGAAATTGCTGCCCGAAATAGCTGTCCGCCTCCTCCTTCTCCCGCTCCGTATACACACCAAGCATCAACAAATGCTTCAGCACCGAGTTCTTGACGGACGTATTCAGGTAGTCAATTTTGTCCAGCTGCTCCTTATTGATAGCACTGATATGGGTAAAGGCATGATCGATGTACGAATATTCATTGCGGGCGTTGAACTTGGTATCCGTGGAATCGGAGGCAACCTCCACCAGCCTTTTCAACCACAACGTCTCCTTCATGGAAAAAAGCACAGACAGAAGCACAATAACGGCAGCGCCGATCAGGATGTAGAGGGTGACCAATTCCAGGATGGCATTCACATTTTGCTGGAAGGTGTAGAGCGGAATTCCAATGACGGTTTGCAGTCCCAGCTTGGGAGTGGTATAGGTAAGCGTGATATACTTCTTCGAGGATAGGGTGATCTCTTCCATATTTTCGGCATGGTTAAGCACTTCACTGTCCGCGTAGTTATGCGAAAACAGCAGCTGCTGCTGGCTGTCGGCCATGTAGGCGAAATGATCGTCAAGATCGGCCTCGCGCAGAATATTGCGAATCATATCCGCTTCATCCAATACAATAGCCATCACACTTTTCTGATCTGTAGCGTTGAAGTAGGAATTGCTGATGATGGCCGTCAACCCGTTGAAGCTGCCCCGGTTATAATAAGAAGAAACCGTTTTCATAGATGGCAGCAACCGTACCAGCGCATTTCCCTTAAACAGTAAATCATGAAATTGACCCACCGGCAGCTCGGGATAGTTAAAATACAAATTGTACACATTCGCGTAATCGTCAGACGAAATGTAGTTGGAGATAAAAACCGGATTGTCCCGAAACATGATGTATACATTGGACAGCATATCCTGGGTCAGGGACAGACTTTTCAATTTGTTTTGAAGGGTATTCATATCCACGTAATATTCACTGGTTGGCGGGCCCTCCAGAAAAAACAGGTGTTTAAAGGTTTCCTCCTGCTGCAAGATGTTCGTAATTTCCTGTGCCTTGATAATCTGGTCCTCCAGCGCATCCATCCCTTCCTTCAATCTCAGATTGCTCTGCTCAATCGTAGACTGCTTGGCCAGTGAATAGGACTTCATGAATAATGGGGTGATCATCGCGATGAGCACAATGAGCAAGGAAAAATATTTAAAGCAGCGCTTCAGCAAAATGAGCATTGTTTTACGGTTTCGGGTAAACGGCTTGTTCACATGAACCTCCCTTTCTCTACTAGGGGCTGTCTTCAAACTCCGAGGGGAACAGATTTCGGCGAATTTTTGTTCCTGGCAAGGCACTTTTGTGAAGGCGTACCGGGGGGTGGGACGGCAAGCGATGGTAATGATAGCCCGGGACGAAAAGGCGATAAAAGATCCCCCCAAGCGGTTTTGCAGACAGACCCTAAGCCCGCTTTATGCATTCATTTTACTAAATAACGGCTTTTTTGTGTAGGACGAAAAAAAGAAGCAGCGCCTCACCAAGGAGGCGGTGCTTCTTTGGAATGTGCCGATCCCGGCGGTGGCTAAAAGGCATTAGGGATGTGCGTGATATCCGCCTTGGCTTGGATAGAGCCTGCGGTGACGGCAACCACATCAAACCGGCAGGAACGGGCCATCTGGCGGGTGGCATGCAGGTAAACAAGTGCAGTATCCCGGACCTGCTTCTGCTTGCGGGCATCCACGGACTCTGCCGCCGTCCCGAACCGGCCCGATGGACGGCGGGTGCGGACCTCCACAAAAATCAGGCGGCCGTCCGCTTCGCCGATAATATCGATTTCGCCGCTTCTTGCTCTCCAGTTGCGCTCCAAAATCTGTACGCCCAAGCTGGACAAATAAGCCGCCGCTTGTTCTTCGCCCCATCTCCCCAAGGCCTTGCGGTGATCGGCGGAACGATGGTTCGGGCGGCTGTCCTTGATCGGGCGGGTCGGCTGCTTTTCCTCCCTGGTCATCCTCCGTTATCCCTCCATTCTCGCGCCTTTTTGTCCGAGCGGTATACGAAGGATAGAATTTCAGCCACCAGCTGATACAGCTCACCGGGGATTTCCTGCTCGATATCCAGCTTGGACAACACCTCTACAAGGGATGAATCCTCCTGGACCGGAACCCCGGCCTCCTTGGCCTTGCCCAGAATGGCCTCGGCTACTTGTCCCTTGCCTTTGGCCACCACTACAGGCGCCTTGTTGGCAGAGGGGGAATATTTCAACGCCACCGCCTTTTTGACGGCGCTGGCGGGCTGCTCCGGTTGTGTCATATGCGAACGTCAACCCCTTTGTAGGGCGTGGTGTAGTAACGGCTGGCTGCCAATGATGCCGCTGTTGGGCCATGGTCCCCCGTTTGGCTGTCTGTACCGGCTTCAGCCCCCAGCGTCAACGGCTCCGGATAAGGCAGCACCTTCATGGACAACAGCTGGTAGCCGATCTTGTCCAGCCCCTCCCGGATGTCCTCCCGGTGCTCCTCCAGAAGCTCCCCGATTTCGGGAAAGTCATTGTGGACGCGAAGCGCCACAATCCTGTCCGTCACTTGAACATCCACCAGTGTGGTTCCCAAGGTACGCATATCCAGATCGAAGACCAGATGACAGTTCCGGGCATCCAGCTGGCCGTTGGCGCCTTTGCGGGATTGGATATGAACCGCCGCCGTTTGGCTGCCGTTCTGGTTCATAATGGGCAGCATCAAGGTCATATGCGTGAACATGGCGGTCCGGTCCGGTGTTAACAGCAGCTGCTGGCCGGTGACCTGCTGCACCAGCTGCTGCGCCTGCTCGCGGACTGCAGGCGGGGCATCCTCCGCTGCGGACAGCTGCAGCAGCAGGCCCTTCAGCGTGGCGGTGTCCGCCGCCGCATCCGCCTCCTGCAGCGGCGCAGTGCCTGCCGGCGGCGGTGCCGCTTCGCCGGCGCGGGTGTGGGGCGGCTGCGCATGGGCGCCGCCCTCATGGGGGCGTGCCAGCTGCAGCTCATGCTGCACGCCCAGTGCCTTTAGGAGCCTGCCCACCCACGGGGCAGGCTCCCTGGCCATGGCGGGGGCTTCGCCCTCCCCGCCGGGCCCTTGGCCGCCGGCGGCGGCCCGCGCGCTGTGCGCGCC
>JAEWIS010000044.1 GCA_023386955.1 Bacillota bacterium
CCCCGGAGCCCCGGAACCCCGGAACCCCGGAACCCCGGAACCCCGGAACCCCGGAACCCCGGAACCCCGGAACCCCGGAACCCCGGAACCCTCCGGAGCCCTGGAGAATATCGGAGGAGGTCCTCCAATAGACTTTGCCTTATACGAGGCTTTCACAACACATCCAGCCTGCGGCTCGAACCATGTTATTTCAGGGTAGCATGCTGACTGAAGATCATCTATAATACTGTGTATGGCGAAGAACGCCCTAAGCTAGATTTTATGCTTGGGGTGTTCTTCTTTTATTTTTTGCGAGGATGGAGAGTGGATGGAATGGATGAAGTTGAAGCACATCGGGAGTTTCTCCTGGATCATTTGGAGAAGCGGACTGGGGAGCGGCGGGGACGTTTGGAACGGGGGCACAAGGAAGCGGAGGCGTTGTTTTGCCGCAATGTCTGGTGGCCGCTGCATGGGCATTATGAGGATTTGCATCCGGAATATGAGGTTATGGACTGGCGGGGGTTGAGCTATTTCTGCGACTTTGTCTGGATTACGCCATATGTGAAGCTGGCCATCGAAATCAAGGGCTTCGGCCCCCATGTGCGGGATATGGACCGGCAAAAATACTGCAACGAGCTGAACCGTGAAACTTTTTTGACGGCATTGGGATTCCAGGTGGTAGCCCTTGCCTATGATGATGTCCAGCAGCGACCGGAGCAGTGTATCACTCTTCTGCGAATGGTGTTGAGCCGGTTTCTGCCGAAGGATGGCCATAGCGGAGGGTTGACGGTGAGGGAGCGGGAATTGGTCCGCCTGGCTTGCTGCCTCGGCGGCAGGCTGCGGCCCATGGATGCTTCGGAGCAGTTGGGCCTCAATCACCGGACTGTCGTCCGGACGCTGAAGGCACTGTGCGAAAAAGGCTTGTTTACGGCGGAAGGAGGGGCGGAGGGCAAGCGGGTTGTCCGTTACCGGCTGCTGCCCCGGGCAGTGGGCTATCTGTAGAGGGTAAGTAGTGAGAGGCGCGCGCGAAAACGTTACTGATGGATCCGATACACCTCTACCTCTCTGGCATCTCTTTTAAAATGCAAAAGTGCAGTTATTTGGTAAACAAACCTTGGATTTCACTGTCTATCCTGCAAAAGTGCAGTTATTTTAGCCAGATGGGTCCAAAATGGAGCCCGCGGTGGAAAATAGATGTACTTTTGCATTTGGGCAAGGAGAGCGGCGGAAATCCGATAGAATAGATGTACTTTTGCATTTGGCGAGCAGGGAGCGATTCGAATCAAGAAAATAGATGCATTTCTGCAGGATGGACGGGGCTTAATTTGGTAAATGTCGCGCCTGAGTATAATCCGCCATGCGGGCTAGGGTAAAAGGAATACTAGTTTGATTCGTTTGGAAGAGGGTTAGCTGGTGGGGCGAAGATGCACACGCGGAATCGTTTTTGCCAGCACCTATTGAAATTCAGCGATCTACCGAAATGTAAAAGTGCAGTTATTTGGTAAACAAACCTTGGATTTTACTGTCTATCCTGCAAAAGTGCAGTTATTTCCGCCGAATGGATGCAAAAAGGGGCCCGCGGCGGAAATTAGATGCACTTTTACATTTGGGACCAGGGATAGGCCGAAATCCGGTGGAATAGATGTATTTTTGCATTTGGGACTCGGGAGCGGCGGGATCCCCGTGAAATAGATGCACTTTTGCATTTGGGACGCGGAAAAGGTGGGATTCCGGTGGATTCAGTTAGAGGTACGCGGCTAGTCGAGGTACATAGTTAGGTGAATATTACGCAAGATATGGTAAAAGTATGAAAAAGCAGAGCCTCAACCGCCGTCATTACACGGCCAAGCTCTGCTTTGTTTACTTATCACGGTGTGAGACTGCCGCTTAGCCGTTTACCGGCACAGCGTTCCGGAAATACTCCTCCAGGGTCCAACGGTTCTGATACACCACCTTGGCGATATCCACGCCTACATAGCGGATATGCCACGGCTCGTAGCTGTACCCGGTGATGCTTTCCTTGCCCTTGGGATAACGGATGATGAAGCCCGTTTCATGGGCGTGCTCCGCCAGCCACTTGCCCTCCTTGGTGGTGCCGAACACCTCCTCCAGCGCAAACTTGGCGCTTTGGCTGGAGACGTCGATGGCAAGACCCGTCTGATGCTCGCTGAAGCCGGGGCGTGCGCTGACCTTATCCGCCTCCGCCTGGCCCTGGGTTTTGACGTTGTTGTTGTACACGCTCACCTGAGTAGCCCGGGAGCGGTAGCCGGATACGCCGTAGAGCTTGATGCCGTCGCCGGAGGCTTGTTTGAACAGCTTTTCCAGCGCCAATGCGGCTTCCTTGCGCAGCATCCGCTTGTCGGCCTTGCCGCTGAAGGAAAAATCCACATTGGGCTCCGTCAGATCCGTCGGCTCATAGGTATCCGGCAATCCCCGTTCCTTGTTCACCACCACGGCAATATCCGTTTCGTTGGTTACGATATTTTTGCCGGAAACGGTTTTGACCGTGTCCTCCAGGGCATATTTTATGGTAACGCCGACCGTTGCCTTCTTTCCTTGGTACTCGGCACTGATAACCGCATGGGCACCCGTGACGCCTTTGGGTCCGGGCTTCACAACACCGTTTGCGTCAACGGCAAGCAGCTCGGGTTTGTCCGACGTATAGACGATGGCTTTGGCATCGGATATGGCTGTTTTTTCTTTTTTGGCGTTGAGTCCGGTAAGCGCTAAGCGCAGCGTTTGTCCCGGCGCCACAGTGGCCTCGGCCGCGTCAAAGGCAATAGACTGGACGCTGCCGTTTTTACCCCCGGCGGGTGACGGAGACGCGCTGGCGGGTGCCGAGGCAGAGCCAGCAGGTGATGTGGCCGGCGCCGAAGACGAGGGCCCTGCCTTGTCGTTGCCGCAGCCGCTCAAAACCACGCTTCCGGCCAACAGGGAGCCTAACACGCAGACAGCAAGCTTTTTCTTCGAAATGGATGACATAAGTTCCTCCTTGCCCCTGTCTAAAAATGCACAGGGAATGCTTAGTACACAAAAGCAACCCTATTATAGCACTCTAGCTAATTAATGCCTAACTCTCCTTTTTGAAGGACGTAAACGGATCGGTACATAATTGTGAAAAAATCACGAAGTTTTCAATAAAAAGATGCGGCAATTTGTCGAAACAAGTGTTAATCTTATAGAGATCGCAATGGAATCAGGATATAATATGTAAGCGTTTTACGATAAAATCGCCCGCAGGAGGGTGTTCATCATGAGCCTTCGCATATCCCTTGCCAAAACAGTTATTTCTTTCATTGTGCTGGCGCTGCTGTTTGCCTCTTACCAGATCATGCTGGCTTCCGGCGAGAACAGTGAGCCCAAGGTGATTATGCTGCGTCTGGAGGATGTTGGCCCCGGAGGGGAATACTCCAACATGGACCAGTTGGGCAAGCTTCGGACGGTTCTGGAGTATCTCGCGGAGCAGGGTGTCCATTACCAGATCGGGGTGATCCCCCGCTGGGTGAATTATGGGGAGAATGGCCTCTCCTACAGCCGGTCCCTGGACCAAATGGGGGATTTGTACACCGAAAGCCTTGTCGCCGTATTGAAGAAAGCAGCTTCAGACGGGGCTGTGATTGGCATGCATGGTTTCACCCACCAGGTTGGGGAAACCAAACGGGCGGATGGCCACCAGGAATCCGGCATCGGCAATGAGTTTAACGTTCCGGACGTGCCGGAGACGCTGTCGCCTGCTTTTGCGGCGCAGCGGATGACGGAAGGGCTGAAGATATTCGATGCGGTGGGGATCAAGCCCGCCTTCTGGGAAACGCCCCATTATCATGGAGCGGTAGCGCAGTATCCGGCTTTTGCCTCCCAATTCGGAATTATATATGAGAATGAAATTACCCAGCCCTCCCAAACGGAGATCCATCTTAAGACGGACATCAATAGCTTATCTGGGGCAAAAACAAGGGGAGTCGCCTATGTGCCCACCCCATATTCCTACATTCCATACAACAAGGATGAAAAGCTGATCCTGGATCAATTGGGCAAAACGGATAAACTGCCGTCCTTCTTCTACCACGCCTTCCTAGAATTCAAATTCCTGCAGCCGGTGGCGGATGAGAACGGCACACAGTTATACCGCAACGGCCTGCCGGAATATGCCTATCCCGACAAAAGCAAAACCAACCTGCAGCGGCTGATTGCCGCCATCAAGGAGAGAGGCTATACCTTCCGCTCCCTTCTGGATGAGGTTCCTTTTACGCCGTGGTCGGAGCTTCCCGCCGGAACCATAACCCGCAACACACGGCTGGGGGATACCACCGGAGACGGCCAGACGGATACCGTCGTATGGCGGGATCAAGGCCAGGTGGAGGTGCGTCCGGGCAGCTACACGGGCAAACGCAATGATCCCCTGCCCGCGGCAGAGGTGTGGGCTACCATTCCCAAGCAGAAGGGGGATTTGTTCAGTCTGAAGGATGCCAACGGCGACGGTGCTGCAGATTTGTGGGTGATCCGGGCTGCCGGTCAGCTGGAGCTGTATCTTGCGGCGACTGGCCGCTACTCCCTCTCCGGCACGTGGAAGCTTCCTGAGCTGCCTGCCTTAAGTGCGGCGCAGGTCCTGCAGCAGCGGGGCGGCGGCTTCACTTTGGCTGTTGTAACCGCCAATGGGGCTCAGCTGATTCCCTACATCAAACAACCCAACGGGGAATGGAAGCGCGGCGAGGAAAAACGGGGCCGTGTCGCGGATTACCGCAGCATGCAGCTGCTTACCGACAAACAAACCGGTGCAGACCAGCTGTCGTATTGCCGCAAAACAGGAAATTCCTGCATCCGGCTCGAGGTTTTGCCCGGAGAGAATACATGGACCGCTGAACGCAGGGAAATCTCCCTTGCCGGAGGAATGGGCGACAAGCAGCTGGCCGGGGATTTCAACGGGGACGGCCTAGAGGATATGCTAATCTGGAACGACTCCGACCGCAGGGTAACGCTTTACCGCCAGGACGAGGAAGGCGGCTATAACAAGTTCTCGACCCTTGGCCCATGGGGGCTGGAGGGGGCACGGCCCCTTGTGATGGATCTGGACGGGGACGGGCGTAGCGATCTGGCCCTGATGGAGCCGGACGGCTCGCTGGATACGGCGATTTCCTTCCAGATGCAGCAGGAATATTAAGAGACTTGGAGAACAGACCCGGTGCTGAAGCGCCGGGTTTGCTTTGTGATAGGCGTTTATCCTTGGGATTTTGGCGGTTTTTGGTGTTTTTGGCGTGATGTACTTGTTCATTCGGGTATCCATTTGGCATAATGGTAGAAGAATGCGAGAGACGGGTGGAGGTCGCGAAGATGAAGTCGTGGTTGGGAAAGCTGGGAATCTGCTCCTTGCTGGGTTTGTTTTTGTGGGCAGGTGTTGGGTTTGCCGCAGAGGGTCTTTTACATAATTCCGGTTTTGAAGAAGGCGCTTCATCTTGGGAAACGGATGTCTGGAACAGCGGGGATTCCTACAGCAGGTTTACAGTAACGGATTCACCCGTTCATAGTGGCAGCAAGGCCGCTTATATCGAGAGTACGAGAGAAAACGATGCCAAATGGGTACAAAAGGTAGAGGTTAAGCCCAAAACCTTGTACAAGCTCTCCGGCTGGATCAGGGCGGAGGGGGCCACAAGCGGTTTTAAGGGAGCCAACCTGTCGGTGCTGGGCTCCATGGATATGTCCGCCGATCTGCTGGATACCGGCGGCGAATTTTTGTTCGTAGAGCTGTATGGCAGAACCGGGGACAAACAGAAGGAAATGAAGGTTGCCGCGCGACTGGGAGGATACGGCAGCTTGAATAAAGGGAAAGCCTGGTTTGACGACATCAAGCTGGAGGAGGTAGACACCGCTCCTGCAGGCGTCACTGTCGGTTCTTTCAGCGAAGCCAAAACCTCCACGGGATCGGACGGCAAACCGGCCGCCGCCACCACAGGCACCCCCTTCAAGCTGATGGGGTATGCTCTGGCTTTCTTTATGCTGTACGGCATTGCATACATAAATCTGTTCCGCAAGGACCGTTTGGAGCGTTTTTCACCCACACAAGCCCAGCTGTGGCTGTTCGGGCTTCTGTCCGCCGGGCTGGTGTGGCGGCTGGTCCTGGCCAAAAGCCAGGGTTATGTCAGCGACATGAATACCTTCAAGGCCTGGGCCTCCCATGCCGCAAGCGGCGGGCTGACTCATTTTTACGATACGGATATGTTCGTGGACTACCCTCCCGGATACATCTATGTGCTGTATGTGCTCGGCAAAATCCAGAGCTTCTATAACCTGGCCATGGATTCCCTGCCGCTGCTTATTCTGATGAAGCTGCCGGCTATGCTGGCGGACCTGGCTACGGCAGGTTTGTTCTACCGGATGGCCGCCAAAAAGCTGGGTCAAGGCGCCGCCTTCGGGATTGCGCTGCTCTATGTGTTCAACCCGGCGGTTCTGGTCAACTCGGCCAACTGGGGCCAGGTGGATTCCTTCTTCACCTTGTTCCTGCTCCTGACCCTGAATGCGGTCCGGGACAAAAAGGCGATTAGAGCGGGTATCCTGTTCGCCCTTGCGGTTCTGATCAAACCCCAGGCATTAATTTTTACGCCGGTGCTGCTGTTTTTCTTTTGGCAGACCAAAAGCTGGAAGGTACTGCTCCAATCGGCTGCCAGCGGCCTGGCTGTTTTCCTGGCAGGGATTCTTCCGTTTTCCTTGTCCATGAAGCCCGCGTGGATCTTCCATTTATACAAGGAAACACTGATGTCGTACCCTTTTGCCTCATTAAACGCCTTTAATCTGTACGCCCTTACACTTGGGAACTGGAAGCCGCTTGGGGATACGTTCATTTTGTTCTCGTATGGTACCTGGGGCACGCTGTTTATTTTTGTTGCCGTGGGGCTGGCGTTGTATTATTTCCTGAAGGGGAAGCACCACACCGAGGGACTGCCGTATTTTATCGGGCTGGTGCTGATTTCCACCATGTTCCTCTTCGGCTCCAAAATGCATGAACGCTACTGGTTCCCGGCAGTCGCCCTGCTCCTGGCCGCCTTCATTTATGTGAAGGACAGGCGTCTCTTGCTGTCCTTTGTAGGATTATCCGTCTGTCATTACCTGAACGTAGCGTATGTGCTGAACCTGAGCTGGGACGGGGCAACACCGGCCAAAACGGACGGGGTTATGCTGCTGGTATCCTTTGCAAGCCTGACTTTATTTGGTTATTTGCTGAAAATCGGCTATGATGTGTTTGTGAAGGGGCAGGTGCGTCCCGTTTATGATCCAAAGCTGGAGCACGCGCTTCGGGATACTGCCTTGGCGAACAGCATAGAGGGAACAAAGCCGTCCAAAGGCTTGCCGGAAAACCTGCGCCTTGGTATGACGCGGCGGGACTGGCAGCTGATGCTGGGATTGACGGCGGTATATGCTGCGGTGTCCTTCTATAACCTGGGATCGCTGAAGGCCCCGGAAACCGTGTGGGAGCCGGCGGTCAGCGGCGAAAGCTTCTACGTGGATTTTGGCTCCGTGAAGCATATTGAGCGGGTCAACAGCTACGCCGAAATTGGTGAGGGCAAGCTGAAAATCGAATTTGCCAAGGAAACGCCCGAAGCCTGGGCTAATCCGCAGACCGTGGATGTCACCTACACCAAGTTCTTCACGTGGAGTGTGCTGAAAACGGATGTGGAAGCCCGTTATGCGAAGTTTACTGTGGAAACGGGCGGCATTTCCTTAAGCGAGCTGGCTTTCTTTGAAAAGGACGGGGAACGGCCGCTGGCTGTGGCTTCTATACATACCGATGGCATGACGCCTCCTGTGCGCGGCTCTATTTCGTTATTGTTCGACGAACCGGAGGACTCCCCTTACCATCCGACATATATGGACGGCAGTTATTTCGACGAAATCTATCATCCGCGCACCGCGTATGAGCATATCCACAACATCAAGCCGTACGAAAATACCCATCCTCCGCTGGGCAAGCTGATTATTGCCATCGGCATCAAGCTGTTCGGGATGAATCCTTTCGGCTGGCGGATTATGGGCAATCTGTTCGGAATCGCCATGGTTCCGATTATGTATGTGTTCGGAAAGCGGCTGTTCCGCTCGACTCATCTGGCGTTTATGGCGGCATTCCTGTTCACCTTTGACTTTATGCATTTTGCCCAGACGCGGATTGCAACGATTGATACGTACGGCGTGTTCTTCATCATGCTGATGTTCTACTTTATGTACAAGTATATGACCATGAGCTTCTACCGGGTTCCGCTGCGGAAGACGCTCTTGCCGCTGTTCCTGTCGGGTCTGTTCTTCGGCATCGGTGCTGCCAGCAAGTGGATTGTGCTTTACGGAGGCGCTGGTTTGGCCGTGCTATTCTTCGCTTCTCTCTACGGGAGATTCCGGGAATACCAGGCAGCAGGAGATGCGCTGCAGGCGGAGGGCCAGCCTGAAGGCCGCTCCGGTGGCGGCAGGCGGAAGAATGCCCTGCTGTGGATCACGGACGCCGATCAAACCGGCGGGGGGGATAACGACCCGGCCCTGCAGCGGATTGCCCTTGAGCGGGTCCGCAGGCTGTTCTGGCCCTCCCTTATCAAAACGGTGTTATGGTGTATTCCGTTCTTCGTTATCATTCCGGGGATCATTTACAGCGCCTCTTTTATCCCGTATATGACAGTTCCCGGGGAGGGTTTCTCCCTGGACCATCTGATCCAGTATCAAAAAGACATGTGGGACTACCACAGCAAGCTGGTGGCGACTCACGGCTTTGCCTCCCCCTGGTGGGAATGGCCGTTTATCGTGAAGCCCATCTGGTTCTACTCCGGGCAATCGCTGCTGCCTGCCGGACAGGTATCGAGCATAGTATCCATGGGCAATCCGCTGGTGTGGTGGCTGGGCCTTGTGGCGGTCATCATTGTTACCGTTCTGGCCATCCGCAGAAGGGAAAAAGGGATGATCGTCATCCTGACCGCCTTCTGCTCCCAGTATCTTCCATGGATGCTGGTCACCCGGCTGACCTTTATCTATCACTATTTTGCCATGGTGCCGTTTATTGTGTTGTGCCTGGTCTATGTCTTCAAGATTCTGAATGAGGAGTTCGGGATGCGGCGTTGGGTAAACTGGTTGTATATGGGCACTGCGCTGCTGCTGTTTATCCTGTTCTATCCGGTTCTGTCCGGCATGGTGGTGGACAAGTCCTACGTGGCCAATGTGCTGCGCTGGTTCGGCACTTGGTATTTCTACAGCAACTAGACTGCGGTGGACATGACAAAACCGCTTATATCGAGAAAGCCGTTCCGATGCAGGCTTGGCCCGCCGGGACGGCAGGAGGGAAGGAAACATGGTACAGTATTCGATTATCGTTCCGATGTATAACGAAGAGGCGGTTATTGAGGAAACCTACAAACGTCTGAAGGAAGTCATGGACACCACCCGGGAGTCCTACGAGCTGCTGTTCGTCAACGACGGCAGCCGGGATAGGACGGTGGAGATTATCAGCCGGCTGTGCGACAGTGATTCCAACGTCCGCCTGCTGGATTTCTCCCGGAACTTCGGGCATCAGATTGCCATTACTGCCGGAATGGATTATGCCGCGGGCAGAGCGATAGTGGTGATCGATGCGGACTTGCAAGACCCGCCTTCCATTATTCTCGAGATGATCGGCAAGTGGAAGGAAGGCTATGATGTTGTTTACGGCAAACGCTCCAAGCGCAAAGGAGAGACGGTGTTCAAAAAAGCTACGGCCAAGTTCTTTTACCGGCTCCTGCGCAGCATGACCAATGTCGAAATTCCTGTGGACACCGGAGATTTCCGGTTGATCGACCGCAAGGTGGCGGATGTGCTGCGGGGGCTGAAGGAGAAGAACCGCTTTGTCCGCGGCCTGGTCAGCTGGGTAGGCTTCCGCCAGACCTCCGTGGAGTATGTGCGGGAGGAGCGTTGGGCGGGGGAAACCAAGTACCCCTTGAAGAAGATGATCCGCTTCGCCATGGACGGCATTACCTCCTTTTCGTACAAGCCGTTAAAGCTGGCTACTTATCTGGGATTTTTTCTTTCGGGCTTAAGCTTCATCTATCTGCTGGTGGTGCTGTACCAGGCGCTGTTTACCGAGTCCACCACGGCCGGATGGGCATCCACTGTGGCTATTAACCTGTTTTTTAACGGTATTGTGCTGATCCTGCTGGGCATCATCGGTGAATATATCGGCCGGATTTACGATGAGTCCAAGGACCGTCCCCTGTACATCATCCAAGAGGTGAAGGGCGGAGCTTCCAGTACCCGTGAACAGGCCCCTGAGCCGGAACGGGTCCGCTGACTACGGTAAAGCTTGGGTTAGGCTGGATGAACATGGGTGAGAGAAAGCGGTGGATGAAATATGGTTGAAGAGCAGGGGGAAGCCGGACACTCCGTTATGGAACAGGCGAAGGGGCCGTCCCTGTCAGCAGATAACGGCGGCCGGATGTTGGGGCTGATCCAATTTATCAAGTTCGGACTGGTAGGGGTTATGAATACGGCGGTGGACTTTCTGGTGTATGCGCTCCTGACCTGGTTCGGGGTGCAATACCTGGTGGCTCAGGTGTTCTCCTATTCAGCCGGGACGATGAACAGCTATGTGGTGAACAAGCTGTGGACCTTTGGAGGCAAGGGTACAGCCGGTGAGGAGAACCGGAAGGCGGGCCGGGTGGACAAGGGGGAATTCGCCCGGTTTGTCTTGGTGAATATTGGTACGCTTCTGTTATCCATCGCGCTGCTGTATGTTCTCAAGACCGGCCTAAGCCTCCACCCGCTGATAGCCAAAATAGGAGTGACCGCCGTCACGGTGGTGGTAAATTATATCGGCAGCAAGCTGTGGGTGTTCCGCGGCAAGTAGCCGGTTTAGCGCTGAAGCGAAGCTTCGGCGCTTTTTTTTGTTCTGTGGCGCCGTGGCCCTCGCGACCAATACCGACATCATTTGAACATTTTATCCATATTTTATCGAAATTTTAAAGAAATTGTGATGGATTTTACGGTATGCGGAGGGAGGAAATCGTTTTAATGAAAGAGGTAATGGTCATATTCCGGAACGCATAAGGGAGAAGTGAAGGCAATGATCTCATGGAGAGAGACGTACAATATCGGGGTTGATGAAGTGGACCAGCAGCATCAGGAGCTGGTGGTGAAGCTGAATGAATTTTTGGACGCGTGCATCCAGCAGAAGGGCAAGGATAAAATTATGGAAACCCTTGCTTTTCTCAGGGACTATACCGTGGAGCATTTCCGTTCGGAGGAAGAAATCATGCTGAAGTACAATTACCCAGAGTACGCCGAGCACAAAAAAGATCACGATGACTTCGTAGCCTCCGTGTTGGAGCTGGAAGCCAGCATCCAGAACCAGGGCGCCACCGTGGTTACCACTCTGAAGCTGAACCGCACCCTGACGGACTGGCTTTTGTCCCACATCAGCAAAAGCGACATGAAGATCGGCCAGTTCCTTCGCATTAACAATATTGTGTAGTTTATTGTAGTGCAATGAAAGAACCCCTGGAGAACTGCGGACGGAGGTCCGTGTCTTCAGGGGCTTTTTGTGCTATAGGCTGTAGCGGTGAGGCTGCTGCGGTTATTTTTGCTTGTAGATTTCCCGCATCACATGTCCCAGCTCGGGCAGGATGATCCGGGTCATGGCCAGCTTAACGGCTCCCGTTGATCCGGGCATGGAGAAAATGGCGGTCTGCCCCTTTACACCGGCAATGGCGCGGCTCAAGATGGCGGCTGTGCCAATATCCTCCGTAAAGCTCAGGTAGCGGAAAATTTCGCCGAAGCCGTGCATTTCTTTGTCCAGGAGCTCCTTCACCGCCTCGTAGGCGTTATCCCGGGGGGCAATGCCCGTTCCGCCGTTCATCAGAACCGCTTCTACCTCAGGATTTGCGGCCGCCTGGAGCAGCAGCTCCTGTATGCCGGCTCTGTCGTCTTTGATCACGTGGTATTTGGTCACTACATGCCCTGCCTCCTCCAGCAGCTGCCGGATGGTCTGGCCGCTTTTGTCGGTATCGGGAGTACGGGTATCGGATAGGGTCAAAATCATACACCGGACGCTGGACGGGGCTTCACGCCGGTGAATCTGGACGGAGGTTTCCATATTGAGGCTCCTTGTTTAATAGTGAAGCCGTACAGCGGCTTCCGGCTTGTTCCAAGTGTACCACAGAACCCTTCGATTGACAGGTTGAAATCCAGAGACTATAGTATTACCATTGTGAGTAATCGTAACAATTACCATTGAGTAGCTCTTTTGACAGGAGCCTTGAAGGAGGAGCATGTGGATGGAGCATCCTGTGCCGGTCTATATATTGGCAGGGTTTTTGGGGAGCGGCAAAACGACCTTATTAAGCCGGATCATCCGGTCCCTGCAGGAAAAGGGGCAGAAGCCCGCTGTTGTGATGAATGAGCTGGGCGAGGTGAATCTGGACGGTGTGGCCGTTGGCCTGGAGGTTCCTATGGCGGAGCTTCTGGACGGGTGCATCTGCTGTACGGTCCAAGGGGATCTGGGGATTGCGGTGCAGCAGCTGATCCGGGATGAAGCCCCTGATGCCATATTTATTGAAGCTACCGGTGTGGCCAATCCTATGGAAATCCTGGACGGCGTAACGGAGGCATCCCTGTATACCCGCATGGAGCTGAAGGGTGTGATTACGGTTGCGGATGCGGCTATGCTGGTGCATGAAACGGCCAAGGCAACAGGCAAAACCTACCGTTTGCTTGAGGAGCAGATCCGCTGTGCCTCTTTGATCGTTCTGAACAAAACCGATTTGGTGGACGAGCCGGTGCTGGTTTCTCTGGAGGAGACGCTGCGGGGGTGGAATCCTCATGGGTTGTTGGTCCGCGCTGTGAAATCAGACATTGACCTGAGTCTGCTGGACCGGCTGGACGGTTCGCCGAAGCAGAAGAACGCCGGATGCGCCTGCGGAGAAGGGCATGGACACGGGGCGGAGCATGGGCATGGGGAAGAACATAGCTGCGGGCATGAGCATGGCGGTGAGCAAAAGGAGCATGGATGTGGTTGTGGCCACGATCACGACCATAATCACCACCACGACCATGATCACCATGAGCATGATCATTCTGGAGGGTATCACCACAGCCATGAGCATGTCATGGTATACACCCGGTATCTTTCGGGTCCGGTGGACAGCGAGGCCTTCGAAGCTCTGGTAGGGCGTCTGCCGGAGGAGGTATACCGGGCCAAGGGTGTGCTTACCTTCAAGGATACCTCAAGCCGCTACCTATTCCAGTATGCCTACCGGCAGGCGGACTTTATGAAGATCACACCCCAGATCAACGTCCCCGATGTGGTGGTGTTTATTGGGGAGCAGATCCCTCGTGCGTTCCTGGAAGCGGAAATGGACCGGCTGGAGGCTGAAGGGGCAGATAGCTAAGACGGAGGCGGAAGAGGGCGTCGCTCTAGATGGGAGAAGGCTCGATTATATGCGAAATATCGAATATAATCGCCCCCAAGCGGGCGAAGTACATGATTGTATGCGATAAGAAGTACACGATTTTATGCGATAAATCGAATACCTGCGTGGCCTCCGCGCTTACCGGGTCGCCTCAGTCCGTTCTAACGGAAGCCACGGCCCTTATTTACTCCAAAACAAGCTGTTTAGAAATCTAACGGAAGTGAGCGCCGTTATTTGCCTCCACATGGCTGCTGCAAGCCCTTTTGGCTCAAATAACGTCCGTGGCCGCCGTTAGAATTTCAAAAGCGGCTTTTTTGCTCAAATAAGGGCTCTGGCTTCCGTTAGCCTGAGGGGGCATGAGACTCTGGCTTCCGTTAGCCCGCCGGGGGCTAACAGCCCATATTTACTCAAATACCTCCAGCGCAACTTTTGCGTCTTATCCCGGGCCGTCCCGCATATGTGTGATAGTAATGGCAGGACAGGACATTCCGGAGGAGGAGAATTGTGCAAATTCATGTTGTGCAAGCAGGACAAACCTTGTTTGGCATCGCGCAGTCGTACAGCACTACAGTGGATGCTATTGCCGCAGCCAATGAAATCCCCGCTGCCGCGGGTTTGGTGGTAGGCCAGGCCTTGGTGATTCCCATCGAAGGCTCCTATTATTGGGTCAAACGGGGAGATTCCCTTTACAGCATCGGCAGGCAGTGGGGGATCCCATACCAGGAGCTGGCCCGCGTCAACCGGATTCCGGTAAGTGGGACCCTCACCATCGGCACCCGCCTCTACATCCCCCCGCAGCCCAAACGAAGAGCGGAGGTCAATGCCTACGTGGAGCCCCGCGGCAATGAGGTCAGCGCAGCCCTGACCGAGGCATCCCGGCAGGCGGCGCCCCGCCTCACCTATCTGGCGCCCTTCAGCTTCAGAATCAACCGGGACGGAACCCTTCAGGCGCCTCCATTAGGCGGTCTGCCAGACATTGCCCGCAACAACGGCGTGACCCTGATGATGGTGGTCACCAATCTGGAAAATGACCGCTTCAGCGACGAGCTGGGGCAGGTCATCCTGAGCAACGAGGAGCTGCAAAACACGCTGCTGGATAACATCCTGTCTACAGCAGACCGTCTGGGCTTCCGGGATATCCACTTTGACATGGAGTTCCTGCGCCCCGCGGACAAGGAGGCATACAATGCGTTTCTGCGCAAAGCGGCTGCCCGGATTCATGCCAAGGGGTATCTGATCTCTACCGCGTTGGCGCCCAAAACCAGCGCAACCCAGCAGGGCAAATGGTACGAGGCCCATGATTACAGAGCCCACGGCCAGATTGTGGACTTTGTGGTGATCATGACCTACGAATGGGGCTACAGCGGCGGCCCGCCCCAGCCGGTTTCTCCCATCGGCCCGGTGCGCCGGGTGCTGGAGTATGCACTCACAGAGATTCCCGCCAACAAAATTATGATGGGGCAAAACCTGTACGGGTATGACTGGACCCTGCCTTTTGTGCAGGGCGGACCCTTTGCCCGGGCGGTAAGTCCCCAAGCAGCCATAGAGCTGGCCAGACAAAACGGCGTTGCCATTCAGTATGACTACCAGGCGCAGGCGCCCCATTTTAACTATACAAGTGAAGGCAAGGAGCATGTGGTTTGGTTTGAGGATGCCCGGTCCATCCAGGCCAAATTCAATCTGCTGAAGGAGCTGGGTATCCGGGGAATCAGCTACTGGAAGCTGGGGCTTCCGTTCCCGCAGAACTGGCTTTTGCTGGAGAGCAATTTTACCATTGTCAAAAAAACCACGCCAACTCCTCCGTGATAATGGCAGCAGCAGCGGTGCACACAAAAAAATAAACCTGATCTTTCCAATCAAATCTTGGATGGTATCGCCGGCCGTGTGCTATAGTAGAAGGGAATAGCAAACCTGATAGAGAGAGAGGGATGGCTATGACCGTCAACCAGGATGAACAGCTTCATCAGTTGTGGAAGGAAAAGCGGGAATGCACCGTCATTACCGTGAATGGAGTGCCGTTGAAGGGAAGAATCGAGGCTTTTGACAAATTTGTGGTTCTGGTCCGGGCACGCTCGGGCAAACAAAGCATGCTGTACAAACACGCATTGTCCACCATCATACCGGAGTAAGCGCTGTAAAGCCTTGTTCCGACGCAGTTTCTGCACGTAAAGCCCGGCCTGAACACACTCAGGCCGGGTTAGTTTGTTTTCAAAAAAGGATACCCGTCTGCATCAATCAGGCCTCGTTGAGAATATGGACGCCCTGAAGCAGCTTGTACTGGGTGGGGGTGCAGTTTTTGTAGGTTTTGAAAACGCGGTTGAAGGTAGCCAAGCTTACAAAGCCGGACTGCATGGCCACATCGGTAATGGACAGGCTGGGATCGATGAGCAGCTTCTCCGCATACATGATCCGCTGCTGGTTCAGATAGCTGTAGCAGGACATCCCCACAAACTGCTTGAACAGCCGGATAAAATGGTATTTGCTGAAGCCGGCCAGAGCAGCCAGGTCGTCCAATTGGAGGGTTTCCGCACAGTGGGAATTGATGTAATCGCAAACCTCCAAAAACTTTTCCATATATTCATGCTGCTTGCGGCTGGTGGTATTGGGAAAGCGGTTCTCCCCCTTCAGGAAGTGCCGGCCCAGCGTAACGAAGAATTGGATCAGGAAGGAATAGGCCGCTGCTTCCTTGAGAAGCGTATTGCTGAAATATTCCTCCATAATGTCCAGCAAAAGCGGCTTGAGCACGCTGTGAAGCCCTTCATCCGTATCCTTGCGGACGACGGTGCAGGGGCGGAGCAGATGCAGACTGGAGGCAAAGCCGTTCAGCATATGGAGCTGGGTGCTGTCAAATTGCAGAATGATCCGGTTGCCGTGGGGAGGAGCAAACAGCTGGTGCAGCTCCCCGGGGGGAATCACCAGAATGTCGCCAGGCTGCAGGACATGCTCGGTGCCGTTCACAACGGCTTTATACCAATTCTCCAGCGGCATAATAATTTCTGCCGCAGTATGCCAATGGATTGGATAATCCTCGGCTTGCTCGTTCAGATACAAGCGGATGCCGAAGCGCTCCTCATAGGACACGGTTTCATGGGTGCCGTGGAGAATTTCAATCATGAGTATATACATCCTTTCAAAGGTGAAATAAAATAGCAATTTTTGATTAATGGATCGCAACAATCAAGGAGAAACCACACCTGGAATGGCTATAATAAAGGTGTAGCAAGTAAAATTTAAGGGCTTACATGAAAGTTGTAACCGTATTCATTATTTTCATATGCCATTAAATCCCTTATTTTTACGAAACTAGCCATATGTCTACTATAGCATATATTGCTGTCTTCAGCATGACAAAGAGAGAGGATGTGGATTTGGATGATGGAGCTGGTCAAGAACGCAACCAAATTGAAGGAGTACCGGGAACGGGCTGAAGCGCTGGTCGGCCGGATGACTCTGGAAGAAAAGGTTTATCAAATGCTGCATACGGCGCCGGCTATTGAGCGCCTTGAGGTTAAATCTTATAATTGGTGGAATGAAGGCTTGCACGGAGTGGCCAGAGCCGGTGTGGCAACGGTATTCCCCCAGGCCATCGGGCTGGCGGCAACCTTTGACGAGGAATTGCTGGAGGAGGTGGCGGATGCCGTTTCCACGGAGGCGAGAGCCAAGTTCAACATGCAGCAGGAATTCGATGATACCGATATTTATAAAGGGCTAACCTTCTGGGCTCCCAACGTGAATATTTTCCGCGATCCCCGCTGGGGCCGGGGCCATGAAACCTACGGCGAGGACCCGCATCTGACCTCCCGGCTGGCTGTCCGGTTTATCCGGGGGCTGCAGGGCCAGGATGAACAATATATGAAGGTGGCCGCTTGCGCCAAACATTTCGCCGTCCATTCGGGACCTGAGGATATCCGCCATCAATTCGACGCTGTGGTGTCCGAGCAGGATCTGTACGAAACCTATCTGCCGGCTTTCCGCACCTGTGTACAGGAAGCCAAGGTGGAAGCGGTTATGGGCGCCTATAACCGCACTAACGGCGAACCGTGCTGCGGCAGCGAGCTTCTGTTGAAGAAAATTCTTCGGGATAGCTGGCAATTTGAAGGCCATGTGGTATCCGACTGCTGGGCCATCCGGGATTTCCATGAACACCATAAGGTGACGGAAACTCCTATTGAATCCGTTGCGCTTGCTGTGAAAAACGGCTGTGATCTGAATTGCGGCAACATCTTCGTTTATCTGCTGGAAGCCGTGAAGGACGGACTGGTGACCGAGGAGCAGATTGACCAGGCTGTAATCCGGCTGTTCACCACGAGGATGAAGCTGGGGCTGTTTGAGGAGCAGGAGAAGGTGCCGTACTCCACGATCCGGTACAATCAGGTGGATTCGGATGCCATGCGTGAGCTGAACCGCAAGGCTGCCCGGGAATGTCTGGTGCTCTTGAAGAACGAAAACCAGCTGCTGCCTCTTGACAAAAAAGCCATCCGCACCATCGGCGTCATCGGGCCCAATGCCGATAACCGGCGGGCGCTGGTAGGCAATTATGAAGGCACCGCCTCCCGTTACATTACGGTGGTGGAAGGAATCCAGGACTATGTAGGCGAGGACGTCCGGGTATTCTATTCGGAGGGCTGCCATTTATACAAGAACCGGATGAGCGGATTGGGACAGGAAAATGACCGGATTTCCGAGGTGAAGGGCGTTTGCAAGGAGAGCGACGTGATTGTCGTATGCCTGGGGCTGGATTCCGGCCTGGAGGGTGAGGAAGGGGACCAAGGCAATCAATTTGCCAGTGGTGACAAGCCGAACCTGAAGCTGCCGGGGCTGCAAAGCGAAGTGCTGAAAACCGCTTACGAAAGCGGCAAGCCGGTGATTCTGGTGCTGCTGTCGGGCAGTGCGCTGGCAGTGGATTGGGCGGATGCCCATGTGCCTGCCGTTATCCAAGGCTGGTATCCCGGTTCACAGGGCGGCAAAGCCATTGCCGAGGCTATCTTCGGGGAATTCTCCCCGGAAGGCAAGCTTCCGGTTACCTTCTACAAGGAAGACGACCAGCTGCCGGAGTTTACGGATTACTCCATGAAGAACCGCACATACCGATATATGCAATCAGAGCCTTTGTATCCCTTCGGGTACGGCTTATCCTATACCGACTTCCATCTGGACGGAGTGAAAGCGGATACGTCCCATATTACCGAAGCCGGCATACAAGTGACTGTAAAATTGCGCAATATGGGCAGCATGGCAGGCGGAGAGGTGGTCCAGCTGTATGTGAAGGCGGATCGCGACCATACACCGAACCCGCAATTAAAGGCCTTCCGCAAGGTGCGCCTCCAGCCGGGAGATGAGCAGGAGATTACCCTTCAGCTGCCCTTGGAGGCATTCAGCTTATGCGATGAGGCAGGCGTCCGCCGGGTGTTGAAGGGAAGCTATACGGTCTACGCCGGTACCTCCCAGCCTGACGAAAGAAGCCGGTTTCTCACCGGCAAAGCTCCGCAGGCACTCACAGTAACGGCAGACGGAGAGTATGAGATCAGCGAAAGAGGTGAAATCGGGAATGGCACATTCTCAGGCGTGGCTGTGTTACCGGACGGTCAGTGAACCCGGTTTCCGCCAGTATCTGACGGGAGTATATACGCAAGAAGGGGATGCCGTTCTGGACAGCGGCATCCGGGAGCTGCAGCTGGCAGCCCAAGGGATGTTCGGGGTGGAGCTGCCCCGGACGGAAGCACCGGAGGAAGCCGGTATCCGGCTCCAGGTGAGCCCTGAGCTCAAGACAGAGGCCTACCGGATCTACCCCGGCGAAGCCGCCTATACCATCGAAGGCGGAAGCTCTGCCGGTGTGCTGTACGGTATCTTCCAGCTCCTCCGCCGGCTGCAGGCCGAGGTTCCCGTCCAGGAGATCCGGGAGAGCCAAACCCCGGATAACCCATTGCGCATGCTGAACCATTGGGACAATATGGACGGCAGTATTGAACGGGGCTACTCCGGGAAATCCTTCTTTTTTCAGAATGACGAAATACTGGTTAATGACCGGACCCGGGATTACGCCCGTTTGGCTGCATCCGTTGGCATCAATGGAGTTGTGATCAACAACGTCAACGTAAAGCATGCGGCCACCAGCCTGATTACCGGCCGGTACTTCGATAAGCTCCGCAGCCTGCAGCATATTTTTGCCGGATACGGGATCCGGCTTTTCCTGAGCCTGAACTTCGCCGCTCCGCTGGAGCTGGGCAGTCTGGATACGTCCGACCCGCTGGATGCCGGTGTGGTCAGCTGGTGGCAAGAGAAGCTGCAGGAGGTGTACGAGGCTTTGCCCGGCCTGGGCGGCTTCCTCATCAAGGCGGATTCCGAAGGGCGCCCCGGCCCCTTCACCTATGGCAGGACCCATGCCGACGGGGCCAATATGCTGGCGGATATCATCAAGCCGTGGGGCGGACTGATCATCTGGCGCTGCTTCGTATACAACTGCAAGCAGGATTGGCGGGACCGCAAAACAGACCGGGCGCGGGCAGGCTACGATCACTTCCAGCCCCTGGACGGCACTTTTCACGATAATGTCATTCTCCAAATCAAGAATGGTCCCATGGATTTTCAAGTAAGGGAGCCGGTTTCTCCCCTCTTCGGAGGACTTGAGGCCACCAACCAGATGCTGGAGGTTCAGATTGCCCAGGAATATACCGGGCAGCAGCGTCATGTATGCTATCTGATCCCCATGTTCCGCGAGGTATTGGATTTCCGAACTCACTGTGCTCCGGAAAAAGACACGGTAAGGGATATCGCCAGCGGCAAAACCCACGGGCGTACCAATTGCGGCATGGCAGCCGTGGCCAATACGGGGGATGATTCCAACTGGACCGGCCATGATCTGGCCGCAGCCAACTGGTACGGCTTCGGAAGACTCAGCTTCGACCCGTCCCTCACCTCCGAGGAGATCGCCCGGGAATGGGCAACGCTGACCTTCGGAACCGATCCCCGGGTGCTGGCCGTGGTGGAGAACATCCTGATGGGCTCATGGAAAACCTACGAGAAATACACCTCCCCGCTGGGCATCGGCTGGATGGTTAACCCTAACCATCATTACGGGCCCAATGTGGACGGATATGAATATGACAGATGGGGCACCTACCACCGGGCGGACCACAAGGGGATAGGCGTGGACCGCAGCACGGAGGGAACGGGCTACACCACCCAGTACAAGGAGCCGAACGCATCCATGTACAACACTGTGGAGACCTGTCCCGAGGAACTGCTGCTGTTCTTCCATTACGTTCCCTACAACCATCGGCTGTCCGGCGGCACAACCCTGATCCAGCATATCTACAACACCCATTTTGAAGGGGTGGAGGAAGCGGATGCCATGGTGCGGATGTGGCTGGAGCTGGCCGGGAAGGTGCCGGAGGAAATTCACCGCAGCACTGCCTCCCGTCTGGAGGAGCAGCGGCTTCATGCCCGGGAATGGCGGGATATGGTCAATACGTATTTCTACCGCAAATCGGGCATTCCCGACGAACTGAACCGGACGATTTATTAAAACGGAGGAGGTGGAGGCATGTCAGTCCAACTGGAGGAAAAGCTGAGCCAGACCAAGATTTATTCCCTGAAAAAAGAGCCGCTGTGGAGGCACGTCAAAAAAGAGTGGAAAATTTACACCTTCCTGATCCTGCCGGTCATCTATTTCTTGATCTTCAAATATGCGCCGATGATCGGCAATATTATCGCCTTCCGCAAATACCGCGGCGGACCCAACTTCCTGGGCACTGAATGGGTAGGCTTCAAATACTTCCAGATGTTTATGAAGGACCCCAACTTTTGGCGGGCGTTCCGGAATACACTGTCGCTGAGCATTATTTATCTGCTGTTCCGCTTTCCGTTAACGCTGGGTTTTGCTTTGCTTCTTAATGAATTGCGCCGGATCAGGACCAAAAAACTGGTTCAAACCATCTCTTACCTGCCCCACTTTATCTCTATGGTTATTGTGGCCGGTATGGTCAAGGAGCTGCTGTCCAGCACAGGTCCTGTCAACACTCTCCTGGAAAATCTGGGACATGCCAAAATTGCCTTCCTGCAGCTGCCCCAATGGTTCCCGACCATCTACGTGGCGTCGGGCATCTGGCAGGGTCTGGGCTGGGGTACGATTCTCTACCTGGCGGCTATGACCGGCATCAATACGGAGCTGTACGAAGCCGCCAAAATTGACGGCGCCAGCCGCGCCCGGTTAGCGTGGCATGTGACCATCCCCGGCATTCTGCCAACGGTCATGACACTGCTGATTCTCGACATCGGCGGCATTCTGGGTTCGAACTTCGAGAAAATCCTGCTTCTTTATAACCCGCTTACCTATGAAAAAGCGGATGTCATCTCTACCTTCGTATACCGGATGGGTATCGGCGGCGGCAACTTCGGCAATACCGGCGGCAATTTCAGCTATGCTACCGCGGTGGGATTATTCGAAGGGATTATCGGACTGATTTTGGTAACCTTGGCCAATGAAGTATCCAAGCGGACAACCGAAACCAGCCTCTGGTAGAAAGGAGCGGCACAATGATAAAAGAAACGTTTTCGTACCGGCTGTTTCAGGTATTCAATGCCATCATCATGACCTTCGTCTGTTTGGTGACGCTGTATCCCTTTGTCTATCTGATCGCCCAGTCCTTCAGCTCGGAAGCATCCATTTATGCGGGCAAGGTATTCCTGTATCCCGTGGAATTTACCTTTGAAACCTACAAGATCATCCTCAGCAAACCCGAGTTCTTCCAGTATTACGGCAACACCATCCTGTATGCAGTAGTGGGAACGGTCATCTCGGTAACCGCCACTGCCGTCATTTCGTACCCCCTCTCCAAGGAGCGGCTGCGGCTGAACAAGTTCTTCATCCCCTTCGTGTTATTTACCATGTACTTCGGAGGCGGACTGATTCCCAACTACATTATGATCGCCAAATCCCTGGGTATGCGGGATACCATCTGGGCCATTGTCATCCCCGGCGCCATCAGCGCTTTTAACGTGATCTTGGTAAAAACCTTCTTCTCCAGCCTTCCTGGCGAGATTGAAGAGGCGGCCAAGGTGGATGGACTGGGTGTGTACGGCATCTTTACCCGGATTACGGTACCCTTGTCCAAGCCGATTCTGGCCACGATGGTACTGTTCAGCATGGTGGGCTTGTGGAATAACTGGTTTGGTCCGTCACTTTACCTCCAGTCCAAGGACAAGTGGCCGGTAGCGCTTTATCTGCGCCAACTGATCGATAGTCTGGGAGGCACCGCGGCGGAAGCAGGGGCCAGCTCCGAGACTGACCGGCAAATCGCCGCCACCATCAAGTCCGCAGCCATGGTGCTGACCTCACTGCCCATTATCTGCATTTACCCGTTTGTGCAGAAGTATTTCGTTCAGGGTATGATGATTGGTTCGGTTAAGGGCTGATTAGGCAAGCGCTTGCCGCAGCTTTGCACCGCTCCTCATTAAAACGCGTAAATCCCGGGGGGGTTCTTCGGTCTTTGCGCCATACATGCCAAAATCCAGAAGAAGCTTACGAGGCCAGTTTTTGCTGGCGCAAAAAAGTACAGGGAGGTTCGTATGAAAACAATTAGCAAAGTTATGAGTGGTACGTTGGCTGTTATTATGGCAGCAGGGCTGGTTGCATGCAGCGATTCCAAGGATTCCGGCTCCTCGCCGAATGCCAGTGCCCCGGTGGATGAATCCAAGCTGGACTACACGTACGGCGAAAACAAAACCTTCAAGTCCAACGAGCCTGTCACTTATTCCGTTATGTACAGCGATAACGAAGCCTACCCGTACAAACAAAACTGGCGGCTGTGGAGCGCCATCACCGAAAAAAGCAATGTGAATATGAAGCTGACGGTGACAGCCCGGACGGAATATGAAAATCAGAAATCCCTCCTGGTCAACAGCGGCGACGCCCCGTACATCATTCCCAAAACCTATGAGGAAGCATCTTTTGTGGCAGGCGGACAGATTGTTCCCATCAGCGACTGGGTGAAATATATGCCCAACTATACCAAGGCTGTGAAGGATTGGGGGCTGGAGAGTGACCTGCAAGCCAAGCTGCAGGCTAACGGCAAGTATTATGTGCTTCCCGGCCTGTGGGAGTCTGCCGGCGGCGGATACTCCTACGTGATCCGCAAGGATGTGTTCAAGGCTGCCGGCGTAGATGTGGAAGCATTGGAAAACAAGTGGACCTATGAAGATTTTTATGAAGCGCTTAAAAAGGTAAAGACGTTTACAGGTGCCAAATATGTATGGTCCGACCAGTACACCGGCAAATCTACCATGAATATTGCCGCCATAACCTACGGCGTAACCGCTGGTTGGGGTCAAGCCAATGGTTTGCAGTTTGACAAGGACAAGAAGGAATTTTATTTCGCCAATACTACCGCCGACTATAAGGCTTATGTAACCTACCTGAACAAACTGGTGAAGGAAGGCCTGTTGGACCCTGAGTCTTTCACGCAAAACGATGATGCCGCCCGGGCCAAGTTCTACAAGGGTGACACCTATGTGATCAACGGCAACTACCAGTTCCTGGCTGAATCCAAGGCCAAGATGCAGGTGCCCAACGCCGACCTGTACATGACCATTCAACCGGGCGGTCCCAAGGGTCTGCCGCAAATTGAAAACTCCCGTCTGGAAAATGGCGTGATGATCAGCAAAAAAGCGCTGGATGAGCTGGGTCAGGAGAAATTCATCAAGATGCTGCGTTTTGTTGACTGGCTCTGGTATTCCGATGAAGGCCAAACCCTGAGCCTGTGGGGTGTGGAAGGCGAAACCTATACCAAGGACGCCAACGGCAACTTTGCCCTGACCAAGGATATTACCTATAACGGCATGAACCCCACCGGCACCAAAAAGCTGAACGTGGATTATGGCTTTGCCAACGGCGTATTCGCTTACGGCGGCACCACCAAGCTGCGTCTGTCCAAAATGACAGAAGGCGAGAAGAACTTTACAGACCGTGTTCTGAAGAACCGTCAGCCCCGGAAGTCGGCTCCGCCCATCATGGCTTCTGCGGATGAAGGCGAGCAAATGAACCTGATCTCCAAGCCGCTGATGGACTTTATTTCCACTGCTACCCTGAAGTTTATTACCGGCCAGCAGGACATCAACTCCGGCTGGGATGCATACGTCAAACAAGCGGAGGCCAACGGCTCCGCCCGCTACACCAAAATGGCCAACGATGTATTCGCTAAAACCAAGTCGATGCTCGGCTATTAATACGGCAAGCCGGAAAAAGGCATACAAAAAGGCGTCCTCCGGGACGCCTTTTGCTGCTGCCAATCGGGTTATTCCGCTTTCGGCAAGCCGTCTGACTTCAATGAAAATTTAGCCGCTGCCTCGTCTTGGGTATGTTTCCGGTATTTGCGGGTTTCCGCCACAACTACTCCAGACAAGGCGATAAGGGCAATCAGATTGGGGAAGGCCATTAAGCCATTGACGATATCTGCCAGCAGCCAGATGGCGTCCAGCTTGATGAAAGCGCCGCCTGCAACAATGGCTACAAAAATGTAACGGTAGGGTTTGATTCCTTTGACACCGACGAGATATTCGACGCAGCGTTCACCGTAATAGTTCCAGCCGATTATCGTGGTGAAGGCAAAAAGGATAATGGAGACAGTGATGATTTCGGCGCCGAAGGCAGGGAAGGCGCTTGCGAAGGCATCCTGCGTCATGCTTGCCCCTGCGCTGCTGCCGTTCCATACGCCGGATACAAGGAGAGCCAAGCCTGTCAGATTACAGATAATGATCGTATCGATAAATGTCCCGGTCATGGAAATCAGCCCTTGCTCTGCCGGCCATTTGGTTTTGGCTGCAGCTGCGGCGATGGGGGCGCTCCCCAATCCCGATTCATTGGAGAAAATACCTCTGGCTACGCCGCTTCTCAGGGCCAGCATAATAGTTGCTCCGGCAAAGCCGCCGCTTGCCGCCGTGGCGGAGAAGGCGGATTCCCAAATAAGCGCGATAACGGATGGGAGCTCTCCGGCAAACCGGATCAGAACGCCAAGACAAGCTGCAACATACAGAACAGACATAAAAGGCACAATTTTGGTAGAAACGTTGGAGATGCTTTTAATGCCGCCGATGGTAACGACAGCAGTCAGGATAGCGATCACAACTGCGGTTACCGCCACAGGAATGCCAAAGCTGGATTCGGTTGAGGTGACAATGGCATTCACCTGGGGGAAAGTGCCGATACCAAACAGGGCAACAAGGACGCCGCTGGCGGCAAACAGGATGGCTAACGGCTTAAAACGACGCCCCATACCGTTTTCAATGTAATACATGGGCCCTCCGGAAAATTGCCCGTGTTTGTCTTTGACCCGGTATTTAACCGCCAACAGACCTTCTGCATATTTGGTAGCCATGCCCAAGAACGCGGCCAATAGCATCCAGAAAAGCGCGCCGGGGCCTCCCATCTTGATGGCAGTAGCTACGCCGACAATATTTCCCGTACCCACAGTCGCGGCCAGTGCTGTGCTGAGAGCCCCGAAGCTGCTTATATCGCCATTTCCTTCGTTAGGAGCTTTGCCGATGAGCCGGAGCGCCTTCGGTAGGCGCAGCACTTGCAGCAGACCGAGCCTGACCGTAAGCAGAATGCCGGTTCCCATGACCAGAATCAGAAGGGGTGGACCCCATATCCAGCTGTCGATGCTTTCCAATATACCCATGTGTCATTCCTTCTCCCTTATCAAGTTTTGGTAAACAAAAAAAGCCCGATCCATAGGATCCGACTCTGAAAAACCGATTATAGGTATGGGAAAATACGGGTATGCATAAATAACAGCAAGGAAAATACCCATGTCAATAAACATAAACGCGGAGCATTCCTTCCAAGTGAACCCGTCTCTGTCCTTTTGCCTGAGAGTTTAAGCAGGTATTGCCTGCCGTGCCCCTTCGGCGCCCAATAATGGATCTCTCCAGAGTGCTGTCCGTTAACGGTCCCGCTTCCTGTTCGGAAGCACCTGAGAGCGTACCCCTTCGGTTGAAACGATGGTTTCATCTCCCGCTAACATCATCCAGCTGATTGAATTATGAAGTTGTAAATTGAATTTTGGTTAATTATAACCGCCTCTATGGAAGGCAACAAGTGAACAAAGTGTGAATGGTCATCTTTCCCGGAGAATAAAAGCATAGCCTATGTCTGTAAAGATTTGAATAATGATAATTAAGGTCTTACGTCCGGGCGGGTTCGGCATTATAATGGGAAGATAGACTTCATATGCCAATTCGGGTTGGCAGTAGAAAGAGTGTGAACACACATGAGGGATCGGTTATGCATGGGACTGGATATCGGTTCCACAACTGTAAAGCTGGTGATTCTGGATGGGCATGGGCAGCTGATCTATGACAAATACGAACGCCATTACTCGGATATCCGCACCACAACATTTCGTTTGTTAAAAGAGGCCTGTGTCCGTTATTCCGGCTCCAGCGTATCTGTGCGCGTAACCGGTTCCGGCGGCATTGCCGTCTCCAAGTGGCTGGGTCTGCCCTTCATCCAGGAGGTGGTGGCCGGAACGGAGGCGGTGGAGCGGTTTATCCCTCACACGGATGTGGCCATTGAGCTGGGGGGCGAGGATGCCAAGATCACGTTTTTCCAGGGGACGGTGGACCAGCGGATGAACGGCGCCTGTGCCGGCGGCACGGGAGCCTTCGTGGACCAGATGGCGGCGCTGCTCCAGACTGACGCGGCAGGCTTGAACGAGCTGGCAGGCCGCTACCAGACGCTGTACCCCATCGCCTCGCGCTGCGGCGTGTTCGCCAAAACGGACGTGCAGCCGCTTCTGAATGAAGGCGCCAACCGGGAGGACATTGCCGCCTCCGTCTTCCAAGCCGTGGTAAACCAGACCATCGGAGGGTTGGCGGGCGGCAAAAAAATCAAAGGCAATGTGGCATTCCTGGGAGGACCTCTGTACTACCTGACGGAGCTGCGGCGGCGTTTTATCGAAACCCTCGCTTTGCCTCCGGAGCAGGTGATCATGCCTGCGCATTCCCAGTTGTACGTGGCTATGGGGGCGGCGTTGTCCGCCCGTGGAGATGAGCCGGTGACCATCAAGTCTCTGGGAGCATCCCTGCCCCGGCTGTTCGAGGCCCGTGAGGAGGCCTCCGGCAGGCTTGCGCCTCTGTTTGCCTCGGAGGAGGAGCTGGAGCAGTTCCGGCATAGACATAACCGGACCGTAGGGCAGCGCAGCCTGGCTGATTATGCGGGCAAATGCTTCTTAGGGATCGATGCCGGCTCCACCACCACCAAAGCGGCCCTGATCGACGAAGAGGGCAACCTTTTGTTTACCCGGTATATGCGCAACGGCGGCAAACCGCTTCAATCGGCAGTTTCCATCGTGCGGGAGATGTACCAGGAGATGCCTGCGGGAGCCACTGTAGCCGGTGCCACCATTACCGGGTACGGCGAGGGGCTGATCCAGGCGGCGCTGGGTGCCGAATGGGGCGAGATCGAGACGGTGGCCCACTATAAGGCGGCAAGCTATTTCCTGCCGGAGGTGGATCTGATCATCGATATCGGCGGCCAGGATATGAAGTGCCTGCGGATCAAAAACGGGGCCATCGACAGCATCATGCTAAACGAGGCCTGCTCGTCGGGCTGCGGCTCCTTCCTGGAATCCTTCGCCGAATCCCTGCAGATGAATGTGGAGGAGTTCGCGCAGAGCGCCTTGCTGGCCAAGGAGCCCTTGGACCTGGGCTCCCGCTGCACCGTCTTCATGAACTCCAAGGTGAAGCAGGCCCAGAAGGAAGGCGCTACCGTGGGGGAAATCTCTGCGGGGCTATCCTACTCTGTAATTCATAATGCCCTGTACAAGGTGATCAAGATTCGCAACCCGGAGGAGCTGGGCCGGCATATCGTCGTTCAGGGAGGAACCTTCAAGAATGATGCGGTGCTGCGGGCTTTTGAACGGCTGACAGGCCGGGAGACGGTGCGGCCGGAGATTGCCGGCATCATGGGTGCCTTCGGCGCCGCACTGATCGCCCGGGAACGCGGAGCCGCCAATGAGCGCAGCACGCTTCTGGGTGCGGAGGCCTTGGAGCTGCTGGCCTTCGAATCGAAGATGGAGCGCTGCAAGCTGTGCGGCAACCAATGCCTGATGACGGTGAACAGCTTCGGCGACGGCAGACGCCACGTGACCGGCAACCGCTGCGAGCGGGGAGCCGGCGGGGAGAAGTCCTGCGAGGATACGCCCAATCTGTTCGATTACAAATACAAGCGGCTGTTCGGCTACAAGTCCCTGCCGGAGGAGGAAGCGGTCCGGGGCAAGGTGGGCATTCCCCGGGTGCTGAACATGTACGAGAATTATCCCTTCTGGCATACCTTCTTCACGGCCCTGAAGTTCAGAGTGGAGCTGTCGCCCAAGTCCACCCGGCGGCTGTATGAGCAGGGACTGGAGTCCGTACCTTCGGATACGGTCTGCTTCCCGGCCAAGCTGACACACGGCCATGTCACCAGTCTGGCGAAACGGGATGTGCGGTTTATCTTTTATCCATGCCTGCCTTATGAGCGCAACGAACATCCCGATGCCAACGACCATTACAATTGTCCGGTTGTGGCCTCCTACCCGGAGGTGCTGCACAACAATCTGGATGTGCTGAAGGAGCGGGAAGTGCCCTTCCTGTACCCGTATCTGCCCTATGACAATACAGAGCGCCTGGCCCGGCGGCTGTATGAGGAGCTGCAGGAGTACGGCGTCACCCGCCATGAGGTGGAGGCGGCGGTGCTGGCGGCCAGGGAGGAGGAAGCCCGGGCCCAGGCGGATATCCGCCGCAAGGGGGAGGAAACCCTGCAGATGCTGAAGGCTACGGGGCAGCGGGGCATTGTGCTGGCGGGACGCCCTTATCATCTGGATCCGGAAATCCATCACGGTATCCCTGATCTGGTAGCGGGAATGGGGCTTGCCGTCCTAACGGAGGATTCCGTTGCCCATCTGGAGAAGGTGGAGCGTCCCCTGACCTTCGTGGATCAATGGATGTATCATTCCCGACTGTATGCGGCTGCCTCTCTGGTGGCCCGTGAGCCGAACCTGGAGCTGGTGCAGCTGAACTCCTTCGGCTGCGGCATCGATGCCATTACCGGAGACCAGGTGAAGGAAATTCTGGAGCTGTCCGGCCGGATGTTTACCCTCTTGAAGATCGACGAAGGCAGCAATTTGGGGGCGGTGCGCATCCGCATCCGGTCCCTCTTAGCGGCCATGGAGGAACGCCGGGCGTTGGAGCGGAAGAGAACGGACACTGGCGGTACGGCAGCGGCTGCAGCAGCGCCGGGTAGAGGCAAACGCACCCGGAGGCTGTTCACCGAGGACATGCGCCGGAACCATACCATTCTGGTGCCGCAGATGTCGCCGATCCACTTCGAGCTGCTGGAGGAGGCCTTCCAGGCATCTGGCTACAATCTGAAGGTGATTACAACCACCGACAAAAAAACGGTGGATGCGGGTCTGCAGTTTGTGAACAATGACGCCTGCTTCCCCTCCATCCTGGTGGTGGGCCAGCTGGTGTCGGCCCTGAAGTCCGGCAAGTATGACCCGAAGAACACCTCCGTGATGATTACCCAGACCGGAGGCGGCTGCCGGGCAACCAACTACATCGGCTTCCTGCGCAAGGCTTTGGCCGATGCGGGCTTCGGGGATGTGGCGGTGATCCCCCTGGGCTTCACCTCCGAACCCTCCGGCCCGGGCTTCAAGGTTTCTCTGGGGCTGCTGAACAAGGGTGTTATGGCCTTTGCTTATGGGGATTTGCTGATGCGGCTCCTGTACCGGACCCGGCCTTATGAGCTGGAGGCGGGAGCAGCTGCAGCCTTGTTCCGGAAGTGGATGGACCGCTGCAAGGAATCTGTCCGTTCCGGGAAACGGAATGTGTACAAAGCCACCATCCGCAGCATTGTGGAGGATTTCGAGGGGCTTCCCCTTCACGATGGTCGCAAACCCCGCGTGGGTGTGGTCGGTGAGATCCTCATCAAGTTCCATCCCGGCGCCAACAATGATATTGTGGGTTACCTGGAGCAGGAGGGTATGGAAGCCGTGGTGCCGGACCTGCTGGACTTTTTCTTGTACTGCATCTATGATTCGGACTTTTATTATAAAAAGCTGAACCGGAAAGTAAGCAAGCATCTTGCCATGCAGGCGGTCACCAAAATTCTCGAAGGTTACCGTACGGAAATGCGTGCGGCTCTGTCCAAGAGCACCCGGTTTACGCCGCCCCATACCATCATGGAGCTGACCCGCAAGGTGGAGGGGCTGGTATCCCTGGGCAATCAATGCGGGGAGGGCTGGCTGCTCACCGCCGAGATGGTGGAGCTGATCGAGGACGGGGTCCATAATATCGCCTGCCTCCAGCCCTTCGCCTGTCTGCCCAACCACATTACAGGCAGAGGCATGTTCAAGACGCTGAAGGAGCGTTACCCCCATGCCAATCTGGCAGCTATCGATTATGATCCGGGCGCAGCCGAGGTGAACCAGCTGAACCGGCTGAAGCTGATGATCGCCGGCGCCCTCAAGATGAACCGGCCGGCGGAGGAAGAGGAAACCCCCTTGCCGGAACCTGTTCAGACCGCCAAGGAATATTTATCCTTCTCCTGATGCATCCTAACCCACAGGGAAAATCCTGTGGGAGGAGGCGTGGCGGATGGAAGTGCTGTCCGGTTATTTGGGCTACGGTGCTCCGGCCTATTTACCGCTGGACGATTGGCCCGGTATTCTGTTTTACTTTCTGCTGTACGCCTGTATGGGCTGGATGCTGGAGCATGGTTACCACCGGGCGGTGGAGGGGAGATTTGCGGGAGAGGGATTTTTGACGGGACCCTGGAAGCCTATGTACGGCTTCGCCCCCGTGCTGCTTCTTCTGCTCTCCGGACCGGATACGCCCTTGTGGGTGATGGTCCTTCTGGCCTTTGCCGTGCCGACGGCAGTGGAATATATAAGCGGGCTGATGCTTCGCCATGTGTTCCACAAGCAGTATTGGAGCTACGAGGGATGCAGCTTCCAACTGGATGGTCTGGTCTGTTTGCGCTTCTCCCTGTATTGGACCCTGCTGGTGTTCGTTATGGTCTATGTGCTCCAGCCTGCCGCGGCGTGGCTGTACCGGCTGGCCGGGCCCCTCTGGGAGAACGGGGGCTGGCATCTGGCGCTGACGGTGCTGCTTATGGATGTGGGCTGGACTGTATTCAAGTCGGCCCGGGCCTTGCGGCCTGCAGCCAAATAGGATTTATATTATGGCGAGAAGCCTCCGCGTTGAAGTTAAAGCGCCGGGGGCTTTTTTTTCGTAAGATGGCACCTGAAGCTCGTAATATTGCCTCTGGTTTCCCGCGGCGGTTTCCTTCATAATAATGGGATCGAGACCCGCCCGAAGGGATGGATGGCCGTTGGCAGCCTGGGTGAACAGAATGAACCTTCGCCAAAAGCTGATTCTGATGTTTGTGTTTTTTATTGTGCTGCCTATCCTGGTTATCGACGGAATCATCGCCATACGGGTAGAGGGGGCCACTCAGGATCAGGTGGGCAAAACCATGCTTCAGCTGGTGAAGGCCAACCACCTGACGCTGGACCGGGTGCTCATGTCCATGGACGAAGCCACCCAGCGGCTGATGAACGCCCAGGATACCCAGCAGATGCTGGTGCTGACGGAGCTGTCGGAAAGCGACCGGTTTGAACGGTTTATCCGTATGGACACGCTGCTGTCCCAATACTCTACCACGGAGTTCAACTATTCCCTGTTCATTCCCGATGAGCAGCAGACGTATTTTTTCACACCCGACCCCAACACCAGAACCGGAGGGGTTTTCTATATCCGCTCCTTCCGGGATTATGACTGGTTCCTCCAGGCGTATGCGGATAAGGGCAAGGGCAGCCTGATGGTCATCCGCCGGTTCGGGATTAATCCGTCCGGAGAGCATACCCTGGCTTATCTTCGCCAGATGAACAGCATTTCCCAAGGCGACAAGCCCATCGGAACCCTGGTGGTCACCGGGATGGATACGGCGCTGCGAAGAGACATGGCCACGGTCAATCTGCCTCCCAAGGGTAAAATTATGCTGCTGAACGAGAACAATGCGGTATTGAGCGGAACGGGGACGGAAAGTCTGGGCCAGCCTGCGCCTATCCCTCCGCAGGTGGGACTGCTTCAAGATCAGGTGGCCACAGTCAAGGTGGACGGGGAGGAGTGGATGTTCGTCACCCATCACAGTGAGGATAGCCGCACCAAACTTCTGTATGCGTTTCCATTGTCGGCGATCCTGAGCGAACATGCCTCCATTCAGCGGATGCTGCATGTGGTTATGCTGTTGTATTTTGTCCTGCTGTTCCTGGCGATTATCTTCTTCTTCCGCGAGATTCTGCGGCCCTTGTCCAGGCTGGCCTCCTACATGCGGGCCTATGAACCGGGCAGGCAGCTGCCGCGGATTGGGCTGCTCCGCAAGGACGAGATCGGGATTCTGTCGGAACGGTTCGAGCAGATGACTGAACGGCTGAACCAGACCATCCATGATAAATACATGCTGGAGATCAAGCAGATTGAGACCGAACTGACCATTCTCCAGTCGCAGATCAATCCCCATTTGCTGTACAACACCCTGGAGTCCATTTATTGGAAAACCACCTTTGAGGGGGCGCCGGAATCAGCGGAGATGATCAAGGATTTATCCATGCTAATGCGCATCGGCCTCAGCAGCGGCAAGCTGATGATTCCCATCCGCGAGGAGCTCACCCATCTGGAGGCCTACCTGAGGCTGCAGCTGAAGCGTCATGACTATTCCTACCGGATTGTCTGGAGCATTGAGGAACAAGCCGCCGGTTATTTGATCCCCAAGGTAATCCTGCAGCCCTTGGCCGAAAATTCAATCCTGCACGGAATCAAACATATGGGCAGTGAAGGGGAGCTATACATCTCCGTAAGGCTGGAGGGGGAGCGGGTCCGGATCGATATGGAGGACAACGGCTTCAAGCCGGTGGATTACGACCGGATTGGCCGGATTCTGCGGGAGGAGCTGCCCAACGGGGGATACGGCATCCGGAATGTGGAGAAGCGGATTAAGCTGCATTATGGAGAGCAGTATGGGCTTCGTTATGCCCCCCGGCCGGGGGGAGGTACCATTGTGACCTTGATTGTGCCCGCTGTGGACGGGGAAGCCCATACCGCCAGGGAAACCCAGGAGGAGAGAAAATATGGTTAATATTCTGATCGTGGATGACGAGCCGATGATCTGCAAGGGCATCTCCTCGCTGCTGGCCCGGTCCGGGTTGGAGATTAAGGAAGTCTTCACTGCCTACAACGGATTCGATGCGCTGGATTATTTGCGTCTGGAGACCGTCGATCTCATTATTACGGATATCCAAATGTCCGGGATGAACGGGATTGAGCTTATTGAGGCGGTGTTTGTAGAGAATCCCACCCTTCCGGTTATTGTGCTGTCCGCCCATGGCGAATTCGAATACGCCCGTCATGCCCTCCGCTTCGGGGTGAAGGACTATCTGGTCAAACCCATCTCCCCGCCCCAATTCCTGGAGGTGGTGAGCCATGTGCTGACCAGCCGGGATGTAAAGCTGCGTGGCCTGGCGGAGACCTCCGGCAGGTCCCAGGCGGCGGCGGAGGAGGCGCAGGCAGGGAAATATTTTATTCTGAACCAGCTCCTGACGGAGGAGATGCGGGAGCCGGAGGTCAAGTCCATTCTGAAGGCCCAGGGATATGCTGTGGAGGAGGAGGCCAGTTATGCTCTATTCCATGTGCGTATGGATTTCCAGACTGCGGGGTCCAGCGGCAGCAGCAACCTCAGCTTCCGGGATAAGCAGCTGTTTCTCTATGCAGCCTTGAACATTGTGGAGGAAACGCTGGAGAAGTGGGAGAAAATCCTCTTCTGCGGCACCGGCGGAGCCATTGAAATCATTCTCCAACTGGATCCCTCCCGGGACCGCTTTACCTTAACGGGAGCCAATCAGCTGCTGATGCTGGCCCAGCTGATCCATGCCAATATCTCCCGGTATCTGCACGTGAAGCATGAAATCGGGATCAGCACCATCCACAGCGGCTTGGGACAGCTTCCCGCCATGTACCTAGAGGCCTGCCATGCGTTGGGCTGGAGCCGGTTCCATAAGGACCATTCCATTTTTTTCGCAGAGGATTTCCAGCCAGGTGCACCGGGAGCTTCTCCCTCAGCCGGGTCGGCGGCCAGGGCGGCAATGCCCGATCAAGAGCAGCTGGCCGAGGACAATAACCGCTCCATCCAGCAGGCGCTCCAGTTTATCGCCACCGCCTACAGCCAGAAGGGGCTGAAGCTGCAGGATGTTGCCGATTATGTCCACTTAAGCCCCAATTACCTCAGTTATCTGTTCAAAAAAATGGTAGGCCTGAACCTCTGGGATTATGTGACCAAGCTGCGGATGGAGGAGGGCAAACGGCTCCTGCTCCGCACAGACCTGCGCCGTTATGAGATTGCCGAAGCGGTAGGGTATGAATCTCCGGAGCACTTTAGTAAAATATTCAAGAAGCATTTCGGCATCAGCCCGTCCGAGCTGAAGGGGTAAACCGGGCGTTATCCGAACCAGGGGGGATTCCATGAGCAGGCCCAAACATACACTTGTCCGTATCTGCGGGTTTCTTGCACTGCTGCTGGCTGCCGGATGCAGCTCTTTTGCTGTCTCCACCCCTTCGGAGCCGCCTGCCGCCGGTGAAGGCGTTAACATTACGGTGCAGATCGCCCCCTTCGACAAACCTGTGGAGATCACCTCCCTGCAAAAAAGAATCACCCGCTTCCGGGAGAAATACCCCGGGATCAATGTGCACACGGACAATTGGCAGTATGCCCCGGACCAGATCGGCATCCGGATTGCCACCAATCAGATCGCCACGGAGTACAACACCTACGCCTCCGAAGGAAGAATCCTGCTGCAGCGCAAGTGGATGAGCGACATCACGGACTTGATGAGCCGCTGGCCCCACGCCGGGGAGCTGAACCCCGTCCTGATGAAACCTTTTACGGTAAACGGGCAATACAGCGCCGTTCCGGAGCAGGGGTATTTGATGACGGTGACGTTGAATAAGAAGCTGTTCCGGGAAAAAGGGGTTCCGCTGCCGCCTCTCGACTGGACCTGGGATGAGTTCCTGGAAGCGGCCGTCCGGGTCAGCGATCCGGAGCGGGGCATTGCAGGCTACGTGCCTATGACCAAGGGCAATGAAGCAGGCTGGAATTGGGTCAGCTTCCTGTATGCCGCAGGCGGTGATGTAGCCGTCGAGACGGACGGGGGCATCCGGTCCGCGCTGTATTCAGAAGCCGGGCTGCAAACGCTGGAATTGTACAGGGCCATGAAGGAGGCCCGGGTGCTGCCCACCAACTGGGTTATGGGTTACCTGGACGCCTTCAACCATTTTTCATTGGGCCGTGGCGCCATGATTATGGCCGGCAGCGGCGATGTGGTGGATTATGCCGTCAATCAGGGCCGGATGAAGGCGGAGGAGCTGGTGGTATACCCGATGCCGTCGCTGGCGAAGGGCGGCAGTCATACAGGGGTATTCGGCGGCAACTACCATGTGATCAGCCCTTATGCCACCTCCGGCCAGCGGGAATGGGCCTTCTCCTTTCTCACGGAGGAAATGTTCACGGAGACAAGTTTGCAGGCCTTGGAGGAGGAAATCCTCGACCGGAAGCGGCTGGGACAGCTTTATGTGCCCCGGCTGATGAATTATTGGCGTCCGGATTCGGTGTACGCGGGCAAGGTGCAGGGGATTTTGGACAAACATGAGAATGTGTACCGCTTTGATCCGGCACTGCTCCGCCTACTTGACGGCAAGGAGGAGCCGTTGTACGAGGCCCAGGCTTGTTATGCTGAAATTGCGGGTGTCATCCAGGATGTGCTGACCTCCAAAACGGAGGACCCGGAGGCGCGGCTGAAGCTGGCGTCGGACCGGCTGCAGGAAAGGGTGTTTGACCAACTGAAGGGGAAGTAACAGACGGAACGAAGAAGGGCTGGTTTGCCCGTTTCATATGCGAAATTTCGTGTTCACGTGTAAATCCGAAGGCTAACAAAAGGGCTATCTCAAAAGTCAATCCAGGTGAATCGTATTCATCTATGACTTTCGGGAGGGGCCCTTTTTTTGCGGGACCGCTCTGGGAGGATAAGTAATATCTGACATACTTTCAGATAGAACACACCTCGTAAGCGCCTCCCCGCCATTCTATACTGAAAGCATCAAACACCGGAGGGAATGCGAATGGAGCTAACTGCAGCAAGTCAAACCACCATCCTCAACAAGCGGAGGCCGCTGAACCGGTTTATCCGGAATGTGGTCCGGTACCGGGCCATGCTGCTGATGGCCGCACCCGGAATCCTGTATCTCTTGCTGAACAATTATCTGCCCATGTTCGGTACGGCCATTGCCTTCAAGAATGTGAACTTCACCAAGGGCATCTGGAAAAGCGACTGGGTGGGTTTGAAGAATTTCGAGTTCCTGTTCGGCACCTCGGATGCCTTCGTCATTACCCGCAATACCCTGCTTTACAACCTGGTGTTTATTGTGGTGACGCTGGTTTGTTCAGTGGCCCTGGCCATTATGCTCAACGAGGTGCGCCTGAAGCTGTGGCGCAGCTTTTACCAAAGCGCGCTGCTTCTGCCTTATTTTCTGTCCGCGGTGGTCATCGCCTATCTGGTGTACAGTCTGCTCAGCTCCGAATACGGGCTGCTGAACAAGTCCGTGCTGCCGTTCTTCGGGATGGAGCCGGTCTCCTGGTACCACGAAACCAAACACTGGCCGCTGATTCTGGTCATCGTCAATACATGGAAGAGCATCGGCTATTACTGCGTGATTTACATCGCCGCTATTGTCGGCATTGACCACGAGTATTACGAGGCCGCCCTTATCGACGGGGCAAGCAAGTGGCAGCAGGTGAAAAGCATTACCGTGCCTCTTCTGACCCCGGTAATCATCACCATGGTGCTGCTGCAGATCGGCCGGATATTCTACGCGGATTTCGGGTTGTTTTACCAGGTGCCGATGGATTCAGGGCTGCTCTATCCCGTCACCAATGTCATTGACACCTACGTGTACCGGGCGCTGCTCCAGCTGGGGGATCTGGGCATGGCCTCCGCTGCGGGGCTGTACCAATCGGTGGTTGGCTTCATCCTGGTGATGCTGTCCAATCTGGTGGTGCGTAAGGTCAACCGCGATCAGGCGCTGTTCTAAGGAGGAGGAAGCACTAGTGAAAACACGGACACCCTTGTTTATCCATCTGATCTTCTGGTTCTTCGTATGCTGCACCGTACTTCCGCTGCTGCTGGTATTTATGGTTTCCCTGACTGATGAAATGACCATCATCCGCAACGGCTATTCCTTTTTCCCGGCCAAAATCAGCCTCGAGGCGTACCGCTATCTGTTCCTGGACTCCTTCACCATTATCCGGGCCTATGGAGTTACGATTCTGGTCACGCTGACAGGTACGGGAATGGGGCTGTGTTTGACGGCGCTCCTGTCCTATCCCTTATCCCGCCGGGACTTCCCCTTCCAGAAACCCTTGGCCTTCTTCATCTTCTTCACCATCCTGTTCAACGGCGGCCTGGTGCCGTGGTATCTGGTGTTCACCCAACTGGTCAACGTGAAGGATTCCGTCTGGGGGCTGATTATTCCCGGGCTGCTGCTGAATGGCTTCTTCGTCCTGATCATGCGCACCTTCTTCGCCACCTCCATTCCCATGGCCATTATCGAATCGGCGTATATGGACGGCGCAGGGGAGTTCCGGATTTTCGCCCAAATTGTGCTCCGCTTGTCCACGCCGGTGCTGGCTACCATTGGGCTGTTCTATACGCTGAACTACTGGAATGACTGGTTCAACAGCATGGTCTACATCAACAATTCCAAGATCTACAGTCTCCAATATTTGCTGAACCGAATTCTCCTGAACATTCAGTTTCTGGTGCAGAATACCCGCAATAACCATGCATCGGAGCAGATTGCCGCCATGCCTACAGAAACCGTACGGATGGCTATGGCCATTATCGGCATCGGACCCATTGTGCTGGCCTATCCCTTCTTCCAAAAGTATTTTATCAAGGGTCTGACTGTCGGCGCGGTAAAAGGGTAACCCCGGGGCCTCAAGCTCCGGCTTATCATATCAAATTGATTCATATGGAGGGTTTTCCATGGCAAAAGGAAAGAGACAACTGGTTTTTGCCTTATCGTCTGTACTGGCGTTCTCTTCGGTGCTGGCGGCATGCTCCGGCAAGGAAGAATCCGCGCCCAGTCCGTCTGCGGCGGCAACAGCGGCAGGAGCAGCGGCGACCAAAGCGCCGGAGGCCAGCAAGGCACCGGACGCCGGCAAGGCTGCGGAGCTGAAGCCGTATAAGCTGCGGATCATGTTCCCGTCCGGCGGTGTGCCCAAGGATCTGCCCGCGGTACAGGAGGAGATGAACAAGTACCTGACCCAAAAAATCAACGCCACCATCGAAATTATGCCCATTGACTGGGGCGCCTGGACCAACAAAACCAACCTGATGTTTGCCTCCAATGAGCAGTTTGATCTGATGTTTACCGCGTCCTGGTACTTCCTGGGCTCCCAGGCGGCCAGAGGGCAGCTGATTGAGCTGGATGACCTGTTGAACAAATACGGCCAGGGCATCAAGGGGGTGCTGAACCCGGACTATGTGGAGGGCGGCAAGATCAACAATAAGGTATACGCTGTTGTGGCCAACAAGGAATTCGCCGCCACCAAGGGTGTAGTCATGCGTAAGGATTTGGTCGACAAGTATAAATTCGATCTGTCTGCAGTCAAGGAGCTGAAGGACTTCGAGCCGATGCTTGCGACGATTAAGGAGAAGGAGCCCGGCATCACCCCGCTTCAGGTGAAAAGCGACCGTTCTCCCGCCAGCGCCATTCTCGGCTACGGCTTGTTCGACATGCTGGGGGACGGCCCCGGTGTGCTGGACCGCAGCGCCAATGATCTGAAGGTCATCGATATGTACCAGACGCCGCAGTATCTGGAACTGACCAAGCTGATGCACAAGTGGTATAACCTGGGCTACATCAACAAGGACGGGGCCACCAACAAGGACAGCGAATATCTGGCCGTGAAGGCAGGCAAGGCCTTCTCCTACGGCGAATCCATGAAGCCGGGTTTTGCCAATCAGGAGTCCCGCAATGCAGGCATGCCCATGTCTGTAGTGGAGCTGACGAAACCATACACTACCACCGGCGACACCACCAGCGCCATGTTCGGCATCTCCAAAACCTCCAAGGACCCGGAGCGGGCCATGATGTTCCTGAACCTGCTGTATACGGACAAATATCTGTTGAACCTGCTGGACTGGGGCATCGAGGGCAAGCACTATGTGAAGGTGTCGGATAATATCATCGATTACCCGCAGGGAGTGGATGCCGCTTCCGTCGCCTATAACCTGAATCTGCCCTGGATGTTCGGCAATCAGCTGAACTCCTATATCTGGAAGACCGAGGACAAGGATATTTGGGACCAATACAAAAAATTCAACGACAGTGCACAAAAATCCACCGCCTTGGGTTTTGTGTTCGATCCTGAAAAGGTAAAAAATGAAGTGGCCGCCACCCAGACCGTTATCACCCAATTCAACGGCTCTCTGATTACCGGCACGGTGGACCCGGATAAGTACATTCCCCAGTTTGTCGCCAAGCTGAAGGAGGCCGGGATGCAGAAGATCATCGACGAGAAGCAGCGCCAGCTGGATGAATGGGCCAAAACGAAGAAGAAATAATGGATGCGAATCACCGTCTTGCCTATGGCGAAAGCCGATAGCGCCGGGCGGTTTTTTGGCTTCTGCTGTTGTGCCCGGCGGATAAGCACATTGGATAAGCGCATCAGATAGGCTTGGCGAATAAAATCATCGGACAGACTTGACGGATATGCTCATCAGGTAGGCTAATCAGATAAGCTCATCAGGTGGGCTAATCAGATAAGCTCAAAAGATAGGCTAGTGGTTGGGGCTAACTGCAAAAGTGCAGTTATTTTACACGAATTTGCCCGGGAGACACCTCCAAATGCAAAAATGCAGTTATTTTTACCTGTACAGCTGTAAAAGGGCAGTTTTCTCAAAAATAACTGCACTTTTGCAGGATAACGCGCCCAATGGAGGGGCTACTTAGAAAATAACTGCACTTTTGCAGGATGGAGCCCCAGACCGGTGTCAACTCTGCCTCCCCAGCAGTGCCCCCCAACGTCCTCCTTGGACACCCTGACGGGAATGGGTATACTCAAACTAATCCGAAACGGACGGAGGAACAGGCTGCGCCGTGAATCAGGTGCTCTACCATCTTGGCTCCAGAGGGATCGAATATGACCTCATGCCCCTCCAGGAAACCAAGCCGCAAAATGCCGCTGGATATGGTGTAATCCTTGTACAATTGCACAAAATCACCCTGAAAAAGGAAAAAGTTATCTGCTGCATATTGCCAGAAACCCGGCCGGAACCGGATGATGGAAGGTGACAATCTTCCGGCCTTCGGACCGGGTAAGCAGAGCAGGAGGAACCAGGGTGAGCAAATATTTGCTGCGTCTTCTTTCATACAGTCTTCTACTGGGGGTGCTCCCTGCCGTAATCATCGGAATCGCCTCCTATACCATCGCCTCCGAGAACGTGGAGAGAAAGGTTAAGGAGGTAAATATGCAGTGGCTGACCCAAACCCAGATGCGCATTGAGCAAATGCTGCGTTCAGTGGAAAAATCCGCCACGCAGTTTGCCAACTCCTCTCTTGTAAAGGCTTCCATGGCGATGTCCTACGATATTACCGATTTTGAAGCCATCCGCGAATTGACGGAAGGGCTGTACAACCTGCAATCCAGCGATGTAGTTATTACCCAGGCCTATTTGGTGAATCTGGAGCGCAGTTGGGCGCTGAGTCTGAACACCCTGAAGCCTTTGCCGGAAATGGAGAATGTCGGGGAATTTATGGATTATGCCGCCTCCCCCAAAAGCATCCTATGGCATGCAGGGACCCCCGCCACTAACGGAGAGGTGGGAGAAGGAACAGTGGAGACAGTTACGCTGGTCCACAAAATCCCCATCCTCCCCCAAACGGACAGGCCCCAGGGGCTGTTGGTGATCCGGGTCATGGCCTCGGATATTAATGAAGCCCTGAATTCCCCTGCTTCCACCAATTACAGCTATGTGCTGGACCGGGCGGGAACCGCCATTCTGGGCGGCGGTCAACCCCAGACTGCCTATGAGACCGTCAACCGGGCTGTCCTGGAAAAGCTCGGCGCCAATCCGGAGCAGCCGTCCGGTCTGTTCCATACCCGTATGGAGGGCAAGGAGGTGGCCGCTCTTTACCGGACCTCCGCCTACAACGGCTGGACCTATGTATCCCTGCTGTCCATTGAAGCCCTGCGGGCGGAGTCCCGGGCCATCGCCGAGATGACACTGGCCATGTGTGAGGCTATTCTGCTGGCTGTTTCGGCGGCTGCCCTCTATGGCTCACGCCGGATGTACCGGCCCATCCGCAAGCTGCTGGAGATGGTGACGGGCATCAAACGCTCTGCTCAGGAGGAGCCTCCCCGTCCGGGGCGGGATGAGCTGGAATATATCAAAACCAGTATCCAGTCCCTGGTGGTCTCCCGGGACCGGGTGGAGCAGCAGATGCTGGGGCAGGCCAGCCATCTGAAGGAATTTTTTGTGCTGAAGCTGCTGACGGGCCAAATTACCGAAAACGACTATATCCTCCGCTCCGCTATGGAGGGATTCCCGGAGAAATGGAGTCATCTGGGGGTGCTAGCGCTGCAGGTGGATAACCTGCAGGACACCCGCTACAACGAGGAGGACCGGGAGCTTCTGCTGTATGCCGTAGGCAACATTGCCCAGGAGGTGCTGCCTGCCTCCAACCGGTTCCCGCCCATTACCGTGCAGTATTCCCAGGTCACCATTGTGGCGGTCCAGGCGGATACGCCAGAGGAGGCCAAAGCCGCCTTTTATACCTTCGCGGAAGCCGTCAAGCACCATGCCGGACAGGTGCTGCAGCTGAAGGCCAGCATCGGCATCAGCAGCCCGTTCACTGATATCCGGGAAACGGTCAAGGCATATGGGGAAAGCCTCACCGCCCTGAAAGCCCGCATCCGGCTGGGGGCGGAAATGATCGTCCATTACGGCGACATCGAACCCCTTCCTCCGGCGGATTGTTATGAATATTCCCATCTCCGGGTGCTGGAGGAACGGCTGGTGTATGCCATCCGGGAAATGCAGGCGGCAAGCGCCTCGGAAATTCTCCGACAGTACCTCAGCGCCATGCTGTTTAAGGAAGGAGCCTTCCATGCCCACCAGCCGCTGCTGCTGCAGCTGGCGTCACGGGTTCTGCAGATCGCCCAGGATCACGGGATTCCCTTAAGCGAGGTGCCCGGGGAGGAAGGCAAGGTGGAAAAGCTGTTCCATCTGCAAACCCGCGATGAGATTATTCACTGGTTCGAATCCAGGCTGATCGCACCCCTGATCCGGATTCTATCCGAAAAAACCGACACCCAATATGTGAAAATCGCAGATAAGCTGGTGAAAATCATCCAGGAGCATTATCAGGAGGATATTAGCCTGGAATCCTGCGCCCAGCTGCTCAGCTACCATCCGGTGTATGTCAGCCGTATTTTCAAACGGGAAATCGGGGTGACCTTCAGTGAATATCTGTCGGATTACCGGATGAAAATGGCCAAGGTGCTGCTGGAAACCACCGATCTGAAGGTTTCGGAAATCGGGGAGCGGCTGCAGTACAAGAACATCAGCTCCTTTATCCGCAGCTACAAGAAGCTGTATGAGATCACCCCCGGCCAATACCGGGACAAAATGATGAGGGGGAGCGCCGAATGAACATCCGCCCTGCCGTGCTGTGCGGCCTGCTGCTGGTCTCCGGCACATTGGCCTCCTGCGGAAGCCGCTCTAATCCCGCCGCGGAAGGCAAGCCGTTTTATCTGACCATGGGCTTAAGCCTCACGGGTGAGCTTCCCCCCAAGAACAATATGGTGGAGCAGGCTATTGAGGAATACACCCAAACCGCTCTCCAGATCCAGTGGATTCCCTATTCCGCCTATGAGGAGAAGGTGCGGCTGATGATTGCCGCAGGGGAGCTTCCCAAGCTGATCAAGCTGGGCTACTCACCCACGATGATGTCCACGCTGAAGTCGGACCAATTCTGGGAAATTGGCCCCTATCTGCCGGAGTTTAAGGAATTGCAGGCAGTGGACCGCCGGTATTACGATAATATCTCCGTTGACGGAAGGGTTTACGGCATTCCGCTTTTCCGCGATTTGGGAAGGGCGGCCATTCAATACCGCAAGGACTGGTTTGACCGGCTGGGACTGGAGCTGCCTGTCACCCTGGAGGATTGGTACCGGGCCATCCGTGCTTTGACTCTGGAGGACCCGGACGGCAACGGCAGGCAGGATACCTACGGACTGGTGCTGGAGAAACGGTACAACCAGGATATCGGCTCCATTCTCACCCGAATCTCCGTTTCCCAAGGCGGTCCGGCCAAATGGAAGGTGGAGAACGGGCGTTTTACCCCGGAGTTCATGACCGAGCCTTTTTTTGAGACCATGAGGCTGTTCCGGCGGCTGTACCAGGAGAATTTGATCAACCGTGATTTTGCCATTACGGATACCATCGAAACCACCAAAATGTATGAATCCGGGCGTGCGGGACTGATGCTCTCGGGAGGCAACGCCCAAACGTGGCAGGATATGCTGGTCAAATCCTCACCCGGGGCTGTGGTGGACGTTGCTCCGCTGACCGGGCCGCAAGGTAGGCGTCTTCCAGGAGAACCGGGCAATGCAGGCTTCCTCGCCATTCCCAAGGATGCGGTGAAAACAGAAGACGAGGTCAAACAAATCCTCGGCTTTTTGAACCGGTTAATGGAGCCTGCCATGCAGGCGCTGCTGATTAACGGTCTGGAAAACCGGCATTGGTCCCGGAAGGACGGGTATGCGGAAATGCTGGACCGGACGCTTCATCACAAGGAGGTGAAGCCCTACCGGGACATGCTGCCGCATCTGACGGAGGCGGAGGCGGATTGGAAGCGAAACCTGCAGCCGGATCTGTACCGCAAAAACCAGCGGATTGGCAGGGAGAATGAAGCTTATATTGTACCCAATCCTGCGTTGACCCTGGATTCCGGCACCTATGTGGAGCGGGGCAAGGAGCTGGAGCTCCTGATTACGGATGCCCAGACCAAATTTATTATGGGAAAGCTGGATGAAGCGGGTTGGCAGACCGAGCTGAACAAATGGAGGCAAGCCGGGGGCGACCGGATGATCAGGGAATATGAAGAGGAGTATGCCAAGAAGCAATAGGAGCAGCACGGCAGCGGTCCTGAGGGACCGGCTGCCGTTTTTTTGTCCGCATGGAGTTGATTGGGGCATATGTCCAGGTTGGCTGGGGGTTATCCGTGGCCATATTGCCCTCCGCAAGCATGAAGTTGGCTGCGCGTTATTGCCGGGCATCCCGGCAGCCCGCAATAATGGGGCCCAGGGACATACATAATGGCGAGACGAGACATCAAACGAGGAGGTTGCGAAATGAAGCAAGACGCTTACGCCCCGGCCGCAAGAGCGGCCGTTCCCGCCAGACGGGGAAAGCTGGGTTTGCTGAGGAGGGATCTGCTCCGGGACAGGTGGCTGTATCTGATGCTGCTGCCCGGGGTGCTGTACTTCATTATCTTCAAATATGTGCCCATGTACGGGGTGACTATGGCCTTCCAGGACTACCGGCCCCATCTCGGTTTTTTTGACAGCCCTTGGGTAGGGCTGAAGCATTTCCAGCGTTTTTTTGCGGAGCCGCAATTCGGCATGCTGTTCCGGAATACGGTGATTCTGGCCGTATACAATATTGTGTTTTTCTTTCCGCTGCCAATTATCCTGTCCCTGATGTTAAACGAGGTGCGCCGTACCAAATTCAAAAGCTTCGTGCAGACCCTTGTTTACATTCCCCACTTCGTATCCTGGGTTGTGGTGGTGGGGATCTTCTACATTCTGCTTACCACGGAGAGCGGTATCTTGAACGAATTCCTGTACCGGATCACCGGCCGCAAAATCGCCTTCCTGCTGGAAGCGGAATGGTTCCGGACCATGATTATTACTCAATCCATCTGGAAAGAGGTAGGCTGGGGCACGGTTATCTTCCTGGCCGCTCTGGCCGGGGTGGACCTGCAGCAGTATGAGGCGGCAAGAATTGACGGGGCAGGCCGCTGGCGGCAGCTGTGGCATATTACCCTTCCCGCTATCCGCAGCACCATCGTCATTTTGCTTATTTTGCGGCTGGGCAACTTTATGGATTCCGGCTTTGAGCACATCTTCCTGATGCTGACTCCCACAAATCGGGAGGTAGGCGAGGTGTTCGACACCTATGTATATACCAAGGGCTTAACCCAGGCGCAGTACAGCTACAGCGCAGCGGTGGGGCTGTTCAAATCCGCCATCGGCCTGGCGCTGGTGCTGGGCTCCAACTGGATGGCCAAAAAATTCGGCGAGGAAGGCATCTATTGATGCCGGCCCCCAAGAAAGGACGGGAGCATAAACATGATTCATGATAAAACCCTTGGCAACCGGATCTTCGATATCATCAACCACACGCTGCTGCTTCTCATCGCCCTCATCTGCGTGCTGCCCTTTGTCTATGTGGTGGCCGTTTCCTTCGCCAGCCCTGCCGAGGTGGCCAAGGGCGGGCTTATCTTGTGGCCGAAGGAATGGTCTCTGGCCTCATACCGGTATATTTTTTCCACGGACACGCTGTTCCGAAGCATGCTGGTCTCCATTTATATCACCGTGGTGGGCACCTTCATCAACCTGCTGTTCACCTCTCTGATGGCTTACCCGCTGGCCAAAACCCAGCTCCGGGGTCGGCAAATCATTCTCCTGGGTGTGTTGTTCACCATGCTGTTCGGCGGCGGTATGATTCCCACCTACTTTGTGGTGAAGGCCCTGCATCTGACCAATTCCCTGTGGGCCCTGATGATCCCCAGCGCCATCAGCGCGTTTAACCTGATTGTCTTGAAGAATTTCTTCCAGAACATTCCGGACGGCCTGGAGGATTCCGCGCGGATCGACGGCTGCAATGATGTGGGGGTGCTGTTCCGGATCGTGCTGCCCTTGTCGCTTCCGGCTATGGCCACCTTCGGGCTTTTCTACGCGGTGGGGCACTGGAACCAATTCTTCAATGCCATCCTGTACATCAATGATAACCGGATGTGGCCCATTCAGGTGCTGCTCCGTGAAATCGTCATCCTGGCCCAAAGCAGCATCGGGGACACCACCATCGACAGTGCAGATATCCAGCCGCTGACCATCCGGATGGCCGTTATTGTCTTCGCGACCATCCCGATTTTGATGGTGTACCCGTTCCTCCAGAAGCACTTCGCCAAGGGCGTAATGTTGGGTTCGGTCAAAGGCTGACCGTAACCCGCAACCGGCTTCACCGCTATGAATCCCGTGCCGGCACAACGGCGTGGCGCTGACATAGACATCCAATTCTATTGTAAAGGGGCAGCAAAAAAATGAAGAAACAAGCAGCATTATTGGTAGGCACCGCCATGCTGGCATCCACGGTCCTGTCGGCCTGCGGCGGATCGGACGAACCGGCCTCCGTTGCCGGAAGCCCAACAGCCGCAAGCCCGGGGGCAAGCAGCCAGCCGGTTAAGGAGGAAAAGCCGTTTGACCTGACCATCACGGTCAACCAGGTGGGCGAGGTGCCCGCCAAGGGTAATGCCCTGGAGCAGGCGCTGGCCAAGTACACCAATACCAATCTGAGCTTTCAGTGGATTCCCACCTCCGCCTATGACGAAAAAATCAATGTTATGATCGCCTCCAATGAGCTGCCCAAGCTGCTCAAGGTCAACTATGTGCCCACCATCATCAATGCTATGAGGTCCGATGTATTCTGGGAAATCGGCCCGTATCTGAAGGATTACAAAAATTTGGCGGCCCAGCCTCAGGCCTATTACGACAATATCAAAGCCGACGGCAAGCTCTACGGCATTCCCATCTTCCGGGATATGGGCCGGGCTGTGGTCCACTACCGCAAGGATTGGATGGATGCCGCCGGGTTGAAGCTCCCCAAAACCCTGGATGACTGGTACGCCATATTCAAGGCCATGGGAGATGGAGACCCGGACAAAAACGGTAAGAAGGATACCTACGGCTATCTGCTGGATAAGGCCTACAATCAGGGGACAGGCTCCACCCTCACCCGTTTTGCCGTGGCACAGGGCGGTCCGAACAAATGGAAGGTGGATGACAAGGGTAATTTTACCCCCGAGTTCATGACCGATGAGTTCTTCAATACCATGAAGCTGTTTAAGCGCCTGTACCAGGAAAATCTGATCAACCAGGATTTTGCCGTTGTTGAGGCTTCCACTAACGACAAGGCGTATGAGTCCGGCCGGGTGGCCTTCCGGATTTCCGGGGGCAATGCCCAGTCCATGCTGACGAACCTGATCAAGGTGGTGCCTACGGCACAGATGGACGCAGCTCCCCTGGAGGGTCCGAACGGCATTCGGGTTCCTGCCGAAAGCGGCAACGCGGGCATTCTGACCATCCCCAAGTCCTCCGTGAAGAACGAAGCGGAGCTGAAGCGGGTGCTGAGTTTCCTTGATAAGCTGCTGGACAAGGAAATGGTCTATCTGCTGAACAAGGGCATTGAGGGCAAGCATTACAAGATCGACGGCAACTTCACTGTTTCATTGGATAAGGACGCCGACGCCAAGGAAGTGAAGCCGTACCGGGATACGCTGATCCAGCGGGGCGACAACTACAATATGGATAAAGTGACGAAGGATACGGACCTGTTCCTGAAGAACAAAAAAATCGTCACGGAAAATGACAAGTTCATCGTCAACAATCCTGCATTGACATTGGTCTCCACCATCTACACCGAACGGGGCAAAGAGCTGGAGCAGATGATTACGGATGCCGAAACCAAGTTCATTATGGGCAAAATCGATGAGGCCGGCTGGAAATCGGAAATCGACAAGTGGAAAAAAGCCGGCGGCGACAAGCTGATGGAGGAATATAAGGCGGATTACCTGAAGACCAAAAAATAAAAAGACTTTCTTGAAAAAAGAGGCTGTCCCTTGCCAAATCAACGGCGAAGGGGCAGCTTTGTCCTGTTATATGAACAGTCTACGAAATAAGATTGTCGCCTTTCCCCCCAACATCTATAATAGCTAGTAGAAAAAGTCTACCAGGAGAGGAAAGTGGGCATGTTCCGCAAAGGCAGATTTACGATACGCTCCAAAATGATTGTCGGCTACATGATCATCCTGTTATTCCTGGGATCGGCGCTGCTTTTGCTAAACAATCAAATTGCTTCCCTGCAGCGGGCGATTGAATTTATAACCGAGCACGACATTGCGGTTCATAACCTGGCCAACCAGGTGGAGAAGCATGTTATTGATATGGAAACCGGGCAGCGGGGATATATTATCGCAGGCGACGAGGCTTATCTGGAGCCTTATGTAACCGGCAAGACCCAGTGGCCGCTGGATTATGAGGAATTATCCGCGATGGTGGAGGATAATCCCGGGCAGCAGCGGAAGCTGCAGCTGATTAAGTCGGGAATCGAGGAGTGGATCAAAACAGCCGGAGAACCCACAATTGCTTTTAAGCGGGAGGGGGATACCGCCAGCCTTCAGAATTTTTTCAAGGTTGATGCGGGCAAACAAATTATCGATCCCCTCCGCAAGCAATTGGAGGATTTCCGCCAGTCCGAGCTGGCCTTGACCCAGGAGCGGGTCTCCGGTCTGAATGGGCAGAATACGGGCTTGCAGCTGGCCCTGACCATTATTTTTGCTCTCATTGTGGTAATTTCCATCATTACGGGCACCATGCTGTCTAATTCCATTGTCAAAACCATCAAGGATGTTATCGGAGCCATCACCGAAATTGCTAAGGCGGACGGCGCCCAGACGGGCAAACGGATTGTCACGAACACCCGGGATGAAGTGAAGGATTTGAGCGATGCCACCAACCTGCTCCTGGAGAGCCAGGAGAGGCAGAATTGGCTGCAGACCGGGATAACCGAGGTGGCCACCTCTTATCAGGGGCAGTCCGACATTTCCCCGCTGGCACAAGTCCTTGTCCGGAAGCTGGCAGAGCTGCTGGGTGCAGGCTTCGGGGTGTTCTATCTCCGTTCCGGTGACAAGCTGGTGAAATATGCTTCTTACGCTGCCAACGGGGATGACCCGGGAATGGAAAGCTTCCGGATGGGGGCAGGACTGATCGGCCAAAGCGCCGCCGAAAACCGGATATGTCTGCTGGAGCAGGTTCCGGACCACCACATTCAGATTACTACCGGATTGGGGGCATCCAACCCCAACAGCATTCTGATTGTGCCCATTGAACATGAAGGCCGTGTTTACGGTGTCCTGGAATTTGCATCCTTTGCCGTGTTTACGTCCCAGCACCGGAAGCTTGCGGAGCAAACCCGCAGCACAATTGGAATGATGATTAATAATGTGCTGAACCAGATGGAGGTCAAACGCCTGCTGGAGGAATCCCAAGCCATGTCCGAGGAGCTGCAGCAGCAGACCGAGGAATTGACGGCACAGTCGGAAGAATTGATGGCCCAGCAGGATGAATTGAAGACGGCCAACGACTCCCTCCGCCAGTCAGAGATGCGCTTGAAGCTTCAGCAGGAGGATCTGGAAACCAACAATGAGGAGCTGACCAAACGATCCGACCAGCTTCTCCAGAATGCGCGGCGGATGCAGGAAACGAATGTGCGCATTGAAGAGCAGAAGACGCTTCTGGAGCAGCAGGCGAACGATTTGATGACCGCCTCCCGCTATAAGTCCGAATTCCTGGCGAATATGTCCCATGAGCTCCGTACCCCGCTGAACAGCCTGCTTATCTTGTCCCAGCTGCTGGCGGAGAACCGGGAGGGCAATCTGCAGACGAAGCAGATTGAGTTCGCATCCACCATTCATTCGGCAGGAAGCGATCTGCTGCGGCTGATTGATGAAATTCTCGATTTGTCCAAGATCGAATCGGGGCAGATGAACATTGAGCTTGAGCCGGTTTCCTGGGATGAAATCCTGGGCAGCCTGGAGCGCAGCTTCCATACCCTGGCGGAGAAGAAGAATATTGATTTTCTCTTAGAGCTGGAGGAAAGTCTGCAGACGCAGAAGTTGGTAACGGACTCCCACCGTCTGCTGCAGATCTTGAAGAATCTGCTCTCCAATGCGTTCAAATTCACCAACCAGGGCCAGATACAGCTCCAGATTGGCAGTGCAGAAGGAAAGAACGGGGAGCCAGAGATCTCGTTCAGCGTAACCGACACCGGAATTGGTATTGCCGAGGAGAAAAAGGCGATTATCTTCGAAGCCTTCCAGCAGGCGGACGGGTCAACCAGCCGCAAGTATGGGGGGACCGGCTTGGGTCTGACCATCAGCCGGGATCTGGCTCTTCTATTGGGCGGGCGCATCGAGGTGGAGAGCCGGGAAGGGGCCGGCAGCCACTTCACACTATATCTGCCTGTGGCTCCCAAGGCAGGAAGTACACAATCCATGAAGGAAATTGCTGTTGCGGCTGTGGATGAAGCACCTGCTCCAGCCCTCCTGCCAGCGCCTGATGTGCTGGCTCCGCTCCAACCGGAGGCAAACCAGGAATGGGTAGGGGCGGAGGACTTGCCCGATGACCGTCATGACCTGCAGCCGGAAGACCGGGTGATGCTGATTATTGAGGATGATAAGCGTTTTGCCAAGATTCTTTTGGATCAGATCCGCGAGCGGAGGTTTAAGGGCATCGTTGCGCTTCAGGGAGACAAAGGGCTGGCGTTAGCCAATAGGTATAAGCCGGATGCCATCATTCTGGATATTGAGCTGCCCGTTATCGACGGCTGGTCCGTGCTGGAGCGGCTGAAGCAGCAGCCGGAATTGCGCCACATTCCTGTCCATGTAATTTCTATTGTGGATGAGGCGCAGCAGGGGCTGCTGAAGGGCGCTATCGCCTATTTGCAGAAGCCCGTTGACCGGCAGGGGCTGGATAACGCCCTGTCCCGGATCGAGCATTTCCTGGACCGCTCCGTCAAACGCCTGCTGATCGTAGAGGATGATGAGGTACTGCGGGACAGTATGGTCCATCTGATGGAGCATGATGATGTCATCATCAAAGCGGTATCCTCGGGTCAAGAGGCATTGGACGAGCTGGAGCAGAGCCATTATGATTGTATGGTGCTGGACCTCGGTCTGGGGGATATCTCCGGCTTCGAAATTCTGGACCGGATCCGGCAGAGGGAGGAGCTCCGACAGCTCCCGATTATTATCTACACCGGCAGGGAGCTGGACCGCAAGGAAGAACTCGAAATCCGCAAATATGCAGAGAGCATCATTATCAAGAATGTTAAATCCGAGGAGCGGTTGTTCGACGAAACGGCGCTGTTCCTGCACCGTGTTGAAGCCCATTTGCCGGAAAACCGCCGGCTCATTCTCAAGAAGCTGTATAAGGACGAGGATCTGTTCCGGGGCAAACGCATTTTACTTGTGGAGGACGATATCCGCAACATCTTCGCACTGACGAATGTGCTGCAGTCCCATCACTTGAACGTAACCTTTGTTGAAAATGGAAAAGAGGCTCTTGAGCAGCTGGAGAGGGATCCCGATTTCGATCTTATTCTGATGGATATCATGATGCCCGAACTGGACGGCTACCAGGCCATCAAGGCGATCCGGCAAATGCCAGAGCTGGACACGGTGCCGATTATCGCGCTTACCGCCAAGGCCATGAAGGAAGACCGGCAGCGCTGCATTGATATGGGGGCTTCCGATTATATCAGCAAGCCCATCGATATTGAAAAGCTGCTTTCCCTATTGAAGGTATGGCTATATAAGTAAAAGGAGGGGATGATTCATCCGACCCGATTACGACGTTGTCTACCCCCCGGATGAAGCGGAGACGGCCGGCAGTCACGAGAAGCTGGAAATCCAGCTGCTTTTGCAGGCAATTTATCAAGCTTACGGATACGATTTCCGGAATTACGCGTATGATTCCATCCGCCGCCGGATTCTGCATGCCATGCAGGTTATGGGGGAACGCACGATTTCCGGCTTCATCCCCCGCATTCTCCATGATCCGCGCCAGCTGCATCTGCTTCTGGATTTGCTGATTGTCAATGTCAGTGAAATGTTCCGTGATCCTTCCATGTTCAAGGAATTCCGGAAGAAGGTCGTTCCTTTTCTGCGAACGTATCCGCACATCCGTATTTGGCATGCAGGCTGCTCCAGAGGCGAAGAGGTGCTGTCCATGGCGATCCTGCTGGAGGAGGAGGGCTTGTACGATAAGGCGCGGATCTACGCCACCGACATTGACGAGGGAGCGTTGGCCTTTGCCCGGGAAGGACAGTACCCCCTCTCCATTATGGAGAAGTTTGCCGTTAATTACCGGCTTGCGGGAGGAACCCGTGATTTCTCCGAGTATTATACGGTGGAGCATAACGAGGCCAGGTTCCGTCCAACGCTTCTGCGCAATGTGGTGTACGCCAGCCATAACCTGGTGACGGACCACTCCTTTAACGAATTCAACGTCATTATGTGCCGGAATGTGATGATTTACTTTGACCGCCAGCTCCAGAACCGCGTCCACCAGGTTTTCTATGACAGTCTGGCCATGTTCGGCTTTCTGTCGCTGGGCAGCCCGGAAACCGTCTCCAATTTTGCAGGTTCGGATTGTTATGAACCTATTAACGAGAAAGAAAAGCTCTACCGGAGAATCAAATAAGTGATAGAGATGAGGGAGAATCCCATTGGAGAGCGATAATTCCGTCAATATTCTGCTGGTGGATGACCACCCTGAGAACCTGCTGGCTCTCGAGGCTGTATTGGCGGACGAACCCTACAGGCTGATTCGTGCGAATTCAGGCTCTGAAGCGCTGAAATGTCTGCTGCGGGATGAAATTTCACTGATCCTGCTGGATGTGCAAATGCCTGATATGGACGGCTTCGAAACCGCCCGGCATATTCAAGCCTATGAACGGTCCCGGCATATCCCGATTATATTCTTAAGCGCCACCAGTAAGGATGCCATCCATCTTTCCGCAGGTTATTCTGCCGGTGGCATTGACTATATGGTGAAGCCCTTTGTTCCCCAAATTCTGAAGGCGAAGGTGCAGGCTTTTGTCCGGCTCTTCAAAATGCAGCTGAGGCTGCAGCACCAAACCGCCCAGCTGACCCAAGCCAATGAGGCCTTGGTACAGGCGACGGAGCAGCTGACCAAGGCGGAGGCCCAAGCCAGAATTGTGATGGAAACCTCCTTGGATACCGTTGTTGTGTTTGACCGCCGCGGGACGATTCTCCGGGTGAATCCGGCTGCAACAGAGCAATTCGGGTACACCTCCGACAATCTGGTCAACCGTCCGCTGTCCTTTTTACTGCCCGGGCTGGTGCAGTCTCCCTTTCAGGAGATGGCCGGGAAACGGTGGGAAACCGAGCTGTCGCGGCGGGATGGTTCCGAGTTCCCTGCAGAAATTCAGCTGGGGTATTCCACGGACGGAGGTCTTTTGTTTGCCTGCAGCATCCGTGACATCACGGAGCGGCGCAAAGCGGAAGAGGCCTTGATCCAGGCGAAGGAAGCTGCCGAACGGGCTTCCTCCTCCAAGTCAGGCTTGTTTGCCTTTTTGAGCCATAAAATCCGAGATCCCCTGAGCGGGGTGACAGGTATGATGGATCTTCTGATGGAGTCCGGTCTGGAGCCGGAGCAGCGGAAGCTTGCAGACATGATCATGCAAAGCGGCAATGCGATGGTGTCGATCATGAACAATCTGCTTGATTATTCCAGGCTGGAATCCGGAGGAATGGAGCTGGAGGAGGAGGCCTTTTCTCTCCGGGGCTGTCTGGAGCAGGTCAGAGATATTTTTGCAGGCCAGCTGAAGGCTCAGCAATTGGATTTTGTGGTGATGATGGACCCCGAGCTGCCAGCCGCTGTGTTGGGTGATGCGGCGCGGCTGCGGCAGATTCTGATCCATGTGGTAGGCAATGCTGTAAAATTTACGAACGATGGGGGAGTTTATGTTTTCGTGCTGCAAACCGCCCGCACCGAAAACAGCGTAACTGCTGAGTTCCTGGTGAAAGACACCGGCATCGGGATTCCTCCGAATAAGGCGGATCTGCTGCTAAACTCCTTCGCCCAAGGGGAGGATTCCCACGGAAGGATAAACAGCGGCGCCGGACTCGGCCTTCCCATTGCCAAGTCGCTGGCGGAGATGATGGGCGGTTCTATCCGCATTGAAGCCCCCGGAGAGCCAGGCGCACTGGTGGCCGTCCAGGTGGTATTCCGTTTGTGCAGCTCTGCCGAGGCCAGCCTGCTGGATTTGGATCAAGCCATCCATCTGGCGGACGTAAAGGCCCTTGTGCCGATGCAGCCCCAGCAGATTCTGGTGGTGGATGACCGGGAGTTGGACCGGAGCCTCCTGCAGCATATGCTGCGGCATCTGGGCCATTCCGTGGAGCTTGTCCGTAACGGGGAAAAAGCCTTGCAGGCACGTGCTTCGGGCCGGAGCTATGACCTGGTGATTGTGGATATCCATCAGCCGGACTCCCATGTAACCGAACTGGGCAGACGTTTGCAGCAGACAAGTCCCCCGGACGGGAATGAGACGCTGATTGCCCTAACCGATGATTCAAGCAAGGAACAGGAGAGGGCATGTATGGAGGCGGGTTTTGCTGAGATTATCCGCAAGCCTATCCGCATGGAAGGACTGCGCCAGCTTATCTTGCGGCATACCACCTAAGGCCAGGGGGAGAATGAAGCAGCTGCTGACACAGAGGACGTTATTCTCGCTAAAGTCCGTCCGCATAGGGATGATTCGTCTATTTAACAGCTTCTGAGTCCGCGTAAAATAAGAAAAGACCGTTTTTCCGCTATAATAGCGGCCAACTGTCCGTTGGAGCCACACCAAAAAAAGCTGGCCAGAAAACTTCCATGTTTCTGGTCAGCTTTTCTATTTGGGGGCTTTTTGGACAGCCTCTTCTATCTACAAAAACTTCCTGTTATTCTTCTTGCCGTCGAAGGTGAAAAGCACCGGTTTATCCTCCACCACGCTCTCCAGATGGATGGTTTTGCCCCAGAGCCGGTACACATAAGGTAAGGTACGCTCCACATACTTCAAATCCAGCTCCACACCCTCATACATATGCTTCAGGAACAGCTCCCCGTTCCCAGTGTGATTCCCGTCGGTGATTACCAGATAAGGAAAACCCCCGTTGACTCTTGCATACACCAGCTGATCGCGGATATGCTCCCAGGTTTTGTCGGTGATTTTCCATTCGACGCCCTTCTTCTCGAATACATACAGATCCAGATCCTCCACCAGCTGTTTGGTCAGGTAGTTGCGGATGAAGGAGGTATCGGAGTCAAATTCCCGCACTTCAAAAATCTTCGCCCGGCCTTGGCCAGGCTTCCGTCCGAACCGCCGGATGTCCTCTTCACTGGGTTCATCCCAGCGCTTCTCAATGTCCTCCAGGATTTTCAACCCCAAATAATACGGGTTCAAACTGTTCCGGGAGGGCTGCACCACACCCGAATTCAGCTTGGAGTATTCGATGGTCTCTTCGCTGGTCAGATCAAGCTCCCGGAGAATCCGCTGGTGCCAGTAGGAGGCCCAGCCTTCATTCATAATTTTCGTCTCCATCTGGGGCCAGAAGTAGAGCATCTCATCCCGCAGCATGGTGAGAATATCCCGCTGCCAAGGCTCCAGGATCGGAGAATACTCTTGAATGAACCAGAGGATATCCTTTTCCGGCTTAGGGGGAAACCGTTTGGGCTTATCCTCCGCCGCGGCATCCCCTTCCGTCTCCAGCTCCCACAAATCCTCGTAGCCGGTGGTTTTGACGAATGCCTCCTCCGCCTGATCCATAATTCCGTCGCCGTCCATATCATACCGGTTGGGACGGTAAGGACGTACCAGGTCCGGGTCCACATGCTCCTGGATAGCCAGCACCGCATCGATAAACTGCTCTACCCGGTCGGTGCCGTATTTGATCTCGTAGGACCGTATCCGCTCGGCCGTGGCCGACATGCTCTCCACCATGTTCCGGTTGGTTTTGGAGAAGCGGGCATTGTTCTTGAAGAAGTCGCAGTGGGCCAGCACGTGGGCGACAATCAGCTTGTTCTGGATGAGAGAGTTGCCGTCCAGGAGAAAGGCGTAGCAGGGGTTGGAGTTGATCACCAGCTCATAAATTTTGGAGAGGCCGAAGTCGTATTGCGTCTTCATCCGGTGGAACGTCTTCCCGAAGCTCCAGTGGCTGAAGCGGGTGGGCATACCGTACGCGCCGAAGGTATAGATGATATCCGCCGGGCAAATTTCGTACCGCATGGGGTAAAAGTCCAGGCCAAAGCCTGTGGCGATTTCGGTAATTTCGGCGATCGAACGCTCCAGTGCGTTGATTTCATCCTGGTGCAAGGTGGGTTCCCTCCTTAGGCGGTTCATGTTACCGGTTGAATACAGCCCGCAGGGGGCTGTGAATTTCAAAAATCGGGTTCGTAACATTTTTATGTTTGCGCTGTTGCTGATATGCACATGGCAGGAGGGGCCTTCGGGAACTGCCGGTGAACGGGGGCGGGATATTGTACAAACCATCATCCTGTGCGAAAATGTAAGGGCATACTTCCAAATAAAGGGTGGGTTAGATGCGCGACTTTGCAGTCCGGCTGCTTCGGCGGCGGTTCACCTTCAGCACCAAGCTCATCCTCATTCTCGTTGCCGTCAATCTCGGCATCTCCGGAATAACAGGCCTCATTACCTATCGGGTTCATTTGACGCTATTCAACGAAGAGCTGAGCCGCCAGTACAGCATGCAGAATCAGCAGGTGCTGGCCCGGCTGGATTCGCGAATCAAGGATATATACCGCATTTCGGAGTACATTATCTTTAATCCCATGGTCAAGGAGCTTGTCAGCGGGGTGGAGGAGAGTACAAGCTCCTACGAACGGTTTATGCTGGAGCATGAGCTGGAGGAGCAGCTGCGTCAGGTGCGGCTAGATGCACCGGAGATTGTCGCCATCCGGATTTACGATTTGAAGAACAATATGTTTAATCTGGGCACGTACGCGGGCTCCTTCCAGCAGCTTGACCCGGGTTTTCTGAATGAAACCATCGGCCAATTAGGGGAAACAAGCGGGGAATATATTTGGCGTGGGGTTGGAGAGGAGCAGTTTTTTCAGGATTATGCCTACAAAAATTGGGTGTTAGCCGCGCGGCTTATGCGGTCAACGGAGCTGGACACCTATGGCGTGATGCTGATCCTGCTTAACACATCCTTGTTCGAGACCTACTTGAAGGACTTGCGCCAGCTTGGCGACACGGAGACCTACTTATACGATTCCAACGGGGCCATGCTCTATCATTCAACGGAATCCGGAGTGCAGCAGGAAATCATCCTGCCTCCTATGGAGGACCGGGGAGATCTTATTGTCCAAGAGGACGGGGGGTCCTATCTGTACACCAAGCAGATATCCGATAAGGTCAACTTTACCTTGGTCAGCCGTGCTTCCTTGAGGGAGGTTCACCACCGCAGCCAGCTGATCCTGAAGGTGGCGGTTATGTCGGCTATCGCCAGCATCCTGCTTTTCTGGTTAATTATTACCATTATCAGCAAACGGCTGCTGAGTCCGCTCAAGAGTCTGGTCAAAGCGATGACACTGGTGCGTACGGGCAAGTTTGATACGCGGGTGGATATCCGTTCAAGGGATGAGCTTGGATTTATCGGAGACCGCTTTAACCAGATGACGGAGCAGATCGACACCCTCATCCGCGAGGTTTATCAACGGGAATTAAGCGAGAAGGAAGCGGAATTAAAGGCGATCCAGGCACAGCTGAACCCACATTTTTTATACAATTCACTGGGGATGTTCTTCTGGAGATTCTATTCTCTTGGTGATGAGGAAGCAGCACAGCTGGTGAATTCATTATCCGAGATGCTGCAGTATACATTGGAGCCTGCGGGACGGTTAACAACACTGCGGGATGAGCTGAAGCAGATTGATCATTACCTGAGCATACAGAAGGCCAGGCACAAGGAGGTGCTGACCGCGGAAGTTGATGTTCCTGAGGAGCTATACGACTGCAGGATCATCCGGCTGCTTATACAGCCTGTCGTCGAGAACGTATTCGTACATGCCTTCCGGGATAAAAAAACCGGACATCACCTCACCCTCAGAGGGTACAGGGAAACAGGCACGGACCAGAGTGTATCCTTCCTCGTGCTGGATATTGAAGACAACGGCTGCGGCATGACGGAAGAAACCATTCGCAGCATCCTCCTGCCTGAGCCTTCATTGGCCCATCAATCAAGCGAACGCGAAGGCATCGGCCTGAGCAGTGTTGTCCGGCGGATTGAGCTGATGCACGGCAAACCATACGGTATTCAGATTCTCTCCACACCTGGGTTGGGAACGAAGATAAGGCTGCGGCTGCCGGACAAGACGGAATGGGAGGGCGGAAAGACATGATTGGAAAATTGCTTATCGTCGATGACGAGTCCTGGTGCCGGGACGGGCTGATGAAACTAATCGGCAACGAACAATTAGGCTGGGAGGTGGTCGGAGAAGCCTCGGATGGCGAGGAAGCCCTTGCTTTAATCGAAACCGTCAGCCCCGACCTTATCATTACCGATATCCGGATGCCGGTTGGGGACGGATTGATGTTAACCGAACGGCTTGCGAAAGCAGGAAGCGATGTTATGGTCATCATACTGACAGGCTACCGGGACTTTGAGTATGCGCAGCTGGCGCTGCGTTACGGAGTGATGGAGTTTCTACTGAAGCCCATGTCGATTCCGGACACATGCCGCATTCTGCGTACCGCTTATGAACGCTTCAGGCAAAAACAGCTGGAAAAGAAGCTGCGGCTGCGGGAGAAACAACTTAATACGCTGCGCGCCGCCTTGTTCCGGCTGCCTTGTGATAAACAGGATTGGGATGAAATGAGCGGTTTACTGCGGGGATATGAGCTGTGGTTATTACAGGTGGAGAGCTTTTTTCCGGAGGGACGGAACTACCTTGAAAAGGATGTAAAGCTGCTCCATTACGCCATCTCGAATATTGCCGGGGAGCTGCTGCAGGCGCAGGATCAAGCCCGTAACAGTGTCTTCCTGTCTGTAAGCAGCGGAGAATGTATATTTCTGCTTGCACCCGGAGTGGTTGAACCCTACTGCGCCTCAGTGGCGGAAAATGTGAATGCGCTGCTTCATCTGAAGACGGGCTGGAGCTTCGGCGGGACCATGGATGAGCTGGAGCTGCTTGCAGATGGATACGCCGGGCTGCGGGGCACCGCACAAACCCAGAATCTGCAGGGGGATCACGATGCCGTCCGGTCCTTGGCCCTGCGGGAGAGCATATTGTCCGAGCTCATCATTGGGGATGTGGAGGAGGCACGGAGCAAGCTTACCGGGTTTATTCACCGTGCCGCCAGCCTTCCCCTCCAAACCTGCAAGATCGAAATCTATGCCATGGTAACGGCATTGACCGATTTGCTGGCCATTGATTTTATGCATTTGAAAGCGGAGGACTATGATGATTTACATCCGGGAGACCTTCTGTTGTTCACCGAGAATAAGCAAATTACCGAGTGGGCCGGGCATAAGGCGGAAACCTTCCTCCGGCTGTTCGAAGGCTGGCTTCAGGAGAAGCGGGATAATGTGGTCATTCGGGCAAAGCAGTATATTGAAACCCATTACCGGGAGCACTGTTCCCTGCAGGCCGTCTCCGCCCATGTCCATGTTACGCCCAATTATTTGAGCAACCTGTTCAAACGGGAGACGGGAATCGCCTTCAGCAATTATGTCAGCAGGCTGCGGGTGGAGAAGTCCAAGGCACTCTTGGCCTGCACCAAAATGCGGATGACGGAAATCGCCGAGCAGACCGGGTTTGATAATGCCAGCTACTTCACCACAGTGTTTAAGCAGTTTACTGGAATCTCACCAAGCGAATACAGGAAATCACAGTAACAAGGATACGGACCGGCGCGCGAATTGCGAAGACGGTCTTTTTTTATGGAAAAAGCTGAAGTGTGTAGGATATTTAAAAACTGTCAGTGGATATCAAATGCCCGGTGGCGGGCCTTTCCATATAATAAAACATAAGCGATCCAACCCATCACTCACGAAAGGAGCTCCTATGGACAGCATACCACTGCAGGAAGTGCCCCAAGCGGCGCAAGAAGCGAAACGCAGGCTGCATAACCAGAGGCTGAGGCGGTTCAAATCCAATATTCCCTTGATCATTATGTTTGCCCCTATTGTCCTGTACTTTCTTATTTTCAAATACGCTCCTATGGGGGGACTGATCATTGCCTTTAAGGACTACAATTTTTTTGACGGCATTCTTCACAGTCCGTGGGTGGGTCTCCATTTTTTCGAAACCCTGCTGCAGGACCCCCGAACCTTGGAAATCATCCGCAACACATTCGTATTAAGCATTCTCAGCATCGTTTTCGGTTTTCCGGTACCTATTGTTTTGGCAATTCTGCTGAACGAGGTCCGCAGCATGCCCTTCAAACGGACGGTGCAAACCATTGTTTATATGCCCCATTTCCTGTCCTGGGTCATCATATCGATGATGATCATGACCCTGTTTTCCCTGGAGAATGGCATGATTAACAACGCCGTAAAAATGATTTTTGGAGAGCCGTACGCCTTCATGTACCATAATTTCTCGTGGGTCGCCGTATTCGTTGGTTCGGGAATATGGAAGGACATGGGCTTCAATGCGATTATCTTCCTGGCTGCACTGACCACCATTGATCCCAGCTTATACGAAGCGGCTAATATGGACGGAGCTACCAAGGCCCGCCAAATCTGGCATATCACCCTGCCCGGCATCCGCTCCACAATTATTCTTCTGCTTATTCTGTCCATGGGAAGAGTGATGGAGGTAGGTTTTGATCAGGTGTACATGCTGCAAAATGCAAATGTCAACGAGATTGCCGATGTGATTAGCACTTATATTTTCCGGATTGGTCTGCAGGGGGCCCAATTCAGTCTGACAACAGCGATGGGGCTGTTTGAATCTCTGGTTGCATTGGTGCTGGTTGTAAGTGCGAACTATATCGCACGACGGTTCAATGAGGGATTATGGTAATATTCCGGACAGCCGGGATTGGAGGAAGAACATGCGCGATACAACCGGAGAAAAAATTTTCTATGCCGTTAACTATGTCATACTCACCTTGCTTGCCCTTAGCTGTATCATACCGTTAATGAATGTCATCGCGTTGTCGCTTAGTGATGCCGATGCCATTATGAGCGGGAGGGTGTCCCTTGTTCCGGTGGGCTGGACGCTGTATTCCTTTGAAAGCCTATTTAAAGGAACGCCCATTGTAAATGCCTTCTGGAACAGTGTTGAGATTACGGTAATCGGAACGCTCCTCAGTGTATCGGCTACCATTATGGCTGCTTATCCGTTGTCACGACGGCAGTTCTATGCAAGGAACTTCTTTACACTGGCTATGGTCTTCACGATGCTTTTCAACGGCGGTCTGATTCCGACGTATCTGGTCGTCTCCAAGCTGGGGCTTGTGGATTCATACAGCGCCCTTTGGCTGCCTGGTCTTGTGAGCGCATACAATGTGCTGATTATGCGGACCTACTTTGCCAACATACCTTATGAGCTGGAGGAAGCGGCGCGGATTGACGGCTGCAGCGAAACCCGTATTCTCTTTAACATTATGCTGCCCTTGTCCAAACCTGTGTTGGCCACCATTGCGCTGTTCTGCGGAGTCGGCTTTTGGAATGCATTTATGAGCGTGATGATTTATATCAACGACACGGCCAAATATAATTTGACTGTGCTTGTACAGAACATGATCAAATCCACCTCCATGGTGCAGGATTTCTCCGACCCGGATATGATTTCCAACCTGACGCCGGACGGAATCCGGTCCGCTGCGGTTATCATTATGGTTGTGCCCATCCTGCTCGTGTATCCCTTCCTGCAGCAATATTTTGTTAAAGGGGTGATGCTGGGTTCGATTAAGGGTTGATGGTCAGCATAGAGGCTTGCAGATGTCCAGGTCCAATAAGATGATAAGGGGCGATGGTATGCAAAAGAAAGGCTGGGCTTATATTGGTTTAGCGGGAGTTATAAGTGCTTCGATGCTTGCAGGCTGTTCGGGTACCAACAATCAGGCTTCCTCCGAAACGTCCAAACCCGCCGGGGAAACGCCTAAAGCCTCCACCGGGACGGCAGTGAAACGGGGCAAAATAACCGCAACCATCTATGAGCGGGGGAATGTGCCCAACGGGATGGGAACCATTGAGGATAATATGTGGTCCAAGTGGATGAACGAAAAAGGACCCAACGATGTGAAATATACAGCTGTTCCCCGCTGGGAATCTGCGCAGAAGCTGAATGTGCTGTTTGCTTCGGGCAGCGCACCCGATCTTATATTTGAATTCGGCACCGGCATCCGCAACTCCCTGTTCGCCCAAAAGCAGCTTATGCCTCTGGATGATCTGATCGAAAAGAACAGCACCGTGTATAAGGGGTTGATGCAGAAGTATCCGCAGTTGAAAAAAGCGGGTATCAAAAGCGACGGCAAGCTGTATGAGGTAGGCCGGATCAACGAGGTGTATCCACTGTCCAGCGTGTTTATCCGGCAGGATTGGCTGGATAAGCTGGGTCTTCAGATGCCCAAAACCACGGAGGAAATGGTAGCGGTGGCGAAAGCCTTTACGGAGAAGGATCCGGACGGCAATGGCAAAAACGATACCTACGGTATTGCAGGCATTCAGTCCGGCGGTATGGGCGGCCCCATCCGGTATATGTTTAACGCCAACTGGGTAAATGTTAACGAGAAGAAAGAGCTGCAGTTCGGGCTGGAAAATATGAAGCTGCAAGCCCAGTTCAAGCGGGATTTGTACGAAGCGGGTGTGATGGACAAGGACTTCCTGACGGATAAGGACGGCTCCAAGGCTGCGCAGGACTTTCTGAACGGCAAGGTAGGAATTATGAGCTGGATGACCAACGATTACGCTGCCTTCGCTGCCAAGGAATTGGCTACCTTTATGAAGAATGTGCCGAATGGCAAACTCTCCATTTTGCCCCTGCCGAAGTCACCGGTCGGACGGTTCACCGTGGTATGGAATAACCCGGTTCAAATGACTGCGGTTGTGAATGCCAGAGCCAAGGATCCGGAAGCGATTATCCGCCAGATTGATTTCCTGGCCAAACCTGAAACGGGCAATGTGTTCCGCTATGGCATTGAAGGCACACATTATAAGCTGGATGCCGACGGACGTCCGACGATTCTGGATAATGACAAGTACAAGAATGAAGTCAGCTGGAACAGCGATTTTAATATGATCTACAGCCGGTTGGAAAGCGGCAAATACGGCTATACTGAAACCTTCCTAAGTGAAAGCATTCCTGAACAAAAGGAAGCCCTGCGTTTGTTCAAGGAAGCACGGAATGTATATATGGAGAAAATCCCGGTGGGCGAGGGGATCACCCACTCTGAGCATATGCCGGAGCTGCCCAAGGATCTGCAGACCAAGATGGCCAACCTGACCAAGCCGATTGACGATTTGTTCATTAAGGCCATTATTGGAGGCAAGTCTTACACGGTGGATCAAGCATATGCGGAAGCCAAAGCCCTGTGGGAGAAACAAGGGGGCAAGGATATCGAAGCCTGGTATCTGGATTGGTGGGGCAAGGAAAAGAATAATATCCTGGTGTGGGATGATTTCTACAAAATTTATGAATCCCAGCGTGCGGCATTTAAGTAGGGCATGCCAATAAGCGGAGCTGCCGCGGTAGGTTCGCGGAGGATGAACAAAGCCTTGGTCCTGGGTTCATTGGGCCAGGGTTTTTGTTCACTAACCGCTCATTTCCCATACAAAAAATACGAATCGTGGAGGTGGAATAGGATGCTGAGTATACGTAAGCCTAAAATCTGGTACGGTGGTGACTATAATCCGGATCAGTGGGAAACGGGTGTCTGGGATGAGGATCTGCGTTTGTTCAAGCTGGCAGGCATCGATGTGGTCACATTGAATGTATTCACTTGGGCGAAAAACCAGCCAGATGAAGAAACCTATGATTTTCAATGGCTGGACGAAATGATGGATAAGCTCCATGCAGACGGAATCGGCGTCTGTCTGGCCACAAGCACTGCTGTGCATCCCGCCTGGATGGCGCGGAAGTATCCCGATGTGCTGCAGGTCAATTTCCACGGCAACAAACGCAAGTTCGGCGGAAGACATAACTTTTGTCCCAACAGTCCCACTTACCGTACCTATGCAGCCCGTATGGCCGAAAAGCTTGCCGAACGATATAAGGATCATCCGGCTCTTCTCATGTGGCATATCAATAACGAATATGGCGGAGCCGGAAATTGTTATTGTGACAACTGCGAAGGAGCATTCCGTGTATGGGCGCAAACACGCTACGGCACATTGGATGAGCTGAACCGCGCCTGGAACACGTCCTTCTGGGGGCATACCTTCTACGAATGGGAGGATATCGTCCTTCCCAATGAACTCAGTGAGGAGTGGCAGGGTGCCAACGGGCGGACTGCAACAAACTTCTGACAGCTTGCTGGATTGCTTCAAGCTCGAATGTGAAGCGGTGAGGAAACACACGCCGGACATTCCCGTCACCACAAATCTGATGGGAGCCTTCAAAAAGCTTGATTATCACAAATGGGCCAAACATATGGATGTTGTATCATGGGATAACTATCCCCGGCTGGATACACCGTACAGCTTCACGGCTATGGTTCACGATCTGATGCGTGGCCTGAAAGACGGCCAGCCCTTCATGCTGATGGAGCAGACACCCAGCCAGCAGAATTGGCAGCCCTATAATTCCCTTAAGCGTCCCGGTGTGATGAGACTGTGGAGCTATCAGGCGGTTGCGCGCGGTGCCGATACGGTGCTGTTCTTCCAGCTCCGCCGGTCGGTAGGAGCCTGCGAGAAATATCACGGCGCCGTCATCGAGCATGCCGGCCACGAGCATACCCGGGTGTTCCGCGAATGCTCCCGGTTGGGTGCGGAGCTTGGGAAGCTGGCTGATCAACTGCTGGATACACGGGTCCGGGCGAAAGCTGCCATTCTGTTCGACTGGGAGAATTGGTGGGCTGTCGAAATGTCCAGTGGGCCAACCATCGCCCTGAACTACATGGACGAGATTCATAAGGTTTATGATGCGCTGTTCCGTTCGGGAGTCGAAGTGGATATGGTGGGTGCGGAAGCCGAGCTAAGCGGCTATGATCTGCTCATTGCCCCAGTGTTATATATGGTGAAGCAGGGGATGGCAGACAGGCTTGAACAATATGTTGAAGCCGGCGGTACGCTCATCACCACCTTCTTCAGCGGCATTGTGGATGAGAATGATCTGGTCAGAACAGGGGGATATCCCGGTGAGCTTCGGAAGCTGCTTGGTTTGTGGGTGGAGGAAATCGATGCTTTATTGCCCAGCCAACGGAACCGGATCGTATGGAAGGAGACCCCGCCCGGCTTGAAGCAGGTATACGGGTGCGGCCTGCTGTGTGACTTGGTCCATTCCGAGGGTGCTATTGTGAAGGCCGTGTTTGGCGACGATTTCTATCATGGAATGCCTGCGCTTACCGTCAACAGGTTCGGTGAAGGCGAAGCCTGGTACTTGGCGACCAGTCCGGAAGCGGACTTCCTGCAGGAATGGCTGCCCCGCTTATGCAGCTCCCTTGGCATTGCCCCTGTTATTCCCGGTTTGCCGGAGGGGGTAGAAACGACGCTGCGCAGCAAGGACGGTCAAGGGTATATGTTTATTCTGAATCATAATGAGGATTCCATTACGATCAATTTGGGCGGACGGTTGGGCACGGAGCTTTTGACCGGCAACCGGGTTCCAGGCGGGGAAATGAAGCTTGCGGGAAGGGATGTGTGGATCGTAAGGCTGGATTCTTATGAGCCGGTAGAGTCGAAATCGGGAGAACGGAGGGAGAAGGGCCGTTATGAATCCATATAAGCCTGTTATCAGTGGTTTTCATCCGGACCCCAGCGTTTGCAGAGTGGGGGACGACTATTATTTGGTGACCAGCTCCTTCGAATATTTTCCCGGTGTTCCGTTGTTTCACAGCAAGGATCTTGTACATTGGGAGCAAATCGGTCATGTATTGACACGGCCGGAGCAAGCGCAACTGAGTGATGCCTGGAGCTCCGGCGGGATCTATGCTCCCACTATCCGGTATTACAACGGCCTGTTCTACATGACCACCACCAATGTAACAAAAGGCGGCAACTTCTATGTATACACCGATGATCCGAGAGGGGATTGGTCTGACCCCGTATATGTGAATCAGCCCGGTATCGATCCGGATATGTTCGTGGATACGGATGGAACGGTCTATTATACCACCTCTTATGACGCAGAGGGTCAAGGGGTGTATCAAAGCCGGATTGATCTTGGCTCGGGAAAACGGCTGTCGGAGCTTTCTCTGATCTGGCGGGGAACCGGAGGCCAATATCCGGAGGGCCCGCATCTGTACCGGATTGGGGAATGGTATTATCTGCTGATCGCGGAAGGCGGCACGGAATACGGCCACATGGTGACGGTGGCAAGAGGGAAGAAACCGGACGGCCCCTTCGAGAGCTGTCCGTATAACCCGATCCTCTCCCACAGAAGCCTCCACAAGCCGGTGCATGCCATAGGTCATGCAGATCTGATTCAGGCGCCGGATGGCAGGTGGTGGGCTGTATTCCTGGGTATCCGACCAGTCGGGTATCCCATGCAGCATCATCTCGGCAGGGAAACCTTCCTGGCGCCGGTCTCCTGGATGGAGGATGGATGGCCGGTCATCGGGGACAAGGGTACATTATCTGAGCCCGGGCCTGGCTGGAGCGGATCACAAGAGGGAGTTTCCCAGGTTCATATCCGGGATGATTTCAACGAAGCCGTCCTTGCTCCACGATGGAATTTCCTGCGTTCACCGGACCCGGCCAATTGGTCACTCTCTCGGCGGAGCAGTTGCTTAACGCTGTATGGTGCTCCAGCTGCCTTGAATGAAGCAGGACCGGTTGCTTTTGTCGGCAGAAGGCAGCAGCACTTTGTTTGCCGTATCGCCGCACAATTGTCGTTCATCCCCCAGCGCGACGGTGAAGAGGCCGGGATTACGGTGTATATGAATGAACGCTTCCATTATGAGCTGGCGGTAACGCTGCTGGAGGGTGAACGAAGGCTTATTTTCCGCAGAAGGCTGGGTACGTTGTGGAAGGTAGAAAAGAAAATACCCTGGTTCAAGGACACGGTTATCTTAACGGTTCATGCGGACAAAACGCATTATTCCTTCGGATATTCTGCCGGAAGTAGTGAAGAGCCGGTCCCGATGGGCATAGGGGAATGCGGGCTGTTGTCTACCGAGGTAGCCGGAGGGTTTACGGGAGTTTTTATCGGCATGTATGCAACAGGAAATGGCCAACGCTCCGCTGTACCTGCTGACTTTGACTGGTTTCTTTATGAAGGGGACGATTAGAACAGCGTCGTCTGCTGCGGAAATGGATGGGCAAAATCCGATAGCAATGAGGCAAGATCTCGCCTAGCTTTCATCCAGGGTTTTTCCTATAATCAGATCAGAATCCCTGCTGATCGTGGGCATGGACCAAGTTAATCCTGATAAGGGGCGACAGAGGATGGCAAAACGAATTAAAGTTACCATATGGAACGAAAACCGGCACGAGCAGACAAGCGAAAAGGTGCGGAGCGTATATCCAAAGGGAATTCATGGCGCGTTGGCGGACGGACTGGGCATAGAGGAGAATTTGGAGATTGTGACAGCCACTCTGGATGAGCCGGAGCACGGTTTGACGGAGGAACGGCTGGCAGACACAGATGTACTGCTGTGGTGGGGGCATACCGCCCATGGCGATGTGTCAGATGAAGTGGTGGAGCGGGTGTACCAGCGGGTGCTGCACGGTATGGGCCTGATTGTGCTCCATTCCGGCCACTTCTCCAAAATTTTCAAGAAGCTGATGGGCACCTCCTGCGATCTGAAATGGCGGGAAATCGGCGAGAAGGAACGCCTGTGGGTCATCTCCCCCGGTCATCCGATTGTGGAGGGCATCGGCGAATGCTTCGAGCTCCCACACGAGGAGATGTATGGGGAGCACTTCGATATCCCCCAGCCCGATGAGACCGTTCTGGTCAGCTGGTTTGCCGGCGGCGAGGTGTTCCGCAGCGGCTGTACCTTCCACCGGGGCCAGGGCAAAATCTTCTACTTCCGCCCGGGGCATGAAACCTACCCGACCTATTACAATGAGCAGGTGCTGACGGTGATCCGCAATGCGGTGAGCTGGGCGGCTCCCACAGGCAGGGAGTACCCCAAATACGGCAACGCCCAACCCTTGGAGCAGGTCCCGGTGTACGAGTAGGCCGGAGGCAGCCTCCAAATCCAAGAACCTCCGTAATCCGCGGTTATGCTGCGGTACGGAGGTTTTTTTATATCATCATGATTAGGCCATGCTTGCAAACCCGGTGGAGAGCAACCCGCTCGAGGACATCTAACCGCTGGAGGGGATGCACAGAAATGATAACGAACCGCAAATGTATGCTATTTGGCTAACTCCAACATGTTTGACTGAATAGCGTACAAGAAATGTATGCTATTCGGGTAAAACGCACGTAAAAAGACCTCAAAAGTTGAAATAGCATACATTGTTTGACGCTTACATGGTTAAAAGGAGCCGCTGATGGAGCAATAGCGAACATTGTTTGGCGCTTACATTTGGTCAGCAGGCATCTGCAGGAGTGTGCTGGAGTATGCAGGCGTCTGCGGAGTCTGCTGATTGTGCTGGTGCATACAGGCTTCTGCGGAGTCTGCCGAGGCGTCCTTTTACAGAAACCTTACAAGCAGATAATGCTCCGCAAACACATACACGCTAATATAGGAGCAAGCAGTTGAACAGACAACCGCATACAGGGAACGGGTGGAGTCATGGAGAGAAAACCCGGAACAGCAACGTTTTTCTTCGGTGCATGCGCCGGAGGCTTTTTCGGGTTCTTTTTTATACAATAGGAAAATACCCATTCAAAAGGATAGGAGTGATGGCAATGAAGCTGATCGTAATGGGAGACCTGCATTATCATCAGGCGGATGAGGCGGTTCCGGAATGGCTGGAGGCCAGAGACGAGTTTTATGGGGCACTTTTGGACAGGTATCTGGAGCTGGAAGGGGATGTACATATTTCGTTGGGGGACCTCACTAACTATGGACGCACGGAGGAGCTGCGGGAGGTGTACCGGCTGCTTAACCGCAGACCCCGCAATTTTTACCATGTGCTTGGCAACCATGATCTGTATGCCCAGCCGCGGAAGCAGGTGCTTGAGCTTACAGGTCAAGCCCGTTACCGGTCAGTAGAGACGGATGCGGCTGTATTGGTCTTTTTGGACACCGCCAAGGAGATGGATTACGACGATTGGAGTGGGGAGGTGGATGAGCGGCAGCTGGCCTGGCTATCCGATGTGCTGGAGGCGTCCGGCGACAAACCCGTTCTGGTATTCGCCCATCATCCCGTCTATGACACAACCGCCCGTTCCACTGACGAAAAAGCGTCGGTTCATCCGGACATCCCTTTATGGGAGGTGCTCCAGCGCAAAACGGGCACGGGTATCTATTTCAACGGTCATACCCATGTGGATTCTATCGCACAGAAGGGCAATTGGACGTTTGTGCAGATATCCGCCTGTCTGGATCAGCATGCCTTCCGGGTAGTGGAGATCGGGGACACGGAGATCCGCATTACAGCAGCGGATGTGGATGTGCCCGGACTTCATCTGCACACCCCCGTCATCTTCCGGCATATGGAGCATTTCCACCCTACAGCGGAAGCCCGGGGGACGGAGGCGGACCGGGAGACAGTCATTGCGTTGGTCCGTGAATCTGTGAAAAGATAGAAGAAACGATTGTACCGTCATCCCATGTTTTTTCAGGCTCTGCAGCATGCTGCGGGGCTTTTTTTGCCATTTCGCAGGGTCATATCCAAATCTTTCAACTTAAAATTTGATTCAAATAGATAGAGTAACTAAGCGGGCATAGCTCTTTTGGCATATCTTGTACAAATGGAGGATGAGGGGATGATAAGGGATGCCGGATGAAACCAACGAAATTTTACAGCGCTTAACTCGGGTGGAAACCAAGCTGGATATGATCCATTCCGCCCGTGATATTGGCATGGATGCGTTGCAGGCCACTCGGGCGTTGCAGGTGAGAGTGGAGGAGCTGCGGGATGAGGTGGAGCAGCTGCGTAACAGACAGGCGGATTATCAAAAGTGGCTGATCGGGATTCTCATTAGTTCAGGGGGACTATTCGTAGCGGCAGTGGGACTTCTGCTCCGTATGCTGGGTGTATAAAACTTGACCGGATCTCTCCATGCCTAAGCAGGAGGGGGCCGGTTTTTTCTTGTACTCAAAAAAAGACAAACCTAATCAAGAAAGTTCAAAGGTGGAAAAAGGGGAATTCTGGCGAATTTGCAGGATATTCAAAAATGTGCAATAGACGTTGGAAAAATAGGGATGGTAACATGTGGACAGGTTGCTGCAAGGCCAATGGTAAGAGAAGTTAACTTTAACCGTTTACATTACCAATGGGAGGTGAAAGGATGCAAGGCCTGGTGTCTCCAACAGCCAGGGCGTGGGATTAAATTTCATAATAAGGAGTGAATAAAGCGTGGGTTGGATGAGAAAAAACAAATCTATGATATCTGCTATGCTGGCACTTGTATTGGTGCTGTCCCAAGCTGTAACGGTATTGGCGGCAGATCCTGACTCGCAGCAAAATGGAAGCGGTAACAGATCTACCGTTATCGATCAGGTTTACAATACTGTAGGGTCTGCTGTGTATTTTACGGATTTTGGAGATACGGAGCCGCTTACCCCGGCAAATTGGGGATTTACGACTTCCAATGCAACCTTAAGTGTCTATGGAGCCGATGTGGGAGGTAACACTACGGCAAAGCTTGCTTACACCATGACTGATCAGAAGGGTGGACGGGTAGCAAGTAAAAAACTGGATAAACCAGTGACTGGTGCACAAATATTAGTACAGTTTGACTGGTATCCGGGGAAGGTAAATGACAAGGGCGGCAATCCCAGTGAAAACGGAGGCGAGTTCAGATTACTGGATGGTTCCGGACTTATTGTGTTTGCACTGCGAAATGTAAATAATTCGCCCCTGGCATTTGTAGCCGGCTCCAATGCTCCAGTCACCACGCAATTTTCCAATCCTTTAAACTGGTACACCATTAGTGTGCTGTTTGACCAAATCGCAAATGAAATGATTGTTGGAATCAAGGATAAGAGCTCCGGTATTTATGAGGAACATACGATTTCGATGGAGACCATTGTATTTAACGGTTTTTTGGATTCTATTAAAATCGTGGGTCTGCGGACAGCCGGTAATAATATCACATGGACCAGTTATCTGGATAACATGGGGATTTATAGGACAGCAGTTCCTGATAACACTATTATTCTGGTAAACAAAATGCCTTACCACCAGGTATATGTGGATCAAACTACCACAGATACCCAAACGATTGGATTACCCTCTATTGTTAATTTGACCCTGGCCAACAATACAAAAACGACGGCTGCCATTTCTGAATGGAAAGCTGTTGGGAAAAGCTGGAACCCTCATGAACCGGGGATATACAAATTCATTGGAACCGTGGTGACACCCGCTGGTCTTTCCAACGCTTTGAATCGTAATGAGGCTGTACATTACGTATACAATCGTTTAGAGCCCGCTACACAACCGAGATCTGCTGAATGGTTGGACAGAGGGGCTGTAGCACTGAAAGCAGATAGCGGTATTTTTGTTAGCTGGCGTTTATTAGCCACTGAATATGCAGAAAATGTGGCATTCAATATTTACAAGAACGGAACCAAGCTGAATGTCGCTCCGCTCACTGCAACTAATTATTTGGATGTCAATGGATTTGCCGAAGATAAGTATATTATTGAGACCTTGGCGGACAATCAGCCCACTGAAACAACCGAGGTTACGGCTTTAGCCAAAGATTATCTTTCTTTCCCTTTACAAAAGCCTGATGGTGGCTCGACAGCCAGTGGCACATACACCTATAGTGCGAATGATGCTTCTGTCGGGGATTTGGACGGAGACGGTCAATATGAGATTATCGTCAAATGGTATCCCTCCAATGCTATTGATAGTTCACAAACAGCGATGACGGGTCCGACTATTTTTGATGCGTATAAGCTTGACGGCACGTTATTATGGCGTATGAATATGGGCTTAAACCTGACCTCCGGCGCCCATTACAATCAATTTATAGTAGCGGACTTTAATCAAGACGGCAAAAGTGAAATGATGATAAAAACGGCTGATGCCACAGTTGTATATGGCGCCACCAACGGTATTTATGACAGCAATAAAGTCATAAGTGTCATCGGAGACATCAACAAAAACGGTGCGTATGTTAATACTGAGAATAATAATGGCCATATTATAGGCGGGCCGGAATTTATGACTGTTTTTGAAGGATTAACCGGTAGAGAAATCGACACTGTTAATTATGCTTTTCCTTTAGGGGAAGATGGTGGTAAGTCTTGGGGTGATTCCTGGTACAACCGTTCCGATCGTTTCCTTGCAGGACTTGCATATCTGGACGGAAAAAAACCAAGCGCAGTATTCGGCAGAGGTTATTATGAACGCACCTCTTACGTTGCCTATAGTCTGATAAATGGCCAACTTGTTGAGGATTGGACATTTGATTCTGATGTTGTCGGTAAAGGAGGCGGGCTTGGTTACCATAGTCTGGCAACAGGTGATGTGGATAATGACGGCAAAGATGAGATTGTTGCAGGCTCCCTGACACTGGATGACGATGGTTCCATTCTGTATACCATGGATGGCAACATGCAGCGGGAGATGGGCTCACATGGGGATGCGCTTCATTTGGGCGCTTTTGATCCTGATCGGGAAGGTTTGCAGGTATACGGTGTCCATGAAATCCCAGAGGTTGCTTCCTTGGAATATCATGATGCAGCTACCGGGGAAACGCTTCAATCTTATTATGGATATGTAGATGCAGGCCGGGGATTGATTGCTAATATCACCCCCTCAAAAGGGCACGAATTCTGGGGATCTGCCGGTTCTACAGTTGCGGAAGGCGGAGGCGTGTACAATGTCCAAACAGGTGCGGTACTAAACTCCAAACCAAGCGGGATTTCCACGAACTTTGCGATCTATTGGGATGGTGACTTGCTGCAGGAGTTGTTTGATGGTGCAGCTAACTCTTCTACCAGTGCGCCGATTCCAGGCGGTTCCAAGGTAACGAAGTATAACAGTACAACCAATAAATTTGATTTAGTAAAAACCTTTACGGATACAGTAAGCAGCAATGGTACAAAGGCTACGCCAACTCTCCAAGCAGATATTCTTGGCGACTGGCGGGAAGAGATTGTCCTGCCCAATACAGATAGCACTGAGCTGCGGATTTATAGCACGACTACACCAACAGACTACCGGCTGTATACGTTAATGCACGATCCGGTGTACCGTAATGCTATTGGATGGCAAAATACTGCTTATAATCAGCCGCCTCACCTCAGCTTTTATCTGGGTGAAGATGTGAAAGACAAAGTGCTGGCAGGTGGTTTGAAAGTACCGAAACTGGATTATACCAATGCAAAGCAGGAATTTGTAATCCGTAATATCAGTTTCACCAATTTTGCCGGAGAGACGGTTTCTCATCTTTCAGCAGGCGGGGATATTCAAGTGACCGCAGATATCTCCAATAAAAGCACAATTACTCAGGAAGTTACGTTGATTGTCGCACTCTACGATGCAGAAAATACATTGAAGAACTATGCATCCGTCAAATGGAATGCCAAAAGCGGCCAAGATCAAACCTTGCAAGCCGGATTCCGTTTGCCGGATGATGTTCAGGGCCATAAGGTGAAAGTATTCGTATGGGATAACATCACTGATATGAAGCCCTTGTCCAATGTAGAAATTCTGGAGTAGCACCGGGCACCGGGAAAGTGGGATATGCCCTCACGGCATATTCCTGCTTGCCGTGTACGATAAGGAATCGCGATTATTAGCGGAGGAGGGTGCTCGTTGAAGAAGCTTACAAGTATGCTGATTATTGCATTAGTGTTGTCATTGTCCGGCTTTCAACATGTTTTCGCCGAAGGCCTGCTTGCAACAGTTCATCTGAACAATACCACCGGCTTGGTATCCGTGACAGGTCAAGGGGCAAAGCCCGGATCTGCCGTTACCTTTCAAGTGCTGAGCCCTGAGGGCAAGCTGGATATGATTGACCAGGCTACGGCTGATGCGGATGGGGAGTTTACGTTTCAATACAAAACTGTTCTTAGTGTAGAAGGAACATACACCGTGAAAATCGGCGGTGGAGGAATAACTGAGGTCGTCTCCCAGAGCGTAAATTATACCAAGCCAGGAACAGAGCCGACACCAAGTCCGACACCAAGTCCGACACCAAGTACAACACCAAGTCCGACACCAAGTACAACACCAAGTACAACACCAAGTCCGACATCAGATCCTACACCGGATCCGACGCCTGACTCGACACCGGACTCCACTACCTCAGGTAGCGGTCCTGTCCTAACCCCTGCTCCTTCTTCACCGGTTAACACCGACGGCTCCGTCTCCGTCACCCTGCAAGGCAAGTTCAACGAAACCGCTCAACGCCAAGAAGCGGCGCTTTCGCTGACTGCGCTGCAAGATGCATTGGGCAAGGCAGTGGCTGCTACAGACGGGCTCAAGAAAGTAACGTTGAAGCTGGACGGCACCGCCGGCGCTTATCTGGTGCAGCTGCCGGTGGAGGCGTTGCGTGCGGCAAACGGCAAGCATGAGCTGACCCTTGTCAGCAGTGCAGGCGAGGTCACGCTGCCTTCCTCCATGCTAAGCACCTTGGAGCTGAAGGCCGGCACCACTGTTGCCGTCTCCTTGACCGTTGGGAAGCCGGAGCATGCGGCGGATAAGAAGGTCATTGATGTGTCGCTCCTTCTGGATGGCAAAGCTGCTGCATGGAGCAACACGGGAGCACCTGTGCAGGTCGCCATTCCGTATCAACCGGCTGCAGGTGAGGATGCGGAGAAGCTGTCCGTAACCTATATTGCCGCATCCGGTGAACGGACGCCGGTTTATAGTGGCCGCTTCGACGCGAAGAAGGGTGCGGTGGTCTTTACCACCTCTCACTTCAGCAAGTATGCGGTTAGCTACACTCCAAAAACCTTTAGCGACCTGGAAAATTACACCTGGTCCAAGCAGGCGGTTGAAGTGCTGGCCTCCAAGGGGATCATCAACGGCACCAGCGATACGCTGCAAACCTATGATCCGGACAAATCTGTAACTCGCGCCGATTATACGGTATTGCTGGTCAAAACACTGGGACTTACAGCTGAAGCAACAGATAACTTTAAGGATGTGGCCGCAGGTGATTATTATGCCGACGCAGTAGCGGTTGCCAAAAAGCTGGGTATCGCCCAAGGCGGGGAGGATGGCAGCTTCCATCCCCAGGCTCCCGTCACCCGGCAGGATATGATGGCCCTGACGGTGCGGGCTCTGAAGGCTACAGGCTATTCCCTCAACGGAACAGCCAATGCGTTGGATGCCTTTGCTGACAATGCGGATGTTGCGGCTTACGCCCGTGACGCGGCGGCGGCATTGGTTTCCGCCAAACTGATTGACGGCTACAACGGGCAAATTCATCCCCTGGGTCAAGCGACCCGGGCTGAAACCGCCGTGTTCATGTACCGGATTTATATGCTGCAATAGGTTATTCATCAAGTAAAACCGTTCGTCTGCCGCACATCTGTGCGAAGGCGGGCGGTTTTTGCCTTCCTCCGGCGGCTAACGGAACTCAGAGGCGCTTAGAAGCTAAAATTGGCGTTGATTGCATTTTAACGGAACTCAGTGACTGTTAGAGCTGGTATATGCCGCCTAAATCCGCCCAGAACCAGCCTAAGGGTGTCTGAGTTCCGTTAGGATGCGGGGAAGCGTCTTTTCGGCCGCTAAGAGTCACTGAGTTCCGTTAGCGGTCAAGGCGTGGTAGGTTGTGCGAAACCCCCGAAGCCCCCGAAGCTCCCCAAGTCCCGGTAGCCCCGATTCGGAGAACAAGCGACTCCTTGACGCCATATCCCACGCAAGGGATAATGAGGATATTCATAAAGAACGCGTTATTTTCCGGAAGAAGGAAGGTTGGTTAATGAAAACCACGATCAAGGATTTTGCATTGTCGGACACTGCTGCTGTGATCCGCAAGCGGATGTCCGTCCGCAACTACGAGGCGCGTCCGATTAGTGAAGAAGACTACGAGGCGATTGCCCGGTATGCCGCTGACCCAAGCCGGCTTACCGGACCCTTCGGCGGCATCACACGACTGGATTTAGTGAAGGTTACCGGCGCCGTTTCGGAGAAGGGGATCAAGCTGGGAACCTACGGCATGATCAAGAATCCCCAGGCGTATCTGGTGGGTGTGATTCCGAAGGATAACAAAACCGCGCTGTTGGATTTTGGCTACGCTTTTGAGAAGCTGGTGCTCTTCCTGACCGACAGGGGAATCGGCACATGCTGGATGGGCGGCACCTTCAACCGCAATTCCTTCGGCAGGGAAATCAATCTGGCCGACCATGAAACCATCCCTTGCATCACGCCTATCGGCTACCCGCAGGGAAAGGAAGGTTTGCTCAGGTCCGCCATGCGGACACTGGTGAAGGCCGACAACAAAAAGGGCTGGAGCGAGCTGTTTTGTGACGGCGCCTTTGGCCGTCCCCTGGAGGAGAAGGCTGCCGGAGTCTTTGCTCTGCCGGTGGAGATGGTCCGTCTGGGGCCTTCCGCTTCCAACAAGCAGCCTTGGCGTCTGGTGCTGTCCGAGGACCGGAAAGCCGTCCATCTGTACCTGGCGCATACACCGAATTACAGTGAGGTGATGCAGCTAACGGATATGGGCATCGCCATGAGCCATTTTGAGCTGGGCTGCGGCGCGGCGGGAGTAGAGGGAAGCTGGGTGCAGCGGGATCCCCAACTCGCATTGCCCGATGCCCGGACTGAATATATCGCCAGCTGGGTGGTTAAGGCCTAACCGGCAGCAGCACCAAAAGCCCTCTCCCCTTACAAAGGGAAAGGGCTTTTTGCTTTAACCGAGCCCGCCTAAGGCTTCAGCAGCACCTTGATGGCATTATCCTCTTTTTTATCGAAAATATGGTATCCATGCTCCGCTTCACTCAAGGGCAGCGTATGCGTGATAATGTCCGTCGGGTCGAAGACCTCCTCCTTGATCTGCCGGTACAGCTCCGGCACGAAGTGAATGACCGGCGCCTGTCCCATCCGAAGCGTAATGTTCCGGGCGAATAAATCGCCGAAAGGAAAGGCGTTGTAATTCATGCCATAAACCCCGGTAACCTGAATGGTGCCGCCCTTGCGCACCAGCTTGGTGGCCATCCGGAACGCGCCGAGGCCTCCGCCTTGAATCTTCAGGAGGGTTTCTACTACCTCCAGCACGGTTTTTTCCGCGTCCAGCCCCACGCAGTCAATGACCACATCGGCTCCACCCCCGGTGATTTCCTCCAGATGCCCCAGCAGATTATCTGTGGTTTTGAAGTTGAAGGCTTCCACCTTGTTGGTGCGCCGCGCATGCTCCAGCCGGTAATCCACGTGATCCACGGCAATGACCCGCTTGGCCCCCTTCTGCCAGGCAAACTTTTGCGCCAGAAGCCCCACCGGTCCGCATCCCAGAATGATTACGGTATCCCCGTCCTTCACCCCGGCGTTCACCACACTCCAATAAGCAGTGGGAACAATATCGGAGAGAAACAGCAGCTTCTCATCCGGCAGCTCGGCATCCTCCGGCACCTTAAATGGCATAAAGTTGGCAAACGGAACCCGCATATACTCCGCCTGGCCCCCCGGATAACCGCCGTAAGTATCACTGTAGCCGAAATAACCGCCGGTATCCCCATGCAGGAACGGATTGCTTTGGTCGCATTGGCTCTCCAACTGGTGAGTGCAGTACCAGCACTGCCCGCAGGAAACATTGAACGGGATAATGACACGGTCGCCTTTTTTGACGCTGGTGACCTCCGGTCCCGCCTCCTCCACAATCCCCATCGGCTCGTGGCCGATCACGAAGTCCTTGGGAGTATTGGGGATTTCCCCGTTAAATAGATGCAGATCCGAGCCGCAGATGGTGGTGGAGGTGATGCGGACAAGGATATCATCGGGTTTTTGCAGCGTGGGATCGGCGACCTCCCGGACCTTGACCCGGCGCATGCCCTGGTAAGTCAAAGCTTTCATTCGTTTCGTCCTCCTTTGATCAACATTTTGGTTAGCATTTCCAAAGAGCCAGACCCATATGCCAAAAATGGATAACGGATTCATCTCTTTTTATCCAAGTTCACCTTTTTGTCCAGAAGCTTTGCAGAATCCCTCGAAAATCCGTCAAAAATGATTGATTTTCCAAACGGCCCGCCCCATAATGAAACCCGAACAGGATGAAACAGGAGGAAGAGCAATGACGTTTATTGAGACCAGAATCAAGGATCTTCATGCGCATTTTCCCAAACTGCACGCCCCGCAGGATCTGGATGCATTCTGGACGGATGTGTTGGCGGAAACAAGGGAAACTCCCTTGTCCGGTACCCGCCAGGCGATGGCTACGCCGCTTGAGGGAGTAGCTGCTTACGATGTTGTTTACAACGGGATTGACGGCACCCCCATTCACGGGATTTATCTGGTGCCTGAATTTTTGGGGAAGGACCGGTATCCCTGTGTTGTGTATTACCACGGGTATACCGGAAGCCGCGGAATGCCCGAGCATTTTGCACATTATCTATTGGCCGGGCTGGCTGTCTTCTCGATTGATATCCGCGGCCAAGGCGGCGAAACCGGCGATCTGGCCCCCCTTGAAGGCGGCAAAACCAGAGGCTGGGTGACCCGCGGCATCACCGATCCACACAAAAGCTACTACAAATCCTATATTACCGATGCTATCCGTGCGGTGGATTGGGTGCTGGAGCAGCCGGAAATCGACTCTGCACGTGTAGGGGTAGCCGGAGGAAGCCAAGGCGGGGGCCTTGCTCTCATCGTCAGTGCCGTGGGCTGCAGACATAGCTTTGCCGTGGCGGATATTCCTAATTTATGCTATCTGGACTGGGCCGTCTTCAACACCACCGGCTCCTTGTCGGAGGTGGCAGACTACATCGGGCGTTATCCCGAGCAATTGGAGACGGCGCTGGATACCCTCAGCTACTTCGACAATGCGGTGCTGGCAGACCGCATCCGCATTCCCGTGCTGGTGAGCGTCGGATTGAAGGACACGGTTTGTCCCCCTGAAGCGGTGTTTGCTGCTTATAACCGCATTGAGTCGGAGAAGCAGATCGAGATTTTCCCGTCCCACGGACATGCCACAGGTCCGAAGCATGTGCGCACGGTGCTGGAGTTTATCCGCAAGCAGGTATTTTAGGGCGTGTCTAAAAACTCGCTTGAGGGCACCTTTTAACGCCTTTTCGCCCCTGACTTCGTTACTTCCCCTTGACGTACCCCCGGTACACCTGCGGGCAAGTGCCTTGCCTGGAACGAAAATTCGCTAAAATTTGCTCCCCTCGGAGTTTTCAGACACACCTTAATTAAAATGTCTTAAACCGCCGGAGGAAGTTCCGGCGGTTTTTCCTTTTTTCCACGCAAATGGAAGAGTCTGCGTCTCGAAAAACAAAAATTGTAAAGAAAAACCTAAAGATTCTTAAGGCTTGCAGGGGAAGGATCCCATTACACTGGAAGCAGCCCATGGGAAGCTTTCGCAAAATGTAAGCGGTTTATTCAAAAAGTCGTTTCCTGTCTGCCCAAATGCTCCACACCAAATCCCCTGAGGAGGAAGTTGATGTAATGAGGAAAACGGGTTTATTTGCTTTGTCCCTGGCGGTGCTCCTGGCTATGTTGCTGGTCAATGTGGGCCAGGGGACCAATGTCGCCTATGCGGAGGTATCCTCCCACTATCTGAACCCGCTGATGAAAGGCGCCGACCCCACCATTGAACGGCAGGACGACGGATACTATTATTCGGCAGCCGGCGACGGCAATGTGGTATTGAAACGCCATGAGACCATACTTGGTGTGTCCACGGCGAAGAGCAAGGAGGTATGGAAACGCCCGGATAACCTGGAATTCATCTGGGGGCCCGACGCCCACAGAATCGACGGCAAATGGTACATCTATTTTGCCTCCGGTCCGAAGGTAAGCGATGAGGCGGGGCGTTTTGCGTATGGCCATCCCAGCTCCTATGTGCTGGAGAACAGCTCGCCCGATCCGTTCGAGGGGACGTGGGAATTGAAGGGGTCTTATGATAACGGGGACGGGCTTACTCCCCAAGCGGGGCTGCTGAATACGCAAAGCTACGGACTGCCTCTCGGCTTTGTGACCATCAAGGGGCAGAGATACATGAGCTACACCAAATACTTCTATTTTACCGATCCGGTAACAGGAGAACAGAGATTCGACGAATGCCCCACCATTGTCAAGATGAAAAACCCGTGGACACTGGAGGGGGAGGAGATTACGCTGGCCCGGCCCACCTATGACTGGGAGAAGTACGTGGATAATGTGAATGAAGGCGCAGCCGTGGTGGAACGCAACGGGAAGGTTTTTTTTGCCTATTCCGCCAGCAGCTACACCCATGACAACTACGCGGTTGGCGTGTCCTGGGCGGATCTGAGCCAGGATGTGGAGAATGAGGCGGCCTGGACCAAATATCCCGAGCCGATTATGAAGCGTTCGGATGAAAACGGCTCCTATTCCACCGGCTCGCCGCTGTTCCTGAAGTCTGAGGACGGTACAGAGGACTGGAATACATACCATGGCATACCGACTCATAGTCAAGGCGGCAAAAACAGGGAGGTCCGCGCCCAACGGATCAATTGGGACGACACTGACTTCATCAACCTGGGTATCCCCTCCAACCCCGGCACCGTGCTGAGCCGTCCCTCCGGGGAGGAAAAAAGCGAGATTTATGAAGCGGAGGACATGGTATTATCAGGGGCGGAAAGAGCAACCATGAACAGCATCTATGCCTCCGCCGGCCGGTACGCCAGGTACAGCAACGGCAGTGACAGCGACTATACGGAGTTTACCATCAACACGGATGTTGGCGGGACCTATTCCCTGGACTTCCGTTACAACAACAATACGGCAGACCCGGTTACGATGACACTGGGTGTGAACGGACAGGCTTCTGAGCCGCTCGTTTTCCCGTCCAATGCCGGACCGGAGAACAAGCTGAACTTCTATATGAAAACCGTTCACAACATTCAACTGAACAGCGGCAGCAATACCGTGCGTCTTTCCGGTAAAAGCGCTTTGGGCTTGGATGCCATCATTGTCAAAAAAAGCGTCTTGTATGAAGCGGAGAACGCAGCGCTGTCGGGTGGTGCGGCAATTGCCCAAGTGAATCCCGGCTACAGCGGTTCAGGCTATGCCGGAGGACTCTCCGGACCCGAAGCGGCGGTCAGCTTCACTGTCAATGCTCCTCATGCAGGCAGCTACTCGGTTAAGCTGGCTTACGGCGCAGGAACGGAGAACGACGGAACCCTGACCATGTATGTGAATGGCGTCAGAATCAAACAGACTAATTTCTACGGCCTGAAGCAATGGGACAAGTGGGCCGATCGGTATGACAATGTCTTTTTGAAAGAAGGAAGCAATGTCATCACCTACAAGAGGGACAGCGGCGATACAGCCAATGTGAATCTGGATTATATCACGGTTACGGAAGCGGCAACCTGGACGTATGAGGCGGAATCCGCCATAACCGCAGGAGGAGCCGGAAGCGTTCAGGCTCAGGCTGAGAATACGGGAACGGGGTATGTGAGCGGCTTGACCCAAGTGAACTCTTCCGTGGAATTCCCGGTAAATGTGGAATATGCGGCCTCTTATGATCTTAAACTGCGGTATGCCACTGAGACAGGCGGCAAAACCTTGTCTCTGATGGTGAACGGCGCGCCTGTGCAGGAGGTGCTCCTCCCCCATTCCGGAGGTGCTGCGGTGTGGAAGGAGCAGGTGGTAACCGTCCCTCTGAACAAGGGCAAAAACAGCATCACCTATACGAATACAGACGGAGATTCCGGTGTTATCCACATCGATAATGTCCATCTCAACAAGCGCATCCCCTGGAAGTATCAGGCGGAGACGGCAACTCTTACAGGCACACCAGGGATCGGACGAGACCGCCTGTGGTTTGAGGGCAACGGTTATGTCGGCTTATTCCAGAAAAAAGGGGATGGGATCGCCTTTGAGGTGAATGTCCCTTATACGGCAGACTATACGTCAACCCTGCGCTATTCGGGTGTACAGTCCACCAACCGGACTATGAGCATGTATGTGAACGGCCAACGGATTAAGCAGGTTTCCTTGCCGCCCACAGCCAATTGGGATACCTGGGCCGACGCCACCGAGACGGTCAGGCTGAAGGCTGGGAAGAACAGCATTGAATTCCGCCGTGAGGACGGGGATACCGGACAGCTGAACATGGACAGCCTGACCCTGGATAAATTCAGCGGGGGATTCATGAATACGGCGGCCAAGGAGCTTAACCCCGAGAAGATGGTGAAAATCCAGCCGAAGCACAGCGGCAAGGCGTTGAGTGTAGCCGGCGAAAAGTACAATCAGGGAGCAGCCGTTATCCAATTTTCCAATGGAGAAAGCAATAGCCAGTTGGTGCGGTTCGTGGATCTGGGAACAGGCTATTACCGGATTCTGATTATGCGTGGCGCGCGTTTCCTCGATATTAAGCCGGGTTCGGCGACTCAGGAACTGATCCTCAATGACACGATTGAAACAGCCCCCGTACCCACAGATACGGAGCAGTGGCGTCTGGAGAAGGACGGGGATTATTACAAGATCATCAACAAAAGCAACGGCAAGGTCATTACGGTTAATGAAGCGTCCAAAAGCAACAATGCTGTGATCCGGCTGGCCGATGATGAGGGGAAGGACCACCAGCGGTTTAAGATTGAGCTGCGCAATCTGTATGAGACTGCCTTCCACCCGGTGTCGGACATTATGGATGTTCCTGCGGCCGCCCAGGCAGGGCAGGACCTGACTCTCTTGGGTACGGTCACCCCGGATTGGGCCACCCGCAAAAGCATCGTCTGGAGCATCAAGGATGCCGGGCAAACCAGAGCCAGCCTGAACGGGAATGTGCTGTCCGCCACAAGAGCGGGAACCGTGGTGGTTACGGCTACGATTGAAGAGGGAAGCGGAGCGGGCGTAAGCTACTCCAAGGATTTCACCATTGCAGTCTCCAAGAAGGATGCGGATGTCAGCCCGGAAAAGGCCACCTACGACCTCTATGTTCCCGGAGATGTGACCACCGGTATTATTTGGAATGAAGCACAGTCTGTAACCGGGGTGGTATACGCGGCAACGGTAACCGGGTCCGTATACAATGGCCCCTTGGGACCGGAGGGGTATACGGTCAACGGGGAAACTCTGACTATCAAGCAGGAGGCTATGGCCGGGCTGGGGCTGAAAAACGGCGATATGGCGGACTTCTCGATCCAGTTTAATCAGGGGAATCCGGCCGTGCTCCAAGTGAATGTGATAGACAGCTTTGCTTTGAACAGCCACCCGATAACCGTAGCAATTGAGGGGCATGGAGCTGCAAATGCCAATATGGCATCAGCAGTTAAGGATACGGCGGTTACCCTCACCGCTACACCGGACCCGGGCCAGCTCTTCAAGGGCTGGAGAGTGGATACCCCCAGCAGCTTGAAGGTGACCGGCAATACCTTCACCATGCCGGATGAGGCGGTGGTGATTACGGCGTTGTTCCAAGCACCGGTTTACAAGGTGATCTATAACGGCAACGGCGCGGCAAGCGGTGCGGCTCCGGCAGACGGCAGCAGCTATGAAAAGGGGGTCACCGTCTCCGTCTATGGCAACACCGGCGGTCTGGATAAACCGGGGTATCTCTTTGCCGGCTGGAATGTGCAGGCGGACGGCAGCGGAGCCGGATATACGGCAGGCCAAACCTTCACCATGGGCGGAGCAGATGTAGTCTTGTATGCGCAATGGTCGATGAATAATTCGGGAGGCTCTTCCGGAGGCGGTACGCCTGACGATGACTCCCCCGGCGAAAGTCCTCTGCCAGTACCAACGGAAGTACCGGGGAAACCCGAAACCGGCACCGGTCAGCCGGAGGTAACCCCTCCCGCTTCGAAGCCGGAGGCCAGCTTCCGTGACCTGGCAGCTCACTGGGCAGAGGCAGATGTTAAACAAGCGGTTGAGCTGGGAATCGTCAGCGGTTATCCCGACGGCACATTCAAGCCGGATGGAGCTGTAACACGCGCAGAATTTGCTGTTATGCTCATTAATGCGCTTCGGCCGCAAGAGAAGCTCTTGAATAGCGAGCCGCTGCCGTTTACCGATTTGGAAAAAATCGGCGAATGGGCGCTGAACGCTGTGGCCCAGGCGGTGCAATCAGGGATTATTTCCGGCTACGAGGACGGCTCCTTCCGCCCGGATGCCAGAATTACCCGCAGTGAGATGGTCAAGATGATTGCCAACGCGCTGGGCCTTAAAGACGAATCGGCATCATCCACAGCGTTTGCAGATGACACGGCTATTCCCGATTGGGCCAAAGGGGCCGCAGCGGCTTTGAGCAAACGGGGCATTTTGGCAGGCAGGGAAGGGAATCAATTCGCTCCCGGCGATCAGGCAACACGGGCAGAGGCAGTAAAAGTGCTGCTGAATATGCTGCGCAACATTTAAAACGATTACAAAAACAATTTAAGATTGTCCATTTTTATACGATTCTTCCACAGGTAGAATGAGGAAACGGATGGGAAATGCCCAATCCAATAAGGGGACAAGAAAATGAAAGCGGTTTAGGCAGCATGTCAGTCAACAGGCAGCGAAGATTCCAAGGAGGAGTGCAAATGGTCAAGAAAAAATTCAGGTCTCTGCTGCTTTTTCTCGCGGTGCTGCTGATGCTGCCGCAATGGGGCGGAGTGGCTGCGGCGGCAGAGCCGGCGCAAGCCAAGCCGGATTCGGTTTCTGCACAGGAGGGCAAAACAGTGTCGGATTTTTACAACGTGATTATGCAAACAGGCGCCGACCCGTGGGTTTATAAGCATACGGACGGCTATTACTACAATGCTTTTGCTAACAGCAGCGGTGTCATGATCCGCAGATCGAAGACCATCTCCGGCATTGAGGCGGGGGAAAGACGCCTGACCTGGTCACCGGTGTCCGGCACCATGTACAGCTCAAATGTGTGGGCCCCGGAGATGCATTATTTGAAGGATACCGACGGCAATTATAAATGGTATGTCTACTTTGCCGCTGACAACGGAACTAATGCCAACCACCGCATGTATGTGGTGGAAAATTCCAGTGCCGATCCTATGACAGGTACATGGGAGTTTAAGGGCAAAATTACCGATCCCAGTGACCGTTGGGCCATTGACGGCACGGTGCTGACGGTTGGGGAGCAGCATTATTTCATCTGGTCCGGCTGGGAGGAAACCGATGGAAGCTTCCAGAACCTATACATCGCCAAAATGAGCAACCCGTGGACCATCAGCTCGGAGCGGGTGTTGATTTCCACATCCCAATACGACTGGGAGTCGCTTCCGGCCAGAATTAATGAAGGCCCTCAGGTTACGGTTAAGGACGACACCATCAACCTGATTTATTCCGCAAACGGAAGCTGGACGGACAGCTACTGTCTGGGACTAATTACAGCCAAAACAGGCGACGATCTGATGAATCCCGCTTCCTGGGTCAAAAAAGACCAGCCGATTTTCTCCAGTGCCAACGGCGTTTACGGCCCTGGCCATCACAGTATCGTCTCGTCTCCGGACGGCACCGAGGACTGGATCATTTATCATGCGGCCCGCTGGCCGGGATCAGGCTGGACCCGCAAGGTCCACACGCAGAAGTTCACGTGGAATGCCGACCATACACCGAACCTGGGTGCGCCGGTGGATCCCAACACTCCAATCGCCGTACCCTCCGGCGAGCCGGTGAGACAGCGTTATGAAGCGGAGCAGGCACAGCTGGTGAAGGACCCGGCCGGTGAAGGGACGCCCGCTGTCCGTCGGGAGCCCAGTGCTTCCGGGGGAATGAAGGTCACAAACCTCAACAATCCCAATGATGTTGTCCAATTTACCGTTAACGTGCCGGAGGCGGGTTTTTATCTGCTGGCCGTGCGCAATGCCAATGGCTCACCCAACTCGGGCGATGCCTCCCACATATTGTCGGTCAACGGGGGCTCCGGTGCCAACTTGGGCATTGTTTATTCAGGAGTGAACCGCTGGGGGCTTTCTTCAGCGAAGCTGTATCTGAAGGAAGGCAGCAATGTCCTCCGGTTCTCGAAGGGCAACAATTTCGCCGACATCGACAGTCTGGATCTTGTTAGGCTGAACACATCGGAGCTGTTATTCGGTGCACCGGGGTATACCTTGGGGCTGAATGGCTCCTTGCCGCTGCCGCTGTATACGGTGACAGGCACAACGTATTCCGCTGTGGAGACAGGAGCCGTAATCACCTCCTCCGACACCAGAGTAGCTGTTGTTGATGGAGGCGGCTACGTCAATGCTGTTGGTGCAGGCAGCGCCACCATCACTGCCACCTATAACGGTAAAACCACAACTGCGGCCATTACTGTTGCCGCGGCGGCCAAAGCTGTCCAGTCGATTGCATACGGCGATCTGGACCGCCTGCTGACAGCCGGACAAACAAGCCGGCCTTTGCAGATAACCGCCCGTTTTTCCAACTATGAGGTGGTGAATGCACCGGCAGGGGATGTCCAATATACCAGCAGCAATCCCGGAGTAGCCAGAATTGTCGCAGATTCGGTTACACAATCGGTCTATGCAGTTTCACCGGGTACAGCGCTTATTACTGCCGATTACAAAGGCAAACAGGCCATCTTCACCGCGACGGTGGTTGCGTCCTCTGATGCAGTTCAGGTTGCTTCTACCGTGAAGACATCCTCCGGTATGGCACCGAAGCGGCCCTCTGTTGTGGATGTTGTTTACCATAATGTGCCGAAGCAGGCGGATGTGGTGAGCTGGCAGCCGGAGGGCTTGAATTTCAGCTCCCTGGGTACGGTTCAGGTGCCGGCCACCTTGAAGGTGGATGGCCGTGATTTTCCTGCGGCTATTGCCGTAGAGGTGATTCCGGGATGGGGACTGGACGAAGTGGTAAACCAGCTGAACAATAAGCTGGTTAACCTCTCCTATCCGTTGGGCGATGGATTAGGCAACTATAGCCAAGCCAAGTACGATGCCTTCGTGGCTGAGGTGAACAAGGCAGAGCCCATGGCTTTAAACGCCGAGCTGACCAAGAAACAGTTTGAGGCGGAGCTGGAGAGTCTGGCCCAGGCGGAAGCCGCGCTGTTAGGGTCACTGAACAATAATCAGGACGGCGCTATCTATAACGCTTACCGGGATTTCTCCGGTGATACGGTAGGCAAATTTCCGTACGGCATCACCTCTGAGGCTCTGACGAATGGAGCTGCGGCTGCGGTTCAGGAAGAGTCCGGCAATAAATTCCTCCGGCTGACTACAACCGCTACTTCAGGCAAAGTAAACCTGTTCCTGCCGTTTGCAGGCGAGGTAAAGGCGGGGGAGGATGAGCGCATTGTTATTGAATACCGCGCCCGGTTGAATACCAGCTTCCAATACGCCAATGGCGCCATGGTGAGGAATGACAGCGGCACCGGCAATTATTCCGTGGTTTCCGCTTTTGATATGGGCAAAATTCTGGTGCAAAACGGTTCCACAAAGAATAAGCTCATCGACTTCCAATTAAATACTTGGTACCACATCAAGATGGTGGCCGACTGGAATGCCAAGAAGTATACCGTTTATGTCAATGATGCTGTGATCGCCACCGATTACAATTTCCGCCATGCAGGCGGCAACAAGCTGGTTGGCCAGCTATTCGGCATCGACGGTTATGCCAATGCCTCCATGGACTTCGATGATTTCAAGACGATGGTGATCGGAGGACCAAAGGCTGCGCCGGAGGGACTTACACATACCGATGCAACAGCGGCTGGAGCCAATGACGGGCGCATTACCGGAGTCAACTCTTTTATGGAATGGTCCTCCGACATTGGGATCACCTGGAAAGCAGTGGAGGGGATGGAGATAGCCAATTTGTCCCCAGGAACGTATTGGGTGCGTTACACTGCTACGGATACCCATAAAGCCAGTCCCCATGTGGCCTTGACCATTGCAGTGTATCAAGCTCCGCCGGTCCATGTCACCGGGGTGACCTTGAACCGGACTACCGCGCAGCTGTATTCCAATCATGGGGCTTCAACGGTTCAGCTCACCGCGGATGTGAAGCCTGCTGATGCAGCAGACAAAGCAGTAACCTGGAGCAGTTCCGATCCGTCTGTGGCTACTGTGGATGAACAGGGACTGGTGACCGTCCATGTCGCAGGTACGGCGGTTGTTACGGCAACTACGAAGGATGGCGGTTTTACCGCTGCGTGTACGGTGAGCGTAAGTGTGTACACGGAACCGGAAACACCTCCCGTTCATGTGACGGAAGTAACCCTGAACCGGACTACCGCCCAGCTGTACTCCAACCATGGGGCTTCAACGGTTCAGCTCACCGCGGATGTGAAGCCTGCTGATGCGGCAGACAAAACAGTGACCTGGAGCAGCTCCGCTCCGGCAGTGGCTACTGTGGATGGACAGGGACTTGTAACGGTCCATGCCGCAGGTACGGCGGTTATTACGGTGACTACGAAGGATGGCGGTTTTACCGCTGCGTGTACGGTGACGGTAAGTGTGTACTCCGATTCTACCCAAAGCGACCCTGACCCGGAGCCTTCAAACGGAGGGGCCACTCCACCCGCTTCAACCATACCTTCTGCCGGGACCAAAAACGAAGACGGCAGCACCACCACCAGCGTAACTCACCCGGCAACTGGTGCAGTGACGGAGACTACCGTTTGGCCCAATGGGGACCGTGAGGTTGTTACGAAGGAAAGCAATGGTACTACGACCGAGATTGTCACCAAACAAAACGGAAGCAAGCGTGAAACCGTCAGCAAACCTGATGGCAGCAGCCATATTGTTGCAACGGATGTGAAGGGAGTTAAGGTTGAAACAGCTATAACTGCCCTCGGGAAGGTAACCGCCGCTGTTGTTATGCCGGAAGGTGTGGCACGGGCGCAGGTCACCGTTCCGTTTATGAATGCTTCTGCTTCCACGGTGGTTTATGCGGTCCGGGATACCGGAACCCGGGAGATCATCGGAACGGTAGTTTCAGCGGAGGGAGTAAGCTTTACCGCCAAGAGCAATATGACCGTAGAGGTGACTGACCACAAGGTCAGCTTCCAGGATGTGCCCGGCACGCATTGGGCAGCGGAGGCGATCGCCTTCACCACCGGCAGCGGATTGTTCACCGGAACGGATGAAGGAAGCTTCGCACCAGATGCAACCCTGAGCCGTGCCATGCTGTTCACGGTTATGGCGCGCCTACAGGGTGTGGAGACTGAAGGCGGGGAACATTGGTACAGCAAGGCGAAGGATTGGGCGACTGCTTCAGGCATCAGCGACGGCAGCGCTCCGGAAGCTTCCATCACGCGGGAGCAGTTGGCTACGATCCTGCACCGGTACGCCGGTCAGCCTGCGCCAAGCAGCAACGGCAAAAGCTTTGCCGACAGCGGAAAGATCTCCGGCTGGGCAAACGATGCCATGGCTTGGGCTGTGTCGGCCGGTATCCTGAACGGCAAAGAAGGCAACCTCCTGGAGCCCGCCAGTGCAGTCTCCCGGGCGGAGCTGTCCGCCATGTTGATGCGTTATATCGCGTGGCGCAGCAACTAAGAGAAGCTGTTGATTCTAAGTAAAATCAATAAGACCAAGGAGCCAGGCGGTTTGTCCCCGCTAACGCTCCTTGGTTTTTTGTGTAGTGGTTTTGCTAACGGACCCAGGTTCCGTTATTTTCTGAAAAAACGTCGTATTTCCCGTTTTTACGGACTGAGAAGCCCTTATTTGGATCAAAATGTGGTTTTTGGAGGGGCGGGCAAGCAAATAACGGATCCTTGGTCCGCAAGATTTTCATAAGAGGGCATTTTTGATAAATAACGGATTTCTGGTCCGTTAGCACAGCGGGGGTAACTCCAAGAAGCCGTTACTGAAGCTGCCGCCGAAGCCAAGCCGAAGCTGCCGCCGAAGCCACTGCCGAAACCGTGCCGAAGCCTCTCCCGAGCCACTGCGGAAGCTGCCGTGCGGTAGTTGTGCAGAAGCCGCTGCCGAAGCCGCTCGCAAGCTGCTCACAAGCTGCTTCGGGGCTGCTCAACAAGCGGATAATCTTGCTAGTATTTTCTTTTATATATTCATATTGTTTTATTCTCATTTAATAAATTTCCATAGATGAAAGGGAAATCAACTATTATAATAATCATATCGTTATATCCGAACACAAAGGAGCGATGGTGATGATTCAGGTAAACCGATATTGGGAGAACCCTGAGGTGCTGCAGGAAAACCGTGAGGCACCCCGGGCTTATTACATTCCATACCGGGACGAGGCCTCCGCAGATTCCGCCAAAAGAGGTGCTTCGCCCCACTACCAGACACTGAACGGCGGTTGGAAGTTCAGCTACTACCCCAGTGTCAAAGAGGTGCCGAAGGACTTTTACCGCGCGGATGCGGAGGTTTCCGGGTGGGACGATCTGCTGGTGCCCTCCTGCTGGCAGACCAACGGCTATGACCAGCTGCATTATACCAACGTGAATTATCCGATTCCCTTCGATCCTCCATTTGTACCCGATGCCAATCCCGCGGGGCTGTATGTCAGAGAATTCCGGTTGAAGGATACATGGAAGGACAAGGAACAATATCTGGTGTTCGAAGGGGTCAACTCCTGCTTCTATCTGTGGGTAAACGGAGAATATGCGGGCTACAGCCAAGGCAGCCGGATTCCTGCAGAATTCCGCATCACCGATAAGCTGCACTCAGGCGTCAACCGGATCGCCGTTATGGTGCTGAAGTGGTGTGACGGAACCTATCTGGAGGATCAGGATTTGTGGAGGTTCTCCGGCATCTACCGGGATGTGTATCTGTTGGCCCGGGAGCGGCATCACATCCGCGATGTGTTCAATCGCCAGGAGTTGGCCCCGGACTTCAGCCATGCTGTGCTCCAATGTGAGATTGAAACCACCGGCCCGGTTCAGGTTTCGGCTGTACTGAAGGATGCGGCAGGTTATGCGGTCGCTGACGGAAGCGCTCACATTGACGGTTCCGGTTTGATCAGGCTAGAGGTAGAGAACCCAACGCTTTGGAATGCGGAGGCTCCTTATCTGTACAACCTGTATCTGACGGCCGGAGAGGAAAAACTGCGTTTTTCCACCGGCTTCAAAGAAGTCAAGGTTCAGGACGGGGTATTCACCGTAAACGGCAGAGCCATCAAGCTGAAGGGTGTGAACCGGCATGATTCCCATCCGCAGCTGGGGCAAACCATTCCGCTAAACCATATGATCCAGGACCTGAATCTGATGAAGGCCCATAATGTGAATACCATTCGTACCTCCCACTATCCCAATGATCCCCGGTTTCTTGAATTATGTGACCAGTACGGCTTCTATGTGGTGGACGAGGCGGATCTGGAGTGCCACGGCGTGGTGAACGCAGGCTCCTGGGAGGCGGGAAGCTTCCATACTTTGACCAACCACCCGGATTGGAAAACCGCTTTTGTGGAGCGGGCTGTCCGTATGGTAGAGCGGGACAAAAACCATGCCTGCATTGTGATGTGGTCCATGGGCAATGAATCCGGCTACGGGCCCAACCATATCGCCATGGCGGAATGGACCCGCAGGCGTGATCCCTCCCGTCCTGTTCATTATGAAGGCGCAGCGGCCAAATATAACGGCGATCCTAATATTGACGCTCTGGATGTGCAAAGCCGGATGTACGCCTCCATCTCGGAGATGATTGAGTTTGCGGAGAATCCGGATAACACGAAGCCGTTGTTTCAATGCGAATACAGCCATGCCATGGGCAATGGCCCCGGTGACCTGAAGGATTATTGGGATGTCATCTACCGTTATCCGAAGCTGATGGGCGGTTGTGTATGGGAATGGTGCGACCACGGCATTCTCTCCCGGACGGAGGATGGAGTACCTTATTACGCATACGGCGGAGATTTTGGGGATAAGCCCCACGACGGCAACTTCTGCATCGACGGCCTGGTTAGCCCGGACCGGAAGCCTCATAAGGGCCTGCTGGAGCTGAAGCAAATCATTGCCCCGGTGCGGATCGGCGAGAAGGACTTGGCCGCGGGCCAACTGAGCGTGACCAACCTGTATGACTTTGTAGACTTGTCCGCGCTGTTTTTTGGATGGAAGGTGGAAAAGGACGGGGAGTGTGTAGCCCAAGGGGAGCTCTCCGGCGTAAATGCAACGCCCGGTGAAAGCTGCATTGTGCAGGTGCCTTATATGCTTCCGGCTGATGGGGCCGGACGGTATTATCTGACAGTAAGCACGCGCACCCGCCAGGATTATCCGTGGGCGGAGGCCGGTTATGAGGTGGTGTTTGCCCAGTTCCATCTGCCTGCCAAGGCTGCCGGTGACAACGCGTTGTCCGCGGCTGCGTTGGAGCCTGTGGTGCCGGTAGAGGCTGAGCAAAGGGGACATGTGCTGGCGGTTTCCGGCTTTGAATTCAGCCATACCTTTGACTTGTACGAAGGTGTGTTTACCGGGATCTCCTATCACGGGGTGCAGATGCTGGCGGCTCCGGCAGGCTTCAACATCTGGCGGGCGCCTACGGATAATGACCGCAATATCCGCCATAAGTGGCAGTTCGAGGGATTTGACCGCGCCGGAATGAAGGTGTACAACACCACCTGGTCCAAAACGCAGGCTGGCGGAGTGGAGATTGCAGTCCACTATTCACTTGGGGGCTATATCCGTATGCCGATCCTTCACGGTGAAGCCATTTGGCAGATAGATCCGTCTGGCGGGGTTATACTGGACACCCGGGTCCAGGTGCGGGAGGATGTGCCGTTCCTTCCCCGTTTCGGTCTGCAGCTGACTATGCCCGCAGGCAATGAAGAGGTGGAATATTTCGGATACGGGCCGCACGAAAGCTATATGGATAAACGCCACAGCGTCAAGAAGGGCAAGTATCTGGCTACCGTGGACGACATGTTCGAGAGCTACGTGATGCCCCAGGAAAACGGCTCCCGCTACGGCGCCGACTGGGTGATCGTATCCAATCTGCTGGGAATGGGGTTGAAATTTGTCTCCGGTGCGGAGCATTTTTCCTTCAACGCCTCCCACTATACACCCGCGGACCTGGACACGGCGAAGCACACCTATGAGCTGTCCCCCCGGAAGGAAACCATTGTGCAGCTGGATTACAAGCTAAGTGGAGTGGGCTCCAATTCCTGCGGCCCGGAGCTGTTGGACCAATACCGCCTGAACGAAAAGGAATTCAGCTACAGTCTCAGCATCACCCCGGTGTTCAAGGAGGATCAGTAGGTGCGAAAGTGTGCTGAAGACCTGGAAACAGGGGGACAGTGCATGGTGTGCCGGTGACCGGAGGGAGTGGGCGGAAGCCGGGTTCTAACGGACAGAGAAGCCGCTATTCCCAGGAAAACAGGGACTTTTCCGCTTTGGTGGACTCTGGTTCCGTTATCTGCGGTAAAAGCCGCTATTCCGGGCTCGAAACAGCCAAATAACGTCTCCTGTGTCCGCGAAAAACTCACATAGGCGCATTTTAGCCGAATAGCGGCTGTACGGTCCGTAACATAACCCTCGCGCTGCTCCGGGCCAGCCCGCCGCAACAAACAGACCCTAACGGGAAGCTTGCTCCCGTTAGGGTCTGTTTGCTGCCGGCACAACTGCCTGGTGGCAAGCCCCATGCCTTCTGCCCACTGCCTTGCGCGCTGCCTCAGCGCAATTCCTGCTCGCTGGCTCCATGCGCTGTCGCTGCTCGCTGGCTCCCAGCTGGTGCTGCCTGTGCGCTGCCCGCGCGTTTGCCTGCGCCTTTAAGCCCGCCCCGCCAGCAGATGGGCGGCGATCAGCTTGCCATGGCTGCGCCCGGTCTCAATGAAGATTTCATTGGCGTCCCGCCCCGCAGCCACCACCCCGGCCAAATACAAGCCGGGCACATTGGTTTCCATGGTAGCCGGATCAAACTTGGGGATTTCCCAATCCCCCTCCACGGTCACCCCGGCGGCGGACAGGAAACGGCGGCTGGAGCGGAAGCCGGTTAAGGCCAGCACAAAGTCGTTCTCCAGCTCCTGCACCCCCTCCGGAGTCCGGACCCTTACATGGCCCAGGCTGATGGCCTCTACCGTAGAGTTGAACAGCATACGGACACGTCCCTTATTCACCATACTTTCAAATATCGGCCGGACCCAAGGTTTGATGTTGGGCGAATAGTCCGAACCCCGGTAGACCACCGTAACCGATGCATTGACCTTCAGCAGATCCATGGCGGCATCCACGGCGGAGTTGTTGCCCCCGATAATACAAACCCGCATCCCGGTGTACGGATGGGCCTCCCGGTAGAAATGCGTCACATTGGGCAGCTCCTCCCCGGGAATGCCCAACAGATTGGGATGGTCGAAGTAGCCTGTGGCCACAACCACAGAACGGGCGGCATGGGCTGTTTTTTCTCCCAACCGGTTCAGCGTTTCGACAATAATGCTTCCATCCGCCTGCGGAATAACCGCCGTCGCCTCCTCATAGGACCGGATGCGGACCTGGCTGTGCTGAGCTACATTGCGGTAATAGGTCAGCGCCTCCAGGCGGTAAGGCTTATCGTTGGGGGTGGAAAAGGGGTAGTCTCCGATCTCCAACAGCTCCGGTGAGCTGAAAAACTGCATGTAAGTGGGATACTGGCTGATGCTGTGGGCGACCACATGCTTTTCCAGAAGCAAGGGATCAAACCCTGCACGCTTCAGCTCAATTCCGGCGGACAGGCCGCAGGGACCCGCTCCGATAATAATGACCTCTTCCATGGCCTTAACCTCCGACAGCAGGACTTTGTGAACCAACCAAACCATACTATTCCATTCCATACACTACCTTATTATTGTAGCACATCTCCTGAAATAACACGGTCCGGTCAAAAGCCGTACAAGGTTATGCTATAATATGGATGGACCTGTATCCGATGTATGGATATTGGATTCAATTACCATGGAGGTGCGTCTTGAGGTCCACACCCGATCATCAAAGCTTGCGTCCCGGGTACATCGTAAATATTGTATTGATTATCTTTTTGGCTCTTCCTTTATTGTTATCCCTGGTGTTTGTCCCCCTGCTGATGTCCAATGCCTTTCATGCCGGAGGCGAATACGGGCTGGGCCAATTAAGCCTGGTATTCGTGATTCCGCTGGCGGTCGGAGCAGTAGCGGGAATCGCATTCTGCACAGGCAGCCGCAGCAAACCCACGTCGCCTTGGGCGCGTTATGTACCGGTGGCGGCACCGCTGGTTTTACTGCTTATCATCGCCGTTTATGCTTACACAGTCTCCAACGGCAATTACAATAGTCCCGCTTGGGGTGTGTTCGCCTGGGCCAATCCCGCCTATCTGATCGTCAATTTGCTCTTGGTGTTAGGCGGGTTAGGCGGGTTGATGCCGGTGCATGAGCTGTCCGCTGCCGCCGGATTTGTCCTGGGTTTTGTATGGTGGGACATCCGGAGCCGCCGGAGCTCCGGCAGGACGGTTGCGTGGCGTGCAGCAGGCTGTCTAATTGCCATCGCCGCGTGCACCTGGCTGTTCATCGGCATCGCCAACAAGGAGCAGATCCAGGATGGAATCGCCAAGCTCCGATACGGGGAAGCCGGGATGAAAACCGAGCTGTCCGAATACGATCTTTCGAAGATAGCGCCTTTCAAGAAAAACAACGGTTTGGCCACGCTTGGCCACAAACCCCAGCTCAGCTTCACGGACCTGAACGAAATGCCGCGGCTGGACGGAGCCACCGCTTTGTACCCCATATATGCTGCGTTCGCCGAGACGGTTTATGAGGGACTTGGGGAATGGAATAAACAAAACACAGCCACAGAGACCCGTCACAACGTATATGTCTCCGTGGACGAGTTTCCGTATTCCATCGTCATGTGCACCACAACCCCCAATGCATATGAGAATCTCATCAACAAAAAAGCGGATATTATTATTGTAGCGGAGCCGTCCCAAGCCCAGTTGGAGGTGGTCCGGTCCATGCAGGAAGAGCTTGTCATGACACCATTAGGCAGCGACGCCTTTGTCTTTTTTGCCAACAAGAACAATCCGGTGAAGGATCTGTCCATACAAGAAATCCGGGATATCTATACCGGCAAGATCACCAACTGGAATGAGGTAGGGGGCAAAAATCTAGACATTCTCCCCTACCAGCGGCCGCAGGATTCGGGCAGCCAGACTACCATGCAGAACAAGGTCATGAAGGGATTGGAGATGATGGAGCCCGATACCATCAGCCGCGCCGGAGGGATGGGCGAGGTGATTTCCAAGGTTGCGTCCTACCGCAATTCCAAAAACGCCCTGGGGTATACCTTTATGTATTACGCCTCCTCCATGGTGAAGGATAACCGGATCAAGTATCTGGCGGTGAATGGGATCAAACCCTCACCGGATACCATCCGGGACGGCAGCTATCCTTTCGCAGGGCATTTCTACGCGGTCACCCTCAAGTCCAATACCAGCCCGCAGGTAAAGAAGATGCTGGATTGGATGACCTCCCCGGAGGGGCAGGAGCTGGTGGAGAAAACCGGGTATGTGCCAGTGAAAAGCTCCTCGAATTGATGCAATCCGCTACTGCCTGCCGTGTGTGTAACATACAACAAAGCCGCCGGAGCAATCGCTGCCGGCGGCTTTTTCATCATATATCTTATAATTTCTTGAACAGCCCGGAGCCCAGGACGTCGGTCATGAACTTCTGGAATTGAGGAATATCCAGCTGTTGGTCCGCATCGGACAAGGCTGTAGGCGGGTTCGGGTGAACTTCCACCATGATGCCGTCTGCACCGGCAGCCAGGGCTGCTTTGGCGCACGGCACCAGAATATCCTTGCGGCCGGTGGAATGAGTCACGTCTACCAGCACCGGCAGGTGGGTTTCCTGCTTCAGAATCGGAACGGCGGAGATGTCCAGGGTGTTCCGGGTCCACTTCTCATAGGTGCGGATACCGCGTTCGATGAGGATGACCTGGTTGTTGCCGCGGGAAACAATGTATTCCGCCGCCAGGATGAACTCCTCCAGGGTAGCCGCCAGGCCGCGCTTCAGCACGATGGGTGTGCGGGATTCGCCGGCTGCCTTCAGCAGCTCGAAGTTTTGCATATTGCGGGCGCCGATTTGGATAAAATCGATGTACTGGCCGGCAATTTCGATATGGGCGGGATCCACGATTTCGCTGATCGTGGCCAGACCGAACTCGTCGGCTACTTCCTTCATCAGCTGCAGGCCTTCAATGCCCAAGCCTTGGAAATCATATGGGGATGAACGGGGTTTGAAGGCACCGCCGCGCATCAGCTTCACACCGGATTCCTTCAGGGCTGCGGCAACCGTGCGCAGCTGCTCGCGGCTTTCCACGGAGCAGGGGCCTGCCACCATGACGGAGGAAGCGCCGCCGATGGACAGATCCTTCACCGTAATCACCGTGTCGGCGGATTGCTTTTTGCGGCTGACCAACAGCTCCTTGCGGTGGTTGGTTTTTTGCAGATCCAAGGAAGCCTTGAAGATCTGCTTGAACAGGTGGCGGATGGTGGCATCGTCAAACGGACCTTTGTTGGCCTCCACCAGGCTTTCCAGCATGGCATGCTCGCGCACCGGGTCAAATTTCGGAATCCCTTGCTTTTGCTTGACCTCACCAATCATCTTGGCGATTGACGCACGCTCCGAGATCAGCTCCAACAGCTGGCTGTTAATGCTGTCCAGCTGCTTTCTTAGTTGTTCCAGTTGCAGATTTTCCATTTCGCACACTCCCTGTTTTGGTAAATTTGGGTTATAGATGAAAATAAAAAAAGCCCTCCGTCGCAAGGGACGCAAGAAGCTGTGGTACCACCCTAATTCGAATCGACCCGTTGGCCCGTATGCCTGAATATACATAGACAGCGGCGGATCTCTTCCTCTGGACCATGATAACGGTATGGGGACCGGTTGCCTCTACTGGCCGCACGGGGCGGGGGTTCAAAGCACCACTTCGGAGTGAACTTCGGCGGAGCGTTTCCTTGAGGCCTGCTCTCAGTCGGTGGCAAGCCTTTCCTGTCGGAACATACTGTCGCTTACTCTCTCCTGCAACGTGTTTTGCGGAAGTTTGGGGAAAGCCTGTGATTCATGTTAGAAGCGATTATAGAGCATCGTCCGGAAAAGCGCAAGCTCCTGCATGAACGCTGTTTTGCGATAAAGCGGCACAGCGGCCGGGGGGTGGCATTTGATACGGCGGCAATGGAAGGTTTTCATGCAAAAAGGTCTTGACATCTCCTTGGAGCAGGCCTATATTTAAGCTAATTCATCGGCTATAAAGGGGAGTAGCTCTTACAGCAAAGTCGTCAGTACGGGGAAACCCCGGCTTTGTTGGCAACGTTACGTTGTTAGCGAGACCTTTACCGAACACGGTAAAGGCTGTTTTCTGTTTCTTCACAGGCCTTTGCCTATCGGCAGCAGGCCTGTTTTTTATTGCAACGGGGGCCTGTCCGGGGCGAAAGACTTATTTGGGGTAAACATAGGACGTGCCCTTTACACTCATACCCAGAAAGGACTTGGCACAGATGGACTTTATTATTTCACTCCTGTCGATTGTGATGATCGACCTGTTTCTGGCAGGGGACAATGCCATTGTTATCGGCATGGCTGCACGGAACCTGCCCCAGCATCAACAGAAGAAAGCGATTATCGGAGGAACCATCGGCGCGATTGTCATCCGTGCGGTGTCCACCATTCTGGTGGTTTGGCTGCTTAGTCTGACAGGCCTCAAGCTGGTCGGCGGTCTTCTCCTGATGTATATTGCCATTAAGCTTCTGGTGGAAAAGAAGGAAGAGGAAGCCCATATTAATGCGGGCATGAGCATCTGGAAGGCAGTAGGCACCATTATTATCGCCGACATGGTGATGGGTCTGGACAACGTGCTGGCCGTTGCCGGCGCAGCCAACCACAACTATACCCTGGTTATTGTGGGCCTCTTGATCAGCATCCCGATTATGGTCTACGGCAGTACCCTGGTCATCCGCTTGATGGACCGTTTCCCCAAGATCATTTATCTGGGGGCGGCAATTCTGGCCTATACCTCCGGTAAGATGATTACCGGCGAAGGCTTCATCGCTGACGTGCTGGGCGGCGGTTTCCTGCGTTATGCCATCGAGGTTGTTATTGTTGCAATCTGCCTTGGTGTCGGCTACTGGCTCAACAAACGCCAGAACAACGCGCCGGCTCCCGCAGCCAAATCCGATCACCACACAGCCTCCGCTTAAGCAAAAGCAGCAGCGGACTTCAGGTCTACGGCGCCCTTACTCAGGGCGTGACGGGGCCTTTTTTCTATGGTACAGTTACACAAGAGCCAAATTCCGGACAAGCCGGAGAGGCTGCGAACGAAAGAAAGGCACCCCGGATGCGGGGATTTGGGAGGGCAGCAAGTTGCAACAGGCGCACATCCAATTAAAAAAGCATTTTGGCTATGATTCGTTTAAAAGGGGCCAGGAGGAGCTGGTAGAGAGCATCCTTCAAGGCAGAGATGCCCTCGGCGTGATGCCTACAGGAGCCGGCAAATCCGTCTGTTACCAGCTGCCGGCGGCGATGCTGCCCGGTATCACCCTGGTGGTGTCCCCCCTCATCTCTCTGATGAAGGACCAGGCCGACGCCCTGAACCAGATTGGCATTCCGGCTGCACTTCTGAACAGCACGCTCTCCGTCAGGGAGCTGAATGATACGTACCGCAAGATTGCCGCGGGAGCCTATAAGATCGTGTATGTGGCGCCCGAGCGGCTGGAATCCGAACGCTTCTGCCAGCTGGTGCAGGAGCTCTCTATCCCGCTGGTGGCGGTGGACGAGGCCCACTGCGTTTCCCAATGGGGCCATGATTTCCGGCCCAGCTATCTGGCGGTGAACCGGCTTCTGCAGTGGATCAAGCCCCGCCCCGTGCTGGCCGCCTTTACTGCTACCGCCACGGATGTGGTGAAGGAGGATATCGTCCGCCAATTGGGGCTCAGCGATCCCCTGCGGATCACCACGGGCTACGAGCGGGAGAATTTAAGCCTGTCGGTGGTCAAGGGAGCGGACAAGAAGGATTATATCGCCAGCTACCTGCGCTCGCGTCCCAAGGATGCCGGCATCATCTACGCCTCCACGCGCAAGGAGGTGGAGGAAGTCCACCGGTATCTGAACCGGCTGGGCATCTCCGCCGGACGTTACCATGCGGGCTTAAGCGATGAGGAGCGCAGCCGCAGCCAGGAGCTGTTTTTGTACGACATGACCAAGGTTATGGTAGCTACCAACGCCTTCGGAATGGGCATCGACAAATCCAATGTCCGGTTCGTCATCCATTATAATCTGCCGAAGAACCTGGAATCGTATTATCAGGAGGCGGGACGCGCCGGACGGGACGGGGAGCCGGGGGAGTGTATTCTCTTGTTTGCCGCCCAGGACATCATGACCCAGAAATTCCTGCTGGAGCAAGGCGATTCGGAGCCGGAGCGCAAGAAGCAGGAGTACAGCAATTTGAATGACATTGTGGATTATTGCCACACCACGGACTGTCTGCAATCCTATATCGTATCGTATTTCGGAGGCCACACGGCGGAACCCTGCGGGCGCTGCAGCAGCTGCACCGACGAGCGGGAGCTTAATGATATTACCGTGGAGGCGCAGAAGATTTTTTCGTGCATTGTCCGCATGCGCCAGCGGTTCGGCGTCACCATGACCGCCAAGGTGCTCCGGGGGTCGGGGGATGCCAAGATCAAGCAGATGGGCTTTGACCAGCTGCCCACCTACGGAATCATGAAACAAGTGAAGGAAAAGGACATCACCGGCCTGATCAGTGTGCTGGTGGCGGATGGCTACCTGAACCTGTCGGACAGCCAATACCCGGTACTGTCCCTTACCCCCAAGGCACGCAGTGTGCTGGAAGGCACGGAGCGTGTCTTCCACCGGGTGGTAATTCTGCCCCAGGCGGCCGGAGGGGGCAATGCCGGCGCCGCTGCCGGCGGAGCGGACGAGGCCCTCTTCGACAAGCTGCGGCAGCTGCGCCGGTCCTTCGCCGAACGGGAGCGGGTGCCTCCCTTCACCATATTCCACGATGCCACATTGCGTGATATGTGTGTCCGGCTGCCTGGCAGCGAGGATGAGATGCTGGCCGTCAAAGGGGTCGGCAAGCATAAGTTCGACAAGTACGGCAATGCGTTCCTGGAGGAGATCAGGAAGCACCGGTAGCCGCATACCCGTTATTCGTTTGTCATCCCGAAGATATACTGCTCCACAAATTTACTGATTGGAGACAGGACCACGGTGCGCAGAGTGACGGTATTCAGCGGGTCCAGATCGAACTGCTTGGCAAATGCCATATAAGCAGCCCATACCACAAGGCAAGCATACACCAGCTTGCCTTTTTTGTTATTTTTACCGGACATCTTGAAGCCTAGGTACATCACCAGCCCGGACACCAACAGAATAACGAAAGCCGCAAGAATTCCGTTCATTGCTCCTGTTCCTTCTTCGAAAGTTTATTGTACCCCTTGTTGCTGAGCCCGACCTTTTTCATTTTCACTTCAGCGTTAACCTGCAGATTGACTTTTTTGAACACATCCTCCTGGTCCTGCTCCATCTGCTTCCATTGCTTCGGATATCTCCGGTGAATCCACTCCGAGATGCCTGCCACATCGGCATTGGCTTTTTTGGAGGCGGCCCATGCCCGTTTGCACATGCCGACTACCTCGTTTTGGACGCTTTCCTCCATCTTTCGGATGGTTTCCGGCTTGAGGAGATTCGTGGAGCTTCCGGTTTCATTCAGCCATCCTTCTATCTCGATCTTGACGTTCACATTGAATTTGCCGTCTGCCTCCTGGACTTTAATCCTGGTTTTGGAGCTGGTTACCATGAAGGTGGAATCTTTGGCATCTTCCTTGTCCGGATCGGAGGCGAAGGGAATCGTGGAGGCCCGGACCTGGTCGCTTAAGAAGGAAGCGCCAAGCGCTTCTTCATCGCTCATCCATCCCACCAGCTTGGTTTCCTTGATGATGGCGGCCCTTCCCAGACGCAGCTTGGAGGGGACGGTGGTTTGCTTCAGCTGGTCAATACCTGTAACCTCCTTGGAACCGGAAATAATAACCTCCGGAACCAGAGTGCTGTGGGACGGACTCAGCATCTTCTTAATTAAGTCATACATCCGCACATTGGGGATTTTGGACAGGTACCGCTCCTGCTTCTCCAGGATACGCTCCAGACCGATGCCCGGAATCGGCTCCGAGCTAAGCAGCTGCTCCAGGATGGACCGGCCGTCTCCGGACGCGATGAGAATGCTCACCGTCTCCCGGGAATCCGAATTGCGCAGGTACAGGTCGACCATTTGGCTGAAGCCTTTTTTGGCAGCCTCCTCGCCGATAACCAGAATGCTGTTATGGCCAAAATACAGCTTCCGCGGCGCCTCCATATAGCTTTCGGACACGGCGCCCTTGATGGTATCCCCTTCGGTGGAATACACCACAACCGGCACCTGGCCGCTGGGTCCGCCTGAAGTCCCCGCTGCCGCGGAGATGGAGGAGGGAAGGATCACCTGGAAGGACAGCACCCACTGCCCGTTTTTGGCTATATCCAAGGCGGCCGCTGAGGTAATGGAGAGCTCGTTCAATTCCGTGCGGTCCCAGCATCCTCCCAGGACAATAGACGAAAGTGTCAACAGGATCACCAACCGGCGGGAACGCCCCATCTTTAAGACCTCCTTTTCCGGGGGACTTTTTTGCGGATGAAAAGGGCCACAGCCAGCAGGGCCGGCAGAACCAGATTCATCCCAAGCAGCTCGTACGGGGTAATATGCTGCATCTGGTTATCGAATACGGTTTCATCGTGGTAGGACACAAAGGCTGTCGCCATAATCACAAGATTCAACCCCAGCAGCACGGATTTGGACGGTTTGATGCGGAAGGTTTCCGTCAGACAGTGAAAAGCGCCGAACAGGAACAGCGTCATTTTGATATAAATGGTGCATACCCAGAAGGATACGAACAAAATATCCAGACGCTCCAGCGTTGTGCCCAGCTTGATGATTTCGATCATGCTGAAGGTGGGGTAGCGGAATTGCTGCGGCATGATCGGACCGAACAGAATCAGACACAGGGCTACGGTGATGGTCAGGTGAAAGCCGGCGGCTACGGTGCCGCCCATGGCTGCTTTGGCAATTCCTTTTTTGGACTGCAAAAACGGGCCAAGCAGCAGAACAAGAGCTGTTTCCGACAGCCATCCCAACGGCAGCAGGCCGCCGTATGCGATATGGGGAAAAGGGGTGTTCATCACCGGCAGCAGCTGGCTCGGTTCAATCAGGTTTATGAACAGAAGCAGGCTTATGCAATACGTGATAATGCTGACGGTGGTGACCACCCCGTTAACCCGGGCGATAACCTCAACTCCTCCATAAACGGCATAGCTGCAAACGCACATGATGATGAACATAATGACCCAATCCGGTGTTTCGAACAGAATCTGATCGGACAGGATATTCGTAAACTCCTGCAGAATGATCGAGGAGATGGAGATGTAGTACAGGGTCAGCAGCAGGCCCACTACAATGGCAATCCACTTGCCTAACCTCTGGGAGATCCAGCCCAAAAAGGAAGATGACTGGGGAACCCGCATGGCAAGGGCGCCGGTCAGCCAGGCAATCCCCACTCCCAGAACGGTTGCTCCGGCAATGGAAATCCAGGCGTCCTGCTTGGAATGGGCCATCACCACACTCGGCACAACCAGAATGGCGGTGGGAATGATGGTGGCATAAATCAAAGCCCCTAACTGCCAGACCGAAATATGCTCCTTCATGATCCGTCTCCTTCCTGCCCGCCTCCCTCCGGCTGCTGAGGGGGTAAAGGCTGCTGGCCTTTGGACTGCCGCTTGGTATTGGCGGGATTGCTGGTGCTGGGACGGTGAATCATGGCCCATTGGGGAGCGCGGATCAGCACATCCTTCAGCTCCGAAAGACGCAGGGGAGAGAAGGGGGTCATGTACGGCACACCGAAGGAGCGCAGACTCTCCAAATGAATCAGGACCAGCATCATTCCGGACATAATCCCGAACAGCCCGAAGGAGCCGCCCAGGATCATCATGGCAAAACGGATCAGCCGGGCAGAGATGGACATGCTGATGTACGGCACGACGAAGTTGGATATGGCGGTGAAGGATACCACGATGACCATAGCCGCCGATACCAATCCGGCCTGAACCGCCGCTTGCCCCAGCACCAAGGCGCCTACAATGGAGATAGCGGGTCCGATGGCCCGCGGCATCCGTACCCCCGCCTCCCGCAGCACCTCGAAGGTAAGCTCCATCAATATGGCTTCAATAAATGCCGGAAACGGCACTCCCTCCCGTTGGGCAGCCAGGCTGATCAGTAGGGGAGTAGGGAGCATCTCCTGGTGGAAGGTGGTAATGGAAATGTACAAGGCAGGGAGAAGCATCGACAGGAAAAATGCCACAAACCGGATGATCCGCAGAAAGCTGGAGATATCTGCCCGCTGGTAATAATCCTCGCTGGATTGGAAGTAGCGGGTGAACAACGCCGGCGCAATCAAAACAAAGGGTGTGCCGTCCACCATTACGGCTACCTTCCCCTCCAATAAGGCGCCTACCACAACATCAGGCCGTTCGGTATTGATTAACGTGGGAAAAGGGCTGTAGCTGGAATCCTGAATAAATTCTTCGATATAGCCGGAGTCCAGAATTGCATCGGTTTCAATTTGCGAAAGGCGTTTGTATACCTCATCTACAATTTCCTGCCGCGCGATGCCGTCCAAATAGATCATAGCCACCTCAGTTTGGGTGACCTCCCCCATCAGGAGCATCTTGGACGCCAGCTTGGGGGATTTAATCCGTCTGCGTACCAGAGAAAGATTGGTGCGCAGGTTTTCGTTGAAGCCTTCCTTCGGACCCCGGATGACGGTTTGGGTGGTGGTCTCCTCCACCGCGCGCTGCTCACCGCCGGATACGTTAACCGCCAGCGCCTGGCTGCAGCCCTCAATCAGGACAATGGCCGAACCCCCGAACAGGCCTGAGAAAATGGCCTCGACAGTGTTTACAGTCTTCACCATACCCAGGGGCACCGCATCCGCTGCGGCAGTCAGAAGGGCGTCGCCGGTTAATCCCGACAGGTTATCCCGTTGGCCAAAACCGGGCTTAACCAGAGTTTGCAGCAGGTCCCTGTCAATTTTGCCGGCATCCACAATGCCTTCGACCAGAATAACCGCCATACGCACTTCATTGGTCATATAGCGGAAGGTGACATCTACATTCTCTACCAATTCGCCATGGATGAGGGACAGGTTTTGATCAAGGCTTTCCGTCAGCGGTTGAGGGGGCTTTTTGGGCTCCGTTCGGGGGGCATGTTTATGCTTGCGTTTTTTCGCCGGTTTTCCGTTCAGAACGTTCATGCTTGCCTTCCTCCTTCCGGGTGGGGCACAGCCCTGTAAGACTTGGGCGGATCGCAGTAAATAGGCAGTCCTTCCAGAATATACATAGCTCTTTCATGTAGGATTCGATGTTTGGTCCGGTTTTATGCGTCCACACAAAGAAGCCCGGGCCAACTGCCGCTTGGGACAGTAGACTCGGGCTCTATGAATATGCGGGTTCCCGTTGATTCAGGAGGTGCCCTTCAGCTTGCCGGTGAACAACAGCATAACGAAGGAAATGGCGATGGTAGCACCGCTCAACAGCCAGGCGAGAGAGGTGTTCCCTGAATCCACGGCAAAATAAATGCCGGTGGGGATGGTTTGGGTGCGGCCGGGAATATTGCCTGCCACCATCAAGGTGGCGCCGAATTCGCCTAATCCCCGGGCAAAACCCAACACATATCCTGTTACCAAGGCTCTCCAGGATAAGGGCATCGTAATATGCAGCAGGACCTGCCATTCATTGGCCCCCATGGATCGGGCCGAGTCCTGAAGCTCCCGTTCAATGGACTGGAAGCCGGCCTTCAGGGATTGGTACACCAGCGGGAAGGAAACCACCACGGCAGCGGCCACGGCAGCCCACCAGCTGAAGATGAAGGAATGGTCGAATATCCGCTCCGCCAGTCTGCCGAACCAGGTTTTTCTCCCGACCAGCACCAGCAGGATAAAACCGATTACGGTAGGAGGCAGCACCATAGGCAGAAGAAAAACGGTTTCCAGCAGCGTTTTACCCTTCACCCGCTTGGTGGTCATAACCCAGGCAATTACAATTCCGATCAGAAAAACAATGACGCTGGAGATCAGCGAAACCTTAAGCGACAAAAGCAGCGGATCGAGAAATTCCGGTTTCGTGAGCAGGTCCGTCATAGGCATTATTTAGGAAGCGTAAAGCCGTATTTAACAAATACGTCCAGCGCTTCTTTAGTTTGCAGGTAGTTGTAGAATTCCTTGGCTGCCGCAGGCTGTTTGGTAGCCTTCACTACGCCGATGGGATATTCGATGGCTGCGTGGCTGGCCGGATCGGCCGTCAGAATGATTTTGGCATTCTTGGAGGAGGAGGCGTCGGTTTTGTAGACGAAGCCGGCTTCAGTGTTGCCGGTCTCCACATAAGAGAGCACCTGCTTAACATCCTTGGTCAGAACGATCTTCGGCTGGAGGGTTTCCCACAGCTTGTAATAGGTCAGGGTTTCCTTGGCGTAGCTGCCCGCCGGAACCGATTCGGGTGTGCCCACGGCAAGCTTCTTGACCTCATCCTTGGCCAGGTCCTCCACTTTGGTGATGGATAGCTTGCTGTCGGCGGACACAACCAGCACCAGATCGTTCAATAGCAGATTCTTGGCAGTGGCGGAATCAATTAATTGCTTGGACACCAGCGCATCCATCTGCTTCTTGCCGGCGGAGAGGAAGAGGTCGGCTGGAGCGCCTTGTTCGATTTGCTGCTGGAGGGTTCCGGATGCGCCATAGTTGAAGGTAAGCTTCACTTGCGGAGCCTTTTGGGCGTAAAGGGTTTTAATCTCATTCAAGCTTTCGGTCAAGCTGGCTGCGGCGGAAATAATCAGCTCCACCGGCTCCGGAGTTTTGGCGGGTGCAGGAGACAGGCTTGCAGCGGCAGATGTGGCGGCCGAAGGGCTTGCAGCGGCGGCTCCGGCAGGCTCGTCCTTCTCTCCGCAGCCGGCCAATCCGGAGAAAGCGGCAAGCGCCAAGGTGCAGGACAGGGTGAATTTCTTCCAATTTGCATTCATCAGCATGGTTTTCCCTCCCGTGGTTATCTATATATGATTACACATATTACTATAGCTAATGATGACATGTAAATAATGAAATCGTGAACATTATATGATCGTGTTATATTTAATTATAATTTGTTATATTTGATAACATATCTGCACAGCACATATCTCGCACAACACAAAACCCCCTTGACCTGGATCAGGAAGGGGGCTTTTGCGGGTTGGTGCGGCGGTAACCGCAGCATGAGTGGCTCTTATGCCATCAGCATAACGGAGGAGGACTTGATGACGGTGGTAACGGCGGAGCCAACTGTAAGCTCCAGCTCCTTCAAGGATTCGACAGAGATGATGGAGGTGATGGTATGGCCGCCGCCGATGTCTACCACAACCTTGGCATTGACCTGTCCCTCGCTGATTTCCACAACCGTACCGGGCAGCTGATTGCGTGCGCTGATCTTCATGGTTTTTCCCTCCCTTCTCCAAGTGAGCTAGGGCGTGTTTGCAACACGGCCCAGTGCTGCCATACGCAGCTTGTCCGCAATAGCCTGCGGAGGATTCCAAGGTGCCGGACCGGGAAGTATAGCGCCATTGTAAAACTTTACCTTCCTTTTTTCAACAGAATTCCCAAAGGGCATGACAAAAACCCGGCAGGATCGCCGGGCGGGAGGGAAAGCTTAATGGTATGTGCTTCAGAGTGCGGGTTTGGTAAAAAAGGTCTTCAGCGCCTTGTATACATCGCCTTTTTCCCGGATGACATGATAGAGAAACTTCTTATGCTGGATATTCTTATAGGCGGACATCAGAGTGGAGCTCCGGTTATACTGGTTCACTTCCCCGTAGCCGAACATGTTGGCCCGTTTGATCAGCTCCTGGATGAGATTGACGCATTTTTCGTTGTCGGAGGTCAGATTGTCGCCGTCGGAGAAGTGAAAGGGATAGATGTTCCAGTTGGCGGGGGGATAACGGGTATCGATGATGTCTATTGCCTTCTGGTACGCGGAGGAGCAGATGGTGCCGCCGCTTTCGCCCCGGGTGAAGAAATCTTCCTCCGTGACCTCCTTGGCCTCGGTATGGTGGGCGACGAAGACGATTTCCACATGCTCGTATTTGCGGCGCAGAAACCGGGCCATCCAGAAGAAGAAGCTGCGGGCGATATATTTCTCGAAGGAGCCCATGGAGCCGGAGGTGTCCATCAGAGCCAGCACAACCGCGTTGGAGTGGGGCTTCTGCACCTCTTCCCAGGTTTTGAAGCGCAGATCGTCCGGAGAGATGCCGTGAATCCCGGGTTTGCCCGCATTGGCATTGCGCTTCATGTTTTCGATAATGGTACGTTTTTTGTCTATGTTGGACATGATGCCTTTTTTGCGGATATCGTGAAACACCACATCCTTGGATTGGAGCATCTCCCGCTGCTTCTCCTCCAGGTTGGGCAGCTCCAGCTCCTCGAACAGCAGCTCCTCCAGCTCAGCCATGCTGATCTCCGCCTCGTAATAATCCTCGCCGGGCTGGTCTCCGGCGCCTTCACCCTTGCCCGGCCCTTTTTTCTGGGCCTCGCGGTCAACCCCCAGCACATCCCCGATTTGCGAGTCCCCGTCTCCTTGGCCCACATGCTTTTGCTTGTTGTAGTTATAACGGAAGCGGTACTCGTCGATGCTTTTGATGGGGACGCGCACCACCTGCTTGCCGTCCGACATGACGATGCTTTCGTCCGTCACCATATCGGGAAGATTCTGTTTGATTGCCTCGCGCACCTTCTCCTGATGGCGTGTCTGGTCCTGATAACCCTTGCGGTGCAGGGACCAATCCTCGCGGGAGACGATAAATAGCGGTTCCGTCACTTCGAATTCCTCCCTTTTCTGCGCAGTCTGTTATGGTTAAGTATATTCAGCGCGGCGGGAGGTATGTTCGCGGGCTTTTCTTCATTTTTCCAGTGGAACAAAACGCATAGTGCATGCGTCATAAACCTGTTATGATTAATGGACAGTGCATTCAAGACAGAATGGAATGAGGAGGACGACATGATGCGCAAGCTGCTGATTCTACTATGTACAGCCGGCTTACTGGCGACAGGACAAGCCGCTTATGCCGCCAGCCCTTCGGTTCAGGCGGGAACGGAACAGGTTGTGGTCCGGGGCAGGACGATCCCGGTTCATTTGGTGCGTGTGGATCTGCGCGATCCGATGCTGGCCCTGGAGCCGGTTACAGCCCGCAGCGCCATTGGATATGATGAGTCCTTCACCTCCATTGTGGAGCGGACTCATGCGGCTGCCGCCGTTAACGGAACCTTCTTCAACGCCTACGAAAAAGCGGCGGACGTCCGTTATCCCAACGGGCTTCTGGTTGCTTCAGGAGAGACGGTGCATTCCGGAATCAACCAGTCCCTGATTTGGATGGCGGACAAGCTTCCTGTTATCCGCCATGTGGAGCTGGGCATCCGGGTTACCTTTGTCCAAGGCAAACAGACCTCTACCTATTTTCCGTGGGGCGTCAATAAATATTACGGGGACAGTCAAACCGATCAGGTGGTCTGGTACACGCCTGCTATGGGCAGAGTAATCGACTATCCCAACAGCACCAAAATTGTGATCCGCGAAAATGTGGTGACCCAAATCACTGAAGCGTCGGTGTCTGTACCCGGAGACGGGTATGTATTCCTGGCGGGGAACAGCGATAACAACCGCAGAAACCTGCTCCCGCGGGTTCAGGTGGGAGATACTGTGGATCTGGAGACAGTAGCCAAGGATGCGGTGAGCGGGGAGTCCGTTGATGCAGGCCAGTGGCTGGCCGCTATCGGAGCAGGGCCGAAGCTGGTAACCGCCGGGACGGTGGATGTGGATTTTGCGCGGGATGGTTTTGATGATCCGAAGCTTACTTCCCAGGCCAACCGCAGAAGCTTTGTTGGCGTGGACGCAGAGGGCAGGCTGGTGATGGGAACCATGGACGGGGTAACCGTGCAGCAGGAAGCGGAGGCGGCGGTTGCCCTGGGGCTCCGGGAAGCGATGAATCTGGACGGGGGCGCCAGCTCTGCGCTGTATGCCGAAGGAACCGTGCTGACGAAACCCGGACGCGATCTGAGCAATGTGCTGGTGGTCCGCAGACTGGCGGAGCCCCGCACACAACTGGAGGTAAACGGACAGTTCCGGCCTGAGTTCCAGGGCTTTATCCGCCAGGATACGACCCTGGTGCCTATACGGCCGCTGCTGCAGGCTTTGGGCGCCGAGTTCAAGTGGAATGAGCAGGCGGGCAATTTGTCTGTGGTGAAGGACGGCAAAACCCTGACCTTCACTCCCGACCGGCCCGAGGTTCTGGTGGACGGCAAAAAGGAAGCGCTGGATACGCCTCCCGTCATTGTGGACGGCCGCTTGTATGTGCCGGTCCGGTATGTGGTGGAGAGCTGGGGCGGCAAGGTCGCATGGGATCAGAGCCTCTACCGTGTGTCGCTGAGCTTCTGATCAGAGTGCAGAAATGGCCGCTACTGTAACCAGCACCATTAAGGCCAAGCCTATGATAACAATGCCGTTTAAGACGGTGCCCAGCACGGCGAATACCTTTTTGCGCTCCTTCTGGACAAGACCGATGATACCCAGGATCAGCCCGATGAGATTGCCGAACAGGGTGCCCAGAAGTGCTATGCTCATGAAGGCCAGCTCCGGCATCTCCGCCATTCTGCGTTCCAGCTCTTCATAATCGGCAACGCCGGTTTCCGCATCGATGAGTCCGGTGATTTTTACCGCCACGCTTCCCAGCATAATGACGAATATTAGGGCCATACTGGCAAAAATCGTAAAGGACGCGATACCCAACCCGGACTGCTTCCGGCGGGGCGGAGTGGCATCATACGGATCAACCGGGGAGAAGCCGTTATACCCGGGGGTAGCCGTGTCTGTGGTGCTCCTGTGGTCGGATGCCGGATCTTGCTGGACCGGGCTGTTAGTGGGATGCTCCAACTCGATCACCTCCATGTTTGTTTTCTCAATGGTAGCATGGGGGTGGAAACGCTGGCAAATTTTTCTGCTACCCAAAAATAAAAGGATATTTTCTCCAAATTGTGGTATGATTCGGGATATAACGACACGCGCCTTTGGAAGGATAAGGGCTGAATTTATCAGGAATCGGGGGATTTGAGATGAAATATACGCTGTGCCAGCAGGTCCGCATTGTGGATATGAATGATGAGATTTTGACCGAGGTTTTATTCGAGCATGCAGAGGTGGATACGCCGCAGCCGGTGCTGGGCGCTACCGTTATCACTCACCAGTTGGGCCTGCGCCAGTTCGAAGTAGTGTATGACCGCCGTGAGGGCAAAACCATGCGCTCCAAGATCACCGATATGGAGATCGACCTGTTGGGCGACTTCAACAAAACCCGGGTATACCTGGAGCCGGTGAAGCTCATCGTTGGCCAGCACGACGTTGGGGTTGTGTAAGGCGGCGTTGACGGCGGGTCAGATGAAGACATGGTGAAGTGCCCACCGCGCCCAATAGTGGCGGCAAACATTGAGAACGCCATGAGCGACACCCCTTGCAAGATTCCGCTGAGGATAACATCGCAAAATAGCCGCTCGCAGAGCGGTTTTTTTGCGCTTTGGGGGAGCAGGCCTCGTCACACTCAGCCTCCGCAGCTGCCGCTTTAGCTGGAATAGCCACCCAAGCTGCGGTACCCGATGCACCGAAGAGAGATGAATGTCGGAGAAGGCCCTCAAATCGGTTTTGCCGATTTCGAGGCTTTCATAACACATCCAGCCTGTGGCTCGGACCATGTTATTTCAGGGTAGCGGAAACGTTTTTCCGTTATGCCGTGCTGTGAGGGCGTGGAAGCGGCTATAACGGAAAGGATTTTCCGCTAATTGATGGGATTCGCTGCCGGGAGCTTGCTTCAAGGGCCAATAGCGGAAAAGGCCTTCCGCTATTGGAGCAGCGGCACCCCAATAGGGCAGATAGCGGAAGGTAGCTTCCGCTATTTGCTGCGAAATGCTCAGATTGAAGCACTAGCGGAAGCCCTTCTTCCGCTATTTGCTGCGAAAACGGCCAGATTGGAGCACTAGCGGAAGCCCGTCTTCCTCTATTGGGCGGTTTTGCTGGGTTTGGTCCAGGAATGGCCGGTGATAACGGAAGTTCCCCTTCCGCTAACGGCCCCATCTGCCCTCGTCCACAGGAAATAGCGGAAGCTCGGCTTCCGCTATTCCGTTTATTACCGCTGCATACCGTTGCATCCTATATCCGCCTGTTGGGCGGCATGTGGCGTCCACTCAGCTGTGCCCGCAATACTGCTGCGCAATCAGCCCTTCCGCTGACCGGCCTCCCGCAGGCGGAATTGGCCGACCAGCTGCTGCAGGAACATGGTGATGGCATCCACCTGATTGGAGCTGTAGCGCACATTACCCATGTCGGCCAACAGGCCCTGCACCTTGTTTTCCACCTGGCTGGAGATGCGGCGGTTTTCGATGCTGATGGCGGCTATCTTTTCCATCAGCTCCACCACCTCGTCCACGGCCCGGCTCTTCTGGCTGTCGCCGGCATTGGCGCTGTACAACAGCTCCGTCGCTGCGGCAACCAGCAGGTTGCCTTCCTCCACCACCCGGCTGCCCTCCTCCATGGAGGCCACCGCCAGCTGCGCGTTGCGGTAGATCAGCTCCACCGTCTCCTGGATCTGTCCGGTGGAGGAGTGGGTCATGTCCGCCAGCTTGCGGATTTCACTGGCCACCACCGAAAAGCCCTTGCCGTGTTCGCCTACCCGGGCCGCTTCAATAGAAGCATTCAAAGCCAGCAGATTGGTTTGGGAAGAAATCTGCCCGATCACCTCCAGCACCTCGCCGATCTGCCGGGCCGTATCCATAAAGGTCAGAATGGTTTTGTTGGTCTCCGCCACCGTGTCGGAGATCTGCGACATTTTGCCGCCGATCCGCTCCACCTCGCCCTGGGCCACCGCAATTTGCTCCGAGGCCTTGGCTTCCAGCTCCGCCAGCGTCGCCTTCATCTCATAGGCCACATCCTTGGCCACGTCAATATCCTTCAGCTGGCTGCGGATGCTGCGGATCATGGAATGGATTTCCTCGCCCATCCGCTCTGTCGCCGTCAGCGTGGCGTCCGTGGACTGGCCCAGCTCCCGCTGGTTGGCGCGCACATCCTCGGAGGCATGCTTCACCTTGAGCATCACAACCTCCAGAGAGTCGTTCATGTTGTTGATCCACTTGGCCAGCTCCCGGGTTTCGTCGCCTGCGAAATGGTTGGTGTCCAGCCGCTGGGTCAAATCCCCCTTGCCCTCCGCATTGATCCGGATGAAGCGGTTGATCCGCCGCAGACTGTCCGCGATAGGCAGCGTCCCTCTATGCCGGGAGGTCTGGGCGACCGCCCAGCCGCCAATCAGCTGCAGCAAACCCATGGCCAACGCCGCATACAGCACGGGCACATCCCTAGCCACGGCCACGCCGCACAGGGACGCTCCCGCCAGAGCAAACAGCAGCACTACGGGAAACTGGACGCGGCGGATTTTGAAATCGATGCTCCGCAGCCGGTACACCTCCTCCAGATCCCCCTCGCACATCATTCCCCACAAATCCGGACAATGGGGAAGCCGGAAGGTCACACCCTTGCCGATAACGGAGATATGCCGGTAATCCGAATACCCGGGAAACTCCACAAACAGGTTGCTGCCCTTGGCAATGGTCCCTGCCACTCCCGGGTGCAGCTGCCCGGTGGCCGGGTCGGTGAACATCAGCTCCAGCTCCGTATGCTCTGAAACCCGCACCGTTCCCCAGTCCGTGGACACGCCATCCTTCAGATTTTCCCCGTGGGTGAAGGTCCGGTCCTCGAAGCGGCTGCGGGACAACGCGGTTCCCGGCGCAATCTCCTTACGCAGGACAGGGGAGGCCATAAACAGGTAATTGTCACCCGAATCCGGATAAACATGGCCCGATTCCCGCTGGATCAGATCGCCCAGGACATCGTTGGGCACCCGGCCGCACAACGCCCCCATCCAGGTTCCGCCGCTCATGATGGGGTAGATGAACAGCAGGGTCATTTTATCGTGAAAAGAGGAGGTGCTGGGTCCGATCTTGACGGTCAACGGATCGGCATACGGGCCGTACAGGCATCGGCCGTCCTTCTGCTTGGAGGAATAGAGAACACCCTCGCGGAAGGGAGCGTCGGAGGCATTTTGCCCCATGTGCGGGGCATAGGTAGAATAGATAACATCCAGCTTGCTGTCCAGTACGAACAGCTCCGAAAAATCCGCAGCCCGCTGACGTACCGCCTGTGACAATCGCTCCCATACAGGGGCAGACTCGGCTTGCCACAACGCGCCTCCCTGCACAGAGGAAGCCGCTTCCGCACAATACCGCTCCAGATGGGTCCAGCAGTCCGTCGCCCATTCCGTCAGAAGGTCCTTGCGGGTATGGGCAATCCCTTCGAAAATCTCCTCGATATCCTCCTTTAAATGCTTGTTAAGCCTGCATGACCACCACAGCGGAAGGCCTTTCCGAAATCCGAGCCAGCCAAACATACTTCTTCCCCCAGTCATCGACTATGTATAATGTTCTGTTTTTGATGTTAAGTATTGTAACATAGGAAGTGTCGAAATGATGAAGTGGAATGAGACAAATAAGTGAAAATTCGAAGATTATTCTGAAAATATGACAAAACGTTCGTCTTTTCCGGATTTAAATAGGAGGAAGGGCGTTTAGGAAGAATATGGAGAACTGGGCTTGTTCATGGTATGATACAGAAAATACGTTCGTAGTTTTTATTCCCAAAAGTAACGGAATGCTCTGTAGCTTACCATTTTCATATAAAAGAGAGGAGTTTTGGCGGAAATGTCCGTTTCCTTTCATCCGGTTATTGAAGCTTGGTTCAAACAATCCTTCGGCTCGCCTACCCCTGTGCAGGAGGAGGCTTGGGAGGCCATTGCCGGAGGGCATAGCACCCTCATCGCCGCACCTACCGGCTCCGGTAAAACCTTGGCCGCACTCCTGCCCTGCCTGGACCGGATTGTCCGGGAAGCGAGGGAACAGGAGGCCGGCTCAGCCAGAAGGGGAGTGAAGCTCCTTTATGTGACTCCGCTGAAGGCGCTGAACAACGATATCCACCATCATATATTCCGGTTTGCGGCGGAGCTGTCGGCAGTTGCCAAGGAGGGGCAGACGGAGTGGCCCGGCTTTACGGTTGGGGTGCGGACGGGGGACACCTCCCAAAGCACTCGGGCTTCCATGCTCCGCCATCCTCCGGATCTGCTCATCACCACCCCGGAATCCCTCTATTTGATGCTGACTGCGGTGAAGGCCAGGGAGATTCTGCGCACCGTCAGGCAGGTGATTGTGGATGAAATTCATGATTTGGCCTCGGACAAAAGAGGAGTGCATCTTTCCTTGTCGCTGGAACGGCTGGCCTTTCTCTGCGGGGAGAATCCCCAGCGCATCGGTGTATCCGCCACCCAGAAGCCGCTGGAGCGCGTTGCCCGGTACCTGGGCGGCTGGGAGGAACCGGAGCACTCGGACAGTGGTGCCGGAGAGATGATGCCAAGACCTGTCCATATTGTGGAAAGCCCCATGGAGCGCAGACTTACCGTATCCGTGACCATGCCGGCCAGAGGTGTCCGGGCCATGGACAAGGAGGCGGTCTGGGGGCCGTTGGTGCAGCGGATTCTGCAGTGTATGGAGGGCGCCCGGTCGGTGCTTATTTTTGTAAACAACAGGCGGCTTTGCGAGCGGCTCACCCTGCGCCTGAACGAACATGTAGGGTACGAAATGGCCCGGTCCCATCACGGCAGCGTGTCACGGGAGCGGCGCCTGGAGGTGGAATCCATGCTTAAGGCGGGGGAGCTGCGCTGTCTGGTGGCTACCTCTACCCTGGAGCTGGGAATTGACGTGGGAGAAATCGATGTGGTGCTCCAGATTGACTCGCCCAAGGAGGCGGCTGCAGGCATCCAGCGATTTGGACGGGCTGGCCATGCCGTCGGCGGGGAAAGCCGTGGGGTTGTGATTGTCCGCACCCGGGGGGATTTGCCGGAGGCGGCAGTGCTGGCCAAGGCGGTGGCCCAACGTGACATTGAAGATATCCGTATTCCCCGCCATAAGCTGGATGTGCTGTCGCAGCACACGGTTGCCGCCGTGGCGGCCGCGGGGACCGGTGAGGAATGGAGCCCTGAAGCATGGTTCCGTGTGGCGGCCGGCAGTGACTGTTACCGGGACTATCCTTGGGAGCGTTATGAAGCCATGCTGGATGTGTTATCCGGCAGGTATCCGTTCTCCCGGCCGCTGATCGGCTGGAACCGGGACACGGACAAGCTGTTCCGGCTTCCGGGCTCGGCCATTGCCGCCTCCATGGGGAGCGGAACCATTCCCCAAACCTCCGCTTTTCCGGTGCATCATGCAGAGACACGGATGCATCTGGGGGAGCTGGACGAGGAGTATGTATATGAAAGCAGGCCGGGGGATGCCTTCCAGCTGGGAGCCAGTTCATGGACAATCCGCTCCATCCGCCATGACCGGGTTTATGTGACGGAGAGCGACCACAGCTACAGTGAAATTCCTTTCTGGAAAGCGGAGGCGGGAGGCCGCAGCCCGCTGATCGGCACAAGCATCGGCGGTATGCTGGCCTTTATCCGGGACGCTTCCCGGCACAGTGGAGATGAGGAGAAGGAGCGCCTGCTGATGCAGGGGCTGATGGAGGAATACAGGCTGGATGAGGATGCGGCCTCCGAGCTGGTGGGTTATATCCGCAGCCAGGACAAACATGGTCTGGTGCCGACGGATACGCTGATTGTGGCGGAGCATTACAAGGATGACGGGGAGCGGCATCATCTGGTGGTGCACAGCCTGTTGGGCCGCCGTATCCACCGAACCTGGGAGATGGCACTGCGGATGCGTTTTGACGCGCTAAGTCCGACCCAGGTGTATTCCATCGCCAAGGATGACGGTATGGAGTTTGTTTTCTCCGGCTGGAATCCGGATTGGCTGTTGGAGCCGGGACGGCTGTCTACCTCCCAACTGGAGGAGCTGCTGTGGGAGGCGCTGCCGGGTACGCCCATGTTCGGCAGAGCCTTTCGCCGGGTGGCGGAAACCTCGCTGCTGCTGGCCAGAGGCTATGAGCGCCAATCCTCCTGGACCATGCGCTTCCGGAGTGAGGAGCTTTTGAAGCAGGCCCTTCCTTTTGCGGATAAGTATCCTTATCTGAGGGAGGCGTATGCGGTATGCCTGGAGGAGGAGCTGGATGTGCCGGGACTGCACCGGCTGCTGGAGGATTTGCGGACAGGTGCCGTTCAGCTGCAGACGGTGGATTCCATTGCGCCGTCGCCCTTTGCCATGCGGTTTATGAATGATTTTGCGATGACGTCCCTGTATGAGTCAGATGCGCTGGGACGTGATGTCCATATGCGGCTTCTGGGCATCAACCGGGAGCTGGCTGCGGAATGGTTCGGCCAGGAGGGCCTGCGCACGCTGATTAGCCGACAGGTGCTGGAGGAGGAAAAACGCAGGCTGGCGCATCCTGCTTGGCTTGCTGCTGCGGGCGGGGATGCCGACGGTGAAAAACGCAGCCTGCTCCGCCTTCTGAAGGAATACGGCGACCTGTCCCGGGAGGAACTGGACCGGTTATGGCAGTCTGCAGCCGGAGAAGGAGCTTCAGGGCCGGAAGCTGGCGCTGAAGTTGCCGGAGGGCAGGAGGGTATTGCCGAAAATGGGGTCAACGGACGATCCGGTGTTGGAGATGGGAGTGGCGGTCCTCTATCGTCAGCGGATGAGCTGCTGCCTCAGCTGCTTGAGGCTGGTAGCGTGAGGAGCATTCGCGTGGCAGGAGAGGAACGGTTTGTGAGCCGCGACGAAGAGGCGTGGTATGCGGGTTTTCCCCATACGCCGGAGGCTTCTTTTATTGCCAGGCGGTATGTGGAGCGTGTGCTTTCCTTCCGCTCGGAGGAGCTGGCGGCCCGCTTCGGCGTGGAAGAAGGACTGGCCGAGGCATGGACGGCGGGTTGGCTGGCGGACGGAACGGCTACTACGGCCCCTTTTGCCGGGCCGCAGGAAACCGGATTGTACACGGCATCCAAAATTGCCGAACGGCTGGTGCGCACCTCCATCTCGGATTTCCGGGTAAAGCATGGAGCCATTGAGGCCTCCCGGTATGCACTTCATCTGCTGCAAACCCAGTATCTGCTTCCGGAGCGCCGTTTGGAAGGCCCGGAGGGTTTGCTGCGGATTGTCGGGCAGCTCCAGGGGATTTATCTTCCGGTAGCCTATTGGGAGAAGATGGTGTTTCCCGCCCGCCTGAAGGAATACCGCAAGGAGTGGCTGGACCAGCTGTGCGCAGCGGGGGAGCTGTTCTGGATGGGACGCAAGGAGGAGGACGAGAAGGAAGGGCGGATCGCCTTTTTTCTGGCTGCCGAACGGGGAGAGGCGGAGCCCTTTATCCGCAGAGCTTTAGGCGGACCTGCTTCGTCGCAGCCTGAGCTTCTCGCTTTGCTGGCTTCCAAGGGAGCCAGCTTCCTGACGGCGCTCTCCCGGGAAACGGGGGAGCCTCCTTCCGGTCTGCTCCCCAAGCTGATGGAGCTGGTATGGGAGGGCCGGGCGGCCAACGACCAGTTTGCGCCTCTCCGGCTGGCCGCCGGTTCTCCGTCGGGCGCCCGCGGCAAACGCGGAGAGTTCCAGTCCGGCTTTGGCCGGTGGTACGCGCTGCTGCCTGGGGAAGAGGAGAATGCGGAGGCCTGCGCCTTATCCTACAGCAAACGCTGGATGGAGAATTTCGGTCTGTTGACCCGGGGGGTGGCGGCAACGGCAGCGCCTTACGGCTGGGAACAGCTGTCGGGTGTGCTGCGCAAGCTGGAGGATTGGGGGATGGCTGTCCGGGGTTTCTTCGTCAAGGACATTCCGGCGATGCAATTTACCACACGGGAGACGGTGGAGCAGCTGGAGGCGGCTTTGCCCGGAGACACGGGGAAACCCGTGCTGATTTCCGCGGCGGACCCTGCCAATCCTTTCGGCGCCTGGGTGGAATGGCCGGAGCTGCCGGGAGTCCAGTTTGCCCGTAAGCCGGGCAATTTTTTGGTGTACGAGGGTAATGCCCTATGCCTGTGGATGGAGAATTTCGGCAAACATGTAGCCGTATTCCCCGGGCATCCGGCTGCCGTGCAAGGGCAGAACGAACGTCTCGCCGCAATTCTGGCGGAGGTGTTCAGCACGTTAATCGCCAGACATCATCTCAGCAAAATTACGTTGGAGCGCTGGAACGGCCGGCCTGCAGCGGAGACCGGCCCGGTCGAGGATTTCCGGCGGCTGGGGGGAGAGCTGGACCGCACGCGGTTCATATTCTGGCCGACGGCGCTGAAGTATAGGCGGTAGGGTGGAAGGTGGCGGGCGGTCAGTGGAAAGGGAACATTGCTTAGTGGAAGAAGCTGTTAGTGGTAGAAGCTAATATAGAAGTTAGTCGGGTGGTCATAGGTGGTAGAACAGGCGCGGTAAAAGGAGTATGGGGTTCTGATGAAGGAGCCTGCGCGGCAGCATAACAGAAGGGAAATGTCCGCGCTAGGCCAAGATGCAGCAGCCAGTGCCGCCGCCGTAACTTTAACGGCGGTGAGCGACGCTATTTGCCTTCATTATGCCCCCTACCGATTCTAACGGCGGCAGGAGCCGCTATTTTCCCTAAATCGGCCCCATCGGGCTGCTTTTGGCTTCAATAAGAGCGCTCACTTCCGTTAGAATTTGAAAAGGCCGTATAACCGCCGAATAGGGGCGCTCGCGTCCGTTACAAATCCAGGTGCCTCGCGCTACACACCTCAGCGCCTGAAACTATGGGATAACGAGGTTTAGAGGTTTATATATAAGATAAACCATAGACTGCACCTAATCCAAGGCTAACCACGTCTCCGCAACCCTATGGCCAAAACCAGGGAGCTCGCCCAACCCCCCTTAATTTGGCTGCGCCAATTTCGAAGCTTGAATAACCCATTCGGCCTATGGCCTGGACCGGGTTATTCAAAAGGCGCTACGATTTTTTGGCGATAAGCAGGAAAAAGCAGGAGGAATGTAGAAATTTCCGAAGATACAAGTGCTGCTTGCCGATACAAAAGCCTGCGTCCCGCATGAGATACGGAGCAGATATGCGTTGACCGCAGGTTAAAAAGGGGTTGTTGCCGGGTGCCGTCAGAGGAACAGTTGGGAAGAGAGAATAAACCGAAAAGCATGATTCCGCCGGTGCTGGTGGGTTTGGCGGCCTGCGGAAGCTTGTTTGAGGTGATCCGCAGCCTGCAGCCGCCCCCCATGATCGTGTTCCTTTCATGCTGTGCGCTGCTGGTTCCCTGGCTGCTGTATACCCATTTCCGCCATTCCGCCAACCTCGCCAAGGAGCGGGGGTTCGCCGCCGTGTACCGGGAACTGATCGATCAGGTCAATGATGCCATTCTGGTCATCAGCGCCAAAAGTCCCCACCGGATTCTGGAATGCAATCAGGCGGCTTCTGTTTGGCTGGGCTACAGCTATGATGAACTGCTCAGCGTAGATGCAGAGAAGATAGCCGACGTGTCCCAGGTGGTGGAGCTGATGAAACGGAAGGTCACCCCCGGCAGTACCCAGGCCGAATACCGGGAAATCCATTACCGTACCAAGGACGGGCGGCTGGTTCCGGCCGAGGTGAATATCCGGATGATCCGCCTGCAGGGGCAGCGGGCGCTGCTGGCCATCGGCCGGGATCTGACGGAGCGCAAGCGCATGGAGAACCGCATCCGCCATATGGCGTATTACGACGATCTGACCGGCTTGCCCAACCGCAGGCTGTTTCGGGAAAAGCTGGAGGAGGTTATGGTGGCCGCCAGGGCCCATAATGGAGGCGCCGCTGTGCTGTATCTGGATATTGACCGGTTCAAGCTGGTCAATGACAGCTTCGGTCATGATTACGGGGACATGCTGCTGATGCAGGTGGCGGAGCGTTTTGTACGCTGCATCGGCGATGAGGATTTTGTGGCCCGGACGGAAGGCGATGAGTTCGCCATGTTCTATGCCGGCATCACCGCCAAGGAGCAGCTGGAGCAGCTGGCGGAGGGGATTTACCACTCATTGGAGCAGCCCTTCCAGATCGGGCAGTTTCAGATTCATATCACGGCCTCCATCGGCATCGCCCACTATCTGGGGGAGCAGGGGGAGACGGCGGATCTGATGATGAAGTATGCCGATATAGCCTTGTCCCGGGCCAAGGAAACCGGGAAGAACACCCATCAGATATTTAACTCTGACATGAACAAAATCTCTCTCACCAAGCTGACGCTGGAAAGCGAGCTGCGGCATGCCATCCGCAACAACGAATTTATGCTGGTTTACCAGCCCCAGATTCATCTGGAGACCGGCTCCGTGGTGGGAATGGAAGCGCTTATCCGCTGGAATCACCCCATGCGGGGGCTGGTGTCGCCGGGGGATTTTATCCCCATCGCTGAGGAAACGGGCCTGATTGTGCCCATCGGGGAATGGGTGCTTATGGAGGCATGCCGGCAGAACAAACAATGGCAGGATGTGGGGCTGCCTGCTGTGCCCGTGTCCGTGAATTTGTCCATGCGCCAATTCCTCCAGCATGATCTCAAGGGCAAAATCCACGCTGTCCTGGAGGATACCCAGCTTCCGGCACGGTTTCTGGAGCTGGAGATTACGGAAAGCATGACCATGGATGTGGAGTTCGCCACCAGCTCCTTGCGGGAGCTGAAGAGTCTGGGCGTGCAGATCAGCATCGACGATTTTGGGACCGGCTACAGCTCGCTCCATTTCCTGAAGAAATTCCCCATCGACAAGCTCAAAATCGACCGTTCCTTTGTCCGGGATGTGATGTGCGATCCCAATGATGCGGCGATTGTAGCGACGATTATCAGCATGACTCATCACTTGAACCTGCTGGTTATCGCTGAAGGGGTGGAAACCCGGGAGCAGATGCACTTTTTGCGGGATAACCAATGCAACCTGATTCAGGGCTATTGGTACAGCCCCCCTCTGCCTGCACAGGACATGCAGAACATCCTGAGGCAGTCCCACCCGCTTCCGGCGTAAGCCATCACTGCTCCCCTTCGTGCTGCTGCCACTCCCGGATAACAGCCTGTTTTGGCGCCCAAACCTCAAGTTGCCACCAAATGTTCATTGACGGGAGGGGCAGGTAGGTCTACATTAGGGAGGTATGGAAACACATACCTTACTATTTGGAGAGAGTTGGCGCGTACATGAACATCAGATGGTCAGGAAGATATGCCGGTTATAACACCAATGCCTTACGCAAGGACGTGATATCGGGCCTGATTGTGGGAATTATCGCCATCCCTCTGGGGATGGCTTTTGCTATTGCATCGGGAGTTAAGCCGGAATACGGCATTTACACCACAGTGGTGGCGGGGATACTGATTTCCCTGCTGGGCGGCTCGCGCTTTCAGATCGGGGGGCCTACGGGAGCCTTTATTCCGATTCTGTTCGCCATTGTAATGGAATACGGGTACGATAACCTGCTGGTGGCCGGGTTTATGGCGGGTGTACTGCTGTTATTGATGGGGGTACTCCGTTTGGGCGCCCTTATGAAATTTATCCCGCGTTCCGTAACCATCGGCTTTACCGCCGGGATCGCGGTGACGATTTTTGCCGGCCAGATCGCCAGCTTCCTCGGGCTGAAGGACGTGGCCAAGCATGAGCATTTTATCGATAATATGAAAGAAATCGGCCTGCGTCTGCCCAGCTGGAATCCGGCGGCGGTTGTGGTGGCAGGTGTCTGCCTGGCTGCGATTCTGCTGACTCCCCGGTTTTTTCCCAAGGTGCCGGGTTCTCTGGTTGGCCTTATGTTGTCTACAGTAGCCGGTGTCCTGTTCTTCAGCGGGGATGTGGCGACCATCGGCTCCACCTACGGATCGATTCCCAGCTCACTGCCGGCATTGAAGCTGCCGGATTTCAGCCTGGATAACATGCTGAGCCTGTGGAAGCCTGCCTTAATTATCGCCATGCTGGGCGGCATTGAATCCCTGCTCTCCGCCGTGGTGGCGGACGGTATGGGCGGCGACCGGCATAACAGCAACCGGGAGTTGATCGGACAGGGCATTGCCAATATGGTGACACCTCTATTCGGCGGCATTCCCGCAACCGGAGCGATTGCCCGGACTGCTACCAATATCCGAAACGGCGCTGTTTCACCTTTATCGGGGGTGTTCCACGGCTTGACGGTGCTGCTGGTCCTGGTGCTGTTCGCCCCGTATGCCTCCCATATTCCCTTGGCCAGCATGGCTCCTGTGCTGATGGTGGTGGCGTGGAACATGAGTGAGCGCAAGGAATTCGCCCATGTGCTGCGGACCAGAACCGGAGATTCTCTGGTGCTGGTTATTACCTTCCTGCTGACGGTGTTTACGGATCTGACCCTGGCGGTGGAAATTGGGCTGGCCCTGGCTGCCATTCTTTTCGTGAAGCGGATGAGTGAGCTCTTGACGGTGGCCAAGGTGCTGCCCGATATGGATAATAAATTTTCCAAGGTACGGCCTCATGTGGTGACGGATTCCCATGACTGCCCGCAGATCAGCATGTTTACTGTGGAGGGAGCGCTGTTCTTCGGTGCGGCCAAGCATTTTGAGAACACGATTATGCAGACCATGCACCGCAAGCCCAAGGTGATGATTCTGCTGATGAAAAAGGTTCCTTTTATGGATATCACGGGGGAACGGAATCTGTCCGCATTGGTCCGGTACGTCTCCGCTTCCGGAGGAACGGTGCTGATCTCGGGCATCCAGAAGCAGCCTCTGGACATGATGGCCAATACGGGCCTGCTTGCCAAGCTGGGGGAGCAGCAGCTGTTCGAGCATACCGGAGATGCCATTGATTATGCCTTGACCCGGCTGGACATGGGCCGTTGCGCCGGCTGCAAGCATTTTGCCTTCCGGGAATGTGCTGAATTTTCGGGTATTCCGGCAGTACAGCCAGGCTTCGCAGCCAAAGCCGCCGCGGCGAAGAAGAAGGTTAATCTGGGCGTGTAAAGCACCACCTGCAGCTTTTCCGCATATGGATAAAGGAGATCTTGCGGAAAAAGGGGTGCATGGCATTGATGCAGATGGTTCCAATTCCAGTTGAAGAGGGGAAAATCGCCATAGGTGTGGAGGTCAAGCTGCCCAAAACCACCTTATTGGCCGTAGCTACGGACAAAGGCTACATCATGTGCGGAGCGTTGGATGTGGGGCTGTTGAATGACCAGCTGGCGGACCGGAGGATCATTGCAGGCAGAGCGGTAGGGGTGCGGACGCTGGAGCAGCTGCTGGCAGCACCGATGGAGTCCGTCACGCATGAGGCCAAGGCATTGGGTATTGAGCCGGGCATGAGCGGTCTTGAGGCCATCAAGCGAATGTTCTGACTTGGCCCCCAAACGGATATGATGCTTCGAAGCAAAAGACATAACTAAACGGGGCTCTTCAACAAGCACCGAAATAAAAAGGTTGGGCAGAAAAACCTGCGTTTTTCTGCCCAACCTTTTTGTGGCTTCCCTTAGCAACCCGAAACCCAGATTCAATGGTGAAAGTGGACGGCGATGCCGCCCTTCGTCTTACACCCCCGCCCAACGTTGAAGGTGTGAACCTGCAGGAGAAAATCAGCTAAAGTGGCAGGGATGCATACATGTAAACGAAAGTACCCCACCTGCATTCGTACGCGTATTCGGCATTTTCGTTTCTGGTAATGGGTGCAAGGACGTGAGGGATTCTAACGGAACAGAGCGACTCTTAGACGGCAAAAATGACCTCTGTGGTTTTTTAACGGAGCTCTCCGACCCTTAGCGGGATCATAATGGAGGAAAAGTAGACAAAATTGGCTCTAAGGGTCGCTGAGTGCCGTTACATTTTAAATTCGCCGGATTGTGCTGGCTAAGAGTCGTTGAGTTCCGTTACAGCCTCGCCGTGCGCGTCGCCGTCGTATTGCCCCATCGCGTCGCCCCATCGAGTCACCGTCCATAGCCGCCCTCCACAGTCCAGACACCAAACAAGGGCTGTCCAATCCGTCACACGGGATTCATACCGATTCGTCGAGAAACACTCTCTCCCGGAAAAGAGCTGAAGGTTTTCCTGCGGAAAATCCCCAGCCCTTCCCTTCCCGGTTTCTCCTGCCGAATCGGCTTTCCCCTTGAAGGAATTTGACAGCCCCGTTTGCGAACATACAGTGTAGCCACATGCTCATGAAAGAGATTATAAGGTGGTTTTACGCAGAAGGCTAAAGGATAAGCCGATGTAGACTACCGTAACCAGGGCAAACAGAGAGATGATGCGAATGGCGCCCAGATCGACGATAGCCTTCAGAATATCCGCCCACCATCCGTTGTAGGTGGCCAACAGCGTAAATACGGTGAAGACAATGAACAGTAATCCCAGAATGACGGTGGCCTTGGTGCCGCCCATTTTTCGGTAGAGGCAGCTGACAAGAAACCCGCTGAAGAACAAATGCATGATCAGGGAGAAGTAGAACCACAGCTCACTCATAAAGCCATGATCGCTGATAAAATACAGCCGGAAGAAGTAGAAGCTTTGGAACCAGCCTCCGATTTGGCCTTCAATGGCCGACATAATGACGATGATTAAAGCGGACACCAGCCCGGCTGCCCCGGCTACGGCAACTGTTCCCCAGAAATAATCGGTCCGGCGGACGCTCAGCCCAAGTGCAAAGGGGAAGGTCTGATGCAGGATGATCAACCCGATGATCATAAAGTAGATGAAGATGGAGGCCATACCGCCTGTGCTCACCGTGCTGTCTCCGTCATGAATGGCACCGGTGGTTAACAGGTTGATCAGAAAATTGCCGCCCACAATGATCCAGGGCAAGTACAACCAGGAAAACAGGTCTTTGCTTTGCATGCGTATTACACTCAGAGTGCGGTTCATTTGGAAGCAGCTCCTTTCGGGGCGGTTTTGTTCTCTTGGGTCAAATGGATAATCAGCTGCTGCAGGGACACAGGCGTCAGCTCCAGCCCCTGGTCCGCCGCCAGCTTCCGGTCGGAGGTGCTTATGCTGCCCATAACCGTAGCCGTAGCCAGCGCTCCCAGGGAATCGCGGCTCAGCACTTGTCTGCCATGGATAAAATCATCCAGAACGGAAGCGCGTCCGGCAATGCTGAAGGCTCTGCCGCGGAGCTGCTCTGCATCCTCATTCAGAATAATTCTGCCCTGGTCGATCAGGAACACATGCTCCAGCATCTGGCTGACCTCATCAATCAGATGGGTGGACAGCACAACCGTGCGGGGATGCTCCGTGAAATCCTCCAGCAGCCGGTTATAGAACAAATTCCGGGCAACGGCGTCCAGCCCCAGATACGGCTCGTCAAAAATCGTCAGCGGTGCCCGGCTGGCCAGCCCGATAATGATTCCCACCGAGGAGAGCATCCCCCGGGAGAGCTTCTTAATCTTGCGCTTCAGGGGAAGCTGGAAATCCTCAATCAAGGAATATGCATAGTCCCGGTCCCAATTGGGATGGAACATCTCTGCCACATCCAGCGCATCCTTGACCTGATAGCTGTCGGGATACTTCTGGCTTTCCTTGACAAAGGAGATCCGGCTGAGGACGTTGTTGTTCTCATATGGCTCCTCCCCGAATACATGCAGGCTGCCGGAGCTGGGAAACAGCTGGCTGGTGATCATATGCATGATGGTGGTTTTGCCGGCGCCGTTGCGGCCCAGCAATCCGTATATCTTCCCTTCCTCCAGGGAAATGCTGACATTGTCCACAGCCGTAAAGTCACCGTAGTGTTTGGTCAGCCCTTTGGTTTCCAGAATCAGACTCATCGTTTGTTCTCCCCTCTGCGTATCATATCCGCCAGTTCCCCGGCCGTAATGCCCAGCCGCTCCGCTTCCCGCATCATGGTGACCACGAACTGCTCATAGAACTGCTCCTGGCGCTTCTTGCGCACCTGCTCCCGTGCGGTTCCCGCCACAAACATGCCGATCCCCCGTTTCTTGTACAGAATCCCCTGATCCACTAGCAGATTGACTCCCTTGGCGGCCGTTGCCGGATTGATATGGTAAAAGGCTGCAAACTGGTTGGTGGAAGGCACTTGGGATTCCTCAGGCAGAAGACCCTCCAGAATGTCATCTTCGATGCGTTCGGCAATCTGCAGGAAGATGGGCTTGCTGTCATCAATCATGCCTTCACATCCTCGTTACTTAATTGGTTCATTACTCATATAACTAACTATATAACCAACGATCCTGATTGTCAAGATCGGTATTCAAAAATCCTTCATGGCCTTATAGGCACCGGAGTTTGGAACGGGCTGCCCCCGTGTGTGGGTCAATCCGTTCAGTGTTCAATGCGGATTGGATGTTGAAAAGGTAACGCGGCGCAGCTTGGCCGAACTTGGCTTAACGTGGCTTGTGTAAGCGGCAGGCAATGTCTGCTATTTAGTGCAGAAAGCCGAATTTGCCGAAATAACGACGGAAAATGTCTGCTATGGCTTATAAGAAGCGGTGAAAGGGGGTGTTTTGGAGGAATAACAGACATTTTATGTCGTTATCTTGATAAAAAAGTTCATTCGCCGCTTTTAGCAGACATTTGTTGTCCGCTATCATCCCTGCCTGCTTATGGAGCAAAGAGCGCCGCAGCCGTCTCTCCCCAACGGAACCTGAAGGCCCCGGCGAGCCGTACATAACCTCCCGTGGGATTGCAAAAAAGCCACCGGCGCCTAGAGGCACCGGTGGCTTGGAAAAAAGCAGCCCGTGTAAAAATGGACTATTGCAGGGACGGGAAGCCGAAGTAGTTCTTCGCGTTGTTGTAAGAGATATCGGAGACGATGCCGCCCAGAAGCTCGATGTCCGCGGGGAACTCGCCGTTTTCTACCCATTCGCCGAACAGATTGCACAGAATCCGGCGGAAGTATTCGTGGCGGGTATAGGACAGGAAGCTGCGGGAGTCGGTCAGCATACCCACGAAGCGGCTCAGGAGACCCAGGTCGCCCAGCGTCTTCATTTGGTGGATCATGCCTTCCTTGGTATCCAGGAACCACCATGCGGAGCCCAACTGGATCTTGCCGGCTACGCCGCCGCCTTGGAACGCGCCCATCAGGGTGCCCAATGCAGGCATATCCTTCGGATGCAGGGAGTACAGAATGGTCTTGGGCAGGCCAGCCTCTTGATCGATGGCATCCAGAAGACGGCTCAGCGGGTAAGCCACGCTGCTGTCGTTCATGGAGTCATAACCGGTGTCCGGGCCCAGCTTGTTGAACATAACGGTGTTGTTGTTGCGGCCGGCGTTGATGTGATATTGCATCGCCCAGTTGTGCTCGGCATACAGCTTGCCCAGGAAAATCAGGGTATAAGCCTTGTATTTCTTTTCGTCCTCTTCGCTTACCGGGTTGCCTTGAAGGGCCTTGGCAAATACGTAACCGGCTTCCTCGCGGGAGGTCGGTGCGTACGGCACATAATCCAGAGCGTGGTCGGAAACCAGGCAGCCTGCGTCATGGAAGAACTGCACGCGGGATTCCAATGCGTTCAGCAGGTCTTCATAGGAATTGACCGGAGCGCCGACTACCTCGCCCAGCTTGGTCAGCCACGGCAGGAAGGTAGCGCGGTTAATTTCCAGTGCTTTATCAGGACGGAACGAAGGCAGAACAGCCACTGGGAAGGAGGTATCTTCCTTCAGCTTCAGGTGGTATTCCAGGGAATCTACAGGATCGTCAGTGGTGCAAACCACTTTGACGTTGGAGTTCACGATCAGATCGCGGGCGCCGAAACCTTCGCCGGTCAGCTTGGCATTGGCTTTTTCCCAGATGGCAGGGGCATTCTGCTCATTCAGCACATCATAGATGCCGAAGAAGCGCTGCAGCTCCAGGTGGGACCAGTGGAACAGCGGGTTGCCGATAGCAGTGGAGCAGGTTTTGACATACGCCAGGAATTTCTCGTAATCCGGAGCATCGCCGGTTACATAACGCTCTTCTACGCCGTTGGAGCGCATAGCTCTCCACTTGTAGTGGTCGCCGCCCAGCCAAACCTCGGTGATGTTCTTGTAGGTTTTGTTCTCATAGATTTCCTGCGGGCTCAAATGGCAGTGATAATCGATAATCGGCATGTTCTTGGCATAGTCATGATAGAGCTTTACAGCCGTTTCGTTGGACAAGAGGAAATTTTCATCCAGAAAGGGTTTCATATTGATCCTAGGCCACCTTCGTTAAAATATGGTTTTTTTGCGATTGCACATCTACAAGTTTACTACAAATATGTTAACGTGAACAATAGATAATGTGAACAGGTTGTGAGCAGTTTTTTCCGGCGTATTCCACCAGTGGGCGATTTCGGTTACAATAGGGTGTGTTTGAAAACTCCGAGTGGCGGGTTTTCAGACACGCCCTGGGCAGGAATGAAGAGTAGAGGGGATACGTTGCAATCATGCAGCTAATTGAGATTTTTATTTATTTGGGCATCGTCGCGGCCGGAATTTCCGGGGCTGTAGTAGGCATTCAGAAGGAGATGGACCTCTTCGGGGTCACCAGCCTTTGTGTGGCTACTTCCTTGGGCGGCGGTATTGTCCGGGACCTGCTCATCGGGGTCATTCCGCCTGTTGCATTTGTTGAGCCCAAGTATTTCGGGGCCAGCCTGGCGGCCGGTTTGCTGACATGGGTATTTTACCCGTATATCAGCCGTTTTAACAATCTTCTGATGGTCTCTGACGCCGTGGGTCTGGGTGTGTTTACTGCCGTAGGGGCCAAAGCGGCCATCGGCCTGGGTTACGACGAGCCCTTCATCATCCTCTCGATGGGGCTGATTACCGGAATCGGCGGCGGCGTGGTGCGGGATGTGTTCAGCCGGGAGATTCCGTATGTCTTCCGCAAGGAGGTTTATGCAGTGGCCTCCATTCTAGGGGCGGGAAGCCTGGCGCTGATCCATGATTATGTCCCCGTTACCTTCGCTATGTACAGCTGCCTTCTGATCACCTTCCTGGTGCGGGTGCTGTGTGTGATGTATTCCGTTAACTTTCCCGTGTACCGGTTCCCGGACCGGAAGCAAGGCAAGCAGCAGGAGGGGTAGGGCACGGGTGTTAAAATAAAAAATAGCAACCGTTGGGCCGATGCCCGGCGGTTTTTTTGTATGTCATTCAGACGTTTCATAGAATCGCCCCTGACACGACTCGTTCACACCTTATCCACAGAAACAAAAGCAAACGGATGCTATAATAAAAATAAACAAAGGCAAGGAGGAATGAAAGGGTTTTCATATCACATGTTTACATTTGAAAAATATTTACTATCACTTTAAAATTATTATTCAAAACGAAACAAAACCATGTTAGAATGGTCTCGTATAATCATTTTCCTATTGTGGACAAAGATGAAGGAGGCATATGGCATGGTGGCGAATCGTTGGGTAATGGAACAAGCGGCAGGATTGAAGCCGGGGTTGGATGAACTGGTGTACCGCTCGAATCTGTTGGGCTCGGATCGGTCAGTAGCCAACTGGGGCGGCGGCAATACCTCTATGAAGACCGTTGTTGAGGATTTTCGCGGGCGTCCTGTCAATGTCATGTGGGTAAAAGGAAGCGGCTCCGACCTGGCAACCATGAAGGCGGGCCACTTTACCGGACTCCGGCTGGATGATATTGCCCCGCTGTTTGAGCGGGAGGATATGAGCGACGAAGATATGGTGGCGTATCTGGCCAACTGCATGATCGACTCCAAACATCCCAGAGCCTCCATCGAAACACTGCTCCATGCATTTTTGCCTTTTCAGCATGTGGACCACACCCATCCCGATGCCATTATCGGACTGTGCTGCGCCGATAACGGCAGGGAGCTGGCCAAGGAAATCTACGGCGACCGGTTCGTGTGGGTGCCGTATATCCGGCCAGGGTTCCGCCTCTCCCGGATGATTGCCCAGGGTGTGCGGGATAACCCCAATGCTGAGCTTGTACTAATGGAAAAGCACGGGCTGGTCACCTGGGGTGCTACCTCCGAGGAATCTTATCTGAAAACGCTGGCCATTATCGGGGAAGCGGAGGCTTTCATTGAGGCCCGGGTGAAGGAAGAGGCCTTATTCGGTGGTGTGAAGATTGAACCGCTTGCACCGGAACGCCGGCGGGAGATTGCAGCGTCCGTTATGCCGGTGATTCGCGGTGCGGTCAGCGACGGCAAACGGATGATTCTCACCTTCGACGACGGCGAGGATGTGCTGCGGTTCGCCGGCAGCCGGGATGCGGCGAAGCTGTCCCAGGTGGGGGCGGCCTGTCCGGACCATCTGGTGCATACCAAGATGAAGCCCTTGCTGGTGGATTGGGACCCGTCCTCCGGGGATGTGGAAGCCCTGAAGGAAACCCTGAAAGCAGGCATCAGCGAATATAAGGAAGAGTATAAGGCCTACTTCGAACGCAACAAGAATGAAGGCGACAAAATGTTCGAGCCTGCTCCCCGGGTGATCCTGATTCCCGGTGTGGGCATGATCAATACCGGCAAAAGCCACGCCATGTCTCAGGTCAGCGGCGCGCTGTATCACCGGGCTATCGCGGTTATGCGGGGAGCGACGTCCTTGGGCGAATTCGTTTCCTTAAGCGAAAATGAGTCCTACAACGTGGAATATTGGCCGCTGGAGCTGTATAAGCTGACGTTGGCTCCGCCCGAGGCAGAATTCTCCCGCCAGGTAGTGCTTGTCACCGGAGGCGCCGGAGGCATCGGCAGCGCCACCTGCCGCAGGCTGGTCAAGGAAGGCGCTCATGTGGTCCTGGCTGACCTGAACCTGGAGGGGGCGGAGAAGGTAGCCGAGGAGCTGAACGCCCAGTTCGGACCGGGACGCGCCTTCGCTGTGAAGCTGGACGTGACCAAGGAAGACCTGGTGAAGGAAGCCTTCCGCGCTACGGCGCTCCAGTACGGCGGTGTGGATGTGGCTGTGAACAATGCCGGTCTTGCCACATCCAGCCCCTTCGACGAAACCACACTGGATGAGTGGAATCTCAATATGAATGTGCTGTCCACCGGCTATTTCCTGGTGGCGAGGGAAGCCTTCAAGGTGATGAAGGAGCAGGGCACCGGAGGCAGTATGGTTTTCGTGGCATCGAAGAACTCTGTCTACGCCGGCAAAAATGCCTCCGCCTACAGCACGGCCAAGGCAGCCGAAGCCCATCTGGCCCGCTGTATCGCGGCAGAAGGCGGGGAATACGGCATCCGGGTGAACACCGTGCTGCCGGACGCCATTCTGCAGGGCTCGGCCATCTGGAATTCCCGGTGGCGGGAGGAGCGGGCAGCCGCTTATGGCATAGCTCCTGATCAATTAGAGGAATATTACAAAAAACGCACCACGCTTCTGGTCAATATTTATCCGGATGACATCGCGGAATCCATCGCCTTCCTGGCCTCCTCCAGGTCGGCCAAAACCACCGGCTGCATGATTACGGTAGACGGCGGGGTGCCTGCGGCTTTCACCCGGTAATAGACCCGGCGGCGTCGGGCAACTATAATCAGGCATGGGCTGTCCGGATTCTCCGCTTCTCGAGGCGGGCGCTCCGGCAGCCCTTTGCCGCAAAAGGCGGTGCACGTTACGATGAAGAAGGAAGTACATGTATTGGCATTTGATTTGGGTGCGAGCAGCGGCAGAGCTATGGTCGGCACCCTGGACAAAAGCGCTCCAGAAGCGCCCGTATTGCGGCTTACCGAGGTTCACCGTTTTCCCAATGAGCCTGTGCAGGCCGGGGCCCATCTGTATTGGGATATCCTCCGGCTGTTGCATGAGCTGAAGCAGGGCTTCCGCAAGGCTTCCGAGGGCCGAACCATTGAAAGCTTCGGCATCGATACCTGGGGAGTGGATTACGGGCTTCTTGGGGAAGACGGCGAGCTGCTGGGCACTCCGTACCATTACCGGGATGCAAGAACGGACCACACAGTAGAGAAAGTCCATGCTATAATAGGAAAAAATGAGTTGTTCCAAGCAACGGGTCTGCAGCCCTTGACCTTCAACACCCTGATGCAGCTGCACGCGGCTGTAGAGCAGAATTCCGTGGCCTTGCGCGAAGCTAAGGAGCTGTTGTTCATCCCCGATCTGCTCCTGTATCTGCTGACCGGTGTTAAACAAAGCGAATACACCATTGCCTCCACCTCCCAGCTGCTGAAGGCGGGCACCCAGGAATGGGACAAGGAGCTGTTGGCGAAGCTGGGCATTCCCTCGGATATCCTGCCGCCGGTTGTGATGTCCGGGCAAACAGTGGGTGAGCTGACCGAAGCCATCTGCGAGGAGCTGAAGCTCCCGCCGATCCGCGCTGTAGCTGTGCCGGAGCATGATACCGGCGCCGCGGTGGTGTCCGTACCGGTGGATACCGACGAAGAGGTGGCGTATCTGATCAGCGGCACTTGGTCCCTGTTCGGCACCGAGCTGGCACAGCCGCTGCTGGACCCGCGGGTGCTGCCGTTGGGCTTCTCCAATGAAGGCGGCATGGGCGGCACTGCAAGGACTCTGAAGAATATCATGGGCCTTTGGCTGATCCAGGAATGCAAACGCTCCTGGGATCAAGCCGGAGAGAACCATTCCTTCGCCGATCTGGTGGTGCTGGCGGACAAGGCGCCTGCCTTCCGGTCCTTCATCAACCCGGACGATCTTTTGTTCCTGCCGCCGGGCGGAATGCCGGAGCGGATTCAGGAATACTGCCGCCGCACGGGCCAAGCCGTGCCGGAGAGCATCGGCGAAATCACCCGCACCATCTACGAGAGCCTGGCGCTGCAATACCGCCTGGTACTGGATCGTCTGGAGCATCTGGGCGGCATCCGTTATCCCCGTCTGCATATGATGGGCGGCGGTATCCAGAACAAGCTTCTGTGCCAGATGACCGCTTCGGCTATCGGCAGAGAGGTGTGGGCCGGTCCGGTAGAGGCCAGCTCTCTGGGCAATGTGGCGGCGCAGTTGATTGCCTTGGGCGAGGTGAAGGATATCCGGGAGGCGCGCAGCCTGATTAAACGTTCCTATCCGGTGGATACCTATGCACCGCAGGATCAGGAAGCATGGGAAGCGGCGTACAAGAGATTTCTTGATGCAACGGGGCAAACTCTGATTCCAGAAGAATAAAGGAGACATACACATATGCTGGTGGCGGAGCGGCTTCAAAAAATCGTACAGCTCGTAAATGAGCGCGGCAGCATACGGGTGACCGAGCTCAGCGATTTGTGCGGGGTTACGGAGGAAACCATCCGCAAGGATTTGGATAAGCTGGAGGCGGAGGGCAAGCTAATGCGCAGCCACGGCGGCGCGGTCAGTGTGCAGGATACCCAGCAGGAATCCCCGTACTTCGTGCGGGAAACCACCAACGTGGAGGAGAAAAAGCAGATTGCCATGGCGGCGGTGAGCCTGATCGAACCGGGGGACCGGATTATTCTTGACGCCAGCACCAGCGCCTGGTGGATCGCCCGTTATCTGCCGGACCAGCCCCTGACGGTGCTGACCAATTCCATGAAGGTGGCCCTGGAGCTGGCGGCCAAGGAGAAGATTCAGGTGGTCTCCACCGGCGGTATTCTGGTTTCCAACTCTCTGTCCTTCGTGGGCCCTCTGACGGAGCGTTCCCTGGATACCTACCATGTGGACAAAATGTTCCTCTCCTGCAAAGGGCTTCATCTCACCAAGGGCATTACGGAGCCCAATGAGATGCAGGGCCTGGTGAAGCGCAAGATGATCCGGCAGTCGGAGAAGGTGTATCTCCTGGCGGACTACAGCAAGTTCGGCGTCCGGTCGTTTACCCATGTGGCCGACTGGAGCGACATCCACCACCTGGTCACCGATGCCAAAAGCGATCCGGCCATCATCCGCCAGATCCGGGAGCAGGGCATCGATGTGACGCAACTGGAGGGGTAGGCTTCTGCGTCTGCTCCAGCAACGACAACGAAAAGACAGAAGACAGCGAAAGCCGCTGTCTTTTTTGTTTGCAGACCAACTGTACGCCTTTGTTTGTTAAAACCAGGCTGCGGGAAATCCAGTGGATGGTTGCAGCATGAACCAGCGTTTTGTTGCATTGAACGTGGTGGCTGGGTTCCGGCTGTAACGGAACGGAGAAGCGCTTAAAGCCGGATATTTGCACATTCTCCGCTATAACGGAAGTGAACGACCCAATTGATTCCCCACTCTAACGGATTGCCATCCGGCCCACCTGATTGCCATTCGCTGGAACTGGGTAAAAAGGGGCATCCCCCATTGAAGGAGGCTGCCCATATGTCCAATCTTGATTTTAACTCAAACATACCCTTCCAGCCGGAGCCCGAGCCGGAGATCAGACCGGGCGATGTTCCCGAATCGGTACCGCCGGATGAAATTCCCGATTCGGTGCCGGGTGTTGAGCCGCCGGATTCGGTGCCGCCTTTGAAGGAGCCGGATGCCATTCCGCCGATTCCGCCGGAAATCGAGCCGAAGGAGCCGGGTTTCCCGAAGGATGGTTTCCAGCACGAGTAGTTATTGGGTTTGGTAAAATCATCGGTGTGCTGATTCTGTAAGAGCATAATTGGAGCGTATATTGGAATATAGCAGGATGCCTCTGTGCTGGAGGGATCCTGTTTTTGTGTTTGAAGGAGGAGGGGAGGTTGGTTATGGATCCTAACGGCGGTGAGAGCCTCTATTTGCCTGAATTGGCGGCTTGGAAAATTCTAACGGCGGCCACAGCCGCTATTACGACTAAATATGCTTGTCATGAGGGGTTTTCCGCCGAATTACGGCGCTCACTTCCGTTAGATTTTGGCGGGAGTGTTTTTTGGCGGAATAAGGGCTCTGGCTTCCGTTAGCCGCCACCTGAAGGAGTTGGGAGCGGGGCGTACCGGAAATAAAGGTTGCGGAAAGGGGCTTTTTTCGGCAAAATAAGGGGAAATATCCTGAAGTGAAGGGGAGTTGCACATGTACGGGGCGCCATTGTCTGCCCATGCGCGGAAAATCATGCTGCTGGGAGCGGGTGAGCTGGGCAAGGAGGTTGTGCTGGAGGCACAGCGGCTTGGGATTGAAACAATCGCGGTGGATCGTTACGAAGAAGCGCCGGCCATGCAGGTGGCCCACCGCAGCTATACGGTGGACATGCTGGACGGGGCGGCTCTGCGGGAGCTGATCCTGATGGAGAAGCCGGATCTGATTGTACCGGAGATTGAAGCCATCGCCACGGAGGAGCTGATCCGGCTGGAGGAGGAGGGCTTCCGGGTTATTCCTACGGCCCGGGCCTCCCGGCTAACCATGGACCGGGAGGGGATCCGCAGGCTGGCTGCGGAAACATTGGGACTGTCGACCGCCGGATATGCCTTTGCCGACAGTCTGGACGAGCTCAAGGCGGCCGTGGAGCAAATCGGCACGCCTTGTGTGATTAAGCCGGTAATGAGCTCCTCCGGCAAGGGCCAAAGCGTCTGCCGCAGGCCGGAGGATGCGGAGCATTCCTGGAATTTGGCTCTGGAGGGGGGCCGCGGCCGCAAAACCCGGGTGATTGTGGAGGAGTTTATCCCCTTTGATTCGGAGATTACGCTTCTGACCGTCCGCTCCGTAAGCGGAACGGTGTTTTGCCCGCCTATCGGCCATGTCCAGAAGGACGGTGACTATATCGAGTCCTGGCAGCCTCATGCCATGACCCCGGGCCAGATTGAAGCGGCGGAAGAGATTGCCCGTAAGGTGACGGAGGCTCTGGGCGGTTACGGTCTGTATGGTGTGGAGCTGTTCCTGGCCGGAGACCGGGTGATCTTCAGCGAGGTTTCCCCGCGGCCCCATGATACGGGTATGGTGACCATGGCAACCCAGGATCTGTCGGAGTTCGCCCTGCATGTCCGCGCTATTCTCGGGTTCCCGGTAGAGGGAGTCCGTCAGCTGTCGCCGGGAGCCTCCCGGACGCTGAAGGCCTGGGAGGAATCCAAGAGCTACCGGATTGGCGGGCTGGAGCAAGCCCTAGCGGTGCCTGGCACGCAGGTCAGAGTGTTCGGCAAGCCGGAAACCAAGGTGGGCCGCCGCATGGCGGTAGCCGTCAGCGCCGCGGATACGGTGGAGGAAGCAAGGACCCGCGCCGAAGAGGCGGTCAGCCATCTGTTCATCGAGTATAACTAATATGTAATGAAAAAGCAGGAGCTGCCCGGTTGGGCCGAAGGCTCCTGCTTTTTGTTGCGCCTTTGTTCTTCGGGGGGCACCCCCAAAAGTACCTGAGATTACTCCGAAGCGTTACATCACTTTTGGGGGGAATATTGAACGGGGGCTCCCCCAAAAGTACCTGAATCAGCTTCGAAGCGTTCCGTCACTTTTGGGGGACTCTTACAGATGCGGATACTTGCGGTGCTCCACCAGATCGATGGCGCCCAGCACCACATGGGCCAGACCAAAGCCCATCACTGCGGTGGAAACCATAGGGTATTTGCCCCGGAAAGCCGCTCCGGTGGCGGTGACAGCCGTGCCTAAAACTGTGGGAATCAGTCCTTCGCGCATGAATGAATCGCTCCTTTTGTTATAAGATAATGAGGTTGACGGGTATAGGTTTTGAAGAAAAGCCGATCTGTATCCGATGCAAGCATTGGCAGTCAGATCATTTGCCGTGGGGAGTTTTTCAGGCTATAATGAGTTATAAATTATAATTAGTCTAAACAAAGGAGGTCTTGACATGAAGGCGCCGGTCAAGCAAATAGCCTTAAAGGAATGGGCGTCCGCCATCAAGGCTCTGCGGGAAGGCAAGCAAATCCTGGTGATGCGCAAGGGTGGCATCGTGGAGGAAACCCGGGATTTTCAAGTGGAAAGCCACCATTTTTATTTATATCCGACTTATGAGCACCAGAAGCGGGAGCTGCTGAAGGAGAATGAACAGCAAACCGTGGATGAGACGCTTGCAGGATGGTCCGCCGAAGCCCGTTCGGTAGAGCTGACTGCTTTTGCCGATGTGGTGGAGGATATTGAGGTGCTGGATCAGGAGCAGCTGGACAGGCTGTCCGAGTTCCATATCTGGACGGATACCTTCGCTGAGGAGCGGCTGAAATGGAAGAAGAAAAATCCGCTTCATGTCCTGCTGCTGCGGGTGTACCAATTGGAGGAGCCCGTGTCCATTCCCATTCGCTCAGACTACCTGGGCTGCAAATCCTGGGTGGAAATTGCAGATTCGATGCCCGAGGTGAATAAGACGCCGGTTCTGACCGACGAGGAATTCGCCCGGCAGTGTGAAGCCATCAAATCCGCTTTGGCCGGATCCGGTGTAGCCGGTCACTGATTGAAGCAGACTATATCTCTTCGCAAGCCGCCAAGCCCTGGTCTTTTGGCTGCAGCATTGGCCTCGAGAAACCGGGCTTTTTTCATGGGTTATTTTTAACAAATATAAGCAAAGAGACTTTCCAAACATTAAAGTTGATAAAATTATTCAGTTGCCCTTTATTGATTCATCAGGGTGCGCTATAATAATCCTATATTTGATTGAGAATCATTGATAATCACAAAGATAAGTTATTAAATAAAAACCATTTCAGTAGCCGGAGGGAAAATCCATGTCGAATGTGCCTGTGTTGACAATCAGTGATTTGAAAGCAAGCGTGGAAGGCAAGGAAATCGTAAAGGGTCTTAGCCTGGAAATCAAAGGAGGCGAGGTTCACGCCATCATGGGTCCCAATGGTACGGGCAAAAGTACCTTGTCCTCTGCTTTGATGGGCCATCCCAAGTATGAGGTGACCGACGGTACCGTAACGCTGAACGGCGAAGACGTGCTGGAGATGGCAGTAGATGAGCGCGCACGGGCCGGATTGTTCCTGGCCATGCAATATCCAAGCGAAATTACCGGCGTTACCAATTCGGACTTCCTGCGCAGTGCCATTAATGCACGCCGCGGGGAAGGCAACGAAATTTCTCTGATCCGGTTTATCCGCCAGATGGAAGCGAAGATGAAGGAACTGGATATCAACCCTGAGTTCGCCCACCGCTACTTGAATGAAGGTTTCTCCGGCGGCGAGAAGAAACGTAACGAAATTCTCCAAATGATGCTCATTGAACCGAAGATTGCCATTCTCGATGAGATTGACTCCGGTCTGGATATCGATGCTCTCAAAATTGTGGCGGCAGGCGTCAACGCTCTCCGCAGCCCGGAACGTGCTTTCCTGATTATTACCCACTATCAGCGTCTTCTGAATTATGTAACCCCTGATTTTGTCCATGTGATGATGCAGGGCCGTATCGTGAAATCCGGAGGGCCCGAGCTGGCCGAACGTCTGGAAGCGGAAGGTTATGATTGGGTGAAGGAAGAGCTGGGCATTGTGGACGAGACTGTCGGACAGGAAGTATAGAGAGAGGAAGTGGAGGTAAAGCGATGAGCATACAAACTGTTCTTCCTATAGACCGCGGCACCGTTCAAGCGCTGTCGGAGCGCAACCGGGAACCGCAATGGATGAAGGAGCTCCGGCTGAAGGGTCTGGAGCTGGCGGAAACGCTGGAGCTTCCTTTTGTGGAGAAAACCCGTCTGGACCGCTGGAATCTCAGCACATACGGAGCCTATCAGCCTGGGGCTGCCGTTCAATCGGTTTCCGAGCTGCCTGAAGAGGCCAAAAACCTGTTCGGCGAAAGCTTCAGCAACAGCCTCCTGATCCAGCGCAATTCCAGCGTGGCTTACTGTCACCTGTCCGAAGCGGCAACCGCCCAGGGTGTGCTGTTCACCGATCTGGAAACAGCCGTCCGCGAGCACAGCGATTTGGTGCAGCCGTATTTCATGAAGGCTGTTACCCAGGATGAGCATCGTGTAGCTGCCCTTCACAGCGCAGTCTGGAACGGCGGAGCCTTCTTGTATGTTCCTAAGAATGTCAGCGTGGAGCTGCCGGTACAGGCCTTGTTCCTGGCTGAAGGGACCGAAGGAGCCTGCGCACCCCATGTCCTGATTGTAGCCGAAGAGAACAGCTCGGTGACCTATGTGGAAAATGTGATTTCCGCAGGGGAAGCCGGTGAGCGTGTGATAAATGGTGTGGTGGAGGTTTTTGCCAAGGCTGGTGCCAAGGTAAGAGCTGCTTCCATCCATAACCTGGGCCATGGGCTGACGGATCTGTCCTACCGCCGCGCTATCGTGGAGAAGGATGCTTCCGTGGAATGGATCATTGGAGAATTGAACAACGGCAACGCCGTTTCCGATACAACGACTCTGCTCAAGGGTGACGGCTCCACCTCGGATACCAAGGTTATCTGCGTAGGGACAGGGGAGCAGCGTCTCAGCCTGACTACCCGTGCCGTCCACTTCGGCAAGATGTCCGAAAGCGACATGATTACCCGTGCCGTCATGAGAGATGGGGCGACTGCCATCATCAATGGCATTACCAAGATAGAGAAGGGCGCTACCGGCGCCAACGGCCAGCAAACCGAAAAGGTGCTGATGCTGTCGCCCACCGCACGCGGGGACGCCAACCCGATCCTTCTGATAGACGAGGACGATGTAAAGGCAGGCCATGCGGCCAGCGTCGGGCAGGTCAATCCGGAGCAAATCTACTATTTGATGTCCAGAGGCATTTCGAAGGAAATGGCACAGCGTTTGATCATCTACGGCTTCCTTGCCCCTGTGGTGTCTGAAATTCCGATTGCCAAAATCGAGGACCAACTGCAGCGGCTGGTCGAAAGGAAGCTGGAGCAATGAATGCCAAGGAGATCCGCAAGCTTTTTCCCATTCTGAACCAGGAAGTCAACGGCCATCCGCTGGTGTATCTGGATAGCGCCGCCACCTCCCAGAAGCCTCTGGCGGTCATCGAAGCCGTCAAGCATTATTATGAATGGGATAACGCCAATGTTCACCGGGGGGTCCATACGCTGGGCTCCCGGGCGACAGACGCGTATGAGGGGGCCAGGGAAAAGGTCAAGCGGTTCCTGAACGCCCGCCACACCGAGGAAATTATCTTTACCCGCGGGACCACCACGGCGCTTAACCTGGTTGCGTCCAGCTACGCCAGAAGCGTCTGCCGCGAAGGCGACGAGATTGTGATTACGCTGATGGAGCATCACAGCAATCTCATTCCCTGGCAGCAGGTGGCCAAAGCGACAGGCGCCACGCTGAAGTATATTCCCCTCCAGCAGGACGGGAATATCACGCTGGCGGATGCGGAGAACACCATTACCGACCGGACCAAGGTGGTTGCGGTGGCATATGTGTCCAACGTGATGGGTGTGGTGCATCCGGTGAAGGAGCTTGCGGCCATTGCCCACCGCCACGGTGCGGTGATGGTAGTGGACGGTGCCCAATCCACACCCCATATGAAGGTGGATGTACAGGATCTGGATTGTGACTTCTACGCCCTGTCCGGACACAAGATGTGCGCACCCACCGGCATCGGTGCTTTGTACGGCAAGAAGGAACTGCTGGAGAAGATGGAGCCCATCGAATTCGGCGGTGAAATGATCGATTTTGTGGACTTATACGATTCCTCATGGAAGGAGCTTCCCTGGAAGTTCGAAGGCGGGACCCCGATTATCGCAGGAGCGGTGGGATTGGGAGCGGCTATTGATTTCCTTGAAGACATCGGGATGGATAACATTCACGAGCATGAGGAAAAGCTGTCGGCTTACGCCATGAACGTGCTTCCGGTTATGGAAGGCCTGACGATCTACGGGCCGGCATCCGGCAAACGCCCTGGGCTGGTCACCTTCAATCTGGAGGATGTCCATCCTCATGATTTGGCTACCTTCCTGGATGCGGAGGGCATCGCTGTCCGGGCCGGACACCACTGCTGCCAGCCGCTGATGCGCTGGTTGAAGGCTTCCTCCACGGCGAGAGCCAGCTTTTATCTGTACAACACGGAAGAGGACATCGACCGCTTGGCGGAATCCCTCAGGCGGACAAAGGAGTACTTTAGCGATGCAATTGGATGATTTGTACCGCCGGGTCATTATGGATCATTATAAAAACCCCCGCAATAGGGGGCATTTCGAGGATAATGGTGTGACGATCGACTTGCATAACCCCACCTGCGGCGACCGGATTTCCCTGCAGCTGAAGGTGGAGGACGGCATTGTGAAGGAATCCCGGTTTTCGGGAGAGGGCTGCTCCATCAGCATGTCTTCCGCCTCCATGATGACCGAAGCAGTCAAAGGCAAAACCCTGGAGGAAGCACAGGCCATGGCCGAGCAATTCTCCTGTCTGATGAAGGGCGAGCCGGTGGAATTCGAGTATGAGGACCTGGAGGCACTCTCCGGCGTCAACAAATTCCCGGCCCGCATCAAATGTGCCACACTGGCGTGGAACGCGCTCCGCAAGGGAGTCGAGCAGTCCCGGTAAAGTCGCAACGTCACTTGTGGAGAACTGGTTTCCGGGGGCACCCCCAAAAGTACCCGGAATCCGCTACGAAGCATTAGCGTCACTTTTGGAGGAATGGTTTTCCGGGGGCACCCCCAAAAGTACCCGGAATCCGCTACGAAGCATTAGCGTCACTTTTGGGGGAATCATTTAATAGGAGGGATTCGTAATGGCGAAGCAGATGCCAGAAATGGAAGATTACAAATATGGCTTCCGTGACGAGCACAAGGCTGTGTTCCAAAGCGGCAAGGGGCTCACACCGGAGATTGTCACCGAAATTTCCAAGATGAAGAATGAGCCGGATTGGATGCTGGAATTCCGCCTCAAGTCCCTCGAGCTGTTCAACAAAATGCCCATGCCCCGGTGGGGCGGTGATTTGGATGATCTGGATTTTAACGACATCCAATATTATGTGAAGCCTGCTGAAAAGCAAGGGAAAACCTGGGAGGAGGTTCCTTCCGAAATCAAGGAAACCTTCGACAAGCTGGGGATTCCCGAGGCGGAGCAAAAGTTTCTGGCCGGTGTATCCGCCCAGTACGAGTCTGAGGTTGTGTACCACAGCATGCAGAAGGATCTGGAGGAGCAAGGGGTTATCTTCATGGATACTGACAGCGCCCTCCGGGAGCATCCGGAGCTGTTCCGCAAATATTTCTCCACGGTGATTCCTGCCGCGGACAACAAGTTCGCTGCATTGAACAGCGCCGTTTGGTCCGGGGGCAGCTTCATCTACGTGCCGAAGGGCGTCAAATGCGAAATTCCGCTGCAGGCCTACTTCCGCATCAACTCGGAGAACATGGGCCAGTTCGAGCGTACACTGATTGTGGCCGACGAAGACAGCTTTGTCCACTATGTAGAGGGCTGTACCGCTCCCATCTACAGCACCAACTCTCTGCACAGCGCCGTGGTGGAAATCCTGTGTCTGAAGAACGCCCGTGTCCGGTACACCACCATCCAGAACTGGGCACCGAACATCTATAACCTGGTGACCAAACGTGCCGTTGCCGAAGAAAATGCCACCATGGAATGGGTGGACGGCAACATCGGCTCCAAGCTGACCATGAAGTACCCGGCGGTTGTTCTGAAGGGCCGCGGCGCCAAGGGCAGTGTGCTCTCCATCGCCGTAGCCGGCAAGGGCCAGCACCAGGATGCAGGCGCCAAGATGATCCATCTGGCACCGGAAACCACCTCCACCATCGTGTCCAAGTCCATCTCCAAACACGGCGGCAAGGTGACCTACCGCGGCTTGAGCTCCTTCGGGCGCAACTCCCAGGGCTCCAAGGCCAACATCAAATGTGACACCCTGATCATGGATAAACAGTCCACATCGGACACCATCCCGTACAACGAGATCATGAACGACAACATCACGCTGGAGCATGAAGCGACCGTATCCAAGGTATCCGAGGACCAGCTCTTCTACCTCATGAGCCGCGGCCTCACCGAAGCCGAAGCCACCCAGATGATCGTCATGGGCTTCATCGAACCCTTCACCAAAGAGCTGCCGATGGAGTATGCGGTGGAGATGAATCGGTTGATAAAATTCGAAATGGAAGGCAGCATCGGGTAAGCAGCAACTCAACCGCTCGATAGTAAATACGATGGGAAACAGACCGCAGCCTCTGGTGAGGGCGGTCTGTTTCTTTTTTTGCTCCTTCCAGTTATAATCCCTGGCTATCTGAGCGGACCCACGATCCGTTATTGGACAAAAAAACGGTGTTTTTTCAGCTGAGCGGACACAGGGGCCGTTATATGCTGGGAATGAGACGGTTGGGGCAGGATGGCGAGACAATAAGGTATCCTGTGTCCGCGAAATCATCAGAATCGTGTGTTTTGGGGAAATAACGGATCCTCAGTCCGGATATGTGCCCAGAACTAACGGGACACGGGCTGTTCCGTTTTATTGGGGTTATTCAACTAGCGCAGCATTAATATAAGAAATGGAATTTTCGATCAGATATTCATTTTCATTGTTGGAATCGATGGTTACGATGGGGTAGCCAGACTGTTCAATAACGATAGTCCGTTTTTTGTAGTCTATTGTGACCTTGGCACCGGATTTGTTTTGCCAGGCAGTGAGCCCGATGTATACATTCCCGTTTTTTATTATTTGAGGGGGTTCCTCAATGGTGCCGGGATTTGCAATTGAAGCAGACCCCGAAGCGGAGCCTCGCCCTGTTTTGCTGCCGCTGCCCAGCTTTGCGGTCCGGGTAGCTTCGACCCAATCTACCGACAGGTTAACAACACCAGCCATTTCCCGGACCGGCAAATAGATTGTGCCGTCGTAATTAACGGGGGTATGCTCTAAAATAATTTTTCTGCCATTCACTTCTACCGAAATATCTGTGTGAGATAGGCTGTTATTTGTTGGATAGCGCCTTCTGCGAAGACAGAGACCGACAGCATTAAACCTGCACCACATAGAAGGCCGGCGACAAATTTCTTCATAACCCACTTTATAATTAACAAATATTACAATTAGAAAATTTACCCATTATCCTTTATAGTAATAATATAACCTTCTTTGGAAAGGTGTCCCAATGGCACTTGCAGCGTATTTGATTTTGGGTTTTCTGGATACATTGGCTATTCTGGCAATCATGTTTAAGCTGTTTCGGATGCCCTTCTTTGAGTATAGTCGAGAAGTTTTGGCTTTGTCTCTCATCATTTCCTGCTCCTCCTACCTGCTGCGGGTCGAGGTTGGTTCCGCCACTTTGGATATGGTTGTCCAAATCTCCATGTATATCGGATTTTTGATCTACGTGATTAAGATCCGGATTGTCAAATCGGTCATTATCGCTTGCGCCGGCTACAGCGCATTCGCGGCCATCCAGCTTTTTTTAGCCGCACTCCTTTTCCTAAGCGGCCTTATGGATAGCCAGATCGTGAAGGATACCGCCGGAATCGGGATATTTATGCTACAAATGATTTCACAGCTGGCCGTGTTCCTTGTCAGCTTTTTGCTTCACAAAAAACAATGGGGTTGGTCGTATGTAATCCGTCCTCCTCATGATTTTTTTGTGAAAGAAACGTCCAATCCATTGGAGAAAAAGCTGCTTGTTGTGGCCGTTGTAGTAATGCTGAGCTTCGTAACAGCTTTTATAGCCTACCAGCATTTTTCCTTTTTCCTGGTAACCTCCATAAATATATGCTGCTATCTATGGCTTTACTTGATTTCCAGAATGAGGGATTATTATGATGCCAGACGCAGTAGAATGGACCGCCTACCGCCTGATAAAATGGAAAAAGGGCTCTGATCCGGATGAAAGTGATGAGGAGATTTATGAGGGTCTCTCCTTCCTCATAAGCAATTGCTCGGTTATATTATTAAGTCTGGCTATTGCCTGCTTCACCGGTAATCTGGTTGAATGTGTTTTCGCTATAGCTGCGTTTTGGACAACCCGAATCCTTACAGGCGGCTTTCACATGAAAACCTTAACGGGCTGCGTTGTATTATCTGTGTCCATTTTTACGGTTATTTCCAATATAGAGCTGCCGGCTGCATGGTTCCCTTATTTCCTGGCTCCGGCCCTTATTATCATTATGATTTGGCGTGGCAAAGAACAGCAACATAATTGGAAGCAGATTTTGGTGCTGTGTGGATTGGCTGCTACTGCGTCTGGGTTATTCATTGTCCCATCCACTGTGGCATTATCTGTATGTGCTCAGGCTCTGACCTTATTTGGAAGGGGGTGGAGATATGAGTAAAAAGACAACTGCAAACGGAAAGAAGAATATCCTGGCGGGATTGCGCAAAGGTATGTTGGGAAACAAAGTGAAGCCGATGAAATCCCTCAAAAAGTAAGGAAGCAAAGCGTATGAAGATGACAGGAGTCAAGCTTTACAACAGAGCTGGTGACGACAGTGATTTTGTGGAGTTTGACTTAAAAACGGATTTACTTTTTATTGAGCTGAGCAAAAAAGCGCTGTACAAAAAGCTTCCTCATTCCATACCCGATAAAACTCCGATTTTCTATACGATTTATGGGCCGCTCATTACCATCATGTCCTTGCAGACGTTTGCGGTTATTCTGAAGGATGTCGGGTATGATTTCCTCAATCCATCCCAGCTGGTGAACATGAGGTTCGTTGAGGCCATTGTGATGGGGAATTATGGGGGATGCGAGGCCATACTTACTGATCAGCAAAAAATCAGCGTGTCAGGCCCCATGCAGGAAAAATATAGTCATCTGATAAAAAGACCTGGTAAAAACTAGGTCTTTTTATTTTGGGTGCGTAATTTTACCATCGAACATAATAAATGTAAAGAATTTTCGGGTGATACTCGATTTCATCATGATTACCGACAGATTTCAACAAAAAATTCTGCAATTCTTTTGTATATTAATTACATATCAATGCAATCTTGTGTAATTATAAATGCACATAAATTGCAATTAGTTGCAAAAGTATTGAGGGGTAGGATGCAATGAAAACCATTCTAATCGTGGACGATCACCCGTTAATGGCAAATGCAACCAAAGAATTACTAAAAACTATGGATGAAATCGGGGATATCCAAATTTCTTTTACCGGAAGAGACAGTATCGAAAAAGCTATGGCTTATCAGCCCGATCTGATTATCATGGATTATTACCTGCAAGATATGATCGGAACGGAAGCCGCGAAGGAGATTTTGAGCCAGAAGCCCGATTCCAAAATCCTCTTTATGAGCGGTCTGGATATCATGTCCTTGCTTCCTAAAATTTTCGATATACGGGCATACGGTGCGCTGTCCAAGGAGATGGAGGCGCATGCGATTAAGAATGCGGTAAGCTGCATTTTATCCGGCCTGATGGTTTTTCCTTACTGCCCGGTTGAAAAGCTGCCTTCCTCCAACGATGTGGTTGCAGACTTAAGCACGGAGGAGATTTACATTATGAAGGAATTGATGAGCGGCTCCACGTATGAGCAAATTGCCGGATTGATCCATATGAGCAGAAGGACCGTGGATAACTATACCAAGAAAATATTCGAAAAATTAGGAGCCAAAAATAAAAGCGAAGCCGTGGAACGGTTTATGCGGACCAAATATTACGATAAATAATGTTGTAAATACAACAAAATTCATGTACGATTAAGGGGTACTTAGATTAGCCGCGGGAACAGGGAGTGCATGCGTGAAAGAGATTCTGCGTGAAATCGGAATGATCGCCAGGGCGTTGGATTCCATCAGCAATATTGAATTTAAGGAATTCGAGCTTACGAAAGGGCAATATCTGTATCTGGTCCGCATCTGTGAACATCCGGGAATCATTCAGGAAAATCTGGCTGAACTGATTAAGGTGGACAGGACTACCGCCGCACGGGCCATTCAAAAGCTGGAAATGAACGGTTTTATTGAGAAGCGGGATGATACTCATAACAAAAAAATAAAGAGGCTTTTTCCCACGGAAAAGGGGGAGGGTGTATTCCCTTTTATCCTGCGGGAGCACCGGCATTCGGAGGCTGTTGCGTTAACGGGGTTTTCCCCGAGTGAAGCAGAAACTATCCTTCATCTTCTCCAACGGGTGCGGAAAAACATAGAAGTAGATTGGGAATTTGTAAAAAAGGGGAACAAGCGAAGCTATTAATTTGCCATAAAGGGGTTAGGTTTTGTGACGGTAGAAATAAAAACATGCGGCTTGGAGGATGTGGGGCTGCTGCAGGAGCTCAGCATTGAAACCTTCAACGATACCTTCAAGGAGCAGAACACGCCGGAAAATATGAAGGCGTATTTGGATAAGGCGTTCAACTTAAAAAGGCTGGAAGAGGAGCTCTCCATCCCCGGAACGGAATTCCACCTGATTTATTTCCAGGGAGAGCCTGCGGGATATCTGAAGTTGAACGTGAACGATGCCCAATCGGAAAAAATGGGGGGGAACTCCCTTGAGATAGAAAGAGTTTATGTGCGGCAGCAGTTCCACCGCAAGGGACTGGGGAAACATCTGATGAACAAGGCGGCAGAAACCGCCCGTCTCCACGGCAAGACGGAAATTTGGCTGGGTGTGTGGGAGAAAAATGAGAATGCCAAGGATTTTTACCGGAAGCAGGGGTTCGAGCTAACGGGAGCACACTCGTTCTTTATGGGAGATGAGGAGCAAACGGACTTCATTCTGACGAAGCGGTTGTAATTTGAATCAGCTATAATCTTTACAGGAGGACGTTTCCCTTGAAATTTGTTCTGATATTCGGACCGCAAGCGGTGGGGAAAATGACCGTAGGGCATGAACTGGAGAAATTAACGGAGCTAAAGCTGTTCCACAATCACATGACGATTGAAATGCTGGTTCCTTATTTTGGGTTCAGCCGTGAGATGTGGAGATTGACGGATAAATTCAGGCAGGATATCTTCGAAGCTGCCGCGGCCAGTGAAATGCCGGGTTTAATATTTACCTATGTGTGGGCATTTGATTTACAGAGCGATTGGGATTATGTAAATAAGGTTTTTGGGATTTTCGAAGAAAAAGGAGCTGAGGTGTACCTGGTTGAGCTTGAAGCAGAGCTTGACCAGAGAGTGGAACGGAACAAATCGCCTCATAGGCTGGAGCATAAACCTACGAAGCGGGATGTTGGCCGATCCGAACAGGAATTGAAAAGAACCGCGGAGCAGCATCGGCTGAATTCCTATGAGGGAGAAATTCAGAGGGAGAATTACCTCCGGATTAATAATACTGATTTATCTGCCGCAGAGGTTGCGGTCATGATCAAGGAGAAGTTTCAATTGTAAATATAGCGAAGCCACTCCGAAAAGCCGCCTTTTAGACGAAGGCGGTTTTTTGGCTGCCGGGAACAATTGCAATTGTGTATAATTTCCACTTGCATAAGAACATACATTCGTGCATATAATACGAATATACGTTCTTATTTTGTGGAGGCGGTTATGATGCAAAAGTATGTGGGCCACACCGTCACGATCATTTATCAGGACAAATCGGGAGCTTTCAGCAAACGCCGCATCCGGGTGCTGGCGGTGGAGGGCGGGAAAATCAAGGCGCATTGTTATGCTGCAGGTGCACCGCGGCTGTTTCTGGCCGAACGGATTATGGCGGTCCAGCCGGTGGCGTCGGTGTCATGACGGTCGGGGAGCGGGTGATCTTTCTGATTGACTGCCAGTCCTTCTACGCCAGCGTAGAAAAGGCGGCCCGCCCCGAACTGAAAGAAACGCCTGTGGCCATCGGAGATCCGGAGCGCCCGTCGGGCATTATTTTGGCCGCATGCCCTCTTGCCAAAGGCCGGGGAGTGACTACAGCGGAGCGGGTGTTCCAAGCCCGGAGGAAATGTCCGGAGCTGGTGGTGATCCGGCCGCGGATGCGGATGTACATCAAGCTGTCTTTGTTTATCACCAAAATTTACGAAGCGTATACGGATCAGGTGGAGCCGTTCTCCATTGACGAGCAGTTTCTGGATGTGACGGGCACCCTCCACAAGTACGGAACTGCAGAGGAACTGGCGCGCAATATCCAGAACCGGGTTCTGGTATCCACCGGTGTATGGACCCGGGTGGGGATCGGACCGACGAAAATTTTGGCCAAAACCGCTACGGACAACTTTGCCAAAAAACGGGAGGGAGGGGTTTTCCGGCTGGGATACGACAATCTGGAGCAGGAGCTGTGGCCTCTGCCCATTCATCAGATGTACATGGTGGCCGGCCGGATGACCCGGCACTTTATGCGGATGGGCATCCAGACCATTGGAGATTTGGCGCGGTTGGAGCTGGGGGATTTCAAACGGAGAATGCGGTACGAAATGGGCAAACAAAGCGACATTAAAGCGGAATATTATTGGCAGGTGGCCCGGGGGATCGACCCCAGCGCTGTAAAGGCGGGAATCCGGCCCGGCAAGCACAAAAGCATCAGCCACGGAAAAACCCTCCGGGCCAGCCTCTACCGCAAGCTGGAGGACATTGAGGTGGTGCTGTTGGAGCTGGTGGTAGAGGTTTGCCGGCGGGCCCGGAAATATGGCGTGATGGGGCAGGTGATATTTGTAGGGGCTGCAGAAACCGACGGGGAACGGGGAAACTCCTTCGGCAGGCAAATTACCCTGCCACAGCCTACTTCTTTGACCCACGAGGTGGCGGAGGTGGCTCAAGAACTTTTTCGGCGGCACTGGTCGGGTCTGCCAGTTGGACATTTGACCATTGCTCTGGACCAGCTTACGGCGGATGACACGTATCAGCTCACCTTGTTCGATAACCGGCCCAAGCTGTATGCCATGGAACGCACCATAGACCAGATCAAAGACCGTTACGGCAGCGATGCCATTCTGCGGGCCTCCTCCTTGTATGAGGCGGGGGTTGCGCGGGAGCGGGCAGGACAGATCGGAGGACACTTTATATGAGTTCCGGCGAAGACAGATGGACAACCAAATTTCTGCTTAAGGAGCATACCGAGGCTTATGAGGTCCGATATGATAAACCCAAGAGCGACCAACCTTCCGTAGAGGAATGGGTCATGATCCGTGACTATATCCTGCTGCCCTATATGCTTACGGTGATTCAGAGAAACATTGACCGGCTTCAGACCGGCAAGGAGCTGTTCAAAACGCTGTACATCGCCCTGGCGGAGGAAATCGCTGGAACGGTAGAGCGGGAGCTGTTCGGGCTCAGGCGGGAGCTCACACGGAGAAATATCCACATATCGCCTGGAGAGCAGGATGATATTGTTCTCCAGTATATATACCGCTATAAGGGGTACTCCGGCACCTTCGGGATTACCAGAGAGGAAACCCGGGCCCAGATGGAAATCCGTCTTGCCCGGTATATGAAGGAGGTGTGGGCAAAGCTGAACACCTAAAAAACCCCCCGCAGCAGCAGGGGGCACGGTATTACACCTCCACTAGCTCGGGGCGTTTCAGCTGAAGCGGAGGAGGCACGATCCAGCCTTTATCCTTGCACATCTTCAGGATTTTCAGACCCAGTGCCGCTTTGGTCATATGATACTTGCCGAACAGGGCGCCGATATCCTCACGGATAGACATCCCCATGATTTGGCTGCATGCTACCAAACCCAAGGAGGTATCCGCACCGGCCATAGCAGCGATTTCCTGGTCGCTGAACCGGGCACCCACGGGAATGTCCTCGAATTTGGCTTCGGGACGATCGGGCCATGCTGGGAAAGGCACAATGCCGTTGGCAATGAGAATGCTGTCGCATTCGCTGGCCTCCAGCTCGGCTTGATTGATGATGTCCTTGAGGACACCCTTCAGTTCTTTATCCTCCGCATGGTTCAGGAAAGCACGGTTCGTGGAAATACAGCCCTTCGCCTTCATAGAAAAGCTCCAGAGGTCATTAATTTCACCATAATGAAGAGGTTGCTGCTTGGAATTGCCGTCCAAAACGCCCATTGGTTTCGTTCCTTTCTTGTTTGGGATTGATGAGCCATCGTTAAGATGAGCCTCCGGGAGGGGTTTTATGCAACCCCCAGAGCGAGCTCCCAAGTGCGTTTAGGCAGGAAAAAAAAGAGCAGGGAGGATACTGCCCCTGCTCTTGAAGATGGTATGAAATTAGTGTCCCTTGCGGGTTTTTTGCTTCTGGGCAGAGCTGTTGCCGGTTCCATTCTGGCGTTCCAGCTCTGCGATGAGCTTGTCGCCCTCCACATCCAGATTGGGGAGGAGGCGGTCCAGCCATTTGGGCAGCCACCAGGCCTTATCTCCGAAGATGGCCATAGCAGCGGGGACCAGAGCCATGCGGACGATGAACGCATCGATCAGAATGCCGATGGCCAAAGCGAAGCCCATCTGCTTGATCATAATGTCCGGGGACAGAATGAAGCCTGCGAACACGGATACCATGATAACCGCCGCGGCTACGACTACACGGCTAACCTGGTTGTAGCCATGGTTGACGCTGGCTGTGCCCCGGTGTCCGTGGACGTAAGACTCGCGCATAGAGGAAACCAGGAAGACCTGATAGTCCATAGCCAGGCCGTACAGAATGCCGGTTACCAGGATAGGAAGAAAGCTCAGGAGCGGGCTGCCCGTATCAAAGCCGAACAGCTCCTTCATCCAGCCCCACTGGAACACGGCGGTGGTAATCCCGAAGGTGGCGAGCACGCTGAGCAGGAAGCCCACGGTGGCTTTTACGGGAACAAGAATGGAACGGAAGACCAACAGCAGAATGATCAGGGACAGAATTACAATAATGCCGATGTACACCGGGAAAACCTCTGCCAGCTTGGAGGACATATCAATATTGATAGCCGTAAAGCCGGTTACCCCCAGCTCGACCTGGTAGGTCTTAGCAAATGCCGAATCAGCATCCCGCAGATGGGTAACCAGATCCTTCGTGGCTTCGTCAGTTGGGCCGGAGCCCGGTATCACACTCAGGATAGCCACGCTGCCATCAGGCTTCATGCCAAGAGGAGACACTACCGACACATCCGGAACCTTCTGGATGTCCTGGACAAGTCCGCCCAAAACCTGCGGCGTGATTGCTTGTGAAGGGTCCTTGGGCTCCGCTACGATTACCAGCGGGCCGTTAAAGCCTTCTCCGAAGCCGTTGGAGATGGCGTCATAGCTTTGGCGTTGGGGCGTATCCAGGTTGGCTGTTGCCCCGGAAGGCATACCAAGCTTCATATCCATGGTGGGAATGGCTGCGGCGCCAAGAATGACAATAACGCCCACGATCACGGCCCAACGGGATTTGATGATGCCCTTCACCCACTTGTCGGCGGTGCCATGCTCCCGGCCGGCTGCAGTCTGGCTGCGTACCTTTTCCCGGGCTTTTGCGGAGCAGATTTTTTCCCCAACCAGACCGAGCAGTGCCGGCAGCAGGGTAAGAGCGATGAGAACAGTAAGGAAAACTGTAACGGAGGCGATAAGCGCCATCAGGCTCAAGAAGGAAATGCGGATAACGAGAAGACCGCATAGAGCGATAATAACGGTAAGGCCGGCGAAGAATACGGCGCTTCCTGCCGTTCCAACTGCCCGGCTGGCGGCTTCACGGGCGGACAGCCCTTGATCGAAGATAAGGCGCCGCTGGCGGTTGACAATAAACAAGGAATAATCGATCCCTACGGCCAGGCCGATCATCAGCGCCAGAATGGGAGTGATGGAGGCCATAGCTACAAAGCTGGAGATGGCAAATGCGCCCCCTACGCCGATAGCGACACCAACCAGCGCGATAACAATCGGCAGTCCCGCCGCCACAACAGAACCAAGAGTCATGATCAGGACAATGGCTGCAATAATGAGGCCGTACACCTCATTGGAGCTAATGGCCACCTCGGCGGTTCTCAGGCTGTCGCTGGGCAGCGCCTTGATGCTGGTGCCTGCTTCGGCTTCCGTCACTGCAGCGACGATATCGTCGGCCACACTTTGGGGCAGGGACGTTTGCTGAACGGTAAACTGGAATTGGAACAGGGCCACGCTGCCGTCCGTTGCGATCAGCACACCGGGGACGGGAGTGCCGTTCACCATCAGCGGACCGTAGGGAGGCATCTGCGCGGGGGCTGCAGCCGCTGCTCCCGCACCTTGGGCTCCGCCGGCAGCTGCCGGATTGGCTGCCGCCTGGGGATTGGCAGCGCCGGCTGCTCCCGCGCCGCCTGCCCCCTGGGCTCCGGCGGCTTGCCCTGCTTGAGCAGCCTGCTGCTGTTGCTGCTGCGCGGCTCCAGCGGCCGCGGCCAATTCGGCTGGATTAATCACATAATCCATGCCGTATACCTTGTTGACCGCCTTGGTCATAGCGGCAATATGCTCCGGCGTATCCAGACGTTGTCCCTCGGGCACGGTAAACACCACGCTGGCTTGACCGCCGGAGGCCTCCGGCAGCTCCTTCTCCAGTTTATCCAGCACCTTTTGAGATTCGGTGCCTTCCATTTTGAACTCGGTGCTCATATGGATTCCATTGATGCCGAGCAGAGAAACAACAACAGCAAGCACGACGATCCAGGCGCTGATAAAGTACCACGGCTTGTCGTAAGCCTTTCTTCCGATTTTGTACAAGAATGTGGACATGCGGTATGGTCCTCTCCTTTTTTTCTATAGATTCGGACGTTCCTTAAGCTTTGCTAAAAACCATTGCGCAGATAACGGAAGGTGGTCTCCAGGTACTCCTCAAACGTGGTGGCATCCTGTTCGTCAGTGACGGTATCTCCGGGGAGAAGCACATTCAGCGTGCCGTCGATGACAGGCAGCATCGCTCCGTAAACGGCACCGACAAGAAGATGGGTGTACCCATTCGGGTAACGGCCATGGGACAGCCCGTTCAGCGTCTCCATTGCACTGTTTTGAAGCCCGCGGAACACGCTGAGGATATAAGGCTCCAATGTCGGATGTGTGTTGGAAAGGGACACAACCTCCCGCATCTTCAGAAGAAGGCCCTCCAGAAACTGCAGCTTCATCAGTTGGTACAGAGCATCAAGCAGGGACGTGTTTTCCGGCAAATTCTCCAAGAGACGTTCGGCCTCATGCTGCTGGTTGCTGGAATAAGGAATGACGGCTGTTGCCACTGCTTCCTCCTTGCAGGAAAAATAGTTGGCAAAGGTTCGTCTGGAATAGCCGGCGCGTTGTACGACATCATCGACGACAAATCCGTCCAGCCCCCGTTCTACAGCAAGCTCGAAGGCCGCGTCAGCCAAGGCATGGGCAGTGGCTTCTTTTTTTAGATCGCGCAGGCTTGGTTTGTTCAAATGTGATTTTCACCGCCTTTCTTAGTCGGGTATGTTCTGTATGTATCCTAACATAGAACTTGCCTAATGTGCAATTATGCCTAAAAAGCAAACATGCCTTAAGTGCAAGGCTTGGCTTAGTCCGGGAGGAAGTTTTTTTCAGAATAAAGAAGCCGCGGGGAAGTGAATCTAAGGGAAGCACCCAAATCCGATTTGGAAGAAGGAGTAAACCCTTATGAGAAAGCTTGCGCGTTTAAGCGCCGTTTTTTGTTTTGCATCGGCATTGGCAATCACATCGGCCTGTGGCGGGAATAACGGAAATAACGCCTCGGGCAACCATGCTTCGAACAATCAGTCGGGCAACAATGTTTCGGCCAACAATGCCGGTTCCCAGCAGCCTTCAAGCTCGCCCTATTCCAGCGGGTCATCCGCGGTGGATAACCTGTCCATTCTCAGCGGATCTCCCGGCCCCGTCGCTTTGCCCTCCGCACAAGGAGAGGCTTCCATTCCTCTGAAAAACGCCAACGGCGAGGAGTATGTGGAGGCTGAGCAGCTGGTCCGTATGGTGGGCTACCGGTTCAAATGGGACAATAACAAGCAAACTCTGAAATTCGGCGACAACGATGCTGCCTTCGAGCTGAACCTGGATTCCGTGGAAGCCCGCAGGGAGGATGACCGCCTGCAACTCAAAACACCGCCCCGGATGATTGACGGTGTGCCCTGCATTCCGCTGTCTGCGGTTTCGGATCTGCTGGCAGATGACTTGGTATTCGCCAAGGAAGGCCAGTCACTGGTGCTGAAGCCCTCGCCGGAGCAGATCCCGCTGAAGGTGGATGAGGATGCGCCTTTGCCGGAGGGCAGCGCACTGGATTTCGGCGACGACGCGGAGGACCCTTACAAACAAGCGGCTGCGGATATATCCGCTGCGGCAGTGCCGGACAAGCTGGACCTACTGGAAGAGGCCATTCCGGCAGCGGCCCTGAAGGATATTAACATACCCGCGCTTATCGCCAGAGCCCGGACCTATCTGGGTGTGCGTTATGAGTTCGGCGCCCCCCCTTACCCGGAGAACGGCACCTTCGACTGTTCCTCGTATACCGCCTATCTCTTCGATAAATACGGCATTTCCCTGCCGCGTACAGCCAGAGCCCAGGGCAAACTCGGCACCAGCGTAAGCCGCAGCAGCCTGCGGGTGGGGGATTTACTTTATTTCTATGTGCCCGGTCGGTTCCAAACCAACAAAACTGTCGGCCATGTGGGAATTTATGTCGGCAACCGGAACATGATCCATGCTTCTCCCGAACCCAAGGACGGAGTGCAAATCACCAGCATCGACAAGGCTTATTGGAAAAGAACCTTCCTCTTTGCCAAACGGATTGCTGAATAACGCATAGGCCAACCTGTAAATCAAAAAAGACTGCTGGCACCTCCAAAAGAGGGCAGCAGTCTTTGTTCGATATGAACTGGGGAAACGGTTTCAAACAAGCCGCAGCACTAAGCCAAAACCTTCAGAATAGACAGCTCGGGATGTTTGCTCAAATCTACGAATTCATTGTCAATCTTGATCAGCGGCCGGAAAAAATCCGTGTAATTGGTCAGCACGATGACGCCGCGTCTGCCGTCGAACAGCTCGACGGTTTTGCCCAGGAGGTTCGGCACCAGATTGCGGATGAAGACCTGGGTGATGGTAGGGTCCAGACTGGTAAAGCTGAGCCGGTTGATCTCCTTCAGCACAAACAGGAGGTCCCGCTCCTTCTGGTACACGCGGGAGGTGATCATGGCGCTGTAGATATCGGTAACCGCCAGAATGCGGCCGATCACGGAAATGTCTTCTCCCATCAGGCCATGGGGATACCCGCTGCCGTCCATCCGCTCGTGGTGCTGCATGGCGCCCAGCAGAATCGGGGAATTGTCGGGATAGGCCCGCTTCAGAATCTCCTCTCCGTATTCCACATGCTTTTTGACGGCTGCATATTCCTCTTCAGTCAGCTTCGAGGGCTTCCTGAGGATGGCCGGATCCACCCTGCTCATGCCGATGTCATGGACAAAACCGGCTTTTCCCGCATCCAGGGCAAAACTCTCCGGGTATCCCAGCCAGCGGGCCAAATAATAAGCAAGCATCCCCACTTGAACGCTGTGGTTAAAGGTATAATCGTCGCTGTTCTCCAGGGAAAGCATCAGGGAGACCAGATTCTTCTCTTTATGAAAGCTTTCGGCCAAAGGCTCGAAGCTGGCATCTACAATATCCTGCTCAATCCGTCCCTCCCCCAGCGCTTGGGTAAACAGTAGACCCAGACCCGCCAAACTGGCGTCATAGGAAATCTGGACGGAAGGGTAGGTAGGAAGGGTCGATAGGGTGACACTGGTGGCGGCCGATTCCTCGGAGCGCTCAATCTCGATGTATTCAATATTGTGAGCCAACAGCCGGGCAATGGAATCGCTTCCTAAGTAAGCGTCCGCCGATAAAACATGGAGACCGTAAGAATTAAAAACATCTTGGGTCAATCTGTCTCCAGGAAGAAGATCCATAACATGGATTTTCATAATATGTCACCCCATGGCGAAATTCATCGCATTTTCTGTGTAACATTATAGTAGCAAGGGATGAATATTTTGGCAACGAGTAAAATGTACTATTTTTCCACAAATGCCCTTACATGCCAACGTATCTGCTATAAAAGGATTTGGCCGCCGTCAGATCGTCCGTCCCTTGAACCATGGCTCTTCCGTCAGGGAAAAGCACCAGGGTCAGGCCGTTGTCCGATTTGTATTTCAGCAAAAAAGCATTGCGCTCTGTTGTGCCGGAGTGTCTGAGCGCTTGCTCCAGCTCCTCCAGATTAAGCTTGCGGGGGTGGGCAGGCACAATCTGCACGGCGTTGCGGCCGCAGAGGGATTGAAGGGTTTCGCCCTCCAGCTCCGCCGACAGGTAGTCGTATTGGCCGTTTGCGCAGCAGGGGCATTCCGGCGAACGGGCAGCCGACATGTCCATACCACCCTGGAAATTATGCCACAGGTCAAAATGGAGCATTCCCTTATTCATCGCGCTATGGTTGCCGCTCAGAAGCTTCAGCGCTTCGGCAGCCTGGTAGGAGGCCACCACATGGATAATGGAGCCCAGCACTCCCGCCGTGTCGCAGGTTTCCAGGGCGCCCTGATCGGGAGATTGCTGGAACAGGCAGCGGAAGCAGGGGGTAGTGCCTGGCAGAATAGTCATCATGACGCCGCGGGCGCTGACCGCTCCGCCATAGATCCAGGGGATGCTGTGCTTCACGCAGACATCATTGATCAGGAAACGGACCGCGAAGTTATCGCTGCCGTCCAGCACCAGGTCAACACCGGTCAGCAATTCCTCCGCATTGGACGGGTTCAGATCGGTCACGTGGGGCTCTATCGTTACCAGGCTGTTGATTCTGCCCAAACGCTCTGCGGCTGCCGCAGCCTTGGGCCGGGAATCGGCGGCATCGGCCTCCTCATAGAGCATCTGGCGCTGCAGGTTGCTCTCTTCCACAAAATCCCGGTCGATTAGCCGGATGTAGCCCACACCGGCCCGCACCATATGGTTAGCCAGCACGGTTCCCAAGGCGCCCATGCCCACAATGGCCACACGGGAGTCCATCAGCTTCAGTTGGCCGGGCTCTCCCAACGGCCCGAACAGCACCTGCCGGGAATAACGGCCCGGCACTTCCCCGGAAGAGACCGGATGTCCAGTTGCGCTCATCGTGGCTGCTCCTCTCCGCCGCCTGGCAGGACAAGGGGGTTCCACATGCTGCCGGAAGGGGCTGTGCTGCCGGAGCCGGCCTGGGGATGGCTCCATTGTCCCGCTTCTTTTTTCCAGATGGGGACAATTTGCTTCAAACGTTCGATGGCATACCGGCTGGCTTCATAGCAGACATCCCGGTGGGGAGCGGATACGGAGATTACCACACTGGCATCCCCCGCTTCCACGAGACCCAGCCGGTGGGTAATGGCGCAGCGGGTCTCGGGCCAGCGTTCAGCAACCTCATCTCCGATCTGCCGGAGCGTAGCCAGGGCCATCGGGGCATACGCCTCGTATTCCAGCGCTTCCGTATGCAAATCGCCGGTTAGCTCGCGGACAGTGCCCGTAAAGGTAAGGTTGGCGCCGCAGTTCGGGTGGGTTGTTTTGGCGGCGGTATGCTCCGGCACCAAGGGCTCCCGGGTTAATTCGAACCGCTCTCCGTACTCGGGCACCTGTTCAGACGGTGCGGGGGAACCGCCGGATACGGGAGGAATCAGGGCCAGCTCATCGGTTTCATGAAGCTCGTCCTCAGGCTGGGCGTAGGCGTGGTTGCGGGCCAGGAAGGAAACCGCTATCGAGGAGGCGGCATGGGGGTACTCCTTGGCCAGATGCTGCTTCAGCTCGCCGGCAGTGATGCGGTTCCCGCCGGTTGTGACGGTAACGGCGGTTCCGCCCAGCTTGTCCGCCAGCCCGGCGAAAATCTGGATGGTCAGTTGCATGGTGCACCTCCTGAAAATGAAAGGCAGGGTCCGGCTATTTGATCAACAGGCATGGACTCTGCTATTGTTAGCATAAGCTATAGAATTGGACATTCCTTCAATAGAAGCGATTTTTTGGCGGCATGCCGGAGTCCGGTAGAGAAGCCGCACAGTTATCTTGTACTATATCATAATTTATGGGGCAATCGAAGTATTTCACAAGAAGGCTGGTTGATGAACCGATGAAAAAACCGGAGAAGGTTGTGCTGCTGCATACCAACGATATTCACAGCTCCTTCCAGGTTATGCCGCAAGTTGCGGGGGCGATCGCCCGCCTCCGTGCAAGCCATCCCGCCGTCCCGGTAATCGTGGCGGATTGCGGCGATCATATGGACAGGATGAGCACCATTACAGAGGCTGGTGCGGGCTCCGCGCACTTGGAGGTGCTGGAGGCCACCGGTTATGATGTGGTGACGCTGGGCAACAACGAAGGACTGACGTTTACCAAGGAAAGGCTTCAAGAGCTGTTCGGGGGAGGGACAACCTTCTGCGTGGTGGCGGCCAATCTGCGCGACCGGGAGACAGGCAGGGCACCGGAATGGATGAAGCCCCGGCTCATGTGGGAGAGGAACGGCTTGCGTATCGGCATCACAGGAGCCACCGCCCAATATCCGATCTTCTACCACCTGCTGGGCTGGCATGTGGATGAGCCCATTGAAGCGCTGAGGAGGGAGGCCGACCACCTTCGGCAGGAGGGAGCCCATGCCGTTGTGGTCCTATCCCATCTGGGTCTGCGCAACGACAAGCGGCTGGCAGAGGAGGTGGAGGGGATTGATGTGATTATCGGCGGGCACACCCATCATGTGCTGGAGGAACCGCTGCTGCATGAGCGCACCATCCTCTGCGCCGCCGGCTCCAAGGGCAGATACGTGGGGGAGCTGGAGCTCTCCTTTGATCCGGATACCGGTAGTCTGCTTCAGGTGGAGGGCCGTCTTCACGAGACCCGGCAGGAGGAAGAGGATCCGGCGGTAAAGGTTCTTATTGAATTGTGGGCACAGGAGGCAGGGGCGGTGATGCAGGAGAGCATTGCCACGCTGGCCGAGGGGTTGGCCGTGGATTGGGAGCGGGATTCGCCGCTTGGCAATCTGCTGGCTGCCGGCATCCGCAAACAAACGGGGGCGGAGCTGGCGCTGATTAATTCCGGCCAGCTGCTGACCAGCCTCCTGCCGGGGCCGGTTACCCGGGAGATCCTGCTGGAGCTTTGCCCGTCTCCGGTCAACAGCTGCATCACCACTCTTACCGGAGAGGAGCTGCGGCAAGCACTGGAGGAATCGCTTATGGCGGAGTTCGTGAATCTCCCCTTGTACGGGAACGGCTTCCGCGGGAAGATGCTGGGCGGGCTTTGTGTGGACGGCTTGGAGATCTATTGGGATCCGGGGCGGGAGCCTTATTCACGCATCACCTCCGTCTTCCATAAGGGGGAGCCGCTTCTTCCCGATGGGGAATACCGGGTAGCGACGGGGGATATGTTCACCTTCGGCACCGGGTATCTGAGCTTGAAGGGACGGGATCCCCAATATTTCCTCCCGGATTTCCTACGGCATGTGCTGGAGATGGAACTGAATGATCCGGAGGCGCTGCGGCGGTGCCGGATGGCGAGATTTCACTTGTCCCCGTAAGGCCCGTCCTTTACAATGAAAACGATATAGCCGAAGGTGCGCACATTATTTTGTTCAGGAGGTTCCAATGAGTCTTTGGATTGCAATCATTATCGGAATAATCGAGGGTTTGACGGAATTTCTACCCGTCTCCTCCACAGGCCATATGATCATTGCCGGCCATGCCATGAATTTCACCGGGGCCAAAGCGGAAAGCTTCGAGGTTATCATCCAGTTGGGTGCAATTCTGGCCATTGCGGTGCTGTATTGGAGGAAGGTGCTCCGACTGTTCGGCGTCAAGGATAAAAGCGCCAAGCAGGCGCAGGGGCCGCAGCTGAACCTGATCCACATTGCCATCGGCATCGTTCCGGCCTTGGGGCTGGCTTATGTGTTCAGGGATTACATCAAGCTGTTGTTTATGCCGGAAACGGTGATTATCAGTTTGGTGGTCGGCGGCATCTTCATGATGGTGGCGGAGAAAATCCAGCCTGACGTTACTGCGGACACCATGGATCAGATTACATACAAGCAGGCCTTCTTTATCGGTATCTCCCAAATCCTGTCCCTGTGGCCGGGCTTCTCCCGCTCCGGGTCCACCATCGCCGGCGGCATGCTGGCGGGTACCAGCCGCGCGGCGGCGGCGGATTTCACCTTTATTATGGCGCTGCCCATTATGACGGCGGCCTGCGGTTATGAACTGCTGAAGAGCTATTCGATGATGACCATGGATGACGCGCTGTTCTTCGCGGTGGGTTTTGTGGTGTCCTTTGTCGTGGCGCTGCTGGCCGTATCGACCTTCATCAAGCTGGTCGGCCGTTTGAAGCTGACGGTTTTCTCCTACTACCGGTTTGTGCTGGCTGCCGTGGTGTTTATTTATTTCATTTTTTAAACCACACTTGAATCCGTTTTTAGATACTCTTGATTTCATATTGCTCTTTCCAGCAGATTGTTTTACATTACTATCAGACGATGAAGTTTAATTGAAGGAACGAGGACATCACGATGCGCTTATTGCCGATCACCGTTTGCAAGCCGGGGATGAAGCTTGGCAGGAATATCTACAACGAGGAAGGCATTACTCTGCTGGCGGAACATGTGGAGCTGACCGATACCATGCTCCGGCGTTTGTCCATGCACGGGATTGACTTCTTGTACATCGACGACCCGCGGACAGACGATATTGCCATCCCTGAGCTGTTAACCGATGAAACCCGGCAGGCCGCCACCAAGGTGATCCGTTCCCACTTCCGAAAGCTGATGGATGATTCCAGCCGCAAGAAGCCGGCGCAGGTCGGTGCCTTGAGCAAGGACTTCCGCCAGATTCTCAGTATGATTATCGATGACCTCAGCCATCAGAAGAATGCGATGATTATGCTGACGGTGATGCAGATTACGGATCACTATCTTTTCCAGCATTCCATGAATGTCTGTATCTACGCCACCCTGCTGGGGATGGCCAATGGCTACAACCGGGACCAGCTCCAGACGATGGGGTTAGGTGCGCTCCTGCATGACATCGGCAAGACCAAGATTGATCTGAGCATTCTCAAAAAGCCGGGCCGGCTGTCGGATCAGGAATTTGAGAGCATGAAGCAGCATGCGGTTCTGGGCTTCCAGATGCTTAAGGATGAGCCTAATATTCCCCTTCTGTCCGCCCACTGCGCTCTGCAGCATCACGAACGTCTGGACGGCAGCGGATATCCCCGCTCTCTTAAAGGCTACGAGATTCTGGAATATGCCAAGTGGATCGGTCTGGTAGATGCTTATGATGCGATGACCACTCACCGGGTCTACCGTAACGCCATGCTCCCCCATCAGGTGATGGAGATTCTCTATACGGAAGCAGGGGTCAAGTTTGACCTGGATAAGGTGGAGCTGTTCCGGGACAAGGTGGCCATCTATCCCTTAGGAGTTTCCGTGAAGCTGAATACCGGAGAGTCCGGTGTTGTGGTGGATCTGAATGCGGCGTACCCCCACCGCCCGGTTATCCGCATCCTGAAGAATGAAGGCGGCGAGGAGCTTCCGGCACCCTACGAAGTGGATTTGTCCAAAAAACTGACCTTGATGATTGAGACTGTCAATGATGTGGAATCCTTTTGAACGGCGGCTGATAGAAGCCGGCAGGCCCAAGGAGCGGCGGGAAAATGAGCTGTGTTCATTCCTCCTGTTCCGAAAAAAAGCCTGCCGGCTTTCTTATGTTTGGGGTTTCCTTTAGAATCATTATTGAGTAAAATGGATGATAGAGTCGGATAGAGTCGGTATAAGGAGAGTGTACAATGATCGAGCTAGACCGGAACACAGCGGTGCCGGAGATTTGTCCTGACTATGATCCATGGGACCCCATTAACAGTCTGATGCGCTATGGCAGGCATACGCTGACCAGTGTGGAGGTAACCGTCTCGCATTTGTGCAATATGCGTTGTGAGCATTGCGCCGTGGGGGACAGCCTTGTGACAAAAGAAGGGGATATGCTGCCGCTTGACCGTCTCTTGCACCGGTTGGAAGAGATCAGCCACTTGGAAACCATAAGCATCACCGGCGGAGAGCCGGCTTTCCGGAGAGATACGGTGCGCAATGTGATTATTCCGCTTCTGCGCTATGCCAGGCAGCGGGGACTCCGTTCCCAGCTGAACTCCAACATTACCATGGACCTGGAGCGTTATGAAGAGATTGCGCCTTATCTGGATGTGCTTCACATTTCCCATAATTATACCGGAGCGGAGGAATTCCGGGAGATCGGGTTTGCCCGTGCAGAGAACCCTACCGGCAACGGCTCCGCCGCCAGGCTGTACGAGCAGATGATGAACAATGCCCGTGCCTTGGCCCGGGGAGGCCTGTTCGTATCCGCCGAAAGTATGATCAATTACCGCACCCATGAGAAGCTGCCGGACATCCACCGGCTGATTGTGGAGATGGGCTGTAAGCGGCATGAGGTCCATCCTATGTATCCCAGTGCGTTTGCCCGGCATCTGCCGGTGCTGGGGTTAGATGAGCTCCGGCAGGCCATCCACCGGCTGCTGGACGCAAGAGACCCGTCCGTATGGATGCTGTTCGGCACCCTTCCCTTCTTCGCCTGCACGAACAGTGAGGAGGACCGTCGACTGCTGGAGCGTCTGAAGGCTGCGCCTCAGGTGACGGTCCGCAATGACCCGGATGGCCGGAACCGTCTGAATGTCAGTCTGTTCGACGGGAATGTGCATGTGACGGATTTTGCGGATTTTCCGCCCCTTGGCAATATCAAGCAGGACCGGCTGGAGGATGTATTCGGGACCTGGCTGGACCATTCCCTCTCCCGCACGGTAAGCTGCCATTGCCCAACCGCTTCCTGCTGCGGGCCTAATCTGCTGGTGAAGGATACGTACTACCGCAATGAGGACTTCACCCGCCGTAAGGCGCCGGGGGAAGTCTCCGGAAGTAAGCTCGTTCTGCCGGTTTAGTGCCAGAGGGTAGAAGACCGTATCTGGAGAAAGCGGTAAAGAGCATAATGATCATGATAGTGCAGCTGAAGAAGCAGCCCAGATCATGATAGCGCACCGCAAATGTATGCTATTGGCGTAAAACCGATGTAAATCACCAAATAGCGTACATAAAATGTATGCTAAACACGCTCAGGCTGCGCAATACATTCAACCTGGCAGCACCACCTGCCATTGGCCGGGCAGTTTCGGCCTCGTACTGTCCCGGACCTTCTGGCTCATGGTCCGGCTCGGGGCAGCCTTTGGGCACAGCACACAAACAAGCCTTCTCATACGCCACAAAAAACGGGCATCCCTCTTGGGAATGTCCGTTTTTTGTTCTTTACACTATGAACATGATAATAATTCCATTTTACACAATTTAATTGGATTTTAATAAATAATTCGATGAAATTCGATAAAATTTGAGTTATAATTATTCTCATCTATAGTCTATATGGCCTGAAGCAGGCGGTGAGGAGAACAAGGATGAATTTTGCGGGGAAATTAACTTCTGCAGTAGTTGCCGTATTGATTTTTGTAGGTGCCGCCATCGCTTTCATCGGCTACGACGTTGCGTATGATCAAGTCAAGGAAGCAGTCGGGATAGAGCTTGTCGGCTGTGCCAATATTACCACAGGGCTGGTAGACCCGGCCGCTGTCGAGAAGCTGGTGAAGGGAGATACCAGCGGACTGGCGGATATTGAAACCCGGCTGAATTGGACAGCGGACCACAAGGCGATTTTTAAGGAAGCCTTCCTGCTGGATCTGAACGGTAAAGTCCTGGCCGTGGACAAGCGTATGAAGGGACACGGGATTGAAGCGGGAACGCAGTATTATATGGATGGTGCTGTGAAGGCCGCCTTCAAGGGAACGGACCACAGCAACCATCAAAACATTTATTCGGATGTGTATGAGTTTGGCGGCGAGAAGCTGATGACCGGCTACGGGCCCATCTTCAAGGACCACGACCCCAATAAAGAAATTATCGCACTGATGGCCATCAACTTTGATGCCTCCATTATCCAGGAGCGGACCATGGATACGGTGGTAGCCCCTGTGATCACGGGGATGATTGCTCTTCTGGTGGGCGTTGTCCTGATTTATCTGGTTATCCGCCGTATGGTGCGTCCGGTGGTGAAGCTGTCCGCCCACGTGAACCGGATTGCCAAGGGCGACTTGACAGTCGAGCCGCTGGATTACAGCAGCAAGGATGAGGTCGGCGTTCTGGTGAATGACATGAACGGGATGGCCATTAATCTGCGCAAGCTCATTCAGGAGGTTAATCAAACCTCTGTGCTTGTGGCCGCTTCCTCCCAGGAACTGACGGCAAGCGCCGAGCAGACGGGGAAGGCCAGTGAGCAGATTGCGCTGGTATCCCAGGACCTGGCTGCCGGTGCGGACCGCCAGCTGAAGAGCCTGGAGGAAACGTCGGAGATCATCAACCGGATGTCCCAGGCGGTTCAGCAGATTTCCAGCAATGCCACTGATGTGACCGCTTCGGCGGCGGATACGGCGTTCAAAGCGGAGTCGGGTCTCCATTCCGCCATTACCGCTGAAGAGCAGATGAACGCCATCAGCTTCAGCATGGATGAGCTGTCCCAGACGGTGCAGGTGTTGGGTGAGCATTCCAAGGAAATCGGCTCTATTGTGGAAGTAATAACGGATATAGCGGGGCAAACCAATCTGTTATCCCTGAATGCGGCCATCGAGGCGGCACGGGCAGGGGAGCAGGGCAGAGGGTTTGCCGTGGTGGCGGATTCCATCCGCAAGCTGGCGGAGCAATCAAGCCGTTCGGCTCAACAGATTACGGGGCTGGTTACCGTGATCCTCACGCAGATGGAGAAAGTGGCCCAAACCGTAAACAGTACCTCCCGTGAGGTGGTGGAGGGTGCAGGCATGGTGCATTCCGCAGGCGAAGCCTTCGGCACCATTCGGGCCTCGGCTACCGAAACGGCGGAGCGGATCGAACAGGTATCCCAATCCGTTTCCCATATCTCCGACGGCTCCGTGCGGCTGGTGGAATCCGTGAAGCTGCTGTTGACCGTAGCGGACACCACTGCCGAAGGGACACACAACGCTTCCGCCGCCTCTGAGGAGCAGCTGGCGACGATGGAGGAGATTACCGCCTCCGCCAATTACCTGTCCAAGCTGGCCGAGGAGCTGCAGAACCTCATTGACCAGTTTAAGGTATAGGGATAAACATCAAACAAGCCATCCCGGGCGGGATGGCTTGTTCTGCAGTATGCTGCCCGAGGAGGGGAATATGCGGGGATATCAGAAAATTTTCTGCGCTTCGCGCTCCGCCTTCAGAATCTCGACGGCCTCCCGGAAACGCAAGGAATGCACAATTTCCCGCTCTCTTAAAAACTTCAGACTATCCTGAAGGTCCACATCATCCGTCAGATCAATCAGCCACTGGTATGTAGCCCGGGCTTTTTCCTCAGCGGCAATATCTTCGTACAGGTCTGCTATCGGATCGCCCTTGGCTTGGATGTAGGCAGCCGTCCAGGGCACACCCGCTGCGTTATGATAGAACAGCGCCTTGTCATGGTTCACATAATGGTCCCCAAGCCCTGCCGCTTTGAGCTGTTCGGGCGTACAGTCCTTGGTGAGCTTATAGACCATCGTGGCGATCATTTCCAAATGGGCCAGTTCCTCGGTGGAAATATCGTTTAACAAGCCGATGATTTTACCCGGCACGGTATACCGCTGGTTCATATAGCGCAATGCTGCGGCCAGCTCGCCGTCCGCCCCGCCATATTGCTCGATTAGGTATTTGGCCATATTGGGGTCGCACTTGCTGACCCGTACAGGATATTGAAGCTTCTTTTCATACACCCACATGGAAATTTCTCCTCCTCTTTAACCATTCTCCTGTGCCAGGACCAGGGTCACACCTGCCAGGGCCAGGGAGCGTCGTTCCATTGCCACGGGCTGCGGCTGTAGCTGTGCCCGAAATTCATCAGCGGTCCGAATTTCAGCTCGAATTGCTGGGCAAGCAGTTGCCGCTTTTGCGCCATTTGGTTAAACTGTTGAAGAGCCAGATTATCCATCGGATGGGTATCCAGATAGAGATTCAGCTCGACGATTACGAAATCGATCTCCTGCAGCTCCTTCAGCATGCAGTAATATTCTTCCGGCAGTGGATTTTGCATGGACAAACACCTCCTGTTCCTTCTATTTGACGGGGGGACCGGGATAAGGCCCGTACAGGGCCGGCCACAGCGTGCCTACCTTCAGCGCTTCACAAGGGCTGAATTGGGGCAGGTTCATAGGCTGGAAGGGAATAAACAGCTGAGGAGGCGTGTTGTACGTTTTGACACACATGGGCGGACAAGGATCACAAGGACCTACATACGGCTGGTACATCCTGAATTGGCAAACCGGATTCATCGGCAGTGCTGCTTTCACAAGGCCAATCCCCCTTACGTTGGAATGAATTCGCAGTTCATTACGCTTATCTATATGTGGCCGCAGGGGAAAACCTGTTAACCCGCTTCCCTTGGGCCAAGCCAAAATTTTTTGAGAAGGAAGGCGGTTTATCTTGTCAGATCTGATCGGCGCCAAAACCTGCAATGCTTCCCGTTCCGTCCAATCCAGCTATGTGCTCCCTCCGGATACCAACAATCACCAGACCTTATATGGAGGCAAGCTCATGACGTACATTGATAATGTGGCAGCCCGTGCAGCCATGCGCCATGCCCGCAGGCCGATTGTGACGGCCTCTACGGACTCCATTGACTTCCTCCATCCCATCCGGGTGGGGTATGAGGTATGCCTGGAGGCTTTTGTCACCTGGACCCACAAAACCTCCATGGAGGTGTTTGTAAAGGTGATTGGAGAGGATCTGCTGACGGGAGAGAGGAAGGTATGCGCCACTTCCTTCCTGACCTTCGTGGCATTGGGCGATGACGGGCGGCCTACCGAGGTGGACAAGGTGATTCCCGAAACCCCCGAGGAGCTCCAGCTTCACAATTCCGCACCGGCCCGGGCTTCGGCACGCAAGGAGCGGCGGCAGGAGAGCAAACGGCTGGCCCAGGTCTTCGGTACCCGGCGTCCCTGGGACCTCCCGTCCACTGCCGCGGCAGGTGAGCCAACGCCGGACCGGCTGAATAAGTGATCATTTAGAAGGACAACACCCCTAAGCCATGTGGAGGGGTGTTTTTTTGTTGCGCAATGGATTTTATGGGGGGAATTGCAAATAATACGGATAAAAAAGGGGTGGGGCAATGGATAATTACGTGAACAGCTCCAATCGGTACCGGCGGTACAAGGCGCATGTGAATATTTTCGGGATTAGCCAGCTTCATCTCAAAAGCCCCTATCTGGTAGCCATGTGGTCCGTCATTTTTCCGGGCTTCGGGCACCTCATTTTATCCAAATATGTGCGCGGTGTACTGCTGGTAGCCTGGGAGCTTTTTATCAACCAGCGCATTCAGCTGAATCTGGCTATGGTGTATTCCTTCACGGGGAGAATGGAGGAGGCGAAGCAGGTGCTGGATATGCGGATTTTGCATTTATACATTCCGGTATATCTGTTTGCCATCTGGGACAGCTACCGCACCACAGTGGACATGAACAAAATCTATATTCTGGCCGAACGTGAAAATGCGCCTTTTAACAGCTTCAGTCTGGGAGCGCTGGAGATCAACTACTTGGACAAAAAAAATCCGCTGGCCGCCATTATGTGCTCTTTGGCCATCCCCAGCGTCGGACAATTGTACATCAACCGGTTTATTCTCGGATTTTTCAATCTGGTGATGGGCGTCGTTCTGATTTACTATTCCCACCTCTATGAAGCGATTCATTTTATGATCCTGGGCCAACTGGAGCAATCCATTCAGGTGCTGGATGCTCAATGGCTTTTGTATTTTCCCTCCTTTTATTTTTTCTCCATCTATGACGCCTATATCAACACGGTAGAGAATAATAAGCTGTTCGAATCCGAACAGAAGAACTTCCTGCGCCAGAATTTCCAGCCCAAGGGCTTCCGAATCAGGAAAGGGAATAAGGTGGTGTAACCGATGCAGATAGTGGCCACATTCGAGCATACTGTGTTTTTGGAGATGGCCCTGTCCCAGCTTAAGGAACGGGGGATTTCCGATCTGTTCGCCCTTCCGCTGGACAACCGGACGGAGGAACGGCGTCTGTTGGACACCCTTCATTATTCGGACGGGGCCACCTTGATGGGCAAGGGAATGGTCCTGGCGGCTTTGCTCTCTGTCGTGGGGGCCAGCCGCGGCTTTGAGCTGGAATGGGGGCCTGTGTATTGGGGGCTGATTGGGGGGGCATCGGGTTTTGTGACGGGGGTGGCCATTGACCTGTTTATTCATAAGGTGGCCAAAAAAAAGCGGCGGCTGCTGAAGGGCAAACGGTCGGAGGTGATCCTGATCATCAACTGCGGGGAAACAGATGCAGCTTGGATTGAACCGCTGCTGTGGGAGCATCTTGCGCTGGGATTAGCCAAAATGGAATAAAGGTCAAAAAAGATGGCCTGAAGGCATCCTAGCGCCATCAAGCCATCGGGCATTCTTATCTATTCGGAGCAAAAACGGGATTATACCGTTTTGATCTCCACAACCTTGCGGGTATACCAATCACCGCTCATCGCCTGTACGGCGTCCGGGTTGTACCCTTTCAGCTGTCCGCGGTAATCCACCTGGCCCCACAGCGTAATCTCCACCTGACTTTTGTAATGAAGGGCATAATCCAAATCTGCATCGTCTTTTAAAATAATTCCGGGGCGCATACACACTCTCCTTTGGGTTTGATTTAATGTAGACACCGCAAGGTGGGCTTTGGTTACTCCGTTCACGAAGTTTTCATATTTTTACCGGGGACGAGGGCCTGAGCGGGCAAGAAGCCGTTTGCCATATGCCATAGGATTGCGGTAGGTCCGGTAAAATTCAGAGCTCATTCCGGCCTTGCGGAAAGAATAACGCTGGTCTCTTCCGTTCATCTCGATGAATTTGACTCTCCCGTTCCGGTCTACGCCCATATCCAGCCCCAGATCGGCGAGACGGGGCAGGTGCCTGTCCAGGCAGGCTGCGATGTGCAGGGAAACCCGGGCCACTGCCCTTGCCGTTTCCTCTGGAGGAAGCCCGCTGTTCTTGAAAAGAACGGAGCAGCGCTTCACGCTTCCTCCTTTGGCCACATTGGTCACATGACGTCCGGGCGCTGCCACTTTTCCTACCATGCCGGTAATCTGCCAGGCTCCTGAAAGCCCCTTCTGCACGGAAACCCGGATGTCGTAGGGCCTCCCCCTGTATTGGGCCAGCATCACCGCTTCCTGGATCAAATAAGGTTTGCCGGCGGTTACCCGGTGAACCAGCGCTCTGGCTTTGGGGCCGGATAACTTCTGCTGCTTTTTCCATTGGACTAGCCACAGGTCATGACCGGCACGGCTGAGCTTAACGATTCCGTCGCCTACACTGCCGCTGGCCGGTTTGATGAAGAGAGCGCCGTATTTATTCATGGTTTGGGCCAAGCGGGCGGAGGAATAAGCGAACGTATCGGGCAGATAAGGCTGCAGGCTCTTGTCCTTGGCCAGAATAGCGGCGATTTTGGTTTTGCTGTAGCGGTTCTTCCGGTTGAAGACCAGCGAGGAACGGGCCAGGCGGGTAAGCTTGGCGTTCATGCGGGGGCGGAGGGCCAGGTCCCGGTTATGGACAACCCGGGGAAGGGATCTGCGCTGCAGGAGGTAGCGGCGGCCGGAATAGGTATAGCCGGTGACGGAGCTCCCGGTAATGCGCCGGAGATTCATAAAGAAGGGAGGAGCCAGCTTCAGCTCCTTGGCGGCACGGTTGTACAGGTGAAGCTGCTCGTTGCCGGTATGGCGCGAGGGGAGACGCGCGAAGGTGTCGTCGTCCAGCAAGATGCCCACAGTTTTGTTCTTCATCTAGGCTCAACCTCCAGGACCATCAGGGATTGTACACTGCTGTCCGGACAGCATATGCAACGGAGGCATCAAGCTGAACGGCCCCCACCTACCCTCCCACAACTTGGTCCGATGCCGGAGGCCGGATAAGTTGTGGGAGCTTCGAATTTGGCAGAGCCAAATTGAAGGGGCTTCAGTGGAAGGGCATCAGACAACTTGGTCCGATGCCGGAGGCCGGATAAGTTGTGGGAGCTTCGAATTTGGCAAAGCCAAATTGAAGGGGCTCCAGTGAAAGGGCATCAGACAACTTGGTCCGATGCCGGAGGCCGGATAAGTTGTGGGAGCTTCGGATTTGGCAGAGCCAAATTGAAGGGGCTTCAGTGGAAGGGCATCAGACAACTTGGTCCGATGCCGGAGGCCGGATAAGTTGTGGGAGCTTAGGCTGTCCGTGACAAACGCCGGTACAGCGCCAGAACAATGGCGATCCAGCAGGCACTGGCGGCGTATCCCCCCAGTACATCGCTGGGGTAGTGGACCCCCAGGTAGATCCGGCTGAGCCCGATGGCTGCAATCAGGATACCGGCGGCAGCAAGCACCGCCGTCCTGCCGGCAACTCCCCGCAGATGCGGCCAAAGGAGCAAGGCCAGAAGACCGTACAGGCTGAAAGCAGCCATGGAATGGCCGCTGGGAAAGCTGAACCCGGTGGCTTCCGCAAGCCGGTACACCTCAGGCCTTGGGCGGCGGAACAGATGTTTAAGCCCGGTATTCAGCAAGGCCGAGCCCAAGGCAATAAACGCGATAAGCCCAAGCTCCCGGCGGAGACCCAGCTTGCGGTACAGAAGGCCCATGATAGCAGCTGTCAACAGCACCAGCGGAAGGCCTGTCCCCATCCACGAAAGAAAAATCATACCCGGAGTGAGCCAAGGGGATTCCCACCCTTGAATCCGTGCTGCGACACGCTCGTCAAGGCCTGGAAACGCCTGGAGGCGGATAGTGGCGGCGATGGCGCCGAAGCAGCAGGCGGCAGCCAACGCCGCTGCCGGAAAACCGGTGGGGATGAGACGGCGCATAAGTATAGAGCTCCTTTCATAAGGCAGATCATATGCCCTCTAGGATATCGTATTGCGGCAGAGACCTGCAAGCATACGCCAAAACGCCCTTCCACAGTGTGGAAGGGCGCATTTTGTCATGAGTCTTTGGGTAGTCGGATACAAGAGAATCAGCGGAACAGGTTCCACCATCTTTTCTTATTGCGGACACGAGTGCGGGTCAATCTGGAGGAAAACGGTACAGATGCGGCGGCAGAGGAAGGGGTGGAGGCCGCCTTTTCCGGAGCGCCGGACAACAGCATCCGGAGTTCTTCCTGTGTTACGCCTTCTTTATCCATAATCGTAAACGCCCCTTTGATTAAGGTATTTTCCAAATTGTAGCATGAAGCCTTGTCCTGCACATGGGAAAAAAGTCGTCATTTTTTTACCTATTTCGACCAGATAAAATTTCATTCCAGACAATTGACTTGATGTATACATCTGTATACAATGGAGTATGAACATTTTCCCTCTCCCTGCTGCCCGGAGAATACCATCCTTTATAGAGGTGTATTATGGCCGAAACCTACCGTAAATCGAAAGTTGAATCCTTCTGCCAACGACTGGAGGTCAGGATTCGGATCTTGAGAAGCCACTTGAAGCAAACGGATTTATCGGATAAGCATGACTTTCTGCAGGGGCAGCTGACCGCACTGGAGCTGGTGCTTCAAGAGTTGAATGTAGAGTTCGTGCTGAGCCAGACGAAGGAATCTAAGGAATCGGAGGAATCTTCATGACGGAAGGTCAAGCAGTACTTCAGCAACCCCGGCATGTCAGATTGACGACTGCCAAGTTTCTGACCAGAATTCTATTACTTGTGATGGGAGCGGGGCTGGTTTCGGTAGCATTGGAAATATTTTTGGTGCCCAATGCCATTATTGACGGCGGCATCACCGGTATATCCATTATTACCTCTCACCTGACCGGCCTGCCCCTCGGTATATTTCTCTTCTTCTTCAATCTACCGTTTCTCTTCCTCGGTTATAAGCAAATCGGCAAAACCTTTGCCCTCTCCACGCTGTTCGGCGTAGCCATCATGTCCATCGGTACTTATTTTCTCCATCCAGTAAAACCATTAACCATTGATCCGCTTCTGGCAGCCGTATTTGGCGGTGTTATTCTCGGCGTGGGCGTCGGTCTGGTTATCCGGGTGGGCGGCTCTCTTGACGGCACCGAAATCGTCGCAATCCTTCTCACCAAACGGCTTCCCTTCTCTGTAGGGGAATTTGTCATGTGCTTGAATATCTTCATTCTGGGCAGTGCCGGATTTGTGTTCGGTTGGGACCATGCCATGTATTCACTGATCGCTTATTTTATTGCCTATAAGATGATCGATATTACCATCGAAGGTTTTAATGAATCCAAGGCTGTGTGGGTGATCAGCGATGATTACCGCGATATCGGGGAAGCCATTATGCGGCGGCTGGGCCGCGGTGTAACGTATATGAACGGGGAAGGCGGTTTTACCGGAGGCGCCAAAACCGTTATCTTCTGCGTCATTACCCGGATCGAGGAAGCCAAGCTGAAGACTATCGTCGGAGAAATAGACAAGAATGCGTTTGTGGCCGTAGGCAATATCCATGACGTGCGCGGCGGCCGCTTCAAGAAGAAGGATATCCACTGATTTTTGCAGAATGCATCCTGGATTTTCGCCAAAAAGGACAGGCCCCAATGGCCTGTCCTTTTGTTTAGTCGAAAAGTGGCCCCGGCGCCCAAATGTATATGTCCGCCAACCAGGCTGAAAGAACTATTTCCCCGGAAATGATTATGCGCTTGCCGGCTGCAGTCTTTTCTCAAAACACATACTGCTGTGACATTCCGTATAAGGCCCAAAACGCGGGATTTCGTAGTAGCCGTTTTTGGCGTAGAAGCGCAAGGATTCGGGCTGCTCCGGACCTGTCTCCAGCTTGATGATCCGGTAGCCGTCCTTCAGGGCATTCTCTTCAAGATGCCGCAGAATCAGCGCCGCCGCTCCGCTTCCCCGGTGAGGGCGCTCCACAAAAAAACGCTTCAGCTCCGCTTCTTCCCCTTCCAGGGGCCGGATGGCGCCGCAGCCGATGGGCATATCGCCCAGATAAGCAACAGCAAAGGAAATTTCCTGCACATGAGGATCGGAAAAATCCAGGGTAAAAATTTCTTCCGGCGGATAACGCTCGAGAAGCTCCTCATCTAAATTCCGGATCAGCTGATGCAGATGCGGATGGTCGTAGGATACGGAATGGACAGAAATAAGGGGCATCGTTATCTTCCTTTCGCTCTAAGCGTGCCGCGCTGCCGCTTCAACGCATTCTCGCGCAGGCGCAGCTTTTTCTCCCTATCATATCAAAAGTATCCGTAATAAGCTACGGAGTTTCTCCTCATTATTGGGTTTGGTATCCGGGGCCTCGTCCGGAGAGTTCGGACGAGGCTTCAGGCATCACTTCACTTTTGGGGGTCCTTATATCCACTCCTGTCCAAGATTGGCGCTCCGGGCCTGCATAGTATGGTAGCGTAGTGACTCTACACGACCGAAGGAGGAGAGCGCAATGGCAGGAAAGATTCGCATAGAGGATGTCCAGAAGCTCGTGGGCAAACAGGTGTATTGCTTGAAAAAGGATGGCAGCGTGGCTTCCGGCAAGCTTGTCCGCATCTCCAGCGGCGGCCGGCTCCATCTTCTCCAGAAAAAAGGCAAGGCCCGGACCAAAGCGGTTCTTCCGCTGGTGCTGTTCGACCTTCTGGCCATCGGCACTGGACCGTATGCGTATGGTGGATATGGTTATCCCGGTTACGGCTATGGCGGGGGCTTCGGAGGCGGTTTCGGTTATCCCGGCTACGGCTTCGGAGGCGGCTTCCCTTTCATTTAAGGAACGCAGGCTGGCGGCTATCTGGCCGGCAGCCTTTCTTTTTCATAGGGTCCTCCGGATTGACATGGGCGGGCAGGCATGTTTTCATAATAGCATGGTTCGAAGACTACATACGATTGATTGGAGGCAAGTCCCATGTTTGCCAAACCGGAAGCGATGATCTTCGATATGGACGGCACGTTGTTCCAAACGGAGTCTCTGCTGATCCCTGCTTATCATGCCACATTTGATGAAATGCACAGAGAAGGCTCCTACACGGACGAAACGCCGGATGAAAACATTATTATTGGTTGCCTGGGGATGCTGCTGCCGGAAATTTGGCGCCGCGTGCTGCCTGATGCCAATGAACAGGTCCGCCAGCGGGCGGATGAGCTTTTTGTGAGATATGAACTGGAGTATCTGGAAAAAGGGTATGGAGAGCTTTATCCCGGAGTGGCGGAAATTCTGAACCGGCTCAAAGCTTCGGGCATCCGCCTGTTTGTGGCCAGCAATGGCCTGGAGGGATATGTCCGGGGGGTTGCCCGGATGAAGGGCATCACCCCATTGTTTGAGGAGCTGTACAGCGCAGGGGAGCATCAGACCTCCTCCAAGGTGGATCTGGTCCGGCTTTTGCTGGAGCGCCACAACCTCCGTGATGCCTGGATGGTGGGCGACCGTTCCTCCGACGTGGAGGCGGGGCTGAAGAATAATCTCACGGTCATCGGCTGCGACTATGCCGGTTTTGGTGACGGCTCCGAGCTGGACGGCTCCCATGTGCGCATCCGCAGCTTTGCGGAGCTGCCGGATCTGTATGCTTGAGGAAAACCAACTCCATATCGCGTGTATGGCAAAAGCAGGACCTTCGGTGGTAAACCGGTGGTCCTGCTTTTTTGAATAGGATGATGCTTCCTAAGCACTCTCCGGCTAGCCGTTCTGGCGCTTATAGAGATACAGGGCATATTCTAGTGGCCGCTCGATGGCCTTCTGATAGATATCCTTGTTGCCAATGCGGGCGAAAACCTCCCGGGCGGGCTTGGGATTGATCTCCAGGAGCCATACCTTGCCCCGTTCGTCAATGGCAATATCCAGAGCCAGCTCGCACAAGGAGCCGAATTGCTTCTCCAGATGCTCTGCCGTCAGAAAGGCCAGTCGTTCCATATCGCCGGTGATGGTCTTCACCCGGGCTGCGGAGCCAAACCTGGCCCGCAGCAGCTTTTCCGTGGGAACGGCGGAGCCCCCTCCGTGCAGGTTGGAGGTAACGCTGTGCCTGGCCCCGATGCGGCCGGCGCTGCCGGTGACCTTCCATTGCCCGGTGCCGTCCTTTTGGATCAGGAGCCGGAAATCATGAATCCGCCCGTCCTTCAGCGCAATCCGGATTCCCTGCTGGACCAGGTATCGGGGATACAGCTTCCACCTGCCCAGCCGGGTGCCCAGTTGGGTGCGGGAAACGGTGAAGGGGGCGATGATCTTGCGGCTTTTTTCCCTGCCCTGGACCCGGAGATTCCCGTTTTCCAGACGCTCGATCCGCAGGATCCCCCGCCCGCCTGTGCCGTCAATGGGCTTCACATAGACCAGTCCATGATGGTCCAGCATATGGAGAATATCTGAAGGATTCTGATACTGGGCCGTTTCCGGCAAATAAGGCTTCAGCCGGCGGTTCCGGCTGAGATTTTGATGCATGCTCCACTTGTGCACCAACGGGCGGCTCATGTATAGAAGCTGGGGATGCTCCGCCCGGAACTTGCGCAGGAGAGGAAACCGGTAATTCCGCTGGTAGCGGCACCGGTCATACACAATATCCGGGAAGTCGGAGAGCTTCCGTTCCCATTTGTTAAGCTCCTTGTTATATACCCACGCGCGGAGCTGCTTGCCGTCCGGAGTTACATCCTCGGGGGTAAAGACAAACAGCTCCAGCCCGATTTTGTCGGCAGTATGGCTCAGCTTGCGGAAATATGACAACTCTTCGATCCTGCCGCCGTCAAGATACAGGGTCATGACGCCCAGAGTAGGAGTCGGCATACGGATCACCTGCTCTTTTTTCGGGATTTGGCCATAAATTGGCTGTATTCGATCAGACGCTCCAGCGAACGTTTGCGGATATCCGGCTCGTCAAACTTCATCGGACGGGAGTTGGCCTCAAAAAACCAGATTTGTCCGGTGGTATCCACACCCAAATCCATGGACATTTCGCCAAGGGAATGGCCGGAGGCCTTCTCGATTTGTCGCGCAATGGATAAGGCGGAGATTCTGGCCTTGAACAAGGTATGGCGGGCGGCCTCCGGTCCCAGAGCGGCGGTCAGCACCGTTTCGGGCTGATGGATGGAGCCGCCTCTGGGAACATGGGTGGTAATGGAGGATTTCCCGGCTACCCGGGCGCCGATCCCCGACAGGCTCCATTCCCCTTGGCCGTTCTTCTGCACCAGCACCCGCAAATCGAAGGGACGGTCCTCGTACCGGGCCAGCTCAATGCCCTGCTGCACGATGTATTCCTCCGCCCCGGCCTGCCCCTTGACGGAGCTCCATAAGCGGGGGAAAGCCGGATAGGAGGTGGCTTTGCTGTTTTTGGTGGCCTGCACCCGCAGCACAAAGGCATCGGGTTTGGTTTTGCTCCGTTCCACCCGCATAATACCTGCTCCAGCCTTGCCCTTCACCGGCTTCAGGTAGACCACCGGGAAGAGGGCCAGCATGGCTTCCAGATCGGAAGGTCCGAAGAGTCGCCTGGTGGACGGCACATACTTGCGGGTCTGCTTGGATTTGTTCAGCCATTCGAACAAGGTCCATTTGTAGAAAAAGGAGGGATTGAACAGCCGGACACGGGAGTGCTTCAAGCAAGCCTTCAGAAGCTGCTGCACCTCTGGACGCTGTTCCTCCTTGCGGTTGGGGATCCGGTTATAGATAACCTGCGGAAACGGGAAGCTTCCCTGGCTCCATGAGCGGCTTTCGGAATGGTATTGAAACCCGTTGATGCGTTTTTGTCCCAGCTTCACGTCTGTTACCCTCGTTACATACACCATCATCCCGCGCTCCCGGCCGGTTTTGATCAGATCGATAAAATTCTGGTGGTTGCCCCGGAAAGGGCGCTTTTCATCCTCCACCGTCAATATCGCCATGACCTGCTGCGGGGAGCCGTCATGAAGCACAATGCCCATTTATCCCTCCCTCCTCGCACGGAATCGGCTCAGATAGAGGCAATGGTTGAACAGATGAGTCAGGGTGGCTTTGCCGGAGGCCTTCAGAGCCGGGTGCTTGAAGATGGAACGGCCGGGTTTGGCATTGGCCTCGAACATCCAGATCCGGTCGTTCTGGTCGATACCCAGATCGAAGCCCAGCTCACCCAGCGGGTGATTGTACCGGCGCTCAATGGCCTCCGCCAGCTTGATGGCGGTTTCCTTGGCCGTATCCAGCATGCTGTCCGCCTTGGAAGCCCCGTACACCCGGGTTAAGGCTTGCTCCGGGGTCAAGAGCTCGCCGCCGTTGCGGATGTGCGTGGTTACACTGCCCCTTCCCGCCCGTTTGGCGCCGATCCCGGCAGGCACCCATTGGTTCACGCCGTTTTTGGTCATGTGGAAGCGGAAATCCAACGGGCAGCCGTCCAGCTCAATGAGGCGGATGCCCTGCTGCACCACATAATGCTGGAGATTGATATTATGCCTCCGCAGCAGCTTCATCAGGCCGTCAAAGCTGCCGAAGCGGATCAGCATATTCGAGCCGTTCCGCCGGAAGCGGGCGAAGTAACCCCGGCCTTGGGTGTAGGTCAGCCGGTAGATGCCGATGCCGAGGCTTCCCCCGGTGGGCTTCAGATAGAGAAATTTATGCTTCTCCATCAGGCGGCGGATTTCTTCAGGGGAAGGGTTGATGGCCGATTCCGGCACATGCCGCTCGGCATCGCTTTCCCCGTCCAGAAGGCGGTATACATCCCACTTGTCGAAGAAGCTCCAGTTGAAGAGGGGAATGCGTCTGCGCACAAAACGCTCCTTGAAATTTTCCATGCTGGCCAGCTTCTCGGCCCGGCGGCTGGGCAGCCGGTTGTATACCACGTCGGGAAGCGGGAAGGTTTTGCGGATCCACTTGCCGTCCGCGCCCATGGTGTAGCCTGAAACCTCGCCTGCATCCCAGTTGACCTGGTTGGGGGAAAAGGCCACATGGAATGCCTTGTCGCGGCCTGTGGCGAAGATTTCCCGGATGAAGCCGGTGCGGGAGCCGAAGGGGGCGCCCGAGCCGCCGTCGGTGCTGGTGAGAATGCCGATAACCGGCCCCAGCTGCAGCTCGCCTGAGCCGTTGCTTTTAATCAGGCATTTGCCGGTGCGGGGCAGCCGGAGGTCGGCCACCAGATTGACGGGCAGCGTAATGGTATTATCCTGGCGGTTAACGGTTCGCAGGGTGACCCCGGCGGATTTGCCGCCGATTTTCAGAGTCCCGCTCCGCCCGGAGGAGATCTGCAGGAATTTGGCCAACGGCCGGCTCAAGATCACCGTCCGTCCGGGCTGGCGATTGATCGTGATGGAGCATGTCGTAAAGCTCATGGTGGAACCTCCTAAGGGCTTTCCGACAGGAAAGCCTGCGTCGTAAGCATAAGCTTTGGTTTTCGCACAAGCGAAAACTGGCATCGAAAGCATAAGCTAAGGGCTTTCCGACAGAAAGCCGAATGTCTTTCGGAATAGGATATAAAATGTTTGCTATTCCTGATTTGAGCCTGTTTTAGAGATCAAAATGATGAAAAAGCGATCATTTTATGCTCCCGTTGGATGCAATAGGCGAGTAAACATGTTTGAATCTGCGTCCTCTTTAAGGAATACAAATCAGCGGTTTGGGTCGTGCTTGCTTCCCGTCCGGACGGAGGCTGGTCCGCGAGAGGATGTAGCAGGCGTAGGCGATGGGATTACGCTCCGCTTGCAGCAGCAGCTTCTCCTGGCCCAGCTTGCGGAAGATGGAGCGCCCCGGCTTGGTATTGGCCTCGATAATCCACACCTGGCCCTCCCGGTCCACACCCAGATCCAGTCCCAGCTCCGCCATTCTGCCGTTGCAGGCCTCCAACGCGGCTGGAATCCGCCGGACCAGCATCCGCAGCGTCTCCAGAAGCTCCGCTGCCCGGGCACTGCCGAATTGCTGACTCAGCCATTCGTCAACCTCTACTGCTGAACCCCCGCCGTGTAAGTTGGAGGTCATACTCCCCGAGGCGCCTACCCGGGCGCCCATTCCTGTGAGCTCCCAGAGCCCTCTGCCGTTCTTCTGAACCAGGGCCCGGATGTCCCAGGCTTCGCCGGAGGGGGCGGCCAGCTCCAGGTAGGGCTGCATCAGGTAGGGGCGTCGGCCCATAAAACCTCCCAGCCATTGGACAAACCCCGCTTCGCGGGCGAATTCCAGGTCAACCGGCTGATTGGCCGGATCCCGGGCCCGCACGCGCCAGCCGTGCTCAGTCCGTTCCGCCAGAACGGTGCCCTTGCCTTGGGAGCCGCTGACCGGCTTCAAGAAGATGCGTTTTTCCTGGCGAAGCTGGCGGACTGCTTCTTCCGGCCCGGAAATTTTCACAGTCCGCGGCAGGTACGGACGGAGAACCGGGTCCCGCCGCAGGAAATGCAGCATCTCCCACTTGCTTTTCAGCCCGTAACCCAGATATGGCGCCTGCTTGAGGGAGCACAATCTGCGGACCGCCTGCCGGTGGGCTTCGTAGGACGTTTTGCTGCTGAAAAAGGCTCTGTCGTAAATCAGGTCCGGCAGCGGATAAAGGCGCTTCTCCCAGCCGCCCTCCGGGCTCCAGCCGTATCCCTCCACAGTCATCTCCGCTTCATTCACATCCTGCGGAGAGAACACAAAGACCTCCGCCCCGCAGGAATGCCCTGCGGCGCATAAGCTTTCATGGAATCTGGTTTCGCCGAAGGGGGGGATTTGGCCACTCCGGAATTCGCCGGCCATTACGCCGATATAGTGCCTGCTGTTTTGACGCTTCATGAATCCTCCTGCTAGGGGGTGTTATTTGCCCCATGCGTGTTGGGAATAGAGCACAACCTGCTTCACCGACGGACGGATTTTGCTGTCGCCGGAAGGGGTGTTATCCTCCTTGGAGGGTTTGGAATTAACCTCCAGAAGCCATACCCGACCTGCCGCATCCACAGCCAAATCGACGCCCAGCTCCGCAAAATGCCCGTCAATGGTGGCATCCACACTTTTGGCGATGGAGAGAGCGGCAGTCCGCAGCTTGGTGTTTACGCCCGTCCGTACCCCGGAAGGGAGATTGCTGCGGGCAACGGCCTCCGAAACGGGGCTTAGGGTTCCGCCGCGGGCCAGGTTGGAAACGAAGGTATTGCTGGCGGCCACCCGGGCCACCACGGAGGTGACAGCCCATTCCCCTTCACCGTTCTTCTGCACCAGCGCCCGGAAATCCACGGGACGCCCGCCGGTTTCCATCAGCCTAAGCCCCTGCTGAATCTGGTAGCGGCGCTGCTTCATTTTGCCGGAGATGGTCTGGAATAGTTGGGTCAGTGTAGGGTAATGCTGGCGCTTCACTCCCGCGAGACTGCTGAAGGAGCATTGGTAGCCCCCGCCCTCCGGCTGGGAGGTGATGCGGATGATGCCTTTGCCCAGGCTGCCGGTGATGGGCTTGAGAAAAACCGTGTTGTATTTTTTGCACATGGTCTTCAGCATTGCGAAATTTTTGAACAGATAGGATTCGGGAAGATAGGCATGCACGCCTTTTTCCTTGCGCAGGGCTTGGAATACCTCGGTTTTGTCCAGGTACTTCTCGTTAAAGGCTACCGATCCGTACCGGGTTTTGAGCTCGCGCATGAACTGCTGCACCTGGGGTTTGTTCTCCAGCTTGCGGGAGGTTACGCGGTTGTACATCACATTGGGGCACGGGAATGAAGATTTGACCCAGCGCCCCTCCGACAGCGCCCAGCCCTGGACGGTAGAGGCTTCTCCACCAATGTCATTGGGCGTGAAAAAATAAGCTGCTCCCCCGTGGAGCCTGCAGGCTTCCGTCAATTCCGCACAGAAGGCGGTCATGGCGCCGAAGGGGCGGTCCGGGGCATGGGTGTACACCCGGCTCATAAGCACTCCGATTAACGGGCCGATATGAAGCGTGCGGGATGCGGCGTGGTAAGAGACGCACAGCTTCGTACCGTGGGAAATCGACAGGCTTGCCGCCAACTGGGGGCTCATGCGCAGCGATGCTTGGCTGGACTGGGTGATGCGGACCTCCCTTCGGGCGGAACCGAATCGAAGCGTCACGGGTTCGCGGAGCGGCAGCTTCAGCTTTTTCAGGAATCCCGCCCCGATGGCAATTTGTTCCTCCGGGTGAGCGCTGCCGGATTGCAAATACACCGGCAGCTTGATTTTGGCCATATGGAAATCTCCTTCCCGGCTCCTTTTAGGATCGCGTATGAGAACATGAGAACTACTCCATCATATGAGGACATTTGCCCCTTTGTGATTGGATGGCGCCCATCTTGCCTCTCTCTGTCCCCGGTGGACAAGACGCATATCCGGAAGCCCGGCCTCATAGGCTGTAATAACAGGAGCTTGAAGCCCGGCGGGAACAATGCCAATTGGGCTCAGCCGGGACGATGGAAAAAAGGGGAGAACCGAACATGCCATTTTGGAAGCATCTTTTGTATGTGGGCGTTGCAGGAGGTATGCTGCTGTATGCCGTACCGCGGCTGGCGGTAGGAGAGGGGCTGGGGGCGGGGCCGGTGTTCGGCACCGTGTGGCTCTGCTTCGCTATGCTGGTAATCGCCGCACAGCTCCATGAGCTGCTGGGTGTGGACGCCAAGAAACGGGAGCGGCTGCGGCAGGTCAAACGGATGAGGAAGTTCAAGCTCCAGCGCAAAGCGGACAGTCTGGCAGAGCGGCTCGGAAAAGGGGCGTAGCCCATCAAGACCCGGCGGGTAGATCGCCGGGTTTTTTGCATATTTCAGCGGGAGGGGGATGGGGCACCTGACGAAGGGGGAATGTTGGCGGGTTTGAGCGGAGCAATGTTGATTCTAACGAATCTCAGCCACGTTAATTCACCCATTCGGTCCGTTTCGTCTTTTTAATGAATCAGAGGAGCCTTATTGCACCAAAAAGATCCTGAAATGAGCAGGGAGGGAAGAAATAACGGGGCTCATATTCGTTACATTTCCCAATGCGTGATTTTCGGGAAGTAAGCTTTGTGAAATTCGTTAGAGCCAGAAACGGCTGGATGCGTTTTTCCTATTGTCGCAGCGGGTGATTCTATACTATAATTGGGACAATAACAGTATGGTACAGAATCCGGATTTGAGGTGTAACAGATGACGAATATCTCCCAGGATGATTCGCTTACGAAGCATGAACAGATACTCCGGTATATCGAAAGCCTGAAGGTCGGAAACAAAATCTCCGTCCGCAAAATTGCCAAGGATATGGAGGTCAGCGAGGGCACTGCTTACCGCGCCATCAAGGAAGCGGAGAACCAGGGACTTGTCAGCACCAAGGAACGGATCGGCACCGTAAGAGTGGAGAAAAAGCAGCGCAACAACATCGATAAATTGACCTTTGCCGAGGTCGTGAATATTGTGGATGGGGTTGTGTTAGGCGGAGCACAGGGTCTGGAGAAGACACTGAACAAGTTTGTCATCGGTGCCATGCAGGAGGAGGCCATGATCCGCTACATTGAGGAGGGCAACCTGCTGATTGTGGGCAACCGGGAAAAGGCTCACATCTTTGCGCTCCAGCTGGGGGCTGCGGTGCTCATCACCGGGGGCTTCGACACCTCCGATGAAGTGAAGCATTTGGCCAACAAAATGGGTCTGCCTATTATCTCCTGCAGCTACGATACCTTCACCGTCGCCTCTATGATCAACCGCGCTATTTACGACCGGCTGATCAAGAAGAAAATTATGCTGGTGGAGGACATTCTGCCTTCCCGCGGACAGGTCTCCACTCTCAAAAGCTCCCATACCGCACAGGATATGCGCGAGCTTATCGAAAGCTCCGGCCACAGCCGCTTCCCCGTGGTGGACGAGTGGAACCGGGTGGTGGGGGTGGTTACCTCCAAGGATATGCTGGGCGCTCCGGCGGAGCAGACCATCGATAAGCTGATGACCCGCAATCCTCTCACTGTTTATATGCAAACCTCCTTGGCTTCGGCGGCGCATCTGATGGTGTGGGAGGGGATCGAGCTTCTACCGGTGGTGGACGCCAACCGGAAGCTGATCGGCGTCATCAGCCGCAAGGACGTGCTGAAGGTGATGCAATATGTGCAGCGCCAGCCGCAGGTAGGTGAAACCTTCGAGGATCTCATTTGGGCGGGATTCGAGGAGTACCGGGACGAGGAAGGGCGGATATACTTCCGCGGGACAGTGACACCGCAAATGACCAACCATCTGGGCTCGGTTTCCGCCGGAGTGCTGACGACACTCATGAAGCAGAGCGCCGTACGCGCTGTCCATGAAAGCAAAAAGGGCGACATGGTCATTGACAACATGTCCACCTATTTCCTGCACCCGGTGCAGATTGAAAGCCAGATTGAGATCCGTCCCCGTATCATCGAGATCAGCCGGAAATTCGGCAAGGTGGATGTGGAGATGTTCTATAACGGCCAGATGGTAGCCAAGGCCATGCTGACGGCCCAGGTGTTTGACCAGTAAACTAGGAGGCCGGGGATGAAAATCAGGGAGGATTATACGTGTCCGCTGGAAATCGCCCATGATATTATGAAGGGCAAATGGAAGCCTATCATTCTATTCCAGCTGCAAAGGGAACCGGTCTCCTTGTCCGCACTGGAGCGCAGCATTGCCGGTATCAGCCAGAAAATGCTGCTGGAGCAGCTGAAGGAGCTCCAGGCTTTCGGCTTGGTGGACAAACATGCCTTTGATGGTTATCCGCTGCGTGTGGAGTATTCCTTAACGCCGGACCGTGGACGCAGAATGCTGGAGGCTGTGCGGATCATGCAGCAGATTGGTGTGGACATCATGGTGGAGCAAGGCCAGACCGACTTTTTGGATGCAAAGGGGATTGCCTATTCCAAAGACGGCTGCCCACAAAAAAGTGGGTAATGTACACTTCTCTCCCCCCTCATTATAATAGGCGTAAATGCGGTGAGGAGGGACTTGTATGGCAGACAGCGCTTTGCTTTTGATCGATATCCAGAACGATTATTTTCCCGGGGGAAAATGGGTCCTTCAAGGGCCGGAGGAAGCGGCGGCCAAGGCTGCGCTGGTCCTGGAGGATTACCGCAGGAGGGGGCTGCCGGTATTCCATATCCGGCATGAAAGCCTTCAGCCGGGAGCGGCATTCTTCCTCCCCGGTACACCCGGTGCAGATATCCATCCCCGGGTGGCCCCTGTGGAGGGTGAGCGGGTGCTGCTGAAGCATGTGCCCAACGCCTTCTCCGGAACAGGCTTGCACGAAGAACTTCAATCCGCAGGGATCAAACATTTGACCGTGTGCGGGATGATGACCCATATGTGCATCGACACCAGCGTGAGAGCGTCCCGGGATTATGGGTACACGGTTACCCTCTTGGAGGATGCCTGTGCCACCCGGGATCTGGAATGGCAGGGGGAGCGTCTTCCCGCGGACACTGTCCAGAAGACCATGCTGGCCGCTCTAAACGGAACCTTTGCCCGGATTATGCGGGTGGAGCCGTTTCTGGAGACGGGCCTGTAATCTTTACGTGAGATGCTGCTATATGGTATACTCCGGGTAACAGTATAAGCCCCGGACGCAAAGCATGCGCCGATTGTTTCCTTCCTGGAAACAATCGGCGTTTTTGCGTGTCCGCACAAAAAAGCGGCTTGCCGCACCCGCACGGGCAGGGTATCATAGAAGGACAAGGAGAGGGTAGCCATGGATGAAACCCGGCAGCTATTGCATGCCATTCTGAAAAACCAGGAGCTTACCAACGCGAAGGTTACGGCTGTGCAGGATGAATTGCTTCACTTCCGCAAGGAAACAATCGAAAAATTCTCTCAAATTGACGGCAGACTGGACAAGATGGACAGCCGTATGGACAAAATGGACGAGCGATTTGACAGAATGGACGACCGGTTTGACGGAATGGACAAGCGCATGGATGAGTTTAACAGCGAGCTACGGGGCTTCAAAGGGGAAACTGCCGACAATTTCAGGCAGATCCACGAGCGGCTGGACGAAAACGCCTTCGAGCAGAGAAAGGAACGGCGCCACCGGGAAAGCCTGGAGCGCGACCTGGACAAGCTGACGGAACGCCTGGAGAAGGTAGAAGAACATATCGGCTTTGAACGCCAATAAATTGGGTAACCCGGCATGTCCGGGTTTTTTTGTATGAAAAAACGTGTATGTGCATTCAACTCCCGGTTGGGGAAAAAGCGGCGCCGCCCAATCCGAGATACATGGTTTCCTGTCTCCGATTCCCTAATAATTAGGAAGTAGTCACCTCCCTTCTATGTAGTGGAGGAGGCGCCACTTTTATTGAAGGAGATGGTTTTATGCTAAGCGCAGAACACATTGGGAGAAGGATCGCGCTTCTCCGCAAGGAAAGACGGCTGTCCCAGGAGCAGCTGGCGGAGCAATTGAATGTGAGCCCACAGGCGGTGTCCAAATGGGAAACGGGGAAATCCGTGCCCGAAACGGCAAGCTTGCCGCTGTTGTCACGGGTTCTCGGCCAGTCCATCGACAGCATCCTGCTGCCGCGTCAGCTGGTGGTGCTATCGGCTGTATACACCGATGGTGACGATCAGGAGGATGTGACGCAGCGGGTGAACGCTTTCGTGAGCGGAGACCGCCTGAGGCTTCGTGTGGAGGATGGGGAACTGGCTGCTGCCGCTGCCACCTGTGACCGGATGAAGGTGCTGCTGATGAAGCTGGAAGCCCCCGCAGGCATATTCTTCATCTGTGCACCAGAAGGGGAGCTCTTGGACCTGCGGCTGGCTGCAGGGATACCGGAAGGGGCGCCTGTTTATACGGCGGGCTTCGGGGAGCTGCAATTTATCCATGGGGTATACGGAAACAGACATCATGCCCGGAACGTGATGAACAAGCTGGCCCATTACCAGTATTTCCGCTGGAACGGGTTTATGGCCAATCATGAGCAGTTTCCCAGTCTGACCGAAAACGAAGGTTCGGATTATTTGCTGCTGGTTTACTTGAATGAGGAAGGCATCTATGCCGTAAGCTGCCGAGAAGGGGAGCGGATCCGCTACAACGCAGACAGAACCCGGCTATATCGGGATGTGCGCAGCAGTGATTCCTACACCGTGGCGGGGGTCGGGCAGCTTGGCTTCGGGAAAGGCCAGGATTGCTCCTGGGCAGGCGCGCTTCTCCTGTCCCTTAAGACGATGGGAGTCGATACATCCTATGAAACCGTCATGGGCGTATCCGGGGCTTGCTGGAGAATCGCCTTTGCATCCGTGTGGGATTTCAGCTCGGCAGATGCATTGGTCGCCTGTGACTATGCGGCTCCGGCCTTACACGCTTACGGAATCAAGCCTATATGGGCAGACCGGATCAGCAAGGAGGAGCGGAAGCGGGTCAAGGAGCAGATTGTCTCCGATGTGGATTCCCACCGGCTGCCGGTTGCCATCAATCTGCGAGTTGCGCCGGAGTGGGGAGTCATCACTGGTTATGCCGATTCGGGGAACACCCTCTTATGCCGGACATATTTTGACGAGGAGGTTTTCATGAAGCAAGAGCATGAGCCTGCCTTTCAGGAGGAAATGGCACGCACCGGAGGATACTTGTATGTGGATAACTGGCCGTTTGCTCTGGTCAGAATGGGTGAAACATACCAGGCTCCACCGGCTGTTGAAAGTCTGTTGGCCTCCCTCCGGCTTAGAATGGATACCATGGGCAAAATCGAAAATCGCGGTTATAAGCTGGGTTATGCGGCGTTTGAGGCCTGGCGGCTTGAGCTGTCCGACGATTCCTGGTACATAGATGCAAAGGAAGAGGATGTGAGGCGGAGATACCTGGTGAACCGCTTTTGCCTGGCCGCATTGACAGATGCCCGCAGAAGCGCTGCCGTGTACCTGACCTCCAGCCGGGAACTGCTCCCCGAAGGCGGCGGAAGAGAGCAGCTGGACCTGCTGGCCGGGCTGTATGCCTGCATAGCGGAGCGTCTGGAAGCGGCATTGGCACGTTTTCAAGAGGAGCCTGCTGCCAGCGTCGGCCATGAAGAGTATTGGCCGCAGGAAGCAAGAAAAACCCAGGCGGAGCTGCTGCTCTGGGCGGCCGGCCAAGAGACTGAAGCGGACCAATGGGTTCAAGGTATTTTGGAGGCTGCCGCTAAAATCATCAGGTAGGTGGCGGAGCAAATTCGCTGCATGTAATATAAAGAGTGAATTCCGTTTGAACCACCATCAGATAACGGACCGAAATCTGGTAGTTCTTCCCGAACACGTTCCGGTACACCTTTTTGTCCACCAGATTGGTGAAGATATCGGGAGCCTCCCGCACCGCGCTGACCGGCTTGCCGCTGGTCAGCTTTATATCCTCATAGACAAGACGCTTCAACTCGTTGAGCACATTGGCATCCGCCTTGTCCGCTTCCTTCGGCCCAAATTCCGCTACCACCTTAATTCTGCCGATGTACGCCTGGTTTTGCTTGAACTTATTCAACCCTTCCATGCTGTCCTGAAGGGTTTTGTTCTGGTTGGAGAGCTCCCCCACCCGTTCATGCAAAATGGATAAATGCTCCTGGTAAACGCTCAAATAAACAGCCGCCCCCACAATCATCCCCGCAATAAAAATCCCTGTTCCGGAAAGCAGGCTCCTGTACCGCTCAAAGGAGGGGACCCGCATCAGTCCATACCGCCCTTGCAGATCATCCGGATCAGCTCATACGCCAGCTGTGCTCCGGCAAAGGCACCTGCAAAATATACAATTTGCTTAAAAGCGGGGGACAGATAACCTTCGGCAAAATTGGCTTCGATTACCCGAAAAGGATCGATGGTGCCTCCCACCGCCGCTACCATGGCCCATACCTTGATATTGTCCGCAATGGTCATCATCGTGCTGGAGGGCGGACGCAGCAGCGCCGTGGCCCCGATGCCCGCAAGCAAACAGCCTCCCATTACAATCCCGAAGGCTACGAAAAAGTTCAGCCACAGCTTCCATAAAAACAATTCCATGGGAATCCCCCTCTACGCGTTAAACTCATACCGGCACAGATCAACGGGTTGTCCCGTACTAAAAATTTATGCCGCTGCCGCTACGAATAGAAGAGAGAGACGAAAGCGAATGTGGGTTCGCATTTTTCGGGTTCTGTGTTAAAATAGAAGGAATAGTAGAGCCGCCGGAAACCGGAGGCTGCTTAAGGGCGGGGAGGGCTGCAAGTTGAGCGGATTTGTCCATCTGCATGTGCATAGTGAATACAGTCTCCTGGACGGCGCGGCCCGGATCGAGGAGTTGGCTGCGGAGGCCGCCAAACTTGGCATGTCTGCCCTGGCGCTGACGGACCATGGTGCAATGTACGGAGTGGTGCCTTTTTACAAGGCATGTGTGAAACACGGGATCAAGCCCATTCTGGGCTGTGAGCTGTATGTGGCCGAGGGGTCCATGAAGGACAAGCTGTCCCGGCAGGAGCAGAAGACCTGGCATCTCATTCTGCTGGCGAAAAACCGGACAGGCTATGAGAATCTGATGGAGCTGGTGTCCCGGGCCCAACTGGACGGCTTCCATTATAAGCCGCGGATTGATTTTGAGCTGTTGTCCCGCCACGCGGAGGGTCTGGTCTGTTTATCTGCCTGCCTGGGCGGGGAGGTGGCCCAGCATGTGCTCCATGACCGGTACGAGGAAGCCAAACAAACCGCGCTCCGGTATCAGGGGCTGTTCGGGAACGACTATTATCTGGAGCTTCAGGATCATGGCATGCTGGAGCAAAAAAAGGTGAACCAGGGGATTATCCGTCTGTCCGGCGAAACGGGGATTCCGTTGGTGGCCACCAATGATGTCCACTATCTCCATGCGGAGGATTATGAAGCGCAGGATATTCTGATTTGTATCGGCACAGGCAAAACGGTGGATGATGAATCACGGCTGAAGTTCCACTCCAAACAGATGTATCTGCGAACCGGGCAGGAGATGGAGGAGCTGTTCAGCTACGCGCCGCAGGCGCTGACCAATACGGCCGTCATTGCCGAGTCTTGCACGCTGGAGCTTTCCTTCGGCCAGTCCATTCTCCCGGCCTTCGAACCCCTGCCGGAAGGCAGCACCGCTCCCTCTTATTTAATGGAGCTTTGCCGGGATGGCCTAACCTTCCGGTACGCTGGCAGGGAGGAATGGGTGGACCCGGATTGGCGGCGGCAGGTAGAGGAGCGGCTGGATTATGAGCTGGGTGTTATTGAGCGGATGGGGTACTCGGACTATTTTCTCATCGTGTGGGATTTTATCCGGTTTGCCCATCAGGAGGGCATTGCCGTGGGTCCGGGACGGGGTTCGTCTGCGGGCAGTCTGGTGGCGTATGTACTGCGGATTACCGATGTGGACCCCATCCGGTACAGCCTTCTGTTCGAGCGGTTCCTGAATCCGGAGCGGGTCAGCATGCCCGATATTGATATCGACTTCAGCGATGAGCGGCGGGATGAGGTTATCGGGTATGTCGTGGCCAAATACGGCCGGGACCGGGTCGCCCAGATCATCACCTTCGGCACCATGGCCGCCAAGGCTGCCGTCCGGGACGTGGGCCGGGTGCTGAATCTTCCATATTCGGAGGTGGACCGGACGGCAAAGATGATTCCCTTTCAATTAGGGATCACGCTGGATGATGCGTTGCGTCTGAATCCGGAGCTGCACAAGCAATATGTCCAGAATCCGCGGATCGGCAAGCTTCTGGATCTGGCGCGCCGTGTGGAGGGTATGCCCCGCCATGCTTCCACCCATGCGGCAGGGGTAGTGATCTCCCGGGAACGGTTAACCAGACATGTCCCCCTGCAGGAGGGAACGGACGGAACACCGCTGACTCAGTTCGCTATGGAGAATCTGGAGGCGGTTGGTCTTCTCAAAATGGACTTCCTGGGTCTTCGGACACTATCCATTATTGAACGCACCCAGCGTTGGCTGGAGGAGTATACCGGCCAGCCGCTCCGGTTTGCCGAGGTGCCTGACAGCGATCCGGCCACTTACGAGCTCATGAGCCGCGGGGACACCACCGGCGTGTTCCAGCTGGAGTCCGCCGGGATGCGGCGGGTGCTGCGGGATTTGAAGCCCTCCGAATTTGAGGACGTGATTTCAGTGCTGGCCTTGTACCGTCCGGGTCCTATGGAGTTCATTCCGAAATATATAGGCGGCAAACATGGCCAAATCCAGGTGGAATATCCCCATCCCAATCTGGAGCCCATTTTGAAGGATACCTACGGCATCATCGTCTACCAGGAGCAAATTATGCAGATTGCCTCCCGGATGGCGGGCTTCAGCCTTGGCGAAGCGGATCTTCTGCGGCGTGCGGTGAGCAAGAAGAAGCGGGAGGTGCTGGACCAGGAGCGCAAGCATTTTGTAGCGGGAAGTGTGGGGCTAGGATATACGGAGGAGGAGGCCAACCGGGTTTACGATATGATCGTCCGGTTTGCCGATTACGGCTTCCCCCGGGCCCATGCCACTGCCTACGGTGTGCTGGCCTTCCGGACGGCGTATCTCAAGGCCCATTATCCTGTGTTTTTTATGGCCTCCATGCTGACGGCAGTTATCGGCAGCCACCGGAAGGTGGCGGAATATGTGGATGATTGCCGGAGGCTCGGCATCGCTGTGCTGCCTCCCGATGTGAATGAAAGCGGTGTGGCCTTTACGCCCATCCCCTGGGAGAAGCTGGAATCTGTTCCTGCTCCGGAAGGAGGCTCCGAAGCCGCTGTAGCTTCACCTGATGCTGCGGATAAGCGGGGCCGCATTCGGTTTGGCCTGGCTGCTATTAAGAATGTGGGTACCCAGGCCATCGAATCCATCCGCAAGGAACGTGCCGATGGGGGCCCCTTCGAAAACCTGCTGGACTTCTGCCGGAGAGTGGATCTGCGGGTATGCAACAAGCGGGTGATCGAATCCCTGATCCAGTCGGGAGCCATGGATTCCTTGCCCGGCCATAGAGCCCAGCATCTTGCCACCCTGGAGGAAACCGTGGACGCGGCTCTCAAGTGGAAGAAGGAGCGGGAGGACCTGCAGCTGTACCTGGAAGGCTTTACAGAGGAAACGAACTGGCATATCGAATATCCGGATATCCGCCCGTATTCCACCCAGCAGATCCTGGAGCTGGAGCGTGAGCTGCTGGGCCTGTATCTCACAGGCCATCCGCTGGATGATTACGAGGAGCCCCTGGCGGCACTCGGCGCAGTTCCCCTTTATCAGCTGGCTGAGCTCCCCGACGAAAGTGTAGCGATGACGGCAGGCCGGGTGGTCAGTCTGAAAACCATCACCACCAAGAAGGGGCAGATGATGGCATTCGCCGAGGTGGAGGACCGGATTGAACGCCTGGAGCTGGTGCTGTTCCCGGAAACCTGGAAGCGGTATGGCACCATAGTGGAAAAGGGAAGCCTGCTTCTCATCGGCGCCAAGCTCCAGCACCAGGATGAGGAGGAAGGCATTAAGCTTCTGGCGGAACGGATTGAACCCCTAACTGCGGAGCTCCGTCCGGAGCGGTATAAGAACTGGCTGGGGGGAAGATCCGGAGAGAAGCGCCTGGAGCGTGCCTCCGGTGAACCCGGAGCCGGTTCCGGCCCACGGAGCGCTGCTGCCCCTCCGGCCGCTGTGCAGGAGCGCAGACCGGTTTACAACCGGGGAGGCGGCAGGTCCGCTCCTTCCAATGAAGCTCCCAGCCGGGGCGGGGGAGGAAACAAGCCTAACCGGCAGGGACAGGGGAGCAATGGAGCATCTCTTGCGGCACCTGGAGCGGAGGCGGAGGTGCCTGAAACCGTCCGGAGCAGGAGTGCTGCCCCCTCCCGGCCCCAGCGTCTTTTCATCAAAATCAGCGCGGATAAGGAAATGGCCGGAATTCTGCCGCAGCTGGAAGCATTGCTGAAATCTGCCAAAGGACCCTTGGAGACAGTTCTCTTCTACGAACGGGAGCAGCGGCTTCTTGCATTAAGCGACCAGTACCGGATCAAGCCGTCCCCCGAGCTGATCGCAAGCATCGACCAGCTTTTGGGGGAAGGCTCGGCGAAGGTGAAATGATCCTCTTCCACAGCTTGGTCAAAGCCGAAGGCCGGATAAGCTGCGGAAGCCTCGAAACCGGCAGAGCCGGTTTGAGGGCATGTTTCCACAGCTTGGTCAAAGCCGAAGAGACTAAACACAAAACCTCCCGCATATAATGACCCAACGGCCGGAAGTTCTTAGGGGAATATGGGAGGTTTTGTTGCATAGAGGTCCATCCGGGGCTCCTATTTGCACGGTTTTGTCCGGGGGCAATGGACATGCCTTGTTGCGATAAATTCTCCTTCTGTGATATCATCCATTATATGGCCCTGATAAGCGCCTTCACTAAGCCTTTTTTCAATTCGCGGAAAATATGCTTTAGGGAGGAACACCGGCATGTGGACGGTTATCTATATTGCCCCCACCGAGAAAATTGCGGACCGCATCAAGAACAGACTGACGGAAGAAGGATTTCTGGTACAAGTCCGTTCCATCAACATGACCAAGAATCAATATGAGATACTGGTCCCTGAAGGCGAGCTGCTGGATGTGCAGGAGGTGCTCAACACCATTTTGCCCCAGCGCGGATATTGACGGCCTACTAGTTACAAGCTGAAGGGCCTGCGGCTTAAGGCATGCCTAGGCGATATCAGGCTGAGAGGTGTATTGCGTGCCAATAAAGGATATCTTCCAAAAAAAGAAATATGCGACTGTCCCGTCTGAACGTACCAAGCGCGAGATTCCTGAAGGACTCATGCATAAATGCGGCAAGTGCGGCAAAATCCAAACCTCCATTGAGCTGGACAAAAATCTGAAGGTTTGCACCAGCTGCGGCCACCATTTTATCCTGAGCGCGCTGGAGCGGATCCAGATGGTGATGGATGAAGGCCGGTTATTTGAATATGACAGCGAGCTAACGGCCGAAGATCCCCTGGAATTTCCGGGTTATGCAGCCAAGCTGGAGGCGGCCCGGGAGAAAACAGGCTACAATGAGGCCATTATTACCGGCGAAGGAACCATTGGCGGTTACCCCATCGTGGTAGGCGTGATGACCTTCGAATTTTTTGGCGGGTCCATGGGCGGGGCTGTGGGTGAAAAGATTGTCCGTGCCATTGAAGCGGCCATCCAGAAAAAATATCCCCTTGTGCTTTTCTCCACCTCGGGCGGCGCCCGGATGCAGGAGAGCCTTCTGTCCTTAATGCAGATGGCCAAAACCAGCGCGGCCTTGGCCAAACTGTCGGAGAAGGGGGGACTTTATATCTCGGTGTTGACCGATCCCACCTACGGAGGCGTTTCGGCCAGCTTTGCCATGCTTGGGGATCTCATTCTCGCAGAGCCCGGCGCCAATATCGGATTTGCCGGAAAGCGGGTTATCGAGCAGACCATCCGCCAGAAGCTCCCGGATAATTTCCAGACCTCCGAATTTAACCTGGAGCACGGTCAGCTGGATATGGTGGTTCACCGCAAGGAGCTCCGTTCCACTCTGACGAAGCTTCTGGACATGCATTCCCAGACTCCTTCCTCAGCTGCCCGCGGCACAGGAAGGAATTAACAGGATGGATTTGAACCGGAGGCCCTGATAACCTGTCCGGCTTAGGCCTGGACCAGGTTATTTCATGGTTAAGCCCATCTTTTGACGGCCGGCCTTAGGTCTGGACCAGGTTATTTCAGGACAGAAAGGAGGGGTTGCGGTTGGCAAGTGAATTGCCCTATGAGCAGCCTCTTGCGGAACTGAGGGGCAAAATCGAGGAGCTGAAGAAATTCGGCCAGGATAAAGGCATCGATTTCTCTGATGAAATCGGCCGGCTGGAGGAGCGCTACGCCCGGCTTGCCCAAGAGGTGTATGCGGAGCTAAAGGTCCACGAAAAGATCCAGATTGTGAAAACCCCCCAGCGTCCAACGACCATTGAGTATATTCAGACCATCTTCACCGACTTCATGGAGCTGCATGGCGACCGCCTGTTCGGAGACGATCTGGCGATTATCGGAGGTTTGGCCAAGCTTAACGGCGTGCCAGTAACCGTGATGGGCCACCAGAAGGGGAAGGATACCAAAGACAACATCGCCCGGAATTTCGGGATGCCCCATCCCGAGGGTTTCCGCAAGGCGCTGCGTCTGATGCGCCAAGCGGATAAATTCCGCCGGCCCATCATTACCTTCATCGACGTGACGGGAGCTTATCCCGGGGCGGCAGCGGAGGAGCGTGGCCAATCCGAAGCCATCGCCCGTAACTTGATGGAGATGTCGGCTCTGGGTGTGCCTGTCATTTGTGTGGTGATCGGCGAAGGAGGAAGCGGCGGTGCGCTGGCTCTGGGAGTCGGTAACCGGGTGCTGATGCTGGAGCATGCCATCTATTCCGTTATTTCGCCGGAAGGGGCGGCCTCCATCCTGTTTAAGGATTCGGCCAAGGCCCCCCAGGCTGCGGAGGCCATGAAGATCACCGCCCAGGATATTCTGCAGCTGAAGCTGATCGACGAGATTGTGCCGGAGCCGCCTGGCGGCGCCCACAAAAACCTCGAGCAGCAGGCTGCCACGCTCAAGTCGAGCCTATGGTCGCATCTGCAGGAGCTGCAGCAGCTGTCCAGTGAGGAGCTGCGGGAGGACCGTTACCGCAAGTTCCGTTCCTTCGGAGCGTACCGAGTTCCTCAGCGTTCCCTGATTTCTGCGCAATCTGACCCTGCAAAAGGGTAATGTTTTGTCAGAATGGGTAAGATTATAGAGGGTGATGCGGAATTCTATGACAAACATCATAGGCTTCCCTCTCCGCTATAAGGTATTTTAAGTGATGGTAGTTGGGATCCCTTACGGGTTTCATACAAATATCCAGGCAATTCGGATACATAAATTTTAGGAGGAACATTAAACCATGCGTAAAACGAAGATTGTCTGTACTATCGGTCCTGCTAGTGAATCCGTTGAAAACCTGACCAAACTGGTCAACGCCGGAATGAATGTTATGCGTCTGAACTTCTCCCACGGCGATTTCGAAGAGCATGGCGGCCGTATCAAGAATATCCGCGAAGTTACGAAGAATACAGGCAAAAATGTGGCGATCCTGCTGGACACCAAAGGTCCGGAAATCCGTACAGGCAAGCTGAAGGTTGAGCCTATCGAGCTGGTTCAAGATGAAACCATCATCCTGACCACTGAAGAAATTCTTGGCGACAAAGACCGCATCTCCATCACATATGACAACCTGCCTAACGACGTATCCGTTGGTTCCACCATCCTGATCGACGACGGTTTGATCGGTTTGACCGTTACTGACATCAAGGGCACTGAAATTCATTGCCACATCGTTAACGGCGGCACCATTAAGAGCAAAAGAGGCGTAAACGTTCCGGGCGTGAAGATCACCCTGCCCGGCATCACCGAGAAGGATGCTAACGATATCGTATTCGGTATCGAACAAGGCGTTGACTTCATCGCCGCTTCCTTCGTGCGTAAAGCAAGCGACGTTCTGGAAATCCGTGAGCTGCTCGAAAAGCACAATGCCAGCCACATCCAAATCATCTCCAAGATCGAAAACCAAGAAGGCGTGGACAACCTGGACGAAATCCTGGAAGTATCCGACGGCCTGATGGTTGCCCGCGGCGACCTGGGTGTAGAAATCCCGGCTGAAGAAGTACCGCTGGTACAAAAAGCCATGATCAAAAAATGTAACCGCGTTGGTAAGCCGGTTATCACCGCTACCCAAATGCTGGATTCCATGCAACGCAACCCGCGTCCGACCCGTGCGGAAGCAAGTGACGTAGCTAACGCTATCTTCGACGGCACTGACGCTATCATGCTGTCCGGCGAAAGCGCCGCTGGTAAATATCCGGAAGAATCCGTAAAGACCATGGCCCGTATCGCTGAGCGCGCTGAGTCCGCTCTGGAGTATCGCGAAATCTTCCTGAAGCAATCCCAAGCTCAACAAACCTCCGTTACCGAAGCCATCAGCCAAGCAGTTGCCAATTCTGCTCTGGACCTGGATGCCAAGGCAATCGTAACCGCCACCGAAAGCGGCTATACCGCTCGTATGGTGTCCAAGTACCGTCCTAAGGCTCCGATCATTGCCGTTACCACCAACCCGCAAGTGATCCGCCGCCTGATGCTGATCTGGGGTGTTATTCCGGTTCTGGGCAAGGAAGCTGCCAACACCGACGAAATGATCGAACAAGCTATCGACAGCAGCGTAAACGCAGGTCTGGTTAACGTAGGCGACCTGGTTGTGATCACTGCAGGTGTACCGGTAGGCCGCACCGGCACTACCAACCTGATCAAGGTTCACCATGTTGGTGAAATGATCGCCAAGGGCCAAGGCATCGGCACCCTGAATGCTACCGGCAAAGTGGTAACTGCCCGCACTGCGGAAGAAGCCAACGCCAAAGCAACTCAAGGCTGCATCCTGGTTACCGTTACTACCGACAAGGAATATATGCCTGCTTTCGAAAAAGCGGCTGCTGTCATCACTGAAGTGGGCGGCATCACCTCCCACGCAGCAGTAGTGGGCCTGAGCCTGGGCATTCCGGTAATCGTAGGTGTGGAAGGCGCATTGTCCAAGCTGTCCGACGGCACTGACGCTTCCGTATACGCTGAGCTGGGTGTAATCTACTCCGGCAAAGCTAAGGTTCTGTAAGTTTAATTTAATGAGATAACTTGTGTTTGAAACCAGAAAGCCAAGCGTACTCTGTTGCGCGTGGCTTTCTGGTTTTTCTGTATGCGCAAAATGGGTTTGGCGAGGCGATTCTAACGGAAGCTGGAGCCCTTATATCGCCAAAAAGAGGGGGTTCCAAAATCTAACGGAAGCAGGTGCGCTTATTTCGCCAAAACCAGGCTTGGAGCGAGCAGTTTGACCCCAATAGCGGCTGTGGCTGCCATTACAATTTTCAAGCCTGTATTTTGGAGGAAATAACGTCTCTGGCCGCCGTTAGATTTTCCCAGGACTGCTTAAGGACCCCGCAGTTGATCTCCACAGAGATTTAGGGCGCTCACACGTCCACTAAGAGTCCCTTGCAGCCGGTTCGTTTCAACAATGGCGCACAGTTTGGTATACTGGAGATATGACCGATTCATCCTATCTTCACGCAAGTGCATCACAATCCCAGAAAAGAGGCGGTTTTCTATGTTATATTCCAACATCCTGCTTGCTTACGACGGGTCCAAGGCATCCACCAAGGCGTTCCAGCATGCCGTAGCATTGGCCAAGCTATCGCCGGGAACCAAACTTCATGTGGTGCATGTATATGCCTTCCCGCGGCTGTATATCGGTGAGGCACTGGCGCCTATCCCTGCATCCGTCAACAAGGAAGTGTATGATGTGGCCGTGGAAACCTCGGAGAAGGCGGCACAGCTCTTGAAGGAGTCCGGCGTGGAAGGCACTGTGGAGTTGATCCAGGGGGGCGCGGCAGAGACCATTCTGGACTATGCCAAAACTCACAGCTGCGATGTGATTGTCATCGGCAGCCGCGGTTTGGGCGGAATCCGTGAATTTGTTCTGGGCAGCGTCAGCCACAATGTGGTCCAGCATTCCGTTGTCCCTGTGCTGGTTATCAAGTAAGGAGACGACTTCAACATGCCGCTTATTTTTACACATAAACTCCGTGTCCGCTATGCGGAAACGGATCAGATGGGGGTTGTCTACCATGCCCGCTATCTGGATTGGCTGGAGATCGGACGGACGGAGATGCTCCGGGAGCAGGGGATGGAGTACCGTTCATTAGAGGAGCAGTATGGGCTGCTCTTGCCGGTGGTGGATGTCAGCATCCAATATTTGAAGCCGGCCCGGTATGATGACGAGGTGCTGGTCACCACCAGAATAGACCTTGTAAGCAATGTCAGACTGGATTGCTCCTACGAAATCCGGCGGGTCCAGGACAATGAGCTGCTGGTCACCGCCGCTACCAAACATGTTTGGGTGAACCGGCAATGGCGTCCGGCCAGAATCGACCGGGCTTGTCCGCAGCTGTATGCCCTCCTGACGCAGGCGGCAGCGGAACACTAAGAGACTGCGACGAAATAAGCATATGCTTACGAAGCGGCGTTTGCTTAGCAAACGCTCAAGTACCGCTAATTTGCTGACAAAACTCCCTGAGGGCTTTCCTAAAGGAAAGCCGGCTTCGTAAGCACCAGCTAACCGTGGAGATTTTGTCAGCAAAAGCGGGTACTAATTTCCTCGCAGCTCTTAACAATGAAGGAGGAACCATCATGCTGCGATGGGTGCTGGCACTGTTCATACTGATTCCGGCGCTGGAGCTGGTCCTGCTGATTCAGACCGGCAAATGGATCGGGGCGTGGGCCACCCTTGCGCTCCTCATTCTCAGCGGCCTGTTTGGAGCGTACATGGCCAAGCGGGAAGGGAAGCGGGTATGGGACTATGCCCAATTCAAACTGGCCAAAGGCGAGCTGCCTACGGACAGCATCCTGGACGGAATCTGCATCTTCATCGGCGGAGCGCTGCTTTTGCTGCCCGGTTTTTTGTCGGACATCGCCGGCCTGCTCCTGCTTCTTCCTCTGACCCGCGGCATCGCCAAGCTGTTGGTGCTCCGGTACATTACCAAGAGGATCGGCCAGGGGAAAATCATCCTGTTCCGCAGATAACAGCTGACCTTACAAGCAAACAAAGGCCGGATATCCGTGGGGATGTCCGGCTCTATGCTTGTGAAAGCTATGTATACCTTTTTTGCTCCGGCTAAACGGGATCCTTGCCTTTAACAATATACCGCCACACATCCCGGAAGATGCCGGCCCGGTGGAAGGTGGCCAGCAGGATCAGGGTGACAGGCCCGATAATCAATCCCAGGAAGCCGAACAGCTTCAACCCTACATACATGGAAATCAACGTCGGAAGGGGATCAAGGCCGATGCTGGTGGCCAGCACCTTAGGCTCCAGAATTTGTCGGGCGACCACGATGATGCCATATAGGATCGTCAGTCCGATGCCCATATAAAAATCCTTTTGGATAAACTCCACGATGATCCACGGCACCATAACGGCCCCGGTTCCCAAATATGGCATCAGATCCACCAAACCGATGAGAAGACCGATGGTTATGGCATATTTCACCCGAAGCACCAGCAATCCCACAATAACGAACACAGCGGTTATGGAGATCAGAATCAACTGGGCCCGCAGGTACCCGAATAGGGCCTTCTGAAGATTGGTCCAGACGATTACGGTGGGCTTCACGATAAAGTCCGGGGATACTGCCTTCATCTTGGCCCTGAGCTTATCCCAGTCCTTGCTGATGAAGAAGGCAGCCAACAGTGCGATAATGATGATGGTGGCTAGACCGGGCAGGCTGGTCAACAGGGCCACAATGCTGTCCAGAATGAATTTCACCATGTAGGAGACAAAATCCGTAACTGTTTTGCCCGAGGACGTCAAATTGGAATTGATGGTGTCCTTGTAAACCGGATTCTGGTTGTAAATATCCATGATGTTGGTGATGTAATTCTGGATGCGGTCAGAGTTGATATAATCCGTAAAGAAGGTTTTCCAGGAGTTCAGATTGCTCTGAATAATCAGGGACAAATCGTTGATTTCCAGGACTATCTTGGTGACGGCCAGCGTGATGGAGCCGGCGGTGATGCCGAGGAACAGAATCAGGGCCAGGGTAACGGCCAGCCAGCGGGGCATCTTGGTATCCCGCTGCATCACGTTCACGAAGGGATTCATCATGTAAGCAATGACCCATCCCACAAGGAAGGGAATAATCAGAGGCGTGATAAAGAAAACGCCCAAGATGGCCGCTGTCAGCAATAAGGCGACCCACAACCCCCGTAGCAGCTGTGCCAGCAGCCTTCGATCCATAACGGTTTCATCCTTTCAGCAGTTGGCGGCATTTTTTTCATAGGACCTTTGTTATATTGTACCATGCAACGGATTTTACCTGCAAAATTTACAAAACGTTTACAATACGTTAAGGCCAGGCTAACAAATGTAAAAGATAATGAAACTATGAATGAGGAGTAACCTCTTCAATGAACAAAGGTCAAACACAAAATGGAGGCATTATAATGACCACCAAAAGTCCGGCATCCAATTACATAAACCGTGATTTGAGCTGGATTGAATTTAACTGGAGAGTGCTGCAGGAAGCCCAGGACAGCTCCCTGCCTTTATTGGAACGGGCCAAGTTCCTGTCCATCGTTTCGTCCAATCTGGACGAGTTTATGAGCGTCCGGGTAGCCGGTCTTCAAGACCAGATGAAGGCCAATTATATCAAAAAGGACTTTTCCGGCTATTTGCCTGAGGGTTTGCTGAAGCGCGTCATGAAGCGCACCTACCGGATGGTGGCGGAGCAGTACAAAACCTACCGCGAAATTCTGCGGCTGTTCAGCAAGGAAGGCATTTTATTAAGCGAGTACGAAGATTTGAATGTCACCCACAAAAAAGCGATGGACCAGTATTTTCACGAAATTATCTATCCCGTACTTACTCCCATGGCAGTGGACCAATCCCGCCCGTTCCCTCTGGTACATACTCAATCCTTGTATCTGGCTGTAGTGTTGACCAAGGAGGGGATGGAGCCGGAGGATGAGCCGTTTTTTGCTATAGTCCAGGTGCCGTCCAACCTGAACCGCTGTATCTCTATCTCCCCACGGGGAAACAGCAAAAAGCATGAATTTATTCTGATGGAGGATCTGATCCGGGTCCATATCCATACGTTGTTTTCCGGCTACACGCCTGTGGCGGTACACAGCTTCCGGCTGACCCGCAATGCGGACCTGACCCTGAACGAGGAAGGGGCGGAGGATCTTCTGGAGGAGATCGAGAAGGAGCTCCGGCGCAGGCGTTGGGGTGCCCCTGTGCGTCTGGAAGTGGATAAGGGGATGCATCCGTACGCGCTGGAAATGCTGCGTGAGGAATTCGAAATCGAGGATAATGTATTCGAGATCGACGGTCCCGTGGATCTGACCTTCCTGATGCGGCTGCAGGGGAGCTTGGAGGGATTTCAGCATCTGCGGTATCCGGCACTCGAGCCGTATTATCCCCGGGAGCTAGATGAGGATGACGCCTTCGAGGTGCTCCGACGCAAGGATGTGCTGGTTTACCATCCTTACGAGTCCTTCGAGGCGGTAACGGATTTTATTGTGCAGGCGGCGGAGGACCCCAAGGTGCTGGCGATCAAAATGACCCTGTACAGGGTCAGCGGTCATTCCCTGCTGGTGCAGGCTTTGGCCCAAGCGGCGGAATCCGGCAAGCAGGTCACGGTTGTAGTAGAGCTGAAGGCCAGATTTGACGAGGAACGCAACATTGCATGGGCGCGGAAGCTGGAAAAAGCGGGCTGCCACGTGGTCTACGGGCTCATCGGCCTCAAAACCCACGCCAAGGTGACCCTGGTGGTGCGGCAGGAAAATAACTCTCTACGCCGTTACGTCCATGTGGGCACCGGGAATTATAACGATAATACCGCCCGTTTGTACACGGATGTGGGAATTTTTACATCCAACGCCTTGATCGGGGAGGATGCCTCCATTCTCTTCAATGAAATTACCGGCTACTCCACACCCAAGCATATGCAGGCTTTGTGTGTGGCCCCCACTAACCTGAAGAACAAGCTGATCGAGCTGTTTCGCCGGGAGGCCGAACATGCCAAAGCCGGCAGACCGGCGCGCATCATCGCCAAAATGAACTCCCTGTCCCATCAGGAAACGGTGGACGAGCTGTACGCAGCCTCCCAAACGGGAGTCAAGGTGGACCTTATTGTCCGCGGCGTCTGCTGCCTGCGTCCGGGAGTGGCGGGATTAAGCGAGAATATTACGGTGCGGAGTATTGTGGACCGTTTTCTGGAGCATTCGCGGATCATCTATTTTGAAAATGGCGGGGAGCCGGAGGTGTATATTTCCAGTGCGGACTGGATGAGCCGGAACCTGACCCGCCGGGTGGAGCTGCTTTGCCCGGTATTGGACGAGGCCAACAAACGGGCGTTGATCAACATGCTTCAGCTGTCGCTGAATGACAATGTGAAGGCCAGGGTGCTCCAATCCAACGGTATGTATGAAAACAGGCAGCCCGGAGAGGAGCCCGAGCTGCGCAGCCAGTTCGAAGCTATGAAGGTTGCGGTGTGGAAAAATCGGGGGTTGTCTGAATTTCCGGAACAAGACTCCACACCTTCTTGAATTCCTTGGTAATGGCGCCGGTTTCCCGGATCTCAATACCGGGGTGATGGGTGCATTCCAGCTGCAGACGGATGGCACCGGTGCGGGCAATGGCTGTCAGCCGCCGTACCGGCTGGGTTTCGCTGCGGTCGAGAGCTACAGCCAGCTGCAGCAAGGACCCCAAGCGCTCCACCAACAGACAATCGGATTCAGTCAGAATGTCCTTATGTTCGAGGAATAGCTGACGGGTCCGGTTTTTGTTTTTGTAGGAGGCGATCATGGCGCAGATCAGCACCTCCCGGTGGGTCAGCCCGTACAGGCGGGAATGGGCGATGAGATAAAAGGTATGTTTGGGATAATCGTAGTAAAATATGGTGATGCCGATCCGGTACAGCAGACTTGCTACATGAAGATAGGCTCTCGACCGGATGCTCAGGTGGTGCAGATCCTGCAGGTCGTCGAAGAGCTTCAGGGCCAGCCGGTTCACCTGCTCCACATGGAGAAGGGACACGGACGGATGCAAGGCCAGCAGGTTGCGGACGCTGTGCTCCAGCACATTGGAGAACTGGGCTTGTCCCGGATTCAGCACATCATAAAAGAGTCCGTCCCGCAGGCCGCTGCCGCTGACCATATAGTGGGAGGCGCCGGAATAATCGAATACGGTCTGAAGGATCAGCATTCCAGGTACGATAATATCGGCACGGCTTCCGGTCATACCGTCCACCTTCTTCCGCTTCTCCGGCGGCATGGTGGACAATGCAGCGAGCAGCTGCTCCACAGTCCCTTTTTCCATTTGATACTGGTGGGCCAGGGGGAGGGAATACTTGCGTGCTCTCTGGTCCAGCTTGCCCAAGGTCCGGATGGTTCCGCCCAGACCGATCAGGGGCAGCCCCTGATGGCCCTTGATCCAGGGCTCCTTTTCCAGAGCGGCCAGAACCATGTGGCGGATTTTCGCTGCGGTATCGGCATCGGCCACACCGTCCTTGGTGAACCGTTTGGTGGTGTTGACGGAGCCGAAGGGGAAGGACACGCTATGGATCAGCGACCGGCCCAGGAACAGGGACACCTCGGTGCTGCCGCCGCCGATATCAATCAGCAGGCCGTCCTGAATATCCATGGAATTGATCATGCCCAAAAATCCGTAGCGGGCTTCCATCTCACCGGACAGAATCTCCACTTCGATGCCGGTTTCCTTTTTCAAAATGGCGACGATCTCTCCGGAATTGGAAGCGTTGCGGATGGCCGCGGTAGCCACAGCCCGGATTTTGTCGGTATGGTGAGCCTGGCATAGGGTTCTGAAATGGTTAAGGATGTGGACAATGCCCATGGCATCCTCCGGCTTGAGGGAACCGTCCTGGCGGATTTTTTCGCTGAGGCGGGCGGATTCCTTGCTCTCATCGATGACCCGGTAGGCGTCCTTGCCGGATACTTCATAAATCACAAGCCGGACCGAGTTGGATCCGATATCGATAATGCCGATGCGGCTGGTTGTTTCCATCATGATGAGCCCTTTCTTTTTTTTCAACTATTGTAACACAGACTGCGGGGGTGTGTTCGGCAAACGCTGTATTTTGCGGAGTAAATCAATCTTCCTCCAGGTTCGCATATTGCAGCCCTGCTTTAGCGGAACAGCTTAGAAGCAAGCGCAGGAACCCGGCGCAGCTTCCAGCAGGCCGCGACTCCAACGGACAGAGAGTCCGCTATTACGAGAAAAAGGGGTCTTTTCTCATTGTTGCGGATTCAGCAGCCGTTATATCGGCGAATATTCCGCATACGGACGTATTTTATGGGAAATAGCGTACCCTGTGTCCGCGAAAAGATCAAAAGAGCCGATTTCGGGAAAATAACGGCTTCACTGTCCGCATCAAGACAAATTCCTCCGGGAGCTTTCAAAACTCCTGAGATTTCGATAAAAAACTCCAATCACTTTAGGATTACCATAAAAATCTTTTTTGTACCGATAAGTATCTTTCATTTCATAATTTGTTCACATATATCCAAGAAAATGTTATTATAGATATACCAACACATGATAAAACTTTGTTATGATATTCACATACCACAGCTAAAGGAGAGAGATACGATGACGGCAACCAAAGGTTTGGAAGGTATCGTAGCCACCACGTCCTCCATCAGTTCTATTATTGACGGTGTATTAACATACCGGGGCATCGACATTGATGAGCTGGCAGAGCATGCTTCCTTCGAAGAAGTGGTCTACCTGCTGTGGTTCGGCAAGCTTCCCACGGAGACCGAGCTGGCCCAGCTTAAGGATAATCTTAGCAAGAACGCGGCGGTGCCCGATGCCGTTATTGAACAGCTCCGGCTGGCTCCCAAGGATGCCAATGCCATGGCTGTACTCCGTACCGCCATCTCCGCTCTCTCCTTATATGATCCAGAAGCCGCTGATATGAGCGTAGCCTCCAATGTACAGAAGGCTATCAAGCTGCAAGCCCAGGTTGCCACCATTATTGCCGCATTTGCCCGTATCCGCCAAGGGCTGGACCCGGTAGCACCCAAGGAAAGCGCCTCCATTGCAGAGAACTTCCTGTACATGCTCACCGGCGAGCAGCCTGACCCTATAGCAGTGGAGGCTCTCGACAAGGCGCTGGTGCTGCATGCGGACCATGAGCTGAATGCATCTACCTTCGCAGCCCGTGTAACCGTTGCCACCCTGTCCGATATTTATTCCGGAGTCACCTCTGCCATTGGAGCCCTGAAGGGTCCGCTGCACGGAGGAGCCAATGAGGCCGTTATGGAAATGCTGGAGGAAATCGGCAGCTTCGAAGCTGTGGAAACCTATGTGAACAGAAAGCTGGACAACAAGGAGAAGCTGATGGGCTTTGGCCACCGGGTTTACAAAAACGGCGATCCCCGCGCCAAACATCTGCAGAAGATGTCCCATGAGCTGGGCAAGTTGACCGGCGACCTGAAGTGGTATAATATGTCCGTGAAGATTGATGATATGGTCGTTTCCGAAAAGGGCCTCAAGCCCAATGTGGATTTCTATTCCGCATCCGTCTACACCACGCTGGGGATTCCGAGAGATCTGTTCACGCCGATCTTCGCCATTAGCCGTATGTCAGGCTGGACCGCCCATATCCTGGAGCAGTTCGAGAACAACCGCCTGATCCGTCCCCGTGCCGAATACGTAGGGCCGGTGGGGCAATCCTATGTCCCCATGGAAAATCGGTAAGGATAAGAAATCATACCAGCACTTATAAATTTCATATTGTTTACCACGAACGGGCGCCGGAGAGCCGCAAGCTTGCCTTTTGGCACCCGTTCTTGAAGTCCATAGACGTTTTTTTGGGGTCCATCATCTTATAGCCGGGAGGTTTACCATGCCACAATTCGAACAATATTCCTTGCCAGTCGAGGGCCAGCCGATTACAATTGATAACGGCAAATTGAACGTGCCCAACAATCCTATCATTCCGTTTATTGAAGGGGACGGCACCGGTCCCGATATTTGGGCAGCTTCCAAGCGTGTCCTGGATGCGGCTGTGGAGAAGGCATACGGCGGCGAGAAGAAGATTGCCTGGTATGAGGTGTATGCCGGCGAAAAGGCGTTTAACCAATTCAACAGCTGGCTGCCCAACGACACCCTGACCGCAGTCCGTGAATACATAGTGGCCATTAAGGGGCCGCTGACCACTCCCATCGGTGGAGGCATCCGTTCCCTGAACGTAGCCCTCCGCCAGGAGCTGGATCTGTACGTGTGCTCCCGTCCGGTGCGGTATTTCGATGGTGTTCCCTCCCCTGTGAAGCATCCCGAGCTGGTGGATATGGTGATTTTCCGGGAAAATACGGAGGACATCTATGCCGGCATCGAGTGGGCCGAAGGCTCCGCCGAGGTGAAGAAGGTTATCGAATTCCTTCAGAATGAAATGGGCGTGAAGAAAATCCGCTTCCCGGAAACCTCCGGGATCGGCATCAAGCCTGTATCCAAGGAGGGCTCCGAGCGCCTGATCCGCGCAGCTATCGAATATGCCATTCAGCATAACCGCAAGTCCGTGACGCTGGTGCATAAGGGCAATATTATGAAGTTCACGGAAGGCGCCTTCAAGAACTGGGGTTACGAGCTGGCAGAGCGGGAATTCGGCGACAAAACCTTTACCTGGGACCAATACGACCGGATCAAAGCAGCAGAAGGCACAGACGCCGCCAATAAGGCACAGAAGGAAGCGGAGGCTGCTGGCAAGATCATCGTGAAGGATGCCATTGCCGACATCGCCTTGCAGCAGGTTCTGACCCGTCCCAAGGAATTCGAAGTCATCGCCACACTGAATTTGAACGGCGACTACCTCTCCGACGCCTTGGCCGCCCAGGTGGGAGGCATCGGCATTGCCCCCGGCGCCAACATCAACTATGTGACCGGCCATGCCATCTTCGAAGCCACCCACGGCACAGCGCCCAAGTATGCGGGGCTTGATGTGGTGAACCCCGGCTCCGTAATCCTCTCCGGTGTGATGATGCTGGAGCATCTGGGCTGGCAGGAAGCCGCAGATCTGATTTACAAGGGATTGGAAACCGCCATCAACAACAAAACGGTTACCTATGACTTCGCCCGTCTGATGGAAGGCGCAACAGAAGTGAAGTGCTCGGCCTTCGCCGATGAGATTATTGGACATATGTAAAACGATCCCCCAAAAGTGATGTTAAGCAGAGAGGCCTAATCAGGTACTTTTGGGGGAGCCCCCGGAAATTCGAAAGCGCCCAATTAAGAGATCTTTAGGAGGACATAAATATGCCCCTGACACGCAAAAAAATTACCGTTGTGGGCGCCGGCTTTACCGGTGCCACCACAGCGCTGCTTTTGGCCCAAAAAGAGCTTGGCGATGTTGTCCTGCTGGATATCCCCCAATTGGAGAATCCCACCAAGGGCAAGGCACTGGATATGCTGGAGGCGGGTCCTGTTCAAGGCTTCGACGCCACCATTACCGGCACCAGCAGCTATGAGGATGCCGAGGGTTCGGATATCGTCATCATTACCGCAGGCGTGGCCCGCAAGCCGGGGATGAGCCGAGATGATCTGGTGAGCATCAATGCGGGTATCGTCCGCTCCGTCTGCGAAAACATCAAGCGGGTTGCTCCGGATTCCATCGTTATTCTGCTGTCCAACCCGGTAGACGCCATGACCTATGTAGCCTACCATACCCTGGGTTTCCCCAAGAACCGGGTCATTGGCCAATCCGGCGTGCTGGATACCGCCCGTTTCTGCACCTTCGTATCCCAGGAGCTGAATGTGTCTGTTGAGGATGTCCGCGGCTTTGTGCTGGGCGGCCATGGCGATGATATGGTTCCCCTGGTCCGTTACTCCAGCGTTGGCGGCATTCCCCTGGAGGTCCTGCTGCCCAAGGAGCGAATTGACGCCATCGTGCAGCGCACCCGTGTGGGCGGTGGTGAAATCGTGAACCTGCTGGGCACCGGCAGCGCTTATTATGCGCCTGCCGCATCTCTGGTGCAGATGACCGAAGCCATCGTTAAGGACAAAAAACGGATTCTGCCATCCATCGCTCTTCTCGAGGGTGAGTACGGCTACGATCACCTGTTTATGGGTGTGCCTACTCTCTTGGGCGGCAACGGTATCGAACGGATTTATGAGCTGGAGCTGACAGTGGAAGAGAAGACTGCTCTGGACAAATCCGCCCAATCCGTGAAGAATGTGATTGCCGTGGTAAACGGCTAACCTCAGAAATACAGTATACGCATGGCGCTTTGCCTTCCTAGGGCGTGTCTGAAAACTCCGAGGGGCGCAGATTTTAGCGAATTTTCGTTCATGGCAAGGCACTTTTCCGCAGGCGCACCGGGGGTACGTCAAGGGAAAGTAACGCAGCAAGGGACGAAAAGGCGATGAAAGATGCCCTCAACGAGTTTTCAGACGCGCCCTAACTATGATGGGGGTAAAGCGCCTTTTACCCCTATTGGCCCTTGGGAGGAATGCTCATGACAGCAGTTGCCCTTATATCCGATGTGCATTCCAATGTTTTTGCGCTGGAGGCAGTGCTTGCAGACATAGACAAGCGGAGAATTACTCGTATTGTTAATTTGGGGGACAGCTTATACGGCCCTATGGACATACACGGCACCTATTCGCTGCTGCGCTCCCGCCCCATGCTTCATCTGCGGGGGAATTGCGACAGACTGCTGCTGCTTCCACCAACTGTTAGTCCATCCACCATGGACCGGAACAGGCGGGAGCTTACGGCTGAGGAGCGGGCTTGGATTGAAGAGCTGCCGGAAACCGCGGAAGAAGAGGGGCTTTTTTTGTGTCATGGGACACCGGAATCCGATGAGATCTACCTTCTGGACAAGCTGGATCAGCATGGCTGCCATCCGCGTCCGCTTGAAGAACTGGTGTCAATGACGAATGGGGTGGTCCACCCGGTCATTGCCTGCGGCCACTCCCACCGGCCGGCAATTGTGTATTTGCCTAATGGCAAAACAGTGATTAATGCCGGAAGTGTTGGCTTGCCTGCTTATCATGATGATTTGCCCATCGATCACAAAATGGAATCCGGAACCCCTCATGCCAATTACACACTCGCTGTGCATGACCCCTCCGGTTGGCGGTTTGAGCAATTCTCGATTCCTTATGATTGGGAAGCGGCCGCGTCAATGGCGGATTTCAACGGAAGACCGGACTGGGCCCAAAGCATAAGGACAGGATTCGCGTAGAGTAAAAAGATTTACATACATGCAGGAAAAATTGCATGCCCGTCTCTGATCAAGTATACTACTGCTGGATATGTATGACAGGTCAGATAAACGCGGGTGGTCCGCGGAATGGAGGATGCATATGGATAAGGCATTTTTATTTTTGCATCTGGTGGCTTCCATCGGGATGGGATTTTATTTGCTGCTTCCCTTCTTGGTCGGGCGGCTGGCAGGACCGGCGGCGCAAAGCCAGGTGGGGTACGCGGGGCTTCTGGCATCCGCCAACAGAATCGGCATGTACCTGCTGGTGGTCCAGCTGTTAACCGGAGGATACCTTTTGCAGACTGCGGATTATTCCGTCCTGTGGATGGTCCTGATCGTGCTGGCCTTCCTGGCTGTGGCGGCTTTTACGGGCATGATGGCCAAGCCCCTCAAGCGGTATAAGGAAGCCGTGCAGCAAGGTCAAAACGGCAAGGCTGAATACGGCAAAATCCGCTTGTTCAGCAGCCTGGCAGGCGTTTGTTTCCTGATCATTATTTTCCTGATGAAGTTCCCGGAATTGTTTGTGTAGCACACTATAAAAACCCGCCTGCTGCTGACGTTGCGTCAGGGCAAGGCGGGTTTTGTTCGGAAACGGACACGGATTCCGCAGAGCAAGGGGACAATGCCGCTTCGCGCTCATACCGGAATTATCAGGTTTCCGTTCCGGAGTCGCTTTCGGTTGGCGGGTCGGTGGTGTAGGTGCCGGTGTCCGTATCCAGACGGATGGTGATGCCAAGAATCCGCTCCAGATCCTTGAGGAGAATATAGGAACGGCGGCCTTCCACATACAACGGTCTGTCCAGGGTGAATGCGGCATTGTCCGACAGCCGGGTGACCGATGCCTTGTCCGGGCTGAATTTGAACAGGGTTCCGTTATAGTTCATGCCCAGCTGGTTGTCGGCTTTGTCCTTGTATAGCTCACCGCCCAGCTGCTCCAGGGTTTCCCGGAGGGGCGCTTCTTCGCCGCGCGCATCCTTCACGGCAGTAACCCGCCGCATGATCATGTTATGCAGGGTTTCCGGCTGCACATAAGGGCTGCCAGCATTGAGGCGAGGCAGACGCATCGGATCGGAGCCGCGGGTCACGATCTTCGGCATTACCGTAAAGGCGTACCGGACTCCGCCGTCCTGAACCGCCGTTATGGCTTCCGGGTTATAGATGCCGAAGGGATAGGCCATGGTATCGCCGCTTCCCGGCGCATAGGAATCCAGCTTGGTCCGGCAAGTAACGGCGTCACCGGTGACGCGGGATTTGTACTCGGCATCCGTTTCCGTCCGTCCGTTCAGCTGGAGCCGGTGGGTCAGATAGGCCTTGCCGTTCTGCTTTTCATGCTGGCTGTCGGAATGGCTTTGGAGCTCGATGAAGCCCTTGCGTTTGCCCAGCTTGGTCAACTCCTCCCGGTTCATGAAGGGAGTCGTCCCCTTCTGGGGATCATCGATGGTTCCGGTAATAACGAAGCTTACACCGGGAATATCCAGCTCCTGGAGTACCGGATACGCATTGGTGTAGAAGCTTTCATACCCGTCGTCGAAGGTAACCAGGACCGCATTGTCCGGGATGGCAGCCCCATTCATATAAGCCTTGAATTCATCCAGGGAAATGAAGTTATAATGCCGGCTTTCCAAAAAGGATAACTGGTTGCGGAAGAGCTCAGTGCTGATGGTGCCGGGTCCCTTCACCGTATCGCTGACATGGTGGTACATGAGAACAGCAACCTGATCCTTATATAGAATATCCGGCTCGAAGGCGCTTAAGGAAGAGACGGCCATAGTGAGACCGAGACAGCATAACAGGCTGATGCGCAAAAAAAGCTTTTTCATGGTGGGGTGGTTCCCTTCTGCTTGAAATTGACACTTGTGCAGGAAGCTTCAATTGGGGTTAGCGGTTTCTTGGCCGAAATCGTATAATAACGGAAGAGACCCAGGTGAGACCATCATTATTATAGGCGTAAAAAGAGACATTGACAATGAGAGGAGAACTGCGTAGGATGAAGGATTTTCAAGAGAGCATCTACAAATTGATTGTGGAAACCTCCACCCGGCTTCCAGCCGATGTGCAAAGCCGGATTGAAGCCGCCAGACTCAAGGAGGATGAAGGCACCCGTTCGGCCCTCTCGCTGGCTACCATCACCGAAAACATCCGTATGGCCGACTGCAATGTCTCTCCCATTTGCCAGGATACCGGCATGCCCACCTTCATCATCCATGTCCCGGTGGGAGCCAACCAGATCATCATGAAGGAAGCGGTCCGCCAAGCTGTAGCCCAAGCCACACGGGACAGCATTCTGCGCACCAACTCCGTGGATTCCTTGACGGGAGCCAACAGCGGCGATAATCTGGGCCCGGGCACACCGGTGATTCATTTTGAACAGTGGGAAAAAGAAGAAATCGACGTCCGTCTGATCCTGAAGGGCGGCGGCTGTGAAAATAAAAATATTCAATACAGTCTGCCCTGTGAGGTAGAGGGGCTGGGTAAGGCCGGACGGGATCTGGACGGCATCCGCAAGTGCATCCTGCATGCGGTATACCAGGCGCAAGGCCAAGGCTGCAGCGCCGGTTTTATCGGAGTGGGGATTGGCGGGGACCGGACCACAGGCTACGAGCTGGCGAAGCACCAACTGTTCCGTCCGGTGGATGATGTGAACCCGATTGAGGACCTGGCCCGCCTCGAGGACTATATTATGGAGCATGCCAACACCTTGGGCATCGGCACCATGGGCTTCGGCGGCAACGTGACCCTTCTCGGCTGCAAGGTCGGAGTGATGAACCGGCTTCCGGCCAGCTTTTATGTATCTGTGGCGTATAACTGCTGGGCCTACCGGAGGCAAGGGGCTGTGCTGGATGCGGAGACGGGTGCCTTCAAAAAATGGGTGTATGAACCCTCCCCATCGGCAGCTGCTGTTGTGGCGGAGTCCGATTCGCAGGAGAAGCAGGAGGGCGGTCGGGAGATTGTGCTGACCACGCCCATCTCGGAGGAGCAGATCCGCAGCCTGAGGGTAGGGGATGTGGTTATCGTTAACGGGCTGATCCATACAGGCCGGGATGCGCTGCATCACTATCTGATGGATCATGATTCACCGGTGGATCTGAATGGCTCCGTAATTTACCACTGTGGCCCTGTGATGAGTAAGGATGAGCAGGGGGAATGGCATGTGAAGGCGGCTGGGCCCACCACCAGCATCCGGGAGGAGCCGTACCAAGGGGATATTATGAAAAAATTCGGCATCCGCGCGGTGATCGGCAAAGGCGGCATGGGCCCGAAAACCCTTAAGGCGCTGCAGGAGCATGGCGGTGTGTATCTCAATGCCATCGGAGGCGCAGCCCAATTTTATGCCAAGTGCCTCAAGAAGGTGGAGGGTGTAGACTTCCTGAAGGAGTTTGGTGTGCCGGAGGCTATGTGGCATCTGCAATGTGAGGGTTTTGCGGCGATTGTGACTATGGATTCCCACGGGGGAAGTCTCCATGCCGAGGTGGACGAAAGCTCTGTTGACAAATTGGCCCGGTTAAAGGATAAGGTATTCTGACGATGCATAAATTCCGCTGGCGGCTTACTCTGATTTTTATTGTAATTATCGGCTGCTCCATGGTTTTGGCCGGAGTCTATATGGCGAAGCTGCTGGAAACCTCCTACAAGGATGCTCTTGTGATTAATATGGAGCGGGAGCTGAAGCTGATCATTGCCACTATCGACTGGAACCATGGCGGCAACGACGAGGAAAAGGAACGGTATTATACCGAGCAGGCGCGTCGGCTGAAGGATTCGGCGGCTGCCCGGATTACGGTGATCCGCACCGACGGCCGGGTTATCGGGGAATCCGATGAGGAGCCGGTCCAGATGAATAACCACCTGGACCGGGAGGAGGTCAAGCAGGCGCAGAAGGACGGGCTGGGCCATAGTGTGCGGTACAGCAAAACTCTGGGCCATAATATGCTCTATGTGGCCATGCCTATCGGCACCAGTGCCGACAATGCCGGGTATCTGCGTCTGGCGACAGATTTAAGGGATGTGGAGAATGCCGTCCATAAGCTGTGGCTGTTCCTGCTATTGGGGCTGGGCCTTCTGTTCCTGATTGCCGGGGGGATCAGCTTCCGGATTGCGTACGGGCTGACCCGTCCTTTTGACAAGATGATCCGGGTTGCCCGCCAGCTGTCCCATATGAATTACAAATCCCGTGTGCCTGTCCGCAGGAAGGATGAAATCGGGGACCTGGGTCATGCCATCAATACCATGGCGGACAGCCTGGAGCAGCAGATGAACCGGATTCTGGAGAATGAGGGCCGGATGAAGGCGGTGCTGGAGGGGCTGATCAACGGGGTGCTGATGATCGACAAGGACGGGCGGATTGCGCTCTTGAACCGCTCTGCGGAGAAGATTCTGGGCTTCCGCCAGGAGGAGCTGCTGGGGCGCCAGTACCAGCACGCCAATCTCGCACCGGAGCTGACGGAGCTGATCGCCATGTGCTTCGGCTCCATGGACCAAATCCGGGATGAGCGGACGCTGTATTTTCCGGAGGAGGTTTTGCTGGAGATCAACCTGCGGCCGATGGTCATCGGTGGCGAGGATTTTGCCGGAATTCTGATTGTCCTCCACGATATTACCGCTGTCCGCAGACTGGAACGGATGCGCAGCGAATTTGTGGCCAATGTTTCCCATGAACTGAAAACACCGGTGGCCTCGGTGAAGGGATTTGCGGAGACGCTGCTGGCCGGGGCCTTGAAGGATGAGGAGACGGCCAAGTCCTTCCTGCAGATCATCTATGACGAGAGCGAACGGTTGAACCGGCTGATCGGAGACATTCTGGATTTGTCCAAAATCGAGTCCAAACGGGTGCCGCTGCAGCTGTCCCCGGTCCATCTGAATAGCTTTATGGATCATACGCTGCAGATGCTGGCGCCGGAGGCGCAGAAGAAGAACATCGAGCTGAAGCTGCAGGTGGAGGAGGATCTGTACATGGAGGCGGACGAGGACCGGCTCCGGCAGATTATGATCAATCTGCTGTCCAACGGCATTTCGTATACGCCGGATGGCGGGAAAGTGAGCGTTACGGTACAGGCTATGAATGTGGTAAACGGTGAGGATCCGGAAAATATCCGTTTTGTGATTGCAGACACGGGCATCGGCATTCCCCGGAAGGATCTGCCGCGGATCTTCGAGCGTTTCTATCGCGTGGACAAGGCCCGCTCCCGGAGCTCGGGGGGGACCGGACTTGGCCTCTCCATCGTGAAGCATCTGGTGGAGCTGCATAAGGGGCATATTTCGGTGGAAAGCGAGGTCGGCGCCGGCAGCCGTTTCATTATCGAACTTCCGGTCCTCCATTGACAACAAAAAGGGACTGGACTTACAATTTGTATGACCCTTATCCGGGTCGGCCGTTTGCGCCTGCCCGGATTGTGGACAAGACAGGCTGAAAATGAAGGTGGAGAAACCCTTGGCCCATAGTATATTGGTAATTGAAGATGAACCGACGCTGTCCCGCTTGCTGTCCTACAATTTAGCCCAGGAGAAGTATGTGGTGAAAGTCGTAGATCATGGGGGAGAGGGACTGCAGGAGGCGCTCCGGCATCCCTACGACTTGATTATTCTGGATATTATGCTTCCGGGCATGAACGGCTTCGAGGTATTGTCGAAGCTCCGTCAGAAGGAATGCCGGACGCCGGTGATTATCCTGACGGCACGGAATGCCGAGGAGGAGGTTGTCCAGGGTCTCAAAAGCGGCGCCGATGATTACATCACGAAACCCTTCGGCGTGGCGGAGCTGCTGGCGCGGGTTGCGGCTGTGCTGCGGCGCACCGGACCGGAGGACAGCCGGCAGGAAGCGGCGGAGGAAGGCACGGACCGGGTGATCGTGGCCGGGGATTTGAAGATTTATCCGGAGCGCTACGAGGTGAAGCTGAACGGGGAGCCGATCCCGCTGCGGCCGAAGGAATTCGAGGTGCTGCTCTATCTGGTACAGCGTCCGGGTGTAGTCGTGACGCGGGATGACCTAATGAATATCGTATGGGGCTTCGATTATATCGGCGGCCAGCGGACGGTGGACGTCCATGTGAGCTCGCTGCGCAAGAAGCTGGAGATGAACCAGCAGTCCGTCCAAATCGACGCCATCCGCGGCGTTGGCTACAAGCTCATTACCAAAGGAAGCCGCTCCTGATCCGACAGGACGGCTTCCTTTGGTTTTGGGTGGCGAGCCTACGCGTATGGCGGGAGGGAAGCAACGCGTGGCCGCGAGGGTGAGACCGCGTGGCCACGCGTTGACCGCGGCGGGGCCGTTGTGGCTAACGGCTTCCCCTTTACTTTAACCACCCTTATCCAGCAAAAGTGCATCTATTTTGCTGGAGTTCCGCCTCTCCCTGCACTCCAAATGCAAAAGTGCAGCTATTTTCCGCCGAAGGCTCCATCTTGCACCCATCTGACGAAAATAACTGCACTTTTGCAGGATAGACCATAAAAACGAAGGTTTGTTTACCCAATAAATGCACTTTTGCATTTCGAAGAGGTTGAGCGGCAGGGACCAGGTTGGGAAGGAGTGCCCCTCAAATCTGCTTCGCAGATTTCGAGGCTTCCGCAACCTATCCAGCCTGCGGCATAGACCAGGTTGGGAAGTTAACCCATTTTCTTCCGGTACTCATTGGGAGAGCATTGGTTGTACTTTTTGAACACCTTGTAGAAATGCGCCATATTGGGCATGCCGATGCTGTCCGCCACCTGGGTGACACTTACGTCCTGGGTGAGCAGCATTCGCTCGGCTTTTTTGATCTTCTTGAAGTTGACGTATTCCAGGAAGGACATCCCCATGACCTTTTTGAAGTATTTAACAAAATAATAGTAGCTTACGTTGGCGATCCGGCAGACCTCTTCCACCTGAATCCGGTTCTCCAGATTTTCCTCCACATAATCCAGCACCGGCTTCAGCCGGGTCATATCCCCGCGTTCCTTCAAGCGGATCAGCTGCCGGGTGTCATTGCGCAGCAGTGCCAGCATAATGGACTTCACCTGGAGGCTGGCAGCCATTTCGTAGCCCTCCCGCTTTTCCTGCACCTCATGCAGAATCTCCTTCACCGATTCCAGCGCCTGGCGGGCCACGTCCGGATGCTCCTCGAAGATGTAATTGAGCTTATGCAGCGCAAACCCCGGCTGTGAAATAGAGCGGAAGTAGTTCAGCGTGCTGTTCTCCACAAATTGCTCGATATCGAATTGGAGCACGATATATTTCAGCCCGTACTGCTGGTAGCAGCGGTCCTTATGCAGCTCCTTGGCACCGATGATAATCACATCGCCGCCCTCCAGGACATACTGCGAATCCTCCACGTTGACGTCAAGGCGTCCTTCCAGGATGCAGAGAATCTCCAGTTCCTTATGATAATGCCACTTGCTGCCCCCGTCCCGATTGCTGGATGCCTGAAAAATGCGCAAGGAGATGAAGGGATTCTCGAACGTGATTTGCTCATGGATCGCCTGATCCTGGGATAATTCCATAAGAGCCTCCGAATGACAAAATAGCATAAAAGGACAACTAGAACGGCAATTTATTTTTGCGCCTCCTTTGACTATACTACAAGTGTAGTTCAGTTGCGAATACCCTGGAGCGGCAATCAAAAGGAGGACATACGATTAACATGGCAAAAAAGTTGAAAGTCGCAATTATCGGATGCGGCGGGATCGCCAATGGCAAGCATCTGCCGGCACTGGCCAAGAAAACAGACGTTCTGGAGCTTGCTGCATTCTGTGATATTATCCCCGAGCGGGCAGCCAAAGCGAAGACCGACTACGGAACGGAAGAATCTCTGGTCCTGACCGACTACAAGGAGCTCCTTGACAACGCTTCCATTGATGTGGTTCATGTATGTACCCCCAATGACTCCCATGCGGAAATCGCCATCGCTTTCCTGGAGGCCGGCAAACATGTGATGAGCGAAAAGCCCATGGCCAAAACCGCCGCTTCCGCCCGGGAAATGCTGGCCGCATCCGAACGTACCGGTAAGCTGCTTACCGTTGGTTATAACAACCGCTTCCGTCCCGACAGTCTGTACCTCAAGGAGCTGTGCCAGCAAGGGAAGCTGGGTGAAATCTATTATGCCAAGGCGCATGCGCTGCGCCGCCGCGCCGTTCCCACCTGGGGCGTATTCCTGGACGAGGAAAAGCAAGGTGGAGGCCCGCTGATCGACATCGGCACCCATGCCCTGGACCTGACCCTGTGGATGATGAACAACTACGAGCCCAAGGTGGTGCTGGGCAGCACCTACCGGAAGCTGGCCGACAACGTAAATTCCGCCAACGCTTGGGGACCGTGGGATCCGAAGCAATTCACCGTGGAAGATTCCGCCTTCGGCATGATTACCTTCAAGAATGGTGCAACCGTATTGCTGGAATCCAGCTGGGCCATCAACCTCCGCAAGTTTGACGAAGCCAAGGTTACCCTGGTAGGCACCAAAGCCGGAGCCGATATGGACGGCGGCCTGTTCATCAACGGCGAGAAGAACTCCCGCCTGTACACCCAGGAGATTGAGCTGAAATCCGGCGGTGTCGCCTTCTACGAAGGCAAGTCGGAGAACAACGTGGATGTGGAAATGCGCGTATGGTACGATGCCATCCTGAAGGGCTCCCCGCTGACCGTTACACCGAAGCAGGCGCTGGTGGTATCCGAAATTCTGGAGGCCATTTACGAATCCGCCAAAAACGGCAAAGCCATTTCCTTTGAGTAAGCACTTATTCCTTACTAAAACGAAAGCCACCCGAACAGCATTCCGGGTGGCTTTTATTTGAATACACAGCTGCCAATAAGGTTAAATAGATAGTACAGGGACTTTACGCCTGCAGAAGTTATATTTTTACTCTAGGGGGAACATCAGATGGCCAAAAGCGTTGGCGTAGGCAAAATGAGAAGAATCCTCACGGTGCTGCCCAGGGTGTGGAGACTGCTGTCATCCTCCAGAGTCCCGTTGGGAGAGAAGCTTTTGTTTATCATTCCCGCCGCCGTCTATTGGGTGATGCCGGATGTAATGCCCTTTATGCCCCTGGACGACATTGCTGTAACCCTTCTTCTGGCAGGCTGGTTCGCCACACGGATGGAGAAGAAATACGGAGCGGATGCCCCGATTCTGAAAAAATAATTACTTTACCCCCAGCCGCAGCCTGTAGCTCAAGAGGACTAGACGGGTTTCGCCGCGCAGACTCTCCTCTGTCGTCTTTCGGAACTGCTCCAATTCTTCCCGAAGCTCGTCCGCCGCACCCAGCTTGATAACAGACTGCACGCCGCCTTGGCTCATGGCCATACCGATAATTCTGGCGGCATCACACCGTTCCTCATTATGAAAAACAATTTCCTTCACAAAGCGGAACACTCCGCTTTTTTTCATTCGGGCCAGATGCTCCGATTTGTCCAGCTGCTTCACAGCTTCCTCAGAAGGCACCAGCCGGTTGAGAATCTCTATGGCTTTGGCGATGAGCCTGCCGTAAGCCTGCTCCGCTTCCCAGCCTATACAAGGCGGCCAGTCGCAATCATAGGCGCCGAAGACACCGCCCGGAGCCAGTACACGTCCGAACTCCTTCAGGGTGCTGACCGGCTCCATCCAGTGAAAGGCCTGGGAGCAGGTGATCATATCCGCTTCTCCGTCTGCTAATCCCAGATCATTGCTGTACCCGGCACAGAAGGAGAAGACAGTCCCACGTGGCTCCATACCCCTCAGCTTTTCCTCCGCCTTCAACCGCATATCCGGGTTTGGCTCAAACCCGATCACCCTGTCCGCGCCGCCGTCCCACAAAAAAGTGGATAAACCCGTTCCGCATCCCACATCCACAACCAGCTCGGGCCTTTTGCCCAGATACAGGGTTAATAGCTCCATCACTTTTTGGGGGGCGGCGGGACGGTGGGCGTCATATAGCTCTTGGAACCCCAGAAACCGGTCTACATTGCTTTGATGATTGACTTTTTCCTGCATAACCCCAAATCCCTCCAATTGAATGATATTCCGGCTTGAATAATCCGAGAATACCAACAATTGGAGGGAGTGGCAAGACTCATGTCCAATGGCGCGGGTGGCGAGCCTTCCTTATCCCTCCGGTCCCAGCAGGCCGCTGGCCCCGATATCCGCCTTCGGATAAGTCAGCTTCATATCCCGGAACGTGTCCGCGATAATCCGCTGTACCAGGTAATCCCTGAACCAGCGGTGGTTGGCGGGCACGATGTACCAGGGGGACTCCGGAGTGGAGGTTTCCTTGAATACATCCTCATAGGCCTCCACGTACTGGTCCCAATACCGGCGCTCCTGCAGGTCACTGGGGTCAAACTTCCACAGCTTCTCCGGATTCTCCATCCGCTCCTGGATTTTCTTTAATTGAAACTCCTTGGAGATGTGAAGGAAAATCTTGATTACCCGGGTGCCGCTGTCCGTCAGCAGCTCCTCGAAATGCCGGATATGGGCCAGCCGCCGCTGTGCCTCCTTGTTGTTGATCATGCCATGAACCCGGGTGATCAGCACATCCTCGTAATAGGAGCGGTTGAAGGCGGCGATGTATCCCTTGGGCGGCGTTTCCTTATGGCAGCGCCACAGAAAGTCATGGGCCAATTCCTCGCCTATCGGTTTTTTGAAGCTGACAGCACGGAAGCCTTGGGGATTCAGGCCGGCCAGCACTTTTTTGACCACACCGTCCTTGCCGCTGCAATCCATCCCCTGAAAAATAATCAGGACACTGCCTGCTTTACTGGCGAACAGCTTCTCCTGCTCCTCCAACAGCTCTTCCTTCAGCTTGTTGAATTCATGCATGGCCGTTTCCTTATTCTTCATGCCGGCGGTGTCGTCGGGATCGAAGGCGGAAAGGATGGTTTTACGTGGCTCTTCCAGCCGGTAATGGTCCAGCATATGCGGGTCACACTCCTTGATGGAAAGTACGGGACAATAGGTGGATATTACCCTATTTTACATCCTTTTAATCTTTTTTGCGCGATGGTCGGGTGGGCGGGAGTGGGGACAGAACGGAATTCGGCTAACGGAACTGAGAAGCTCTTACACGCGAATTTGGCCCTCATTCTGGCTGTAACGGAACCAGATAACCGTTAGAGAGCCAATTTGCCGCAAAAAGGGAGCCCTTTCCCTCCTAAGGGTGTTTTAGTTCCGTTACAATTTCAGCTGGCGGTTTTTTGGCTTCTAAGAGTCGCTGAGTTCCGTTAGACGCGTGAGCGGGAGGAGGGCGTGCCAGCCCTGCGGATGAAGGAGAGGGCGGCCCACAAAATCAAAAAAAGGGCTGCCCCCAGGAGCAGCCCCGCCAAACGCAAACGTATCTTTTACTCCACCACAAAGCTTTGCAGCGAGCTGAACAGCTCCTTGGACAAAGCGTGAATATCCTCTGCTTGTCCCGCCACATGGCGGATAGCCGCATCCTGCTGCAGAGAGGTAGAGTTCACCTCCTGCACACCCGCCGCCGTTTCCTGGGCCACCGCGGCCACCTGCTGGAAGTTCTCCACCAGCTCCCGGCATTTCACCCGGATGGTGTCCACCTTGCCATTCACCTGGCCGATCCGGGAGGAAACCTCCGCCGTAGAGCCGGCAATGGCTTCAAATGAGCCGAGGCAGTTGACCACCTGGCTGTTCTGCTTCAAAATCATCTGCTGGCTGTTGGCAAGCTTCTCGCCCAGCGCCGCAATTTCCCCGCTAAGCCCGCTGATAATCCGCTCGATATTCTTCGATTGTTCACCTGTATGTAAGGATAATACCCGGACCTCCTCGGCAATGACCGAAAATCCCTTGCCGTAGCTTCCTGCCCGTGCCGCCTCAATGGCCGCATTCAACGATAAGATATTGGTTTGCGAGGCAATCTCCCCGATGGTGCCGACGATGGCTCCGATCTTCGAGGAATGCTCCGAGAGCCCTGCCATGGATTGCTGCACCTGAAGGAGCAGCTCCTCGGTTTGTATGGACGCCTTCTGCAGCGCTTCTACGGAGGATTGCCCGTCCTTGGTGTTCTGCTCGGAGGTTTTGCCGCTTTGGCTCATCAGCCGGGCATATTCCCAGATGTCGCCGATTTCCCGTTCCAGCTGGTCGAGGATTCCCGCGCTGTTTTCCGCCTGCTGGGCTTGCTGCCCCGCACCCTTGGCGATCTCCTGGATAGCCGTTAGGATATGGGCATTAGCCGCGGCGGTATCCTGGGAGTAACGCTGGAACTGTCCGGAATGCTCGTCTAAGGAAGTAGCGGCGGCTTTGGTCTCCAGTACCATATCCCGCACCTTGTCCACCATCGTATCGAAGGCGCGGCTCAGCTGGCCCAGCTCATCCCGGGAGGAGGAGTTGATCTTGTGGGACAGATTTCCTTCCGCAATAACGGAAACCGCATTCTGCAGCCTTCGTATGCTCCTCCCAAAGTAGAGAATGATAATAACGGCAACGGCTGCCCCCAGAATAATCGCCAGGAGAGAGTAAAGCCACATGGACGCGGCGCTTTGGTCCAGCGTTTCTCGGGAGATTCCCATAGCCGACTCGGCATCCTGACTGAAGGCCGTATAGAACTGGTCGGTGAGCGTAAATATTTTGTCCCGCTGCTTCTGGGTTTCTTCATAGAGATATTGGGTGTTCATCTGCTTCTCTACATCTTTCAGGTTTGGATCGGAAATGATGGTGACTGCCTGGTCGAACATATTGAGATAATCCGTGGTGGCCATCACCAGCTGGCTTCTCCATTTCAGCTGCTCCTCGGTGGAGGCGGTGTCTCCCAGCTGCTTGGACTGCTCCAGAAACACAGGACGTGCTTCCTTGTATTTGTCGATAAAGGCTTGCGTGCGGGAGATCATCAGTCCGGAAGCAATATCCTTGATATCCTGGGCCGCACCCTTCAGCTCAAGAGCCTGCATCTGCAAGCGAACCTTGCTGTCCTGGGTCTCCATGTTGGTCCGGATCCGTCCGATTTGCCCGCTATTGAAAACCGCCGCCACTACGAATACGGCAATAATGGCAGCGAAGCCGATCCCCAAGCGCAGCTTCAGGGTCAGCTTCAATCCGGGGAATCTCCCCGCCAAGCGGGGGCTGTGACGAAAAAGCATATGTATGCACCCTCCAACGATCGAATGAATTACGCTTCAACTATATAGGCGATTTATAATCGCAGCGTCACGGAAATGTAAGGGAATTGTAAAGTCATAAAGTTGTCGAAACCTTGGGAAAACGTCCCTATTCGTGTTATCGCATGTTTAAAATCTTTTACACTCCGTTTACGAATCTAGGGTTTAAGCTTAACAAAACGCTGTTACCATGGGTTACAGAAAGATAACACTAAGGAGGACAAAGAGAACATGTCTAAGAAATGGTTGGTACTGATTCTTTCTGCAATGATGATGGTGGGGGTTTTGGCAGGATGCGGAGACAAAAAAGAAGATACTTCCGCCAGCAGCCCGGCAGCAAGCACAGCGGCATCGGCGGGCACTGCAGCATCTCCCGCAGCATCTAAGGCACCGACAGTGGAAGGCACCGTTACAGCTTCCGGCTCCAGCGCATTGCTTCCTCTGGTAAAGGCTGCTGCTGAAGACTTTATGGCCAAGAATTCCAAGGCTACCATTAACGTAACCGGCGGCGGTTCCGGCACAGGCTTGAAAAACGTAGCAGACGGCACCTCCAATATCGGTAACTCCGACGTGGCTGCCGGCGACGAATATAAGGACAAGGGTCTGGTTGACCACATTGTAGCTGTAGCGCCTTTCGCTATTATCGTAAACAATGATGTAACGGTAGATAACCTGACAAAGCAACAAGCTGCCGATATTTTCTCCGGCAAAATCACCAACTGGAAGGATGTTGGCGGCAAGGACCAAAAGATCACCGTGATCCACCGTCCTGACTCCTCCGGCTCCCGTAAGCTGGTTCAACAAATCGTACTGGGCACTGCCCAATTCACTAAGGACGGCATTACTCAAGCTGAGTCCGGGGCCATGAAGACTTCCGTAGCCTCCACCACCGGTTCCATCGGCTATATCGATACTCCTTACATTGACAACACCCTGAAGGCTGTTAAGTTCGATGGCGTATCTTACTCCGCGGACACCATTAAGGGCGGAACCTACCCGCTGTTCGGCATTGAGCATATGTACACCAAGGGTGAGCCTACCGGCGCAACCAAGGCGTTCCTGGACTACATCCTGGGCGACGAGTACCAAAAACCCGCTGCCGGCAAAACCAAGTCCAAGATTGAAGAACTGGGCTTCCTGCCTGCTAGCCTTGCACCCAAGAAATAATGAAGGAACAAGTTTCAATCCAGATACGGCCTAGATAAAGATGATAAAAGCTCTGCCGCAAGGCGGGGCTTTTATTGCGGATGAGAGTGGCACCGGAATGGGAATACAACATTGGACGGCGGACGAAAATAGTCGAAAGCCGTCTTTTGTTGTGTCTTCCGGTACGCCAAAAATGTTTACACCACGTTTACAATTCATTAATGATTCCATAACAGTGGTGAATTAGAATGAAGCAAGTAGAGAGAGGCGTTATGAAGGAGGTTTTTAATTTGTCAATCGCGGCGGAGGAAGTTCCTGCTACGAATGAGAGAAAGTCCGGTCCCGTATCACGCTGGACCAGAATGCGGCTTGGGGAAGACGCAGCCATGAGATGGGTGTTTATCCTAAGCGCAACAATCGTGTCCGTTATTATTTTTACATTGATTTTTTTCGTGGGTTATCAAGGGACACAGACCTTCCGGGAGGTGTCGCTCAGCTCCTTTTTCTTCTCTCTGGACTGGACACCCAGCGAAGGCCGATTCGGAGCCTTCCCATTCTTCTTCAGTACCATGGTGCTGACCCTGCTGTCGGTGCTGCTGTCCTTGCCCATTGCCTTGGGCGGCGCCGTATTCATGGCCAAAGTCGCACCTCAGTGGATGCGGGAAATTCTGCGTCCGGTAACGGATTTGTTCGTGGGGATTCCCTCCGTTGTGTACGGCTTTATCGGCATGACCGTCATTGTGCCGTTTCTGCATAAGCTTTTCCCCAGTACCGTCGGTTATGGCATTCTGCCTGCTGCGATCATCCTGGCCGTTATGATTATGCCTACGATCCTGTCCATTTCCGAGGATGCCATCCGTTCCTTGCCTGTCCGCCTGGAGGAGGCTTCCCTGGCTCTTGGCGCAACACGCTGGCAGACCATCTGGAAGGTGCTGCTGCCCGCTTCCCGGCCTGGGGTCATCACGGCCATCATTCTGGGAATGGGCCGGGCCATCGGGGAAACCATGGCTGTATTCATGGTCATCGGCAATTCCCCGCAGATGCCGAAGTCCCTCCTGGACTCCACTACGGTTCTGACCACGGCTATCGTGAAGGACATGCCCTCCACCTTTTACGGGACGGCCTGGAACAACGCGCTGTATCTGATGGCCCTTATGCTGCTATTAATCTCCCTTGCGCTGATCATCGGCATCCGCGTCCTGGCCAAAAGGAGTGAAGTCAAATGATAACGACCCCATCCAAAGTGGCGCAACGAAACAAAATGTTCGACAAGGCGGCTACCGTCCTTCTTTGGGGAATCGGCTTCCTGATTATTGTGATTCTCGGCTGGTTCCTGTATAAAATTCTCGGTCCGGGTCTGAAGCATCTGACCCCCAGCTTTATCTTCGGAAAGCCTAGTGAGGTGCGGGCAGGCGGGGGCGTAGGCCCTATGCTGTTCAACTCCTTCTATATTCTGTTCCTGTCCATGGCAGTGTCGCTGCCTATCGGCTTCGGAGCAGGGATTTACCTGGCCATCTACGCCAAGAAAAACCGTTTTACGAACCTGATCCGGATTTCGGTGGAGGCCCTGTCCTCCGTTCCGTCCATTGTATTCGGCCTGTTCGGTTACCTGGTTTTCGTAAACTGGATGGGGATGAAATTCTCCATCATTGCCGGCGCCTTGAGCTTGGCTCTTTTGAATCTGCCGGTTCTGGTCCGTAACACGGAGGAAGCTCTGCGGGCGGTGCCCGATTCCTATTGGGAGGCTTCACTTGCCTTAGGCTCTACCCGCTGGCAGGCGATCCGCAAGGTCATGCTGCCCGCAGCGCTGCCTACGCTCATCACCGGCATCACGCTGGTTTCAGGCCGGGCACTGGGGGAGTCCGCCATTCTGATCTATACCTCGGGCGTATCCGTATCCCGGCACTTCCCCGACTTCGATTTGACAGCTATGGGCGAAACCCTCTCGGTCCATCTGTGGTATGTGCAGGCTTCGTCCCTGGTACCCGACGCCAAACAAATTGCCCAGGGCAGCGGCGCCCTGCTGGTCCTGGTGGTCCTGCTCTTCAACCTGCTGATCGCCGTTCCCAGCCGGATTCTGTCCAAAAAATTCAACGGAGGGAAGTAACCGTCCATGGAGCCTAAAATATCGGTACGCAACCTGAATCTGTTTTACGGTGATAATCACGCCCTTCATGATATCAACCTGGATATCAAGAAAAACACCATCCACGCCCTGATCGGCCCGTCCGGCTGCGGCAAATCCACCTTCCTCCGCACCTTGAACCGGATGAATGACCTGATCGACAATGTCCGGATAACCGGAGATGTGAATGTAGAGGGTGTGAACATCAACAGCACCGGCACCGATGTGGTGAGCCTTCGCAAGAAGGTCGGTATGGTGTTCCAACGGCCCAATCCGTTTCCCATGAGCATCTACGATAACATTGCTTATGGTCCGCGGGTTCACGGCATTAAGAAGAAGAGCATTCTGGATGGTATTGTGGAAAAAAGCCTCAAGCAGGCGGCATTGTGGGACGAAGTGCATGACCGGTTGGGCAAGTCCGCATTGGGGCTGTCCGGCGGACAGCAGCAGCGGCTGTGCATCGCGAGACTGCTGGCGGTAGAGCCTGATGTGCTCCTAATGGATGAACCCACCTCAGCGCTGGACCCCATCTCCACCCTGAAGGTGGAGGAGCTGTCCCAATCCCTGAAGGAATGGTATACCATCATTATCGTAACTCATAATATGCAGCAGGCAGCGCGGATTTCGGATTTCACTTCGTTTTTCCTGAACGGCTATATGGTGGAAACGGACAATACAGATACCATTTTCACGACGCCCCGGGATCAACGCACAGAGGATTATATTACAGGCCGTTTCGGCTAATAAATCAGATCATAAGAGGGGTGTACCCAGGGTGGATACCAGAACGAATTATCATCAGTCCTTAAAAGCGATGCAAGATCTCCTGATGCATATGGGAACAACAGTGGAGAAGCAAATTTACAGAGCAGTGGATTCCTTGAAGAATTTGGATGGCGCCCTGGCCCAAAGCATCATCGATGAGGATGATGCCCTGGATCAAATGATGCTGGATATTGAAGACCGCTGCCTGCGTTTGGTTGCCCTGCAGCAGCCTATGGCCGGTGACCTGCGGATCATCACCATGGCCGGGAAGCTTGCGGTGGATCTGGAGCGGATCGCCGACCATGCGGTGGATATCGCCAAGATTACCCGGCGTCTGACTGGGGAAGAGCTGATCAAGCCCATTGTGGATTTGCCCCGGATGGCGGACTTGTGCATCAAGATGCTGCAGGAGAGCCTGCTGGCTTACACCGAAGGCAATGTCAACCGCGCGGCATATATGGCCGAGCTGGATGACGAGGTGGACAGAATCTACAGCACGGTGCTGAACGAAGTGATGCCCATGATGAGCAATGATACCGTCCGCAATAAGCAGCTGATGCAGCTGATGATGGCTGCACATTATCTGGAGCGGGTGGCGGATCATGCCACCAATATTGCCGAGGGTGTCATCTTTATGGTGACCGGCAAGCGCAAGGATTTGAATAAGTAGCAATAGCCAGATTTTACATGAAATTGACCTTTTCCTAATCTATCCGACATCTTTCGATGTTACGATGGTGCGGAAAAGGTTTTTTACATAATCGGGGGAAAGCGGCATGATGGAGCTGAAGAAGCTTAGAGAATGGTCAGGGGAAATATTCAAGCCGGACAGTAAAAAGCCGGCAGGTCTGATCTATGTGGATGTAGTGGAGCATGCGGGGCTTATCCGGATCCTCGGCCCGGAAACATGCGGACGGATGATTAAGGAAGCGGGTGACGTGCTCCGGGGACTGCAGGGGGAATGGCCGGAGATCCGCCAGTTCCGCCGGATGGGCGATGACTGGCTGGTTTATGCCGAGCTGGATGAGCAAGAGCCTGCCTCCGCCGGATACAGGCTGAAGCGGCTGGCTGAGAACGTCAATGCACGGCTGACGGTTATGTTCAACGGCAATCGGAATGAACGGGGGTATCCCTTATATACAGGCTGCTCCCTAATCGCTCCGGGTGAGCTTGAGACGGGAGAGGCGCGGCTGATATCGGCTTTGAAACGGGCGATGCGGAATATGCATACGCCTTTTCCCGCGCCTTTTGACCAGGAGAAGGATGAGGCCTTCCGCAGTATTCTGGCTGCACGCAGCATCCGTTCCGTCTACCAGCCGATTGTGTCGCTGCAGGATGCCGCCGTATTGGGTTATGAGGCTTTAACCCGCGGACCGGAGGAGAGCATCTTCTACTCCCCGTTGGAGCTGTTCGGCTTCGCCGAAGCCCGCGGCGAGCTGTACGCTCTGGACCGGCTGGCCCGGGAAAAAGCCATTGAGGGCTGCGCCGGGCTGGGCAAGGACCAGCGGGTATTCATCAACATCCCCGCCCAGGTGATCCATGACCCGCAATTTGCCCCGGGGGCTACGCTGGAGATTCTCCGCCGCTGCGGCATCCAGCCCCGCAATGTGGTGCTGGAGCTGACAGAGCGCAGCTCGATTGAGGATTTCGACACGGCCAAGCTGCTCTTGGAGCATTACCGCAATCAAGGCTATCAGATTGCCATCGACGACGCAGGGGCAGGTTATTCCTCCCTGCAGGCCATTGCGGAGCTGAAGCCGGATTTTATTAAGGTGGACCGGTCTCTTATTGAGAATATCCATCTGGACAAAATGAAGGAAACCTTATTGGAGATCTTCGTTTCCTTCGCGCGGAAGATGAGCATCCGGATTATTGCAGAGGGGATCGAGTGTTGGGAGGAGCTGCAGAAGCTGCGCCAGCTGGGTGTCCATTACGGGCAAGGTTATCTATTGGGATACCCGCGCCCGGGACAGGCGGAGCTGCCGGAGGAGATCGTCTCCAAGGTGAAGCGGATCAGCTATCTCCAGGGTCAGGACCGGGTCATGCAGATCGGAGCATTGGCTTCGCCGGCAAGCAGCTACGAAAGCGGTACGCCTATTTCCGTCATCGCGGATTATTTCAACCACAACGAGCATGTGCAGGGAACCGTCATTTTGGACAAGGGAAGGCCGGTAGGGCTTGTCATGCGGGAGCGGCTTTTCCAGCAGCTGGCCGGCAGGTACGGGGTCTCTCTATACTGGAGCAGGCCCATCAGCCAGCTGATGGACCGTGCGGCATTGATTGTGGACGAGATGCTGCCGGTGGAGTCCGCTTCCCAGATGGCCATGGCCCGGGAGATGAAGCGCCTGTATGACCTGGTGATTATTACTACAGGGGAGAAGCTCCTGGGGGTCGCGTCCATCCGCTCCATTCTGGAGAGCATTACCAACGAGCGGATGGAGAATGCACGGGTGGCCAACCCGTTGACCGGCCTTCCCGGCAATACCCAGATCAGCCGCGAGCTGAACCGGCGGATTCTGGACAGCTCGAAGTTCGTTGTGGTTTATGCGGATTTGGATCATTTCAAGTGGTACAATGACCGGTTCGGCTTTCAAAAAGGGGACGAGATGATCCAGCTGACGGCGGATGTGCTGCAGCAATCCGTTTCCGCATGCGGGCATCCCAGGGATTTCGTCGGACATATCGGCGGGGATGATTTTATCGTTTTGTCGCAAACCCGGGAGCCGGAGCAGCTGTGCGAGGAGATTATCCGCCGCTTCAAGCTGGGAGTGGAGCTGCTGATGGAGGATGTGGGGGAATGGGGGACGGTAACCGACCGGAACAACCGCCCTGTGGAGGGTGGAGGCTTGCACCTGTCCCTGTCTTTGTTGATTTGTGAATTTAGAGAACGGATCACTCTGGACCAAATTTCGGAGACAGCTGCCGCCTTGAAGAAAAAGGCCAAGTCCGCCGCGGGAAGCCTCTACGTAAAGGCCTATCTGTAGCCGGCTTTATTCCGTTACAGCTCGAACAACGCCAGGAGTTCTTCCATATTTTCCACGACGTCAATTCTTGTATTGCCTACCTTGCGGCGGAAATGCTTCTGCTTGCGTCCGGAGCGGAACCAGACGGCATTCATGTGGACATGCACCGCGCCCAGCACATCCTTGGTCCAGGAATTGCCCACCATCACCGCCTGATTGGGACGGACGCCCATCCGCTCCAGCGCGTGACGGAAGATGAGGGGATCGGGCTTGCGGCTGCCCAAGGCACCGGAGAAAAACATATTCTCCTCCCGGATGGGAGGGAGCTGGCCGGCCGCCCGGAGACGTGCGGTCTGTTTGGTCTGGATGCCGTTGGAGATGACACCCAGCCGGTACTTCTGGGACAAGGCGGACAAGGCCTTTTCTGTACCGGGGAACAACACCGGAGACCGCTCCTGGGCTTCCGCCACCTTGCCGAAAAACCCCTCCAGCGCCGTGTCTCCGAGGCTAAGTCCGTGTTTTTTGAGGGCCGCAGCCAAAGCTGCCGGATTGCGCTTCACCTGCTCGCTCCAGAAATCCCGCCGGCCACCGGGAGGACGCAGCGCTTTTTGCTCCGCCTGAAAGCTGGTCCAGATGTCCTGCCAATCCGCCGTATCCTCCCCACGGGACAGTCTTCCCGAAAAATCCTCCCATACGCTCCGGAACGCCTGCTTGAAGGAATTGGCCGGGTCCAGCAGCGTTTCGTTCACATCAAAGAAAACCACCTTGATCCGCTCCGGCGTGAAGGAAGCTTTATGCATCTTCGTCTCACCGCCTTTCTATAACCAGCATATGCGCCGCCGGCCTGTATTATTTGAAGGGATGCGGATTTGGGGAAAACAAAAGACCGTTGCGGCTGCAGCGGTCTTGTCAGCGGGAGAGGTCTGTTATCTGTTCCTGATCTCTTGTGGGAGCGGGGGCGGTTTGAAGGAGCTCCAGGTCGGGGATATGCAGGGCGCCGGCAATCCGCTCGCCTTCCATCACCAGCACCGGGTCCCGGCGTTGGACTTGGTGGCGGCGTTCCGCCTGCTGCAGCACCTCTTCGGGATCGGCATGAAGCTCGGCTACCAGGGAAGGGGCGGACATCATGCTGTGGACGGGCTGGCGGAGCAGATAGGCCATATTGCGGCTGGCGGTCAGCAGGTGAAAAAAGCGGTTGTACACAATCACTCCGGCCGGGCGTCCTACCCGGTCCACAACGGCCAAGCAGCCGGCGTCGGGGTAGCGGAACATCAGCGCTTCGGCCTGGGCACAGGGTTCGGAAAGCCCGATTTGGGGAATGGGGCGGAGAATGCCGTTTAGATTGGCTGAGATTGGCATGGGGGTTCATCTCCTTTGGATAGGGGTGATGCAGATGTGCAGTGCTGCCTTTATTGTAGCTTCTGTCCGTTAAGTGATAAGCCGGATATGGTCAAGGCGGTGTAAAGTTTGGGGACTGTTCCCAAAGATTCGGCCGACGCACAGATGTAAGCGCCATAAAAAGTATGCTAATTGGCGGGGAGCGGGGGTTTGACATGAATAGCGTACATAAAATGTATGCTATTCGGTTTTTGAGGGGCTCAGGGGGCGGTTTTGGAGGCAATAGGATACAAATCATGTACGCTATTCGAGGAAATCCGGCACTTTTTCATGAACAGCATACATTTGTGGTCCGCTATTATCTGTGGGAGAGATGGCGGACCGTTTGCGTGTACCTGCTCCATCCGCTATAATGCAGCTTCCGGACAGGCCGCGGTTTCGACAGGACTCTTTTTTTGGTATGATAGGATAAGCAAGCAAGAACTGTACTTTTTCGGACGCAAGCATAGATGCGGCCCGCACCCAATCTGCCAGAACGAGGTGTTCACAAAGCGATGTCCAAATTGATCATTATAGACGGCAACAGTATTGCCAGCCGCGCCTTCTACGCGCTGCCCCTGCTTTCCAATTCCCAAGGCCTGCATACCAATGCGGTGTTCGGCTTTACCACCATGCTGCTGAAGCTGCTGGAGGACCAGAAGCCCACCCACTTCCTGGTGGCCTTCGACGCGGGAAAGGTCACCTTCCGGCATAAGGATTATGCCGAATACAAAGGAGGCCGGCTCAAAACCCCGCCGGAGCTGTCCGAGCAATTTCCGCTGATCCGGGACATGCTGGAGGCCTTCGGCATCCGCAAATTCGAGCTGGAGGGGTATGAGGCCGACGATATTATCGGCACCCTGACCTTGGCCGCAGCGGAGCTTCCCGGAATGGAGGTTATGGTGGTCACCGGCGATAAGGATATGCTGCAGCTGGCCACCGACCAGGTGACCATTGCCCTGACCCGCAAGGGGATCAGTGAGATGGAGCTGTACGGACCGGAGGAAATCAAGGAGAAATACGGCCTGACCCCCAAGCAGATTATCGATCTGAAGGGGCTGATGGGGGATTCCTCGGATAATATCCCCGGCATCCCCGGCGTCGGCGAAAAAACCGCTCTGAAATTCCTCCATCAATACGGGAGTGTGGAGGAGGTTCTTGCCCACTCGGACGAGCTCACCGGCAAGATGAAGGAGAAGGTGAAGGAAAACGCAGACAGCGCCCGCATGAGCAAGGAACTGGCTACCATTTTCCGTGACGTGCCTATGGAGCTGGATTGGGATGCCATGGGTTATACGGGCAGCGATGCCACCACGTTGGCGGCAGCCTTCCGCAAGCTGGAGTTCAAGTCTCTGCTGGAGAAGCTGGACCTCTCGGGGACTCCGCAGCCGGAGGAAACCGGGGAAGGTGGAGCTGCGGCTGTGGAGCTGAAGGCGACGGTGCTTACCGCAGAAACGCTGGTTGAGCTGAAGGAGGTGCTGGACGGCATCTCCGCTGTCCATGTGGAGGTGTACGGAGATAATCCCCATTTGGCCTCTGTTGTGGGAGCGGCATTTTACCATAAGGATGGCTTCGGGTTCTATGCGCCGTTTGCCGTGCTTCAATCTGCGGAAGCGGACTTCCTGCGCAAGTGGCTGGCCGATCCCGCCGCAGAAAAGAGCATCTTCGATCTGCACCGGGCGGAGCTGGCCCTGCATTGGGCAGGCATTCCGGTGGCGGGTTTCACCTTCGATGTCCATCTGGCCGCATACCTCCTGGACCCTACGGAATCGACGCTGACCCTGCATGCGTTGGCGGCCAAATACGGGCAGCCCTCCATCCAGGAGGACGAGCAGATTTTCGGCAAAGGAGCCAAGTACCATCTGCCCGAGGAGGACAAGGTGGCGGCACATCTCTGCCGCAAGGCGGCTGCGGTCCACGGGCTGGCCGGACGGCTTCAGGCCGAGCTGAAGCGGCTGGAGATGAACAAGCTGTATTATGAGCTGGAGCATCCCCTCTCCGCTGTGCTGGCCGGTATGGAGAAGCAGGGGATCCGCACGGATGCGGATAATTTGAAGGAGCTGGGAGCAGAATTCTCCGCCCAGCTGCAGGAGCTCATCGAGCGCATCTATGAGCTGGCCGGAGGTCCCTTCAACCTGAACTCCCCCAAGCAGCTGGGTGAGGTGCTGTTTGAACGGCTGGGCCTGTCCACCGCAGGAGTGAAGAAGAACAAAACCGGCTTCTCCACCGATGCCGATGTGCTGGAGAAGCTCAGCTCCAAGCATGAGGTTGTCCGTTATATTCTGGATTACCGCACTTTGGCCAAGCTCCAGTCCACCTACGTGGAGGGGCTTCTGAAGGAAATCCGTCAGTCAACGGGGAAGATCCATACCTATTTCCGTCAAACCATAGCAGCTACGGGACGGCTGTCCAGCCAGTTCCCCAATCTTCAGAATATCCCCATCCGTCTGGAGGAGGGCCGCAAGATCCGCAAGGCCTTCGTACCCTCTGAGCCCGGCTGGCGCATTCTGGCGGCTGACTATTCACAGATCGAGCTGCGAGTGCTGGCCCATATCTCCGGCGATGAGAAGCTGATGGATGCCTTCATTCACAATATGGACATCCATACCAAAACCGCCATGGATGTATTCGGTGTAACCGCCGACCAGGTGACCTCCAATATGCGGCGCCAGGCCAAAGCGGTAAACTTCGGGATCGTCTACGGGATCAGCTCCTACGGCCTGTCCCAGAACCTGGACATCGGCCGGATTGAAGCGGACCGTTTCATTGAAACTTATCTGTCCACCTTCCCCGGTGTCCGCCGGTATATGGACGACATTATCAAACAGGCCAAACGGGACGGTTATGTGACCACCCTGCTGGCCCGCCGCAGGTATCTGCCGGAGATCAACGCCTCCAACTACAATCTGCGCTCCTTCGCAGAGCGGACAGCCATGAACACGCCGATCCAGGGCACTGCGGCGGATATCATCAAGCTGGCCATGGTCCGGATGGCCGAACGGCTGGAGGAAGAGAAGCTGAAGAGCCGGATGCTTCTCCAGGTACATGACGAACTTGTTTTTGAAGTGCCGGAGGAGGAGCTGCCTGTGATGCGCAAGCTGGTTCCTGAAGTGATGGAATCGGCGCTGGAGCTGAAGGTGCCGCTGAAGGCGGATGTGAACGAAGGCGAAAACTGGTACGAAGCGAAATAAACGGGGATACCCCCTACTGCATAAATAGCGAGGAGGAATCACAGGATGCCGGAGCTGCCAGAGGTGGAAACGGTCAAGCGCACCTTGCAAATGCTGGTCAAAGGAAAAACCATCGCTTCCGTCTCCGTGGAGCTGCCGCGGATCATCCGTCTGCCCGGAGAGCCGGAGGAATTCGCCCGGCTTCTTGAGGGGCAGACCATCCGGGATGTGGAGCGGAGGGGGAAGTTCCTTCGTTTCCTGCTGGATGACATGGTGCTGGTCTCCCATCTGCGGATGGAGGGGCGATATGGCGTCTATCCGGCGGAAGCGCCCCGGGAGCTGCACACTCATGTGCTGTTTCATTTTACAGACGGAACAGATTTGCGCTACAAGGATGTGCGCCAGTTCGGCACCATGCACCTGTTCCGGACAGGAGAGGATTTGGTGAGCCCTCCATTGCACAAGCTGGGGCTGGAGCCTCTGGACCCGGCCTTTACGCTGGCGGCCTTCACCGCCCGGATTGCCAGCCGGTCCACCAAGATCAAGCCCCTCCTCCTGAACCAGGAGGTCATTGTGGGCATCGGCAATATTTATGCCGACGAAGCCCTTTACACCGCGGGCATTCATCCGGCCAGGACGGCGGACAGCCTGTCGCCCGCGGAGCTGAAGCGGCTGCACCGGGCAATTGTGGACACCCTGGCCGACTCGGTGCAGGCCGGGGGCTCCTCTATCAAGTCCTATGTGAACGGACAGGGCGAGATGGGGATGTTCCAGCACCAGCTGAAGGCCTACGGGCGCAAAAATGAACCCTGCGGCCATTGCGGCAGACCAATTGAGAAGACAGTGCTGGCGGGACGGGGCACCCACTTTTGCCCCCATTGCCAGCCTGAAGTGACTCGGCGGATGAAGAAGCTGCGGCGCACCACAAGCCGGCCAACCACGGACTAACGCTGACGCCGGAAGGGGAGATCTGGTGCGGGGCGGTTATCCAAAGCCGCGCACTATACCCAAGCCTATGCCATAAGATGAGAGTGATCTGCATATCAACGGGTATGCAGCCACTATCTGAGAATGGCTTGGGAGGGGTTTATGGTGCCGCATCTGGTATCCCTGTTGGCGTTGGCATTGGCAGTCAGTTTGGACGGTTTCGGCGTAGGAGCCATGTATGGCCTGCGCAAAATCAAAATACCGGTGATCTCCGTCCTGATCATTGCGGTGATGTCCGGGCTGGTGTTTTTTGGCGCGATGCAGATCGGCGTGGCCGCGACTGCTTATATTCCGGAGGGTGTCGCCAAAATCGCCGGCGCTGTTATTCTTATCGGGCTGGGCTTCTGGGCAGTCATTCAGATGAGAAGAAACGGGGAAGACGAAGGGGCGGAGGATACCCGGGCTTCTGCCGGCGCTGACCAGACGGGTCCCGGCGAGAGACAGGAACAGCCTGATAATAACAGACAGGAAGCACGGGTGCTGTCTATTGAGCTGAGACGGCTGGGGCTGGTGATCCAGATTTTGCGAACCCCCTCTGCCGCGGACTTGGACCGCTCCGGCGTAATTTCCGCTATGGAGGCGGCATGGCTGGGCTTGGCTTTGTCCCTGGATGCCTTCGGGGCGGGAATCGGCGCTGCTTTTATCGGCTATACCCCATTGTTGACCTCTGCCGTTATTGCTGTCGCCTCCGGGAGCTTCATTCTCGGCGGGCTGCGCTTCGGCTTTATGTATTCCAATGTCCAATGGATCAGAAAATTATCAGTCCTGCCCGGCTGCATCCTGATGCTGATGGGATTATTCAGACTGATGTAAGTATACAGGTGATGCAAGTAAACAGGCTTAGGCAAGATTAGAATCAACGGGAGTGCGTACCTTATGAATATCGGATTAACCGGAGGCATTGCCTGCGGAAAAAGTACAGTATCCCGGCTGCTGGCCTCCCGGGGAGCCATCGTCATCGATGCGGACATCCTGGCCCGGGAGGTTGTGGAGCCCGGTGCCCCGGCGCTGGCGGAGGTGGTCCGGGTCTTCGGACCGGACATGCTGAACGGGGATGGGACGCTGAACCGCAAGCAGCTGGGCAGGGTTGTGTTTGAGAACGACGCCAAACGCAAGCAACTGGAGGAGCTGCTGCATCCTACCATTATCCAGTTGCTGCAGGAGCGTATGGCGGAGGCGGAGCGCCTTCAGCTGGACAAGCTGGTAGTGGCGGATGTGCCGCTGTTGTATGAAGCCCAGATGGAGGATCTGTTCCAGGAAGTGCTGGTGGTAGCTGTCGACAGGGAAATCCAATTGGAGCGGCTTATGCAGCGGGACGGTTTAAACAGGGAGGAAGCGGAGCAGCGGATTGATGCGCAGATGCCCCTGGAGTGGAAGAAGGAATGGGCGGACGTGGTCATTGACAACAGCGGGACGCCGGAGGAGACGGAACGGCAGGTGGAGCAATATCTACGCAAGAAGGGGCTGGCATGAGAAGCAGGCAAAAGAAGCGCTGGTTCGCCCTGGTGCTGCTCCTGCTGGTCTTGGTTTTATTCTACCGGAGCGATTGGCTGGGCAGGCTGATCTATCCCATTATGTACCGGGAGGAAATCAATCAGGCTGCCTCCGAAGCACAGCTGGATCCCCGTTTGATTGCTGCGGTGATCCGGGTGGAAACCAATTACCGCCCCAGTGCCGAATCCTACAAGGGTGCAGTGGGCATGATGCAGATTATGCCGCCTACCGCCAAGTCGATTTTGCAGGAACGGGAATTTGAAGGGCTGTCGTTGAAGGATATGGAGGAGCCGGAAGTAAACATCCGAGTGGGCACTTGGTACTTGTCCATGCTGCTCAAGAAGCATGACCAGGATGTGGTAAAGGCGGTCGCCTCGTATAATGCGGGACCAGCGAATGTCTCGGATTGGCTGGAAAAAGGGATTTGGGACGGCACTCTGCAAACAGTCGATCAGATCCCCTTCGGAGAGACAAGCCGTTATGTCCGCAAGGTGATGTATTATTACCATAAGTACCAGGAGCTGTATGAGTAAGCGCGGGGATAACCGGAAGAAGCACCGGAAGCCGCTTCCTTGTGGGGAAGGACCTCCGGTGCGTCTCCGGGCTTTACAATAAAGCCGTTATTGCATTATTTTCCGGAAAGAGTTTGTTCGGCGATTTGTACCAGACGGCGTGTGATGTGGCCACCAATTGCGCCGGTGTCGCGTGTAGCCATATTGCCATAGTATCCGTCTTGCGGAATGGCGATACCCAGCTCTTGAGCCACTTCATATTTCAGTTGGTCCAGAGCTTGGTTAGCTTGAGGAACTACCAGAGTGTTGCTGTTGCGGGATTGTCCTGCGCCCATGTGTGTTCACCTCCTTGTCGGTTGGTAATGCTATTGTGTGTCGATGACCGCCTCTTCAATCAAGGGAACCGCTGGAAACTAGGGCGTGTCTGAAACCTCTGAGGGGAGCAGATTTCAGCGATTTTTCAGACACGTCTAACTAGCGGATTGTAAACTGCGAACAACCGGGAGGGAACAAAAACAATGAAATGTCCTTATTGCGATTATGTGGGCACCAAGGTGCTGGATTCCCGGGCGGCCAACGAAAACAAATCCATCCGCCGCCGCAGGGAATGTGAGAAATGCGGAAAACGGTTCACCACCTTCGAAATGGTGGAGGAAACACCGTTGATGGTGATCAAAAAGGACGGCAGCCGCGAGGAATTCAGCCGTGAGAAGGTGATGCGCGGATTGATCCGGGCCTGCGAAAAGCGCCCCGTATCCGTGGAGCAGCTGGAAGCTCTGGTTTCCGAGGTGGAGATGCAGCTGCGGACCACGGCCCAGGCAGAGGTGGAAAGCCGCAATATTGGTGAGCTTGTGATGCAGGAGCTGTATCCGGTGGACGAGGTGGCGTATGTGCGCTTCGCTTCCGTATACCGCCAATTCAAGGACATCAATATGTTCATGAAGGAGCTCACCCAGATTCTCATGAAGCAGCCGCAGGAAGACAAGTAAGGGAACCCCCGCGGCAGGAATACGGTTAGTAAGCACAGCATTTGGATCCAAGCTGTCACGAAACCATCAAGAAAATATCATCGAAGGACTTCTGCCGGATTTTTTAGGCGGGGGTCTTTTTTTAGGACTAGCCTACGGAGCTTGGCGCCGGAACCCACCTGCCAACCGTCGCCGAGCTAATGGACACAGGGGGCGTTATTATACTGAAATCCGGCGTTTATTTACTTTGGCGGACACAGGAGCCGTTATTTGTGGGGAAAGTGGACTGATGGACGGAAAATGAGGTGAATAGCGTACCGTGTTTCCGCGAAAGGATTAGAAAGCTGCATTTTGGCAAAATAGCGCCCTCTCGGTCCGTAAGGAACAACAAAAGTATAAGTAAACTTTACTTTTATTAAATTATAATTTATTATATTGGTGGAGGGAGGTTTACAATTGGAAAAAAATACAGACTCCATTATAAACAAAGTGTATGAGTACCGTGTGTTGAGACGGCTGTCCCAAAGTGAGCTGGCCCAGGCGGTAGGGGTGTCCAAACAAACGATATTTGTCATGGAGAAAAATAACTATTCTCCTTCACTACTGTTGGCTTACCGCCTTGCAGAATTTTTCGGAGTGCGGATTGAGGATATGTTTACCTACGAAAAAGGAGGAGAAGAAGGATGATTGAGCTTCTGGACAATTGGCTGGAGATCAGCCGTAACTTTAACCTGTTTGTGGGAATGACTACGGCGGTAGCCCTTCTGAGTGCGGCTGCTTACACCTATTTTTTTAATAAAATCGGAAAGACCGATGAGTATGGCGTGAAAATCCGGCTGAACGTAACCAACCGGATGTTCAGTACCTTGATGGGGCTGCTCATCCTGTTTGTGCTGCTGGTACCGCAGAATACGGAGCACTTCCGGCAGATGCTGCTGTTATGCTTTTCCGTGACCGCACTGGTGGGAGCTGTATCCGCAGGGTATTTCTATGTGAGGGATTTCAAAAGCTGAGCGCTGGGCCAGTTTGCAAACACGCCCTACAGCAGTCGGACGTCAGAGCTGCCCCAACGGGAGGCTCCGGCGTTTTTATTTTTTGCGGCAGGGCTCTTGTAGAGGATTTTGCCCCCTGATAATGGAAATGTGAATCTGCCCGGCTTCGGCACACCGGATTATAATCAGGGTGTAATCCAATAGAACGATACATGGGAGGTCCCGTCCAATGAAAAAAGCTGTAACGCTTGCCTTGAGCACCATCCTCGCCTCTGCCGCGGTACTGGCCGGCTGTGGGGATGACAAAGACTCCGCCGCACCATCTGCTGCTGCAACTGCCGCCGCCAGCACTGCCGCGACGGCTTCGCCGCAAGCTTCCACTGCGCCGAAAGCGGAGCCCTTTACCGTTTCCCTGCGCCACATCCAGATCGGCGAAGCTCAGAAGTTCCGCAAGGCGATTCTGGATGATGTGGTGAAGAAGACCCAGCAGGATGTGCCCGGTCTTACTTTGCAGCTGGACGGCGTAGAGGACCAGGTAAACCGCTTCACCAAGCTTCCGGCGGAGATGGCGGCGGGCAACCCGCCGAAGATTTTTGACCTGTTCGGCGGCGCGGGGGATGCGTTGAAGTATGCCAAGGCCGGACGCCTCCTGGACCTGACTCCCATTCTGAAGGAGCTGGGCATCGATTCGAAGTTCATCAACCTGAACCAGTTTACCCTGGACGGCAAAATTTACGGTTTGCCCATCGGCGGTAATACGGAAGGCTTCTTCTACAATAAACCTCTGTTCGAGCAAAATGGCATCAAGGTACCCGCTACCTGGGAGGAGCTGGAATCGGCAGCGGCCAAGCTGAAGGAAAAGGGTGTAACCCCCTTCGCTATGGGCTCCAAGGGTGCATGGGTACCCAACATGCTGCTGAACACGCTGATCGGCCGGTATGCCGGGCCGGATTCCATTGAAGGTTTTGCCACCGGAAAAAAAGCCTGGAATGCCCCCGAAGTCGTATCTGCTTTTTCTAAATATGAGGAATGGGTCAAGAAGGGTTACTTCACCAAAGGTGAGCTGGGGATGGAATACCCGGAAATGCTCAACCAGTTCCTGACAGGCAAAGGGGCCATGATGTTCGATGGCAGCTGGCGGTCCTCGGTGTTCAAGGACCAGGCTCAGGCAGGGGACCTGACCAACAAGGTAGGGTACTTCTCCATGCCTCCGGTAACAGGCGGGATGGGCAACCAAACCTTCATCAACGGCAACTACGCCAACGGCTACGGCTTCTCCTCCAACCTGAAGCCGAATGAGCTGACAGCAGTGAAGGCATTCATTAAAAACCTGTTTAATGACGAAATGCAGCTCCGTGGCCTCCTGGAGGATGGGGTGCTGCCGTCCATGAAGCTGTCCGCCGATGCCCTGGGCAAGGTGCAGGACCCGCTGGTGAAGTCGGTTATGGATATTGTGAACAAAGCCGGAGGCGCCTTCTCCCACTTCGACTCCACCATTCAGTCCGAGGTGTATAAGGAAACCGAAACGCAAATCCAGAAGCTCATTTCCGGCGGCGCAACCGCCAAGCAAGTAACCGACAAGCTGGATCAGGTGCAAAAGCAAGCCAACTCCAAATAAAGGACGCCCATCATGAAGCAGACTCTCCGCAACCCGGCCATTTACGTCTTGTTGGTGGCGCCGGCACTGGCTTTGTACTGCCTGTTCTTTGTCTATCCCATGCTGAGCTCCTCCTTCTATGCCTTCACCGACTGGAACGGGCTGGAGCAATATAAGTTTGTGGGGATGGAGAACTTTACGAAGGCCTTCGGGGACCCGGATTTCCGCAGTGCCATCGTTAATAACCTGTATTTTATCGTGTTTTCGGTAGGCGTCCAGGTGCCGCTGATCATCTTCCTGGCCATTCTCATCAGCGGCGTCCGGCGGCTGCAGCGCTTCTATAAAACCACGGTGTTCATACCGTCCATCCTGTCCACCTCCGTCATCGGCATCCTCTGGGGCTTCATCTATGAGCCGGAGATCGGACCGCTGAATAAGCTGCTTGGCCTGTTCGGCGTGGAGCCTATCTACTGGCTGGCGGAGGGAAAATGGGCGATGCTGGCGGTGCTGATCACCAATGCCTGGCAGTGGATCGGCTTTTACATCGTCCTGGTGCTGGCCGCCATTCTGGCCATTCCCCGGGAAATCGGCGAAGCGGCAGAAATCGACGGCGCCGACGGCTTCAAAAGGGCCTGGTATATCACCGTACCTCTGATCCGTCCCATTATCTCTGTGGTGGTGATGCTCTCCATCGCCGGAGCCATGCGGGTGGTGGACATTATCCTGGTTATGACCAAAGGGGGTCCGGTGGGAGCCACAGAGGTGATGGCCTCGTACCTGGTGAACCATGCTATGGGTGTGAATCCCAGCTACGGCTTCGGCACCGCCATCTCGCTGATCATCTTCGCCTTTGCACTGGTGCTGACCGCTCTGTACCAGCTTACGCTGGGGCGGGCCATGGAAGGGGGGGACAGCGAATGACGGCTGCAGGTGTTAGGCTCAAGCGTTTGCTGCCCCATGTGGTTCTGCTCGTGTATGTGGCGGTTATCCTGTTTCCCTTTGTGTTTGTGGTGTTCTCTTCTCTGAAAAAAAGCAATATCGAAATTGCCAACCATCCCTTTGCGTTTCCGACGGATCTGTATTTCCATAACTATGTGCAGGCTTGGGTGAAGGCCAAAATCAGCGTCTATTTCTTCAACAGCCTATACCTGTCCTTGGCTTCGGCTGCGGCGGGGGTACTGCTGGCGGCAGCCTGCGCCTTCGCCGTCACCCGGATGAAGCTCCTGCGCACCAGCCGGATATTGTACCAGTTTGTGCTGCTTGGAATGCTCATCCCCGGCAACGTCCTTTTTATCGCCCAGTACATTCTGGTGATGCGGATGGGGATCCTGAATACCCATTGGGCCTTGTTTCTACCTTATACGGCGGGTGCTATACCCATGAGTGTGCTGCTTATCGCCGCCTTCATGAAATCGGTGCCCGATGAGCTGGAGGAAGCCGGGATTATGGACGGATTAAGCGCGCTGGGGCTGTTTGTCCGGATTGTTCTGCCTGTCAGCCTGCCGGTGCTTGTGACGGTGTTCATTGTGAACTTCCTGGGAGTGTGGAACGAATACCTGCTGGCGAATTTCTTCATCAGCAAGGACTCGCTGAAAACCCTGCCCACCGGCATGGTGGGTTTCCGGGATTCTTTTCAAACCAACTATGCTTTGATCTGCACCGGAATTGTCTACAGCGTGGTGCCCGTCCTGATCCTCTACGGCTTCTTGCAGGAGAAGATCATCGAAGGGATTACCGCAGGCAGCGTAAAGGGCTAAGGCAGATTGGAAACAGGCTCCAGAGCGGGAGGACTTTTGGGATAGGCTGGTGAATATGTATTCCAATGAGAAACGGCTCGGATTCGGCATCATACGCTTCCGGGCGGATCTGGCCTAGGGTATGGTAACAAAAAACCGGCCCAGCCGAATCAACAGGGACTTTACAGGCAGGAGGAGCGCTTATGACGTTAAGAGGCAAGCTGTTCGGTGCGTTTCTCCTGTGCTTCATTCTGCCCCTTTCGGTGCTGGGAGTCCTGGGTTACCATCTGCTCAGCGGCATTATCGAGGAAAAGTACGCCCAGCAATCGGAGCTGACGCTCCGGGCATTAAGCCAAAGCGTCAGCTTCAGCTTTATGGAGATGGACAAGGTGACGGACAGCACGGTGGCCAGCGAGTCCCTTCAGGATGTGCTGAACAACCGCTCTGACAGCGGCAAGGATATCGACAAAATCGATTACCTGGAGCTGAACAAGGTACAGCGGAGCTTCCGGGAGCTGCTGGTGAACCATCCTTCCGTCAGCTACGCGTTTATGTATACCTTTGAAAACAGCAGAATCAATCAGATATTTACCAAGGAATCCTTCTCGGCCATGCCCTTCGGCCACTTCAAGGCGGAGCCTATATATCAGGAGGCGGTGCGGCGTCAGGGGCTGCCCCTGTGGGTCGGTCCCGGGGAATACCCGGAGGTGACCGGGAGCGGGACGGAGTTCACCCAGATCCGGGTGGTGAAGGATATTCTGACGCTGTCGGATAAGGGAATGCTTCTGGTGCAGATGAAAAACTCCGGGCTGGAAACGGTGTTCCGCCATTTTCGCTTCAAGGAGGAGCAATACGCCACCCGCTTCCTGATTGTATCGGGGAGTGGGTTGGTGTTTTTTGACAGCAGCGGCGGGGCTGTAGACGGCAAGAGGCTGAAGGAGCTGACGGAATACCGCCATCTGGAAGGTGGGGAGACCTATCAGACAGGCCGTACCCGCTTCGAGGGCCATGACAGCCTGCTGGCCAGCGTGGACCTGGGGGTAGAGGACTGGCGGCTGGTTTCGGTCACCTCGTGGGTATCCCTCTCCCGTGAGGTGATGCTGTATGCCCGCTGGTTGGGTGTGCTGCTCTTGGTTTGCGCCTTCTCGGCAGTGCTGTTCCTGCTGTTCTTCAGCAACCGGGTAACCCGCCAGGTCATTCAGACGGTGAAATTCATGCGGATGGTGGAGCGGGGTGACCTGTCGGCGCGGCTGCCGGTAGTGGGATCGGATGAGATGTCGCTGTTGGCAAAAGGCTTCAATAGTCTGGTGTCCCGGGTAGCGGAGCTGCTTAACGAGGTGATGCGCCAGCAGGAGCGCAAGAAGCTGGCGGAGCTTCAGGCGCTGCAAGCCCAGATCAAACCCCATTTTCTGTTTAATGCGCTGGAGTCCATCAATATTCTGGCGGTGCAAAATCAAGGGAGGAAGGTCAGCCAGATGGTGGCCCGTTTGGGCAATCTGCTGCGGATCAGCATCCAGCAGAAGGATGTGATTACGGTGGAGCAGGAGCTGCAGCATCTGACCAGCTATCTGGAGATTCAGAAGTTCCGCTTCGAGGAGCTGTTCGATTACAGGATCGACGTGCCGGAGGAGCTTCTGCGCTGCACCATGCCGAAGCTGTCCCTGCAGCCGCTGGTGGAGAACAGCATCCAGCACGGGTTTGAGGGCATCGGATATATGGGCAGCATCGGGATCCGGGCGGAAGTGGAGCAGGGACGGCTGGTCTTTTGGATAGAGGACAACGGCATCGGCATGGAGCCGGGCAAGCTGGCGGCCTTCCAGTATGAAAGCCAACGGGGCACCGCCCACGAGGACCTGCCGGAGACGGGCGAACGCCGGGGACTGGGCGTATGCAACGTAGCGGACCGCATCCGCATCGGCTACGGGTTGGCGTACGGGCTGTTCATCTCCAGCAGCCCGGGCGGGGGCACCGTCATCAAGCTGGTGCTGCCGCTTAGCGAGCACCCCGATCCAGGCCGAAGGCCGGATGGGGTGTGAGGGGCTCGAAATTGGCAGAGCCAATTTGAGGGTAGAAGCGAACAGTGGGGTCCAGGCCGGATGGGGTGTGAGGGCCTCGAAATTGGCGAAGCCAATTTGAGGGTGGAAGCGAACACCACGGTCCAGGCCAAAGGCTGGATGGGATGTGAGGGCCTCGTACACCGACCCGCATTATGCTAACAGATCCCACGGACGCTATTTGGCGCAAAACCCCTCTTTTGACAAACTAACGGACTCCAGCGCTGCTATTCACATCAATTTGCTGGTTTTCGGCACTCCAGGTAACGAATAAGCGCTGCTGTGTCCGTTAGATTTGGGGAAGTGTGTGTTTTGGCGAAATAGGGTCTCTCCGGTCCGTTAATAGACTAACTAATATCCCAGGTTAACCCCCGGAATACGACGCAGACGGCATATTTGGAGGTGGAGGAAGAGATGAGGCTGAAGGCATTACTGGTGGATGATGAGGCGAAAATTCTGGAGAATCTGCGCCAGGTGCTGCCATGGCGGGAGATGGACATCGAGGTGGCCGGAACCGCCGGCAATGGGCTGCAGGCCTTGGAGCAGGTGAAGCTTCTGCATCCTGACCTGATTCTCTGCGACATCCGGATGCCGGTTATGGACGGCATCGCCTTCCTGGAAGCGCTGGCGGGAACGGATTGCCGGGCGGAGGTGGTGATGCTGACGGGGTACCAGGACTTCGAATATGCCCGTTCGGTGATCCGGCTGGGGGTGAAGGATTACATCCTGAAGCCCTTCGACTATGACGAGCTGACCCGGGTTATCGGCAAGCTGGCGGATTCTATCCGGCGGGACCGGATGGAGCGGACCAGCGAGGAGCAGATGTTCGGGCAGGCGATGGAGCTTGCGTATGAGAAGCTTTTGTACGATATGATCATGGATTACGGCGCGGTGATTCCCCATGACATGGTCGGGGATGATCTGGAGGGGCTGGAGCGTGTGCGCTATTTTATGCTGCTGGCAGATATCCATGAGTATGCCCGGCAATACCGGCTAGCCTCCGAGCAGAACCGGAAGCTGTGGAATTTCGCCATCCGCAATGTGCTGAAGGATACGCTCGCCATGAAGGGCTGCCGCCATGCCGTTCTGCAAACCCGGGAAGGGGAATGGTGCATTCTGGTGGAGCGTCGGCTGGGGGACGGGGAAATCAGCGAGGCGGAAGGCCGCAGGCTGGCGGAGGAATTGCAGGAGAGTGTGCGGACCCATGTGAAAATCGAGCTGGCCTTCGGCATTTGTCTGGCAACGCTGGGTATGGAGGAGCTGCCCCGGGCTTTCCGGTCCTTGCAGCGCAGTGTTCATCTGGCCGAGGAACAGGATTGCTCTGTGGTGGTGTACCGATTGGGAGAAGGCAGTGAAACGCGGCGCAGCGCCTTGTGGGAGAATATCGCCGAGCTGGTGTCGGCGCTGAAGATTTGTGACCGGGTCCAGGTCCGGGAGAAGCTGGTTTGTGTGAATCAGCAGCTGGGAGCATTATCAGGGCAGTCCCTGGCCCATGCGGAAAAGCTGGCTTACTTCATCGTGCTCCATTTGCTGCGGGAAATGCGGGGATTGGATGTGCTGTCTGCGTCTCAGGAGCATGAGATTTGGACCTTAATGGAGCAGGCGGACCGGGTAAAGGATCTGCTGGAGGTGGTGGAGCGGATTGTGGACGAGAGTCTTTCCACCGCCATGAGCAAAAAATCCGGTGACATGCTGATGCACGCCGCCAAGGATTATATTCACCGCAACCTGTCCCGGGATATTGGTGTGGATGAGGTGGCCGGGGTGCTTGGCATCAGCTCCAGTTATTTCAGCCTGTTGTTCAAGCAGCGGTACGGCGTAACCTTCGTGGAATATGTGACTTCAGAGCGGGTGGAAATGGCGAAATCCCTTTTGGTGCTGACGGATAAAAGCGTCACGGAAATCTGCCGGGCGGTGGGCTATTCGGAACGGCGGTACTTCAATAAGGTGTTTCAAAAGCTGACAGGGGAGCTGCCTTCGGAGTACCGGGAGGCGCGGAAGGCAGTTGGCCAGGAGAGCAGTAGCAGGAACATGTGAGGGCGAACGTTGAAGGAATGAGGGCAGTGTTCGAAAGTGTGAACGAATAAGCATGGAGGGCAGGATGGGCCTGACGGATGTCAATACGCTGCGGCTTGCTGGGAAGGATGTGGTAAATCATGATGAACGGGGATAAAAAGGACACCTCTGCTTCGGCTTCCGGCAGGGAGCGGGCGGATTGGACGCTTCGGCAAAAGCTTGGGCAAATGGTCATGTGCGGTTTTGACGGGACGGCTCCCACGGAGGGGATTCTCCGTTTGATCCGGGAGTACCGGGTGGGAGGTGTCATCTATTTCCGGCGTAATATCGGCCGGGTTGCAGAGGTGGCGGAGCTATCCAGGAGGTTGCGGGAGGCGAACGATGCTTTGGGTGCGCCGCCGTTGTGGATTGCGGTGGACCAAGAGGGCGGGATGGTGGCGCGGATTGACCGGGAGGTGGCGCTGGCACCGGGCAACATGGCCTTGGGTGCTGCCGGCAAACCGGAGCTTGCATATGAAGCGGCGCGGATATCCGGCATGGAATTGCGCCAAATGGGCATTAATCTCAACTTTGCCCCTTGTGTGGATGTGAACAATAATCCGGCTAACCCGGTAGTGGGTGTCCGGTCCTTCGGGGAAAATCCGGAGCTGGTTGCTTCATTGGGGGCAGCTGCGGTGAGAGGATATCAGGAGGTTGGTGTAAGCGCTTGCGCCAAGCATTTCCCGGGTCACGGCGACACCGAAGCGGATTCCCATCATGAGCTGCCGTTAGTGCCGCATAGCCGGGAGCGGCTGGAGCAGGTGGAGCTGCCGCCATTCCGGAGTGCTATACTGGCTGGAGTTGATGCAATTATGACGGCACATGTGCGGTTTCCCGCCTGTGATCCCGGCGGAGTGCCAGCTACTTTGTCGCCTGCCATCCTGGGCGGACTGCTGCGGAAAGAGTTGGGGTATAAAGGCGTAATCGTCACCGATTGTCTGGAGATGAACGCCATTTCGCAAACCGTTGGTGTAGGGCGGGGAGCCGTGTTGGCTGTAGCGGCGGGAGCCGACATGGTGCTGGTCAGCCACCGGGAGGACCGCCAGGTGGAGGCGCTGGAGGCGCTGTACACTGCGGTCGAGAGCGGTGAGCTGCCCATGGCGCGGATTGATGAGGCTGTTGGCCGTATCCTTCGGGCCAAGATATGGCGGGAGGAGGTCTGGCGGCAAACGGAAGCGGCCGGTGTGCGGCTGGTTGGTGATGAGGTGAGCTGCAGATGGGTGGAGGAAACGGCGGAGCGCTGCGTCACTTTGGTCCGGGCAGAGCCAGGTGCACTGCCTCTGCGCGGGGATGCTCCGACTCTGGTGGTTTGGCCGGAGGTCAGGCGAAGCACGGAGGTGGATGAGGTGATTCCCCAGGAGCTCACCCTGGGGCGGGCGTTGGCTCCGTATGTGGCGGATTTGTGCGAGATGGTCATCGGCACGGAGCCGACGGCGGCGGAGCAAGCGGCAGTGCTGGCGGCGGCGCGGGGCGGCCGCCTGCAGATTGTGGCGGGCGTGTACAACGCCGCCTTTGCTCTGGGGCAGGCCAGCCTGGTTCAGGCGCTGGCCGCTCTGCCCGGCGCCACGGTCACGGCTGTGGCGCTGCGCAATCCCTATGACCTGCTGGCGATGCCGCAGGTCCATGCGTATGCGGCCTGCTACGAGAACAGGCCGCCGATGCTGTTGGCCGCCGCCAAGGTGCTGGCGGGCCGGGTGCCGCCGCAGGGCAGGCTGCCCGTCAGCCTGTCGGCGGAATATCCCGCAGGCTGGGGGATGGACAGCCTGCAGTGATGGGTGAACTCTGGGGTGTAGCAACGGGACGTGGTATCCACCGGGGAGTGATGAGGACCCCCAATTGTAGGAAACGCCGCGCTTGTACCCGAAATTTTCACTTTCGATGGTGGCCTATGGACCGTGGCTGATTCTAACGGCGGTGAGCGCCGCTATTTCCGGTAAAATAGCCTTTTTGAAAATCTAACGGAAGCAGCAGCCGTTATTTGTTCCTTTTGAAGCAGAAATCTAGGCAAAAGGGCAAAATAGCGGCGCTGGCCGCCGTTAGAAAAAAAGGAATGGCCAAATTGGCGATATAGCGGCTGTAGCTTCCGTTAGAATAAATACCGGCAAAAAAGCAGCAGCGGAACGGTCGAACGGATGAGCATTTTCCTACCAGATAGAGCTCAGAAACGCTAAAAATCCCTCTTGCGTTTTACAAAAAGCATAGGTATAATTAGTTCTTGTCCGGCAGACATACCGGAAGCTACGGGGCCTTAGCTCAGCTGGGAGTCCGGCATGGCCGGTTACACTACCCCAACGAATTGAATACCAGCGTAAGTTTAGGGATGGGGAATTAGCTCAGCTGGGAGCACACCATGTAGTATTCACCAACCCAGCGAATGAAGTTAAAAAGTAAGGATTAATAATTAGGGGCCATAGCTCAGCTGGGAGAGCGCATCGCTGGCAGCGATGAGGTCAGGGGTTCGATCCCCCTTGGCTCCATATAAAAGAGTCCGCAAAATATGCGGGCTTTTTTTGTGCAATTTTTTGTATCCACAGGCTTTCTCCTGATGATGCCGAGAACACTTTCCTCTTATTTTAATGTTTTATGACTAACACTCCCTCAAAATATAATCTGAAAATTGGCAAATTCGAATAAGGCAATTGAACAAGGTAAAAAGAACTACATAGAGCCTCCTGCATTTGGCAGGGTTCTTTTTGTTTGTCGAATTTGGGAATAATTCCTGGATTTCGGAGAAGATATAGGTTATTATTACTATAAAGATAACTTGAACTCAACATAAAAAGTAATTTGACAACTTTTTAACTACTACATACTCCAAATCAGTCTATGGCTTATAAGTTCTTCAATGGCAGATGCTTGACTTAGGAGGGAGACAGTTGGATATCTTATTTTTACAGTTAAGCGATATTCATATCGAGGACAAAAACAGTATAAGTTACTTTCATTTAAAGAAAATTATACACGCAGTACGTGCTCAGAAGCCATTTGATTTTTTGTTCTTAGTTTTGTCTGGAGATATTGCGTATTCTGGACAAGAACATCAATACGATGTTGCTTATAAAATGGTTGGACGAATAATTAATTTGTTAAAAACTGAATGTGATTTTTATTCAAAAGTTCACATTATATTGGTTCCGGGAAATCACGATGTAGATATGTCAGGATCTCCCCTAACTTCTAAAGAACTTATGGATATGAGAAAGAAAAATAGCTTTACATGGTATATGAATACAGAATTGGAAAAACAGAGACATTTTTTCAATTTTGCTAATAGGAATAAATTATTTACTTATAATAAATTATTTGAGCACTATACTGTTCAGTTAACAAATGATTTTTCTATTGAAATAAATTTAATTAACAGTGCTTTATTTTCTACATTAGAAGAAGACAAAGGACTTCACTTTCTTCCGCAAGATGTCATTCAAAGTGTGAACAACCCAACTGAAGCTGATTTTGTAATAACAGTTATGCATCATCCATCTGATTGGTTTATTGATACAACAATGCAACCATTGGAAAATGTCATATATTCGAAGAGTAGTTTAGTTTTTTATGGTCATGAACATTTTCAGGCTACGTCTATGATTATTAATGAGCAATCAAAAGGAGCACTAATTCACGCTGGTGGTTGTTTGAGCGAAAAAAATAGATGGGATAATAGTCAATTTATCATAGGTAAGTTAAGTATTATTGAAAAAAAGTATGTATACATTGTAAGCAAGTATAAATGGAATTTTACTCAAAACCAATATGAAAGAATGCAAGAAAGTAAGCATTATCTTCCAGATAAACCATCAAGAGAAAGAAACTTAATTATTATTTCAGATTATAAAGAGAAACTCCTAGTTGACACAAAACAAGAGGCGTTTAAAGACTTTACAAGGTATTTTGTGTTTCCTCGTATGGAAACAATGGAATTACCGATGAGTCACACAAGAGAATTCATAACTGATGATGAATTTATAGAAGAAGTTTTGACAAAGAAAAAAGTGATGATAAATGGTCAATATAATACTGGAAAAACTACATTATTAAAATGGTTATTCATGCGTCTTATAGAAAAGGGATACACCCCTATACTGTGTGACTCTGAAAACATCCAAGGGAATCCTAAAAGAATAATTAAAAATTGCTTTGAGGATATATATGGAGATAATGCTTCTGATTTTCAAAGATTTGAGCAAATCTCTAAAGATAAAAAAATATTTTTAATTGATGACGTTGATTTAATTAAACCAGATCACTTTGAGAAACTTATAAGTGGAGTTTGCGAGGAATTTTCTTACTTCATATTTGCTTCGAAGCATACGCATAATTTGGATATGATAGAACGGATGAAAACTTATTTAAAAACAGCTGATTCTATTCATAAATATCAACTTACAATGTTTTATTCAGATAAAAGAAATCAGTTAATCCAAAAGGCTGTAGAATGTCACTTAAATGATCAATTTGCTATTGAAAAAGTAACTCAACAAGTTTCTGAACTAATAAAGGCCCAAAAAAGACTTATACGGTTTGACCCGGATTTTATTTTAAAATACGTAGCATATTATTGTAAAAATGTAGGAGATACTACTACTCGTACAACCAATATATTTAGTAAAGTTTTTGAGGCAAGCATAATAAATTCACTTAATAGATACGGTGCAAGAATCTCAGTTGAAAAAGCATTCATGTTGTTATCAGCTATAGCTTATGATGTTCATTTTGGAAAGATTTACCCCATTCCTGGAGATGTTATTAAGAATAGTATAGATAATTATAATAAAGAATATGGAGCGAATGTACCGTTTGAGGAAGCGTTCTCATTATTTATTGAAGCAAAAATAATTATTCCCAACGAGGGAGAAATTGATGGACCACGCACTTATCGATTTGCAAATAAAAGCTACTTAGCTTTCTTTGTTGCCCGTCGATTAAATGTGCAATACCATGAAACTGGTGATGATGGAGATCTTCAATATATTATTAAAAATGCATGTTTTGGAATAAACGCTGATATACTGCTATTTATAACATATATTACTGATAATGTTCGAATATTGCGATTTATCTTAGACATGGTTGATAGTTACACGAAAGATTGGGTTGAATTCTCATTGAATAATCTCCCAAATTTTTTGAAATGGAGAAAAAATCACCGTGTTGATTCACCATCCCCTGATGCCTTTGAACAACATGAAAAGAACGTAATTAACGAGGAAAAGCAGGTACAAAATGGGATAGAAACAGTTGATTTATATGACTACTCAGATGAAGAAGCTGATAAGGAATTTAACTGTATACTTCGTGCAATCCAATTATTATCAATTGTAGCAAGATGTCTTCCCATTTTCGAACACATTATGAAGAAACCAGAGAAGGATAGATTTGTTAAGCAAATATATGAACTTCCCAACAAAATTTTTCGAGTTTGGTCGAATTGGGTTGATAAAGAAGCTGAGGAATTCATAAGATATTTTGAGCAACAGCCGGATCATTACTATGTAAAGCAAAGGGCAATGACAACACAAGACATTGTTCAGGCACTTCAGTGGACAGCTATGTCGTTTCTGTTAGATCTATATAAAATGTCTATGGATCAGGCTACAAAAGAGCATACCCTAAATTATTTTGAAGAATATCCTCAAATGGAAACCCAAAATGAACTATACAAATTACAGTATCTTATTGCTTTGGAAGTACAAGGCACAGGTAATAGTTTTGTAACAACTGCCATACAACTTAGCGAGAGTACGAAAGAGCCCCTAATACAAACAATGGTTGCTCGTGTAGTAACTACTGCAAGTGTATTTAAAAAAATGCACTTTAAAGACAATCAAAGACTTCAAGAAGCTTTTTTTAAAGGAACACAGTCTCGTTCGCTTCGTAGACCCCAAATGCTTTTAATGCAGCGACAAAAACGTAGGGACGAATAGCATGTCGGTCCTGCCCCGACTGGGTCGTTCTCTGATGTAAAAACGACCGATTTACAACAGAGTGAAGGCATGTCATCTAGCCACGCTGATGCTACTCGTCTTTTATTAAAGTATGCCCTAAGGATTGTCCCTTATACTTTATGAGCCAAAATGAATTCAAAAGGGTGTGTAAAGGACTATCCGCGGGAGAGCGCATCGCTGGCAGCGATGAGGTCAGGGGTTCGAGCCCCCTATTCTCCACCAACACCACACACAAACGGCAGAGATGCCGTTTTTTTATCTGTGTTTCCGAGTTGGATACATGTTGGTTGCTGTGTGTCGCTCGTATGACGGCGGATAGGAGGCTGTAACCATGAGCGAAGAAACAGAACTGCATAAGGTCAGTGAGGAAACCATGCGCTTTATGCGAGGGAAATATGTTTTGGATGAAATGGGTTACGGCAAGAATGAATTAAAATTCCGCAAAGGCGGAAAAACGGTGCTGACTATCTACATACGCGAAGACCATTATGATTTTCTCGTTATTTTCGGGAAAGCAGAACGTGAAGGATTTGAAGCTCGGCGCAATGAATTCCCGCAGAGGATACAGGAAATTTACGATAAGAGCAAAACATACCATGACGGCAAATGGATGTTTATTTCCGTTGCCGATTTACATACGCTCGAAGCTGTCAAGCAGCTTGTATTAATGAAGAAAAAGCCTAACCGAAAGCCATTTCCGAAAGAGCATGCGGTCTATGCCAGTTGCGGACACCGTTGCGATTTGTGTGTGCATTATAACGGCGGAACAATCAGTGAGGTGTTCCGGGCGGAGTTGAAGGAGCGGCTGATACGTGTATACGCCGGGGGTGTAGGCGATGGGGGATTCTGGGGCGATGATATGAAGTTATGTGATGGCTGTCATACTGGGGGCTTAGATAAAGGCTTTAGCTGCGACTCGTGGAAATGTGCTGCGGAAAATAACGTTGATACATGCCAAAATTGCCATAAAAAACCTTGCGATAAGACACATCATTTGTATCAAGAGGCTAAAACCTGAGATTCACACAAACACCATTTTTGCCGACGATGTTACATATGTAATTCTTCCTTACGTGTACGAACAATATGGAAACTAAAGGGCCTTGCTGCGGAAATATATACGTCTAAGCTTCTTGAAAGTTTGTATGAAGCTGCCGATGAATAGATTATAGGTTCCGAACACCGCAATTGCTTCACTAAATAAGATGGAGGATATTAGATGAAGCTTTTAAAAGAAGATGAAATCAGGCAGTTCATTTCTGATGAGGAGCTGCGGGCATTATACAATGCCACTATTGAAGATAGTGTCCTGAATGAATGGTTTGCACGGTTTTCATTTCTAAGGCTGAGCGTACATACTCTTCCCGAGAATAAATCAAGTATTTACTATAGTATGTATTATTGGTTCATCCAGTTTAAGAAACGGTATGTTGCTCTCATGGGGCCTGACGCAGGAATCGAGCAGCAGGGGTTTCAATTATTGGAGGAGATAGATCAGGAGCTGGAAGAATCCATTGATTGGGGTATAATCGAAGAAATAGAAAATCTATGTATACAGGGGGAAATCGAATGAATGATTTTGTAGATAAATGCAGTGATGTGCATGCAGATATGATATCCATTTGTATGGAGTATGTGGAGAATCGGGCAGACAAGGTGTATGTAATTGCTTCTTGTGAAGAAAGTGTGATTTCCGGCAGCTTCTTTTTTCGCATTCATAATAGGTATGTAGAGTGTCATAAAGTGAATGATGCTTTGGAAGATAGTGAAAAAAGGTACGATGTATCTTCCGATCGAATGTTTAAGGTCCTGGATGGACTGTGTGAGGATATAGACCGTATGAAGGAGTTATGCAAGGAATATCATCAGGACATGCCAACACAGATGAAGTTAATCTATGATGTTGGGAGCGGCAAGCTTCGGGCCGAGTATCAATATGAACTGGTTTATACTCATGATGACATGAAAACAGCCAACCATATTGCGGATGAATGGTTTGAGGAGATCCAAAGCAAATCTCTCTAATGGATTAGAATGAATGCCACCGCTAATAAAAAGGCCGTTAACACATGTGTTTCCTACTGTGTGTTTAGCGGCTTTTTATATTGTACTGAGCTAAAGCAAATAAGTGGATATGAAAAAAAGGAGGAGAAAGAGTTGGCGTCGAACCTTCTACAAGGGGAGAAAAATGCTATTTATTAACTATATTTACTGGAGGATACCAATGAAGGAAACGAAAGTTGGCGCAAGCGATTATCTGGCATTAGGGTTATATGCATTTGCGGGGTTTGGTCTAGAGGTGGTATTGTCCATGCTGCTGCCCATGATATTGGGAGTGAAGGGTTCGGAATATACCCTCGTGCACCACTGTATCCACTGGACGCTCACTTGTTTATTATGGGGGAGTATGGCTCTATTTTTGATAAGGCTTTCCAAGAAGAAATACGCTTTTGATATCATGAGGTTAAACGATGTGCCGGACTCCAAACGCTGGCTGCTTGCGGTTGTTGTGTCCCTTATTGCCATTATCGTCACGACGGTTGCTTGGGGCGGGTTTAAGCCTGTTCAGGAGTATAAGGGTATCGTTACTTTCATTTTTCAGAATATCTATTATTTGTTTGAAGCGGCTTTGATTCTGCTGACCATTGCTTTCGGACAAAAGTTCGGGGAAACGCTGTTTAAAAAAGGCAGCCTGCCCTATGGCGGGATCTTTCTTGCGCTTACCTGGGGGCTTATCCATATTTTGCTTCAAGGCACAATGACAGGGGTATATGCGGTTTTTATGTCCCTTCTATATGGCCTGGTATACATATTGCTCCAAAAGAATATCCGGTACTCTTATATGATGATCGCTCTTGTATTTATTCTATAAGTACCAGTAGTACCGCGGCAGTCAAAGCGAGGCCTCTCATGAAGATGGGGGGTCTCGCTTTTATGCGGCTGTGAGTTTTATCCTCCTCAATTGGATATGCGCATAAGCACAATTTTTGCACAAGCATATGTTGTAGGATCTTAAAATAGAGGAGTTGGAGCATAGGATGACAAGACTTATAGATGCAAGAACTTCAATGGGATTAAGCACTACAGATTTAAGTCCCGATCCGTTTCCTGTAGGAGACCCCGTGCTGGCCGGGCAGGTTGGGCTGAATGTGCCGCAGTCCACTCCGGGAATAATTCGCATTCAATTTGACGGTGTAATAGGCGCGCAATTAGGCATTACTTCCGACGTAACAATCACACTAACGCTGGTGAACGGTACGCTTTCAACAGATCCGATTGTTTATCAATCTATAACCAGCTATACCGGCTCTCCTACGAGCAGCAATAATATTCTTATCCCGCTTTCTGCCTCCGTGTATAACATTCCGGCTCCGGTAAGCGGCTTGCTTATCTATTCACTTTATGTAACTGTCAGTGCTTTCATCCTGCGCTCCGGCCCGGAAAGCCTCAATGCTTCTGCTTACACGGATAATTAGGAACAATATCCAGAGGTATATGCAATTTTACGATAAACATCTTTTTATCTACATTGGGATCAATAAGGATAAAACCGCCTATGGACTGGACAATTTCTTCAACAATAGACAACCCCACACCATGAAAATCCTTATTGGACTTCGTGGTCGCGAGCTTGCCTTTGACCTGCTTCAGCAGACCGTTAAAGGAGTTGACGATCTCCACATACATCCATCCGTTGATGCTAGCCCCATTAATCCGAAGAAAACGTTGGGCTGAAGGCTCCATATTGGTACATGCTTCCACACTGTTGGCTATCAGGTTTGTGAATATCCGGATGGTCTCCAAATCACCGAGGGGCAGCTGGTCTGGAAGATGGAGGGTGGCCGTGAACTCAATTTCTCTGTTTTTGCAGATATTGGCCGTATCCTGCAGGATCGCATCTAGCAGCATGTGGTTAGCATACATGTTATGAATGCGGACATTATTCCGCATGGTATCGTAGATTTCGTCCATAAGCCGGACCGCTTTCTCTTGTTCACCGCCCTGAAGGAGGGACTTGACACCACTCATCATCTGGATAAAATCATGCCGGAACACACGGAAGCTTTTGGTGAAATCCTGATAGGCACGGTAGTGGTTTATTTGTCTGTTTAATTGCTCCTGCAAAAGCAAGGTTTGGTGTTCGTATTGAAGCAGGATGGACACCTTCAGAGTGTGGTAAATAATAAAGACGAATCCCGCTTTGCTGATCAGGCACGATGCCAAATAAAGAACAGAGAACCAGCTCCCTGGCATTGTAAGAAAACGTCCATTATTAATAAGAAGCAAATAGAAGATTTGAGTAAGAAGGAAAATAGCTACAATCAGCAATTGTGAAGGGTTGTTTACCAGATGTTTGCTTAGGTCGTCGGGAGCAAGCTTGAATCGCAATGTCCAATTAATGACAATGGATAGAATAACGGCCAAAAATAAAATGAGATAATAATACCTCTCGGTTAGTACCTGCCCAATGCTTTTGTGCTGAGCCAGAGAAAAAATAGAGGCTATGATCCCTCTGCTGCTAAACACTGCAAATACATACAGGCTGCTGGCATATATCATCTGGATTCTGCTCATTCGGTACAAGAAACGGGTAATGACCAGCATGCCTGCCATCATGATAAGTAATCCAACTCGGTGAAAGCCCATGATTGTAATAAGGATGTAGATGAGAAGAGAAAACAAGGAGGCTGCCCACCCCCACAGGGAATGAGGACGGATACGATCAAAAAGCTCATCCATATATTTGATATAGGTGATGGTATAAAAACCGATTGCCGAAAATGCCATGATCATGAAGAGCAAGAATGGTCGTCCCTTCTTTTATCAGGTTGTCAAAGCATATAGAGATGTGAGCTGGCCAGGTAATCGGAGAAAGCCTTCTTAGCAGATTGAGCATAAGTGACTCCGATGGGGAGGGTTTCTCCCGTTTTAAGCTCCACATTTTGGGACATAAAGCTGGCGATATAGGCAATATTGACCAAAAAGGAACGATGAATGCGCAGAAAATTCCTGTCAGCCAATTGTTTTTCTACCTGCTCCATTTTTCCATAAAATTGCATGGTTTCGCCGTTGGCGGAATGAACCGTCAAAACTCGCTTCAAAACCTCAAAGTAAGAAATACTCTTTATTAAAACCCCTTTTTTGACTCCGAAAGACTCAAAGAAGAACATCTCCGCCTCCTTCTTCTCTGCCAGAGACAAGGCTCTCAAGAAAACCTGCTCGAACTTATCCCGCGGGGTGGATTCCTTGCGCAGATAATGGACCGGGGCAATATCGAAGGCTTCGAATACGAAATCTTCACTTGTGGTCAAAAATATAATTTCCGCATGACAGCCCAGCTTGCGCAGCTTTCGGGCTGTTTCGATTCCATTGGTTGCTTCCATTAGAATGTCCAGGTAAATGATGTCCGCTTTGTAAGTGCATTCAGATAAGTGAAACAGTAAGGCCTCTCCGCTGGAAAAAGAATGAAGGGAAATCTCAATATGGTGCTTTGCTGCAAGATCGCTTATTAGCCCTGCATATGTGTTTAATGAGGACTGGCTATCATCGCACAGATAGATATGGATCATTCATCGCACCACCTTGTCTTTTTTAGCCTTTCATTAGAAAAGGGGAACTATTCAAGCAGTTTACATGATGAAGTGAGTTAACTATAGTTGGCGTTCCCAATTTCATGTTTTTTGTCCCGAATGAAGACCGGCAGTGTTATTCGGAGCAGATTTATTTCCAGTGGGAACAATTTTGTGTTATGTCCATCATCTCTCTGTATCCTTGAATAGAAATCAGATATTCCATCAGAAAATTCGAGGGGACGCGGATGGTTCATGAAACAGTATTGAGGCAGCTTCAACAGGATCAACGATTTTTGATTTTTATGACAGGTGCTGACCGGACGCTCTTGTATGTAAACTCCACAGCCCGCCGCTTTATGGATTCTGCGAAAAATCGACTCCACACAAGTGCGCAAGTGCAGTACCTTTTGCAGTTCATTCAACAAAGAAGCGATGTATGTCTTGAGTACCCGTTAGATGAAAATGTGGTGGATTGTGCACATTCCGCCTGCTTCCGGATTTTTAGTGACCGATTATCCCTGTGGGGAAACACTCCTGTTTTTCTTCATATAGTCCGTGATTTAACTGTTCCTGAAGACAAAAGCAGAATGCTGTTCTGCTCTGCTGTCACAGATCCCTTAACCGGTCTATTGAACCGGAGAGGCGGGCTACTGCATGTGGATGCGCTTCTGGAAGCCTCCTGCGGTGAAACACATACCCTTGCTTTTCTGGATTTGGACGGTCTAAAAAAGGTAAACGATTGTTTGGGCCATGAGGAAGGGGATCATTACATTACTGCCCTGTCGGATATCCTGCGGACTTCCATCCGGAATACGGATATTCTTTGTCGTTACGGCGGAGATGAATTTTTGATCGTTTTCCGGAACTGTGCACCCGTTACATCCAAGCAGATTTTGGCACGTGCCAAGGAGAAAGCCCGGGAACAAGGCGAATCATGGGGAAAACCTTACCCGGTAAGCTTCAGTTATGGAATTTCAACCCTCCTCCCATCCCAGAAAGATGATTTCCTGGCGCTTCTCCGGCAGGCTGACATGGAGATGTACCGGATGAAGCAGAGGCAAGCCTTATGAGTAAAACCAACAAAATTCTTATTCCCGTCCTTCTCCTCCTATTCGGATATTCTGCGGTTGATCTTAGCTGCTATTTCCTTAATTTCTACTGGTCCAAAAAGCAAATAACAAATTTGGAGCGAATGATGGATGATCAAATCGTTCCTCCGTATTCCGTCATCATGGATTCAAATTCTCCAGATGCGATCAGTACGAAAAGAACTATCCCGGCGCAAGGGACAGAGATGCTTCCCGAATTCCATAGCCTGTATGCCGAGAATGCGGATATTATGACAAAAAAGAAAATCAGAATGGGCTGCCCTTCTTGGATATCCGCTGTAATATTCTTCAGTCTCCTGTCCTGCTCATCCATGGCCACAGTATGAAAAATGGTCATATATTCGGGGAACTGTTGAAGTATAAGGATAAAGCGTATTACGAGGCGCATCCGTTATCCAATTCAGTTCTTTGTTTGAGAGGGCGGATTACAGGATAATGGCTGTCATCGTCTCAGGGATTTATCCCAAATCGGAACGACGGTTTAAATACTACCAGATTGACGGGACGGATACTGAAGCCGGATTTAGCCGGTATATCTTAAACGTAAAGAGTCTTTCTCTATATGAGTTTTCTAACGAATCTCAGCCACGCTATTTCACCAATTTGGCTCTTCTTCCAGCTCTAATGAATCTGAGACGCCTTATTCCGGCAAAAGACGTAGAAATGAGCTCCAGTGTAAGCAATAGCGTGGCTCAGTTTCATTAGATTTCCAAACGGCCACTTTTTCGCGAAATAAGGTTCGTGAGATTCGTTAGAAAACTTTTACAAACGTTCCTTGACATTGAAGTGCGCTCCAATGTTATTCTTGATGTATGGATAAACACTATTCGATTCAAGAGGTCTCCCGTTTGCTCCAGATTCCGAAGGATACGCTCCGGTATTATGACCGGAAGGGAATTGTATCGCCATCGCGTAAGGAGAACCGTTACCGCCGTTATTCTAAGAACGACCTGATTGATTTGATGAACATTCAAATTTTGCAATACGCGGATTTTACCCTGGAGGAAATCAAAAGTAAGTTTCATTTTAACAGAATGGAGCATATTGACCCTGCTGATTGCGAGGAGCTTGCTTCCTTCCTGGACGCCAAACATGCGGAGACCAGGAAGAAGATCGAGCATTTGGAGAACATCAGCGAATTACTCCAAGCAACAGCCGAAACGTTAAGGGACCTGAATCCGGATAGCGACCGCCGGCTGGCAGAGACTGTACGTGGCCTTTACCAGCGTATCCGGGGGATAGAACCGGTCATGTGTGAGGAGGGAAGTGATGGCCATGAGGATTAGAAATCCGTACTATTGTATCGCTGGTATTCTTGCCATTCTGTTCGCAGTGACCCATGCCTGGAACGGACAGTCTGTTGAGCTGCCCAAACTGGATATGGATGCAGTATCTCTCCAGACCCGAATCGTGTTTACGTATGTATGGCATATTATTACCGCAGAAAATCTGATTTTTGGCATTGCCTTCCTGATGATGTCCATGGTGCGTGAGCCTTCCAAGGTCCGTTTTGCCGCATGGGTTATCGCTTCGATTCTGCTTGTCCGGCTGCTGGTTATTCTCGGTGTAACCATCATTCTAGATGCTTCGGCGCTGGGCGGTACGTTATTGGATTCTATGGCCATTATCATTTATATGATTCTTCTTCTTATGGGTATAAAAAGGAGAGGCAATCCTCCCCGGTCTGGCAGAGGATGATGAGGCAGGGCTGGAATTTTTGTGTAAATCCGTATGGTTTCGGCTGTGATGCAGAACATATAAGAAGCTTACAAACGGAGGGATTATCGTGACGAATGAAAAGAAGGCGTTATCCGCTGAACAGCAGGAAGAGCTGTTAGGTATCCTTAAAGTCCGGTTTGAGAAAAACCTGAACCGTCACGAAGGGCTTGAATGGGCCGATGTACAGCGTAAGCTGGAAGCGGCTGACGGCAAGCTCTGGTCACTCTATGAAATGGAGAGGACCGGCGGCGAACCGGATGTGGTTGGGTACGATGAGGCTGCAGATGAGTTGATCTTCATGGACTGTTCGCCGGAGAGCCCCACTGGACGGAGAAGTGTGTGTTATGACCACGAAGCCCTGAATGCCCGGAAGCAAAACAAACCGGAAAATAGTGCAATGGGAATGGCTGCAGATATGGGGATCGAGATCCTGACGGAAGACCAGTTCCGTGAGCTGCAGGAGCTGGGCAAGTTCGATGCCAAAACCTCCAGCTGGGTCAAGACCCCTCCCGAGATGAGGAAGCTGGGCGGAGCACTTTTCGGCGATTACCGGTACGGACAAGTCTTCTTCTACCATAACGGGGCTGACTCCTACTATGGGGCCAGAGGCTTCCGCGGCTCGCTGCGGATATAAATTTGTCTGGATCCAATAGTCCCATCCCAACCCGGTTGCCTTGAGCAGCCGGGTTTCTTGCGGAGAAATCTACCGTACCCCTGTACGCCTTGTTCAAAATGTTAAGTGTGGTTTTCCAATTTTATGAATAATTTAGCTATAACGGAACCATCTTAATGTTGTAGAATGCCGTGAGTGGGAATTGTGAGGCAGACTAAATTGCCCGGACAATGGAGGTCTTTTCCGAAATGGATCATGATTTGAACACCATCCTAACCTCAACAGAGATTGCCGCATTGTGGGCTCAATTTATGAATGATTCCATGTCGATCTGCTTCAGTAAATATGCATTGGAGATCATTCTTGATCAAGAAATCAAAGAGATATATAAAATCGCTCTGGGCTTATCCGAAAGCCATGTACTGAGCATAAAACAAATTCTGACCACTGAAAAATTCCCCATTCCAATAGGTTTTACGGAGCAGGATGTCAATATTAAAGCGCCGCGGTTATTTTTGGACAGTTTTTTTCTAAACTATATGCTCATCATGTCGTACCACGGAATGACCGGCTATGCCGTTTCTCTCCAGGTATCCTGCCGGGCGGATATGCGCCGGTATTATACTGATTGTCTGAATGAAACGATTGCATTATATAATGCCATTATGGATTTGGCTCTCGCTAAGGGACTGTATACACGGCCTCCATACATCTACTCTCCGGAATTTCCCGAATTGGCGGAGAAAACCTTCATGACAGGCTGGCTTGGAAAGCGCAGACCCTTAACAGCCATAGAAATCAGCAATATCACCTTTAACATGAACAAGACTTATTTGAGCAAAGCCATATCCATGGCATTCGCCCAGGTCGCCCATGATAAGAAGCTGAGAATGTATTTGCAAAGAGGCTTGGAGCTCTCCACCAAAGTGACAGAGGCATTCAACAATTTTTTCATGGAGAGTAACCTGAATTTCCCGATTTCCTGGGAATCCATGGTTACCAATTCGACGACATCCCCATTTTCGGATAAGCTCATTATGTTTCACACCGCTTTTTTATCGTCGGCGGCCGTCGGTTTTTATGGGGCGGGACAAGCTGTGTGTATGAGAAGGGATCTATCTGCCCAATACCTAAAGCTTATCGGCGAGCAATTGTTATATTCAGAGGATGGAGCGGAGCTCATGCTGGAAAAAGGCTGGTTCGAAAAACCTCCCATGGCCGAGGACCGGGACCGTTTGATGGAGTAGGTAAAACCTTAGATAATAATCTGCGCCTCCCCTAAAGGGAGGTTTTTTTGTGCAGGAAATACCCAATAGTTTCGTCCACGTAACTACACCACTTCAAAGTGCGTACTTCCCCACCGGAAGGTTCGACTCTACAATAAGGGAGTAAAGCGGGCTATTCCCTTCACAATCCAACAACAAAGGAGACTACTCATATGAAATTGCAACTGGCATTGGATCTGGTTAATATCCCGGACGGAATCACTCTCGTAAAAGAGGTGGAACCCTATGTGGACATCGTGGAAATCGGCACACCTATTGTAATTAACGAAGGTCTTCATGCGGTAAAAGCAATGAAAGAAGCCTTCCCGCATCTGGAGGTGCTGGCTGATCTGAAAATCATGGATGCAGGCGGCTATGAAATCATGAAGGCGGCTGAGGCGGGAGCGGATCTGGTCACAGTCCTGGGTGCTGCCAATGATATGACCATCAAAGGTGCTGTCGGGGAAGCCAAGAAGCAAAACAAGAAAATTTTGGTGGATATGATAAACGTGGCGGATCTGGAGAAGCGTGCACGTGAGGTGGATGCGCTGGGCGTGGATTATATTTGTGTACACACGGGTTTTGACCAGCAGGCTGCCGGAGAAAACCCCTTCGAGGATCTGCAAACCATCAAACGGGCGGTGACCCATGCGAAAACAGCCATTGCCGGCGGCATCAAGCTGGAGACCCTGTCTGAGGTGATCAAGGCCAACCCGGATCTGGTTATTGTAGGCGGCGGAATTACCGGTGCGGCGGACAAGGCTGCTGTTGCTTCCGAAATTCAGCGGCTGATCAAACAAGGGTAAGCGGCATGAGAGGCAGACAATATGCAGCGCATATCTTGAAGGAGCTGGAGCTGACACTCAGCCAACTCGACAACGTGGACATGCAGGCTATGGCTGAACAGATTCTCCAGTCTGAGAAAATATTCGTTGCCGGGGCAGGCCGTTCCGGTTTGATGGGCAAGGCATTTACTATGCGGCTGATGCAAATGGGATTGCACGCCTATACGGCGGGGGAGACGGTTACTCCGGGAATTGGCCCGAAGGATATGCTGCTGCTGTGTTCAGGGTCTGGTGAAACGGGAAGTTTGCTGCTGATGGCCAAAAAAGCTGCAAGCGTAGGAGCAAGGATTGGACTGGTTACAATTAAGCCCCAATCCTCCATCGGGCAATTGGCGGGTGTTACCGTTCGAATCCCGGCATCGGTGAAGGAGGATACCGCTTCTTCCCGCGCAGCGTTTACCATCCAGCCTATGGGTTCGCTGTTCGAGCAAGGTCTCTTATTGGGGCTGGACACCCTGGTGTTACTGTTGATGGATAAGAAAGGCGTCTCCGGTTCGGACATGTTCAGCAGACATGCCAACCTGGAATAAGCGAAGCGAGGACCGGGATTCTGATTCATCAGGATTCCGGTCTTTTTGTACATATATGGTTGATAGATCCTTTTTGCATCTGCGGCCTGCTGTAGTGTAGTATGAAGAGATATCCTAGATTCGTCCGAAAAAAATGATGAGGGGAGACCTGGTTCATGGCCGCCGAGGTGAAGGAACGCATCAATTTGAAGGAAATCAACTGCGAGAAGGAGTTGACTCTTGCTGTAATAGGCGGCAAATGGAAGCTCATCATATTATGGCATCTTGGGCTGGAAGGCACCAAACGGTTCAGCGAGCTGAAGCGTCTGATCCCCCACGTAACCCAAAAAATATTGATCAACCAGCTGCGTGAGCTGGAGGAAGACCAGCTGATCCAGCGCAAGATATATGCCGAGGTGCCGCCGCGGGTGGAATATTCCCTCTCGGAATATGGTCAAAGCTTGATGCCCTTATTGCGGGCGATGTACGATTGGGGCAAGAATTACGGAGAAAATGTAATCTGGAAAATAGAAGAGTAGTAGAATTATAGCCCCCCCTTGAACGGGAGGGCGTTTTTGTGTGATCACCGGCTATTCAAGCGAACAGTAAATGGGCTTTTACCGGGAAAAAATATTCCACCTGTCTGTAGCCTAAGAGCCCGTAAGTATCGGGTCTGGTTACATGAAACATAACCGGATGCCCGGGCCGTTCATCGTAAGTCAAGTTATCATGTTGGGCGAGCCATTCCTTGATGCCATTGTACGCCTTCATCACTTCATTGACGTCGAAGTCATGCACAATCGAGGTGGCATAAAGCCCACCTTCGAATCCGATGATTGCAAAACCCTCCGTATCCGCTTCAGTCACCCAATCCTCAATGGCGTAATACCAAACCGGACTGCCGCTTTCTTGATCATGGAACATGAAGTCCCTGGGATAAAACCGGTCAATGCGCTTGGCGTCTAGACTCGTCCACATGGCTTCGAACCTCTCGTGGTTTTCTCCCGCCTTCACTCCGGAGGTGACCATTCTGCACGCAGGTAAAGCCACCAATCTTACGTCCGGCTTTTTCTCCAGCAGTTCTGTCACTTCCAGGAGCCGGTTCATGTTCGACGGTTTGCCGATATAGTCCACGTGGATTAACCGGGATTCAATATCCTTCGCTTTATCGTAAATCAACCGCACATCCGAATCGGAGCTGAAGTCCATTTGTTCGATTTGATGGATAAATGCCAGTACAATCTCCTTTAGTTCGTGTAATAGCGCCACCTCATCGTCTATATGCTCCACCTTCTTACTGAGGACCTCCAACACTACACTTGAGCCGGTCGCGCTGAAAATGGACTGGATATCCCGTATGCTGATATTGAGCTTGCGCAGGATAAGAATTTGCTCCAGCCTTTTCATGGCGGCTTCGTCATACATTCTGTACGCATACTCGTCACTTCGTACGCTGCTGATAAGGCCCATGTCCTCATAATAACGGAGAGTCCGGGACGTAATATCGTATTTAGCGGAAACCTCCCGGATTTTCAAGAAACTGTCCATGATCCAATCTCCTCCCTAACCTTGGCGATATGCCATCATTATAATAGCTTCCCCAAAGGCAGAGTCAAAGGCTTAACGGTTCGGCTGTTGGTTTCATAAACCGATTGTTTGTCCAACCTCACACCATCCTAATCGTGGATACATGTGCTTTGTTTGTGATCACTGCCTACATAGAAGCCCGCATGGTGAACACTCCGTTTTCGGCGAAGAAATCGCAGAGTCCGCCCAGCTTCTCGATGGTCATTACCATACTTTTGACGCCAAAACCTTGCTCGATTTCCGGTCTGACCGGGAGTCCGTTTGCAAAAAGAATCTGTCCGTTATAGGAGTTCTGAATCTGCAGGAAGATTCTGGACATCTGCCGGTGGGCAACCAGTGAAACAAACCGTTCTCCGTTTACCTGCTCGCAGGCGCGCAGGGCATTCTCCAGCCCATTGGCCAAAATGACACACAGGTCCGTTGCGTGAACGCCGATATCCGGGGCAAGGTCCGCTTTGCAGATTAGCTTGATATTGGCTTTTTTTGCCTTTGTCGCGTAGGAGGATAGGATCAGATTGACGGTTTCATTCTCACAGTACCGGATGATGGAATTCCGTTCAATCTCACTGCTGGCTTCCTCAATGTAAGCGCGGGCTTCCTCCAGCTTGCCGTTCTGGAGACAAGCATCCACAAATTGGAGGTGATGGCGCAGATCATGATGATAGACGGCAGCCTGCAGCTGTGAGCGGCGCAGACTCTCCAGCTTCATCAGTCCTTGATTGGCCAAAACGGAGAGAATCTGGCGCTCCTTCTCAAGCTCGTGCCGGTTTTGCATTTCGTTGGTATGTATCACCACAAACAAATAATAACAAACGGCCATAACGGAGGGCATAAACTCTACCGTAACGAAGATTTCGTTATGCAGGATATCGGTGTATACGGTCGTAATATAATCAAACAGATAATAAGCGGTCGGCACTACGGCAAAAAAAAGCACGGAACGGCGGGGGTTGCACATTAGCTTCTGCATCTGTGGGGCAACATAACGGATCAGAATGATCAGGAGAGGGAGCGTCATCGCGATTTGTACCGCATAATTTACGGTCATATCATGAAAGAGTAAAAGCGTTATTGTTCCGAAACAGCGCCGGGCCTGGCAGCAGAGATAGGCGGATAACACGGAAACGGCAGACAGCACCCAGGGTTTCTTGAAATAGACAGCCAGAGCCATAATCAGCGGCAGATGGGTAATGAGCGGATAAAGCTCTTTTGTACGCTCCAGTCCCCATGTATGATAAAAAACCGCCTGGATGAGGGTAAGCAGGAGGAAGAGGAGCAGAACCGCGATCCGGTTTTTTTTGTTGTGATCAACACCGGAGAAAGCAACGGATAACACCACACCGAACAGCAGCACGGTCAGATAGTTGATCTGTTCCACTGCAGCAAGCATTCAGGCATGCCCCCCCTCAAAGGGCAGGGAAAGAAACGCCCGCTTAATGGAATCGAAACGGCCGCGTGAAAGCGGAAGGATATCCTTTGTCATCATGGTGATTTCCTTGCCGGTTAAGGATTGTACATGCCTCAGATTGACCATGTATGACCGGTGTATCTTGACAATAAAGGGATAAGGCGACAGCTTTTGCTCCAGCTCGGACATGCTGCCCGGCCCATCCAGGACCCTGCCCGTGGCCAGGTGGTAGTATATGGTTTTGTTGATAATCTCACAATAGGCAAGCTCCGCAATAAATAGCCTGGCGATACTTCTGTGGTTATGGACCACAATGCTGCTGGAGCGCTCTGCCTGAATTTCCTTGCAGGCCTTGTTCATGATGCGGAAGAAGGTATTCTCGCAGAGAGGCTTTAGCATATAGAAGTACGCATCAACGGCGTAACTGGCCACTGCAAATTCGGAGCTGGAGGTCAGAAAGATGATTTTCACATGATCGTTCCCCCGCCTGATTTCGGCTGCCGTCTCCAAGCCGTTTAAGCCGGGCATCATTACGTCCAGAAGAATAATATCAAAGGCGGGGCGGCGTTCTGCAGCATCAGCAAGCGCGAAGCCCGATTCGTATATTGTGCAGGACAGCTCCACACCGCTGCTGGCGGCAAATTGCTCGAGCAGCTTGCGGAGGTTTGCGGCTTCCCTTCGGTCATCCTCGCAAATCGCAATATGCAGCATACCGGGCCCTCCTACCCAATACTTCAGAAGTAAGTTTACCATAGGAAAAATTGGATGTCATGATAGAAAACATACATTTTGCGCTATTCCGGTGACGTTTTGCGCATTCGTTCCCCATAAAACTCCCGTCCATGCTACGCTCGATGGTATGACAGGCAAGATAAGAATGGCACAGCAACCATATGCTGAAAAAAGGTGGATGAGGCGATGGACCTGACTAGGTTGAAGGAAGCGGAGGAACGGTTTTTGATTCTCTATCCAGGGGGGATTATGAATCCTCTTATGCTGGAAATTGCCCAGAAACGCGAGGGTAAACATCTGGTTAAGCTGGCGCAGAAAAGCTTCTCCATGGAGCAATTCGATTCACCAAGCCATATTGCGGATAGTATGGGTGTCATTGTGGGCCAGTCCCCTTTCATTTCGCTCTTCGAAAAGGTGAAGCTCCAGGAGGCCATCCATTTCATGCACGACAATCACAAACAGCAATTATCTGCCGGCATGCAGGAATTCTTGTATGGTAATCAGAGATCGGGATTTCATCAGATAACGTCTGTGCTGGACGGGTATAAAATGGCGAAATGGCCGGTGTTGACGGTGTGTCCAAGCTATTGCCGGCCCTACGAGGAGATCTTCATCCATCCGGTAACTGCCAGGAAGGTAATTGACTATTATCAGTTGGAGGGCCTTACCTACTGTGCCTCCCCGGCGTATGATTTTTATAGGGCGTACCGGGAACATATCCTTTTCTTAAAAAACCAAGCGGACCCTTCGTTGCAGGGGGATAATGAGGATTTTTGCCGGTTTTTGATCATGTCGACGAATCTTTATCATTCATCCGCCCCTCAGTTTCCTGTAGGCGCTAGGGGACATCTGAAAGCGGGTCTGGAAAACACGGGCGAAGGTGGCGTAGGAGGTGTAGGCTAACCCTGCGCGACGGGCTGGCAGACGACGGCCTCCACCCCCATGTGCAGGTGGACGCTATTATGAGTCGGGCGTTGGTCTGATGTTGGCTAACGACTCTGTAAGAGCATATTTTGTTGAGAATGGCCTCGAAAGGCCTCCCGGGATAAAGAATAGCGTGGCTCAGATTCGTTACATTTTCAAACCTACTGATTTTCGCCAAGTAAGGCCTGTGATATTATTAGAATCTCGATACATATCAAACTGATTAAGTGAGGTGCCACTATGGGAACGAATACAACTATTCTCGCAATAGGAGACAGCAATACATACGGAGCAGGCGTAGAGCGGAACGAAGCCTACCCGGCCCAATTGGAGAAGAAGCTAACTAACAACGGCTACTCCTGCAAGGTCATGAATAAGGGGATTAACGGAAATACCTCGAAGGACGGCGCAGCAAGACTGGGGGAGGCTTTAGCGGAGTATCAACCGGATATTGTGATCCTGCTTTTTGGTGTGGCCGATTTGAGAAGAGGCTCCAGCATCGAGGATATTTATCATAACTTGTCAGAGATGATTGAACGTGCGAGAGGTGCCGGAGCTCAGGTCATTATCGTAGGATACCAAGGTTATCCGGCTGATGCCGGGTTGGAAGAAAAGCTCCAAAACATTGCCCAAAAAGGCGGAGTTACATTAAAGAATGACTTTTTTGAGATGTATGCTCGGTTGTCCCGAGATTATCAGACGGATCTGATTCCTAATTTCCTGGAAGGTGTATTAGGTGCTGAAGGCACACTCCAAGATGACCAATTTTCTCATTTAACAGGTAAAGGATATGCGATTTTTGTGGAGCAGCTTTATCCCGTGGTGGTTAGGAACATCAGATAACTACCGGTACTCTCGGGGAAAATGAACAGTAGGCCGTTAACACTGGGGACCCTCCCGCATGTTAGCGGCTTTTTTGGCGTACGCCGTTTGAGATCCTTGGATCCTCCTCCGCTAATAAATTTTTAAAAAGGCCTTGAAAAGTATTTTTAATCATTATACCATTTTTGTGAAGGTACTCTTTATCACTCGAGGAGGAATGGATGGTATGGATCAGAGGAAATTAAGGGAGCTTGAACAGATAATCAGCAGGGATTATAGTAATATCGCAGGGATTGTTGTACAACAAAACGGCATCACATGCTTGGAGCACTACTTCAACGGCTATACCGCCGGTAACGCTCTTCATGTGTATTCGGTGACCAAAAGTGTGTTCTCCGCGTTGATTGGGATCGCCATGGGTAAAGGCCTAATTCGCAGTGTGGACCAGAAGGTACTGGACTTTTTCCCGGACTATGTGGTGAAAGCTGGGGAAACCACCATACAAAACGTGACGATCAAACATTTGCTGACCATGACGGCTCCCTATAAATACGAGTTGGAACCATACCAGGAGTTTTTTGCCAGTGAGAATTGGATGAATGCTGCCCTGGATTTATTGGGGGGCGATGGGCCAATCGGCGAATTCACCTATTCAGCCATTGTCGGAACCCACATCTTATCCGGCATTCTGGCTCAGGCAACGGGACAATCCATACTGGAGTTTGCGACGGAGCATCTATTCTCACCGCTGGGTATCCAGGTTCCGCACAATGTAGTGCTGCGTAGTGAAGAAGAGCATTATGCCGTGATGAACGATAAGAATACAACCGGATGGGTCGTTGACCCCCAAGGGATTAATACTGCTAGCTGGGGACTTTTCCTGACATCTGGGGATATGGCGAAACTGGGCCAGCTGTATGCAGACGGCGGTATCTGGAATGGCGAACAAATTATCCCGGCCGGTTGGATCGAGGAAAGCACTCGGGAGCATAGCCGCTGGGGGGAGCTCTCGTATGGATACCTTTGGTGGATTATAAACGAAGACGAGCAAATCTACGCCGCCATGGGAGACGGAGGAAACGTCATTTATATCAATGCTAAGAAAAAATTGGTCGTTTCCATCGCGTCGCTTTATGTGCCGGAGGTGAAGGACCGGATTGAGTTTATTATGACGCATATTGAGCCGATATTTGAGAAGTGAGTCTGAATTTGACAAAAACCGAGAGGGTGCCCCTGTGAAAAAGCCATTTGATGAAAAAGCCTTGCCTCTGGAGGTAAGGAAGCAGTATAAGGAAAATAAAAAGGCTCTGACAAACATCTTAGCCTATTTAGAAGAGCATGATCAGGATGTTGGGCTGGAAAATGTGCAGCTTGCGCTTTTTATCAGTTACATTGAAATTGAATGTGCCCTTGAAGTATATGTGGATGATGTCGGCAGCACCCTGCAAAAGGTCCGTGCGAGACTGGAACAATTCCCTGACTCCCCTCAGGCCGTCACATATCTAAAAGAGCTGGAGAAGCTGGAGAAGGCGGAAAAACGGAGAAGAAACCGGCTGGATAAGCTGATGGCAATGGATTTTGATTCGTTGGACCTGCGCGACAAAAAAGATGTTGCCTATGAATTATCCGACTCCAAGAATGCGAAACACAGAGCCCTCGGTGCCCGGTATTTTCTGAAGCTGTATCAGCAAACGAATGATCTTCATTTGTTTTGCAATTATGCGACAACCCTCTATCAATCTGGTAGTAAAATTGAAGCCCTGAAGGAATTTGAGAGAATCGAGGAAATGTTCAAAACAGAGGTGTACCCTAATAAGAGTTTTGTCATGAACAGTATTTATGAAAGCCGAATGGATTTTTATAAGCATGACCGCCTGGAATTCCGGAAGCATTGGGATGCGGCCAAGGCTGATCCATACCTGCAAGAGAGTACCTTTCATTTTCCAGGTTATCTCGGGTACATAACCGACTTCGCTGAAATTAGCTGGGAGTTTGGCTATATGGATATGTTTGACGAGCTGGTGGACCTCATGAAACAAGAAAGGCTGCCTTTCCCGCCAAAGGTAAAGGCGTATTATGAGGGGTGAGGGGGATTCTTCTAAGAGAAAGATTCCTGATATTTGAAACCTTATTTGTATGATGATATTGTGAAGTTATAAATGAATAACCTAGTTGTTAGTAAATTAATAGGTATTTTAGAAGATTCATGGAGTAGTCATAAGAGGATTTATGTATATAATGTCGAATAAGTAACTTCTGCAATAAAAAATAATATGTTAAAATGTATCGTTCAGATTTTTTTGTCATATCCTAGTATAATGAATATACAATAACTTTTTGGAAAGGAGGAATGAAATGAACGGTGCATTATTAAAAAGGCTTTTTAAGGCCATTAATTTAGGTAGCACTGAAGATCTACAAAAGATTGCTCAAGCAATTATTGATGATGAATTGAAAAAAGGTCATTCTCAATTGGCTAAAGAACTAACAAATGCTATGTTGGCCAGTGTTGGGTCATCGAAGCCTGAAGCATCTTTTGAAATGAACAATAAATCAATGTCAGTTTTACCGAAAAGTAAGAGATATGAAACGCCTCTTGCGACATATATACCAAATGATAAGCTACAGCATAACATGATCTTGCCAAGCATAATTGAAGATAAGTTCAATAGAATCGAAAAAGAGTACGCGGCAAGAGAACGCTTAGCTATGTACGGCTTTACACCCAGAAAAAAAGTACTATTGTATGGACCTCCAGGTTGTGGCAAGACATTGGGAGCACAAAGATTGGCATGGAGAACCGGACTTCCACTATTAAAGGTAAGATTTGATTCATTAATTTCTTCTTATTTAGGTGAAACAGCTACTAATCTTAGATCTATTTTTGATTCTGCTGCGCATTCCCCATGTATTTTATTTTTTGATGAATTCGATTCAATTGCTAAATCTAGATCTATGGACCAAGATGTTGGAGAGATCAAACGAGTAGTAAACAGTTTTCTGCAATTGTTGGATGAGTATGAAGCTCCTGGTCTTTTGATTGCGGCAACCAACTTAAATGATCAAATTGACCCCGCAATATGGAGAAGATTTGATGATAGCATTGAAATTACCAAACCTGGACCACAAGAATTAAAACAAATAATAACCACTACTCTTTCGGGTATGAAAACAGTTGAGTTTGATTGGAATATTTTATTGAAAGAAGCGGATGGTTTTTCAGCTGCCCAAATTGTCAGAGCAGCTAGCGATGCGGCAAAAAAGGTTATTCTTGATTCATCAGAGTTAGTAACACAAAAAGCACTACTTTCAGCTATTGTTGAAAATAGAGGAGTCAACTAAACAATGACAACACCATTTGAGCATATTAAACTGTCGCTTGTGAGAAATGCACCTCAAAAGAAACAAAAACCAAAACCGATTGCTAAAAAACCACAAACTGATTTTAATCTTCAAAACAGAAATGGGCACTATACTCAGTTAGAGAAATCACGTCAAATACTCGCTCAGGATTGGTTGTTCAACTCAGAAAAAAGACAACTAGACAACTTACCAGAAATGCCTGGTGCGTTGTCTATTTTTTTGCAATTGGATGCAACAGAATTTCCGTTGGAAAAGCTAAGAGCTTATGGAATTGAAGTTATTGGTGAATTTGAAGATGGTTTTATTTTAGGGTCTTCTTCAGATGTTTCTTTAAGTACTTTGGAGGAAAAAATAAAAAAATTTGCCGCGGGTAACCAACATGCTGTTGCAGGTTTGTGGAATATTATTAATGGTTCGTCATGGAGGTTTGAAAAAATATTATCTGAAGAACTGCAAAAGGAATGGCCATTAAATCCAGAGCATATTTTTGTAGTTGAAGTTGGGGTAGCCTGCATGGGAATGGATGATGTTCCAGAACATCCAATTAAACGAAGGAAAAACTATAAAACTGAAGAGGATTATCTTAAAGCTTTAGAACGATGGGAAATAAAAAAAGAATCCATCTATCAAAAATGGGATGATTTAGCTGATCAAAGATACTCTCAGCTAATGAAAGTTGTAAGTTTCTATGATGGTGAAGATCTATCCGGATATTTTGAAGGTGAATCTAATTCAGAAACATGTTTACCTGATAGTTTTACATTAAAAGTCCGCATTAGTGGTAAAGGGTTGGTTGATATTGTTGAAAATTACCCTTATGTTTTTGACATTTGCGAAGCAGACAGTATAGAACGTAATGTATTTGATATTCCTGAAGGAACGGCAATTACATCTAATCTGTATTTAAAAGAACCTCCAATGAATGCACCTGCAGTATGTGTTATTGATAGTGGAATCCAACAAAGGCATCCTTTTTTAAAACCTGCCATCGATGAATCAACCTCTAGAAGCTGGATAGGTAATCCATCAGACGTAGCTGATTACGTTGCAAATGGAGGGCATGGTACCAGTGTCGCTGGAGCTATATTATATCCTGTACAAATTCCAAGGCATGGTGACTTTCATTTCCATTGTTGGATCCAAAATGCTAGAGTATTGGATCAAAACAAAGGTATGCCTGCTCGGTTATTTCCTCCAAAAATTGTTACGGAAATCGTAAATCATTTTTATAATACTGAAAAAAACACTAGAATTTTTAATCATTCAATAAATAGTAATCATCCGTGCAGAAAAGTACACATGAGTGCATGGGCGGCTCAGCTTGATCAGTTATCATGGGAGAAGGATGTTATTTTTGTTGTGTCTGCAGGAAATCTGCCAGCTAGTTCTCATTATAGATCTTTAATACGATTAAGCATTAGTGAACATGTTCAGAGCGGACGTACATATCCTGATTATCTTCTTGAACCTTCAAGTAGAATAGCAAGTCCAGCTCAAAGCCTTCAAGCAATTACAGTTGGTTCAATTGGATTAGCAAATTTATCTGGGCTTTATACATCGTTTTCACAAATTAACGAGCCCTCCTCATTTTCTTGTACTGGTCCGGGGATATGGAATTCTATAAAACCAGAGGTAGTAGAGTTTGGGGGCTGTTATGCATTTGATAACGGTAATCCACAAAATATTGTCTCACGCGAGGTGTTGTGTCCTGAACTAGTTAGTTCCACTTTGCACGGAGGAAATGCGCTGAGAAAAGACAAAGTAGGTACTTCGTTTTCGACCCCTAAAGTTTCTAGCATATTAGCACATATTCAACTTGCTTTTCCACTTGAATCTACTCTTCTTTATAGAGCGTTATTAATTAATTCAGCAAGATGGCCTAGTTGGGTTAATAACAGAATGGATAAAAATAACATAATTCGGCATATTGGGTATGGTGTCCCTAATGTTAGTCGTGCGACTGAAAATTCATTAAATAGAATAACTCTTATAACAACAGGGGATATTCGAATTAAAGGAAAGCAAGTCCATATCTACGAGGTTAAAATTCCTGAGGAACTGCGAAAACCGGGAAATTCGTTTGATATTAGAATAGATGTAACATTGTCGTATAAAGCCCAACCAAGGCGGACGAGAAGAAATCGTCAAAGGTATCTGTCCAACTGGCTTGAATGGGATGTTTCAAAATTAAATGAAACATCTGCGTCTTTTTCTGCTAGGATGCTTGAAATAGCATCAGATGAAGAGGCTAACTTTGACTATGATGAAGTTGAGGAAAGTAGCTCCAATATAAAGTGGACAATAGGTAAACAAGGAAATCATGGAATTGTAAAAAATTACCACAGAAACAGTGGGACAGTACAAAAAGATTGGGCTATAGTAAAATCTTATGAACTTGGGAGGAGGTTCTGTTTAGCTGTAATAGGACATCTAGGGTGGAATAAAGATATCAATAATAGTGTTCCTTATTCTTTAGTAGTATCTTTTGAAGCGTTGGATGAAACTATAGAAGTATATTCAAGAATGGCTCTAGAAAATGAAGTGGAAATTGAAGAAGAAGTAGAGATTGAATATTAACTTTCCGCAGTTAGGTAAGTTTTATATAATAGTAAATAAGTGAGATTCAATCCATAAGTATAATGAAAAGTATATTTTTACTTATTTATCTTCTTAATCACAATTAAAGAAAGAAATTGATGGATTTATAGAGGAGTACACGATAAAGAGCCCCGCAAACAGATAACGCTGTCTGCGCGGCTCTTTATTCTGTCGAGACCTGCGTCTCTTTTGATACTCCTTTTCCACTCAGTGGGTGCTGACGGAGGGTTCGTTTTTCCCACTTTCGATTAGTGAGATGTAAGCTCGGTCCACTTTGCACATTCCGGCTAAATCCTCTTGGCTAAAGTTGGTTCTAGTCAACCGGAGTTTTAAACTATCCCCAATGACTGCCGTCAATAGGGGAATACGTTTGGGCTTGCTAGATGTTTGGCTCAAAGGATACCTTACCCTACAATTTTTCTTCCTTCCTCCGGTCTTTCCATTCATCGATCTCCCGCGGGTCTATACCTAAGATTTCACAAATATGCAGTGCGATATTAACGGTTGGGGAAGTCAATCCATGCTCGATATTCTGGTAATGCTTAAGGGAGACATTGATAGCGCGGCTTACCTGTTCTTGGGTTAAGCTTTTCTGATTCCTGGCTTCGCTCAGTTTCATATCAAGAAACACCTCTGAGGATTTGTTTCTTTTAATGTTATCCATTTGGTGAAATCTTCACCGCTAATAATGCTTGGTGAATTATAATTCATGTTGTATAATTGTTTCATTAAGTCCTAATGATTTAGGATTGGATACCGTATTTGTACAAAGAAGGAGGAAACCATATGCCCGAACCTTGGCCGGAATGGGTGCGGCCTGCTTTTGATTTGCGTTTTCTGGAGCGTTCGATTGAGGCGTTTCACTTGGATGAAGTGAATGAGCTTGCTCAAAAGCAGGACGAATTGGCTACCGAGCTGAAGCTGCAACTCACATCAGAGCAGTATCGGCAGATCCTCGAATGGGAAGAGAATCTCAACTTCCGATGCACGATTGAAAAGGAGTGGTTGTATTTTGCCGGATTAAAGGATGGTCTGACCTTCTGGAAGCACCTGGTGAACATTTTGCCGGATGAATGAAGGAACTGCGGTTAGCCGAAGCTGACCCTAGTTTTACTATATATAAACTCTCCCTTAAGCCTTTTGGAGGTTTCCATGTACAATTGAAAGGATCAAAAAATGTGATGGTCATCCAAGCTTAAAAGGAGAGATGTTGGCTACGTGCTGAAACTAAAGTATCTTTTTGATAACCGGGACTTGGCGGAAATGCTGCTGAAGAATTGGGATTACGAGGACATCGGGATGTTTAAGCATTACCGGGTATCCTCCAATGCGATTTACCCGTTCAAACGGGACGGGACGACTCATTTCCTGCGGTTCGCTCCCCAGGGGGAAAAGCTTAAGTTGAACCTTCTGGCTGAGCTGGAGTTTATTGCTTACCTGCGCGGCAAGGGGTATGGTGTGTTAGAGGCGGTTCCATCCAAGGCTGGCGGAAAGCTTGTTGAGATGGAGACGCCATGGGGAGTATACGTTGCATCGGTATTCAAGCGGGTTCCGGGGGTTCAGCTGGATCGTACCGATTTCCCGGATGACGTTATGTTTTGCTACGGAAAGGCATTGGGCAAGCTCCATCGTTTGTCTAGTGAATATATGCCGGGTGAAGTCAAAAGATGGTCCTATGCTGATGTGTTGGACTGGATTCAGGATGTGCTGACCGCATTTCCCGGAGAGACAGCGGCATTAGAGGAAACGGAGTTGCTGCGAGGGTATTTTGCTTCGCTTCCCAAATCGCAGGCTGACTTTGGTTTGATTCATTATGATTTTGAATACGATAACGTCTTCTATGATGAACAGACTCAAACCTGCCATGTCATAGATTTTGATGATGCGATGTATCATTGGTATGTGATGGATATTGACCAGGCGCTGGAGAGCTTGCGGGAAGAGGTCCCTCCGGAGGATTTTGAACAGAAGAAACAATGTTTTCTGGATGGGTACCGGACTGAATATGAGGTTTCCGGCGATGCTGAGAGTATAGTGGCCGCATGCAAGCGGTTCGCTAAGTTGTATGGATATGCCCGAGTCTTGCGGTCTGCTGCTGAAAAGTGGGAGAATGAGCCGGAGTGGTTAACCGGGTTAAGGGAAAGGCTGGCCGAAGGGCTTGAAGAGGATTCCGCTTTGTTCGGCGAGGTGTTGTAGTGTGATGTGTTCCTGCAGTTGCTCCTATCCTCAATTAGAGGTAAACTGGTGGCATATCTGACAGGTGGTGAAATCCTTGGCATTCGGCGTGAAGCGGCAGGAGCTGCAGCAATGGAAAGAGGCGGTAACCCGCGGGGAAATTGCGTACCTGACTCACTATTGGACTGACCCGCGGTTTCCGTCCATCCGGACTGTCACCAAGGTAGGCTGCTCCGACCGGAAAGTGCTGACCGAGTGGTGCAAGAGGCATGGGCTGAATCCGGCTTACATCCATGAGCATCCGCCGTATCCCCACTTCGATCTGATGGGGCCAAGGCAGAGGGAGATTCTGGAGAAGGAGCAGCTTCACGAGCATGTTCGCCGCTTCCGGCTGTAGGAAGAGGTGGTCTCCTAGCGTGGTGCACTCCTATACGATTTCAACCCCAATAGACCGCCCTTGACTGAAGGGGACGGTCTATTTTTGGGTTTGGCTTATCTCCGCCGTGATTCTAACGGACCTCAGAGCCGCTATTTGGCTCAAAAGGAGGCGTCTCGAATTCTAACGGACACCACAGTCGCTATTTCGGGTAAATGAGCTCATTTCAAGGCTGATATGGCTCAATAGCGGCGCTGTGGTCCGTTAGAATTCCCACACCCCGTTTTTCAGCCAAATAAGGTCGCTGGAGTCCGTTAGATTTCCGCCACCACCAACAAAATAAGAAAATGCATCCTCCTTTTGATTTAACCGATATAATAGTTGTATTAGAGGTGGAGAGGTGTTCTTATTGAAGAACTTCCCAAGACTATTCATACTCCTCTGCGGTGTTGGAGGATTGGCCATTGAGATAAGAGGATTAGTCAGATCCATAAATAACAATGAGAGTATAGTTTTTGATGTAGTAGGCGTTTGCATATGGATTCTCTACATTCTTATGTCGCAATACAGCCTTAAAACGAAAAAAGGAAAAAAAGATGCTTAGTACCCTTGGAATCACCAGATGGGCCGTTTCCCGCTGATGGGACGGGGGCTCCTAGTGTCCTGCGCTCCTATACGACTTCAATTGAAAATAGACCGCCCTTGACTGAAGGGGACGGTCTATTTTGGGGTTTGGCTTATCTCCGCCGTGATTCTAACGGACTTCAGAGCCGCTATTTGATATAAAATCAGCCTTCTCAGATTCTAACGGACACCACAGTCGCTATTTCGGGTAAATGAGCTCATTTCAAGGCTGATGTGGCTCAATAGCGGCGCTGTGGTCCGTTAGAATTCCCACACCCCGTTTTTCAGCCAAATAAGGTCTCTGTAGTCCGTTAGCTCCTCGCCGCTACAATAAGGTCGCTGGTATCCGTTAGATTACCGCCGCAATGCCAAGTCCGCTGCTTACGCTCAGCCCCAACCGCCCCCATGACAAGGAGCACTCCCATCCGCCCACCCTCAACCGCCAGTCCCTACTCGTAAACGCAATACTGGTCAGCTCAATACAAATCAGACATGCTCACGTCGTAACCCTGCATCTTCAGGTAGGTGAACAGCTGACCGCGGTGATGCTGGGTGTGGGTGACGATTTCGATGAGCCACTTGGCTTGGGCTGTGCCGTGCTCCAGATAGAAGGGTTTGGTTTTTTTGTGGAGGAAGTCCTCCTCCGGCAATGCGTTCATGTACTGCCGCAGCGGCTCCAGTCCTTCTGCCATGGCGGCGCCCAGCTTGGCGAATTCCATCGCTTCGAAGCGTTTTTCCACGGCGCGCACCTCCTCAGCCGTATGCTCCTGCACAATCTGCAGATCCACAGCAGGAATCGCGGCCAGGTGTTCAGCCAGCTCCCGAAGGGTGCGCATGTTGGGCTGCGGGCGGAACTCTATACCTTCCGGCTTCACCTTAGCCAATAGATTCGTGGTGGTACGCACGATCAATTCCAATTCCTCAAACAACATCTGCTGCAGCTCTTGAACGGCTGTCATTGGGTACACTTCCATTTCCGTTGAATTTTTCCGGCACCTGAGGTGCTGGTCCTATTAGAGACTATACCCTATAATAGTGACAAGTATTGTCATGATTACGGAAAAAGATAAGGAGTTTGACTATGTCCAAGTCAAAACGGCTTATGGAGCTGATGCTTGTGGTCCACCGCAAACGTTCCTTCACGGTGAAGGAGCTGGCGCAGGAATTCGGCGTTTCCTCCCGGACCATGCTGCGGGATTTGCAGGAGCTGGGTGAATTGGGGGTGCCGCTTTATTCGGAGGTCGGCCCTCACGGGGGGTACCGCCTGCTGAATGAACGGATGCTTCCTCCCATCGCGTTCAGCGAAGAGGAAGCGGTGGCAATTTTTTTCGCCAGCCATGCCCTCCGGCATTACCGCGATCTCCCCTTCGAAACGGAAACCTCCTCCGCTCTTCAAAAATTTTATCTGCATATGCCCCAGGATGTCCGCAGCAGAATTGATGAAATGCGGGACAGGGTGGATTTTCAGGTGCCGTATAGAAGCCAGGCATCGCCTTTTTTGAATGTGCTGCTGCAGGCGGCGGTCCAGCGGAAGACTGTCCGTATCGGATATGACGGTAAAGCGGGAGTGGAGGAACGGGATATTGTTCCAGTTGGTATCTATGCCAGCAATGGCTTGTGGTATTGCCCGGCCTATTGCCTGACCAGGCGGGATTACCGGCTGTTCCGCTGTGACCGGATGAAAACAGCGGAACTCCTGGAGCCTAAAGCCGGACAACCGGAGATGGAGGCATTGCCTGAGGCGGAACAGGTTCATTTGGGGAATTGGGATAACATGCATGACAAAGATACGGAGTTAGTCCGCATCCATGTGGAGCTTACCCGGGAGGGATGCCGGAGATTCGAGACGGAGATGTGGCCCCAGCCCCAAATCCATAAGCGGGAGGACGGGACCGGTTGGATTGAAAGCCGAATACCCAAGTCCGACATTAGCTACAATGCCCATTATTATATCGGATTGGGGATGGAAGCACGTGTGCTGCAGCCTCCTGAGCTGGTTGAAGCAATCAGGCAGATGCTGGACACATTGCGGGATCAGTACGGGACTAATGGAAACGATGCTTCATTGTTTTAATCGCGTTACCACTAAGCATCCGCAACATTATCAGGCGTGGCTCCGTTATTTAGTTAGCAAGAACCAGGAGGCGATTTATGAGAAAGTGGTTTGTTGCCGGGCTGCTGCTATTCATATTGGCTGTCGTTGTCGCTTGTAATCAAAAGGAAGCATCATATGGGCTAAATCTAAATCTTCATATCAGCAAACCTGAAGGACAGGGCTACACGGTTTACAAGAAAGTCGAAGATCAGGAAACGGTAAAAACCATGTTGGATATATTATTCAATGTGCCGTGGGAAAACGCAAAAGTATCCATGTCCCGACAGCCTGATTATAAGATTGTAACGGTCAACACAGATCCTACGGTGAGTTATGAAACCTTCACTTGTGCAGCTTGGCTTTCACCCCGGAAAGACATATTAGAAGTGATTATTGAAGGACAGTCCAAGTACGGGAAGGTTACAGAGGAAGACACCAAAAAACTGCTTTCAATTCTGGGAACGCCCTAAAACGGGCGTTTTTTAGTTTATGCCTATCAACATTAAAGAAATATAACTCCCGATCAAATCTAATTCAACCCGGAGGAAAATGATGAAAATTGGCGAATTTTTTCTAGTGGTCGAGGTGGCAAAGACATCTCATCAATGCAACCACATCCAATACCGTGACCTGGTTTGTCCGGAAAAGAGGGAGAATCGTGAAGAAGAGTGTTTGGCGGCAAATAGAAAAAGCGATCATATTGATGTTGAGCAGTGTGCTTGTGCTGGGAGGTTTGATGGTTGCTCCATCCCAAACGGGAGCGGCTGCTGCAGGCTCTGTAACGGGCTTTAAGTGGAAGCAGCTGTCAAGCAGCAGGTTTTCCAAAATTGCTTATGGACAGGGGCTGTATGTAGCAGTAAATTCCTCCGACGGGAAGCTCTATACATCCGGAAACCTGGTGAATTGGACCGCTCTGGATATCAGCGCGGTTTCCACCCGCCCCATCAGCGCTCTGGAATACATAGAAGGAAGCTTTTACGCCGTTACCATAGGCAATTACGGAGCCGGAGCTACCATACTCCGTTCTGCCAATGGCACCGATTGGACCGGCGTGGATTCGGCGGATCCCAGCTTCTCCAGAAGCTCGATTGCTTTTGGAAATAACACATTTGTTGTTCCTACGAATAATACCACCCTGTACTACTTCCAATCTGCCGATGGAGCAGCCTGGGTCAGGCAGCCATACAATACCCCGGGAACGTCCTCGGTGTTTGATGTGAATTACGCCAATGGCCAGTTTATGGCGGTTGGCGCAGCGGGGACTATGATGACCTCCGCCGACGGCATCAATTGGAGTACGGTTGTTAAAGCCGCAGGAGAGCCTACCCTTCAAGGAGTTGCCTCAGATGGGGCAGGGAACTACATCGCAGTGGGGAGCGGGGGGAAGATTCTCCGCACCGATCCTAACAGCGGCAGTGCATTTCCTCTGCTGGAGGTTACCACGCCGACCGCCTACCCCCTGTATGATGTGGCGTATTCCGCAGACGGAGGCGGGTATGCGGCGGTAGGGGATTATGCCACCCTTTTTTCCGCAGACGGAATCACCTGGACACCCGAGGCTGAAAATCTGGTGCTCCAAAATGTGATCTATGCCGATGGAAAGTGGGTAGGAGTAGGAAACTCCGGTGTTTACCAACGGGCAGAGGTCACCTTGGGAATCGACACTCAGCCGGAGGATATTTCTGTTGTGCCCAACGACAGCGCCGTCCTGATCATCGGTGCTACGGCTGGCGGAGGCGAGTCCGTCAGCTACCAGTGGTACAGCAATACTGCCGATTCGAACAGCGGCGGAACGCCAATTGTGAACGCCCAGAATTATTACTATCACGCACCGACTGCATCAACAGGCACTGTATATTATTACTGTGTCGTCAAAATCCCGGGCTCTACGGCAGCAGTAACCAGCGATGCGGCAGCGGTAACGGTAAGTCCGTTAACCCACGCGACCACCCCGGATATTAACTCCCATCCGCAGGACAAAACCGTATTCGTGGGGGAGAACGCCACGTTGACCGTGCAGGCAACGGCGGGCGATGCGGGAACGTTAAGCTACCAATGGTACACGAATTCTTCGGACAGCAATAGCGGAGGGCAGCCCATTGCCAACGCAACCGGCAGCACCTTTGCAGCGCCGACAGAAGAGCCCGGAACCACCTATTATTATGTTAAGGTAACCAACACCAACAGCAGTGCCACGGGAACCAAAACAGCAACGGCAACAAGCACAGCAGCGGGAGTAAAGGTCGATATCGCACCTACCTATACCATTTCTGTACTTAGTGATCGGACGGCGGCCCCCCTCATACAAGGGTATACACCCGGTACGCAGGAAACCGTAACCGTCACCTTCTCCAATACCGGTACGGCGGACTTGACCAATCTATCCACAGTGCTTGGCGGTACTCATGCCGGTAATTTCGAGATCACCCAACCGGCAGGAACGTTAACCAGCGGAGCAACCGCAACCAGCTTTACGGTGAAAGCAAAAGACGGTCTGCCGGCAGGCACATACACTGCCACCGTTACGTTGAAGGCCGACAACATGGCCGACGTGTCGTTTACGGTGACCCAGGCTGTCCATCTGCCTGATGCGCCGGCCAATCCGGAGCAGCTTGCCGTCGTTGAAGGGAACCGTGAAGTGACACTTCATTGGAATACCGTAACGGAAGCGACCTATTATCAGCTGTTTATGTCCCAAGTGACAGGACAATTCGATGGGTCCAGACTTGCCACGGTGACGGATACAACCTATACCATCGCAGGGTTAACCAACGGGCTGACGTATTATTTCGTGGTAAAAGCGGGGAATGAAGGAGGGTTAAGCGCGGAATCCAATCAGGTTCAGGCTACTCCAGCGACAGTTCCTGATGCCCCGGTTCATATTGCTGCAAACGCTGGGAACGGGCAGGTAACGGTTAGCTTTGCCTCTCCGGCGGATAACGGCGGAAGCCCCATCACCGGCTACGAGGTAACGGACTCCACAGGTACTATAACCGCAACCGGAGCCTCCAGCCCGATTATCGTCGAGGGTCTGGTGAACGGTACAGCCTATACGTTTACGGTAAAAGCAATCAACAGTAAGGGAAAGAGTGCTGTTTCCTCCGAATCGAATATCGTCAGACCGGTTAAACCCGTTGAACCGGAGGAAACGGGGAGCGGAGATGAAGAGTCTGGGGAATCAATTGGTCCTGCAGTTACCACGAATACTCCCACGGCCAATGTTGTGGTGAAGGGGACAGCCGGAAGTGTGGGAACAGCCAAAACCGCCATCGTCAATAACCGGACTGTTACCACCTTTACTCTGGACCAGCGGAAGCTGGAGGAGAAGCTTGCAGCCGATGGACAGAATGCGGTGCTGAGCGTTCAGGTGGATGGGCAATCCGATGTGGTTGTGGGAGAGATGAACGGTCAAATGCTGAGGAGTATGGCGGACAAGCAGGCGGTATTTGAGATCAAAACCGCTTATGCCTCCTACACCCTGCCGGCGCAGCATATCGATCTCAAAGCGATCTCGGAGCAGCTTGGAGAATCAGTGGCTCTGCAGGACATTCAGATTCAGATGGAGGTTGCTCTCTCCAACGCAGACATGATGAAGCTGGTGCAGAACGCCGCTGCGAAGGGCGGCTTCACTGTAGTTGCTCCACCAGTTGACTTCACCGTCAAAGCCTCCTATAAGGATAAAAACATCGAAGTGTCCAAGTTTAACACCTTTGTGGAGCGGACGATAACGCTTCCGGACGATGTGGATCTGAGTGGGACGTTAACTGGTTTGGTGATCGAACCCGACGGCACCTTCCGTCATGTGCCTACCAAAATCATTAAGGAAAACGGCAAAGCTTATGCCCGGATCAGCAGCTTAACCAACAGCACCTATGTGGTGGTCAAACATCCGGTATCCTACACGGATGTAGAGAGCCATTGGGCGAAGGAGGCGGTGGAGGACCTGGGTCTCCGTATGGCCTATGAGGACCCGGGAGTAGATACCTTCGGTCCTGACCAGGAGATCACCCGCGGCGAATTCGCATCCTTGATGGTCCGCGGACTAGGCATCCGTCCGGATACCGGAGCAGCCCCGTTCTCCGATGTCAAAGCGTCGGATCGTTACAGCAGCGCCATCAACTCGGCTTATGACTACCGGTTGATCAGCGGCTTTGAGGACGGAACCTTCCGCCCCAAAGACAAGATCACCCGTGAAGAGGCGATGGTGGTGGTTGCCAAGATGATGGTGATGACCAACCTGAAGGCGAAGCTTCCCGTCAAGGATATGGATACTATCCTTCAGCCGTTCGCCGATGCGGATGAAGTCTCCGGCTGGGCCAGGAGCGGCATTGCCGACAGCATCCAGGCGGGGATTGTATCCGGGAGAAGCAGTACGGAGCTTGCCCCCAAGGCCTATGTTACAAGGGCGGAAGTAGCATCCATTGTGCGGCGTCTCTTGCAGAAGTCGGAATTGATTTAGAATACAAAAGCTGTCCCCAAGCGCATTTGCGAAGGGACAGCTTTTTAGTTTCTGAAGGAAGTTTTGCTTCGTGCAGCCCGTCCGTTTATCCCTTAATACGTTCTCCTCCTGGTAAACCACCAGCCTCCGGCTGCGAACAGCACATAAAGCGCAAGGTTAAATAGCACGCCTGTCATAAGCGAGTTGTTGAATAACAGAGCTTTGAAGAAGGCGGCCACATGGACGCGTAAGGAAGAGATGGCTGTTCCCACCGGGATAGCGGTAATCAGCAAGGCCCAGAGCAGCCACCCCACCGGGTGGGAATAGCCGGAAACCAGCATGGAAAGAAGGGCCATTACCATGACATAAAAAGCGGCTTGATACAGGAATGACCCCGCTACCCCAAAGTCTGTCCAATGGAAGGCCTCGATCATGTCCACAATGCCCGTGAAATCCCGGAATATATGGACTTCGAGCTGGTACCACAAGGAATTGAATAAAGCGATACCCGCGGCCCAGACACCGAATACAAAATGCAGCCCATTGAAATACTGCTGCCGGCTCGCACCCAAATAAATGATACGGTTGAAATACGTGAGAGGAAGGATGACCGCGGTAAGAAGCAGGATCAGCAGTAGCATATTGCCGTCCGAAAGACGCATGGTGTAGCCGCTTTTTATACTGAGTGTGACGATCGTATCCGCCACTCTTCCCAGAAGGATTAACAGGATAACGCCCCAGATATACATCCGCATTTGCACAAAAGCCGGTTTAAGATGAACCGCCCATTCCTTCAATTTATTGCCCTCCCTCAACCAGATACGCGAAGAACTTCTGCAGCGTCAGGCCTTCTATGGAAATATCCAACTCCCGCGCACGCATGAAATCCTCTTCCGTCAGCTGTTCATAAATAGCGGCAAGGGTACCGCGGCCATATGCTTCTGTATGGATAACTCTCTTCCCGGCCGTAAACGTAGCCACCGCCTCGGATTTTCCCCGGAGCATAAGCGCGCCCATCCGAATCCGGTCCATCTCATCATGGAGAAGGACGGACCCGGCTTCAATAATAAATACCTTCTCCGCCACCGGCGCAATTTCATCAATCAGATGGGTGGACAGGAAGATGGTGCGGGGGTGGTTGGCATAATCCTCCATAAGTACTCTATAGAATTTTTCCCGCATCAAAACATCCAGTCCCAGCACCGGCTCATCAAAAACTGTCAGCGGTGCCCGGCTGGCCAAACCGATGATGTTTCCAACAAGAGCTGCCGTCCCTTTGGAAAGCTGGCTCATTTTCTTACGGGGATCGATCCGGAAGGTCTCCAGCAGTTCATGGGCCAATGGCCAAGCCCAATTCGGATGGAAGCCGGATGCAAACTGAAGCACCTCCATTACCCGTGCTCCCCCGAAGGGGCTGGTATGGTCGCGCACATAACAGAAATTCCTCGGAAGTTCGCCCTTCTTCAGCCTCTTCCCCCATACCTCCAGGGTTCCGCTATCCGGAAAGATTCCGCCTCCGATCATGTTCAGCAGGGTGGTTTTCCCTGCTCCGTTGCGGCCTAACAAACCATAAATGACATTCTCCTGCAGCTGCAGGCTCAAATTACGCAAGGCAATCGTCCGGCCGTACCTCTTGTTTATATTCCCGCAGGTTAAAACGGTGCTCACGGGCAACTCATTCCTTTCTAAGCTGCTTGATCATGCTCATGATTTCTTCCGTTGAGAGCGTTAGCTTATCCGCTTCCTTCACCAGCTCCAACAGCAGCTCCTTTGAGAAACGTTCCTTACGCTTCACCAGGATTTTCTGCCTCGCATCGGCTGCTACGTACATGCCAAGCCCGCGTTTTTTGTACAGAATACCCTCGTTAACAAGCAGACTGATCCCTTTCACCACAGTTGCAGGGTTGATCTGAAACAGCTGTGAAAACTGGGCTACAGAAAGAATCTGATCATTCTCCTGGAACGTGCCCTTTAAGATATCATCTTCAATGATGTCGGCTGCCTGTTGAAAAATGGGATGTTTATCGTCGAAAGTGAAGTTCATGGTTTCACCATTCATCATATTAGTATGTTACCTGTCCAACATACCATATTAGATCAGCAAACGATTGTCAATTACAGCCGGTTGCCGGATATGAACCTGTATTTTTGTTATTGACAACCTTTGGGACCATGCATTACAGTATGCTACATGAGTAACATACTAACATACACAAAACGAAATTCATAGGGCGAATTTGTCCTGCGGATTCATTACATGTGAAGCGGGGAGAGGGAACCGATGAGAATACTTATCGAATTTCAAACTGTAACGAAGGAATACCAGATCGGCGAAGTCAAAATCCAAGCGTTGGCCGGTGTGGATTTCTCCATATCGGAGGGGGAGTTCGTGGTGGTTTTAGGCACAAGCGGCGCAGGCAAAAGCACCATCCTGAATATATTGGGCGGAATGGATACAGCCAGCTCGGGCCGGGTTTTGGTTGACGGCCAGGATATAACCCGTCTCAACGAAAGAAAGCTCACGGAATACCGGGGGAAGAAGGTAGGTTTTGTATTTCAATTTTATAACCTGATTCCCAATCTGAATGCACTGGAGAATGTGGAGTTTGCCGCCGAGGTATGCGATAACCATCTGGATGCCAAGGATATTCTCCATAAAGTCGGTCTGACTAGCCGTACCGGCAATTATCCGTCCCAGCTCTCCGGCGGAGAACAGCAGCGGGTGGCGATTGCCAGAGCCGTTGCCAAAAATCCCTCCCTGCTTCTCTGCGATGAACCTACCGGGGCATTGGATTATGTGACGGGGAAGTCTGTTCTGAAGCTTCTCCAGGATCTGAACCGGGAAATGAAAACCTGCATCGTACTGGTCACCCATAATACCGCCATTGCGCCCATGGCCGATAAAGTGATCAAGGTGAAAAGCGGGTTGATCGAAAGCGTTACGGTGAATGCCCGCAAACAAAGCGTTGAGGAGATCGAATGGTGATGGGGAAATTACGGTACAAGCTGTGGAGGGACCTGAAGCAATCCGCCGGACAATTTATGGCGTTTGCTGTGGTCATTGCTGTGGGGGCTTTTTTCTATACAGGCCTGGTCACCTTGAGCGATAATTTAAGCGGGTATACAGAGCAGTATTTCAATAAGCATAATATCAGCGATCTGAATGTGTATTACAGTCAGCTTTCCAAGCAGGAGATGGCCTCATTAAGCGGTGTTCAAGGCGTCAAAAAAATAGAAGGCCGGTACAGCATTCAGGCGTCGGAGGTGTTTGACTCGTATAAGGCCATCATAAACGTTCATTCTATTCCTGAGGACAATACCATCAATACGCCTGCTGTATTGGAGGGGAGTATTCCTTCGAATCAGGGGGAGGTGTTACTGGATTCCCATTATGCCCGTGAGCATAACTATCGTACGGGTGATGCCATCACAATCCGGGCCAACAACAAAGATCTTAGGCTCACCATTGTTGGTTTGGGCGAAAATGTGGAGCATGCCAAGAAAAACGAAATTCAAGACCACAAAACCCATGGAATCGCTTATGTGGCTGAAGCATCCGTGCCTGACATTGCCGAAGGAAATGTTTACAACGAAATTTTGGTTGATGCAGAGGACGGCTACGATATCGATCAGATAGCCCAGGTCATCGAAGGGAAGTCCCGGAATCTGTCTTATATGAGTCAAATGAGTAAGGAACGTAGCTTTAGCTATTCCCAGCTGACGGCCACCATTCATAATAACGGCTTGATGAGCAAGGTCATCCCCTTGGTGCTGTTCCTGATTGAAGCCATTATTCTATTCCTGACCATGTCCAGGATGATCGATTCCCAGCGGAATCAGGTGGGGATTATGAAGGCTTTGGGTGTAAAAAACAGAAGCATTATGCTTCATTATATGGGTTTCCCCGTCATTGTCGGCATTACTGGCTCTATTCTGGGTTATATCGTTGCCGCTGTAGTCTTTGTTCCCATGGTGACGGCGTCTAATGCCAACTCCTATTCGCTGCCGGGGATCGAATTTTCACTTTCTCCGTTCTCCCTCGTGCCTCCCATTGTTATCTCCAGTGTGTTCGGGATGATATCCTGTTACCTGAGCGGCAGGAAGGTACTGAAGGAACGGGCTGCCCAGATGCTGCGGCCAAAACCGCCAAAAACGATGAAAAAAATAGTCATGGAACGGATTCCCGGTATTTGGAGCCGTCTTCCGTACAGCTACAAGCTGATTCTGCGGAACATCTTTCTCAACAAGCAAAAAGCGCTTGCCAGCTCCATTGGTGTAGCGGTCAGCACCATTCTGCTTATCACGGCCTTTGGCACACAGATGTCTCTGCAAAAGGTTGCGGATCAAATCGGAGAGGTGTACACCTATAATCTGAAAATGGACTACAAAACGGGAGTGAATTTGGAGACCCTAAAGCTGCCCTCCGGCATAAAAAGCAGCTACGGCTTGTCCACTTTACCGGTGAACTTCATGAAAGACAGCCGGGCAGAAAAGGCCGATTTAGTCGTAACCGGAACGGAAAACAAGCTTATTCATTTTTTTGACGCTCATGATAACCAAGTTGCTCTGGAGAACGGCGGGGTGCTGGTGCCCAAGTCGTATGCCGACAAGTATCACATCTCGGAAGGGGATCTGATTCAGCTGGCCTTTACGGCTCCCGAGCTGCGGAATCAAACCGTTACTATGAAGGTCCAACATATCACCAACCAGTATTCCAATCCGTCCTTTTTTGTGACACCGGAGTATTTGGAGAGCTTTGGGCTGACGTACAGCCCAACCTCGCTTCTGGTTGCTGTTGCAGCGGATCATGCCGCAGAGGTTCCCCGTATCCGCAGCTTCTTTGAGCAGGACCCTCAGGTGGAGGCCATTACAGACCAGGCGGATTTGGGGAAATCGGCGGAATATATGATGCAGCAAAACAGCTTTATGTTTATCATGTTTATCATCTGTGCCGTGATCTTGTCCTTCGGAGCAATCTATACCATCTCGTCCATTAATATTTACGAAAGAAACCGGGAGCTTGCCACCCTGAAGGTATTGGGTTATCCCAAGAACAAAATCAACAGGCTCATCTTTTCCGAAAATATAGCGGTAACCGCCTTTGCGGTCATTTTCGCTCTCCCGGCCAGCGGTTACGTGTTCGGGAATATTGTGAAGGCATTGTCCAGCAGCCACCAGCAAATCCCGGACCAGCTGCCTGCTGCCGTTATACTGATAGCCGTGCTGCTGGCCCTTCTGCTTACGGCTACATCCAGCATGCTTCTCCGCAGGAAGGTAGCGGGCATTAACATGATTGAATCGTTAAAGAGCGTGGAGTAATTATAGTTCTTACCGCGGCATCGGACGCTCATCCCTCCTGTGAAGCCGTACTCTGCTGCTGCAGCCCGGCTTTATAGGCGGATGGGGTGACGCCGATATGCTTCTCAAACTTGGCGCTGAAATAGTTGGGGTCGTTATACCCGACCTTTTTGGCGATTTCGGAGATTTTCAGATCCGTACGTCGGATCAGACGTTTGGCTTCCTCCATCCGCAGATGATGAAGGTACTCGTTAAAGTGAAGCCCCTTCTTTTTGCTGAACAGCTGCCCTAGATAGGCGTGATTCATGTAGTGTTTAGCGGCAACCTCCTTCAAGGTGATGTTTTCATGGAAATGGCTGATTAAATAATGCTCAATTTGACCGATAATCCCGGAATCCTGCTGGACCCGGAGGGCGGCGATTGATGCGCTAATCTGCCGGCAGGTATCCAGATAGGATATCTCCAGGAGGCGAAGGGGAGTGGTGGTGCAGGAACGGTCAATTTCATGGGCCGCCTTCATAATCCGTGCGGTGTCTCCTCCCATATTCAACACAATGGCGTCCATATCAAGAAGAAAACGATACAAGTGCATTTTGATGATGGCTGGAGAAATAAATTGTTCCCTAAAGCAGCCGAAGATTGCCGCAACGGTTTTCTCTGTCTCCGGCAGATTATGGGTCTCCAGAGCTTCCTTCAGCTGTTGGAAGGAAGCCGGATATTCAGCCTGTTCCTTTAGCGGTGGAAGCAGCTTCAGTGTATCCCCGTTAAGAACGGCCGGCTGGTTCATATAGAGAGCATACACATAAGCGGAGCACGCCTCCTGAAAGCATTGTGCCAGCTGTTCAGGAGATTGGGCACGGACGCCCATGTACAGGGAGACATGCTGATCCAGGCTGTGGCGCACCTGGTGAAGGATAGCCGCTGCAAGCTGCTGCTCCTGGGATTGACTCAGACGGGCGGACTCCGGGCCAATCACAAGCACGACCCTGCCGTCCACGTCAAGGAAAGTGCGAACGCTCGCATCTGCAAGCCGATAGCTCTCCCAGACTGGCTGCAGCAGCCGGTGGATTTGTTCAGAAGAGAGATGGGGGTGACTGTGCAGTGTGATGACCATAAGCAAAGCTGGATAACGGACCTCCAATTTCAGGCACATATCCACCTTTCGTTCATTAGGCGCCGTACCCTGCAATAACAAATGGATTAAATTACCATATACATGCTGCACCGGTAAGGTACGCTCTGAAACCAGACCGGCCCGAATCCGCTGCAGGGCGGCAATCAGCTCGGCTTTATCCACCGGCTTCAGTAAATAATCCTTGACCTCGAACCGGATCGCCTGCCGGGCATAGTCGAATTCATGAAAGCCAGTCAATATGATCACCGGCGTTTGGAGCTGTCTGTCTTCGCGCAGCGTTTTAATCAATTGCAGACCATCCATTTTTGGCATCCGGATATCCGTTATGATCAAGTCCGGGTTATCTTCTAGAATGAACCGCAGCGCTTGTTCGCCGTTTTTGGCCTTGGCCGCAATGGTAAAGCCGTATTGCTCCCAATCGATAAGCTGGGCCAACCCCGCCCGGATCACAGGTTCATCGTCGGCGATAAGCACCTTGAGCATATCTGCACCGCTCCTTTTACCGTTTGTATAAGTCATCGGACGGGTCCCGCAGACAGCGGGGAATCCTCAGCTCAATGGACGTAAACTCCGATTCCTTGCTGCGGATATGAAATTCGAATTGATCCTGAAAGAACAGCGTAATCCGGCGGAACACATTTTGCATGCCGATCCGGTTCAGAGAAGGCTCCTTGGCCCGGACATCCTCCAGCAGCTGATCCACCTTCTCCGGTTTCATTCCAATCCCGTTGTCTTCAATATGGAACACCAGCCAATGATCCTCCACGTAAATTCTGATGGACACGACCCCCAGGTCATCCAAACCCTGGATGCCGTGTTTGAAGGCATTCTCTACAAACGGTTGAAAAATCAACACAGGAATATAGAGGGGCAGCGTGTTCGGGTCCACTTCCAGTGTATATTCGATTTCATCCTCGAACCGGTATTTCTGGATGGCCAGAAATTCCCGGATCATCTCCAGCTCCTCCTCAACCGTTACCCAGTCCCGGTTACCCGTTAAGGAGCGCCTGTAGGTCTTCGACATGTAGCTGAGAATTTCCGCCGTTTCCAGTTCTCCCTTGAGTACGGATTTCATCCGGATGGTTTCCAGAACGTTAAACAAGTAGTGGGGATTGACCTGGCTTTGCAGAGCGGTCAGCTCCGCTTGTTTGCTTTCCAGTTCAAAGTCTTTTTGCCGTAGCTCCGCCTCATAGACGTCGTTGATCAGCTGCTTGATCTTCCGGATCATCCGGTTAAAGCTGTGGAACAATAAACCGATTTCATCCTTTCCTACGCGGGGATATTCGATTAAAGCAAAATGCTGGCTTTCCACCTTATCCATGTGGCGGGAGAGCAGCCGCGTCCGGAAATACAGAGATCTGGAGATAAGAAGGATTAAGATAGTGGCAAATAACAGATTGGCCATGGCCATGATCAAGACATATTTCTTCGGCTGTTCAAGCGCCTTGTAGAAGACGGATTCCTCATATACGCCAATGATTTTGTAGTCCTGGATGGCTTCCAGCGAATGGAGCGTTCTGTTCATCGTAAATTGATGCTTTGGAATGGAGTCCGGATTGAAGGGGGCCAGGTATTGCTGGTCTGCCGAGCCGGTATAAATGACCCGATTTTGACTATCCACCAGGAAAAATTCGCCCAAGGAGCCTTCACTGCGGAAGATTTCCTGTAAAACATTATATTTGATATCGATTTTCAGGATTTTTTGATACTGGGAATAAGAGGTGTAGTAGTCCAGCCTGCGGATGATGCTGAAGGAGCGCTCTCCGTCTGCGGTTACTTCCTGTCCAAAATATACGGCATCCCGGCTGCTGCCAGGTTGGAAGGCTTGCGGATACCACGGGCTGGCCGCAGCTGCCGGGGTAAGCCGGAGTACACTGCCTGCATTCAGCACAGTAGGATTATCGGTATAGAAGTTAATCGTAAAGTGGTATTGGAAGTAGGGAGTGACTCCCATCAGAGGGGTACGGAAAAAGCTGCTGTAATTCATGGTATAGTCCAGATTGTCCAGATATGTCCGGTCCAGTCCTTCATAGAAGCCTTGTGAGAAATAAATATTGTTGCTTAACGCCCCCGCTTCCTTAAAGGTGCGGGTTAATTGGTTATCCAAACGCTCCAGGGAGAGCTCCAGATTGCGCTGCTCCTCTTTTTTTACGCTTTGGGTGATTTTGGTGTAGAACAGATAATTGCTCAGGGCAATGGGCAGGAACACGCAGAAAATGTAGAGCAGCAGGAGCTTATTCTGGATTTTCACGTTGTTTAATCCTGGGAGGCCAAAGGATGTGGACATGTGAACCCCTCTCTAATCAATCGCTTTCTTCATTATAGAGAGTGGGTCGCCGGGATAGCAAGGCCCATCTGACAGGGCCAAGGAAATGCTATATTATTTCGGCTTATGCCTATATTTTGTCATATTGGATGGTGCATGCAGCCCACTTATAATAAGGTTAGGTTAAAAAAGACCTGCATCATCAAACACAGAGGAGTGAGCTCTAATGAGTGCTCTCAAGAAAGCGGCCTTCACCACGTTAGCCGCAGTTATGACCTTGGCTGCTGCAGCATGCAGCCAGGAGGATTCGGGCGCGAGCACAAGCAGCACAAGTCCGGGGGGGACGGAGAAAGCGGCAGTAAAGGAATACAGTGTATTTATTACAAGGTCTCTGGCGGATTACCCGGGGTCCACACGTGTTGGTGACATCATTGATAAAGAGACCAATGTCAAACTAAAGCGTGAGTATCTGGTGGGGGATTTGGATACCAAGATCGGTGTCATGATTGCCTCCGGCCAATATCCGGATCTACTGGATGGAGGCACTTCCACCTCCAAGCTTGTGAATGCCGGGGCTTATATTCCGCTGGATGAATTGGTGGACAAATATGCGCCTAACCTGAAGAAGCTGTATGGCCCGCTCTGGAACAAGCTGAAGCAGCCTGACGGCAAGGTATATTTCATGCCTGGATGGGTTCCCCACGAGGAAGGGGATAAGGCTCCTCTTCTGGGAACTCCCCAAACCGGCTTCTGGATTCAGAAGGCCGTCATGAAGGAGTTTAACTATCCGAAGATCAAGACATTGGATGAGTACTTTGATCTGATCGAGAGGTATGCCAAGAAATACCCGGAGATTGAAGGCGGTAAAACCATTGGCTTCGAGGGCATCATGGAGGGGACGCGCAAGGCGGATTTAGTGAATCCCCCGTTCTTTCTCTCCGGTTATCCCAATGACGGGGCAGCCATCGCCAATAAGGTGGAAGGCGGCTTCAAGGTGGATACCTTCCAGGACAAGGAAATGTCCAAGCGCTATTATCAAAAGCTGAACGAAATCAATGCCAAAGGGCTGCTGGATCAGGAAATGTTCGTGATGAATTACGATCAATACATCGCCAAGCTGACCTCCGGCCGGGTGCTTGGATTATCCGACCAGCGCTACCAGGTGGGTAAGGCTATTGATATTCTCGATAAGGAAAAACCGGAGCGTTCCTTCATGCCCCTGCCACTGGTCTATGACGCCTCCATTAAAGATCAGTATACCTCGCCGCTAACCATGGGAACCTCAACCGGTATGGGCATTTCCAAAAATGCCAAGGACCCGGTTGGCCTCATCAAATATCTGGACCATATTGCAAAGCAGGAAACACAGCTGCTGATTTCTTGGGGCGTGAAGGATGTTGATTATAAGGTTGATGAGAAGGGCCGCTTCTACAGAACGCCTGAGATGATCGCCAAGTTCAAGGACCCGGAATATAAGAAGCAATGGGGCGGAGATTATTTCCTGGGGTTCCCTGTTTCGGTGGGGTACTGGGCGGATGGGAACGCAGCGCGTGCGGATAATCAGGTTGAACTGCTTACGGCCACGTATAACGACATCGATAAGGAAATTATTAAAGCTTACGGGATTTCGTCCTACAATGATCTATTCAACAAACCGGAACCGCGCAAGTATTTCCCGTTGTTTGACATTACCCTGGAGAAGGGCGGCAAGGCAGAGGTCACCAAGCAGAAAATGGATGAGCTCATGACCACCTATATTCCAAGGCTGATCCTCTCCAATCCGGCTGACTACAACAAGGTATGGGAGGAGTATACGGGGAAATTCAAGAATCTGGACACCAAATCGTATATCGATGAGCTTCAAAAGGCGGTTGACTACCGCATGAAGAACTGGTAATCGCGGGAGTGTATTAGAGAGAAACAGATCGTAACGACCAATCGGATAGGGGAGATTTACCATGCTGCAAACAACATTCATTCAGAAGCTGTGGCGGCAGCGAGTCCTGGTGCTCATGTCCGTCCCGCTTCTGATCCATCTCCTGATCTTCAAATATATGCCGCTATGGGGATGGACCATGGCCTTTCAGGAGTATGTGCCGGGAAGAAGCTTTTGGGATCAAAAGTGGGTGGGCTTCACCCAATTCGCCCGGATTTTCACTGACGATATGTTCTATCAGGTGCTGCGCAATACCCTTGCCATGAGCTTTATCAATATCGTGTTTAATTTTGTGACGGCTATAGGGCTGGCCGTACTGTTAAACGAAGTGAGGGTGACCTGGTTTAAGCGGACGGTGCAGACCATCTCCTACCTGCCTTATTTTATCTCATGGGTGGTGGCTGCCAATATTATTATGGTGATGCTCTCCTCCGACAACGGGGTTGTGAACATCCTGCTTATGAAGCTGGGGCTGATCGATTCTCCCCAGATGTGGTTAGGGAAGCCGGAGCTGTTCTGGTGGATAATCGGGCTGGCCAATGTATGGAAGAATGTAGGATGGAACGCCATCATCTACTTGGCTGCCATATCGGCCATCGAGCCTCAATTATATGAGTCGGCGGAAATGGACGGAGCCAACCGGCTGCAAAAAATCTGGAATATCACCATTCCCGGGATAAAACCGACCATCGTCATTTTGCTGATTATGAGCATCGGTCATATTATGCAGGCGGGTTTTGAACAGCAATACCTGCTCGGCAACAGTCTGGTCAAGGAAAAGTCCATGGTCTTCGACATCTTTGTATTGGAATACGGAATACGGTTGTCACGTTATTCCTTCGCTGCGGCAGCGGGCATTTTTAACAGTATGGTCAGTATCACGATGCTGTTAATAGCGAACTTCATCGCCGGCAAAATGGGCGAAGAGAGAATCATATAAGGTGGGGAAGCGACATGTATCGTTCCAAGCGGCTGTTCACGGGCAGTAATCTGTTCGACGTCATCAATACCTTCATCCTGTGTCTATTGTTAGTGATTACGCTATACCCGTTTCTGAATGTTGTGGCTCTATCGCTGAATGATGCCATGGACAGCTTGAAGGGCGGCATTTATTTGTGGCCCAGGAAGCTTACCCTGTTTAATTACCAGAGCCTGCTTCGTGATTCCCATATCTGGCATGCAGCGATGATATCTGTCCTAAGGACGGGGATTGCGGTGATTGCAGGCGTATTTTTAACCTCTATGGTAGCGTATACAATCAGCCGGAAGGATTATGTATTGCGGAATTTCATTACGGTGGCCTATGTCCTCACCATGTATATTGACGGCGGGCTGATTCCCACCTATTTTTTGATCCGGGATATTGGCCTGGTCAACAATTTTGCCGTCTATGTCCTGCCCGGTGTGGTGACGGCCTTTAATCTGCTGGTAATCCGCACGTACATTCATTCCTTGCCGGAGAGCCTGGTGGAGTCTGCCAAGATAGATGGCGCCGGAGATTTCCGCATCTTTGTACAGATTATTTTCCCGTTATGTATGCCGGTGTTGGCTACGATTGCGCTGTTCATCGCCGTTTCCCAATGGAATGCCTGGTTTGACACCTTCCTCTATGCGTCCAGTAAACCGGAGCTAAGCACACTCCAATACGAGCTGATGAAGATTCTGCAGTCTGCCAACCAGCAAGTCAACGGCACCTCCCAGGCGATGCTGGATGCGGCGTCAGGCCAAACGGACCATGCGGTTACGCCGGGATCGATCCGGGCCACCATGACGGTTGTTTCCAGTTTGCCGATCATTATCGTCTATCCGTTTCTCCAGCGGTATTTCGTGAAGGGTCTAACCCTTGGCGGTGTAAAGGGGTGATGAAAACTCAACCATAACCGCAAGTCCGGATTCCAAAACAAGAAGGAGGCGTAAATGATGGCTTTTGGAAAACGTAAAAGGCAGCATTTCTCTTGGTCCCTGACCTTCATCCTGATTCTGTCCCTGTTCATGCCTTTATCCGGAATGACTGCAATAGCAACGGCATCCCCGGTTCCATCCGGTCAGATTGTGGGGAACCTGTTCGTGAATCCTGACTTCGAAGCAGGAACGGTTACCGGCTGGACACCACGGGGCAATTCCATCCTCACTGCTGTGAATGATGCTCATACCGGCTCTTATGGAATGAAGGTTGTCCGGACTGCAGCGTATCGCGGTGTGCAGCAGGCCGTTTATGGCAAAATGAAGGTTGGCGGTGAATACGAGGTCAGCGTATGGGTCAAGGTTGATGCAGCAGGAGCCGGGAAGGAAGTCAGGCTTACGCTGGAAAAAGGAATTGACGGGGGAACGAAGCCCTCTGTGTATAAAGGAGTTGGCTCCGCCAAGAATATGACGGCCGGGCAATGGACCCAGATTCAGACCACCTACAAGGTAACGGAGGAGGCCTCCGGGACGGTGACGAACCTGATTCTATATTTGGAATCGGCAACGGATACCTTCGATATTTATGTGGATGATGCGGTGCTTCTGGAGAAGCAGCCTCAGCAGGTGAAGAATCCGGGCATGGAGTTAGGAACCGCCAATTGGCAAATCCGGGGCAGCGGTGTTGTTCTCCAATCGGCCAGTGCGCCCCATCCGGTGCATAGCGGGACGAAGAGCCTGCTGGTTTCCGGCCGCAGCGCCAACTGGAAGGGGGTTATGCAGCCCATGCTGAATACCCTTGTGAAGGGGAAAACCTACCTGGTATCTGCGTGGGTGAGATTGCCCCAGGGAACAGAGGAGACGGTCAAGCTCAGCTTCCAGAAGAACATCGACGGGGTGACCTCTTATCAGAGTGTGGCGTCAGTCAATGCCAACGGGGTGGAATGGAAGCAGATATCCGGTGTATTTGCATTGGAATATACAGGGACGCTGACCACACTGGACCTTTATTTGGAAACAGTAAGCACGGGAACCAGCTTTTATCTGGATGATGTGAGTGTGGTGGAAAAGGTGCTTCCGCCCAAGGTTGTGGAAACCAATATTCCCTCCTTGAAGGATGTTTTCGCTGCCGATTTTCCCATTGGGGCTGCCATACCTCCAACCTATCTGGACGGGGATGTTCACACGGATTTGCTGAAGAAGCATTTCAACAGCATCACAGCGGAGAATTCCATGAAGCCGTCTTATCTTCAGCCCAACGAAGGGGTATTCACCTTTGATACTGCCGATAAATACGTAAATTTCGCACAGGCCAACGGAATGAAGATACGCGGCCATACCCTGGTCTGGCACCAAGGGGTGGGCGATTGGATGTTCGTGGACGGGAATGGCCAGCCGGCCACGAAGGCGCTGCTGTACGCACGGCTGGAGAACCACATCAAAACCGTGGTCGGACGGTACAAGGGCAAAATTTATGCCTGGGATGTGGTCAATGAGGTGATTGATTCCAGCCAGACGGACGGCTTCCGCCGGACCAAGTGGTATGAGATCGCCGGGCCCGAGTTCATCGAGAAGGCATTCCAATATGCCCATGAAGCGGATCCGGACGCCAAGCTTTTTTACAATGATTTCGCGTTGTTTGAGTCCCCTGCGAAGCTGAATTATACGATTCAGATGATTGAGAATCTGCAGGCAAAGGGAATTCCCATTGATGGAATCGGGATACAGACGCACAATAATATCTATGTCCCGGATAAAGCGGCGGTAGATCAAGCCATGGGCAGGCTGGCCGCTCTGGGTCTGGATATCCAGATTACCGAGATGGATATGTCCATTTATAAGAATTCCACTGAAAAGTACGATTCCGTCGCAGATAAGCAGACCGTGGATTCCTTGTTAACCCGGCAGGCCTATCAATATAAGGACATGTTTGAGATTTTTAACAAGTACAAGGCGCATATTACCGGAGTCACCTTCTGGGGGTTGGCCGATGATAAAACCTGGCTGGACAGCGTGCCTGGAGGGCGGAAGGATCTTCCCCTGCTGTTCGATGAATCCTTGAAGGCGAAGCTGGCCTATTGGGCGCTGGTAGATCCGACGAAGCTTCCCATGCAAATTCAGACCCTTCATTCCCAGCAGAGCGGAGCCCTGACCGTGGACCTGGCCGGTTTGGATAACCCCATCTGGGATTACATGACACCGGTAACCGTGACTGGCGAAACCTATGGGAGCTTTGCATTCAAAACCTTGTGGGATAACAGCGCCTTATATGTGAAGGTGGAGGTGGCTGACACGACACCCGGGGCAACGGATGCGGTCGAGCTGTTCGTGGATGGGGACAATGCCCGAACACCGGCTTATGATCAAAATGACCGCGCTTACAAATTCAACCGGCAGCAAACTCAGGGCAACGGCAGCAGCAGCAGCAGCAACATCCAAGAGAATGGCTCCGGGTATACGGGTTTATTCCGGCTGCCGCTGGACAGCTCCTTGCCAACCATAGGGAAAAGCATCGGCTTTGATGTCAGAGTCACCAATGGTTCTGAAATCCTGCAATGGAATGATAAAACCGGCCAACAAGCCACTACCACTGTTAATTTGGGCTTGTTGAAGTTTGACCCTGCAGCGTTGTATACGGAGGCGGGGAAGGCCACGCCGGTTATAGACGGAGAAGTGGACACGGTTTGGAGCAACAGCAGCATCAATGTAATAGAGCGTTATTCTGCGGCGATGCCTGCCCAGGGGGCCAAGGGCAAATTCCGCACCATGTGGGATGACGATTATTTGTACGTGCTGGTGGAAGTGGACGATCCGGTCTTAAGCGCAACCAATGCCCAGCCGTATTTGCAGGATTCCGTGGAATTATTTGTGGATGAGAATAATCACAAGACCAATCTGTATGAGAGTGATGATGCACAGATCCGGTTCAGCTACTTGAACCAAATTACTACAGGAGGAACACTCCTCCGGGATCAGCTGCAGTCTGTCACCAAGACGGTTTACGGGGCGAACAATGAGGTGCTGGGCTACCGGGTGGAGGCTGCAGTCAAGTGGAATATGGTTGTGCCCCAGGCAGGTCACGTACTGGGCTTCGACGTTCAGATTAATGACGACCCCGGAATCGGCACAAGAAACAGTGTTGCCAAGTGGAACAATTTAACCGATGCGGGGTGGATGGACACCTCAGGCTTTGGATTGGTCCGGTTAGTTGGCAGCCAGCCTTGATCGGGTTTTGATGTTTATTGGAGAGCCGCATACCGCGGCTCTTTTTTCTTTGTCCGCCGCCATGAGGTTGACAAAGCAACGCCGTGTTTATACGATTAAGTATTAGCACGCCAAAGTCAAGGGAGAGAACCTGATGGCCTATATTGAATTCAATCAAGTGGGAAAGCAATACGCCTCCGAGGGTGTTGTCATCCGCGCCCTGGAGAATGCCAGCTTTTCGGTGGAGAAGGGGGAGCTGGCCGTAATCCTCGGCGCCTCCGGTGCCGGGAAAACAACAGCTCTCAATATATTAGGCGGGATGGATACGGCCACCTCCGGTGAGGTGGTGGTGGACGGCGAGGTGGTGTCCCGTTATTCCAATAAGCAGCTGGTGGGTTACCGCCGTACGGATATCGGCTTTGTGTTCCAATTCTATAATCTGGTGCCCAATCTGACCGCCCTGGAAAATGTGGAGCTGGCCGCCCAGATCCGCCAAGACTCGCTGGACGCCTCCGAGACCCTGGATAAAGTCGGGTTATCCGAACGCAAGAATAACTTCCCGGCCCAGCTCTCCGGCGGGGAGCAGCAGCGGGTATCCATCGCCCGCGCCATCGCCAAGAAGCCGAAGCTGCTGCTGTGCGATGAGCCTACCGGCGCTTTGGATTACAATACAGGCAAGCAGATTCTGCAGCTGCTCCAGGACATGTGCCGCCGGGAGAAGATCACGGTGCTGATCATCACCCACAACTCGGCACTGGCGCCTATGGCGGACAAGGTCATCCACTTCAAGAACGGCCAAGTGGTGAAGATGGTGCATAACGAACAGCCGACTCCCGTCGAGCAGATTGAGTGGTGAGGGGATGAACAAGGCTTACCGGAACGATATCTGGCGTTCCATCCGCAAAGGGTGGAAACGGTTTATGTCCATCATGATCATCACCGCGCTGGGGGTCGGGATGCTCACCGGCCTGTACGCTTCCTGCATGGATATGTATTATTCGGCAGACAAGTTCTATGACCGGCAGAATTTATTCGATATCCGGATCATGTCTCCTATGGGACTGACTGAAGAAGACGTGAAGACGGTCAGCCGGGTGGAGGGTGTGGAGGCGGTGGAAGGAGCCTTCAGCCGAACGGTTGAGACGGATGTGGATGGTGTTGGAAAAAGTGCAGAATTGAAGACGCTCAGTGCCAAGGGTATCAATGCCCCTTACATGCTGGAGGGGGTTCTGCCGTCCGGAAGCAGGGAGCTTGCCGTTAACCGGAAGTACATCGAGGAAAGCGGCGCATCTGTGGGCGGTTCTCTACCTATCGGCAATGAGGCCTATACCATTACAGGTGTAGCCATGGATCCGATGAACATCCAGGCCGGGGGTATGGCCAGTGTTTTCCGGGCTAATGCCGCCGCGGACTACACCTTTTTCACGGCAGAGCCAATACCAGCGGCGCCAGGCGGCAGCCCTATGTTTACGGCGGTCTATATGACGGTGGCCGGTACGAAAGAGTTAGATACCTTTTCGGATGAATATAAACAGGTTGTACAGAAGGTTATTAGCGGAATAGAGGGGCTGCGGGGGCAGACCGGCGCAAGCAACAGTGCCGCTTTATGGTATATCCAGGACCGGACCTCACTGGACAGCTATTCCAGCATGGTAAATGATCTGTCTTCGATCGAAGCCGTGGGCAAGGTGTTTCCGGTGATTTTCCTGCTGGTGGCTGTGCTGATGAGTCTGACCTCCATGACCCGGATGGTGGAGGAGGAGCGCGGGCTGATCGGGACCTATAAGGCTCTGGGCTTCAGCAATGGAGCCATTTACCGCAAATACCTGCTGTTTGCCTCGATGGCCAGTCTGTTGGGAGGACTGCTGGGAGATGTGTTCGGCTTTGTCCTGATGCCCAAATTCATCTCCCTTGTGCTGGAGGAGCTGTACACCGTACCGCATTATGTGCTGCGTTTTGATCTTATGTATGGGGTAGGCGGTATTCTCCTGTTCCTGGTGGCTATTGTCGGGGCAACGGCCCTGGCCTGCCGCAGCGAGCTTCGGCAGATGCCCGCTTCACTTATGCGCCCCAAGGCGCCCCGTGCCGGCTCCCGTGTGTTCCTGGAGCGGCTTCCGGTGATTTGGAACCGGCTGAAATTCCTGAACAAGGTGACGGTACGAAACCTGTTCCGTTACAAGAAGCGCCTGTTCATGACGGTAGGCGGCATTATGGGCTGCACCGCTCTGATCCTGTGCGGCTTTGCCATTAAGGATTCCATTGACCGGCTGGGACCCCGGCAGTACCAGGAGGTCTACCGTTATGACCTTATGGCGGTGGCCCAGGAGACTCAACAGGGTAAGCTGGTGGAGCAGCTGGCCGCCGACGGCAAGGCTGAGGATTATCTGGATGTGCGGGTGGATAGTGTGAAGCTGCTTAATTCCAGTGGGGACGCGGAAAAAATGCAGCTCATGGCAATTCCCGACGGAGCGGCAGCAGGGGAGTATATCCGGCTCGAAAATCTGGACGGGAAGCTGGTCCAGCCGGAGGGCGAGGGTGTGCTGCTCACCCAGAACGCAGCGCGTATTCTGGGTGTGAAGGCAGGGGACTCCCTTACTCTGGAGGATATGGGACTCAAGCAGCATCAGGTGACCATATCCCATGTGGTGAAGAATTATCTGGGCAACAGTGTCTATGTACCGCAGAAGCAATATGAGACCCTGTTCGGAGGTTATGCCCCAAATGGTGTGTTGGCTCATCTGCCAACACTATCCGGTCAGGAGCAGGCTGCCTATGCGGAGAAGCTCCTGGACAACGATGCCGTATTGTCTGCGGTAAGCACAGCCGCTTTATTGGACGAATACGGCTTTGACCTGATGAACGCCGTGCTGCTGTTGATTATTGTAATGGCCGGCGGGCTGGCCTTTGTGGTCCTGTTCACCCTGTCCAACACGAATATTTCGGAGCGCAACCGGGAGCTGGCCACCATCAAGGTGCTGGGCTTCTACGATAAGGAAGTGCATCAATATGTGAATAAAGAAACGCTGCTGCTCACCGCGGCGGGTATTCTCATCGGCTTGCCCGTGGGCCGGTTCATCAGCGGATTCCTTACGGTAGCGCTGAACATGCCCTCCATCCATTTCGCCGTGTCTGTGAAGCCGGTGAGTTATCTGATGACCGCAGCACTGACCTTCTGCTTCGCCGTCGCTGTCAATTGGATCACCAACCGGACGCTGAACCGCATCGTGATGGTAGAGGCGCTGAAGAGTGTGGAGTAGCCGAAGGGAAATCATTGATTAAATACTCATGTGGAATGACTGGGAGGGAAAGGAGTTGAGAGTTTTCTGTAGGAAAACTGGCTTCGGAAGCATATGCTTTGAGGGCGAGTTTTTTGGCGGCTTTGAAACCTTTATATTTAATTCAAATCAAGGCCGACAAAACGTGTTTGAGCATCCAAGGCACTCCTTTCCCGGTAAGGAATGAAACCCAATGAGTATTAATTTGGTTCGTTCGGGCAGCCTCCTTAGGCTGCTCCTTTTTCTTTTCGCCGCCGACACCGTTTGACAAAGGTCAGGCTTATCGAATATGATTTACTTAACGATCGTTAAGTAAGAGGGGGTGAAGAATTATGGCCGCGGAAGGCAAACGAACACGGATGACCAACCGGGACATACAAGCGGCAGAACGTAAGCAGCAGCTTTTGGACACCGCGAAGCGGTTATTTGCACAAAAGGGGTATCACGCCACCTCCATGCGGGAGCTGAACAAAACCATCGGCATGACGGAGGCGCTGGCGTATCATTATTTTCCGGGAGGCAAGCTGGATATCCTGAGGGCGGTTTTGCAGGTTGCACAGGAGGAACGGATTGCCCGGATCGTTGCTTTTTTGGAGCAGACCTTCCTGGGGGAGCCTGCGTTGGACCAAACGCTGTTGTCTCTGATGGATGGTATTGCCGGACAGATTCAGAACGACCGGGACTATTTCCTGATTCTGATTCAGGAGCGGAACCAGCTGGAGCCGGAGCAGCAGGAGGCGCTGGACGACCTGACCAAACAACCGTTTCAGGCTATGGAGGTTTATCTGAGGAAGCTGTTTGCAAGAGGAGAGCTCCGGGAGATGGACTTCGCTATGGCAGCCTCTCAATTTTTATCACACATTGTCGTCTTGATTGTTCAGGGTATGATCAAAGAACAGAATCTCGGAATGGAGCAAAAACAGCGGATCGTTGACTATTATGCAGCATTGTGGTCCCGGTAAGCTGTCTTTTTTTACTCATTTCACTAAACGGACGTTAAGTTAAATTGCGGGGAGGATGCAGCAGGATGGAGCAGATTCGGACGGAAAGGTTGACGAAACGGTATGGAACGGTTTCGGTGGTTCAGGATGTTTCCTTATCGGTGCAGCAAGGGGAGGTCTACGGTTTTCTCGGCTTGAACGGAGCAGGTAAAACCACCACCATCCGCACCTTGCTGGGGATGATTAAACCAACTTCAGGAGATGTATTCCTGTTTGGCAATAGAGTAAGCGAAAGCGGAAGCAGGCTGTGGAACCAAGTGGGATATATGGTGGAAATGCCGGCGGCCTATCCAAGTTTTACGGTAAGGGAGAATCTGCTGCTGATGGCAAAGCTCCGTGGCCTGAAGCCTTCAGACAGCGTGGACAGGGTGATGAAGGAGCTTAACCTGGACGCCTATGCGGACCGGAAAGCCAAATTTTTGTCGTTAGGCAATATGCAGAAGCTGGGATTAGCCAAGGCGCTCCTGCATAACCCGGATATTCTGATCTTGGATGAACCGACTAATGCCCTTGATCCGGCAGGGATTGTGGAAATCCGGGAGCTGCTGATCCGGCTTGCCAAGCAGGAAGGGAAAACGGTGTTTATATCTAGCCACATTCTGGAGGAGGTGGCGAAGATGGCTACCCGGATCGGGATTATCCATAAAGGGGTTATGCTGCAGGAGATTACGGCGGGAGAGTTTGAAAAAATCCGGCAAAAGCGGTTATATGTTGGGGTTGGCGGACATCGGGAAGCGGCCCGTTCGGCTTTGGCGAATAGTGGTTATTTAGCGCATGAAGTGAAAGAAGGACTGCTTGAGCTTGCGGACGAAAGGGCGGTGCGCCACCCTGAATTTGTAGCCAGGCTGCTGGCGGACGCGGGTTTGCCCCTTTCTTTGCTGAAGGTGGAGGAAGAGGAATTGGAATCCTATTTCTTGAAAACAATTGGAGCAAAGGAGGTGCGGGCATGAGCACTTTACTTACAGCCATACAAGTGGAGTCCATGAAGCTGCGCCGTTCCGCCGTATTATGGGGGATGCTGGGATTTTTCCTGTTTGTCTCCGTTATCCGCATCGGAGAAGGGGATGCTGTAGGCTTTTTGCAAAATGCGGTTTTTATGTTTGCTTCGGTCTTTGGGCTGGTGGGTTTCGGCGCGTTGGCGGCTTGGGTATTCGGTCGGGAATATACGGACCGGACGATGAAGGATTTATTGGCCTTGCCGGTATCCCGCGGTAAGATTGTCGCCGGCAAATTCCTGACCGTTTTTCTGTGGAGCCTGGTTATGACGGTGGCCACCTACGGTTTTGCCCTGCTGATGTGCCTGCTGTTCCGGTTGGAGGGTTTTTCGGCGGATATGGCGCTGCAATATCTTATCCAGCTCCTGATCATCTGCGGCTTGCAGTTGTTCCTTTGCGGTCCTGTTGTGTTTGTGGCAATTGTCTCCCGCGGTTATCTGGCGCCTATTGCTTATGCCTTTTGCACACTGATGGTCGCTTTGATTACCGGGTCGACGTGGCTGGGAGCGTATCTCCCCTGGTCGGTTCCCGCCCTTCAGCTTGCAGGAAGCGGAAGTACCGTTTTTCCGTTGAGCATGGCCAGCTACATCATTCCGGTCGCCACCGGTGTCCTGGGGCTGGTTGGCACATGGGCGTGGGTACGGTGGACGGACCAGAAATAGACGATTAGGATTTAAGAATTATTTGCAGCTTGCTTCTCAAAATCAATATAAGCATCGTGATCAAAATAATATAAATACGCCTCTACTAATTCTTCAACCGTACAATCGCTTTTTTGCTCGTAAGCATTTTTGACGATGCCTTGAATGGTTTGAATGGACAGCGCATCAATCATGTCATGTTCCTTGGCCAGCTTTGGAACATCATCCTCCTCATCTTCAACATCATCAGGGTCCAGAACTAGCCCTTTAGTGGTTAAGTCCCATACGTCATCTGCCGGCAAATATAACGAATCTGACCAGTTAAATTCATTTACCCTTTTTAAAAGATTCTCCAGTTCTATTAAATTATCCATGACACTTCCTCCTCTAATTGGTTGCTGCATCCATTTTACCGTACAAATATATAATTGAACATCCAAGAAAAATGAAACAGCAACTCATGGTTGACAACCTTCTGCTGCCAGTTGGTTTTCCGGCATCTTCCTTTATACTATAATTTTCTTGTAGAGGAGGAGCAGTTATGGAGCTGGGAGCGAACATTCAGAAGTATCGTCTTAAAAATAGGCTTTCACAAGAGCAGCTGGCGGAAAAGCTGTCGGTTTCCCGTCAGTCCGTATCCAAATGGGAGCTAGGCCAGAGTTACCCTGAGGTAGATAAGATTATCCAAATGAGTCTTTTGTTTTCTGTATCCACAGATGATTTACTGATGGATTCGAAGGCACGGGAAATCCGCGCCAAAAACAATAAGCTGCATCTGGGGTCCATCTATCTGATCGTGAAGGATTTCCAGAAATCGATTGCGTTTTACGAACAGCTCTTGAGTATGACGGTTTCCACGAAGAACAGTACGATATTCGCAGAGTTTTTCTTTGATCATCAATGTATTTCCTTAATGAATGAAGCAAATTTACCGGGCCATGATTATAGAGGAAACGGGGATTACAAGTTCGTTCTGAATTTTTGGGTGAATTATTTGTCCATTGAGCATGAACGCCTTAAGGATTTGGCTATCGGGGAAATAACGGAGATTAAACAAGCCAGTCCGACCTATTATTATTTCCATCTCCATGATCCAGATGGAAATGTGATAGAAGTAACGGGCGGGTAGTTTAACCTAAAAAGGAGGCTTTTCGATGGAAAAAGTATGCCAAAGCTGTGGAATGGTAATGACCGGGGAGCTGTACGGAACTAATAAGGACAAAACGCCCAATGAGGATTACTGCTTGCATTGCTTCACGGACGGCCAATTCGGCAAGGATGAGTCCATGGAAGAGATGATTGAAAGCTGTATCCCCTTCCGGATGAAGGGGCCGGATGGTCCCGATGCAGCTACCCTCAGAAGAGAAATGAGAGAGTTATTCCCGACGCTGAAGCGTTGGAAGCATTAGAGAAAATAGGTCACGAGAGTGGTGTGTCAAATTGTATGCTCTTTTTGAATCTCTGCAAAGTTGACTTCCGTTTCAGCGGTAATGCGGAAGCCAAGCTTCGCTGCTAGCTTGCACGAAGGGACATTCACGGTCCAGCACCCCCACTGAGGAATAAGTTCCTGCTCCAAACAATAATCGATTAATACAGAGCAACAAATAGCAGCTAAACCTTTATGCCGATGGGCAGGATGGGTAAATACGTCCAAATCCATATAACCCAGTCCCTGTCCGCCATCCCGGCAGAAACAAGCTTCTGTGCCGTCGTGCATGGCGCGGACAGTACATTGTCCGTTGTCCTGGCTAAGGGTGATCGAATATGAATCGGGAGCAGGGGGCAAGTTCCGTTTAAACTCGGAATAAGCTTCGTGATTGAGGTGGTGCAAACGCCTGGTTAAGTAAGGGCCGAACGTAGAACGGTTGCAGGGCTCTAAGTATTGGTGGGTGCTCTGCTTCCATTCCGCGCTGCTTGAGAAAACAAAAACAGGCCTTGTTTCTCCGGCCGGGATCAAGTCCGATATGATATGGACCATGACTTCATCTAAAAAAACCTCCTGAAAAGCTCCGCCTATGTAATATAAAAAATAGGGGGACTCCACATATACGGACTGGGGATCTGGCATCCGGTCAACGTATATTTTTCCAATATGCTGCTGCTCCATAACGGTAATCATCCATAGACAACCGGGAATATCAACCAGCATGGGCTTAATTAATCCGTATTGCGGGATTTGCAAAATAATCATGGTAAATCCTCCATTATTATAGAGAGGTGGGGTTTGGGAGTGGGCAACCTCTACTTTTCCGGGAAGCTTCCGGAACAAAATCCCTTCAGTGAAGATGGCTTATACGACAGCAGTTGGGTTCAGCTAGTAATTGCAGAGAATTTGGAGTATTCCATGATAACCCGGAAAACCATTCTTTTTCAGCTCACAGTGAGCAAATGTTATGAAGGATGGCAATTCCGGGTGATGGATTACATTTCTTATCAACTGGGATATGGGCGGAATGTGATTTTGACAGCAGATCCGGAACATTACGAGGAGGCGCAGAAAGTATACCTGGGACATCGTTTACGTGATCCATTTCTGCGCTATTATGAACCAAAGTACTTAATACATAGTGCACCGCCTGCAGCATTGCAGCATATTCTTCGGGATGGTGCATTAAAATCCTGGACCCGTGTAAAAGCTGAGGGTCATATATCGGAAGACAGCCCAATTGGTGCTAAATTGGGGGACCCGGAGGATTTTCGGGACTATATTATGCTGGGAGAAGGGCTTGCGCCGGAAGTGGTTGTGAATTCCAGAGAAAAGGGCTTTATCTGTATGGATGCTGACTGTGAATACTCACCAGGGGCAAGATTTTACTTTGATACCTCGCAGCTTATATCAGTAGGTTTATTAGTAAGAGATGGGTGCCATTACAAGGTGAAGGATGAACTGCCTATCCATCTGGCCTTGTTCACAGCTACTGTGCCAAAACTATCCTTGGACGGCTGCAGGATCACTCCAAACAATTTTACGGAAGCCGCTGACAGAGCTTTTAACGCTTTTTTACAAGTATACCAGCTTGATAATCGTGTGTAGGGTAAAAAACAGCTATAAGTAAATGCTATCGCCAGGCATAGAAAAACCCGCTTTCGCATATACGAAGCGGGCAGGCGTTCCATTCATTTATTCTTTTACGGCAATCATACTCACTGCACCCAGATATTCTTCATATTTCATGAATACCTGTCGCATGGCAGAGACCCGCTTGAAGGCGCCTCCACGTGTTGCGCAGCGGTACCCGATCTTCAGTGTGCCCAGCACGCCTTCGTCAGTGATCACACGTTTCACCCGCAGCAGATGCATGGGCGCGGTATGAACTTCAATAACACGGAAGCCGTTCTGCTCCAGCAGCCCTTTCCATTCATCCACTGTAAGGGGCCGCGCATTCACCCGGATTACCTTGGAAACATCCTTATGAATGGTATCCTTCAACTCGGAGGGGATGTCATTGGGCTGCAGGGACATCTCGTGGATGGCGTAACGGCCGCCCGGTTGAAGCATACGGTGGGCCTCCCGGATGATCTGCTCCTTGAGCCGGTCCGGCTGCATGGTCAGCATGGCTTCGCCATAGATCACGGTGGCGGAGCTATCCGGCAGGGGAGGGGTTCGGGCATCGGCGACTACGCAGGTCTGACTGGTTCCGTTCAGATAGGACATGACTACTGCGGCCGCCTCCTGATCCTGCTCGATGGCCGTATACGTATGCGGCTTGCGGCTGAGTGTCAGCTTGGCGGTTCTGCCCACACCGGGGGCGTATTCCACAACAGCATCCTTCGACGAGATGTCCAGACGGTCCAGCATCGTCCGGGTCAGCTCAATCCCCCCGGGCCGCAGCACGGTTTTTCCCAGGTTCGCCAGAACCCAATGACCGGGTATGGTGGCAAAATCCACGTTTCCCTTAAATGTCCCCATCCGATGAAACCCTCCCCAATTCGCATCAATTAGATAATGATTATCATTATCAATTATATCATAATGCGGCTGAAGTGGAATCTATATTTTTTTCCCCATTCTCATAGATGTTCATGATCACCTGCTGCATAGGCAGCTCCTTCACGGAAATGTCCGAGAACCGGTGTTTGCGGGAGATATCCTCAATGAAGTCACTGATGGAGATTTGGGCCGTATCCACCTCCAGGGTCAGCTGGAAATCCGACAGCCGCTCCACTACTGTGGTATGGGCATTGTCGAACACGGTATCGCGGACAGACTCCACAAAGGTGAAGCTGACCCGCTTCTTGTCTCCCAGAAACAGCCTCAGCCTCCGTAGGGAATCGTCAAACACCTTTTCTCCGTGGTTGATCACAATAACCCGATGGGCAAGCTCCTCTACATCCTCCAGATCATGGGTGGTCAGAATACAGGTCATGTTCTTCTTCCTGTTCATTTGGCGCACAAACTCGCGGATTTTGACCTTGGCAATTACATCAAGACCGATGGTCGGCTCATCCAGGAACAGAATCTCCGGCTGGTGCAGCATGGCCATGACAAATTCGCATTTCATCCGTTCACCCAGAGATAGCACTCTTGTGGGTTTTTCGATGACATGCCGGATATCCAGCAGCTCTGTCAGCTCCTCCAGACGATTGCTGAAGTCCCGGGCCGCAATTCCATAAATCGCCTTGTTCATATGGAAGCTGTCCATAGGCGGAATATCCCAGATCAGCTGGGATTTTTGGCCGAAAACGGCGCCGATTTTGCCCACATACCGTCTTCTGTCCTTGGCAGGTGAGCAGTCCAGCACCCTGATATCCCCGCTTGTGGGATAAAGAGCGCCGCAGAGCATTTTGATGGCGGTGGATTTCCCCGCTCCATTCGGCCCCAGAATCCCGCAGATTTCCCCCTGCCCGATGCTGAAGTTAATATCGTTGACCGCATGCACCACAACCTTTTCCCGGTGGAAGAAGCTTTTGACGGTTTGACCCATGCCGCTGCCCCGCTTGTAGGTTGTATAGGTTTTGGTCAGGTGCTTCACGTCAATAACCGGCGTCATCCGCCTACCCCCTCGTACAATCGTATCATATGCCGGTAGGCCCATATCCCTGCTCCCATGAAGAGGAAACAAGGCAGCACCGCGGCAAAATCCGCAGCCTGCACCCGCCCCAGTAGCGCGGACGCAGGGAAGAAACCCACCATCCCCACCGGGATGATCATGGTTGCCAAAGCCTGTACAGCCTTGGGGAAAATGGTCAGCGGATATTTCCCGAACTGAAGCACACTGTCGGCAAGCTCAGATATTCTTGAGTTACCCACCCACTTGAAGGACATGGCGGCCATCATCAAGGATAATCCTGCCAACACGGCTGTCCCCGCGGCAAACAGCACCACAAACTGCAGCCAGAGAAACGCCGGAATGGCACTCACATGCGCAATGGCAATCACAAACAGCGTGGCTCCGCCCAAGAATAATCCGACGTTGTCCGGGGAGAAGGTAGTGGCCACAATAAAAAACAGCGGGTTCAGGGGCTTCAGCAGAACCACCTCAAAGCTGCCCTCCCGGATAAGATGGTTGGTGGTCCACATCACGCCGCCAAAAATCAGGCTGGACAATCCGCTGGACATGGTGAAAACAGACTGGATCAGCAGCACCTCATAAAAGCTCCAGCCGGAAAAGCTGGCGCCAGCCCGGTATATCAGCAGTGTCACCAGCGGAAACAGAATATTGCTCACCAGCGTAATCAGGCTGCTGACGAAAAAATTCATCCGGTAGGCCGACGCCGACAGCAGAGCGGAATACAGACATTGTTTATATACATCCCAGTACCGTTTCATGGGGATCTGTCCTTTCCTGGCATAACGGCTTTACGCTCCGACAGCGGTAAACTGCTTCATGGCCAGACGCCGGATCAGCTCATTGGACCCGTACGTCACCAGTACGGCAAGCGCCTGAATCCCCACAATATGCTCAATGGGAAGCTGGATGCCGCCCAGTGAATACTGCCCGGTGAACACCATGGCAGGCATGTAGGCCATATACTGGAAGGGCAGAAAAAATTGCGCCACCTGAAGCCAATGGGGAAAAAAGTCCAGGGGAATCAGCGCGCCGGAAAAAATGCCGGAAACCAGCATAAACGCGCCTCGTATTCCATCCGACTGTACAAGCCAGAACGAAGTGAGGCCGATGGTGTAGTTCACATAGAATACCATCAGAAAGGCCAGCATCACCGAAATGGAAGTCCATAAATAGCTTGCGGGCCGCATATCCACTCCAAACAGGAAGATGAAGATCAACAGACACGGCAAAAATTCAAACAGGAATCCCAAAAGCCGGTGCCCGATTTTTTGGAACAAGGCAAAGGAGCGGTGGTGGACCGGACGCAAATGGAAGGTCAGGAACTTGCCGGTGCGCACCAGCATGGACAGGTTCCAATCGGCGAAGTCCATGGTCAGGTAGCCGATCAGCGCCGTGGCACCGAAGTACCGGATCATCCGCGGCAGATCGATCCCACCCAAGGTGGTATGATCTCCATACACCGCCGTCCAAATAAACATCTGCACCATAAAATAAACCGGTCCGACGATGATGGACACCATGGAATGGGTTCGGTAGGCACTCCATTCCTTGTAGGTCACATCCGCTACCGCCTGGCATACCCGCAAATGATGCTTCAGGCTGTTCATCAGATGATGCCCGACCAGATGATGTTGGACACATTGAACAGAGCCTCTGCACGCCAATTGTTATCGACAAAAGGCACGAACCATACGGCGGCCAACTGCTCCGTGGGGTCGATGACCATGGAGCAGGCGCCTGCCCCTTCATGGAGATACGTTGTGGGGGAATACAGGAAGGCCGGGCCCTGCTTCATGTCCAAGCCGATGCCGTAGCTTCTGTCCTTGACATCTGCGTTCCAGCAATGATCGGGAACTCCATAGAGCGTCCGGGTGGTGATTTTCTCTACCGTTTTGCGGCCCAGAATCCGGGTTTCTCCCAGTCTGCCCATACCCAGGAGCATGTTGGCGAACCGGATCAGATCCGCAGGTGTCGACATCAGGCCTCCGCCGGTTTTGGGGACAATTGTATCCCACAGCTTCTCAACAGGGGAGATTTCCGGCGGTTGGCCGTCGAGCAGTGCTTTTCCAATTAACTCATACCGTTCGTTTCGGATAATATGGCGTTTGGCCAACTCCGGTGTCAGCTCAAAAACCGAGTCCTTCATACCAAGCGGTTTGAGGATGTTTTCTTCAATGTACTGCTCGGCCGTTATGCCGGTCACCTTCCGGATGACTTCGCCTAGAATGCAGAAGCCGAAGGAGCAGTATTGCCATTCCTCGCCCGGCAGTTTGTTGACTCCGCAGCTAAGGGACGCTTTCAGCCAATCCGGTTCTCCATCTTCGGGTTTATAGGTGTTGAAGTATTCATCGATCAGCTGCCAGTAGGACTTATGATACGGAATGCTTTCCGCGCAATCGGGAAACATCCCCGAGGTATGGGTCAGCAGGCCGTAGATATCGATTTTGTTGAAGGGCGCCACGTCAAACAGCTTCAGAATAGCCCCAACCGGCATATCGAACCGGAGAACGCCGTCCTCCACCAGCTTGGCGATGGCCACGGTGGTAATGGCTTTGGTGATAGAGGCAATGCTGTGAACCGAAGTGGGCAGCAGCGGCTCTGTGGAATTCTCCCGGAAGGAGAGCGGGCCCACCGCTCCATGCATGAAGGTTTTTCCGTAGCGGGACACACAGAAGGCGGCGGCTTGAATTTTTTTCTGGTCGATGAGCTGCTGGAAGTGGGCTTGCAGAACCTCAATCCTTGAAGCGTCGTAGTTGACCTCTGCGGGTGAGCAGTCGGTAATGCCTGCGGTATACAGCATAATAGCCTCCTTGAAGAATGTTGATGGATGAGAGAAGCGGGAGAAGTAAGCCCTTTCATATCATGATGAGCCGTTCTTGTTTTAAGTATATTTCCAGGGTTTGGATCTGACAACAGTTAGTTTGTTTATTAACCGAACTTTCCGGCACTTCATCCGTCTTTGGTGCAGCGGGCTAATGAATCTCACACACACTATTTGGCGAAAAACGCATCTGTTAGAAATCTAACGATTCTCACACGCGTTATTCCCCGTTTTGGCAGCATTTTGGGGCCAATTGGGACAAATAGAGTGGCTGAGATTCGTTAGATTTAAGAAATGCCTCCACGTAGTCAAATAGCGCTGCTCAGATTCGTTAGGGATTCTTTCCAGCTTCAGGTTGTGGCCTCACGAAGCATTCATTTTTCCATTTTCCAATAATGGTATAAAATGTTGAAAGATCATTCATTTAAAGCCAAAGGAGAGTTCAAAATGAAGCTGAGAACGAGCGGTATCCTGACGTTGCTCATATTTGTGTTTTTAGGTTATACAGGAATGAATACGGGATCGCAGCAGGCTGAAGAGACCAAGCTTGGGGACCAGCAGGGAATTGAGATATTGCAGAATTTGCTGCCCAAGGCTGAAGTCTTCGAAGCGGATGTGTTCAATGGCTCCGGTGCATTTGTGGAGGACAAAACCCAAACCATCCCGGGTGAACCGCAATATGCCCTCGTAACCGGGGAGAAGACAGATACGGGTTACGGCGATATCCGCTCCATGGCGGAGCTGAAGCAGGCCGTGGAGAAGGTGTATACGAAGGAAGCGGCAGAGGAGCTGTTTTACCGCAGATATTTGGCGGGAGGGGACGGAGGTTTGCCCCTATACAAGGATTATCAGGGACGACTGTATGTGAACACGCAAAACGGAGGCCACGGGTATAATACCCGATTCCTCTATGATACGGTCAAGGTGAAAGGCCAACAGGGCAACCGGGCAACCCTCACCATCGATACTTTGGTTCTGGATGAGCCGTATGGCAGAATGCTGATTACCATCGAGAAGGGTAACGGTGAGTGGCGGATGGCCTCCGGGTTTGACGATTACGAGTTTGTCTACTGAGCTGCGGTACGTGCGAAGTAAGGAAAAAGACGCTTGGCACAAGAGGATTCTTGTGTTAGGCGTATTTTATTTTTGTTCGGCAGCGCTGACTGCTTTTACAAAAAAGGCCACGCTGTCCATTTGAACCCACTCCTGATTTTTGGGAGAGGTAAAGGGTGGTTTACCGCCAAAGGAAACCATACACACGGCCCGTTCCCGCAGGGGTTTGGGGATGCTGGTTTCGATGGTTTTCTGCAGGGTGCCGGGATAGGCATTGCACAGGTAAAAGGCGAGGTTCTTGGAAAGCAGCAGATTCATGTTCCTGCGCATGAAGCTTCTGACCGGACGGTACAGCTTGCCCATACGGATGCCAGAGCCTAGAATAAGCGTATCAAATGGCCCCAAGTCCGGAAGATCCTTGGTCATGTCGCAGATGGAGCAATCCTCCAGCCGCGACCACAGCAGCTCGGCGCATTCCCTGCTGGCGCCGGACTTGGAGGCATACAGGATTAAGGCTCGCATTCGGATCACCCCTCTTTTTTCAGGCGGAATAACAGCCGGATAACCAGGAAAAGCGTGATGAACGAAAAGACTACCGAAGCGATGCCGGAGTTGACATGGAAATTGAGAGAACCCGGATCTGTAATGTCGTTTGCCTTGATCCAGAGTCCGCATATCATGGTGTTCAGCATAAGCAGGCCGGTGGCGATGGAGCTGATTAATGCGGCAGCCTTCATATGATCCCCTCCACTATTGGTTAACTAAATTGTCAATCAGCAGATCGATGAACCGGTTGCGCTCTTCCGGGATGGTCAATTGGATGCCGCTGTACAGGTGGAAGGCGTTTGGATGGAGCGCGGTGATTTGAATGGGGTACAGGATTTGCAGGGCGATAATCCGCAGCTGCATGTCGTTTTTTTGATGCTGGAAGATATCCCGGAGCAAGGGGATCAATAAAAGAGGGGCCTGCATATTGCCGGTGGCCAACTCATGGGCCAGAACAAACCGAATGAGCTTTTCATTGCGGCTTCCGAATGTATACAGCTCCTTCAAGAGCTCCTTCAGCCTGGCGGAAGGCTCCAGTCCGGAAAATGCAGCCGGGTCGTTCATGGCAAAGATGGTTTGTGACATAATATCCCCAATGGCGATACGAAGCAGGTTATCTCTGCTTTTAAAATGATAGTTGATTAGGCCGATGCCCACTCCTGCCCGTTCGGCAATCTGCCGTATGGTGATCTTATCGAGATCTGCGGCTTCATCCAATAGGATCTTGGCCGTATCAAGAATGGATTGCCGCGAATCCTGGTCCGTTGGACTCATCGGTACACCTCTCTTCTGGTACTGAACATGATTTGAACATGTTCAGTTTATATCGTCCCGCTAATCCTGTCAAGGGTGCAGGAAAAGAGGCGGAGTTTTTTTGTTCCTTAAGAGTGAACCTTTTGGCGCACCGGATTGTTTAGTAAGCAGCCGGTTGGAAGGAGGGTCAAGCGCTTGACCGAAAAGGAGTTATTCGAAACCTACAAAAAAGATGTGTACAAGACCTGCCTGTATATGCTTCAGCAGCGGGCGGATGCGGAGGATGTTTGTCAGGATGTGTTTATGACCGTGTTCCGGCATGATTGGAGGCAGGTGGAGTATCTCAAAACCTGGCTGCTCCGGGTGGCTGTGAATCATTGTCTCAATCACTTGAAGAAAAACAGCCGGTTCCGCACGGATGGACAGCTTCTGCTGTTCCAGCGGAGGCCGGAAACGGCCAAGGCCGCCGAAGTGGTTGCCGAGGAGCGGGAGTCCGCTACGGAAACTGTGAAGCTTGTGGGACAGCTGCCCGCCAAGATCCGCGCTGCCGTATCGCTGCGGTATCTGCACGAATGCAGCTTGAGCGAAATTGCCGCTATTCTGTCCATTCCCGAAGGGACAGTGAAATCCCGGCTGAACAAGGGACTGAAGCTGCTGCGTCCCATGATGGAGGCCAGAGGCATGACCATGGAAAAGGAAGGAGCCGAACCGTATGAACAAGATGGAGGCCAAGCTTACTCATTTACTGAAAGATGAACCGGCAGAGTATCCCGATTTTGATGCGATGTGGAACCGGCTGGAAAGCCGGCTGCCGAAGACGGGAACACCGCTTATTCCTATACCTGCAAGCAAAAAGAGACCACCCCTGCGGAAAGCGGCGGCCATTGGCGCTCTGACAGCATTGCTGGCTGCTGCTCCTGTTGTGGCGGCTGTCGCCAATCATTGGGATACCCTCCTGTCGAACAAGGAAGGGGTACGCTCCGCTCTGGAGCAGGGACTGGGGCAGTCCATCGGGCAATCGTTGACGCGGGAGAATGTGACCATCACCGTGGATACGGCGGTTGTGGATGAAAACCGGACAGGGATTTTGTTCAGCTTGAACACCCGAGACAAAACGCCGGAGGAGGGTTACTTTTTCAATATTGAGGATGTGGAGCTGAAGGATGCGGCCGGCCAGCCTGTGGAAGGCTGGAAGCAGCTGAATTGGGACCCGGCGGCCAAGCTCTGGCGGGGTTACTTCGAAACGGAATGGGTTCCGTCCGGCACTTCGTCCAACGCTATGCTGACCTTTAGCGATGTGAAGGCCATCTCTCCGGTGGAGCATGGGCTGGCCCTTCGTCCTCTGGAAGAGAAGGAGCAAACCTTTGATATCCGCCAGGATGGAATCATACAGCTGACGGTTAAGCCGTTTACGCAGGGTGACAAGATGATGCTGAACTCTACAGTTGTGTTCGATCAGCCAGAGGCACAAAAGTGGTATGAACCCCGTATTGGCGTGTTCCTCGGGGAGACGCAGCTGAGCCAGTCCGGAGCGGGAGTTTCCGGGAAGCCGGATGAAAACGGCAGCTATACTGCGCAGCAGTCCTTTTTGCGGAGTGATTTGCAGCAGGATGAGGTTTCGTACAAGCTCCTTTATGAAAAGGAAGTAAAGCGGGTTGATGCCGATTGGGCCTTCAATCTAAAGCTGGACAAACATCTGATGGAAAGTGGTACGGTTAAGCGTCAGCTGGACATTCCTCTGGAGAATAAGGGCGTGAAGATGACGCTGACCGAGATGATCCGGACACCGACCCAGATTAGAATCAAAGCCAGCAATGAGCGTTATTCCCGGTTCCCCTTTCGGGCATATTCACTGGAGGTGGACGGGGTTGTATTGAGCGGAGGGAGTGTCGATTCCTATACAAACCCGGAGGAGACGGTGTTTCGGTTTGAAATTCCGTCCGGCGTCCAGATAAAGGAGGAATCCGCGATCACCTTTGTGGCCATGCACGAAAGAATGGAGCGTACGGATGCCAAAGCGCCAATCCCCCTCCGGGAGATCAGTGATGAGAAAAAGAGCATCATGACGGAAGTGGGCGGTTATTCTGTGCATTGGACGTACTACCTGAATGATGGCGATCTGTATGTGCAAAGCGAAAGCGCCGACCGCGGCTTCGGCGGCGTCAATCAGACCTATATGCACCACGGCGAAACCAGGGCCGTTGGCAAAAAAATTACCTATGGTTTTGGAGGAGACGGCAACAATCAGGCTACGGATGTGTACCCGGGTTTTGCCGGGAAGGATGCGGATATTTATATTTTCTGGTATTACACGGAGGATAAGGACAAGGAGCTGCGGACTGTACTAACGCCTTGAGGAGCGGGGTTCAGGGCCGTGAGCGGCAGGTAAAAAGGAAGCTGTCCCCAAGGTGGTGAAGACCACGGAGGACAGCTTCTTTTGCTGGTGTAACGGACCGAGCGGCCGTTATTTCGCACAGATTCATCGATAATTGGATGATGCGGACACAGGGGACGTTATTTGGTCATATGCAGCCGGTTTGGTCAGCTTTTAGGCTAAATAACGTCTGCTGAGTCCGCGAAAACTGCAAAATGCTGAAAAACCGGGAAATAACGGCTCTACGGTCCGGATGCGGACCCGCGGTTGATTTTGCCCCGGCTGCCTACATCCTGCGGATGGGGGAACAAAGGGCGATGAGAACCTCCACCAGCTTGGCGCCCGCGGCCAAAGCGAAGACGGCTGCCGGGCCGTACCGGGCGGAGAGGAAAGCGCCGGCCATAGCCCCCAGGGGCATCGCCAGCCGGGTGAACATCCGGGAGAAGCCCAGCACCCGTCCCAGCATATCGGAGGGCACGGTTTCCTGGCGCAGGGATTGCACTAGTGTATTCCACCCGATATTGCACAGGGAGACAATGCCGAAGGCAATACCGGGCATCAGCCAATAGCGGCTCCAGATGATGAGGGTGAATCCCAGCATCCCCACAGTAAGGAGCACCGGGATCAGCACCCCGCGGCGGAAACGCTTCTCCAGCGGCACCACCGCAAGCGTGCCCAGCAGACCGCCTGCGCCCAGAAGAGCGTAGTTCAAACTGCTTTGTTGGGAGGTGAGCCCGAGGGCATCCAACTGGTAATACATCAATACCCCAAAAGCCGCGCTGTATCCGAAATTGCCCACCATCGCCTGCAGGGACAGACTGATGTTCAGGCGGTTGGTTACCAGCCAATGGAGCCCTTCCTTCATCCCCTGCAGCACTTTCCTGAAGGAGGCGGCCGCCACGGCGGTACCCATGGAGGGCAGCTTCAGCAGGGTGAGGAAGGTGGCACTGAAGGTCAGCGCATCGATCCAGAGCGCATTGTAGCCGCCGAATGCCGCAATGGCAAGGCCGGCCAGGATAGGCCCGATTAATTCGCTGAACTGGGAAGCCAGCTTCTCGGCGGCGTTGGCCCGGGTCAGAGATTCCTTGCCCGGAACCAGATGGGGCACCGCCGCCACAAAAGCCACGTCAAAAAGCAGGTTCAGAATTGCCAGGCAGAAGGAAACGGCAAACAGATGCCCGATCTGCAGAACACCCGCCAGATGCAAAGCCGGGATCAGGGCGACAAGAGCCGCCCGTGCCAAATCTGTTGCCAGCATCAGCTTTTTCCGGGGAAGATGGTCCACCAGCACGCCGATGATAGGCCCGAACAGGACAATGGGCAGCACGCTGACGGCATACACGGAGCTCATAACCAGCGCGGACCGGGTAAGCTCATAGGAGATCCACGGAATTGCCAGCGTATACAGCGAATCTCCGATCCTGGAGATAAACAGCCCCAACAGGAACGAGAGGTACTGGCCGGGCAGCCGGAAAAAAGCCGGGACACGCCGCGGCGCCCGGAGGGTGGTTTGTTCAGTTGTATTTACATGCAGCATAAAGAAACTAGGATTCACTCTCCTTTGGTGTGAAATGGGGGCGTCCGGTGTTGCGGTCCGTCCAGGGAGCTGGGACGCGGGTCAGACTCTCTGTCAAGGTCAATGGAGTTATTTTACATCATCGTACGCCTTTAGCACAATAGCCGAATTATGGCCGCCGAAGCCGAAGGAGTTGGACAGCCCGTACCGGAGCCGGGCGGGCCTGGCCTGATGGGGGACATAATCCAGATCGCATAACGGATCAGGGGTATCCAGGTTAATGGTGGGTGGGATCAGATCCGTCTGCAGCGCTTTGACCAGAGCGATGGCCTCGGCGGCGCCGGACGCTCCCAGCATGTGGCCGGTCATGGACTTGTTGGCGGTGACAGGAATGCGGTATGCCTCGGCACCGAAAATGCGCTTGATGGCGGCGGTCTCCGAACGGTCGCCGATGACGGTGCTGGTGGCGTGGGCGCTAATCACATCGATATCCGCCGGCGCAAGCCCCGCGTCCTCCAGAGCCAGGCGCATGGCCCGGGCCGCGCCGTTGCCGTCCTCCGGCGTCGCTACCATGTGGTACGCGTCCGAGCTGGCTCCGTATCCCACCACCTCAGCCAGAATGTGGGCTCCCCGGCGCAAGGCGTGGGAGAGGGATTCCAGCACCAGAATGCCTGCACCTTCAGCCATCACAAACCCGTCCCGCTCCGTGTCGAAGGGCCGGCTGGCCTTTTGCGGCTCGCCGTTTCGTGTGGAGAGTGCCGTTGCATTGGAGAAGCTGGCCAAGGAGATATCCGTCAGCGCCGCCTCCGAGCCGCCTGCGAGAATCACGTCCGCCCGGCCCGATTGGATACGGTGAAACGCTTCGCCGATGGCGGTATTGCCGATGGAGCAGGCGGTAACCGGGGCCATGGAGGGGCCTAAGGCGCCATATTTGATGCTGATCATAGCAGCAGCCATATTGGCAATCATCATAGGCACCAGAGTAGGGCTTACCCGCTCCGGCCCGCGGTCGGCAAGCACTCCGCTTTGGGTCATCAGGGTCTGGATGCCGCCGATTCCGGAGCCCACATACACGCCCATCCGCTCATGGTCGACGCTCCCCTCCTGGAAGCCTGCTTGGGTGAAGGCTTGCTCTGCCGCTGCCAGGGCGTACTGGCAGAACCGGTCCATACGCCGGGCTTCTTTTGCCCCGAACAACAGATTGGCATCGAATTCCTTCACCTCCCCGGCAATTCGGACCTTATGCCTGTCCGCGTCGAAGCTGCTGATAGGGACGATGCCGGACTCCCCCCGTATAAGCTTGGACCAGAACGTCTCCACATCATTGCCTAACGGTGAAATGACTCCCATCCCGGTTATGACTACTCTTTCCATAGCGTATCCAGCCTCCTGATCATTGTAAGTTTCTTCGGATAGGCTTATAATGTCACTGGATATATCCTATTACAAGACAGCGTTTATCCTGGTATAAATACTACTATTCTCATAAGGGGGATGCAGATGACTTCCCAGATCCGGCTGCAGGCATTATCTGTTTTCCTCAAAAACCAGCGGGCGAAGCTTAACCCGGAAGCGCTGGGTTTTCCGGCTGGCACACGAAGAAGAACCCCCGGTCTGCGCCGGGAGGAGGTTGCCCAGCTGGCCGGTGTCAGCACCACCTGGTACACCTGGCTCGAGCAGGGCCGGGACGTGAAGGCCTCTGCATCCGTGTTGGACTGTATTGCCACCGCCCTGCAGATGAATGCCGACGAGCGGAAGTATCTCCATTCCTTGGCCTTCGAAAGCGGCAGCGAGCCGGTCCCTCCCAGGCAGGAGCCTGTCCAGCTGAGCCCTTCTCTGCGGAAGATTATCACGGAGCTGGCGTATTGTCCGGTGATCGTGTCGGATCGCATGTGCAATATTGTGGGCTGGAATCCGGCGGCTGCTTATGTGTTCCTGGACTTCGCGCAGATTCCACCGGAGGAGCGGAATATGATCCGCCTTTTGTTTACGCGGAAGGAATTCCGGCGGCTGGCGGTGAATTGGGAGCAGTTCTCCAGCAGCTTCCTCTCCATGTTCCGTTCCTATTACGGCGAATATGTGGGAGACGGGTGGTACGAGGATTTTTTGGAGGAGATGATGGGGGAGCATCCGGATTTTAAGGCCATGTGGGAAAACAGCCAGGTCAGCTATGCGCCGGAGGTGCATCTGGAGTTCCGCCATGCCCGGGCCGGGAGGATGGTCTACGAGCTTACCTCGTTGAAGGTATATGGCCCGGACGACCTGCGGTGCAACGTCTACACCCCGGCGCCGGACACCAACACCGAAGCCAAGCTGCGGCAGCTGATGGAAACGGAGTAAAACCTCGAATGGAGGGAAAAGGAATGTTGGCAGGCAAAATACCGACGAAACTAAACAAGGGAGATACCATTGGCATCATCTCCCCAAGCCATGTCGCCGATGCAAACCGGTATGCAGGGCTTATTGCCGTTATTGAAGGCTGCGGCTTCCGGGTCAAAGCCGGGCGGAATTTGTATAAAAACACGTACGGGTATGCCGCCTCCGAGCAGGAGCGGGCTGATGATCTGAACGCGATGGTAGTTGACGATGCGGTCAGGATGGTGTTTTTCGGAGGAGGGTATGGCGGTTTGGAGCTGATCCCGCTGATCGACTATGAAGCAATCCGGCGGAACCCCAAGCTGTTCCTGAGCTACAGCGACGGCACATCCATCTTGAATGCCATCTATGCCCGCACCGGCATCATGACCTATTACGGCCAGGCTCCCGGCTCATTCGAACGTATCCGGCCCTATGGTCTCAGCCAATTCATGAGCCATTTGGCGGAGGGAAATCCCGGGAATCTGGTTAAGAACAGCAAGTGGATATCGCTGTATGATGGAGTAAGTGAAGGGATTCTTATGGGCGGATATCTTCTGAATGTGGCGCTTATGGCCAACACCGGAATCAGCGGAGCGGAGACCGACGGGAAGGTGGTGCTGTTTTTGGAGGACCACGAAAAATTCAGCAATATGGCTTGTGTCAGTATGCTCTTGTCCCATCTGGAGCAGAGCCCGTGGATAGGCCGCATTTCCGGGCTGCTGTTCGGGCATTATTCCGAGAACGAAAACCCTCAGTTGCTGGATCGATTAAGTCGCTTCGGCGAGAAGCATAAGATCCCTGTAGCCTATTGCGACGACTTTGGGCATGGCGCCAATCAGGCGGTGCTGCCTATCGGCTGCCGGGCTGTTTTGGATACAAGGGAAAACAGGCTGAACTTCCATTATTCATAAAATGAGGTTATGCTTCGAACCCTGGCGGGCGTTCCCGCCGGGGTTTTTGCTGCTGCGGAACCGGTCCGAAAAAAGGGTTCTGCTGGAAAGTGTCGAATTAGTGACCCATAGTGCAGGAGCAATTGGCGCTGGCAGAGGTTGAACCGAAGACAACGTTGGTGAAAACGGAAAGCGGGGGCTGACTATGCAGACGCGGCATGTTCGCATTATGGGAACCGGCCAATATTTGCCGGAACGGATCGTAACGGATGAAGAGATGGATCACCGCCTGGGAACGCCGAAGGGATGGGTCCGCAAAATGACGGAGGTCACGGCCCGCCATTTCGCAGGTGCACACGAAACCTCCTCCTATATGGGGGCGAAGGCTGCGGAGGCGGCGCTTCTGGATGCGGGGCTCCGCTTCCAGGATATCGACTGCCTGGTGTGCGTGAGCGGCACCAAGGAGCAGGCGCTGCCCAGTACGGCGGTATTGATCCAACGGGCGTTGGGACAGGAGATGTCCGGCGTACCCGCCTTTGATATAGATGCTACCTGTCTTAGCTTCCTGACTGGACTGGACCTGATGTCTTACCTGGTGGAGGCGGGACGGTACCGGCATGTGCTGCTGGTATCCTCGGAGGTTGCTTCCGCGGGTTTGAATTGGAAGGAAAAGGAGAGCGCCGCCTTGTTCGGGGACGGAGCGGCTGCGGTTGTGATCGGACCGTCGGACGGGACCTCCCGGATCGTGGGGGCGTCCATGCGCACCTACAGCAAAGGAGCGGCCCTGTCTGAAATCCGCGGAGGCGGCACCCGCATCCATCCCCGGGAGCATAGTGAGGCCACGGAGGAGGACTTCCTGTTCCATATGAACGGGCAGGCCATCTTCCGAATGGCCTCCCAGCTCCTGCCGGATTTTGTGGGAGAGCTTCTGGTGCAATCGGACATGCGGATGACGGATTTCCAGGCGGTGATTCCCCATCAGGGAAGTGCCATGGCGCTTCGGCTGATGCAAAAAAAACTGGGCATCTCCGGCGGACAGATGGTGAATATTACGCCGGACCACGGCAATACCATCGCCGCCTCCATCCCGATGGCGCTTCATGAGGCCATCCGCCAAGGGAGGATCACACGGGGGGGCCAAGTGCTGCTATTGGGTACGGCCGCGGGGCTTTCCCTCGGAGGGATGACCCTTGTCTATTGAACCTGTTTCCGGCAACGGGCGGCGTACCGTGCTGCTCACAGGCGGCCGGGCGCCGTGTACCTTGGAGCTGGCCAGAGCCTTCCACACCGTCGGACACCGGGTCCTGGTTGCCGAGAGCGCCCGCCGCCACCTGTGCCGCGTATCCCGGGCAGTGGAGCGGAGCTTCGTGGTGCCGCCGCCCAACGGGGAACCCGCTGCTTTTGTGGCGGAGCTGGAAGCCATTGTGGTGCGTGAAGGGGTGGATGTGCTGATTCCCACCTGCGAGGAGATTTTTTTTGTCTCCAAAGGTTTGGAGCAATTAAAGCCACATTGCACCGTTTGGGCGGCGTCCATCGGGGAGCTGGACAGGCTGCACAACAAGTGGCGGTTTGCTCAGCTTGCCCTGAGTTTGGGTTTACAGGTTCCGGAAACCACCCTTGTGACAAACCGGGAGGAATGGCTGGCACTGGCGGAGGAGCAATGGCTGGAGGAAAGCCTGGTGCTGAAGCCTGCTTATTCCCGGTTTGCCTCCAAGGTTTTGTTCCTGGACAAAAGCGCTTCTACTGAACAGCGGAGGCGGGTTTTGGCACAGACGCTGCCGCCCTTATCTCCGGAAGCTCCATGGGTAGCCCAGCGGCGGGTTGAAGGGCGGCATTTGGCCACCTACAGCATCGCCTACAACGGGCATCTGCTTCTCCATGGAGCCTATCCGTGCCGCTACCGCCTGGGACAAGGAGCGTCGGTTTATTTTGCACCGGTCCGCCATGAACGGTCCAAGGAATGGGTGCGGCAGCTGGTGCAGGCTATTGGGTTCACGGGGCAGATCGCCTTTGACTTTATTGAAGAGGACAACGGGGGGATATATGCGCTGGAATGCAATCCCCGTGCCACCAGCGGCATCCATCTGTTCAACGGGAATGCAGGGCTGGCGGAAGCTTTTCTCCAGCCGGAGGCGCTGTATGACGCAGGATTAGTGGGGGAGCCTACGGATTCATCCGGCACCATGCTCACTTTCCCGATGCTGGCCGCAGGGTTAAGCGGTGTCCGCAGCCTCCCGCAGCTGCGCGACTGGCTCAGAGCTGTGCGCACCGGCCGGGATGCAGTGTTCCGCCGGAGGGATATGGGACCGGGGATGGAACAGCTGCGGGTAGTGCTGGACGCCTGGAGAACGGCCCGGAGCCGGGGGATTTCCCTGACGGAAGCAACGACTATCGATCTGGAATGGAATGGTGAGCCATGACCAAGGCATTGGTAACCGGAGCCACCGGTTTTTTGGGAAGGCATGTATGTTTGAGGCTGCAGACAATGGGCTGGGAGGTGGCCGGCATGGGCCGCAACCGCCGGGCCGGGTCGGAGCTGGAGGCGTTGGGCATCCGCTTTATCCACGCCGACCTGCGCGACCGGGAGCAGGTGGAGCTTGCCTGTTGGGGCCAGGATGCGGTGTTCCACTGCGGGGCGTTGTCCTCGCCTTGGGGACCGTATCGGGACTTCCACGCTGTCAATGTGGATGGCACCGCTCATATAACGGCAGGATGCCTGAAGCATGGGGTGGGACGTCTGGTTCATATCTCAACGCCGAGCATTTATTTCGACGGGCATGAGGAACGGCTGGGGGTCAAGGAGGACGCGGCGCTTCCGTCTAAGCCGGTGAACGCCTATGCGGCGACCAAGCTGAAGGCGGAGCAGGTGGTGCGGCAGGCCTTCCGGGAGGGGCTAGCGGGATTGATTTTGCGGCCCCGGGCCATCTTCGGTCCCGGTGACACAGCCCTTTTGCCCCGGCTGATGCGGGCCAACGATACCTCAGGCATTCCACTTTTCCGGAATGGGCAGGTGCTGCTCGATCTCACCTATGTGGATAATGTGGTGGATGCCATGCTGCTGGGCTGGCAGGCGCCGGAGGAGGCGTTGGGGCAGGCCTACAACATCACTAATGGTGAACCGGCCCTGCTCAAGGATGTGCTGATGGAGCTGTTTACTATGCTGGGGATGCCCTTGCGCACGAAGAAGCTGCCGTACCCGGTGGCGTATGGGGCGGCGGCGCTGCTGGAATGGAGCCATACGCTTCTGCCCATGCTGGGCGAGCCCACCTTCACCCGGTATTCGGTGAGTGTACTGGCTCAAAGTCAAACGCTGGATATTTCTCGGGCTCATAAATTGCTGGGGTATACACCGCAGGTGAGCCTTCATGAGGGGCTGCGCCGTTTTGCGGAATGGTGGATAGAAACGGAGGGGAGCAGGAATGAGCACAGATAATGCGGCGGGCTGCGCCCCGCTTCTGGATGGACCGCTTGTGGAGCTGACGCTGTTTGCGGCAGGGTACTGCCGTCACCCGGAGTTTTTCACCATACGGGGCGGGTCCTGGAGGCCGGCTCCATTCCCGGCAGGCTTTGCGCTGATCCGTCATCCGCAGCATGGCTATATCCTCTTCGACACCGGGTATTCCCGGCGTTTTGTGGAGGAGACCCGGCGTTTACCGCAGCTTTTGTACCGGATGATCACTCCAGTGGTATTCCGGGAGGAGGACGGTGCGGTAAGCCAGCTGGGCCGCAAGGGCATCCAAGCGGAGGAGATCGGGACTGTGGTGCTGTCCCATTTTCATGCGGATCATACGGCGGGACTGCGGGATTTCCCCCGGGCCCGGTTCATATACAAGCGGGAGGCCTATGCTGCCGTCAACAAACTAAGCCCCTTCGCTGCAGTGAAGGCCGGTTATCTGTCCGGGTTATTGCCGGAGGACTTCGGGGAACGGTCGGCTTTTATGGAGGATGTGAGCCCGTATCCGCTGCCCGGTTCATTCCCCTTCGAACACGGGTACGATCTGTTGGGCGACGGAAGCCTGGTGGCCGTTGATCTGCCCGGACATGCGGCAGGGCAAACAGGGCTGCTGCTGCGGACGGCGGAAGGGGAGGTTTTCCTCTGTGCGGATGCCGTGTGGTCCAGCCGGGCTTTCCGGGAGGACCGCAAGCCCCACCCGGCAGCGCGGATCATTATGGCGGATGCCGGGGAATACGGGCAGTCCTTCCGCAGGCTCATCCGGCTGCACCGGGAATACCCGCAGCTGCTGATTATCCCCAGCCATTGCGGGGAGGCGCTGGGCTGGACCGGAGAGGAGCGTAGGCCATGAGGGGCGCAGGCGGGTTGGGCGTCAGAGGACTTGCTCTTTTTCTCACCCATTATGTAAGGACGAAGTACAGGCGGCAATGGTCCGGTCGTGAAGCCTTGGAGCGCTGGCAGGAGCGGCAGGTTCAGAAAAGGCTCCGGTTTGTCCGCAAACACTCCCCCTTTTACCGGGAGCTCTGGGGCGGCAGGCCCTTGACGGAATGGCGAGAGTTTCCCGTCATTGACAAGGCGGTGATGATGGAGCACTTCGACCGGTTGAACACGGCGCGCATCCGCAAGAAGGAAGCCATGGAGCTGGCGCTGGAGGCGGAGCGGACCCGTAATTTTACCCCGCAGCTGGGCGGCATTACCGTGGGGTTATCCTCCGGCACTTCGGGCAGCCGGGGGCTGTTTCTGGTCAGCCCGGACGAGCAGGCGGCCTGGGCGGGTATGATGCTGGCGAAGGTGCTGCCGGGACCCTTATGGCAGCGGGAAAAAATCGCCTTTTTCCTGCGGGCCAACAGCAATCTCTATGCATCCGTGGGCAGCGGCCGGCTGCAATTCGAATATTTCGATTTGCTGGAGGACACGCAGAAGCATGTGGAGCGGCTGAACCGGTACCAGGCGGGCATCTGGGCGGCTCCGCCCTCTGTGCTCCGGCAGCTTGCCGAGCAAAAGCGCACAGGACGCTTAACCGCCGTTCCCCGGCGTATGGTGTCAGTAGCCGAGGTGCTGGACCCGGTGGACGCAGAGGTGATTCGGGACACCTTCGGCCTGCCGATCCATCAGGTGTATCAATGTACGGAAGGGTTTCTGGCCAGCACCTGCTCCCACGGAACGCTGCATCTCAACGAGGACATTGTCCATATCGGGAAGGAAGCCGTGCCGGATGACCCCGGCGGACGCAGATTTGTCCCCATCATTATGGATTTCTCCCGGACCACCCAGCCCATTATCCGCTACCGGCTGAATGATGTGCTGACGGAGGCGGAGCAGCCCTGTCCTTGCGGCTCCCCTTTTACCGCCATTGAACGGATTGAAGGACGCTGCGACGACATCTTCTATATAGAGCGGACGGAGGACGGCAAACTGAAGCCCGTTTATCCCGATTTTATCACCCGCGCTGTGCTGGCCGCCTCTTCGGCGATCCGGGAATACCGGGTGATCCAGCAGGGGGAGGAGACGCTTACGGTGGAGCTGCTGCTGCAGGACGGCGCTTCACAGGCGGAGGTGGAACGGCAAGTGACGGCTTCGGTGGAGGCGTTGATGCTTAGGGTGGGCTGCCGTATGCCGGACCTGGTTTTTACCGGATACACACATCCGGAAGGCGCCCGGAAGCTGAGGCGGGTGGAGAGGAGATGGGCCATTGACCAGCCGCGTCTCCCTATATAGTCGTGAGGAGCTGCATCAAGTAGAGTGGCCGGACACGGAGGATGGCCTTTATGCCAGAGGTTATCTGGAGCCGCTGATGGCGCAGGGAACAAGCGGTTTTATCCCCAATGCAGAAACGGAGCTGCTGCTCGCCCGGCTGGATGATCTGGTGCTTCCGGTGACCGTGAATTACGCTGAATATGGCAATTCCTATGTGTGCTCCCCATATACGCACTATGTGCGTTATGCCAAGCAGGAGCTGTCCCTTCTCCAATCCCCCCTGCTGGAAAAAGGTCTGACGCTCCTGCTGGATGGATTAGGCAGCCTGATGAAGCGTTCGCACCTCAACCGGGTGGTGCATATCAACAACTGGCTGCTGTCCACCAATCTGTTTCCCCGTATGTCCGGCGAGCAGGCGGCAGCGGTGCTGCAGGCGGTACGGGAGCAGTTCCCGGAGCATACAGTGATTATGCGGTCCTTGAGCCCGGCCCTGCACAAGGAGCTGCTGGAGGCGCTGCGCACGGAGGGCTGCAAGCTGGTGCCCAGCAGGCAGATTTATTTGTTCCAGGCCGGTGGCCCGGACTTCGGGAATGCCAAGGCCCGCTGGTTATTGAAGCGGGATGGGGAGCTAATGGCCAAAACCGGCTACAGCTTTGTGCCCGGAGAGGCGATTACGGAGGCGGACTACCCCCGGATTGCGGAACTGTACAAGCTGCTGTATCTGGACAAATATTCCTACGATAATCCGCAATTTACGGAGGCGTTTATTGCTTTGGCCCACCGGACAGGCGCTTTGACCCTCCACGGCCTGCGGAAGGATGGGCGTCTGGATGCGGTGATGGGGTATTTTTGCCGGAACGGGGTGATGACAACGCCGCTGTTCGGCTATGATACCGTGCTGCCCCAATCGGTTGGCCTGTACCGGATGTTATCCGCATGCCTGATCCGGCAGGCCCGGGAGGCCGGTGTGCTGCTTCACGAAAGCGCGGGCGCCGCCCAGTTTAAGCGGAACCGTGGCGCGGTGGCGGATTTCGAATATTCCGCTGTGTTCGACCGGCATCTGCCGCCGGGCAGGCGTTGGTGCTGGACGCTGCTGGAGCAGCTGCTGAACCGGGTGGGGGTTCCGTTGATGAGGAAGCTGAAGCTATGATGATCGATAGAAAGGGGAGTGTGCTTATGTCCACATCTACTGAAGAATCTGCCCATATCCATTCCGGCAGTCGGGTTGCCCTGGTTACCGGAGCCTCCAGCGGCTTCGGTATGCTGATTGCGCTGGAGCTGGCCCGCAAGGGGATCCATGTTGCAGCCACCATGAGAAATCCCGCGAAGGCGGGGGAGCTGCTGCAGCTGGCGGAGAAAGCAGGAGTCTCCGGCCGGGTTCAAGTGCTCCAATTGGATGTGACGGACCCCCTCTCCATCCGGGGGGCTATCGAGGAGACCCTGCGTGTCCATCAGCGGTTAGACATTCTGGTCAACAACGCAGGGTTTGCCGTCGGCGGCTTTGTGGAGGAGGTGTCCATGGACGGATGGCGTCAGCAGATGGAGACTAATTTCTTCGGACTGGTGGCGGTGACCCAAAGCGTCATCCCCATTATGCGGCAGCAGCAGAACGGGCTGATTATCAACATCAGCAGCGTCAGCGGCCGGGTGGCATTTCCGGGCTATGGCCCTTATGCCGCCTCCAAGTTTGCCGTGGAGGGGTTTACGGAAACCCTCCGGCATGAGCTGGCTCCGCTGGGCATTGGCGTTGTGCTGGTGGAGCCGGGGGCCTACCGGACGCCCATCTGGAGCAAGGGGATTGACGGCATGGTGCCGACTGCCGATTCCCCCTACCGGGAGCGGCTGGAACGCATTTCGCAATACTCCCGCCGGACGGGGGAAACCGCACCCGATCCGCAGCAGGTGGCGGATTTGGTAGGCGTTCTGGCCGATGCCCGTTCCCCCCGCCTCCGTTACACCCTGGGCAGCGGCTCCAGGCTGGCGATATGGAGCAGGGCCCTGCTGCCCTGGAAATGGTTCGAAGCCATCATCAGGCAGGGGACACGGTAAGGATGCCAAGAAGACAGATCCTAGGCCGTGTTTGCAAACCCGTTTTGCTCCCCTCGGCGTTTGCAAGCACACCCTAGCTGAGGAGGCGAAAGCTTGAGACAGGATTTTTCCAAAGTAACGGCGGCGCGGCTTTCGGAGTTGTTTCCCATTCTGCATGAGGAGCATAATCCCTTGTGGAAGACGCATTATCTGGAGGAAAAGGCATTTCTGAAATCGGTATTTGGCGGCAATCTGGTCCGCATCAGCCATATCGGCAGCTCCTCTGTTCCCGGCTTGCTGGCAAAGCCCACTGTAGATATTTTGCTGGAGATACGCAGGGATACGGACTTAAATGCGGTAACGGAACGGATGAAGGATGAGGACTATGTGGTCAACACACCAGCGGCCGATCTGATCATGTATCTGAAGGGGTACACCCCTGAGGGTTTCAGGGGCCAGGCTTTCCATATCCATGTCCGGCACAGTGGGGATTGGGGGGAGCTTTACTTCCGGGACTATCTCATGGCGCATCCGGAGAAGGCAGTGGAATATGCCGCCCTGAAGATAACGTTGAAGGAGCAGTTTCCCCATGATCGGGACGGTTACACGGAGGCAAAAGGGCAATTTGTGCTGGCTTGCACGGAACAGGCGAGAATGGAGTTTCCGGGGAGATATACTCCGGGGGATTAAGATGAAAAAGGAGCTTAGCCCATGGTGAATCAAAAAAAGCTGGAGTTGGCTTTCAAAAAGTACAAAAAAGGCCACAATTTCGAAGGGATCAAACAGGATTACGAGGAAAGAACGGTTGATGTTCAAAATATAGTGGATTCAAATCTTATAGAAAAGGACCATATCTTACTGTTGAGCCTTGAAGAAATTTTTAGGTATTACATGTCCCTTTGGAAGCGGGATGTTCTAGTAAAGGGCGGCCATACAATAGAACCGCTGAAAGTGATGCAGATGACGGCATTTTACCAATGTATGGGACATGATTTGTACAAAGTCAAGTATCCGAAAATGCGGTTAGAGTATTCGTTCGGTGATGTTGTCAGGTCATTGATTCATTGCTCTATGTTTGGCTGGGAGAAGGAAGAGAGCCTTTTATTTGATTTTATTGTCCATCATCTGGGCGATAATTTAATGCCGGCTAAGGAATGGGAAACCCATATCTGGTTTTTGCTGGAGCTATATTTGCAATATAGGGAAAAGACTATTTTAGCTACCAACCGTCAGGTTCATTTGGCCGTGATCGATAAGTTTAGGGAAGAAGGGATTCCTTATGGAAATATCCCCGAAGACCTCCACCTTTACGATAAGGTGTTGGAACAATGGAAAGATGCAAATGACGATGAAATGCAGCAGTTTATCGTGGAAATGTCGGAGTTTCATACCGGATTGGTCTCGGAGATCGACAAAATGGGTGAATTTGGTGATTACAGATACGGCTTTTATCCTTATGAGATCATCTATTTGATGCATGTAAGGCAAAAAATCGGCAAGCCGATTACCAATTCATTAACCGATTTCTTAATGGATACACCGGAAGCAAAGCTGGAGTTTAACAACCCCGAACCTTATCCGGAATGGGACCCGGTGATGCGGAGGATCGACGATTTTTACCGCCGCCATTATCCCGAATATCTCCCTAATACATACGGCAGTCTATTTCAATAATCCCCGGATGAACCTGGTATGAATGACGATGAGCTTGTGCAGATCATTTTCGAGGACAGGAATGTGGCAGAGCCCATTTTGGAGGATAACGGAAATACGAAGCACGAGAGAATGTTGGAGATAGGGCTTTCAACACAAACATTCTTGCATCTGGATTATAAAGGTGAAGTGCATCAGGAAATCATCCATTTTATTCTGGATTATGAAAGTAATAAAGATCTGGAGCTGGTTGCTGCGGATGAGCTCGAGGAACTGGATGATTTGGAGTATGAGCAGATTGGAGAACAGGGAGAAATTAGTGCAGACAGAGCTAATGAAAGGAGAACATATACCGCCTGAAGAGAGAGGCATACAGTATTACCATTACGGTGAGGAATAGGTTGAAGCTGAAGCGCAATCACCGGTTTCTGCGGACACAGGAGACGTTATTTCCTCCAAAAGCGGACGTCTTCCGTTTATGCGGACTGAGGTTCCGCTAATTGCCGGAAAAGCCTCCGATTGTAACACCCGCCGGGCAATTAAGGGTTTCTGGGTCCGCAAGCTCCGGAAACAAGCCCATTTTCACCAAATAGAGGATCGTGAGTCCGTAACGACGACGTTTGCCCGGTTCATTATTACATTGAAGAGGAGAGCTGTCCCATGAGTGGCTTTGCCCAAACGCCTAAACCACCGTATTATGCGGTCATCTTTAGCTCCCTGCGGACACCGGGGGATCAAGGCTACGGCAGAATGTCTGATGAGATCGAAGCCATTGTTTCCCAGCAAAAAGGCTTCTTGGGTGTGGAAAGCGCCCGGAATGAGCAGGGCTTCGGCATCACCGTCTCCTATTGGGATTCCCTGGACAGCATTCAATTGTGGAAGAACAACGCCTCCCATATGAAGGCCAAGGAAATGGGAAAAAAGCTGTGGTATGAGCATTACAGGATCCGCATCTGCAAGGTGGAATCCGACGGTTTGTTCCACTAAAACTGCCGATGGTTTAAAGAAACCATAAATTGCCAACCCTAACCCTAGGATGATCTTGAACAATCGGAGGGGTATGTATGGCAGTATTGGAGCCGTTTTGGCGGGAAACAGCGGATATTCCCAAATTTCAAACGCTGGAGGAAAATGGGGAAGCGGATGTGGTTATTGTCGGCGGCGGGATTACCGGAATCACTGCGGCTTATCTTTTGGTCAAGGCAGGGCTAAAGATTGTATTGCTGGAAGCGGATACCCTGCTCAATGGCACCACCGGGCACACCACAGCCAAAATCACGGCGCAGCATGATATCATTTACGATGAATTTATCAGCCACTTCGGCGAGGATACAGCCAAGCTGTATTACCAGGCCAACAGCGAAGCTCTGGAGTGGATTCAGGAAACCGTGCTGGCCCATCACATTCCATGCGATTTCAAGAGGCAGGACGCCTTTCTCTACGCCACAACGGAACAATCCGCCCGCAAGCTGGAGACGGAATGGGCTGCCTACCAGACGCTGGGTATACAAGGCGGTTTGGTTGAGAAAATCCCCTTTGCTATCCCAATCATCAACGCGCTCAGAATGGACAATCAGGCGCAGTTCCACCCCCTGCAGTATCTGACCCGGCTGGTTCAATTCATAACCGAGGGGGGCGGCAGGATCTTCGAGCACACCACTGCGGTGAACGTGGATAAAAACGGGGAACGGACGGCTGTTCTCACGCGTGACGGACACCGTGTGGAGGCGGCCAGAGTTCTGGTTTGCTCCCATTTTCCGTTTTATGAGGGGCTGGGGCTCTATTCGGCGAGATTACACGCGGACCGTTCCTATTGCCTGGCCTGCAGGACCAAAACCTCCTACCCCGGCGGCATGTACTTGAGCGTGGACCAGCCTACCCGTTCCTTGCGCTCCGTTACCCATCATGGGGAGGAGCTTGTGATCATTGGCGGAGAAAGCCACAAAACCGGACAGGGCAAGGATACCCGGGAGCATTACCAGGCGCTGGAGACCTTCGGCAGAGAGGTTATGGGTGCGGAGAAAATCCTGTATCAATGGTCCACTCAGGACTTGGGCACCTTGGACAAAATTCCTTACGTGGGGCCGGTAACAGAGGGCGAACCCCGTATTCTTATTGCCACTGGGTACCGGAAATGGGGCATGACCACCGGCACCGCCGCCGCGCGTCTGCTTGCGGATTATGTTCTGGAGCGGGATACTCCCTACCGGGAGCTGTATACCCCTTCGCGGTTCCAAGCCGATCCTTCGCTGAAGAAGCTCATCAAGGAAAACGCCAATGTGGTGGCCAATCTGGTAAAAGGCAAGCTGGAAAAGCCGGATACCAACCTGGAGCAGCTGGCCAAGGATGAAGGGGCTGTTATCACGCTGGGCGGGGAACGGAAGGGGGCGTACCGTGACCGGGAGGGCAAGCTGCATATTGTGGATACCACCTGCACCCATGTGGGGTGCGAGGTAAACTGGAACGCCGGCGAACGGACATGGGACTGCCCCTGCCACGGCTCCAGATTTTCGTATACGGGTGAGGTCGTCGAAGGACCTGCGGAAAAACCCCTGAAGAAGCATCATTATGATATGCTGGACAACTTGACCGACGAGGGTTCGGGATACTAAGAGCTGCGAGGAAATTAGCGGTACTTTATTTCGTCGAAGTCTCTAAAGGCCGGTTGGTTGAAGCAGCGGAAGAGAGCAAACTTGCGGATGCTCTCTTCTTTTTTTAACGGCGGTGAGAGACGCTATTTGCCCAAAAATGGGGTGCTGCAAAATCTAACGGAAGCAGGAGACGCTATTGAGCTAAAAAAGTCCCTGCAGAGTGGAAATGGGGCCCAATAGAGGCTGTGGCCGCCGTTAGATTTGTGGAAGGAGTGTTTTTGGCGAAATAAGGGCTCTCTCTTCCGTTAGCGAACAAAACCGGCCAAACGCGGCACGTTCGTGTAGGATCTGACTCGCAAAAAAAAGTAACCAGCTCAGGCTATCAGCCTGCGAGCTGGTTACTTTGCTTTCAACCATTACCCATCGGTGCGGGTGACCTTCTTTTTGGCGATGCGGTAGCGGTAAAAAACAAGGGCGAACACCAGCATGGAGATAGCCAGCAGGGCGTACACCACATTGGAGTACATATCCATGTAAGCCAGAACGCTGTCCCAGGAATTGCCCAGAATCGAGCCTACATAAACCAGGGCCGTGTTCCAAATCAGGGAGCCCAGGGTGGTCAGCAGCAGGAAGGAGACCAGATTCATTTTGGCGCTGCCCGCGGGAATGGAGATCAGGCTGCGGATCAGGGGAACCAGTCTGCCCAGCAGAACGGTCCAGGTTCCATGCTTGGCAAACCAGGTCTCCGCCTTATTGATATCCTCCGGCTTTAGGCGCAGCACCTTCCCGTACCGGACTACAATATCCGTCAGCCGTTCGGCAGACAGCAGCCGGCCTACGCCGTATAGGCAAAGCGCCCCTGCCACAGAACCGGCCGTTGCCGCGATAATCGCGCCTATCACCGTCATGCTAGTGGTGGTGGTCATAAACCCGCCCAAGGTGAGGATCACCTCGGAGGGGATGGGCGGGAAGAGGTTCTCCACCGCAATCAACAGGAAAATTCCGGCATAGCCGAACGAATCCATAATGCTGTAAACCCATTCCTCCATCGAACTCCACTCCTTTTGTATGGTTTCTCTTTTTTGGTCTGCGCGACGGGCTACGAGAAATAATTTTTGAGCTTCTTATATATGAACCGGTCCAAAAGCTTGTACAGCACGTACACCCCGAACAAGGAGACGCCGTACACTCCTGATACCGAACTGATGATCAGCCAAACGAGTGGTGGCTGCGCCAGAAGCATTTCAACCGACGTAGCCATAGCACAAACCCCCAGCAGCAGGATGCCATACCCCAGCAAATAGTGGTGCCCGTGAGTTTCGAAGGGAACGGTGTGTTTGGACATGGCCAGAAATTCCCTGACCTGAAACTGGCTGATGACCTCCTTGGCCGCTTCTTCCCCGGACCGGCCCTGCTCCTCCAGATCCGCTGCGAAGTCTTCCAGAAAGTTGCGCAGTTCGGTTTTGTCCTCGGCATCCATCACCAATTGCTCCACATACGCCCCGATATCCCCATGCTTCCGGTATAGATTATTGACGCGGATATGCCCGATATAGTTTATCCCGCACCATAAAGCAGCCAGTGAGAAGGATATATAATAGGTCACAGCCAGCCAAAGCTGGTCTTGGGGATCGATCTGTTCGTCAATCGTATACGCCACCACACAGACCACGATGGACAGGAGCAGCACCGGACTGTAGCGCAGCTCCGCCAGGCTGAATACCTTACGGGCCCAATTTCTCATGACTCCATCTCCTCAAATAAACCGGTTCACGATTTCCGACATCAGCTTCCAGCTGGCGATATGGGTATCCAGGAGCTGCTTGCCCTCTCCGGTGAGCCTGTAATATTTGCGGCGGCCGCCGTGGCTCTGGTCTCCCCAATATGCCGAGATGGCATGATGCTTCTCCAGCCGCTTCAGGGCCAGATATAAGGTAGCCTCCTGGATTTCGAAGGCTCCTTCCGTGCGCTCCTTGATGGCCTTGGAAATTTCGTAGCCGTAATTGTCCCGGGTGTTCAATACAGACAGGATCAACAGGTCGACAGTGCCTTTCAGCATTTCCGCGTTCAAAGGGGCTCACCTCCCCCAAACCTACCTAATAATGTTAAGTACAGAGCCATTATAAAGCATAAGTACCTAACAATGCAATGTACTTGGGGATATAGCTTGCTAACATAACTTGTGTTATGCTAAGCATATGCTTAGGATATTAGGAGGGCTTATGGGAAAAAGAGCGGAGCAGCATGAGCACCGGCGTTTGCAGCTGCTGCAAATCGCCCTGGACCAGTTTATTACCAAGGGCTTCCACGGCACCTCCACAAGGGAAATTTCCAGAATCGCCGGCATCAGCTCCGGGTTGATGTTTAACTATTTCAGCACCAAGGAAAGCCTGTTTGAAGCACTTGTGGAAATCGGCTGCAGCAAGATGATTCTGGAGGCAGAGGCCGGGGAAGGGGTCAGTCCCCTTGTTCTTCTGGAAAAACAGGTTAGAGGTTTGCTGCACATGATAGCCGAAAGACCGCAGGCTGCGAAAATGTTCGTTTTTATGGCTTATGCCAGCTACAATGCGCAAGCGATTTCTCCTATAGCAGGAGCGCTCCTCACCAATCATAACCTGATTGAGCAATGTGTGCCGCTTATCGAGGAGGGGCAGAGGCTGGGTGAGATCAGGCCCGGCCATCCGATGGCTCTTTCCATGGCATTTTGGTGCTCCATACAAGGCATCGCCCAGGAGCTTGCGTTGACCCCGGGAAACCCGCTTCCCGAAGCAGATTGGCTTCTGGATATTTTGCGCGCAAGGGAGGTACGGTGATGAAGCAAACATTGGCGTTGGAAAAGATGTTTCAGCAAACAACAGGCTCCAATCGAATTTACGAGGCCGTATTGCTGGTGGAGAACACAAAGGGGGATGTGTCAGCTTGCTTCGGATACGGGGGGAAACATGCGGATTCACCCCTTACCATGGCCAGCACGGCCAAGCTGTTTACCACGGTCTGTATCCTTCAGCTATGGGAGCAGGGACGGCTGTCTCTGGAGGACAAGGTGGCCAGGCATGTGGATGAAGCGGTGCTTAAGGGGCTGCATGTGTACAAAGGCAGGGAATATTCCTTTGAGCTGACCGTGGCGGATTTGCTGTTTCAGACAAGCGGTTTGCCGGATTATTTTGAGGAAGGCAGCAATATGCGGAAGAGAACGCTCACCGAAGACTACTCCATCACATTCGCCCAAATGGTGGAGGAGACGAAGAAGCTTCGTCCCCATTTTGCACCACAGCCCGCATCGTCCAAAGCCTATTATTCGGACATCAATTTTGATTTGATGGGACACGTGATCGAACAGATCGAGGGGCTGCCCCTGGAAAAGGTGTATGAAAAGCGGATATTCGGGCCGCTGGGGCTTGCCCGGACCTATCTGCCCACTGGGCCGGAGCATACCGTGCCGGAGATTTATTACAAGGACCAACGGCTGCATCGTCCGCAGGCAATCAGCAGCTACCGGGCCAGCGGCGGGTGCATCACCACCGCGGTAGAACTGATGGTTTTCCTGAAGGGCTTCTTCAACGGCGCCTTGTTTCCGGTCCGTCTGCTGGAGAAGCTGGCGGTTTACCGGAGGCTGCAGCTTTCCATGGGGCCGATCCGTTATGGTGGAGGTTTTATGCAGATTCCGCTCCGTTCCGCAAACACCCTTTTTATGGGGAAAGGAGAGCTGTTAGGACACTCGGGAACCACTGGCTCGTTTGCGTTTTATTATCCGCTGAAGGATTTGTTTATGGTGGGAGACTTGAATCAGCTGGCGCATCCGTCCTATGCCATCCGGCTGGTGATGAAGCTGGCCATGGGGTACAAAGCATGAAGAAACCGCTTGGAAAAGCTGCAAAAACCGGCTTTATCTGCGGAGCCATTATGATTCTGGTGTTAGCCGCCGGCTTCTTCATGCCTACATGGACACCTGCCATTAAAGGGGAAAGCAGCGTCAGCATGCTGAAGCAGATTCACATAAACGGAACCGGACACGAGGTTATGATTCGTGGAGAGGACCGGAGCAATCCCATCGTCATTTTTGTCCACGGGGGTCCGGGCTGCTCCGAAATTCCTTACATACGGGAGTATCAGAAGCGGCTGGAGCGGAACTTTACCATTGTGCATTATGACCAGCGCGGCAGCGGGAAATCCTTTCACTTCGGCGAGGACTATTCCGGGCTGTCGTCGGATTTGCTGGTGGAGGACCTACTGGCTCTGACTGACTATGTAACAGCAGAGCTGGATGTTTCCAAGGTATTGCTGGTGGGCCATTCCTTCGGCACCTACATCGGCATGAAGGCGGCGGCACAGGCGCCGGAAAAGTTCGCCGCTTATATCGGCATCGGGCAGGTCGCCGATCATAGGGATAGTGAGCTGGATGGTTTGGATTTTGCCTTAGAGCAAGCTTTGGAAGCAGGAAATACCGGTGATGCGGAGCGGTTGGAGAAGCTCCGGCCTGACATCAGTGAAGGGAAGATCCTTACACCCCGTGATCTCATCCGCAAGTACGGCGGCGCAGCCAGACAGCTGAATGATAACATGCTTTATGTAAAAGGATTCCTGCTGGCGCCGGAGTATAATCTGCTGGATGTGGTCCGTTATTGGAGAGGCGTTGGACTGTCGCAGAGGATTTTGCTGGCGGAGGAATCGGAGCGGAGTATTCCAGAATTGGTGGACAAGCTGGAGATACCTTGTTTTTTTGTGATGGGGCAGTATGACTACATGACCTCCACAAAGGCGGCCCGAACGTATTTTGACGGTCTGGAGGCTCCGCGTAAGGAATTTATCCTGTTCAACGAATCCGCCCATTATCCGCAGCTGGAGGAAGAAGAGCGGTTCGCGGAGTGGATGGAGGATACTTTCCTGAGATCCATATAAGAAAAGGAGCTGCGCCCGGCAGATGATCTGTCGGAAGCGAAGCTCCTTTTTAGGTTGCGGTGGATAGCTGTTTATGCCTGCTGGACGTTCAGGCCTTTGGCAAGCTCACCCAGGTCGGCTCCCTTCAAGGCGCCTTCCACCAGAGTGGGCAGCATGGCGGGGGTGCAGGCGAAGCTGGGAGTGCCGTCCCGGGCGAACTGGCGGGCTACATTCTCGTCATAGTAGGGTTTCCCGCTGTCGGAGAGGGCCAGGAGGCAGAGGGTGCGGACGCCGGATTCCCGCATTTCCCGCATACGCCGGATCAACCCGGCCTGGCTTCCGCCTTCGATCAGGTCGGAGATCAGGATGAAGAGGGTTTTTTTGGGCTCCTCCACAAACTGCTCGCAATACCGGACGGATTTGTGGATATCCGTGCCGCCGCCCAGTTGGATGCCGAAAAGCATATCTACCGGGTCATTGGCACAGGCCTCCGTCAAATCCACCACCTCGGTGTCGAATACCACCACGCGTGTGGACAAGGCCGGAATGGAAGCGAAGATGGAGCCCACCACAGAGGCCCAGATCACGGAATCAGCCATGGAGCCGCTTTGGTCAATGTCGAGAATGACGGTCCATTCCTTGCTCTTGCGGGCCCGGTCGAAGTAATAGAACTTCTCCGGCACCAGGATGCCGCGTTCCGGATCATAATGCTTCAGGTTGCGGCGGATGGTCCGTTTCCAGTCGATGCCGGACAGAGAGGGCAGGGGCGTATGCTGTCTCCGGTTCAGGGCGCCGGTTACAGCCCGGCGGATATCATTCTCCATTCGGCGGACCAGATCATCTACCACCGCCTTCACCAGAAGGCGTGCGGTGTCCTTGGTTTTCTCCGGGATTTTTCCCTTGAGGGTCATCAGAGTGCCCACCATCTGAATGTCCGGCTTCACGGTGGCCAGGAGCTCCGGCTCGAACAGCAGCTGCTTCCAGCCCTTGCGCTCCATGGCGTCATTCTGGATGATGGATACCGTATCCTCGGCGAACAGGGAGCGTACGTCCCCCAGCCATTTGGCCAGCACCGGGGCGGAACGGCCCGATCCGGCGCCGCGGCGGGAGGAGCCTCCAGTGCCCGAGCCGGTACCTGTGCTTTCGCCGGTGGTGTCATCATAAATGGCCGCCAGGGCCTGGTCCATGATCCGCTCCTCCTCAGTGAGGGAGACTGCCCCGCCTGCATATTCGGCTAGTCGCTCCTCGCCAGCGCTGCCCAGAATCAGTCTCCAGCGGGTTACCGGAAGCTTATCCCCGGGGGCCGCCATCAGAAATCACCGAAGTCAAAATCGTTCAAGCTGTCCAGCATCGACTTCTCCTCCTCTCCCAATTCTCCGGTTACCGCTTCTGCGGTTTCTTCCGTATCCGTCCGCCACAGCTCGCCGAGAAGCTCGGCGGCCATGGTTTTCTCCTTGTGGGAGAAGGTGCTGAAGGCCCGACGCAGGAACACCAGAGCGCGGCGGAACTGCTCCTCGTCCAGACCTGCAATATACCCGTCCAGCTGCTCCCACAGATGCGGCCTGGACAGGAGGGCGTACCGGTTGCGCATGGACAGCCCCTCGAACCAGCCCGCTCCCAGCTCCGCCGGGATGCCGGGAGACAGCCGCCGGGACATTTCCGCACCGGCCTCCTCGGCCGTGAGAAGGCCACGCTCCAGCAGGATTGCACAGGCCAGGCCGGAAAGCTTGGGGTTGCGGTCATCCCGATCCGCCAGCTTCCGCAGCTCAGCGGTCCACAGCTCCCCGTCGGCCCATTCCTCATGCTCGCGGCTTAGGGCATCCAGCTGGCCCATAGCCTGGGCCATCCCCGCCGCCGCTTCGTCGCTGCAGCCCGCTGCATCGGGCAGATACAGGCAGCTGCGCACGAACAGCTGGCGCATCATGGGACCGAGATGCCCGGTCTCCACCCGGCGCAGGGTGCCGTAGCCCAGCACCACTGCCAGCTCGGCGGCTGCGCCGGCCATTCCGGCCACATCGCGGCTGTCGGCGGCCAGGCGCTGGAGGACGCTGATGCCCGTCTCCATCTGGGCGGTCAGGCCGCAGAGGCATGCCATGTTGATCAGCTGCGAGGCTTCGGCGATGCTGCTGCAGGCTTCCATGCTCTGCCGCAGCTTGAAGGCGGCCGCCAGCTCCACGGTTTCCCCCAGCAGCACGGCCTCCACCAGGCGGATTTCGCTTTCGGGGGTCCATTGCAGCACCCACTCCTCCTTCCAGGAGGCATCCTGCTGGCCGCTGGCCCGATGCTGCGCAAAGCCGATGTCCAGCCAGGCGAGCCGGTGCAGGAAGCGGGAGCGCCTTAAGTCGAGCAGGGCGGCCTCCTCCGAGGAGACTCTGCGGTTTTCCCGCAGGTCCAGAGTCAGCCCCGAGGCAACGGCGGTGCGGTATTTATCCAGCTTCAGCTCCCGGAGCAGCCGGGAGAAATCATCCTGAATTGGCGTTTGGCCCACTCCCTCGGGCAGCCGGCCGATAGCCGTGCCCACATCCAGCCGGGCCAATGCCTCCGCCACTGTGCCCAGGTCCCCTTGGCCCAGGAGTGTCCGCGCGGCATCCCGCAGGTCGGCCAGCACGGTTGCGCTGCCCTCATGCAGGGATGCCAGCGCCTCCGCCAGCCGCACCGCCTCAATCACCTCGGCGGTGGAGCGGTGGGTACCTGCACGGCGCATGAGCCGGGCGGCCTCCGCCAGATAACGGTAGGGGAGCTGGGGAAGAGTCCCCTCCTGCATGGCCTCCCACATCATGGCGAAATAGTTGGGGGCGGCGTTGCCCGCCCCGTAGCCTGACATGCTGGACAGCCGGTAATAGGAATACGGCATCAGCGCCAGCTTGGAGGAGCAGCGGGGCAGCTGCCCAAGCTCGCTGTCGGTCATGGCGGGAGCCGCTCCGGCCAGAGCGGAGGCGTGGTAAGCGCCGCAAACCACTACAGTCTGCGAGGGCTTGTGCCCCTCTGCAAGAGCCTCCTGGAGGCAGCGGGCCATATACGATTCCCGCACGGCGTTATAGGCGAACTCCCCGCCGCGTTCCCGCCGCTCCGCGTCCTCCGTCAGCTCCCGCATGTGGCGGGAGAAGGCCAGGATAGCGCTGCGGTACGCCTCGGGGTTCAGATTATGCTCAAAATGACGCTCCCAGTATGTTTCATAGTTGGGCTCCCCGGCCAGCTCAGCCAGCTCCTCATAGAGGTTCCGCCGGTCAGCGGCGGGGGAGCTTTCGTGAGCGGCGGGAGCTGCGCCGGGAGCCGCCACGCGGTCCTGCGGCTCCTTTGGCTCCTCCTGTGGCGTGGTGGCCGGCTCCTGGGGGGAATCCGGGTCTTGGAGGGCCAGGGTCACATCCGAGGGCAGATCCATAAAACGAACCTCTACCCCCCGGCGCACCGCCCACTTCATGGCCTGGTACTCCGGCGAATACTCCGCCAAGGGCCACATCACTGTCCGCACGGGAAGCTGCTGCGTATAGGCCAGTATGGCCACCGGCGGTTTGGCAGCGGAGGAGACCAGATGGGGGATGTATCCGGAGGCGTCGGAGGGTCCTTCGATCAGCACCAGGGTGGGCTTGATGGCCTCAAGCAGCCGGAGGAGATGGTAAGCTCCTCCGGGCGAAAGATGCCGGACACCGAACAGATGGGGGGCCTCTGCGCCTGAAGCCGCAGCTGCGGCCTCTCTTTTCAGCTCAGGCCCGGCGCTCATCCGTTCAGCTCCAAGCAGGCCTGGTAAAGCCCCCGCCAATCGCTGCCGCGCTTCTTCATAATCTGGTCCAGATACTCCTTCCAGACCAGACGGTCCTTGTCATCATCCTTGACAATGGCGCCCTGGAGCCCGGCGGCCAGGTCCTGGTCCCGCAGCTCCCCGGTGCCGAAGCTGGCGGCCAGGGCCATGCTGCCTGTCAACAGCGAAATCGCCTCTGCGGTGGAAATAGCGCCGCCGGGGGACTTCACCTTTTCTTTTTTGTCCAGCGTCATGCCGCTCCTAAGCTCCCGGAAAATGGTTACTACCTTCACCAATGCTTCCTCCGCAGGCAGAGAAGCCTGAAGCTCGTAGGAAGCGGAAATTTCTGCCACCCGCTTGCGGACGATCTCCACCTCCGTCTCCATATCCGCCGGGGCAGGCAGCACGATAATGTTGAAGCGCCGCTTCAAGGCGGCGGACATTTCATTGACCCCTTTGTCCCGGGTATTGGCGGTGGCGATGACGGAGAAGCCCTTGCGCGCACCCGTCTCCACACCCAGCTCAGGGACGGAGATGGTTTTCTCCGACAGAATGGAGATCAGGGCATCCTGCACCTCCGAGGCACAGCGGGAAATTTCCTCGAACCGGGCAAGCCGTCCGGTCTCCATGGCCCGCATCACCGGGCTTTTCACCAGCGCCTCCTGCGACGGGCCATTGGCCAGCAGCATGGCGTAGTTCCAGGAGTAGCGCACCTGCTCCTCCGTTGTCCCGGCAGTGCCCTGTACGATCAGGCCGGAGTTGCCGCTGATGGCGGCAGCCAGGTTCTCCGACAGCCAGGATTTGGCCGTGCCGGGTTCGCCGATCAGGAGCAGGGCCCGGTCTGTCACCAGGGTGGCGATGGCCATCTCAACCAGCCGGTTATTGCCCATGTACTTGGGCGTAATGATTTTTTTGCCGGCTTTGCCACCTGTGATAAAGGTGAGCACAGCCCGGGGAGACATGCTCCAGCCGTTAGGGGCCTTGCCCTCATCCGTTTTGCGCAGCTCCTCCAGCTCCTCCGCATATAAGACCTCTGCAGGCTGCCGCAGAAGGGCCGCTCCATTATTTTCCGCCGATTTGGTCATTTCGCCATCTCCTCCAGGACATATTCGATTTGCTTTGCGCTTTCGTAGCGGTACGTGGTTTTCAGCTTGCCGAGCCGCTCGGCGTAAGAGGGAGGCAGCTTCAGCAGCTGCTCAAACATGTACCCGTCCAGGGAATAGTAGGTTTGCATGTTTTTCTGCTCCAGCAGTTGCAGCAAGAGCTCCCGGAATACTTCGGGGTCCTCACCGGCACGCTCCAAGCCTTGCAGGTATGTGGATGCATTGTCCCGGGAATTGCGGCCCTGCTTCGTCAGGAGTTTGCCGGCGAGATAGTCCCGGCAGCCCTTATGCCCCGGTCTGGCGAATGCAGCTACCAGGTCCGCTGCGTCGTGGCGGATAGCCCAGTCCAGCCAGCGGGAGTCCCATCTGTCAGCGATGTCCGGGGCAGCGGCCATTTCCATGCGGGTATACTCCCGCAGGCTGCCGTCGGACATCAGCGTCCGGTAGGTGCGCTGCTCCTGATAGTTTATAAGAGTTTCGATAACATGGATAATTTGCGCGGTACGGGAGACGGATTTTTTGCGTCCGATGGCTTCCTTCAGCTTGTCGGTCCAGGTGTCCCCGTAACGGTCGTACAGCTCCTTCGGCGTCAATAGCCCGGCTGCCGCCCGGAAGGAATAGTCGATGCCTGGCGGATACTGCTCCTCCAGTCCGAACAAAAGCTCCAGGGCCTCCTTGGAATGGCTGTTGACCAGATATTCCGCCGCACGCTCCAACAGCACTCCCCATCCGGCAACCAGGAAGGGCTTGCTGTTGCGGACCACCTCGGCGAACACTTCCTCCAGCTCCGGCTCCCGGGTGTGGCCCAGCGCCACCAAATAATTGCTGATGCCGCTCCAGGCTGCGGCCCGTTCCTTGTCCTCCGCGCCCCAGCTGCCGGCAATGGCCTTCTCCACGTCCGAGCGAAGAAGGGGGATGAGCCGGCGGCTTATCTCCGGCCAGGGATGGTTGGATAAAGCGTGGGCTGCCAACTCGCTGTCCTTACCGGAGAAAGCGGCATACAGCGTCTCTGCCCCCTGCGGATCGGCAGCCTCCGCCAGTGCCAGGTAACCCGCCTCCCGGACAGCCTTTTTCCGGTCCTTGGTATACCCGATAATGAGGTCCGTATGGCCGGGCAAGCTTCCCAAGCTTCTTACGGCGGCTGTACGAACCTCGTCGCTGCCTTCATCGGCTGCGGCCAGGATCAGCTCCGGCTGTCCGCCCAGCTTCGCCAGCAGCTGGAGCTTGCGGGACTCCCGCTTGCCGCCCTGCAGATTGAAGGAGGCGGTCAAATAGGGAATTGCCTCCGCCCCATACAGAGGGATGATATGCTCCTGTATATAATCCGCCAGCTCCGGATACGGATCGCCCAAACCTTCGACCACCAAGGGAAACAGCCGGAGATCGGAGAAGTGCCCCTGCTTAAAGGCTTCGGTGACGATTTCATAACGGCCGCTGCCAGTTTCTGTCAGCGCCTGCTCTATAGGAGCCAACTGGCGGCAGGTGAGCCGGGTTTCGAATTTCAACCCGCCCGAAGCCGGCAAGGGAGCTGCCTCCTCCAAGGGCTGGGCGCCGCTTTGGGTGGCCAGAATGGACCCCAACAGGGCACCCAATTCCTGCAGCCGCCAGGCGGGTCCGGGCTCCTGGGCAGCACCGGGCTGCTCTCCGATCAGCTCCCTGATCAGCTCGGCCAGCTTGCCGAACACCGGCGCCTGGGCCGCCAAGGCCTCAAACCGGGGCAGCAGCCGCTTCAGCCGGTAATCGCCTGCCGCCAGTCCGCTGCCGGCTATGTAAAGCCGGTCTGTCTCCTGCTTCAGCTCTAACAGTAACGCGTTGCTCATTCATGTTCCCTCCAGTCGCTTGGTTAATTAATACAGCAGCCGGACCATGCGGTCCCGGTGAATGACAGTCAAGGGCTGGATGGCCAGCCGGCCCGTCTCCGGGCGGTGGCGGAACAGCACGAGCATACAGGTATCCTGCAGCAGATCCGCCGGGACAAAAGGAAGCAGCTCAACGGTTCCGCGTCCAAGCTCGCCGGTATTCTCCAGAGCAAGCTCCGCTCCGGAGCCATCCCGGATAACATAACCGCCCTGATCGGTGAGGCGGGTTTCGGCCACATGGAGCAGAAGGGCGGGGGAACGCTGGGCCAGCGGATTCTTCAATTGGTTCCGTACAGTCTTCAGCGCTTCGCCGTATGAGCGGGAGGCCTGAGCCGCCACCGCCTGCCAATCAGCGGCTTCCGGCGGCCGGGAGGTCCACTCCTCAAAGCGCACCCGCCGGTTCAGCCCGCCCGGATACACATATAGCTCCTTGGCTTTGGCCACCTCCATAAAGCTGTCATCCTCACGGATATGGCGGGCGGCCTTGTAGGGCCGGTACTGAACGGTGCGGTGAATCTGATTCGTGCCCAGCTCCAGCCAAAAGCCGGTATCCACATATTCCTGACGTGCCGCATCATCCCAGTTGGCGAAGGCCAGCTGCAGAAGCTCGGCCTGCTCCTTGTACAACCCAAGCTCCTTCAGCTCGGACAGCTGCCAAACGTGGCCCAGCCATTCCTCCAGCTCGGATTCGGTATCCGGGGCGGACTCTCCCTTGCTGTCAATGCGGGCTTGAAGATACGTCCGGCCCTTCTTAATGAGGGCATGCATGGAGCCCAACTGCTCAATGGCATATTCATAACCGGAGCGGCCTCCTTCCTGAAGCAGCAGAGAGAGACGGCGGAGCTCATTTTGGGCGCCGGACAGGTAATAATTGCCCAGCTCCTTCACCTGACCCTGGAGCAGGGTTTGGGTTTTCTGGTCAACGGTGCCCAAACCCCCGTTGATGATGTTCATCAGCAGCTTGTCCAGCCGCTCCAAACCCTCCAACTGGGTATTCATTTTTTTCAAAAGAGCGGATTTGTTGGTTTTTTTGGGTTTGGCCGGAGTGGGGTTTGCTTCCTCCTGCTCTTTTTTCTCGGCGCGTTTCTCGGCCTTTTCCCGCTTGGCTGCCAGGTCCTCCGGAACAGGCGCTTCGGTGAAGCTTTGGCCGTTGATATAGGCGTATAACAGGCCCAGCGCATGTTTGCAGGGGAATTGGCGGCTGGGGCAGGTGCAGCGGAATACCGGTTTTTCCGGCTGGGCAAAATCCGCCGAGGTGGAATAGTTGGAGCTGCCGCTGCCCTGGCATTCGCCAAACAGCAGATCGCCGGTTTCGGAGCGGTGTAACCCGACGAATTTTTTCTTTTGAACCAGCCCCTGTGCGTTCTTGATGGTGGCGCTGTTAGGGGCCAGGGAGTCGGCATAAGCCGCAGTAACTTCAATCACATGGATGCCTCCAATCCTGATCTCCAAAGTGGAATTTCCAGTGCTTGCCTATGAAAAAGTGTAACATTGTTCCAAAATTCTATCAATTCAGCCGATAGACTCATATAATTAGTGCCCAAATTAGTTCTCCCAACAGTAACCCAAAGCGGGAATTTGCTCCCCGGAGGTTGCCGGTATCGACCCCCTCTCATCATTGTTATTGCGTACAAGATGAAATCATGCCCGGCGGGAAGTTTGAAATCGTGCCTGGCGGAACGTTTGAAATCGTGCTCAGCGGAACGTTTGAAACCATGCTCGGAGACACGTTTGGATTTGGGCTCGACGGGACTATTTCGAGCCGGGCTCTGAATATTCCTTTACAGGAATATTCTCTATGAGGTATACTCGGGGTATGAAGGAAACCTTATTTGCACTTGCTGAGCGCAACCGATTGCAGATTGTGGAGCTTTTGCGGGATGGACCACTGACGGTGGGGGAGATTGCCGGGCGGCTGGGCTTGCAGCAGCCCCAGGTGTCCAAGCATCTCCGGGTGCTTCACCATGCGGGCTTGGTGGCCATACAGCCGGATGCCAACAGGCGGATCTACCAGCTGCGGCCGGAGCCCTTACAGGAACTGGATGTATGGCTGGACACCTTCCGCCGTATCTGGGATCACCGTTTTGACCGGCTGGACCGGTATCTTGAAGACTTGCAGCAGAAGCGTACCAATGAGGAGAAGCCCTCTTAGTCCGACAGTTATTATGAGGAGGAAATGATGATGAGTGAAAAGCTGTCTCGTCCGCAGTTGGTCATCACCCGCACCTTTAACGCCCCCCGGGAGCATGTTTTTCAGGCATGCACTGAGGCGGAGCATCTGAAGCATTGGTGGGGGCCGGAAGGCGCCGCGCTGCATGTAGTGGAATTTGATTGTCGCCCCGGCGGCGTGTTCCGTTATTACACGGAGACGGAGGAGGGCGTGATGTGGGTGAAGCTTGTCTATCAGGAGATTGCCGCACCGGATCGTCTGGTGTTCGTCAATTCCTTCTCCGACGAGGAGGGGAAGCTGATTCGCGCTCCGTTCTGGCCCGAATATCCGCTGGAAATCCGCAATGAGTTCACCTTCACGGAAGAAGGTGGACGGACGACGCTGACGATGACCAGCGCTCCTGTCAATGCCGGTCCGGAGGACCTGGCGTTCTTCGCCTCTGTCATTCCCGATGTGGAGGAGGGCTTCGGCGGCACCTTCGAGCGGTTGGCGTTGTATGTGGAGAAGCTCCGGGAATAACACAACAGCAAAGGATAAAAAGCCCCGTGCTGCGGGGCTTTTCTGTTGGGCGCATTTTAGGATTTGCAGCGTCAGACTCCCTTTGCCCGGCGGGTTGAGGTGCGGCATTCTAACGGAAGCAGAAGCCCTTATTTGGCCAAAAATAGGGGATTCAAAATTCTAACGGAAGCAGGGGACGTTATTATGCTAAAATGGGGCCTGCAGCAGGCTGTTTTGGTCAAATAACGGCGCTCACCGCCGTTAGAATTCTGCTGGTGGCCTTTTCGCCGAAATAGCGGCTCTGGCCGCCGTTAGCTGCTCAACCCGGGTTTCGCGGCTGCTTCCAGCCGATAGAGTTACCTGCTCTGACTACCGCCCCAGCTCATAAGAGCGGTAGCGTTGATTGCCGCTGGACACCACCAGGCTGCCTTGTTCGACCAGCTGGCGGAGGAGATGGCGGGTTTGGCGTTCCGATATTTGCAGATGGTTGGCAAGCTCCTTGGGTATAAAGGGGCGTGCCAATCTGCACGCAAAACGCAAGGCCTCCGCCTGACCCCACCCTAATCCCGACGGAACGGAGATAGAGAGGAAACGTCCAACGAACGCCAGTGTCAGTTGCTTGCACACCGCCGGATCATCCCGTATGGACAAATATGCGATGGGCAGAAATACCCAATCATCCAAAGCAAGCAAAGCCTGCTTCAGGCATAAATCCTTAAAACGCCCCGCCTCAATGTCCCGGGCATGGGTACGGTAATCCTGAATCTCGATGCAGCCCTTCGCCCCGCCTCCCGGAAGATAAGCAAGGTCAAGATAACGGCAGCCGTTGTTCATATCCCGCACCTCAAATTCGGGGTACAGGAAGTCGAAATTTCCAATGGCCGGAAACCAGATAGTCCGCAGAAAAGCTTCTGTACTATGGTTTAACCCCTTTGCCAGCAGCTCTTTTCTGCGGGGATTTGACGCCACCTTAATCTGCTCAGCCAACCATTGCTCATATACCAAATTGAATACGTTCATCCTTCCACCTCTTTGTCCATATGTACGCAAAAAGCCGCCTCAGTAGCAGCAGGTTCCTTCAAACCGGCTGTTACCAAAGCGGCATGTGCTTCACGCCAACGTAGTTGTATAGTTGATATCTGCATTATAGCATAATTAGGGTTTTCAGCGTCCAGAAGTTTTTCGGGACGGTTGATGCACAGGTTCTAACGGAAGCAGAAGCCTTTATTTGCCTGAAAACAGTGCGTTCGAAATTCTAACGGAAGCAGGGAACGCTATTTTGCTAAAAAAGGGCGTGTGGCGGGCAGTTTGGGCCAAATAACGGCGCTCACCGCCGTTAGAATTGCGAAGGGGGCATTTTCGCCGAAATAGAGGCTCTCACCGCCGTTAGAGCTCGAACCCGGTGGCACAGAGGCGGGGAGAGGCCCGAAAGAGGGGGGAGTTTGCCGACTTACCAAAATCCGAACGGCTTTTGCAAAGCCGCCGGTCCTGCAGCCCGTTATAATGACCCTAAAGGAGGCGTCCCAATGGACAGCTTGAAAGTATTGGAAGGCGTAGTGGAATACCTGGAGCAGCTGGCTGTCAGCGCCGATGAAGTGGATTACAAGGTAGTCAGCCAATTGGCAGGGAGTCCCGCTCCTTTATTCCAGCGGATATTCGTGTATGTCACCGGCGTGACCATCGCCGAGTATGTGCGGAGGCGGCGTCTCACGCTGGCGGCCTGGGACATAAGGAACAGTGAGGACAACAAAATCCTGGATACCGCCCTCCAGTACGGGTTTGGCTCCCATGCGTCCTTTACCCGGGCGTTTAAAGAGCACCACAAGGCCTCTCCCACGGAGATCCGGCAGGGAACAGCCAAACCTGCGGATTATCCCCGCATTTCATTTACCAATCTGAGAATTGTAGGAGGAAAGCGCATTATGGCGGAGCTGAAGAAAATTGAATACGTGGAATACGGACCGCGGAAAGTGGTAGGGATGATGAAACGGACCACCTTCCAGAAAGCAGGGGAGGAATGCTGGGGGGCGGCTTTTGGGCAAGGGGTGTTCGACCGGCTGGCAGCCTTGGAGGAATGGGTGTGTAAGGATCTGGACCCGTATATCGGGCTGGGGCATATGAGCAAATTCGCCGGGCAGGATGAATTCCAATATGTTATCGGCAAATTCGTGGAGCGGGAAGCCCCCGTTCCGGACGGTATGTATGACGAGCCGGTCCCCGCCGGGACCGTGGCCAAAATGTGGATTGAAGGCGATACGCTCAACGACATTATCGATTGCGCCTACCTGCTTGCCACGGAGGCAATCGCTAAAACAGGGTACAAAATCGATCATGAGCAGTTCTACTGGTGCGACATCTACACCTATGCCCGATATTGCACCCCGCTGGAAAAAGGGGAAAAAATCATGCTGGACTATATCATGCCTGTGATAAAGGACGAATAGCGGCCGGCTCTTCCACTCTGTTCTGCTACAGACGCTTCTCCCATACATAACTGGTGAAGGCGGGGACAAACCCCAGCTTTTTGTAGAAGGCCATGGTGGACCCCACATACACCTTCTCCGCGCCGTATCCGCTCAAACGGTGCAGGCCTTCCCATATGACGGCGCGGCTCAGCCCCTTCAGCCGGGCCTCGGGGATCGTCCCTACCGGCTCCAGAATGCCGTGCCGGTTCACCGGGTCATACCACAGTGTGCAGAAGGACACCACTTCACCGTAGGCATCTACCACCGATAAATCCAATTCGGCACGGTAATCAGGCGCCTCCTTCATCCGTTGGAAGGCCAGAGGCCAGGTTCTGTCCTCCGCTGCCGAATAGTAGCCAAAAGCCTTGGCATGGGCCAGGGCCTTGGCCTCCGGTGTAACTTCGATCCCTGTTTTCACATAGAAACCCTCCGGCAGCACCGGCCGGGCCACATTCGTAAAAGACAGGACAGATAAGGTATCCTCCCCGCCCAGCTTGGTATAACCGCGCTCATAAGCAATGGCCTCCCGCAGAGTGTCACCGGCCGGAATTCGCAGCCGAAGCACCCGCTGGTCCTTATCCTGCAACGGCAGGGTGTGCTCGGCAAAGGCAAACATCTCCTCTAATATGGAGGTGGTTAATGGAGTGCGGACCTGGAAAAAGGCTTCGCCTCTATTTTCCCCTTCGGAGTTGACCACCCCCGTGATAACCCCGTCGGCGTCTTCCCAAATGCCTACCGTTTGCTCCCAGCTATCGTATGTATTATTCATGGTATGGCTGACCATCCGGCAAAAATTCCAGCGGTCAATCAGCCAATTTCCCAGATTACCAGATTCCGCAAAGCTCTCCACTATCATATTCCGTACAGCCATAAAATCGCCGTTACGGTATCCGCGCAGCTTTAAACTCATAGCTATCCCTCCTAGTGCTTCGTGTCCGGCTTGGATTGCCGCTGCTGCTCAGGCTCCGGACGTTTCCCATTTTATCAGAAAATGGAAATAACCCCTATACCGCAAATCGTTATAACCGTTTTATCAAAATGCCTGACAGTATACCGGAGGAAGGCCGGCATGTTCAACGGAAAACATGCGAAGGGTCAAACGAATATAGATTTTCGTGATGCTTGGAAGAAATGGTGATTTACGTTTCGTCTCCTGCCAAGGTATAGTAAGGGTTGAATGTCATGTGAGCCGATCGAGGATAAACACATACACCCATACACCAGGTTAAGGGGGCGCATCATGAAGAAAACATTTCTCCGCAAATTGGCAACAGCCTTCATTACGCTGGCCGTGCTGTATACGCTGATTGCCGGCGGGGTGCATCTGTATAAGAATGCTGAGATTATGAAGGTTCAACTGGACAACCAAAGGAGAGCCTTCACGGAGCAGAATCAAACCAGGCTGGACATGAAGCTGAATGTGGCTTTGAATTATGTGAATCAGCTTCGAGGCAACCAATATGTGCTGGAGTATGCATTGAATCCGGCTGCCAATAACTTCGCTATGACACAAGTATTCAAAGAATTAAAGGGAAATTTGAATGCGTTTACAAATCTGGGGTATCAAATTGATTTAGTAGCCCTGCATGATGATACCGTCATTATGCCCCAAAACACCTTAAGCCGAAGCTATTATTATCAAGGGCTGGGCTTCAGCGCCGAGGAAATTGAGCACCTGGAGGAATTGGAGAGAAGCGGGGCATGGTCCAAGGTTTATCTGGCTCATACGCCATATCCGTCAGACAGAGCACCGGAAATTGAGGAGCGGCTGGTTTTTGCCCGGAAGGAAAGCTTGGCCAACGGAGGAGAGCTGATGTTTCTTATCTCCTTTTATAAGAATATGCTCCTCCCGCAATTGAAGGGACAGGAGGATTTCGGAATTCTCTTTCAGGAACGCGTATGGGTAGATGGAGCAATGGACCGGAAACGTCTGGCAGTGCCTGATCTGCTGGCCGCTGCTGAGGTTACTGCCGATTCCACCGGCTACAGCAAATTTCCCTTGGACAGCCGCTCCATTCATATGGTCCGTTCCACAACCCTGGACAATATCGCCTATGTATATCTGGCTACAGAGGTGTCCCTTGGCCAAAGCCTGTGGCCTCTGGTGCGGAACACAGCCATGGTTTATGCGGGAATGGCTCTGTTGGGGGCTGGTTTGGCTTTTTTCATGGCCAACCGAATGTATAGGCCTATCCGGAGAATTACGGCCATATTTACGGATTACAGTGATGGGAAAGGGACAGATGAGTTTTCGTTTATCCAGAATACGGCCAGCGAAATTAGGGAGACCAATAATACGCTTCGGGAAACCATCAGCCATCACAAGCTTTCCATGAAGAGCAAATTTCTCCGCGATCTGCTGTTCGGTATTCTGACCATGGAGCAGGCACAGCAAGGGCTGGTCCGGTACGGATTGGAATGGCTCGGGCAGGAATCCACCGTGGTTCTGTTTGATTTTCCCGAGGAGAAGGATTGGGAAAACGAATATTCCTTGGAGGCCATTCTTCAGATCAAATCCCGGACGATGGAGATGATCCGCGGCCAGATTAAAGAGCTTATGCTCTGCGAAGGTGTGGAGGTAGACCAATCCCGCTATGCCATTCTGATTCCGGAAGTCCGGCTCGAGCCGATCAAGCGGATGTTAGTGGCGGCGGTCGCGGAGGTGGAGGCGGAATTTGCCATATCAATAGCGGCTGCTGTTGGCCCCCCTGCCTGCCATGCGCATCAGCTGAAGAATTCCTATAAGCCGGCATGGCGTTTACTGGAGCAGCGGCTCGTGTGGCATAAGCAGTCCGTATTGACTTATGAGGATCTGGCCCGGATGCAGAAGCTGGATTATTATTACCCGCTGGAGATGGAGCGGGAGATGATTATCCATATCCTTCAGGGCAATGCCGGGCAGGCCACGGAGCTTCTGGATCATGTGCTGGAGGAGAATCTGGGGGCTGGCAGGCTGAATGAGAATGCGCTGCCGTTTTTTCTGTATGCGTTTCTGTCCACGATTAATCGTGCCCTGCAGCAGATGAGCCGAACCGAATCGGAAGTATTCGCCGGGGAGCAGTCTGTCCGTGATATGCTCCTGTCCGGCCGGACAGAGGAGGAAACGCGACGGCGGCTTTATGCGTTGGTTGGGCGGCTGGTGGAGGCGGCGGGCCAGAAGAACCGGGACATGGACCGTTCCGTTGTTCACCAGATGATTGATTATATGCATGCCCATTACCAAAAGGATATTGGCTTGGCGGATCTTGCGGAGCATTTCAACCTCTCATCCAATTACATCAGCTTCTTGATCAAGGAGCATATCGGAGATAACTTTAAGGACTATCTCAACGAATACAGAGTCAGACAAGCCAAGCGGATTATCAGTGAAACGCCGGATATCAAGGTGAATGACCTGGCAGGAATGGTGGGCTGCAACAATGCCAATACCTTCATCCGCATCTTCAAAAAATACGAGGGAGTGTCCCCCGGGCAATATCTGAAGCAACACCAATAACACGCAGCGCTGCGTGTTATTTTTTTTTATTGCAAGCGGATTCATAAAAATCGTGAAGGCTGTAGAAAATGTACATTTCGGACTTTTCGGGAATATTGGATACCTTCGTAAGTAATGATGATTTACGGGAACCAAACCCTCCTGATAGGATAAGGCAGACCAGAGAAAAAGCGTTTTCATTCCACGGATAAAAACGCACATACAACCAAAAGGAGTGAAGGCTTAATGGAGCAAAAGCTGATAAGCCGGGAGAAACGCCTGGGTATACAGCTGGATTGGCAGACCATACTCGGAAGGCTGTCCCGGGACCGCTTTTTTTATATGCTGCTGATCCCTTTTATGTTTTGGTACATCGTATTCGCTTACAAACCCATGTACGGCCTGCAAATTGCATTCAAGGATTTCAGCGTGTTCAAAGGGATTGCCGGCAGTCCCTGGGTGGGATTTGAGCATTTTATGACCTTTTTTCAAGGACCTTATTTTCTGCGCACCATCAAGAACACATTGTTAATCAGCTTTTACAGCCTGGCGTGGGGTTTTCCGGCGCCGATCGTTTTGGCGCTGCTGCTTCATGAGGTCCGCAATGCCGTTTTCAAAAAAACGGTGCAGACCCTCACCTATCTGCCCCACTTCATCTCTATCGTAGTTGTGGCAGGGATTGTCACCAACTTCCTGGCTCCGGGCAACGGGTTGATCAATATCGTCCTGGAGAAGCTGGGGCTGGAGAAGATCTATTTTCTGACCGTGCCGGAATATTTCCGGACCATCTTCGTCTCCATGAATATCTGGAAGGAGGCGGGCTTTGGTGCTATCCTGTACATCGCTGCCCTTTCGGGGATCAACCCGGAGCTTTACGAAGCTGCAGTGATTGACGGCGCCAGCAAGTGGAAGCAGATGTGGAATGTCACGCTGCCCGGTATTCTGCCCACCATAATGATCATGCTGATCCTGCGGATCGGACATATTCTGGATGTGGGGTATGAGGCTATCATTCTGCTTTACCAGCCGGCTACCTATGAAACTGCCGATGTCATCAGCACCTATATGTATCGTGCCGGAATCAAGGAGGGCAGCTACGATCTGACTACGGCAGTGGGGCTATTCAACTCCGCCATCGGTCTTTTGCTGGTGATTATCGCCAACAAACTAAGCAAAAAATTTACGGACAGCGGTCTGTGGTAAGAGTGCGCCGTCATTCGCCAACCAAGGAGTGATTTATTCATGAAACAAACCTCCGGAGAGAAGCTCTTCTCTGTTTTTAATCATATCTTTCTAACACTGCTGGCCTTTGCCACCCTGTATCCTTTTTTGTATGTACTTTCCGCCTCTATCAGTGCAGGGGATGCGGTTGTGAACGGCAGCGTTATGCTGTGGCCCGTTGATGTAACGCTGGATGCATACCGTCAGGTATTCAAAGAGGAGTCCATCTGGCTGGCATATGCCAACACCATCTTCTATACGGTGGCGGGAACCGTCATCAACGTTGTGCTGACCATCATGGGGGCCTATCCCTTATCCAAAAAACGGCTGATGGGCCGGGAAGTAATCGGCTTTTTTATTGCCTTTACCATGCTCTTCAGCGCAGGGATGATTCCCTTTTATCTGAATCTGCGGGACTTGAGCCTGCTGGACAGCCGGATAGCGATTCTGTTTGCTTTTGGCATTACCACCTTCAATGTAATTATTCTGCGGAGCTTCTTCCAGTCCATCCCGGAGGAGATGGAGGAGGCAGCGAAGGTAGACGGGGCCAGTGACTTCCGCATCATGTGGAATATCGTGCTTCCGCTGTCCAAACCCTCCATTGCCGCCATTTCTCTTTTTTATGCCGTAGGCCGCTGGAACAGCTATTTTTGGGCAATGATCATCCTGCAGGATGAGCGCAAAATTCCTCTTCAGGTGCTCTTGAACAAGCTGGTGGTAGAAATGAAGCCCACTGCCGAAATGATTGGCGCCATGGATGCGGTGGCCTATTCCCAAGAGACGGTTATTTACGCCACCATTATCGTTTCGGTCATTCCAATCGTAATTGTGTATCCGTTTATCCAAAAATACTTTGTTCAGGGTGTGATGATCGGTTCGATCAAAGGGTAGCAGGCTTGGGGTTTTGCCCGGACCGTCCTGCGGCTTGCAGAGAAGAGTCCGGATCAGATAGATAATAATGTTCTACCACTCAAGGGGAGGCAAAATGAAGATGAAAACAACCAATCGGAAGTGGAAGCGTGCTGTTGCCGGAGCGGTGGTCTTTTCTGTGGCAAGCGCCTTATTTGCAGGCTGCGGGGGCGGCAAGGAAGACGGTATTGTCTCCGGGACCAGTCTGGCTCCAAGTACTCAAGCAACGGCAGGAGCAGCGCAAAATTTTTTAGCCAGCAAAACGCCTGTCACCATGTCCATTCACATGCACAGCTTTGGCGCTTTTGATGATGCATGGCCTGTATTCACGGAAGCGGCGAAACGCACCAATGTCACTCTGAAGGGCACCATTGCCAAAACGGTGACGGACAAGAATGAAGCCTTCAACCTGATGGTTGCCTCCGGAAATATTGCGGACATTGTAACCAGCACTAAGGTGAATATGGATAAGTTTGGGCAGGAAGGTGCCTTCGAGCCCTTGAACGATTTGATTGACAAACATGCCCCGAATATCAAAAAATTTCTTGAGAAGCGCCCGGATGTGAAGGCAGTGGGTACAGCCGCGGACGGCAAAATGTATTTTCTCCCCTTCGCTCCGGACGGGGAGGCCGCTTCCGGCTGGTTTATCCGCCAGGATTGGCTGGATGCTTTAGGTCTCCAAACACCCAAGACCGTAGATGAATACTACAAGGTGCTGAAGGCTTTTAAGGAACAGGACCCCAATAAAAACAAGAAGGCTGACGAGGTTCCTTATTTCACCCGGGACAACAATACGGCTGTATACGGCCTCTTGGCTTTGTGGGGAGCTGACCATGATTATTACCTGAAGGACGGCAAAATTGCCTTTGGTCCCATTGAGCCAACCTTCAAAACGGGAATATCCGCTATTGCCCAATGGTATAAGGAAGGGTTAATCGACAGGGAGATTTTCACCCGTGGCGCCAAGGCCAGAGAAGTTATGCTGGGAGACAATATCGGCGGTTCGACACGGGATTGGTTTGCCAGCACTGCCGCTTTCAATACCTCTCTGAAGGATAAGGTTCCCAATCTCAATTTTGTGCCAATCGCCCCTCCGGCCGATATCAACGGCAAAGTAGTGGAGTATACGGCCAGAGCCACCGTTTCCACCAATGGCTGGGGCATTTCCTCCAGCAGCAAATACAAGGAGGAGGCCATTAAATATTTTGACTACTGGTACACGGAGGAAGGAAGAAGGCTGGCCAACTTTGGCGTGGAGGGGATCACCTATCAGCTTGTTGACGGCAAGCCCAAATTTACCGACGAAATTCTGAAAAGCGGTGCTGTAACCCAAACCTTGTGGAAGTACGGCGTAAATCTGGAGTTCGGCTATCACCAGGATTTCGAGTACGAGCGTCAATACCTGAATCCTGTTGCAGAAAAAGGGATGTCGGAATACATCAACAACAAATATCCCCGCCAGCAAATTCCCACACTGGCCTATACTTCAGCGGAAGAGAGCAAGCTGAAGAATCTGGAGTCCAATATCAAAACCTACGTGATGGAAAGCTCGCAGAAGTGGGTGCTTGGCGCCGAGCCGGTTGAGGGCAATTACAACGCCTTTGTCGCTCAGCTGAAAACGATGGGGGTTGAAGAGGTATTGAAAATTAAAAATGAAGCCTACGCCCGTTATGTAAAAAAGTAGGCTGCCCGCAGATACGTCCTAAACAACAACCAGGAAAAGGATGGAGCGCCATGCTATTGAATGTGCTGCACAGGCCGGTGACCGGCGTAAATTATCCGTATTACAAGCTGCAGCAGGAATACGCACACAGATTGAAGCTGAAGGTCACTTTGGTTATTCCGGCAGCTTCGCTGGAGGATGACCGGATGGTGGAGGAGATCCTCCGGGATCATCAGGAATATGGCGATGAGCTGGCTCTGTGGCTGTGGAGAGGCCGGCCGGAGTGGGGAGGCAATGCTCCCTATTGGCTGCTCAGCAAGGAAAACAAACGTAAGACCCTGGCGCATGATCTTGAGCTCTTCCGGGGCAAGCTGGGACAGGAGCCGGTTTCCATCGGGAGCTACTTGTTCGATTCCCAGTCCATGGAGTTGATCCGGGAGCTGAGTCCTTCTACTACAACGGTGACGGCGGGCTGCTTTGAGGAGGGCACGAAGGTTTTTCATGGCTGCAATCATTCATGGTATCTGTTTTCGGAGGGGATGTCCTGGGGACCCTGGTATGCGGCTAAAGGCCATTCCTTCCGCCCTGCCGCAGATGAGTCCGATTGGAGCGGACTGGTGGCCATCCCCCATCTCAGCAGAGATTTAGCCCTGGCCTATGAGGGGCGGAACGACTTCTTCGCCAGCCATCCGGCCAATGTGCAGCGGGGGTTAGCCAACCGGGGATTACGCCATCCGTACGATTTCAATCTGATTGACCAATACCGGATGCAGGAGAATATGAATGACGGGTATTCCTTCTACCATGTGCATGTAAGCCCGCCTTGGCTGGGGGATAATCCCAATGTGCAGGATCCGCCCGAAATCTCCCAGCAGATTTACCTGGAGACTCTTGAGTATTTGGCCCAACTGCGCAACGAGGGCAGCATCCGGGATATGCATATGAAGGAATTCGGAGAATGGTATAAGTTGAATATGCCGTTTCATCAACCGGCAGTGGCCTTGGGCAAGGACATGCTCTACGGGTCCGGCAAACATTATATGTGGTATATCGACCCGGCTTTCCGTGTGTTGATTGATGCCAATCAAGGGGGCTCCATCGGTGATTTGCGTCCCTATGCGGGCAGGTTCGCCGCCTATTCCGGACCGGATTCGCCCATGCGGGAAATGGCCAGCTATCCGTACCTGATCCAATCTCAGCTGCGTACAGGGACGGTGCATCATTCCTCTGACGGTGCAAGGACGACCTTGTATGTAACTGCCGGTACGCAGACCCTGGATTTATGCGAATGTCAAACCCGGGTAGCCGCCGTGGACCGCGACGGAAGCAGAACACGGGTGACACTCACACCGGCAGCACTGCATTTCAAAAGCGGCCTGAAGGCGCAGATTGAAACGGTCTATGAATTTACCGGTGAAGGTGTTATCCTGATCAACCGGAGGCTTCTGAGCATTTCTGATCCGGCGCAGCAGTTGGGCATACAGGAATACTTTAAGGGCTGCTACGGCTTTACGGAGTATGCGGAGGATCTTCATGGAATTGTCCTGGAGGTGTGCGGCGAGGAAAGCCGGCAGGAGCTGGCCTTCCAATATGGCTCGAGAGGCATAAAGGCCGTCCGGGGGCAAATGGCAGCCGCTTCTATTCCGCAAATTTCAACCAGGGTTGCTTTGGAATCTATGAATACGGCTTGTTTGTCTGCAGAAGCGGAAGAGGGGCACCTCTTTAATCCGTACTTTACCTTAAAGCTGAATCATATCCTTTCGGATGACAGACGGGAGGCGGCAGCATGTCTGACCATACGAAAAGCTTAGTTTACCGGTGCCCTCTGTGTCTGCATGCCGGCAATGACGTTACTCTCAGGCAGGAGCAGGGGGACTACAGATGCCTGAGATGCAGCTTTACCGGAAGCCGTGAGGATATTCTGGATCTGTACGAGGATTACCGCAAGCGCTACAAGCTGATGGGCTCCAGGGTCACCCTGGAGATGCAGCAGAAGATGTAAAGGAACCGGCCCGCCCCCAGTCCAAGCCGGCTTGGGAGCGGGATAGCCGGGTGAGGGGAAAGCTGTCCCGGGTACAGCCGTAATGGGGCAGCTCTGTTTTACTGCTTTTAGAAAGCGCTTACTTTTTCTGGAATTTCCACAATGGAAAGGAGAATGAATGTGATGCAAAGGAAATGGATAAAGGCGGTTAGCCTGTGGCTGGCCATTCTTCAAATGCTGCTGCTGGTTCAAGCCTTTATACCTGCAGGAACCGGTGCGGCTGCGGAGGGAGCGCTTCGGACAGTCATGGCTCCGGTAATGGATGCGCATGTTAACAGCGGGTCTTCAACCACCGCTACCAATTACGGAAAGAAAGCGGTGATGGAGCTGAAGGAAGGCGGAGGGGCATTTAACCGCAGAATTTTTCTCCAATTCCCTGCTGTCAACGCGGGTCCTTTCAATCAGGCTATCCTCCGTCTGTATTTTAACGATGCCGGTCCTGTTCCCCAGGAGCTGTCCTTGTATGCCGTAGCTGACGAGGGATGGACGGAAGACGGGCTGACCTATGCCAATCAGCCTTCCCATTCCGAGATTGTGGGTAAAGCCCTGGTAGGCGGTGCGCCGGGATGGTACCAGTGGAATGTAACGGATTACGTCTTGAGCCGAAATTCGGGGGAGGTAATCTCCTTTATGCTGAAGGGAACCAATACCAGCTCGAACCGTACAATCAGCAGCAAGGAGGGGGCGAATCCGCCGCAGTTGATCCTTGATTATGATGTGACCGCTCCTGTTTTGGAGGCGGCAGCGGTAAGCGGGGAAAACCGCAGGCTGGAGCTCCGTTTTAACGAATATCTCCGGACAACCGGCCTAACCGGACTTCTACCGGCTATCTCCCTGTCCCGGGACGGCAATCTGTTTACTCCGCTTTCACCGGAGGACTCCGCAGCTATTCTGGGAGATACGCTGTCTGTTGTGTTGGACGACAGGCTTAGCGTGCCGGGTGCCAAGGTGCGCATAAACGCCAATGCCTTGTCCGATGAAGCCGGCAATGCTATCGGCCACGAGCTCCTGATCGGAGAGCTGGCATATGACGCCACTGCCCCCGTGCTGAGCAGCAGTGTGGAGACAGACCGCACCAACCGGATATTGACGGTTTCGGCGAATGAGCCGCTGTTCCGTTCAGCCAGTGATGAAGCGGCCTTGAAAGCCGCCGTATCCTTTGCACAAGACGGGATAGCTTTTGCCCCTTTGAAGGAAGGAGACACCGCAGCACTTGCAGACGGCAAGCTAGTGGTTACTCTGGAATCCAAGCTGGCGGGAAACCAAAATAAGCTCCGTATAGAGCCTGATGCCTTGAAGGATGAGGCAGGCAACCTGGTGGGGATGCCTTATGTATCCGACTTCATAACGGCTGACACGGCTGCTCCGGTCCTGGAGAAGGCTTATGCGGTCAACATGAACAGGAAAATCATCCTGGTGTTTGATGAGCCGGTGTTCAACGCCTTATCCGATGAGACGGCCTTCCATAACGGCGTTTATTACTCCGATGACAATGGCAGGGAATATCGGCCCCTGAATGCTGCGGACCATGTCAGCATAAACGGTCAAACGGTATCCATTTCCCTGTACAGCCCGATTGCCGGGGAAAGCAACCGAATCCGGCTTGCCGCCGGCAGTATCATGGATGCGTTGGGGAATAAGCAGGAAGCTGACCAGATATCGCCATCCATCACAGCTGCGGACACCGCCTATCCGTATCCCGCTCCTCAAGAAAGCACCTTGGAGCTGGCGATGGCGGACTCGGCCAATATTATCTTCGGCAACAAGGATGCGGCCCAGGGCTCCTTCTCGGAGCTTAGAGGGAGCAAGTCCTTCGAAGCCATCGTGCAGGCTGTCCTCTCCGGTAATCGTGACCCTATGCTGGTTGAACGCTGCGTGGAGGTTATCCGCAAGATGCTGACCATAGGAGCCAATATGCCCAATCTCCAGGCCGGGCTCGATTCCCGCGGTCATTCCTCCATGGTGTCCTCTGCCGCTCTGCTGTGGAATGATGAGGAAATCATGAGCTTGCTGACGGAGCAGGAGCGCTCCAAGCTGGCGGTTTTCTTCAAAGCCGCCTTGATCAGCACGGTCTTCACGACAAGCGAGTTAGATCAATATGGCAGCAGAAGAACGGGCGCCCGCCTGGCTATGAACGGAGATCCCAATACCTATACCGGCAACCCCAACTACTGGGAGCCCAATATGACGCTGCTGTATGCATCTTCCTTTGTACTGGGGACGGAGAATGTGAAGGGGCTCTTGCAGCAATATGATCACGGCGCATTTCTTCAGGAGTTGAAGGATAAGGGGCTGACATCTGTTTATGCCAGCTTCGCCAGTACCCTCAATTTCGGATCACAAGCTGCGAAAGCGGCCATGGTGGAAGGCGTTGTCCGCAATCCGGGCTGGTCCTTCAAAGGCGTGACCATGGATGAATTCCTGGCTAATCCCATGAGGATGTTTGCCAAGGCCCAGGATGGGACGTGGGACCGGATTGCCCAGGATGGCGATTATATGGGCGAGCCGGGAATGGAGCATGAATTCGCATCCTCCGATGCGGACGGGCCGCGGGAGAGTGCTACCTATGCGGTGCTCGGCATCGATCCCTCCTTGCAGAACCGGATGCTGATGCATATGTTCGGTTATTGGAACGTCCCTGGCAATGAAGCTATGCGTGACCGTATAGCCAAGCTCCAAGCGGTGGGTGTATCCGATTATTACGCCAAGACCGTCAACGGGTACTATTCCCAATCCCGGGCCGGGACCAAAACGGAGCATACCACGGCGGATATCTATCTTTGGGAGCTTCTTATTTCCATAGGGGGTATGAATCCGGCGGCCTTCCATGATTCCTTCGATTACAAGGAAGGTGTTTCCGCCCTGACCGACCATTGGGTACCGGTAAGCGGAGCTTGGAAGGAAAAGCAAGCGGTCATTATTCCCTACAATGTAAAGGACCCGCTGACACGGGCGGCAGGAGCTGTCCCTTTTGATCCCTTGGAACAGGTTCTGGCGGTTTCGGATCATGCTGCTGAGGCGTCCTTTATCCATACGAAGGCGCACTTTGGCAATATCAGCTATCTTGCCTGGGTTCGGCCCGGGCACCTGGCGGGAGAGTTCGGCATCGCCGGCCGGGTGCAGGACGGAAGCAACTATTATCTGCTTTCGTATGGGAACGGCAAGCTATCCATCAAATCCGTAACCGGCGGTGTTACGCAGACGCTGGCAGAAGAGCCCATCGCCCTGAATCCGGGAGTCTCTTACCGGTTTCGCGGGGTATTCACCGGAGATACCATTGAATTGCATCTAAACGGGCAAAAGAAGCTGACTGCTCACGACAGCAGGTTTGGCTCCGGTGCGGCAGGCTTGTATTCGGAGCGGGCGAATGCTTCCTTCGACGCTGTTCTGATTCAGCCTACCACGATGCCGGAGGGCAGTCACTTATAACCTGAAAGCCTTGACACCCCGCCACGGGTGTGTATAATGGGCATCAACCGCATAAAAAGCTTTCTAGGGTTCCGCAGCTTTAGGCTGGCCTGGTCCGAGAGAAGGCGGCAGTCTTCGGACTGTTGACACGGAGGGACAAAAGCCCGGGAGAATAGCTGCATTCAGCAGTTTATTCTTCCGGGTTTTTTACGTTTATCTACCGGGCTGCGGGAAACATAGAACCATAAGGAGGAGAAACCATGGACAGAAATTGGGCATCTGTCGGTATAGCGGCGCTTTTCGAGGTGGGCTGGGTGATCGGGATGAAGCATGCGGAGGGACTGGTTGAAATCACCGGAACCGTTATTGCCATTATCGCCAGCTTTTATCTGATGATCCGGGCTTCCCGGGCGCTTCCGGTAGGTACGGTGTATGCGGTGTTTGTCGGGCTGGGAACCGCCGGAACGGTGGTTGCGGAGCTGCTGCTTTTTGATGCGCCGGCAAACGGGTTGAAGATTCTTCTGATCGCGCTTTTGCTGGCCGGGGTTACCGGCTTGAAGCTGCTCAGCCCGCAACCAGAAACGGAACAGGAGGCAGGATAAACCATGGAATGGATGTTTCTCATATTGGCCGGATTGTTTGAGATGCTTGGTGTAGCCATGATTAATAAACTGAATAAGGAACGGAGCTGGAGAGCCTTCCTTTACATGGCGGGCGGTTTTGCGCTAAGCTTTCTTTTCCTGTCCCAAGCCATGAAGGTGCTGCCGATGGGTACAGCTTATGCCATATGGACGGGCATCGGGGCTTCCGGCGGTGCGATTCTCGGAATGGTGATCTACGGAGAGCCCCGTAATTTGCCGCGGGTTCTTTGTATCGCAACGGTGCTGGCCGCCGCTGTGGGCTTAAAGCTGGCGGGGTGATTGGAACCGACACGCCAAAACGTGAATAAGCAGGTAAACACTTAGAGTGCGGTCTAAGGTTTTACCTGCTTTTTTATATGTAGTGAGGCAATGAGGGAGGCCGGGCTTCCGGTTATCCCGGTATTTCCTTCGCGCTTTTCACCGGCTTGGCCTCCAGCCTCAGGAACTCAAAGCTGACGCTGCAGCTTTTGCCGATGGGGGCTTGGGCCAGGATACCTGCCTTGATTTTCTCCGGCGCATCCATGCTGAAGTAGCGGATCAGCGTCCAGGCTGTACCATCCAATGAATAATAGAAGCCGAAGCAGCTGCCGGACCGCAGCACTCTCAGGTAGGGCTGAACCTCGCCGATGACATGAGAGGGACAGTCATCGGAAACCGCTCTTGTGACAACGCTTACAATGGAAGGCCCCGTTTTCCAATTTTCGTAACACAGCTTTGCCCAGCGGGCTTCGTCCGCCATAATCAGCAGGCATCCCGCATCATACCACTTTAGCATTTTGATGCCAACCCGTGTGGTCAGATCAAAATCCCCCTTTACCTCCGCATACAAGAATGGCGCTGTCACATCAATGCTTCCGATCTCCGGATCATTAAAAAAGTTAGTGGACCGCGGAGCCTCCACCACCAGCCCCTGAGGCCCAAAGCTCCACTTCTCCGGCTCATTCAGCCAAAAAAGGCCGTTGGCCATTCGCATGCCTTCCATTCCCTGAAACAGATTCATTCCATTCCAGCTCCCGTTGTTATAAGTTTAAGGTTCTGCAGATATGTCCATTGTTTTTTGTTCGCGCAGGATGTCCGACTTCATCGTATCAAATAAACTGCTTCTTTTCCAGCATTTAGAAAGCGCGCTTTTTTCCGGAGAGGGCTTAGGCCTCTCTTTTTTTGTTCATATTGAGTTCATAAATCTGCGATACCATGCCAATATCAACGGATCAGGGAGGCAATGGAGATGGAGAAAAAGAAAAGAGAGGCAAGTGCCGCCGGCGGACAATGGGCGGTGGAAGCCAGCGGGCTGGTCAAAACCTTCGGGGACAACCGGGCCGTGGACGGGGTAAATCTGCATGTGAAGACCGGCAGTATATACGGGGTGCTTGGACCGAATGGGGCAGGTAAAACCACCACCATCCGGATGCTGGCGACGCTGTTAAGGCCGGACGCGGGTTCGGCGCAGATTTTTGGGCATGATGTGGGAAGAGAGCCGCATATAGTGCGGCAGCTGATCGGTGTCACGGGGCAATATGCATCCGTGGATGAATCCTTAAGCGCCACGGAGAATCTGGTGATTTTCTCCCGGCTGCTTGGGTTGTCCCGGGTGGACGCGAAGAGGAAGGCGGCGGAGCTGCTGGAGGAGTTCGGTCTGACAGAGGCAGCGAAGCGGCCCCTGAAGAATTTCTCCGGGGGAATGCGGCGCCGGCTGGATCTGGCCGCCAGTCTTATCGCCCAGCCGCCGCTGATCTTTCTGGATGAACCGACTACCGGTCTTGATCCCCGGACCCGGGCCCAAATGTGGGAAACCATCCGGCGTTTGGTCAAAACGGGCTCCACTGTGCTTTTGACCACCCAGTATCTGGATGAAGCGGATCAGCTGGCGGACCGGATCGCTGTTATCGACCGCGGCCATGTGGTAGCGGAAGGTACGGTGGATGAGCTGAAAATGTCGGTAGGCACTGCATCCCTGCAGCTGCGGGTGGCGGAGCCGCTGGAAACGGAGCATGCACGACGGAAGGTGGAGCAGGTGCTGCAGGTGCGGGCGGCGGTTTCGGCGGAAGCCGGAAAAATTACGGCACCAATGTCCGATCCCGACAAAGTTGCGGATCTGCTTATCGCCCTCCTGGAGGACGGAATCCGCCTGGCGGAAATGAGCATGCAGAAGCCGACGCTGGATGAGGTGTTCCTGACCATTACCGGAGATGCGCCGGCAGAAGATAAGCCGTCCGGGCAGCACGCGGCAGCACATCAATTGAAGGAGGCAAACGTATGAGCCAGACCACCATTACACCCGGGGCAGCCCGCCAACTGAAAAGCCGCAACAGCCTGGGCCAGACGATCCGGCATTCCTTGACCATGGCCTACCGGGGTTTGCTCAAAATCCGGCACACACCGGAACAGCTATTTGATGTTACGATTCAGCCGATTATTTTCACCCTGATGTTCACCTATATCTTCGGTGGTGCTATCTCCGGGGACGTGGCCAGCTACCTGCCCATAATTATTCCCGGGATTTTGGTTCAGACGGTTATTACTACCTCGGTCGTCACGGGGGTCCAGCTGAGGGAGGATATGGACAAAGGGGTGTTCGACCGCTTCAAGTCCCTTCCCATCGCGCGGATTGCCCCGCTGGCGGGGGCTCTTCTGGCGGACACGGTCCGTTATACCATTGCCACTGTGCTGACCTTTGTCATGGGATATCTGATGGGCTACCGTCCTGCGGGAGGCGTGGAGCATGTGGTGCTTGCAGGGCTTTTGGTTATAGGCTGCTCCTGGGCCATCAGCTGGATTTTTGCCTTCTTTGGAGTGATTGCCCGGACGGCCTCCAGTGTACAGGGGATGTCCATGATCATTCTGTTTCCTCTGACCTTCTTATCCAATGCTTATGTGCCTGTGGAAACCATGCCCAAATGGCTTCAGTGGTTTGCCAACCTCAACCCCATCTCCCATCTGGTGAGCGCCGTCCGGGAGCTGACCAATTCCGGCAGTGTGGGCAGCGATCTGGTAATCTCCCTGGTGGGGGCGGCTGTAATTGTGGCGGTGTTCGCTCCGGCAACCGTGCGGGCATATATGCGTAAGGCATAGGGCAAGGCAGAACGCCGGCAACGGCGTTTTTGCTGCAGCCGGGAGGCTTGACAAACTAGGCGATATCAGGCAAGGTTTTCGTGGAGGTGGCGTTATGACCCGGATATTGGTCGTGGATGACGACTTGCATATACGTGAAATGGTGCGGCATTTTCTTAAGGTGGAGGGCTGGGAGGTGCTGGAGGCCTCGGATGGGCGGGAGGCTCTGGCTGTGCTGGCGGATACTCCCGCGGATCTGGTGATCCTGGATATTATGATGCCGGGTATGGACGGCTGGGAGCTGTGCCGCGAGCTAAGGGAGCAGGAGGAGAATCTGCCGCTCCTGATGCTGACCGCCAAGGGGGAGGCTGCCCAGATTGTGAAGGGTTTTGCCCTGGGCACGGACGATTACATCGTCAAACCCTTCGACCCCATGGTGCTGGTTGCCCGGGTCAAGGCGCTTCTGAAGCGGTACCGGATTCTCTCCTCCCAAATGGTGCAGCTGGGAAGTCTGGTGCTCCGGCGGGACACGTACCAATGTATGGACGGTGCGGAGGAGATTACGCTCCCCTTGAAGGAATTCGAGCTGCTGTTCAAGCTGGCGGGTTATCCCGGCAAAACCTTCACCCGGGACCAGCTTATTGAGCAAATCTGGGGGTATGATTACGAAGGGGATGAGCGGACGGTGGATGTGCATATTAAACGGCTGCGGGAGCGGTTCCCGGAGGGGAGCCATACCTTCCGGATCAGCACCATCCGCGGTTTGGGTTACCGGCTGGAGGTTATCCAGCCATGAAGGACAGACGAAGTGTTCTCCATTTTGCCGGCGGTGTCCTGATGGTCATCGGGTTTCTCCTGCTGTGCTGGACAGGGATGTACATGGTGACCGAAGCTGTTTATGGCAGATTGGGCTGGGAGCCGCACGGCCTGCTGGCCTTTCAGATCAATGCGGTGCTAGGCTTTATTCTGTTCGGGGTCGTCATCTCGATAATCGGGCCGCTTCTCCGGCCCAATGAGCATAAGCTGTTTACCGAGCTGATTGAGGTGATGCGCCGGATTTCCCGCGGCGATTTTCAGGTGGACCTGGCTCCCATGCTGGACCAGATAGGGCGGCATGAACGGGAGCGGCATCCTTTTGCCCAACTGGTAACCACTATTGATGACATGGCGGCCAATCTGAAGGAGATGGAGGAGCTGCGGCAGGAGTTTATCTCCAATGTTTCCCATGAGATCGGCTCCCCCTTAACCTCGATTATGGGCTTTGCCAAAGCGCTCAAAAGCGGTGCGCTGGACCCGGAGGAGCGGGAGCGTTATCTGGATATTATCGAGACGGAATGTATCCGGCTCTCCAAGCTCAGCGACAATCTGATGAAGCTGGCGGTGCTGGATTCGGCGAAATCATCCGTCCACCCCGGCACCTACAGGCTGGATAAGCAGCTTATTTCTCTTATTCTGGCCTGTGAGCCCCAGTGGGAGGCCAAGGATATTGAGATGAATCTGGAGCCCGGGGAGGTGGTGATTACCGCTGACGAGGACTTAATGAGCCAGGTATGGCTCAATCTGCTGCATAATGCCATCAAATTCGCTCCACATGGCGGGAGGATCAACGTCACCGTTTCCCGGGAGGGCGGTTATGCAGCGGTGCGGGTGGCGGATAACGGGCCGGGGATTACCGGAGAGGACCAGCCTCGTATCTTCGAGCGGTTCTACAAAGCGGACAAATCCCGCACCCGGTCAGGCGGGGGCAGCGGCCTGGGCCTGTCCATCGCACACAAGATCGTGGAGATGCACGGAGGCACCATCTCTGTAGCTAGCCGGCCGGGGGCGGGGGCGGTCTTTACCGTTCTGCTGCCGACAGCGGCTCCGGGGGAAGGTTAGCCGTGAGTCGGGGCTGGGAGATACAACGAAATTCAGTAGTTGGCTGGAGCTACAACGGAACTCAGACGATGGCTGGAGCTACAACGGAACTCAGGAGCTCTTACAGCCTAAAAATTGGTGTTTGGGGACGTTAACGGAACTGAGAGCCCCTTAGCTGGGATTCTGGCGGTAATTTGTATGGATTTTGTGTGCTAAGAGCGTCTCAGTTCCGTTACGTTTTGTTATTGCTGTAAAATCCCCTTTAAGGGCTTCTAAGTTCCGTTAGCGGGGGACGGAGCCTTGTTCAACCCTCTTGGAGCCTCATGGAGATGGAAACCTCGCTGCCTCAAAATTTGTCGCACGCCCAACGCTCATGATAAAGCCTGAGGGTCCACTTTGAATGATGAAAAGCACAGTAACGGAATCTCCCGCATTTAATTGTGCAATCGTATTAACGTTCATAAAATTATCGCCATTGCTCCCTGCAGCTATCAGCTTTGAAACCTCAACCACCTGGATATTATTGACCGCTATACTTAAGTAAATAAGACTTGCCGTTGAATTGCTAAATGGATTATAACCGACATTCGCCGAGATGGCGTAAACACCGGATTGTGCAGGGACAAAAACGGAAGGCGAGTATTCATTATTCAGATCAAATATTTCATTGGGAAACGATACGGTTACATAGGTGCCGCTGCTTACGCTTTGGAGGGTAGTGTAGCTCTCTGCCCGGAACGCAGATTGCGGTACTGTAGCATTTGTGCCTGCAGCACCAGTCGGCCCGGTAGCCCCGGTGTTGCCCATAAGGCCGGCAGGCCCGGTGGCTCCGGTGTTGCCCATAAGGCCGGCAGGCCCGATGGCTCCGGTGGTGCCTGCAAGGCCAGTAGGCCCGGTGGCGCCTGTGTTGCCCGCAAGGCCGGCAGGCCCGGTGGCGCCGGTAGCGCCTGAAACTCCTGCAGCTGCTAAAAACACCAAATCATCAACGAGCATTGGTGCCCCTCCCGCCTGGGCTTGTGTGCTTATAATCACGTATGCCCATGCTGTACCTGCGGGGGAAATGGAGGTTGCGGCATAAATTTCGCGCCAATTCTCTTCTGTAACATCCGGGAGCCTGTTTGCCGGAATCCTCATATACAAAGCCAAACCCAGATCCTGATAGGAAGCATCGAAGTATGAAACCTGAATGATCACTGGCGACGAGATGGAAGTCCCTGCCTTACCCAATGACACCATCATTTCATATGAACTGCCAGGGGTTACAGAGATAAATTGGCCAACGTATCCAGAGGCAGCGGAGGGAATAAGTGCAGCATTCATATAAGAATGCGACTGCTGGGTGGTTATAACCGCATTCTGTGTAACCCATCCCGAAAGCCCCGATTCAAAACTTCCATTAAAAGCCAGGTTCACGATCCCCACATTGCCACCCCCTATCAATTAGTATAAAAGAAGATTGCTATAACTATTTTATGTGCAGTCAAAACAGCCCGACACGACCATTAACACAATGTGCTTTCCTGATAGAGAGATTTCAGCCAAACCAAAACGCCAAAAACCGCCGGAAGACTTCCAGACGGTAAGGGTTATGCATATGGGAAGTTAGCAATTTGATTAAATCTTATATTCTTTCAAAGCTTTTTTATGAAGTCAGTCGCGATATGGAATGCCTTTATTCGGCGTACGGTTAGTGTTTCCTGAGAGGAGCCTGCTTTCAGCTTTGGCAGCACGTCTTGGCACCGTCTTATCATTGACGCAATTGTCTCAACAGCTTCTTCCAGTTCTTCCTTCGTCATTTCTCCCTCGAATGATTCTTCTCCAACAAGGCGCATGGATTCCCTTTTGATCAACGCAATTGAGATATAGTATGCCTTTAATTCCCGGACAAGCCTTGTATGCTGGAAAGTACCTGCCGTTAACTTCTGTTGCGCTTTTTCACACTTGTTAATCGTGGAAGTGATAGACCGGAGTGCTTCCTCCATTTCCTCCTTCGTATATTGACCCATGGCGAATCCTCCTTTTATAAAAAGAAATATTACCAGCATCATAACATTCGGCAGAACAAATTGCCTATCTTCTTCAATAGAAGCGTGTGGCGGGTATTTTCCTTTTTTGTAAAGTATTGATTGCTCTTCTGGTTGATGGTACGATGGATAGCCGATTGTGAAAACAAAAAAAAGGAGCTGCCATGGACGAAAAAACCTATTACCTGGTTTATGAAGAGCGATACAAGCTGGTGTATGAGGCAGGAGTGGAGAGATGGGGGCATGGGGAGGATGATGTTGGGCTTCGGGCCAGCTTGACTGAATGGGTGGATCGCTGCAATCTGAGAGGGAAACGGGTTGTGGAGTTTGCTTGCGGGGAAGGGGCATCCGGAGTCATCTTGTCCCAGCTGGGCTGCCTGTATCACGGAGTGGATGTGGCTCCCTCGGCTGTCGCCAAAGCCCGAGCCGCCTTGGCGGGTTATCCCGGGGCAAAGGTGACCGTTTTGGACATGGCGCATGAACCGGTGGAGGGGCAATATGACGCTGCCCTGGATGTGATGGGCTTCCACATGTTGGTGGTGGATGCGGACAGAGCTGCTTACTTGCAGAATGTTCACTCCTGTCTGAAAAACGGTGCGCCCTTCTTTCTGTTCCGGGAATCTTACCGAGAGCATGCGGATGACAGCCCGGTGGATTCCTTTGAACGCTGGCTGAAGCTTACCGGAGATGATTACCGGACGCCCCAGACCCGCTGCGCCGGACCTGCCGATGCGCAGGTTGAAGTGCAGATTCCTATGGTCCCGGCCCGGGCGAAGACGGAGGCGGGTTATCGGAAGGAGCTGCTGGAGGCAGGCTTTGTGGTGGACTGCTTCCAACCGATGATGACGGACATGCAGATCGTTTCTTCGGCGGCAATCTATGCGCATAGGCCGTAGACGCACTGAAGGAGCGCAACGAACTCAATGAACTCGAAAAAACGAGTATAAAACGCCCAAAACCGTGCTAAGAGCTGCTTTAACTCGAAAAACCGAGTACAATATGCCCAACGCGGACCCTGGGGCCGAATTAAGCTCGAAAAACCGAGTACAAAGTGCCCAAACCCGGGCCCAGAGCCGGATTAAACTCGAAAAACCGAGTTCAGTCTCACCCCTCAAAACCGAGTTAAACCCAACCCCAAAAACCTCCCCTTACGGCACCGGGCCGCGCAGGAGAGGTTTTTTGAGCTTCGCCTTACTTTTTCACAACGGGAATCCACACTTCGGAGACGTAGCGGCCGTTGCCCAGATTATGGTACATCTCGAACTCGGGGCCCTCCGCATGCTCATACCCCGAGGTGGGGAACCATTCCGGATAGATCCGTTTCCATACTGCTTGAATGGCCTCGGTGGTTTGTTCATCCGTATGCTCTCCGGTAGGGAAAATCGCCCACGTCAGCGCTGGCACCTCCAGCACGGCAAAGCTGCCCGTGTCAGCTTCCACCGGTACCACGGCTCCGATCATATACGTAAAATACCGTTCACGGAAGTTGTACAGCGCTGCATGAAGCATATCCTTGTTTTTGTCCAGCCCGAAATGGTTGCTGAGACGTTCCAACGAACCGTCCGCAAACCCCGTCTCCCACATCTTGGGGATATCTGCGTACTGCTTGCCGTTGGCGCAGTCCATGTCAGCTGTAAGCCCGGCCATTTTAAAAGGCTGCTTTTCCTCAATACGATAATTCATTTCTACATCTCCTCGGATTGAAATATGGAAGGAGAGCCTGGGAAAGGCCTTCAGTGCAGCACCTTTGCCGCGGGCTGCCGTGGGCATGATCCCGTGAAGCTGCTTGAACGCCCGGGAAAATGCCTCCGGCGAGTCGTAGCCATATTTCAGCGCCACATCAATCACCTTGACGTTCCCCTCCTGCAGCGCGAAGCCTGCCAGCGTCAGCCGTCTGCGCCGGATATACTCGGACAGATGAACGCCCGTTATGAACGAAAACATCCGCTGGAAATGGGTCACCGAGCAGCAGGCGCGTTTGGCCGCTTCCGCCGGGTCCACCTCCTCTTCAAGATGGTTTTCGATATAGTCCATGGCACTTTTCATCCGGTCCAGCCACTCCATAGCATCTCCTCCTGTAAACCCAGTGTATCAGGACCGCAGCGGAAAAACCGTGCAGCAGCCGACCCGAAATGATCATGGTCTTTATTATACCCGCTATGGAAAAGGGCTGGTAGTGCATCTACCCCCTTGTACCATGTATAATGAAAGTATATACAACCCACAGGAGGTTCGACGTTGAGAAAATATAATTACATGCGCCCGATTCTGCTGATTGTAACCGCTCTTTTGGTAAAAAACCTGGTGACTCTTGTATGCGGTCTGCTAGGGATGGAGGCGGCAGCGGCAGAAAATATGGGTTTTATGAGCATGGTCCTGGCGGCACTCATTCTGTATATCCGTATGACCAAATCCCGGCGCAAATAATCCGGAGCCAGAACCAGGGAATCCTGCTTGCAAAAGCAGGATTTTTTCCGTACCTGTTGACCCTCACCTAAGAGGAGGCCTTATTCTGTTTTCAGAAAGGAGGTACACCATCTGTACACCGTGAAGGATGTTTCCGTTTTGTCGGGAGTGACGGTCAAGGCACTCCATCATTACCACAAGATTGGCCTGCTTCTGCCCTGCGGGATTACGGAGGCCGGGTACCGTTTATACGGGCAGGCGGAGCTGGAGCGGCTGCAGCAGATACTTTTTTACCGGGAGCTGGATTTTACACTGGAGGAAATCGGGCAACTGTTAAGAGGCGAAACCAACCGCGCCGCCATTTTGGAAGGCCAAGAGGAACTGCTGCTACTTCGCAAACGCCGGTTGGAGACCATCATTGACACATTGCAGCACTCCATTGCCACAAGCAGAAAGGGAGATACGATGAGCGAAAAGGACATGTTCCGCGGCTTCAATAATGAGGAAGAATGGAAGGAAGCACTCCGTGAGCAGTCGGAGCATCTGGAGAAGGAATACGGGTTCGACCTGCTGGAGGCTAATCCTGTGGAAACCGCCCGGATGAATGAGCTGGCGGCGGAAGCGGCGGCATTTATGGACGGAATGGCCAAGGCGCTGCAGACGGGTGTCCGGCACGACGATCAGCAGATTTTGGGCTTAATCGGCAGCCATTTGTCCTTCTTGGGAAACCATGGACTGGGCGCAACTGCAGAAGAATTTGCCGTGCAGACACGGTTTTTCCGGGAGGATGATTTCCACCGGAGCATGCTGGAGAGCCAGCAGATCGGGTTATCCTATTATTTGGGGGCCGCCTCAGAGGCTTACGCTGCCGTTCATGAATAGTGTCCTGCAAGATCCGTTCCGGATATGTCGGGAAGCCTAATCCATCTTCCTGTTACGATGAATATGAAAGGAGGCTGAACAATATGGAGCCGCTTATGCAGCTGAACGAAGCCATGCGTTATATCGAAGCCCATTTGGAGGAAGAGATTGATTTTGACCGGGTGGGCCAACTGGCCTGCTGCTCGGAATATCACTTCCGCAGGATGTTTTCTTTTCTAAGCGGACTGCCGCTGGGGGAATACATCAGGCGCAGGCGGCTGGCGCAGGCGGCGCTGGAGCTTCGGGACACGGGAGTCAAGGTCATTGATCTGGCTCTGAAATATGGCTACGATTCGCCGGATGCGTTCACCAGAGCGTTCCAGAATCTTCACGGCTTGACTCCTACCGAGGCCAGAAAACCCGGAGCCAGCCTGAAGGCCGTTCCGCCCATGACCTTTCAATTAACCGTTACGGGAGGAAATGATATGGATTACCGCATCATCGAAAAGGAAGCATTCTCTATTACAGGTTTGCACAAAAGAGTACCGCTTCAATACAATGGAGTGAATCCGGAGATCGCCAAAATGTGGGCCAGCCTGACTATGGAAGACATTGTGGAGCTGAAGGGGCTGTCCAATGTGGAGCCTGCCGGATTGGTCAGCGCTTCGCTGAACTTCTCCGAAGGCCGCGCCGATGGCGGCGAATTGGACCATTATATCGGGGTAGCGGTGGATGCGCCGCCTGCAGGGAAGTGGGAGAGCCTCGCCGTTCCTGCGGGAGCCTGGGCTGTGTTTACGGCGGTGGGGCCTTTTCCGGAGACGCTGCAAAAGGTCTGGGGAAGCATCTATGCCGAATGGTTTCCCATGTCCGGATACGAGGCCGCGCCTGGCCCGGAGATGCTGTGGAATGAAAGCAAGGACACGTCCAAGCCGGATTACAAAAGCGAAATCTGGATTCCGGTGAAGAAAAAAGGCGGCTGACCCAAGGTTGACAGGCCCGCGCGGATTCACTATACTGGCTGTAGCATATCCAGTATGCGTGGAAAAAGCCCCAGTAGCCGCTTTGTCTCTGTCCCAGAAAGCCGGGGGTGATGGAACCCGGTACACATGAAGCGCGTGAATTACAGCTTTGGAGCATCCCGGCTTGTCCGGGCGGAAAGGCGGACGTTATCCCGCTAAACGAGTGGCTTGAAGGTTTGTTTGGCGTTGCGTTATGTGCGCGCGGCTGAGCTTCAGGCAAAATGGGTGGTACCACGGTTATTACAGCCGTCCCTGTGTCCGGTTACGGGCAGGGGCGGCTTTTTGCATTTTTCTATTACCTCAAAGGAGTGTTTACACGCATGAATATTATTGATGAACTGCAATGGCGGGACGCCATCAACCAACAAACGGACGCGGAAGGCCTGCGCCAATTGACCGAGGAGAAGGCCGTTTCCCTCTATTGCGGTGTTGACCCGACTGGCGACAGCATGCATATCGGCCACTTGATTCCTTTTATGGTGCTCAAGCGGTTCCAGCTGGCCGGCCACCGTCCGGTAATTCTGATTGGCGGCGCCACCGGCACCATCGGTGATCCCAGCGGCCGTCAATCGGAGCGTTCTCTGCAAACCCTGGAGCAGGTGCAGGAGAATGTGGACAAGCTTACCGCTCAGATGAAAAAGCTGTTCCTGACCGAAGGGGACAACCAGATCCGGATGGTCAACAACTACGACTGGACCCACAAGATCAATGTCATTGAGTTCCTGCGGGATTACGGCAAAAACTTCAGCATCAACGCCATGCTGGCGAAGGATGTGGTGGCCAGCCGTCTGGACAGCGGGATTTCCTTTACCGAATTCTCCTACCAAATTCTCCAGTCGCTGGATTACCTGCATCTGTACCAGCACGAGGATGTGCAGCTGCAGATCGGCGGCTCCGACCAGTGGGGCAATATTACCAGCGGCCTGGATCTCATCCGCAAGAAGGAGGGCTCTGAGGCCAAGGCCTTCGGCCTGACCATTCCTCTGATGCTGAAGTCCGACGGCACTAAATTCGGCAAAACCGCTGGCGGTGCGGTGTGGCTGGACCCGGAGAAAACCACCCCCTACGAATTCTACCAATTCTGGGCCAATACCGATGACCGGGACGTGGTGAAATATCTGAAATACTTTACCTTCCTGAGCAAGGAGGACATCGATGCATTGGCCGCCAAGGTGGAGAGCGAACCCCACAAGCGTGAAGCACAGAAGGCACTGGCGGAGGAAATGACCCGCTTTGTGCATGGCGAGGAGCTTCTGGCCCAGGCGCTGCGGATTACCGCGGCCCTGTTCAGCGGTGACATCAAGTCTTTAAGTGCAGAGGAAATTGAGCTGGGTTTCAAGGAAATGCCTACCTTCGAAGGCGGCCGCGAGCCCAAGAATATTGTGGACTGGCTGGTGGATCTGGGGCTGGAGCCCTCCAAACGGCAGGCCCGCGAGGATATTACCAAAGGCGCCGTTTCACTCAATGGGGACAAGATCACCGACTTGGCCTTGGAGATCACAGAGGGTATGGCCATCGGCGGGCGGTTCATTATTGTCCGTAAGGGCAAGAAGAATTACAGCCTAGTGAAGCTGTCCTAGGAGCGGGCACATGAATGGGCCAATGATCGTTACCCTGGCTACACTTGCCGCCGCTTCCGCTCTGTTCATCTCCGGCAAAATCCGCGCCGATCTGGTTGCGGTTGCCGCTCTGATCGTACTGATGCTAGCCGGTGTCCTGAAGCCTGAAGAGGCGTTGGCCGGTTTTTCCAATTCTGTGGTTGTAATGATGATCGGGCTGTTCGTAGTAGGCGGTGGGATTTTTCGTACCGGGCTGGCCAAGCTGGTGAGCCGCAAGCTGCTCCAGCTGGCCGGAACCAATGAGACCAAGCTGCTGCTGATGGTGATGCTGGCTACAGCGTCCATCGGCGCATTCGTCAGCAACACCGGTACGGTGGCGGTGATGATGCCGATTGTGGTAAGCCTGGCTTACAGCGCGGAAACCACACCGGGGCGGCTGTTGATGCCCTTGGCCTTCGCCAGCAGCCTAGGCGGTATGCTCACCTCCATCGGTACACCGCCCAATCTGGTGATTCAAGAGGCATTGAAGGCAGGCGGCTACGGGGAGCTGAAGTTCTTTTCCTTTGCGCCTACCGGAGCGATCTGCCTGGTGACGGGGATTCTGGCGATGCTTTACCTGCGGCGGTTCCTTCCCAAAAACGAAGGTGGTGCAGCGTCCAAGTCGCGGAAGCGATCGGCAGGTGAGCTGGAGAATGAGTACCGCCTGTCCGAGCATCTCCTCCGGGTCCAGGTGAAGAAGGATTCTCCTCTTCTGGACAAAACACTGCTGGAGCTGCGGATACCGGCGCGTTTTCAGCTTACGGTTATTGAGATCCGCCGTAAGATATCGGCGCGCAATCAGTTTTTTAAGACCATCAACCAGGAGGTGGCCGGTCCGGAGAGCATCATCCAGGAGGCGGATGTCCTGTATGTGCTTGGCCCCCGGGAGGATGTGTCGGCGTTCGCGGAGGAATACGGGCTTGTGGTGTTGGACTCCGGGGAGCCGGAGATTTCCGGCGGAAGCCAAGGCGGCGGCGCTTACGCCACCAGCGATATGGGGCTGGCGGAGGTGATGCTTACGCCCAAGTCCCGGCTTATCGGCAAGCTGGTGAAGGAATCCGGCTTCCGGGAGAAATACCGGCTGAATGTGCTGGGCATCCAGCGGAAGGACCAATACATCCTCCATCAGGTGAAGGAGGAAAAGATGCGCTTCGGCGATGCGCTGCTGGTACAGGGCACATGGGAGGACATTGCCCTTCTGGCTTCGACGGCCTCCGAGGTGATTGTGGTGGGTCAGCCCCTGGAGGAATCCCGCAAAATCACCATGGACCGCAAGGCGCCCATTGCAGCAGGCATTCTGCTGCTGCTGATTATCCTGCTGGTGACGGAGTGGGTGCCTGCGGTGACGGCGGTGATGATTGCCGCGGTGCTCACCGTAGCCCTGGGATGTATCCGCGGGATGGAGGAGGCATACCGGGCCATCAACTGGGAGAGCATCGTCCTCATCGGCGGCATGATCCCTATGTCCACGGCTATTGAAAAAACAGGAGCGGCGGAGCTGTTGTCCAGTGGTTTAGTGAACAGTCTGGGCCAGTTCGGGCCGATGGCTCTTTTGGCGGGGGTGTACATCACCACCTCCATTCTGACCATGTTCATCAGCAATACTGCGTGTGCTGTGCTGCTGGCGCCTATTGCCCTGGCCGCGGCCACCCAGTTCGGGGCGAATCCCCACGCGTATCTGTTCGCCGTATCCATCGGGGCCAGCATGTGCTTCGCTTCCCCCTTCTCCACACCGCCCAATGCACTGGTAATGTCGGCGGGCCGCTACAAGTTCAGCCACTACCTGAAGGTAGGGCTGCCCTTGCAAATTCTCATGGGCATCGTGATGATTATTGCGCTGCCGCTGATTTATCCGTTCTAGGTCTGTTTGCAAATGTTTGCAAATCCACGACAGGCGTCCCTTCCGGGGACGTCTTTTTTTGCGAGGGTGGACGAGAGGGAGGAGGCTTGGAGGAGGGCGGTGTTTCGGAAGCGGAGACTCTATTGTAACGATTTAATGCTCGGCGTGTGAGAGGATCAGGTAGAGTCTGGTGTGGGAAGAAAAGTAGAGTCTAGTATCGGGGGGAAGTACAGTCCGGCGTCAGGTTAACCAAGTAGACTTTGGCATCGGGAAACTCAAATGAGGCCCGGCTCCGGTGTACAAATCGCTGCCCGGTGTCGAGACAAAATGCAAAAGTGCATTTATTTTGGAAGGGTGGCGTCAAATGGAGGGCCTATCCTGCAAAAGTGCAGTTATTTGGAGTATAAAGGCCTTCTGAGGTCAGTTGGGCAGGAAATAACTGCACATTTGCATTTGGAGGGTAGGAGAGCCCGAGAATGGGAGAAAATAACTGCACTTTTGCATTCCAGTATCAGCCAACTATTATCGCACCAATCATCTGCCTCTCGGAAAAAACGATTGCTACAGCAAATCGAACCATCGCCACATTGTTCATGTTCGGCGGCTGGCGGTCTGGAGTCACCGCACACGGCTGCTCCGGCATCAACGTCCGCTCCGGTCACAGGCAACTCTCCGGCGGGATTTTCAAGTCATACCATGCTATGAACCCCATGGAGTACAAGGACAAATTTGCCTCAAGCTCAGTGGGCTGGCAGGACTTTTAGCGCAGAACGGGCGGTACTCTTGGGTACCATGTCCAGTTCGTTTCACCCTCCCCATCCATATACTTAAGTGGAGGAAGGAGGTGGGAACATGGCTAATTTGATTTTACCCCGTCAACCTCTTGTATCGTACACCCTGTATAATTACTTTATGACCGCTCCTGCCGGAGGCATCGCCCTGGCGGCGAATACCGCCTCTCAAATCGGGCCGGACACCGCAGGATTTTCCTGGGCGGACAATACAGGCGCAGCGGTCACCGAATTTGCGGTTGACCCCAGTACACCTGCTGTAGGCCATCAGTATGGCATTGAGTTTTATGTCGAAGGGCAGCTGCAACAAAGAAACCTGGTTACGACGGTAACCAACGAAGCGCTGGCACTGACATCCGCCACCGCAGGCACTATACCGGAAGGGTCACGTGTTACGTTAACGATTCTCGATTTCACCGTTTCGTAATCCGCTTCCGTTTTTTGCAGCAGCAAAGCTTCTTTTTCCTCCGGCAGGACTTCGGGGAAGAAGAAGCTTTTTTCTTGGCTGAACGCGGTGCGGGTTGGGATGGAGATGGGGGATAAACGGCGATAAATTCTGCGATGATATTGGCCCCCGCCGGCGGAAGGGTGGAGGTGCGGAAACGAAGACGGCCCGCCCGCAGCCGGTAGGTGAGCGGCGATTGCAGGATGCCATCCACATAAACATGCGCATAGGAGTAGGAGTGAGGGGAGGGGAGGCGGCTGCGGAAACCGGGAGCGGCATCCTTTATGCGAAACTCCCGCTTTCCGCCGGTGCTCCGGGCGTAATAAAAGGTCACCGCGGCGCGAAGCGGCAGACGTTTGGACAACACCTGCTTTAGCTTCCGGCGCTTCGGTTTACATATGGCCATGATGCTCCCTCCTTCCGTTTCCCGATCAGATGTCTCCCATAATAGTTAATGAGCACAAACCCGTTTTCGATACCGTGGTAAAGGCCTATCTTGCCCGGAGTCTAGATGGTGGCAGCTTCATTTCGCCGTAAAGGACCCAGACGCCGCTATTCAGCAAAAAACCGGCGTTTTGCACTTTTTACGGATACACGATCCGTTAATAGGTGTAAAACAGCCGGTTTTGAGGTCGAACTGTTGCAAATAAGGTCCCCTGCGTCCGCCAAATTGGTGAAAGGTAGGTTTGGAGGCGAATAGCGGAACGTGGGTCCGTTAAGTGTTCATTTCCTTAACTGATGATGCTGTCGCAATACTCACATTTAGTTGTTTCGCCTTCCATAATGGTTGTGCTGGCCCCGCAGCCGTGGCACTCAATCGTTTTAGGCTTGGGCGCACGGGAGGGATCTCCTTTATTCTCAGGCTTGTTTGTTTGAGGGTGGCTAACCATTCCAGCCCACTTATTATCTAGTCTTATGATTTGATTGCCATGGATTTCAATACCGGACAGAAGGTTGTTGTGAATCATATGCTTTAACTCATTTCTTACAACCAACGGCCGATGCCCGGTAGCCTGCGCCATTTCCTCTATGAATTTAATACTGTTTTGTGTGATGAGTTCACGATAATGATTGTAACGCTCATTTATTTTGTTGGATTTATTACTCGCAACCCCAAACATGATCATAGATGGCAGGAAAGTGATGGCACATACGAATATTATGAGGACTGGATCGCGTTCCATGGAAACAGCAACTGCGAACAACAATGAAAGTACAAAGAGAAGAAACACAGCCATCAGTTTTAAATCACTGATCTTTTTATGCGGATAATGGCGATGCTTTATGATCCGGTATAACATAAAAAAGGGAAAGAGGTAAGGGAAAAATACACATAAAAGAATCATTATACCGTTTCTCACAGAAAGATCTTCTTCATAATCATCTGCAATCACTGAAGCCATTGCGGCCCTCCTCTAATCCTCTTTATTTCAACGACAACAGCCGGCTGTTCCGTTTGGCTAGGCCGCCCATAATATCGTCTAGCAGCTGCCGTGCCAGCTCTCCGTTGCCGGAGTCGCCTTTGCGCCACAAGTGTAGACACTTCTCCAGCTCCCGGATTTGCCAGAGCAAGTTTTCCTCGATGGAAATGAGAGAAGCATGTGTGACAGGATCACTGAAACGAGCCTTTTCTGAAGCTTGCTCCAGGAGACGGAGCACAGGGTCCCCTTTTACAGATGGCCAAGCCGCCGCTTCCATACGAAGTGCCTGGAGGGACTGCTGGATTTGTGCAAAAACGGATGCGGTTCCAGTGCTGGTCGAATCCTGATTTTCCGTGTACCCTTTATAGCGATTAGCTACAATCAGTGCCGCGGTTAATAGAATAGTAGTGATGCCATGTAGAAGCAGATAGGACACAAAAGAAACTTTAAATAATCCCCAAAACAGAATTATGTAGATGAGGAGCAATGTAGCATACCCCACAATAATAGTAAAAGGCAGCAATATGGCAGGAGCCTGTCTTGTTCTGCGGCGGTTCTGCACCACTTGGTTTACATAGAAAAAAGCTGCAGCTTCGGACAGAATGAATCCGCTGAGAGATACTCCCCAATATCCGGAGAAGGAGGCTTGAAGTCCGATCCAGAAGAATATAAGGGCAGTGATTAGCAGGGATAGAAGAAATAATAAAGGAATGGTCAAACTGCCGAGCTGGCGGTATTGTTTCACGGATATGACCTCCCTCACAGCAGCTTATGGCCGCATTCAAAGCAGAATTTTTGACCGGGTTTTACCTCATTCTTGCATTGCCCACAGGTTAGAATCATGCTGGTTCCGCATTCCGGGCAGAATTTCGCATCCTTGGTAACGGTATGGCCGCATTTCGTACAGGATTTCCCAAAATCGGCCCCGCATTTGGCGCAGACCTCAGCATCTGCGAGATTATCGGCTTTGCATGCAGGGCAGGGATGATAGGGGTCTCCGCAGTGAGCGCAGAATTTGGAGCCCGGTAATACTGGCTTGCTGCAGTTGTGGCAAAGGATCTCTTCTTGTTGCTTGGCACTCTCCCGCATGGAGCACCCGCAGGATTTGCAGAAGTTGAAATCCGCAGGGTTGACATCCTTGCACTGCGGACAAACGCGGTGCGGACCGGCGGCATGGAGCTGGCCGGCCACTTGAGGCATAACGCTGCCCACGGCTGTACCCAGACCCGAACCCAAACCGAGGCCGATTCCCGCATTCATAAAAGCAGATTGGGTGCCTTCGTTTTTGGCAGCCTGCTCCAGTGTGTCAAACGCCCGGGCTTGCTGATAATTAAACCCGAGTATTTCCATCTCCGCTTTTTTGGTGAGAGCTTCCTTCAGACGTTTGGTGGTAGGGTCGTTATCTGGCAGATTGATAGATTCGATATTCAGATTCACCAGGCGAAGCCCTGCATCTGCAAATGCAGGAGCCACCCGTTCTTCAACGTGGCGTGAGATTTCGGAGATATAGGCGTGTATGTCCAGGATACTGATTTTTTTGTGCAGCAAAAAGGAAGAGATCAGTTCCTTGATGTTCATCATCAGGATGCCTCTGAAGTAATTGTACAACGTATCCTGATTAAATACCGGCATGGTCCCGATAAGACGGGTCATGAACATCCGGGAGTCAGCAATTTCTACGGAAAGCTGCCCGAAGGCCCGAACGGACATCATCAGCTGATACTTGGGCTCTTGCAGTTGAATGGGCGCTGATGTCCCCCATTTGATGTCCATGGAGCGAAGCTTGTTTATATACCAAACCTCGGCAGTAAAAGGTGATTTGCCGCCGAAGGGAAGATTGACAATGTTGGAGAGCACGGGAATATTCTCTGTAGATAAGGTATGCCGGCCTGGCCCGAACAGGTCCAAGGCTTGGCCTCCCTTAAACAGTAAGGCTTCCTGTGACTCGTTGACAATAAGCTGAGTCCATGTACCTAACTCTTGGTGGGGATACTTCCAGACCAATACGTCCGGGGGGCCGTCGTATTTTAATACGCGGATGATGGCCATGTGTGTTCTCCTCTCAAAACTGGCAGTACGCAGTATGTAAATTAATTCCGGTATAGGTATTCGACAAAACCCTCCAAATCCCTGCCAGTATCCTTCACTCCTATTCCAAGGATTTCCCGCCGGGATGCCCGGCATCCTGAACGGGTTCGATGGGGTAATACAGGTCGCATTCGCAATACTGCCTGCTGCACCGGGTGTAGTCGATGCGTTCGAAGCTGAAGATTTCCTTCAGCTTCATCTGTACGGTAGGCATCCAGACCTCGAACACCTGATGCCAGATATCCTTTAGGGTCAACGCGGAAATCTTCTCAGGGTGATGCTGGCCGATATAAGTAAAGACACCGTAACGGTGAGCCTTGATCTCCCGCTTAAGCATATCTGCCGGGATAATGCTTGCAGCGTCGACGGCAAGTGAGGGCATATAATAGGTATAATCGGCTGCTGGCTCAGGCATACGGGTTAAGCCGATGTAAACATCCTTTTGTAAGGGATGCTGAATCCGCTTCCGGTGGTGCAGGAAAAAGTCCACTCCCAGCTTGTTGGAGGTTTGGTTCAGGTGGTTATCCCGGATATCCACTCTGTGCTCTCGGCCTGCCACCACAAAAGCGGGTAAAACGGCTGTGCTGCGGTAGAACATGATCCCCTCTGAGGCACGCCGCAGAAAATCCCCGTTGAAGCGGTCCAGAACCTGGAGAGGAACGGGGCGGTTCCGCCACTGGGCCGGGGTTACGCCGAACTCATTCTTGAACACACGGCCGTAGGTCCGCTGGCAGCCGAAGGAGTATCTCCAGGAGATGTACTCCAACGGTTTCCGGCCCTCGAGCAGATCCCCCAGAGAGAGGGCAATCCTTCTTCTTCGCACATATTCCATCAGTCCGGTTCCCGTGGTGCCTTTCCATACCCGCAGCAGATGGAATTTCGATACACATACATGGTCGGAGATGACATCCAGGCAAAGGGATTCATCCAACAAATGCTTTTCCACAAATTCTGTTGTTTCATGGATAATATCGAGCAAGTGACACTCCATCATGCCGCTCTTGGCCCCCAACCTGCGCAATTTCTGTCCGTTTTTCCAGATATGGATGTAGTATGATGGTACCACATTTTCTTAAATAGGGGAACAACTGTTTCTATATGAATGCGGGCGGAGGATAAAATGTGGCCAATTGATCCATTGGACGGAATGCGCAGCAGTATCCAGAAGAGATTTCCGCAAGCCCGGCTTTCTTCACTTCCAGGCGGCGGGACAAATACCTGTTTCATGCTTAACGATAACGGCTTGCGGACAGTAGTGAAGGTGGCAATGGTTTCTGAAGCCGGCGCTTCCGTAGAAAAAGCATGTATTGGTCAGTTGTATGGCTCAGGTTATGCACCGCGGTTGTTTGGAAGCTTTAGGGTTGAGAAGCGGACTGCGCTGCATATGGAGTTTGTGGAAGGCAGAATAATGCTCGAGCGAATTATAGAATACAGCCTCAAGGGGGAGGTTCAGGACATTCTGCCGCTGTTTACTGAATTGGGAGAGGTTCTTGCGGGGCTTCATCATCTTCCTGTTGAACGGGAAGGACTGGAGGAGGGCTGGACAATTCCAGAAATTCAGCTTAGTCTCCCCGATCCCCAGATCTGTATTGAACCCGCACTGACGAAACGCTCTGAAGAGCTGGTTGGCCGGTTAGAGAGAATCAACCCCAGGCAGGTATTGCTCCACGGCGACTATGGCTATCATAATCTATTGATCCGGGATAACGGAGCCTGCTGTCTTCTGGATTGGGAGCTTGCGGGCTTTGGTCATCCCGGAATGGATATCGGGAATGTATTGTTTTGGACTCATTTGCATTTCCCGGAAATCGCCGGAAGCTGTATCAGGGAGTTTCGGAAGGGATACGGGGCCGGAGAGGGGAATGATTCAGCTGACCTCCTCCATGCATTTGTGATTCTCCAGTTGTGGAGGATGATCGCGCTGGTACGTCCGGATTTTAAGGAATCCGTGAAAAAGGAATGGAACCGACGCCTTGCCTGGGCGCTGGACCATTCCTTCTTGTAGCGTTTACCTATGAATAAGCTGCTCCCGCCGGGGACCGACGGACACCATGGATATGGGGATACCTGTAGCCTTTTCCACGAAATCAACGTATCGCTTGGCTTCCTCAGGCAGATCTGCGTACTCTTTCACAGTGGAAATGTCGCATTTCCAGCCGGGGAGGTTCTGTAGAATAGGCTCTGCGCCTGCCAGCCGCGCCGTTGCGGGGAATTGTTCTGTGATCTCTCCGGTTGCCAGCTTGTAGGCGGTGCAGACGGGGATTTCGTCCAGATATCCGAGCACATCCAGGTTGGTCAGCGCGGTTTGGGTAGCGCCCTGGATCATGCAGCCGTACCGGGTGGCAACTGCGTCGAACCAGCCCATACGCCGCGGGCGTCCGGTGGTGGCGCCGTATTCCCCGGCATCTCCGCCCCGGCGGCGCAGCTCATCTCCTTCGCCGCCAAGCAGTTCGCCGACGAAGGGACCAGCACCCACACAACTGGAATAGGCCTTGATGACGGCGGTGACGCTGCTGATGGCATAAGGGGGCAAACCAGCGCCCACCGGGGCATAACCGGCAAGAGTGGACGAGGAGGTGGAAAAGGGATAAATCCCGTGATCCGGGTCCCGCAATGCGCCCAGCTGTCCCTCCAGAAGAATATTTGCGCCGCCGGACCAGGCCTTGCGCAGCAGCTCCGTCGTATCGCAGAGATAAGGAGCGAGCCAGCGCCCCTGCTCTGCCAGTGCCTCCGCCCAGGCGGCCGGATCAATGGGCTGTTGGCCATATAAATGGGCCAGCAGTACGTTTTTTTGGTCCAGCAGCTGCTGGAGCCGGCCTTGGAGTGCGCGGCCGTCAGCCAGCTCCGCCGCCTGAATGCCCAGCTTCAAATATTTATCCGCATAGAAAGGGGCGATTCCTCTGCGGGTGGAGCCGAAGTTCTTACTGCCCAACCGCTCTTCCTCCAACCCATCCAACAGGCGGTGGACAGGCAGCACAATTTGAGCCCGGTCGGAAATATGGAGCTTCGGTGCCGGTACACCACGTTCTGCCAGCATCTGAAGCTCCGCCTGCAGCACCTCCACGTCAAGGGCCACCCCCGGCCCGATCACATTGCCCACAGCCGGATGAAATACCCCCGACGGCAAAAGATGCAGGGCAAACTTCCCGTAGCCGTTGATAACGGTATGACCCGCATTGCTGCCTCCCTGAAACCTGACCACATAATCCGATTCCGCAGCCAAGGCGTCGATGATCTTCCCTTTCCCCTCATCTCCCCAATTGGCTCCCACTACCGCGGTTACTGCCATTCCGATGCGCCTCCTTTAGGATGTGTACGCACACCCAAGATTGTTTTACAATGACCTCTTTATTATAATAATGGTGGAGCTATTAGAAAAATGAATATTAATAATACCAGATATAAGGTGAGGTAATAGTTGTGGAAATCAATCTGGAATGGTACCGGGTATTTTATTGGACGGCCCAAACAGGGAGCTTGTCCAAGGCTGCTGAACGGCTCTACATCACCCAGCCTGCGGTCAGCCAAACCTTGAAGCAGCTGGAGGCCAAGCTGGGAGGCCAGCTGTTTTTTCGGACGTCCCGGGGAGTGACGCTTACGGCAGAGGGCAATGTGCTCTTTCGCTACCTGGAGCAGGTCTTCGGACTGATGGATGTTGCGGAAAAGGCGCTGGGGGAGATGCATGGACTAAGCCGGGGGGAAATCAACATCGGCGCCAGTGATACGCTGTGCAAATATTACCTGCTGCCGTATCTGGAGCAGTTCCACCGCCAATATCCGGATATCCGCATCCGCGTGACCAACCGGACAACGCCGGAAACCATCCAGCTGCTGAAGGACGGGAAAATTGACTTCGGACTGGTCAGTCTGCCCGCAGGGGACAAGCAGGTGGAGATCCGCCAAAGCGCCCTGCTGGAGGAATGTCTTGTAGGCAGTCAAAAGAGCACCGGGTTGGCCCGTCAGGGTCTTGCCGTGCAGGAACTGGTGAAGCAGCCGCTCCTGATGCTGGAGCCCGGTGCGAATACACGCAGCTGCCTGGACCGTTTTGCCGCCTCCTGCGGCGTGACATTTGCTCCCGAGTTTGAGCTGGGCAGTGTGGATTTGCTGGTGCAGTTTGCTTTGCGGGGGTTCGGTCTTGCCTTCGTGCCGCGGATTGCCGTGGCGGAGGAGCTGGCCTCCGGTCGTCTGGTGGAGATTCCCGTGCATCCGGCTTTGCCGGAGCGCCAGATGGGCATTGCCGCTCTCCGGGGAGTGCCGTTGTCCGCCGCCGCTAAGGCATTTGTTGGGTTGCTGCCGTGGTAATCCGGCGGAATTTTATTTTTGCCAAAACCAAATCCATTCACGCGCGGATATATAGGTGAGAGGATGTGAGAGGCTTGCACAGCGATGAGCGCGCAAGGGACGTGGAGGCACTGGCCCGGCGCTGGGGCAGCAGGCTGTATGCGTTTTGCCGGAGGCTTGCCCCGTCCCGGGCAGATGCCGACGATTTGTACCAGCAAACCTTTCTTCGGGTGCTGGATATGCCTGGGCGGGTAGAGGAGGGCAACAATCCGGCGGGTTTCCTGATGGCAATTGCCGCCAGGCTTTGGCGGGACGAACAGGTCAAGCGGGCCAGGCGGCACCGGATTGCGCCGGTGGACCCGGAGCCGGACCGGGTGGAGCAGGCTCCGGATACGGGAAGCACGGAGCAGCTGGTGGAGGACGCCATGCTGCGGCGGGAGGTTCAGGAATCCGTCCGCAAGCTTCCTGACGTGCTGCGGATACCGGTACTGCTATTTTATATGGGCGGTCTGTCGGTCCGGGAGGTTGCCGATGCTCTGCATCTGCCCCAAGGCACAGTGAAAACCCGGCTTTATCAAGCTAGGCAGCAATTGAAATCCGAACTGGAGGGATATTCCATATGAAGAAGCCGATGACGGATGAGGAGCTGGATTCCCTGCTGTTTTCCGCTCTGGGAGATGAAGCCATGGAAGTGCCTCCGCCGGTGCAGGCTGCGCTCAATAGGGAGCTGCGGAGGGAAAATCGCCGCTGGCCCTTGTACTGGTGGGTGCCGGCTCTAGCCGGTACGCTGCAGACGGCTGCTGCGGCAGCGGTTATTCAAGTGTTACTACCTGGTTCGATGGCAGCGTTTTTGGCTGCGGCGGCCTGCGCTGTATGCTCCTTAAGCGGATGTGTGCTGTGGGGCGTCGCCCGGAAAAGATGGAAAAAGGAGGTAGAGGAATGCTGAATATGCCCTTGTTTATCGGAATGATGGTGGCTGCCTTTCTGTTGTTCGGGGGAGCTATGGCCTGTTTTGGAGTGTGGACGTACCGGGATGCGAAGAGCCGCGGACTGGAAGCGGGACTGTGGACCATTATTGTATTGCTGATGCCTAACCTGCTGGGTTTTCTATTATACTTCCTGGTGGGACGCAAACACCGGAAAATCTCTTGTCCCGTTTGCAGCAGCCTCACAGAGCCGGATAAAGCTTATTGCTCCAGCTGCGGGACGCGCTTGGGGGAAACGGTTTTTGTGCCTGCTGAGCGGGGCCGGGGGAGGGGAATCCTGTTTGCCGGACTTGGTTTGATCGTACTGGGTTTCATGGTGGTTATCGGTATTTTCATCAGCCAGTTCGCAGCTTCTCCAGAAACCTTCACCCAACGGAATATCGCCATCGGCCAAGCACAAACCTCAATGCCCAACAGGTGGAAGCTGTCCTTCTGGTATTTGGACGGGGAAAAGTCCCGCTCCATCAAGCTGAAGCCGGAGGGCTCCCGGATAGTGAGGGTCACTGCGCATATTGAGTCGGGAACCGCTGAGGCTGTATTAACTGCCAAGGAAACCGGTGAGGAGAAGCGGATCATGCTGAATGATCTCAATGGTCAGGATTCTCCTTATACCTGGGATGTCAGCGATTTCCCCGCAGATGCGAAGCTGACGCTCCGGATTTATGCCGAGAAGGCTAAGGGCAAATTTGAAATGAAGTGGGAGCAGTAGGGGGACTGCTGTCGGGTGCAAGGCGCAAGAATGTGGACGTAAAAAGCTGCAATGCACGCTGCTAAACCCTCGGGTGTGCCCACTTTGGATTCTAACGGAAGTGAGCGCCGCTATTTGCCCCAAAACGAGGTTCACGAAATTCTAACGGAAGCAGGAGCCCTTATTATAGCGAAAAGGGGCTTCTGGTAGGCCTTTCTGCGAAAGTAGCGTCTGTGGACGCCGTTAGAATTTCCGAAGGAGCATTTTTTCGGAAATAGCATCTCTGAGGTCCGTTAGAACTTCCCGACGGAGCCGGGATCCCGGCTTCAACATAAAAAGCGGCTTTTGGCAGATATGCATGCCGGATGCCGCTTTTTGCCTAGGCCTTCAGTGCGCGGGAGGAGGGAAAGGTTGCACCTACCGTCCCTGCGCCATACCCTGGCTGCTCCGCTCCTTCTGGATGACATCATGGGCCCCGCCTTCCACGATGGTTGTGGAGGAAACCGTAGTGAGCCGCGCCTTCTGCTGGAGCTCCGGGATGGTCAGGGCACCGCAGTTGCACATGGTGGATTTGATTTTGCTCACGGTAATGTCAAGGTTATCCTTCAGCCGTCCGGCATAAGGAATGAAGGAGTCCACCCCCTCCTCAAACTCCAGCTTCCCGGCTTTGGTTTCACTGTGGTGATCGTAGCGGTGCCAGTTGCGGGCCCGGCTGGAGCCTTCGCCCCAATATTCCTTCACGAAGCTGCCGCCAATGAGCACCTTCCGTCCCGGGCTTTCGTCGAACCGGGCAAAATACCGGCCCAGCATCACAAAATCCGCACCCATAGCCAAAGCCAGCACAATGTGGTAGTCATGCACAATCCCGCCGTCGGAGCACACGGGCACATAGATCCCCGTTTTGTCAAGATACTCCTGCCGCGCCGCTGCTACCTCAATAACGGATGTAGCCTGGCCTCTGCCGATGCCCTTTTGCTCCCGGGTGATGCAGATGGAGCCGCCGCCGATTCCCACCTTAATAAAATCCGCTCCGGCCTCCGCCAGATAAAGAAATCCCTCCCGATCCACCACGTTCCCCGCCCCTACCTTGACCCGTTCACCGAAGGTAGCTTTCAGATAACGGATGGTTTCCGCCTGCCATTCCGAATAACCGTCGGAGGAATCGATGCAGAATATATCCGCTCCTGCTTCGATCAGCGCAGGGACCCGCTCCTTGTAATCCCGGGTGTTGATGCCTGCCCCGACGATCAGCTGCTTGTTGCTGTCATGAAGCTCCAGAGGATGCTCCTTCAGACTGTCGTGGTCCTTGCGGAATACCAGGTGCAAGAGCCGGTCTTCCTTGTCGATCACGGGCAGGCAATTGAGCTTGTGCTGCCAGATGGTTTCATTGGCCTCGGCCAGCGACACTCCTTCCATAGCCACCACTAAGGACTGGCGGGGGGTCATAAATCCGGCAATCGGCTCGCTCTCCGACATCTGGTTTTCCCGGTAGTCCCGGCTGGTGACGATACCCATCAGCTTTCCGTTGGATTGGCCGTTTTCCGTAATGGCAATGGTGGAATGCCCGGTTCTTGCCTTCAGCCGCAGCACATCTCCCAGGGTATGCTGAGGAGTAAGATTGGAATCGCTGTCCACAAAACCGGCTTTGTACTTCTTTACCTTGCGGATCATGTCGGCCTGCTCGGCAATAGACTGGGACCCGTAGATAAAGGAAATCCCGCCGCAGCCGGCCAGCGCAATGGCCAGATTATGATCGGACACGGACTGCATAATAGCGGAGGTCATGGGCAGATTCATCTGCAGGAAGGGGATTTCCCCTTTGCGGAAGCGGGTTATCGGGGTGCGCAGCTGCACATTGTCGGGAATGCAGGCTTTGGTGGTCAAATTGGGTATCAGCAGATATTCGCTAAAGGTTCTGGACGGCTGATCATAATAAAAAGCCATAGCTTCACCTCCTATAAAATGGCCCCAAAAGCACTTGGAGTCCGCTTCGGAGCATCACATCACTTTTGGGGTTATGGGTTTTGGGGGATTCCTTACACATGTCCCAGACAGTGCACTGGAACCCCCAGATCCTGCTCCAGCTTCAGATAATGGGCACCTTTGGCCAGAATGGCCTGAACACCCACCAGGGTTACTCCCATCAGCTTCAATTGGGCGGCGATACACCGGATGGTGGCGCCGGAGCTGATGACATCATCCACCAGAAGCACCCGGTCCCCTTCCTTGAAGCCATCGAAGCATATAAAATTTTCATTATAAGCGGTTTCCCGGCGGATACAGATTTGGAAATCCTCATACAATTCCGTACTCAGCCGCAAGATATTGACGGGCTTATGCAGCTTGCAGGCGGCCAGCATCCCCCAGGTATGTCCGCCCGGCTCCGGCGATACGATGTAATCGAAGGCGGGGAAATCTGCCTCTATACCGGCTGCCAGGTAGTCGGTGAGCTCCAGCATCAGCTCCGGCTCCAGATAGGTGCCCCGCTCCCCGAAGGCATACAGCTTGAACGGATAAACCGTGACGCTGTCCTTATGGATTTGCACTGTTTTGGCGGCGTGTATGGAATGCGATAGTCTTGCGGGCATTTGACTCATACTGCTCACTCCTTCAAAAAAAGAATAGATGGATGCCAATAAGCCCCGAGGAGCAGGAGGAGGACAACCGGAAGGGGACCGTCTCTTTTTTGGGAGAAAAAGAACGGGCCTTCTGCCGCCGCAACGGGCAAACAGATTTGTCCGGTTACACTCCTCCTGTAGCCTGGGGCAATTTACGGTTGCCTGTAGAAACGCCCGTTCCACATTAACGGGCTTATACAAGAATGGAGACAACTATATGTTAGGTTTCGTCACACAAATTTCTTTTTTAGTATCCTAACATCCTTGAAAATCAATGTCAATAGATATATGCATGGTACGTTTATTCTCTCAAAAGTGGGCTTAGCTTCGTATTGACAGCAGGATTGGGTCGGTTTATCATTAATTTCAATTAATACGTTATATAAACTGACATCTCCTAATCCGAGGACGGAGTGATGAAGATGAGCGTGATGGAGCCTGATGTAAATGCTGTGCTGCCTCTTCCCCGGGAGTGTACCTTTACTGAGAATGATTGGCGGGTGCTTGCCCGCTATTGGTATCCTGTTGCTATTGCCGACGAGGTGAAGGACGCTCCTGTGGCCACCAAGCTGCTGGATGTAAGTTTAGTCGTATACCGCAGCAGCGCCGGCAAGGCTGTGGTGGCCCGGGATCTGTGCTTCCACCGCGGTGCCCCGCTGAGCAAGGGCTGGATGGAGAACGGAGAAATTGTATGCCCGTACCATGGCTTCAAATATAATTGCGAAGGCGCCTGCACATCGGTGCCTGCACACCCCAACAGCAAAATTTCCCCCAGGCTGAAGCTGGCCATGTACCCGGCGGTGGAGCGGTACGGTCTGATCTGGACCTGTTTGGCGGGAGGGGAGGAGCCCCAGCTGCCGGACTTCCCGGGCTGGGAGGATCCGGATTTTATTCGAATTTTACCCCCAAGCTTCGATATCGCCGGTTCGGCTGGACGCCAAATGGAAGGGTTTCTGGATGTGTCCCATTTCGCTTATGTGCACACGGAGAGCTTCGGGGACCCCAATAATACCGAGGTGCCGCAGTATAAGGTGAGAAGGGAAGGGACGGAGCTGTTTGCCGATTACGTCAGCACTGTCAGCAATTACGGCAAAGGACAGAACATCCCAGTTCCGGAGGGGTTCCTGTGGCTTCGTGCCTTCCGGGTATTTCCGCCCTTCGCCGCTTCGCTAACGGTCCATTTTCCCCATGAGGGCAAGCTCATGATCCTGAACTGCGCCTCTCCCGTCTCCGCCCGTTATACCCGGCTGTTCTGTCCCATTGCCCGCAATTTCGATAAGGAGGCGCCGGTGGAGGATGCCATCCGCTTTAACCTCCAGGTATTTTCGGAGGACCGGGAGATGGTGGAGGCCCAGAAGCCGGAGGACCTGCCCCTGGATCTGCTGGAGGAGGTCCACATTCCTGCCGACCGCACCTCTATCGCCTATCGCCAGCTGCTGTCCGAGCTGGGGTTGGGCCGCAACTATACCTCGTAAGGCAAGAAGCGACTCCTATCCATATATCCGTATGCCGCTTGCAGTTCCGGGCGGCCTTTTTTGTCCGGTTAGATGCTTATGGAGCGGTGCTGATCCTAAAATGTGGGATGGTTTCTACCGTTCACAAACCACCAGTCCCGCCTATCAACCACAAGCCCTGCCCACCAGCCAATACAGAAGCAAAACCAATTTAACACCCAAGATTGTGAAAATTATCACTTTCTTGGAGGTGAAATCGCGGTAATATAAACATAGGTTAAAAATACCTAGGTATTAATAACATAAATGTGGAGGAATGGATCATGGAGTTCAAACATGCATTTACACCGGGTGCAATCGGACAGCTGACATTGAAAAACCGTTTTGTGCTTGCCCCTATGGGCTCCGGTATGGCGGACAATGAGATGATTACAGAGGAATTCATCCGGTACCATGTGGCTCGGGCCAAGGGCGGCGTCGGCATGAATACCATCGAATATACAGCCGTACATCCCACCACACGGAATCCGTCTATCCCTTCCATCTACGAGGACCGTTTTATTCCCGGCATGAAGCAGCTTACTGACGCTGTTCACGCTGCAGGAGGCAAAATAAGTACTCAGCTGTGGCATGCAGGGCGCCAGACCTCCAGCCAAATTACCGGGTTGCCGCTGATTGCTCCCTCTGCTATTCCCAATGTGGCTTACCGGGAAATGCCCGAAGAAATGGACCATGCGGTCATCCAGGAAATTGTAGAAGCTTTCGGAGCCGCTGCACTTCGGGCTAAACAGGCCGGCTTCGATATGGTGGAGCTGCACGGCGCCAGCGGGTACCTGTTGAATCAGTTCATGAGTCCTTACAGCAACAAGCGGGAGGATGAATACGGCGGCGACTTGGTGAAGAGAACACGCTTCTGCACAGAGGTCATCCAGAGCATCAAACGGCACGCAGGCGCAGATTTCCCCGTTTCCTACCGGCTGACCATCGAGGAATTTGTATCAGGCGGACTGGTACCCGAAGATATTATGGAGATCGCCCCGATCCTGGAGGCGGCCGGAGCCGATGTTCTGCACGTGACCAGCGGTCTGTTTGAGACTGTTCACAAAACCATTGCCCCCTTGGAGGTGGCTCCGGGATTTAACGCGGGCTATACGGCCCGGCTCAAAAAGCTGCTCCAGATCCCCGTTATGGTGGTGGGGCGGATTAACGATCCCGCAGTGGCGGAACGGATCATCGCCGAAGGTCAAGCAGATTTCGTAGCCTTGGGACGTACCCTCATCGCAGATCCTGAATTTTGCATCAAGGCGGAACAGGGACGTGTGGATGAAATCATCAAGTGTATCGGCTGCAACCAATCCTGCGTCGGCGGACAGCGTCCCGACCGGGAGCTTGCCGGACATAACGGGCCGGTATGCTTACGCAATCCGGTTACAGGACGGGAGGACCGCTTCGATGACAAGCCGGCGCAAACCCCCAAGAAGGTGCTGGTTGCAGGGGGAGGCGCAGCAGGGATGACCGCTGCCCTCCATCTGCAAAACCGGGGGCATCAGGTGGTGCTGTGTGAAAGCTCCGGCGCTTTGGGCGGACAGCTGTTCCTGGCAGGGCAATCCCCCTCCAAGGGGGAAATGGCGGAATCTGCCCTCCAGATGGGCCGGACTGTGGTGCGGAGCGGGGTGGAGGTACGTCTCCGTACACCTGTTACGCAAAGCCTCATCGAAGCTCTTCGTCCGGATGAGATCATCATCGCAACCGGTTCGGAGCCCTTCGTGCCCAACATTCCCGGAGTGGAAAGCGGGCATGTGGTAACCGCCCACGCTGTCCTGCGTAAGGAGGCGGCCCCTGGCTGCCGTACGGCTATTATCGGGGGCGGTCTGGTGGGCATTGAGGTGGCGGAGCTGCTGGTGTCCCAGGGCAAGGAGGTGGTCATCGTAGAGATGCAGGATGAGGTGGCCAAGGAGCTGGTGCATACCCGCAAGATTTTTGCGCTTGATTTTATTGCCCGGCATGAAATTCCTGTCTACGTGAACACCCGCTGTGTGTCTGTCGGGGAAGGGGAAATCACGCTGGAGAAGGAAGGCGCGGAGTTTACGCTTGAGCATATTGACACTGTTGTACTGGCTACCGGATCCAAGTCCCGGAATGAGCTGGCGGCGGTCGTACAGGCTTCGGGCATTCCATACCATGTGATTGGTGATGCCCTGAAGCCCCGCAAGGCGCTGGAGGCGATTTATGAAGGAGCGGAAGTGGCTCAGCTGATTTAACGGATCGGGCTGCAGGCTGCCTGGTAGGGAGGTTGCTCCTGCCGGGCAGCCTCTTTTGCTTCGATGGCGGATTTTGTATACTGGGAAGTAAAAGCCCGGAGGCGAACCGGATACAGGAAGCGGGAACCCACATGTATATCGATATTCTCATTTTGTCCCAGTTGATGCATAGCCCCAAGCATGGCTACGAGATCAAGAAAAATGTGGCTTTTCTATTGGGCAAATCCAATACCATCAATAATAATTATTTGTATCCCACCCTCAAGCGGTTCGAGGAAATGGGAGCCATCACCAAACAATTGGAGCTGCAGGAGAACCGGCCCAACCGGCATATCTACTCCATCACAGAAATGGGGAAGGAAATTTTCCACAGCCTGCTTAATGAATTTCCCCCGGAATATGCCCGGAATCAGGACGAAATCTTTAACCGGCTGGCGTTTTTTGATCTGCTGGAGCCGGAAACCCGGGAGCAGGTGATTACTGGACGTCTCCGGTTTATCGAGGAAAATTTGACTCATCTGGATGGTTTGGTCCACAGTCTGGAGGATAACCGGTTTTTGCCCATGTCCCCTATCATGCACGAATATTCGCGGCTGCAGATGCAGGCGGAGCAGGGGTTTTTCCTGAAGCTGAAGGAACGTTTTTTGCATAAAAAATGATGTAGATTTAATGAAAATTAAAATAGAATGATGCTGAAATCTGTCATATAATTATTGTAGTATGACGGTGGATGGATAACCATCGTGTGAAAGGAGCTGTTCGGGTTCGATGATGTGGAAAGAAAAATACAAGATCGGTGTGGAACTGATCGATGAACAGCACCTAGAATTATTTAAGCGTGTTGAAAGCTTTTTGCTGGTACTCCGCTCCAAGGACGATTGGGACACCAAGGTGGAGAAGGTTAAGGAAACCCTGGAGTTTATGAAGCTGTACGTGGTACAGCATTTCCGTGATGAGGAGCAGTATCAGCGGGAGGTTTGTTACCCGGATTGCGCCGGCCACTGCAAGCTGCATGCCCAATTTACAGCTGATGTGGCGGAATTCGTCAGACTGTTTGAGGAGCAGGGTTATCAGGAGCCGTTGGTCCAGAAGTTCGCCGGTAAGCTGCTGGCATGGCTGATTAATCATGTGGCCGCTTCCGACCAGAAGATCGCCGACTATCTGGAACGCCTGAAAGGGGATCCCGCGTATGAATCCTGAGCTTGCGAATCCCTTCTATGTGGCAACCCGGGAAGTGTTCCGGCTGATGCTGGACCTGGAGGTTCAGCGCGGAGCGGACCAGCTGAAGCTGGACGGTCTGGCCAATAAAAAAGCCTGTGTCAGCATCGGCATTGTTGGCGATCTGGAAGGCACCATCCAATATAATTTTCCCGAAAGTATGACGCTGGAGATGGTACGGATCATGTCCGGCATGGAAATGGAGGTTGTGGATGATTTTGTCGCCTCCGCCCTTAGCGAAATCGTCAATATCATCAGCGGCAACGCCATGACCAGCTTGTTCGAAAGCAATTATACCTGCGACATTCTCCCGCCTACTCTCGAGCTGATCGAGGAAGTGGCGGAGCGTCCTTCCGATAAAGTGATTTCCCTGCCCCTGGAGACGATCATCGGTCCTCTCCGGGTAGAAGTGGATTTGCGCAAAAAAGGGGCATAACGCCCGATCCTCCGCTGGTTTCCTTGGGAAGCTGGCTTTTTTGTTTGCCCTTAGCGCATGTTTGCAAACACGCTCTTAGGATGAATCCGTTTCGCATGATTAGCTGCCGGGCCAAGTGGTATAATAGACTGGAAGCGCGGTCCAGTGCCGCGGCTCTAGCAATAGCACTTGGGAGAGGAGTGGACCGTACCATGGATCAACAAGACGGATTGGATGTACAGAAGGAGCTGGCTACCTTTGCCGGGGGATGCTTCTGGTGTATGGTGAAGCCTTTTGATGAGCTCCCGGGAATCCTTCGGGTGGTTTCCGGTTATACGGGCGGACATAAGCCCAATCCTACCTATGAGGAAGTGTGCACCCATACCACTGGACATACGGAGGCGGTGCAGATCGAGTTTGATCCGGCACGTTTCCCTTATGCCAAGCTGGTGGAGCTGTTCTGGCAGCAAATAGATCCCACCGACCCGGGCGGTCAGTTTCATGACCGGGGTGACTCCTACCGCACAGCGATTTTTTACCATTCCGATGAGCAAAGGAAGATTGCCGAGGAGTCCAAGCGCAAGCTTGCAGAAAGCGGACGATTCGATAAGCCCATTGTGGTCCCCATTGAGCCTGCCCAGCCGTTCTATCCGGCGGAGGAGTATCACCAGGACTACCACAAGAAAAATCCGATGCATTACAAGCGTTACCGGATCGGGTCCGGCCGGGAGGCGTTTATTGAACAGCATTGGTCCCGCAAAACCCATGACACAAGCCACTTGACGCCGATACAGTATGAGGTAACCCAAAATAACGCAACGGAGCCGCCTTTCCGCAATGAATTTTTCGACCATAAGGAAGAGGGCATCTATGTGGATATTGTTTCGGGTGAGCCCTTGTTCAGCTCATTGGACAAATTTGATTCCGGCTGCGGCTGGCCCAGCTTTACGAAGCCGTTGGCCGAACATGCGGTGAAGGAGAAGTCGGACTTCAGCCATTTTATGATCCGTACCGAGGTCCGCAGCAGTGAAGCGGATTCCCATCTGGGCCATCTGTTTGACGATGGTCCGGAGGAGAAGGGGGGACTGCGCTATTGCATCAATTCCGCCGCTCTCCGGTTTATCCCCAAGAAGGATCTGGAGCAGGAAGGGTATGGCGAGCTCCGCAAGCTGTTTGGTGAATAAAAGAAGTACACTTCGAACCCCTGGTCATAATGGCCGGGGGTTTTTGGGGTGTGCTGGCGGGTGTAACATATATCACACTTTGAATAGAGCGGACAGTTTATAATTTACGGGTCCGCTGTCCGCATCAACCGACGCTTGTGGTGGGGCGGAACAACCGGGCAAGATCGGTAAGGAGGAACCAAGATCCATGGCTTACAAGTCGCTTGAACTGGTAAAACCTGAACTTTATACGCTGGAAGGGCTGGAGGTGGGGTTGACCTCATCCTGCAACTTCAAGTGCGATTATTGCTGCGCGTATCAGCGCAATGACGGAGAAAGCGTGGATGGCCAAGAGGTGATCCGGATACTGGAGGAGCTGCCGGGACTGAAGCGGGTGCGTTTATCCGGTGGTGAGGTCACCATGAAATACAAGGATTGTGTGGAGGTTGTGTCCTACTGTGCTTCACGGGGGATTCAAACCCAGTTGAATTCCAATGCCAGTTTGTTGAATGAAGCCAAGGTGGAGGAATTGGTGCAGGCGGGGCTGACCACCATTCATATCAGCTTTAACTTTACGACAGCTGAGGGGTTTTCCAGGTATTATAAGCTGCCTCCGGCTGTTTACAACCGGATTCTGGAGAACATCCGCCTGTTTGCACAGACTAAGGTGGATACAGTGTTGGAGACGCTGTTATTTGAGGAGACCCAGCATTGTCTGACGGATATCAGCGCCATGGTCTATGATCTGGGGGTCCGCACTCATGAAATCCAGAACAGCATTGTCATGAATCATACGGGATGGAAAGCTATAGCGGCACGGGAGCAATTGAAGCGGGCGGTGGATGAGCTCATCGCCGCCAAACGGGAGGATTCGGTACTGTTTTTAACCTGTATGGACCGTTTCGCCGAAGAGCTGGGCATCCGTGAGCAGCCGGGAGTATTTATTACCCAATGTATCGAAGGCAAAACTCAGCTCCATCTCCACGGGAACGGGGATATCCTAATTTCGGAGCTATGTTATCCGGTAGTGATCGGCAACATCTATAAGGGCACCAAACTGGCGGATATTTTCAGCAGTATGCCTCCTGCCTTACAGGATTATCTGCAGCGTGAGCCATGCCCGGCACGTGAAGCCATGTTTCCGGGGAAAAGCAAGGCCTAGGGCGGGGGTTGCCTACACGCCCTGATCCGTCATTCCTTCTCCGTCCCAAGACGGAGATATAAATCCTCCTGTGGTGTGTTGTTCCCGGATGGCAGGTTGCTTACAATGAGAACATACAGGATAAAGTCCTAAACAAGTTCAGGATTCGAACGGGAGGATATTATGGACAGGAAAGCGTTGGGCGGTATTTTATTAATTCTGGCCGGGGTATTGATGTTTGCCGGGAAGGGAAACCCCATAGACCCGGGATTTGTCTTCGGGAACTTCTGGGCCAGCCTATTTATTATCCCATTGGGATTATTCTTCCATTGGCTGTATTTCTTCGCCACAGGCCGCAAGGGGACAGGGCTCCTTATTCCGGGCGGTACCCTCCTGGTGGCTGGGGTGGTTTGCCAAGTTTCCATGCTGTTTGATATTTGGGAGTACACCTGGCCCGGCTTCCCGCTGGCCGTAGCATTCGGCCTTTTGGAGTTTTATTGGTTTTCTGGCCGGAACCGCTGGCTTCTGATTCCAATCTTCATTCTTACCAGCGTATCCGTGCTGTTCTTCGCCATCTTCGCATTAGGCAGCTTGACCAGCTTCCATGTGATGGGCCAGTCCGCAGCAGCCATCGTGCTGATCGCCGCAGGTCTGTTCCTGATGCTGGGTAAAAAGCGCGAACGCTTCTGATCCGCTGCGTTACACAGAATGCTTCCGTCCGTCTTTTGGGGAATCGGTTCCAGTCAGGCTTGCCTGGCCAGGAAGCTCCGATGCCCGGGAGACGGGCTTTTTGCGTGGGGGCGCCATGGTCCCCGGATCAGGCTGCATCTCGGGCAACTGGCTCCAATAACGCTTGGGCATATGATTCATCCGCAGGCGGGGGTTGATCCGCTCCCGGATGGCAATGGTATTGTAGAACCGTTTCCAGAGGCGGCGGAATTCCACTTCCTTGTGATCCAGCTCGGGCATGTCCAGCTCATCCACAGCGACAATCGCATCCCGCCCAGGCTCATGAATAAGGGCTTGACCGTGGGTCTTGTCGTAGATCATGAAGGTTTCGCTGGCGAATCTGTCGCAGAAGTGGCTGCGTATCTCCGGCAGCACCTGATTCCGCGGCTCAATGATGGAGACCAGCGCTCCTTGGTGGACGGAGAAACGGACGAAGCCAGTAAACTTATGAGCTTCCCGCCTCAGCTGCAGCACAGCCTCATCCAGCGTCCTGACGGTATCGTCCGCCAGCATATCCGTAACGGCGGGGCCGCAGGAAAAGCCCAGGCGCAGGAAACGGAGCAGCAGCAGCTCCTTGTGGGGGTGGTGGATCAGCCAGCCCAGGCGCACCAATTCACGGGCTTCCCGGGAAATCTTCGCGGCGATGGTGGCATATACCCGCTTGGCTGTGTTCAGATCGGTGGCAATGGGCCGGGCAGGCAGAAGAAATCCCTGCTCCTCCTCCTGGGAGACGATCTCATAAGGAAGCTCCTGCTGGCTGTAACTTTCATATACGCAGCATAAAAACCCGTTAAAGCTGCCGTCATAGCTGTAGGCTACATCTGTCCGGTAAGACATTGCATCACACTCTCCTTTGTCACCGCGGATTCGTCAAAAAAGGATAGCTGCTCATACTCTGGCTGCAGAACGTTCTTCAATCCGCTTTCGGAAATGAGGCCACGCAGGATGCTGCTTTCATTAACACGCAAACCCTCCAGCGCCTTGCCCTTACAGGTGATAAAATATTGGGCCCGCTTCAGGACCACGCCCAGCTTCTTCAATGAGGCAAAGTCCAGGTTGGCTGTTCTTCGTGCGGCGATAATCCGTTTGGCGCTTTGGACGCCGATGCCCGGAACCCGAAGCAGCTCCTCGTAGGAGGCTCTGTTCACCTCCATAGGGAAGAGCTCCATATGGTGGATGGCCCAGTTGCACTTGGGGTCGATGAGCGGATTAAAATTGGGATTCCGCTCGTCCAGCAGCTCCCTGGCCTGAAAGCCGTAGAACCGCAGCAGCCAGTCCGCCTGGTACAGCCTGTGCTCCCGCAGAAGGGGAGGTTTGGTCTCCGTAGAGGGGAGCAGGGAATGCTGGGTCACAGGCATGTAGGCCGAGTAGAATACCCGCTTGAGCTTGTATTTCTTGTACAGCCCCTCCGACAGAGTGAGAATCTTGTGGTCCGTCTCGGGTGTGGCCCCGACAATCATCTGGGTGCTCTGACCGGCCGGGACGAACTTAGGGGAATGACGGTACTTGACCACGTCGTATGCATTCTCGGTGATCTTCTCCCGGATGAGACCCATGGGCTTCAGGATGGACTCCTTGCTTTTGTCCGGAGCCAGCACCTGCAGGCTTTCCTGGGAAGGAAGCTCAATGTTGACGCTCATCCTGTCAGCAAGCATACCCAGGCGGGAGATCAACGCACTGTCCGCGCCGGGAATGGCCTTCACATGGATGTAGCCGTTGAAGCCGTATTCGTTCCTGAAAAGCTCAAGGGCTGCAATCATCTGCTCTGTGGTATAGTCCGGGCTGCGCATAATGCCCGAGCTCAGGAACAGGCCTTCGATATAATTGCGGCGGTAAAACTGTATAGTGAGATCCGCCAGCTCCTTGGGCGTAAACGCCGCGCGGCGCGTATCATTGGAGCGTCTGTTGACGCAGTAGGCACAGTCGTACATGCAGCTGTTGGTCATCAGCACCTTCAGAAGCGAGATGCAGCGTCCGTCTGCGGAGAAGCTGTGGCAGATGCCCATACTCACCGTATTGCCCGTCATGCCTGCTTTGGAGCCTCTGTTGGAACCGCTTGAGGTGCAAGCGACGTCATACTTGGCCGAGTCGGAGAGGATGGTCAGCTTGTCGATCAAATTCATGGGTGTTACCTCCTTGCTTGCATTTATCATAACACAGAACATGTGTTCCTGTCATCTTTCATGCATGGGAGTTCTTGTCGAATATGAAAAAACTTTTGTAAAAAAAGGTTTGACATTGTTTTTTGACCGTGGTATATTACTTCTTGCGCCCAACAAGAAAGCCTAAGAAACAGCGCAAAAACATGCAGATCCGTAGCTCAATGGCAGAGCAACCGACTCTTAATCGGTAGGTTGTGGGTTCGACCCCCACCGGGTCTATAGCACCACCTTTTTACCAGCGGCAGTGCCCATATTGCAGATCCGTAGCTCAATGGCAGAGCAACCGACTCTTAATCGGTAGGTTGTGGGTTCGACCCCCACCGGGTCTATAGCATCACCTTTTTCCACCGGCAATGCCGCATCTTGCAGATCCGTAGCTCAATGGCAGAGCAACCGACTCTTAATCGGTAGGTTGTGGGTTCGACCCCCACCGGGTCTATATGATTTTTCCAAGGAGTCTCCTTCGTCCCAGCAGGCGGAGGGGGCTTTTTTTAATGCAATTTTTCTGTTGACCTTCCCGTTGCAGGAAGGTTTATGATAGATCCGTAAAGCTCATCCGGCCGAAACAGCTTAAAGCATGGAGGTCCCATTTTGAAAATCAGCGAGTTTGCCGAACACAACCAAGTCACGCCGAAGATGCTGCGCCATTATGACGAAATCGGCCTGCTTAAGCCGGAGTCCACGGACCCGGTCAGCGGGTACCGGATCTATGGGGAGGAACAGTCCCGGCAGCTGGGATGGATTCAGATTCTGAAGAATCTGAGCTTTTCGCTGGCAGAGATCAAGGAGATTCTCCGCGGCCCGGTGGGCAGGAGGGAATTATTGAAGGAGCTGAAGGAGAAGCGTATCCGGATCCTTTCCGCCCTCAATGAGCATCACCAGAAAAAGCTGCAGATTGACCGCTTCATTCAATTGCTGGAAAGGGATGAGGTTCAAATGGATAAGCTTATCGAGCTGGTGTCGCTGGAGCAGACCAGTGTTCACGAGTTAAAGAAGAATATGCCCAATATGGAAATGTTTCTGGAGAACGTGGCGGATATTCTGGCTGCTTGCGCCGGTGCCGATCCCGTTGCGGTGCTTCGTTTCGATATCGCCCGCTTCAAGCAGGTCAATGACGATTACGGCTTCGATGTGGGGGACCGGGTTATTCTTGCCTGTTATGAGATCCTTCTCGAGTCGGCTCGACCCTTCGGCACAGATGCCTGTGTCGGGCGGACCCACGGCGATGAGTTTATTCTTTTTGTTAAAGGGGACAAAAACCATGCTGAGGAATTGGCAGGCCGGATTGTGGAAGGACTGGGAAAGTTTCCGTTTTCCAGCGTAGGCTGCCACTCCCGGGTAGGCTGCACCATCGGCCTGCTCCACACAGTGAGGGAAAAAACTGGCGATATCCGCAGGATGATTGAGGATACCCTGGATACGGTTAATGAAGCGCGCAAGGGAGGACCTAACACGGTTTTGCAGCTGCCTTATATAGAAAGATAAGGAATCATCTATATTTAAGAACGCCTCCGGAGATGAATCATTTCCGGGGGCTTTTACTTCTTCAGAAACTGTTTAGAGTTTCTTCATCTGATATTAAGGTACGTCTTGTATAGTGTAGATAGAAAGTGAAACGTAAGCGCTTTACAAACGTATAAGCCTAATGTTGAACCTAATCTGCGACGCGCCGTCCGCCTCTTGTGCGCCAGACGGCATTTCCAAAGACCAGCGCCGCCACTATTGAATATGAAATGGGGATTTACCATGACAACGAAACAATGGATTATGATCGGTACGATTGTGATAATGATTACGTTGAACGGAGGCCCGGGAAGAGACGGCATTCGGTCGGCTGAAGCCGCATCCATAGCCTTCTTCGATACCTCCAGCCAAGCCGACAGTGAGGATGCTGCAGCAGAGCTTGCCAAGGTCAGCGATCCGCTGGCTCAAGCCATCGGCGAGGAAGCCGACTCTGTCATCTATGATGCTCTTCTTCAGGGCAAAACTCTGGCTGATGTGGCTTATGACCACGGCGCCGATGTGGACAGCCTTATCCGCCATCAGGTTGCCCAACTTACCGTACAGTTGGATGAGCGGCTTGCCGCAGGCAGCATCTCGGAAGAGGTGTATGCCGCGCACCGCGGTGAGTTGTATGACATTGTGGTCAGAAGTGTCCACGGGTTATAACGATAACCCGGTTTCCATTAACCCGGTTCCCCACATGAAAAAAAGGAGCTATAACGGAAGTCTTCTTCCCGCTATGGCTCCTTTTTTGTACAGCCCTATTCGTACAAAGCGTCCAACAGCTTGGACGACATATAGGATGTTTTGTCCGCACTTACCCGCTGCTGCCGGGGCAATCCCTCGCCCGTTACCGGATTGGGCTGTTCCTTCAACAGCACCCAAGGCCCATCTTCCCCGTCCAAGCGTACGGCCCGGATGCCGCCCCCGCGGCATAACCGCTCCACTTCTTCGGGCTGCAGGCCCCACTTGGCCGCCGCCTCCCGGACACCCATAATCTGGCTTAACACGTTCATGAACTCCGCCACCTTTTTTACCCTACTGGAAACCTCACGATCCCGTCCCTTCATTCTAGGGCATTGCCGCGGGTTGGGCAAGGTGGGTGCTGTCTCACAGGTATCACAGGTTCTTATACTTCCGTCTCCCCCGGGACAACCTAACCGTATTGCCACATAAAAAGGAGCGGTTTGTCATGCATATTAAAAAAGCGGCATTTTCCAGAGTCATTCCTAACGGGGATCAGCTTATCGGAGAGGTGAAGGTTTGGCCGGTCCGGGAGGAGGCGCCGATGCTGGCCTGGTTTGTGCGGGAGGCGGACGGCTGTCTGTCTCTGCAAAAGCTGATCCGCAAGCAGGAGGAGCTGGATCTGGACTGGTACGACAATGACCTGCGGCAGGCCTTCCAGGATGTGACTGCCGAATGGTTCACCGAGCCCCAAACCTCGGATGCCTGCAACCGGACGGAGTTTGAGCGGGAGGTGCTGGATTATCAGGATGTGGCGGCGGAGCTGGAGGAGCATCTGTGGAACACGGAGCAGGAGCTTGCCAAGGGGGCGGTGTTTGGAGCATTTGCCCATAAGGCCAGTCCGGAGGCCGGCGAATCGCAGCTGCACTAAGCCTAAGCCCGTTTCCTTAATACAGCAGGCAATTAAGGTTCCCCGGTGGAAACGTTCATGTTATGATGGGGGCATATACCTTTTTTGCTGAGGGGTGGCGTATGGGCAAGTTTATCGGTTTTGTTTTGTTATGGCAGCTGTTGGGGAATCCGTTCCTTGCCATTCTGGTGATTCTCGTGATCGGCTATTTCCTGGAGCGCCGCTTTATCGGCCTTACTCCCAGCATCGGCAAACCCTTTAAGCGGAACCGCAGGCTATCCGTTCTGCGGCGGGAGCTGGAGAGCCGTCCACATGATACCCGGAGCAAGCTGGAGGCGGCCAGACTGTATCTGGAGAAAAAACGCTTCAGGGAAGCTCACGACTATCTGGAGCAGGTTCTGCCGGTGATGGACGATTCCGCCGAGGTGCTGGTGGAGCTGGGCTGGGCGAAGCTTAGGCTGGGCCAGTTGGAGGAAGGCGAATCCCTGGTCAGACAGGGGCTGGAGCGTAATCCCCGGGTCCGGTACGGCGAGCCGTATCTGTGGCTGAGCGAAGCGTTTCTGGAGAAGGAGCCGGCCAAGGCGCTCCATTATCTGGAGGAGCTGCGCCAGCTGAATTCCTCCTCCTCCGAAGCCTTCTACCGGATGGGCGAGCTGTACCGGTCCATGGGACGCAAGGAGGAAGCCAAAGCTGCATATGGCGAAGCGCTCCGCATCTACCGGAGTCTGCCTAAGTACAAGCGGAAATCCGAACGGAGATGGGCGCTTTTGTCCAGATTGAAAAAGAATGCGGGTTGATTCGGTCCGCCTCCGGCTCATGCCGCGGCATAGTCAGGTCGGTCCGTACCCGTGCTAGAACCGTCAGGGATAAGCCTTGGCGGTTTTCTCATGCGCAGGCCGCCAAACCCGCCTCCGGCTTGACGGTTTGCGGCAGCCGCCGCTAAACTAATAGCGGATTCATTTTCTTTGGAAACGCCAAAAAGAAAGGTTGAGATGTCATGTCCTTTATTCCCAAAGCACTGACCATTGCCGGCTCGGACAGCGGCGGAGGCGCAGGCATTCAAGCCGACCTGAAGACCTTCCAGATGCTGGACGTGTTTGGAACCACCGCCATTACCGCCATTACGGTGCAAAATACATTGGGCGTCACCGGCATCTATGATGTGCCCCTGGAGGGCATTGCCGGGCAAATTGATGCCGTTATGACCGATATCGGGGCGGATGCCGTCAAAACCGGCATGCTCTCCCAGCCGGCTGTTATTGAGCTGGTTGCCGCCAAGGTCAAGGAGCATGGCATCACCAGGCTGGTGGTGGACCCGGTTATGATCGCCAAAGGCGGGGCATCCCTCTTGGCGGAGGAGGCCAAAACGGTGATGCGCCGGGTGCTGCTGCCCGTAGCCGCTTTGGTGACGCCCAACGTGCCGGAGGCGGAGGTGCTCACCGGGCGGGAAATCCGCTCCTTGGAGGAGATGAAGATTGCCGCCCGGCAGATTGTGGAGGAGTACGGCGCCCGCGCCGCCGTTGTGAAGGGTGGGCATATGGAAGGACCCCCTGTGGATGTGCTGTATGACGGGAAGGATTTTCTTCTGCTGGATGGGGTCCGGTATGAAACCCGCCACACCCACGGAACGGGCTGCACCTTCTCTGCAGCGGCAGCGGCAGGGCTGGCCAAGGGCGAAAGCCTGGAGCAGGCTGTCAAAACGGCCAAGGACTTCATTACCTGCGCCATCCGCGATGAGCTGGGCATCGGGCAAGGCCACGGTCCCACCAATCATTGGGCCTATTCCAGGAGGGGCTGACCCATGTTCTATGCGGATTCGAACAAGCTGAACCGTCTTCTGGACTATCTGCCCGAGCTTGGCGGTATCGCCGGTGAGCTGGTTACCCGCTGGCATGAGGGGGACCGGCTGCTGGAGGCTGCGCTGGAGAGGATCATTCATCTGGCGCTGGAAGCAGTGACAGATGTAGGCGGGCTGCTGATCGACGGATTTATTCTGCGCGATCCGGGCAGCTTTGCCGATATGATGGATATTCTCCTGGATGAAGGTGTCATCGGGCCAACGCGGCATGGGATTATGACCCGGCTGGTGGAAACCCGCAAGATGCTGGTGCAGGATTACCTGACTCCGGACCGGCAGCTGCTTCTGGATATGGCTCGCAGCTTACCTGAGGAGCTGGCCGGCTTTGCGGAGGATGTCCGGCACTTTGCCGGACGGGAGACCGGCGGAGCAGGTGTATGAGCCATCCGGGAAGGATGTTTTTTCCGGTTAGCGGATTATGATACTTTTATGTATAAAAATTTTACTTAATAACAACTATAAGATAAAATAAAGTCAAAACAGGTGAGGGAGGTGAAGGGTTGAGCAAGGATCAGGATTCGTCGACGCGGAAGGTCCTCCTGACCATGATGAAAACAAAAGGCCCTTTGTCCGTCAGTGAGATGGCCAAACGGCTTGGCGTTACAGAAATGGCAGTGAGGCGGCATCTCAACACCATGGAACGGGACGGTCTGATAGAAGCTACTATTTCCAGGCAAGCCATGGGACGGCCCTCCCATTTATATTCCCTCACAGTTTTGGCCGATGATTTGTTCCCGAAGAATTATCATCTGCTGACCCTGGACCTTCTGGATGAATTGCTGGCCCATGCGGGAGAGGAGCAGGTAAACCGCCTCTTCGAGGGCCGCAAGGAGAAGATGCTGGATAAATATGCCGATCAGATGAAGGGCCAAACGTTAGAGGAGCGGGTATCCGAGCTCACCGATATTCAGAATGCCGGCGGATATATGGCCAATTGGGAGAAGAAGGAAAACGGCGAGTATGTTCTGAACGAATTTAATTGCCCTATTGCCCAAGTAGCCAACCGGTATGAGGAAGCCTGCAAATGCGAGCTGAACCTCTTCCGGACTCTGCTTCAGGCGGATGTGGAGCGGACGGATTGTATGACCAAAGGCGCCTGCCGCTGCTCTTACCGGATTAAGCCGCTTCAAGACGGCACAACCGCCGAATCCCCAAACGACAGCTCCTCTTCCTGAGGCGGCTGCCGTTTTTTTTGTGAAGAATGAGGGGGTGGAACATATTTACAATGGCACTTCTATATGGTTTAATATGAATGAACGCAAAAATATTCATTCATGGGGCGGCAGATGGAAGATAAAAAGACTCTGATATACAAAAGTGCAAAAGAGCTGTTCTCTGCTAATGGTTTCAAGGATACGGCAATTTCCGATATTGCCAAAAAAGCGGGCATGGCGGTGGGGACCTTCTACAATTACTACCCCTCCAAGGAAAAGCTGTTCATGGAGATTTATCTGGAGGAAAATGAAAAGCTGAAGCGGAGCTGCCTGCAATCCCTGGATCTGAGCCGGCCGCCAGTGGATGTGGTGCGGGAGATGCTGGTGAAAAACGGGGAGGGTATAGCTGCTAATCCCATTCTCCGGGAGTGGTATAACAAAGGGGTTTATCAAAAGCTGGAGAAGATGTACCGGGAGGAAAACGGGCAGCAGGCGGTGGATTTCCTGTATGACAGCTTTCATGAGCTGGTGGTGAGCTGGCAGGCTGAAGGCCGGATGCGCCAGGACATAAACAGCAAGATGATTATGATGGTGTTCGCTGCCATTATTAATGCTGATATACACAAGGAAGAGATCGGCATCGGCTATTTCCCGCAGCTGACAGACCTGCTGACCGAGCTGGTGATGGACAGTCTGACCCGGCCTTAACGGCCGTTGGATAATCAGAACGCTCTACAGATCCACGAGGAGGGGTTTACATGAGGATTGCCGTAATTTCGTATTCCTTCACCGGCAACAACAAGGCATTGGCCCACAAGGTTGCCCAGGCGCTTCACGCGGATTTGATCGAGCTGGCCGAGCCCAAGTCCCGGACCATGGGCACAATTGTACTGGATATGCTGTTGAACCGGAACCCCAAAGCACTGCCGCAGCCGGAAGCACTGGAGGGTTATGGACTCCTGCTGTTCAGCGGCCCTGTCTGGATGGGGCATGTGGCTGCGCCGCTGCGCCCGTATCTGAGGTATCTGCGGAAGCATCCCCGGCAGTATGGCTTCTTCTCCATCAGCGGCGGGGCGGACGGCGGCAATGCCAAGCTGTCCGGCGAGCTGCAAAAAAGAGCGGGGACAGCCCCTGTTCTGTTGCTGGACCAGCATATTGCCGGCCTGCTGCAGACAGATGCCGCCTCCGCTCCCGCACGCAAGGATACGTCCGCTTACCGCCTGACGGAGAAGGATGTGGAGGCCTTGGCCGGTCCCGTCATCACGGCTTGCAAGCAAGCGATGTAGTCGTATTACGTCTGGTTCAACTGGCGGGTGAGCCGTTTGGCTCCCGCCAGTTGTTGCTTTCCGCAGCCTGGAACGCCTCGTGGATCTCCTCCGCTAGTTCGGAGGCCATCTTGACCGCGTCCGCCCCCTCCGAGGAATGGAGGATGGCGGTGTAGTCGATGCAGACGGCATCGCAGCCTGCCCGTATGTATTCCGCAGCCTGAGCTCTTACCGCCCCGCCTGCGGCGATAAGAGGGATATGCCCCAGCTCCGCCTTAATCTCAGCGGCATAGGCGGGTCCTATGGCCGCGGCCGGAAACAGCCGGACACCGCCGGAGCCATACTTCCAGGCCTTCATAACCTCTGTGGGGGTAAGGGCGCCGGGATACACCGGAAGCCTTGCCTCCCGCCCGAATTGAATCACCTTCTTGTCGATCCCCGGTGTGCACAGAAAGGCTGCACCCGCCTCCAGCGCCGCCTTGGCATCCGCCACATCCAGAACCGCGCCGGCGCCGATCAAGGCTTTTTTGGGAAGCTGCTTCTTCAAATCCCGGATCAGATAATACGCGCCTACCGTATTCAAAGGGATCTCCATGGCATGAATGCCGCCTTCATACAGCCAATGGGCTGCAGCTGCCAGCCTGTCCCTGTCCACTCCCCGCAGGGAGGCGATTATTCCCGCTTTTTTCAGCAATTCTCCGCCTTCTCCACGTTCCATCGTCCCCATCCTCCCTATTATGCCGGATGTATGTCCGGGATGACCCCATGATACCACTCCTCCGGACTTTTTTCACTTTCATGGAGAAATTCTTCTGTTTCGTGTGTCAAAATTTCAGATTGCACTTATAATGGAAGTACATTAGGCGTATGACCAGATGCTGGAGGCGGCCCACATCTTACGCGTAGAGAAATGGGGGAGTACACCGGTGATCGTCCAAATCAGCGCGGCAGTTGCGGCAGCCGCATTTACAGCGCTCGTCATTTATCTCATTACTTTTATTTTGTCGGCCAAACGGCTGATGGTGGAGGCCAACAAAACCTTATCCTCCATCCAGGGTGAGCTGGCATCCGTCAGCAAACAAAGCACCGAGCTTATGGCGGCCAGCCGCCAGCTTATCGAGAATGCGGATGATAAGCTGCATGCGTTTGACCCAGTAGCCCGTTCGGTGAAAACCGCAGGAGAGGCGCTTGAGCAGGCCTCAGCCTCGGTGAAGCAGGTTTCCGCCGCCGTTTCCCGGACTGCTTCGGGTGCGGCCAAGGGCAAAAGCCAGCAGCGGCTGGGCGAAGCGCTGGAGCTGGTCTCCACGGGGCTGCAGCTGTGGCAGAAGTGGCAGGATGCCAGGAACGCCAGGCAGCAAGCGAAGCATGTAACCAATACGGACACGAAAGGATGATTAGTGATGGCAGAAAACAATTCAGGGAAGAATTTTCTTATCGGCGCTGTGGTAGGAGGCGTGCTGGGGGCAATAACGGCTCTGGTGCTGGCGCCTAAGCCCGGCAAGGAGCTGCGGGAGGACATCTCCCTGCAGGTAGACAAAATCAGCGGCAAAACAGTGGAGCTGGCCGGAATCGTCAGCGACAAAACCACGGAGCTGGCTAAGGTTGTCGGCGCCCAAAGCGTAGAGCTGGCGGGCAAAGCCAGAGATGTGGCTACCGTGATTGCAGATGCGGTGACAGAGGTTGTGGCCGACGAGGTCAGAGCCTGGAAGGAATCCCACGCCGCATTGCCGGAGACAGCTCCTGCAGCCGAAGAAGGGGATAAGGCGGAGGAAGAAGCCCGTTTGGTCTCCGTTTCGGCAGAAGTGAAGTAAATCCGGGCTGAGCCCGGACATCTGCGGCGGCCTTCAGTCCTAATGGGCTTGAGGCCGCCGGCATACATAACGAAGGAGGACAAGCATGGCGGAGGAAAAAACGCAGTCGGGGTTTTCGGGCTATTCCGGTAAAAGCGAGATGGAGCGCACGCTTCAGGCGGGTTTGCAAGGAGCCCCGAGGCTGAAGCGTGAGGAAGTTTCGCATTATCTGGGCGAGTTCCGGGAGCGGGTTCTGCGGGTTCTGACGAAAAGCCAGGTAGGGGAGTCCATTCTGTACCGGGAGATTGAAGAGGCGGTGAAGCACCCGAAGGCCAAGCTGATGGTGCTGCAGGGAGGACAGATGGAACAGGCGGTCTCCAAGTACCAAAAGCTGGCGGAAGCAAACGGGATTATCGTAACCTACCGCCGTGATGAGGAATTTACCGGGGAGATCGGGCTCGTGGTGGCGTCCGGCGACGCGGTGGATATGCCGGAGGTGGAAGTGGAATACAGGCAGGAGCGCCTGGCCAAAAAAGGGCTGACCGAGCAGCTGATCCGGGCTGCCGGCCAAGCGGTGTGCAAGGACTGTTATGCCCGCATCCGCGAGGCCGCACCGGAGGAGCTGGAGCATTACCAGCAGATCAATCCGTTAAGCCGGCTGTTCGGGGAGAAGTGCCCGGGCCACGAATAACGGGTCTACCACTTGGAGGGGTCGATGGTGTTGATGTCGATACCCTCCCAGATGTTCTTGATGGAGATGGAAGGATCCTCGAAGGCCAGCCAGGCGGTGGGCAAATACCGCTCGCCGTATTCGCTGGATGGTTTGTTGATGATCTGGTTATCCTTGACCAGCACGGTGGAGGAGCCGCCGTCCAGGTTGGCTGCGATAATCGCGCCGCGCTCCAGGAACATCTGCTGGAGCTCATACAGAGTGACGCCGATGCTGTGGGTTTGCCTGCCGTCGATAACGGCGAACATGATGGTGCCGTCGGCGGTTTGGGCCATAGCGGTGCGCGGGGCGACGCCCCAGCCCTCCGCGGCGCTTTTGATGGAGCCTTCGCCGTTTACGATGAAACGGGGGGAGAAGGTCACTGCCTCGGACATTTTCATTTTTAGCAGCTCTTCCGCCGAATATTTGCCTGCGATCATTTTGCCGTCGGCGTCAATCCCCACCACGTGCAGCTTGGTGGTTTTGGCTGCATCCAGATAGAAGATTTTTCCTCCGGACATGACGATACCGGCAGGCTGGAAGCCGTTGCCCTTCCATTCCGGATCGGCAAAGCCGCCGCCGTTCACACCGGCCAGGGCGCCGGTCCGCTTCACCATGGAGGAGACCTTTTCACCTTTGTCCACCTTGCCCGGGACCACAATGCGCAGCTTCTTGGGATCATGGACATGCAGGATGTATCCCTTGTAATAGCCGTAAGCGCCTTTGCCCTCTACCTCCTCCACCTCGATCGGCTCTTTGTTGACCTTATCGGGCTGGACGGATGTGACGGCCGGGATGGCGGGAGCCTGGACAATGGGGGTCTCGGCATATTTGTCGAAGCGTTCCCAATACGCGTCCACGCGTTTCTTTAATTCCGCCTCACCTACCAGGTATTTGCCCCAGTGGCGGTGCTGGGTGGTGATCAGGGTATCCACCATAATATTGCGGTATTGGGTTCCCCAAGGTGTCAGATAGAACCAGGCGGCGAACCCGGCGGCCAACACAAAGCCGATGATGCTGGTCCGTGCCAGGATACGCAGGAAAGGGTGCCGCTTCTTCTTCCGGGCGGCGCTGTGATTCACGCTCCGGGCCTGGCCGGGCGTTTGGGGTGGTGCTGGGGATGGCATTAACGTTGTATCCTCCGATCTATCCTTGAATAACCTGAACATTCAACTACTATACGGCGGAGGGCCGCCAAAGGTTGCAGCCGTCCTACTCCCGGCGGGAGGGGCCCATGTTCAGCTGGTAATGACGGTAATCCGTGGGCGCCTGACCGTACCACTTTTTGAATTGCTTCGAGAAATAGAGAGCATCGGGAAAACCCACCGACGCCGCTACCTGCTCCACCGTCAGGGGATCGCTTAGCAAGAGCCGTGCCCGCTCCATCCGGATTTTCAGCAGGAACTGCATAGGGGACAGGCCTGTATGCTGCTTGAACATTTTGGACAGATGAGTGCGGTGGTAACCTAAGGTTTGCGCCAGCTGCTCGATGGAGATCTGCTGGGAATACTGCAGCGTCAGCCAGCGGATGGCCTGCTCCACCTGGCGGGTAATCTGCGCTTCCGGCTCAGGATCACTGGTTTCGGTGCGCTGCCGGTTGCCCACCAGATCTGCCAGGATCAGTCGAAGCCAGCCGGAGGCCTGCAGATCGCAGGAGGGTTCGCCCTTGCCAAACACACGCTCGATCCGGCGGAACAGGGAGCAGGTTTTGGAGCTGTACGCGTTCTGGATCACCGGCTTCTCTGGAGTGATATCCAGCCGGGCCAGCAGCTCGTCCACCTGGCCGCCCTTATAGCCGGTCCAGCGGTAGGCCCATGGGGATTGCGGATCGGCATCGTACCGGACCAGTTCACCCGGGTAGATAAAAAAAGCGGCTCCTGCCTCAAGCAGGTATTCCTTGCCCCGGCAGTGAAAAACCCCTCTCCCGGACAGGACGTAGTGGAGCAGGTGATGGCTGTGCACCAATGGCCCCACCTTGTGGTCGGCGGAGGTTTGGGAGTGACCGCTGAACAGCACGGACAGCTCGTCCCTGGACGGGTACGGGTTAATCGCCACACCATAATTCAGATCCATGGTAAACCGCCTTTCTTCGCATCAGGAAACGGGAAGCGGCTGCCGCCGCAAATGTGCGCCTGCCTGACCGGACTTCTTCTATCATGATGCAGGAACAGAATCAAGAAATCAAGATTCGATTGGAATCAACAACCATGAGGAGGAGTACCTGTGAATCGTTTCTGGAAGGACAATGCCCTGCAGCTGGCTTGGGTGGTGGCGCTGGTGGCCACCTTGGGAAGCCTGTATTTTTCGGAAATTCTGGAGTACAATCCGTGCAAGCTATGCTGGATTCAGCGAATTTTTATGTATCCGTTGGTGATTCTTCTCGGCATTGCCGCCGTCAAGCGGGACAACAAAATTACTACCTATGTGCTGTCCTTGAGCATACCCGGGGGATTGGTGTCCCTTTACCATTACCTGTATGAAAAAACGGACTGGTTCCAAGCGGCCTCCAACTTTTGCCGGGAGAACCCCTGCGACATCGAATACATCAACTGGCTTGGCTTTATTACGATCCCGTTTTTGGCGCTGACGGCCTTCATTCTCATCACCGTGATTTGCTTCCTTCTGCGTCGTGCTTTGCGCAAGAGCGACGGACTACATTTCTCCATGTAAAAGTGGCTTCCTTCCATAGTGAAAAGGCTTCGGCTGCGGTATAGTAGACCTATAAGGGCTACCGGCCGGAGCCTATTTTTCCATCTGGAGGGTGTTTATTCCTATGTCCAAAATTACGTTTCTGGGAGCAGGCAGCACCGTTTTCGCCAAGAATGTGTTGGGAGATTGTATGCTGACCCCGGCTTTGCAGGATTTCGAAATTGCCCTGTTCGATATTGATCTGGAGCGGTTGAAGGATTCGGAGAATATGCTGCTGAACCTGAAGGGGACGCTGAACAGCGGATGCCTTGTGAAAGCGTATACCAACCGCAAGGAGGCACTCCGGGGCGCCAAGTATGTGGTGAATGCCATCCAGGTGGGCGGTTATGAGCCCTGTACGGTGACCGACTTCGAGATTCCGAAGAAGTACGGGCTGCGCCAGACCATTGCGGATACCCTGGGCATCGGGGGGATTTTCCGGAATTTGCGCACCATTCCCGTGATGATGGATTTTGCGGCGGATATGCAGGAGGTTTGTCCAGACGCGTGGTTCCTGAACTACACCAACCCCATGGCCGTGCTGACCAATGCGATGAATACCATGGGCGGCATCAAAACCGTCGGCCTCTGCCACAGCGTGCAGGTATGTGTGCCTCACCTGTTCCGCGATCTGGAGATGGACGATTCGGGAGTCCAGTGGAAAATCGCAGGCATCAACCATATGGCCTGGCTGCTGGAGGTTACCAAGGACGGCAAGGATCTGTACCCGGAGATCAAGGCCCGGGCCCGGGAAAAGCAAAAAACGGTCCATCACGATATGGTCCGCTACGAAATGATGCAGCGCTTCGGCTATTATATTACCGAATCCTCGGAGCACAATGCGGAGTACCATCCGTATTTCATCAAACGTAACTATCCGGAGCTGATCGAACGCTTCAACATTCCTCTGGATGAGTACCCCCGCCGTTGCGTCAGCCAAATTGAGCGGTGGAAAACCATGCGGGAGGAAATGGTCAACAACAAGAACCTGGAGCATTGCCGTTCCCGGGAATATGCCTCCTTCATGCTGGAAGCCATGGAAACCGACCAGCCCTACAAGATCGGCGGGAATGTGATGAACACGGGGCTGATCCCCAACCTGCCCAAGGAAGCCTGCGTAGAGGTTCCGTGTCTGGTGGACAAAAGCGGCATTACACCTACCTATGTCGGCGATTTGCCGCCGCAGCTTGCAGCGTTGAACCGCACCAACATCAACACTCAGCTGCTGACCCTGGAGGCGGCGCGTACGCTCAAAAAGGAGCATATCTACCATGCGGCTCTCCTGGATCCGCATACCTCTGCCGAGCTGTCCATCGACGATATCGTCGCCATGTGCGATGACCTTATCGCCGCCCATGGAAGCTGGCTGCCGAATTTCAAATAAGCCGCCTTGCGGCACCGCGTTTGGTTTGGCTGACCGCATAAATGTTAAAACCCCTGACCGCCCAGTGGAGCGGCTCAGGGGTTTTTAAGTATCTTCAATTCCTGGACACGCTCCAGCTGCTCCTTTATGCAGCCTCGTTTTGCTTTTCATCCACGGGAACTCCGCCTCTCCGTGCATCCGAAATGCAAAAGTGCATCTATTCTGCTGGAACACCGCTTCTATCTGCACCCCAAATGCAAAAGTGCAGCTATTATCCGCCGAGGGTTCCATGTTGCTTCCATCTGAGGGAAATAACTGCACTTTTGCAGGATAGACCGGAAAAACCAAGGTTTGTTTAATAAATACATGCACTTTTGCATTTCGGAAGAGGCTGGAAGTAACGCTCCTGCGTACGCGGCCCTCTTAGGTTTTTCCAATCTGATCCAAACCAGGGTGTGTCTGAAAACCTTGAGGGGAGCAGATTATTTTGAATCTTTGTTCCGGGCAAAAACACTTTTGTGAAGGTGTACCGGGGGGACGTCAAGCATCAGTAACGCCGCATAGGGCGAACAGGGGGTTCAAGGATGCCTCATGCGGGCTGTTCAGACAGACGTTATCCTACCTTAGTCGAACTGGATGGTCCAAGCCTCCTGCATTCTGCGCAGCTGGACAATTTGGCCCGTGTGAAACAGGTCATGGGGGAGCCAGCCGATGAGGTAGTCCAGCAGTGTCCCCTCACCAAAGGGGCGGCTTAAGTCCTCGTCCGTCAAAGCGCCGAGAGCCTTGCGCAGTCTGGCGGCAACCTCCTCCGTCCGCTTCAGGCAAGCCTGCCAATCCGCCTCATCGGCTTCCGGATTTTCCCCGAAGGTGTCCAGATTGGTGTTGGCCTTGGGCGGATTCGGGGTTTCCTCCAGCTTGTAGGCCAGCCGTTCATTATAAAAATTCAAATGATTGACCAGCTGGCGGATGCTGTTCCCCTGGGAAGCCGGCTTCCATACAGATTGCGCCGCTGTGGTTCCTTTCAGGGCAGACTCCAAATTGACGCACCAGCCGCCTTCTGCATTCCAGCTTTGGTCCCGCATGGCAAGCAGCATGGACAAACGGTCATGAGACATAAATGATTTCCTCCCGGCTTTTGAATTGGTATAGTGGTGTGTAGAAACATATGCACGACATTTCTGTAACTATCTAAATAGGGATAAGGTGGTTACTTGCAATATCACTTTATCATAGGGAAAACCTTCCTGCAACCGGAAACATTACATATAACCGATCTATCTGCAACAGGACGAGAGGATGAGCAAGGTTGGACATGTTATGGCTGGATTTTTTGAATACGGATTATCATGACTGGAGAGGTACGGGGAAGGATGAGGACCGGCTGGAGCGAGTGGATATGGTGAACCGGTTGCTGGATACGTGGCAGCTGTCCGCTGCCTTCCCCCTGTCTCCCCTGGAGCTCAAGGAGATGCGGGAGCTGCGCCAGTGGCTCAGGCAGCTGACGGAGCGGCTGGTCCGCGGGGAAACACTCACATTGGAGGACCTGGATAAGCTGAACGGTTATATGGAAACCTTCTGCGTATCGTACCGTCTGGAGGTGGAGGTATCCGAAAATAGCGGCCATGAGGCCTGTCCCCCTTACCGGCTGGAGGAGGAGCGGCAGGGACAGGGCTGGGCGGAGGTGCAGGGGGCTGTGGCTGCATCGTTCGCCAGGATGCTGGCTCATAACGAACCCGGCCGGATCCGGATCTGCGATAACCCCGATTGTTTGTGGGTGTTCTATGATGATACCCGCAGCCGGACCAAACGTTTCTGCGACGATACCATGTGCGGCAATCTGATGAAGGTGCGCCGGTTCCGGGCTAAACGAAAGCCGGAAACACCGTGAATCGGGTCCCATAAACAGGAATTTCCTCGGAGCATGTCGAATGGGTTAGCGTACAACTCCAAGAGACAGGAGGAAGCTCATTATGCCAAAAGCCCGTTATGTGGCTCTTACTGCAACTGCCATACTGCTCGCCGCTGCCGCATTATCTGCCTGCTCGGAGGACCAGGCTGCACCGGGGACCACCTCTGCCGCTTCGGTTGCCCCGTCTGCGCCGGTCGTCTCCGCTTCTCCGGCAGCTTCTGCCTCTATTGCCGCTACCGCTTCGCCTGTGCCGACGCCCACTGCGGCTCCGTCTGCTTCGCCTTCTGCGGAAGCCGCTTCACCGTCACCAAGTGCAGCTGTTACCCAGGCCCCATCTCCTTCCGCGGCGGCCAAACCAGCCGTTTCCGCTCCTGCGGTAAAACCGGGCAAGGATACCAAGGCCTATTCCTGGTATTACATGAAGAAGAAGGACCATCAGGTCCCCGGCTTCCCCGGAGAGGTAAAGGACCTGTCCCCCAACAAAAAAGCGGTATGGGTAGGCACCGGCAAAACCGTTTACTTGACCTTTGATACTGGCGGTCCTATGGGCGAATCGGACAAGCTGCTGCAAATTTTGAAGGACAATGATGTGAAGGTCACCTTCTTTTTGGTGGGCTACAATGTGAAGGCTTATCCCGATTTTGCCAAAAAAGTAGTGGAAGAGGGCCATACCATCGGCAACCATACCATGACCCATAAGGATATGACTGAAATTTCCGAAGTGGCGGCCATGAAGGAAATCGATGATTTCGCCGCTTTGATCAAGGAGACCACAGGCAAGCCGGTGGCACAGGTTTTCCGTTTTCCTTATGGCAAATACAGCATGAGGCTGTTGGATCTGGTCAGTGAAAAAGGCTACACGTCCGTCTTCTGGTCCACGGCCATGCGGGATTGGGAGCCCCGGGCAGGCGGGGCGGAGGAGCCTTACAACGACATCATGAACGGCTTGCATGAGGGCAACATCATTTTGATGCATCAAGGTTCGGAGGAGAATATAGAAGCACTTGATCGGATCATCAAGGATGTGAAGAAAGAAGGGTATTCCTTCGGCACCCTGGATGAGCTGATGCAATAAAGCCTGTTGAGCCTGTCTACGCGTTTATGCGGTACCTTTTGGCGGGGGCGTTCATATCCTGAAGAAGGGTTATAACGCTGTAAACTCACCTTATAGGCAAAGGATGCGTGTATCCGTGCAGCAGGCCATAGCGGTATTGGACTCGGGTGTGGGGGGATTGACGGTGGCCAGCGAGATCATGCGCCAATTGCCCAAGGAGGAAATCCTCTACTTCGGCGACACGGCCCGTGCCCCGTACGGCCCCCGAACACCCGGTGAGGTATTGATGTTTACCAGGCAAATCATTGATTTTCTGCTGCTTTACCGTCCGAAAATGATCGTGCTGGCCTGCAATACGGCAACTGCTGCAGCCCTGGCCCCGCTTCAGGCCTCCATTGCGATACCGGTGGTGGGCGTGATCCAGCCTGGGGCACGGGCAGCCATCAAACATTCCAGAACCCGGTCCGTCGGTGTCATCGGCACCACGGGAACCATCCGCAGCGGCGCGTACGAAGAAGCCCTCCGGCGAATCGCTCCGGACATCGATGTGGTCAGCCTGGCTTGTCCCTCCTTTGTCCCTCTGGTAGAGGAAGGCCGCTACCAGTCGGAGGAAGCGCAGCTGGCCGTGTACGAAGCACTTGCCCCGCTGCGGGGGTTGGCGCTGGATTGCCTGATTCTGGGCTGCACGCATTATCCGTTTTTGCGTTCCTACATCGCGGAATGTATGGGCAAATCGGTGGCCCTGATCAATTCTGCAGACGAAACCGCACGGGAAATCAGCACGATCCTCTATTCGCAGCATCTGGAGAACCGCAGCCGGATCAAACCCCGGCACCGGTTTTTCTGCAGCGGGTCCCATTCCTTGTTCCGCACCATAGCCGAATCGTGGTTGGGCATTCCGGTTCCGGTGTCCCGGGTGGATATGCCCGTCATCCAAATGGTCAATCCTTAAGCGGCTGCCGGAAGGCGGCGGCATATCCGCACACAAAAAAAGCAAGGGCGTAATGGCCCTTGCTTTTTTTGGTGAACTGAGCCGATGCGAGGCAGCGGCCGGCTAAGCCGCAGCTGGATGTGTGATGAGAGCCTTGAAAGCGGCAGCGCAGGTTCTAACGGAAGCCAACGCTCTTTTTTGCCCGAATAGCGGCTCCCACTGCCGTTAGATTCCTTAAGCGTTCACGCGAGACTCCGGCTCAGGCTCCAGCATCACTCTCCATCGCCACGCCAGGGCCCGTCGGCATTTAGGGTCCTGAGCTCAGACTGCCGATTTTATAGCCGCCTCCGCTTTTTTTGAGGGAGACATAGAGTGTGCGGTTCCTTAGCCAGCCTTCCTGATCCAGCTCGCCACCGCCGGCGACCACAAAGCGCTCCGTTTCTGCCAGGGTATCATATGTGACCACAAAATAGACATTGCTGTCATTCTTAAAAATCCGTAATTCCTGATGGATTTGAAAATTCTTGATTCGTTGTTCAGGCGGCACGGAGGCAAGGGTTTCTTTATCCAAATATGCCGTAAACAGTTCCCGTACCATGGGCTTCAGCCGATTAAGTTCTTCCTCGGTCATATTCTGCAGACCAGACTCCGAACCGCCGACTCCGTCCAGCAGCATCTGCTCCAGCCGCTTCAGATCCCGGCCCAGCTCGGACAGATCCCCGTAGCGGGCGAAGTCCGTTCTGTGGAAAGTGTAGGAGACGGGATACGCCTGCTGGTCCAGCACGTTCCCGGACATGTCCGGACGGAAGGAGAAGGTAGCCTGCTCCAGATTGTCTATCATGCTGAAAAGCACCAGGGCATTGCTGCGCATGACCTTGCCGAATCTGGTTGCGGGATCATCCAGAGGGATGCCGTGGTTGCCTGCAGGCCCGCTGGATGCGGGATGGGCTGCTTCGTAATACAAGGTGAGCCCGTAAGGCTGCGCCGTTGTCTGCAGGGCCATAAATCGCTGCATGAAATTCCGGTGGGGGACGGGCAATCTGCCTGAAATCTGGGAAACCCGACTATTGTTGCCCACATAAGGCGTCCGGTAGTTTGCGATACTTTCCAGCGGATACAAGGAGCGGATACCTTCCGGGCCAGGGTCGGAGGTGTATTCGCTAATCACCCAGACCAGCCTGTCATCCGAAGCAGAGTAAACAAAGCTTACGGCGATGCCATTCTCCTTGTCCTCGTAACGGGCGGACTTGAGCTGCTGTCCCCGGTCATACCAGGACCTGGGGGCTTCACCCAGCCGGTCTGCTACCTGGGACATCGTGGTCACAACCGGCCCGGAGCCTAACTCCGCCTTCTCCATAGTGAAAAAAGACATGGTAAAGCCATTTTCATAGACATCACCGTGAATACCGGTGATCCGGCCGTCCGCTCTGATTTTGAGCATAATCTGCTGGGCCACGTATTGGTATTTTTCGCCCAAGCTCTGCTTTGTGGCTTCATCCGCCTCGAAGAATTGGGACGTATCGATATCTGCAAAACGTTCCCCCAGCTGCACATTGTGAATGCTGAATTGGGCGAAGCCATACTCGTAACGGTTCACCTCCGGCTGCCGCTGGTACCCCAAAAAGAATGCGGCGGCAGCGGCAACAGCCAAAAGCAGTACCCCCAGCTTCACGGAATTCTTCCGCGCCCCGGATCTCATAATGGAGACCAGACGCTCCTTCAGGTCACGCCCCTCCCGGGTCATTGCGCCCAGCATGGAGGAGTGCCGGCCCCCCGGTGAGGCGGCAAGGGCGATCAGGGTTTCGCCGTAGCCTTGTTTGTCGGACGGACTCATGTGGCGGACTACAGCTTCGTCGCAGGCAAGCTCGCAGAGGCGGTCCATATGCCGGGCAGCCCAATATACCGCCGGGTTGAACCAATGCAGGCATACTGCAAGCTGCACCAGCCATTTGACCGGCAGATCCTGCCTGCGGCAGTGGGTCAGCTCATGAAGGAACATGAACCTCAACTCCCGGCTGGCCCAGTTCCCTTCCGGGAGCAGCACCGCCGGGCGGATCAGGCCCATAATCATGGGGGTCGTCACGAAGGGGCTCCGGTAAACGGGAACAGCCTCCCGGATGCCCAACTCCCTGCGGCATTGGTTCAGCACCTCAATCACGGCCGGAGCTGATTCTGGGCGGCTGTCCTGCAGAAGCAGACGTCTGTACCGGCGGTAGGCGGCGGCTTTCCAAGCCAGCATCACCACTGCGCCGGTCAGCCAGCAGGCCTGAAGAATATCCGCGAGCCCGGACCAGTCCCACGAGTCCGCTGGTGCAGCTTCACCGGGGCTGGAAGGTGCTGCTTCCGTTCCTGGGCGCACTGACGTCTGCCCGGCCTCTCCGGCGGGAGTCAGGCTCTGCGCCTCCGTCCCCGGTGCCAACCCAGGCTGAGTGCCGGTTGCAGAAGGCAGCGGGGAACCCGGATTCTCTCTTTGCTCAGACATCACCGAATGCCATACCGAGGAAGCGCCATTGGCCAAGGCGGTCATTCCATTCATCTCCGGCGCCGCCGGGAACAGAAACCGAAGGATAACCAGGATCCAGATGCCGTATTGGTACGAATAGGAGATCCGTCCGCGGAACCAGGGGGTGGCAGCCAAAACGGCAACAGCCAGGAGGGTTCCGGAGATGGAGAGGGACAGCCAGCCGGACAGGAGGTTATTCATCCTGCCCCTCCACCCGGAACAGCTCCTTCAGCTCCCGGATGTCCTTTTCGGTCAAACGTCCCCCCTGGTACAGCGCGGCTACCATATTTTTGGCGCTGCCCTGATACAGCTTATTCACCATTTCCTCCGTTTGGGCGGCGGTATATTCCTGTTCCCCCAGGTTGGCGGAATAATACAGTACCTCCCGTTTTTCTGCGGAAAGCACTCCTTTTTCCTGGAGGCGCCTGACCAAGGTGAGGATTGTGGATTTTTCCCAGCCCTTGGCGGTTTGCAGCCTGCGGCGGATTTCCGTGGAGGAAACGGGGGAGTTGTGCTCCCACAGAATATGCATAACCTCCAGCTCGGCAGGTGATATTTTATCGGATAAGGACATGATAACTAACCTCCGGTTTTGAGTTTACAACTGTAGACTACTCAAGTCTACAACTGTAAACCACATCTGTCAATCCAATTGTAGCGCCCATTTCCCTCCCCTTCATCCTCGCTACCCCCGCTAAGCGTCGCTCATTTCCGTTAGCGCGCCATGACGGCGGATTTTGGCTTCTAAGAGTCGCTCATTTCCGTTAGCGCAGAGGGGGCCAAACCGCATAAAACCCTCTAAACGCTAACGGAACTCAGAAGCGCTTAGCGGCCGAAAACCAACTTCAGCATCGTCCTACCCAACAGAGTTTTCTGATTGGGGGAATGTTTTAGGGGGTGTCCCCATATACCTCTTACCAAACAGCATATGGAGAGGGGTTGGTTCCATGGTGACTCGCGCGGTGAATCCGGGGGAGCCGTTTGGGTGGAAAGAGTACGAAGCGGCTGCCGCGAGTCTGTTGGAGCGGTATCCGTTTATTCAGTACGAGAAAATCGGGCGCAGCGTGCTGGACCGGGAGCTGGGGGCGTTTCAGATCGGGCGGGGCTCCCGGGAGATCCATTACAGCGGCGGCATGCATGCCAATGAATGGATTACGTCGCTTGTATTGATGGCTTTTTTGGAGGAGCTGGCAGAGGCGGAGGCGCAGGACGGACAGCTGCACGGGGTGCAGGTCAGACCGCTTCTGGACAACGTCAGCTTGTGGATTACCCCCCAGATGAATCCGGACGGGGCGGAGCTGGTCATCCGGGGGCTGCCAGCAGAGCCGGCCGTGGCGGAGCGGCTGCTGGAGTGGAATGGGGGCAGAACGGATTTCCAAAGCTGGAAAGCCAATGCCAACGGTATTGATCTTAACGACCAGTTCCCTGCCCATTGGGAAAAAGAAAAGGCCCGCCGGGATGCGGCAGGACCGGGACCCCGGGATTACACCGGAGATGCGCCGCTCACCGAGCCGGAGGCTGTTGCGTTGGCCCGGTTTACAGCCGCCCGCAGCTTTCAGCTCCTGATCGCCCTCCATACCCAAGGACGGGAAATCTATTGGAACTACCGGGATCTGGAGCCGGCGGAATCCATTGTCTGGGCGGAGCGCTTCCGCAAAGCCAGCGGCTATATTCCCGTGAAGCTGGAGGGTAGCGATGCGGGCTACAAGGACTGGTTTATTCAGGAGTTCGGCAAGCCGGGCTTTACGGTGGAAGCGGGCTTCGGAGTAAATCCGCTTCCCCTGTGCCATTTCGCCACCATCTATCAAGAGGTATCGGCGATTATGCTGGAGGGAATGAAGGAGCGGGAGAAATAGGCGCTGTTCAAAAAGCAAATTTAAAAGCCGCATGGAAAACGTCATGTTTTCTGTCCGGCTTTTTTGGCGTCGATACCGGATTAAAGAGGTCTTTCTCCGTCTCTGGACAGAGATATAAATCCGCCTGAAGCGCGTTGTTCCCGGTGGTGAGGTTTCTTACAATGGGAACATACAGAACATATGCCCTCGAAGGGTTTACATTCCGTTTACATGGCGTGATTATGATGAAATTATAAATAAGCTCACAGAGGTGATGGGAATGAAAAGACGGTATAGCCTCGATAACACCGCGAAGCTCTATCCAGCCATAGCGGAGAAGAAAAACTCTTGCGTGTTTCGCCTCTCGGCCGTGTTGACCGAAGGCGTTGATCCGGATGCGCTTCAGCAAGCTGCAGATATAACCATCAAGCGCTTCCCCACGATGGCGGTGAAATTGAGGAAAGGGCTGTTTTGGTGCTCCCTTCATGAAAATAACAATCCGCTGACCGTGCGCAAAGAATCCGCTTCACCCTGTTCGCCGATTATGGGAGTCAAAGAAGACAATGGCTATCTGCTCCGAATCCTCTATTTTGGACGGCGGATTACACTGGAATGTTTCCATGCGCTGACAGACGGTATGGGAGCGATGGAATTCTTGAAGTCGCTGGTCTATCGATACCTGCTCTTAACCGGAAAGGAGGTTCAAGATGAGGGGTTGCTTCTGCTGCCGGAAAACCCTCCGGAGCCTCAGGAAGAGGAGGACGGGTGTGTAAGGCATTATCAAAAGCACGCCAAGAAGGCAAAGCTGGAGGAACGCAAAGCCCACGCTATTCAGGGGACGGTTCCGGAAGACCGCAAGACGATGGTCATTCACGGCGTTCTTCCGGCATTGCCGCTCCGTGATTACGCCCGCCGGTATGGAACCACCATAACGGGATATTTAGCCGCTGTTTTTGCCCAAGCCATTCTGTCATCCGGCTCGCAGCAGGGTCGAAGCCCTCATCCGGTCCGGTTAGTCGTCCCCGTTAATCTCCGGGGGATGTTCCCGTCCAAATCACTCCGGAATTTTGTCACCCAAATCAGTGTAAGTCTCCCTGCCGCGTCCGGTCAAACCATTGACGACATGGTGGAATCCGTAACGGCGCAAATGAAAGCCTCTGTAACCGAGGAACATTTATCCGGCAAAATAGCTGCATATGTCGGGTATGAAAAAATGCTTGTTGGACGAATGGTTCCGTGGTTTATCAAAAAGATGGCAATCAGCCTTGTCTCCAAGCGGGTTTACCACGCAACAACCGCACTTTTTACCAATCTGGGAGATGTGAAGCTGCCCAAGTCTATGGAGCCGTACATAGAGATGATCGAGGTGGTTCCATCTCCCAAAAAAGCGGCTTCCATCAATTGCGGCATCTGTTCCGTCGGGGGCAAGCTGAATATCGCTTTTGCGGGTAATATTGCGGAACCCGATGTCATCGAACGTTTTTTTGAGCTGGTTTCCCAACAAACAGGCTTAGAAGCCGAGCTGTACTCCAACGGTTGGCTAAAATCCGACAAGCATTCAGCCGTCGGGCGCAGCCTCTATCCGCCTTACACAGCAGCATCCGAACAGAGCGGGGGAGTCCGGCCAATTCCGGTCAAGGCTTAAGGAGTTGTGTCCATTATGAAGAAAAGGGGGGGACCCGTGATGAACATAGGACTCTTTACCGACACCTATTATCCGCAGATCAATGGAGTGGCAACCTCTGTTTGGATGCTGAAGGGAAATCTGGAGAAGCTGGGGCATACCGTCTATATCTTTACCACCACCGACCCTGAAGCCCCGGCGCACGAACATCATGTTTACCGGCTGCCCAGCATCCCCTTTGCCGGCGCAAGACGGATCGGATTATTCTACCATCCGGAAACCGCAAGGAAAGTCAGAGCGTTGCGGCTCGATTTGATCCATACCCACACGGAGTTCTCCCTTGGAATTTTTGGGCGCAGGATAGCCCGTGCACTGGGGATTCCAACCGTCCATACCATGCACACCATTTACGAGCATTACACCCACTACATTGCAAAAACCGGCACGTTGGATGCTGCCGCCAAAACCCTCGCCCGGAAAATGAGCCGCCACTTTTGCAATACGGCTGACGCGGTGATTGCCCCCACAGAAAAGGTGGAGGAGATGCTCCGGGTGTACGGTGTGGGAAACCGGATTGCTGTGATTCCCACCGGGATAGAGCTGGATAAATTTGCTCCTGCCAGGTACAGTGACGCTGAAATCACAGCGGCGAAAGCGGAATATGGGCTTGTGGATACGGACAGGGTGCTTCTTTATATCGGGAGAATCTCCAAAGAAAAAAACCTCGTCGAAATTCTTCAGGGACTTAGGGATTATTTGCCCCGGCATCCCAACGTTAAATTCCTCCTGGTCGGAGACGGTCCGGACAGGAAAAACCTGCAATCGCTCACCCATTCCCTTGGAATGGAGAGCCAGGTTATTTTCGCGGGAGAAAAGCCATGGGAGCAGATTGGCCTTTATTATCAGCTGGGGGATGTATTTGTCAGTGCCTCACAGAGTGAAACCCAGGGATTAACCTTCATTGAAGCCCTTGCTGCAGGGCTGCCCCTGATCGCCAGGGCCGATCCTTGCCTGGAACAGGTGCTCAACCACGGGGTGAACGGCTTTGTATTCGAGGATAAAGTCGGTTTCCTCAGCGCCTTGGAGTCGGCTATGTCCGGCGATATCATCCTACAGGGCATGTCCAAGGCAGCCGTCCGTTCGGCAGTGCCTTTTTCCGCAGAGACCTTTGCGCGGAGCGTAGAGGGGCTGTATAAAGAAACGCTCTTGTACAAGGAGGAAGCCCATTGCTTACCCTCAATATGCGATCATCAGCAAACCGTGTGAAAAGTCAGGGGGTGGGCTCCTGTTATGATGAGCAGGTGCGCCTGATGCGGGAGGGTTTGGCCGGCTTCATCGTCTCGGAGAATAAAAAAGGGCGTTTTGACCTGGTGCATTATCACACGGTAAACCTCCGGTATTATGTGGAGCGTCTGCGAAACCGTCATTCGACTGTTGGGATCGGCTACGTGCATTTTTTACCGGAAACCCTGGAGGGAAGCCTGAAGCTGCCAGCATTCACAAGGAAAGCCTTTTACAGATATGTGCTGGCCTTCTACAATAGCATGGACTATCTGGTTACGGTGAATCCGTATTTTGTCGAGCGTATCCGTTCATATGGAATCGACCATCCGGAAGTGCTTTTTATTCCTAACTTTGTTTCCTCCAAGAGCTTCTACCCAATGAGCGCTGAAGTGAGCGTGGCCTCGCGGAGCGAGTACGGTATCCCTTCACATAAGTTCGTTGTACTGGGTGTGGGACAGCTGCAAACGCGCAAAGGGGTATTTGATTTTGTGGAAACAGCCAAAATGCTGCCTGAGGTTCACTTTGTTTGGGCAGGCGGCTTCACCTTCGGTCGGATCAGCGACGGGTATGAGGACATTAAACGGCTTCTTGTCCATCCGCCGGCAAACGTGACTTTCCTCGGCATATTGGATCGTGAGAAGATGCCTGCCGTCTATAATATGGCGGATATGATGTTCCTCCCGTCCTACGAGGAGCTGTTCCCCATGGCGATCCTGGAGGCGCTTTGCTGTAAAAAACCCGTATTGGTAAGAGACATTCCCCTTTATCGCGACATCCTGCTGGATTACTGTATGAAAGGCCGGAGTACAGACGAATATGCCTCGTTTATTAAAGAACTTGCAACGGATGCCGCTGCATATAACCGGTGGTGTGAACAATCATGGGAATGCCACCAGATGTATTCGGAAGAAAGGCTGCTGCGGCAGTGGACGGGATTTTATCAACATGCGTACACCAAAGGACGTTTTAAAGATGGCGGAAAAGAGAATAACACTTAAAAGGGTGTTTCATGTAATATCTATGGCAGGACTGCTTCTGACCGTTATTTTGGTTGTTTACGGATGGCATACCGGCATGTTGACTTCTTTGGATATGTTGAAGAGCACTGTCCATAAAACCGGAGCCTGGGGCCCGGCAGTGTTTGTACTCCTGCAAATCGTCCAAGTGGTTATACCGATCCTTCCCGGCGGCATCAGCTTATTGGCGGGGGTAATGATATTCGGTCCTGTAGCAGGATTCGTGTACAACTATCTCGGCATAGCTGTTGGATCGGTAATCGCCTTCTTATTGGCACGAAGGTTGGGCGGGGCTTTTTTGCAGAGTGTTTCCTCCCAAAAGGTGTATGATACATGCATCAGGTGGCTGGACAAAAAGAACCGCTTTGAACCGTTCTTTGTCCTGGCTATTCTTCTGCCGGTAGCTCCCGATGACCTTCTGTGTATGGTGGCAGGACTTACAAAAATGAAACTGGAAAAATTTACAATGATCATTCTGTTATGCAAGCCATTCTCTATTGCCGCATACAGTTTTGGCATTTCTTCCTTCACAACTTGGATTGCCAGTGCCGTTTAATTGAAAAGAACAATAAGAGGTGAAATCATATGAAAACCAAACTCATTGTGGATAGCTGCTGCGATATGCCCGATTCCATGAAGAAGGAAATGGGCATAACTGCTGTACCCTTAACTTTGATGCTGGGAGAAAGAGAATTTTTGGACGACGAAGCCCTGCATTTACCTGAATTTATGAAAGCGATGAAAGCCTGCACGGACAAGGTCGGCTCTGCTTCTCCATCGCCCTACCGGTATGCCTGTGCCATGGAGGAAACTCAGGAGTCCTTTGTGGTAACCCTGTCAAGCAAGCTGTCGGGGTCATATTCAAGTGCCATGCTGGCAAAATCCATGGCGGAAGAAAATGGGGCCAACACCTATGTTATTGATTCCAAAAGTGCTTCTGCGGGGCAGACGCTGATCGCTTTAAAGCTTCATAAGCTGCTGGCGCAGGGTCTGCCCAAGGAGGAAATCATAAATGCCATTCATCACTTTATTGATCATATGAAAACCTTCTTTGTCCTGGAGCGGTATGACAATCTCCAAAAGAATGGGCGGCTGAATAAGCTGTCAGGAAAAATAGCCCATCTTCTGAACATCAAACTGATTATGGGTGCGGATGGGGAAGGAAGTATTGCCCTGTTTGACAAACCCCGCGGCACAGCAAAGATGATCGAAAAATTGCTTTCCTATATTGAAAAAAGCGGAAAGGACACCGCCGGTGAAAACATCGTGATTGCCCATTGCAACAATCCCGCCCTTGCAGAAAGGCTTGCTGACGCAATAAAGAATAGATTTCGTTTTTCTGATATCCATGTTGTGCCAACGGGCGGAGTCAGCTCTCTGTATGCCGATGAGAAGGGGATTATCATGGCGTTCTAAGGAAAGGAAAGCCCCAGAAAGGAAGCGCCGACTTGAATAAAATCATAGTGGTAGACGATGACCCGCATTTCCGGGAATTGGTGAAGGTGGTATTGCAGACAGAGGGTTTTTCCGTCCATGAAGCTGCCGATGGTCTCGATGCCCTTTCCAAATTGGAAACGGTAAAGGCGGATTTGGCTATCCTGGATGTGATGATGCCGCATATGGACGGCTTTGAGCTGTGCAGGGAGCTTCGGGAACGCTTCAATATTCCCTTGCTTATGCTCACGGCAAAGGGAGAAACCTCGCACAAGGTAAAGGGCTTTCAGTTGGGAACGGATGATTATCTGGTGAAGCCCTTTGAGCCCTTGGAGCTGGTGGCCAGGGTGAAGGCCCTGTTAAAACGGTATCAGATTATCGCCTCCCAGAATGTTCAAGCCGGGAAATTGGCCATGAACCAAAAAAATTACGAAGTGACGGCGGGTAATGAGAAAATCACACTTCCGCTTAAGGAATTTGAGCTTTTGTTTAAACTGGCCGGGCATCCCGGACGTACCTTCTCCCGTGATGCGTTGATTGAGGATATATGGGGCTACGATTTTGAGGGCAACGAGCGGACGCTGGACGTGCATATCAACCGTCTGCGCCAACGCTTCCCGGAAGAGAAAAGCGCTATTAAAATTACCACCATCCGGGGCTTGGGCTACCGCTTGGAAGTGGACCCATGAAAACGAACAGGTTCATCCGTTTTGCAGAGGGCGCTGTATCGGAGGTAGCCGGAGTTATAATCTGTTTTGCCGCCGCATTTGCCATCGTAATGACGTTGGGATGTATCCTCCTTTTACTTTCGGGCCGGGAAATCATAAACGGTGAGATTTTAACCTTATATATATCTGCCTTAGCTCCAGGGGTGCCGCTGTTTTTGATGGCTAAGAAAAGTCAGAAGGTCAGGACGCTGCTGGGCATTGAGTTTGCTCCCAAGAAAATAAACATCCGCATCATTTCCTTGATCGGTTTGATCACCGCCATTTTGTCCGTTTGTTTTGCTGTTGCCCACGGGCTGATCAGCATCGGGTACGCGGTCATCGGGTTAATGCCGGAGGCACAAGCCTCGCGGGAGTTTTGGAGCCTTAACATTCTCATCTGGGCGCTTCTTTTGTTCGTCGTGAAAAGATTTCTGTGGGCGAAGCTGCCTTTTGGCAACCGGTTTATCAGCAGGGGGGAAATCGTTCAGGGGGTTGCCGTGACAGTTGTCATCGCGGCGGTCATCATGGGCGGGATGGTGGTGGCTTACCTGTTGGCTTTTGTTCTGTATGCTATTTTTATGGGCCAAAGCGTACCGGAGGACGGCCCCCCGTTTTTCCATCTCCTCTGGCGTTACTCTGGCGTTTTGATTTTCTTGCTGCTTCGCCAATATCTCAAGCATTCCAATTTTACCGGCAATATCTATCTGCTGTCTGAGGTGATGGACTCGCTGGAGAAGATCTCGAAGGGGGATTTCAGCGTCCGGCTGAATGACAGGCTGAAAGAAAAGGGGCCGTTTGCCAAGCTGGTCAAGGGTGTCAACGAAATGGCCTTGAACCTGGAGCAGACAGAGAATATGAGACAGGAGTTTATTTCCAACGTCTCCCATGAAATCCAGTCTCCTCTTGCTTCTATTAAGGGTTTCGCCTACGTCCTCCAGAACGATGAGTTAACGCCCGAGGAACGAAAGCATTTCCTGAGCATTATCGAAACGGAAACCGGCCGGTTGTCCCGATTGAGTGAAAACCTGCTGAGGCTTGCCGCGTTGGAGGCCGACAGCGTTACATTCGAACCGAAGCCCTACCGGCTGGATAAACAGCTCCGGACTTTAATTCTGAGCTGTGAACCCCAATGGAGCCAAAAAAAGCTTAAGGTGGATGCTTTACTGGACAGTATCACGGTCACGGCGGATGAGGATATGATGAGTCAGGTATGGATGAACCTCATTCACAACAGCATCAAGTTCACACCGGAGGGCGGCAGTATTCAGGTGGTTTTACAAGGACACGGGAAGACCGTGGAATGCAGGATTTCCGATACGGGTGTTGGAATTGATGAGGAAACGCTGAAGCATATTTTTGAGCGGTTTTATAAAGCGGATCAAGCAAGGGAACGCTCCAAAAATGGAAGCGGTCTGGGGCTTGCCATCGTAAAGAAAATTGTGGAAACACACAGCGGCAAAATCACGGTGCAAAGCGGGATGGGAGAGGGAACGGTCTTTACGGTAACCTTGTCCGCATAGTGCAGCGTAAATAAAAGAAAGACATCTCTCCAAAAATGGGAAGATGTCTTCTTTGAGTTTTGGGGTTAAATATTGCGGATCAGCCAGGTATATGCCCAACGCCACAGCGTCATAAACAGCAGGACGAAAAAGAAAGCCACCAGTCCGAAGGTCCAGCTGGGAGGTTTGTCTCCCGCCAGCCAGCGCAGTATCAGAGCCGCGGGTACGGCGATCACGGCGTTCACAAGGGTGTAGCCGAAGGCCTGGAGCATGGTGGAGTATGCTTTGCTGCGGTAAGCTCCTGTCAGAAGCCCTGCCAGAATCCACCCTACAATAAAGGGCAGGGTAATCATCCAAATTTCCGCAAAGCCGGAATCCATCTGGTGCTCCATGGTGCCGAAGAAGGTAAACAAAAGCAGTGCCAGTATATCCCCCACACCCAGCAGTAAGGCGCCGAAGATAAAATACTGGTTTTCAAAACGTTTCGTCATGGTTCTCTGTCTCCTACGCGTTATTACAACTCACTTCGAACCATTATACCATAAATTGCGCCGGGTCCAATACCTTCATCCGAATTCAGGATTCTGAGGCAGACGGGGAAAAGGAGATGCGGAATTCAACCCCCCCGGCAATATTGCGCGCCAAAAGCTGTGCATGATGGAGACTGGCAACACGCTGAACGATGGTCAGGCCCAGCCCGAATTGGCCTCCGGGTCCGCTGCCGAAGGCGCTGAATTCCTGCCCGGCCACTTGGGGTGGCAGGGGAGGGCCGTCATTTCCCAGAACCAGCAGGGTTGGCCCCTCCGTCCGGATTAGCACCCGGGTTTGAGCATATCTGATTTGGTTATCCAGCAGGTTCTCCACGGCGGTTGTCCACTGCTCCTCATCCCCAACCACGCTCAGCGGCTCCATAACGGCTTCATAGACCAGCTCAGGCCGCTTCCAACGGAGCTTCTCCAGCACAGCTCCGACTGTCTGGTCCAAACGGAAGGTTTGGTGCCGCTTCGCCTCCGCCGCCACATAATCGAGCTTCGTGAGATAGAGGAGCTTGTGGACCAGCTTCTCCAGCCGCTCCGATTCCTTGCTGATGACATGGACAGAACCCGCCAGGTCACCTTGGGGATAGATGCCGTCCTCTATGGATTGGGCATAGCTCCGGATGATCATAACCGGGGTTTTCAACTCATGGGAGACATGCTGGAGCATCGTTTGCTGGTATTCATCCTGCCGCTTCAGACGATCGCGCATCACTTCAATGGATCCAGCCAGCTGGCCGATTTCGTCTTTGCGCTCCAGTGTGAGAGGTTCTCCCCAGCTGCGGCCTGCAATCCCCCTCACAAACCCGCTTAGCATTACCAGTGGCCGGGATAAGGAACGGGACAGCCATAAGGCCGGCAGCAGGCTGAACAGCAGCACAGCCGCGGACACCCATATCAGCTGCTTCATCATCCCTTTCATCAGGTCATGGTAATACGTATCCCACATATAGGACACTACGGTGAATTGGCGGTTCAGAATCCGGACATGTCGGATGACATAAAAAAGCCGCTCCCCCTCCACATTGATCTGATATCGTCCGGATAAGGCAGTCTGCAGGGCGGAATGTCTGCGCGCGTCCTCCAGCAGGACCGAGGGGATATTGCGCAGCGGGGCAACCTGCCGGCCGCTATCCAACAGCAGGAAAGTTTTCACCGTACGTTTATCCTGCTGTTCAATCTGCCGTTCCGCCATATTCGGGTCGGACAGACCCGCTTCCCCCTTGCGGATTCCGGTTTCCTGCTCACTTTCAATGGACGCGTATATTTCCCGGGAGACATACCGGTTCAGGATCACAGGCATCAGCAGAAAAACCAGCACAAGGATAGCGGTGGTGAGCAGAACCAGCCCCGTCCAGATCTGAAAAGCCAGCGGGCGGTTTTTCATGGCCGCACCAGCCTGTATCCGTGGCCATACAGGGTCTCCAGCCTAAGCCCGGGCAGCTTCCGCCGGACACGCCGGATCAGATCATCCACCACCCGGTCCGATCCGAAATAATCTTCCCCCCAAATTTGCCGGAGCAGCTGCTCACGGGTAAAGGCTTGTCCGGGATGTGAGAACAGCAGGGCGGCCAGGTCAAATTCCTTGGAGGTCAAGTCAATGGGATTTCCTTGGCTGAACAAGGTGCGCCGGGCCACATCCAAGGTGAAGGGGGCCATATGGTATAAGGGGGAAGGCAGCTGTCCGCTTCCGGCATCGCGGTACACTCTCTCCAGAAGCTTCCTGGACCGGATCACCAGCTCTCTCGGCAAAAAGGGCTTGGGCAAATAATCGTCGCTGCCCATCTCCAGCCCCAAAATCCGGTCCAGATCCGCATCCCGGGCCGAAATGAAGATAACAGGGACGGCGGGATCATGCTGCTTGATCTCCTTGATCAGCTGATACCCGTCCACGCCGGGAAGCATAATATCCAAAATCCACAAATGGGGCTTTTCGGGTATGGCTTGCCTGGCCGCTTCCCCGTTGGTGAAAATCTCCACCATCCATCCTTCCCGGGCCAAATAAGCAGCCAGCACCTGGCTCAGGCTGGGTTCATCCTCCGCCAAATATAATAAATAGCTCAACGGCATCCATCTCCGTTCGTCCTGTCCATGGGTTTGGGTTCATCATATAGCAAGCGCCGGACTGCTGCAATGAAAAAAGAGGCTTGCAGTCCTCCGTATGGAAGCTGCAGAGCCTCTTGACAATGCTGACTGCTATTCTGGAGCGGCCGCCGTTTGGACTATTGCGCCAGTTCCGCTTGCAGCTTGGCCACCAGTTGGCCCAAAGCTGTGTTCTCCCCGCGGGTTTGCTCCAGCAGCTTGGGCAGCACAGTGCTGATCGCCCCGGCATCGCCGGCTTCAATTGCAGCGGTAAAGCTTTGCTGAAGCTCCTTGCGGCCGGTCAGCACGCTGTCCCAATTTTCTGCTTTCAGAGTCTTAAGCCCCCCGAGACTTTCCTTCAGCCCCTTGATTTGGTCCTGGAGCGATTGTTTATCCAGCGTACCTGCCTTGCGCTCCTCGCGCAGCTTCTCCAGCCCGGCGGAAAGCTTTTCCTTCATGGCTGTTTTTTTCTCCGCGGTGGGTTTGATAGCCTTCAGCTCCCCAAGCAGACGGTCCCGTTCTGCAAAGGCCGCTTTCCACTGCTCTGTATCGCCGGGTGTGTATTTTTCCGACAGCAGCGTGTAATACATCTGTTTATTCACACCTAACGAAGCCGACTCCCGGAGCGCCTTTTTGGCGTTGCTTGCGGCTGTTTGGGCGGTATTTCCGGCTTTGGAGAGGCTGCTTTGGGCCAGCGGGGGAATAGAGGCATGTCTGGAGAGTGCAGGCCCCCCCTCCTGAGCGGCCAAAGCGGCCACCGGCAGAGCCAAAGCGGATATGCCGAGTACGATCAGGCTTTGTTTCCAGTATTTCATGGTTATCCCTCCTTGAAAGTGGGGGAGGAACTGTCCTCCCCATCCAAGGATTACTTTACCGGAGGAAAACCGCAGGATTGCGGCGGAATGATGTGAAATTGTGGGAAAAGAATAGACGCTGCCGTGGCTATTTGCGCTTGGGCATAAACGGCCACCAATTGCCGCGGCCGAAGAGCTTCACCATGACGGGCACCACAAATTGCAGGAACAACAGCGCGTAGAGGAACAAACCGGCCAAAACCACGGTCGCGATCTGCAAAAGCGACATCACACCGGACGGGTACATGGCGGCGAAGGTGCCGGCCAGAATAATCACGGCGGACACGATGACGGTACCCATCTTTTTCATGGCGGTGAGAATAGCGGCTTCCGCAGTTTCATCATCCTTATGCTCATTGAACCGGTCCATGAGGAAGATGCTGTAATCTACACCCAACGCCATCAGCATAACAAATCCGAAGAAGGGGATGGCCCAGCTTGTGCCCGTATGGCCCAGAATGCGGACGAAGATCAGCTCGTTTACCGCCAGGGACGAGAAGTAGCAGACCGCCAGGGAGGCGATCAGGTAGATGGGCATCACCAGGGAACGCAGCAGGATGATGAGAACCAACGTGATGCCGATGAGCATCAGCAGCACGGTGCGTTTGTAGTCGGAGCTGGACATGTTGTCCAGGTCATGGTACACCGAGGTAACGCCGCTTATGCCGATTTGGCTGCCCTCCAGAGCCGTGCCCTGAATGGCTTTCTCCGCTGCCTCCCGGATGCCGTCAATCGAGCCCATCGCCTCGGCCTCGTAGGGATTGGTAGCCAGCACCAGTTCGAAGCTGGCCAGCTTCTTATCCGGAGACAGGTAGGTGGCCAGCACTTGCTGGAACTGCGGGTTCTGCGCCGCCTCCTTGGGGAAGAACCAGCCGGAGGTTTCCTTGTCCTGGGCGGCGGCCAGCTCGTTCAGATAAGCCTGTGCCGCGGCAAGGCCGGTTTGCACCTGGCCGATGCCGCCTGCGCTTTGGTCCAGGCCGCTGACCAGCTGCTGCAGCTGTCCGCCTACGGAGGAGAAGCCGTTGGCCAGCTCACCCTGGCCTTGGGCCAGCTGGGTCAGCCCTGCCTGGATGGCGGGCAGGTTAGCCACGGCCTGGCTTTGGCCGTTGGCGGCGGCAGTCAGCCCGGCTTCCAGGCTGCCGGCCCCTTGGCCCACCTGCTTGATGCCGCCGGCGACGCCGGATTGGCCGGCCACAAGCTGGGACAGGCCGGCGTTGGCCGATACCAGGCCGGCCTGGACATTGCTGAGCTGGGCCGTAAGCTGGCCCAGCCCGGCTTCCAGCTCGCCGATCCCCTTGGCGGTCTGGGCCACGGTTTGGCGGACAGCGATGAAGTCGCTGTCCTCGGCCAGTCCCGGGAATTTGCCGTCCAGCGCGGCAAACCGGGCTTCCAGTGAAGCCAGCGCCGCGGCGGAGTCCTTCAGTCCGGCCTGCACGGCATTGTACATGCCGGATAGCTGGCCCAGCCCGTTTTTGGCGGCTTCATAGCCGCTCAGCAGCTGATTGCCGCTGTCTGCCAGCTGCTGGGCGCTCTTCTCCAGAGCAGCGATGCCGTTGGCCAGATCTCCGGCGCCGGTAGCGCCGCTGCGGACACCCTGCTCAATGCGGGTGAGCCCGGCTTGCAACTCCTCCACGCCGTTTTTCAGCTTGCCTGTGCCATCAACCAGTTGGTTGATGCCGTCTGTAGCCTGCGCCATTTGGGGGGCGGAGCCGCTTAAGGACTTGGAGGCTTCGGCCAATCCTTTTTTGATGGTTTCCAGCCCCGCACTGCCCTGTCCCAGTCCGTCGCTGACGGTTTTGGCCTGGCTGGCTACGGCGAATTCCGGCATCTCCTCCCCAAGAGGGCGGGTGAGGCTGCGCACCTTGGCTACACCGGGAGCACGGAGCAGCTCGCGGGAGACCTTTTCGATGACGCCGAAGGCTTCTTTATTATCCATCGTCTTGTCACTTTCCAGTACCACCTTGGTGGTCATGGCTTCCCCGGGACCGAAGCTGTCGGCTACCAGGTTGAAGCCCTTCACGGAATCGTAGTTTTCGCCGATTTCATTCAATGAATTGAAGGACAGAGTGCCCTTGTAGCTGAGCAAAAGGGGCACAACAATAACCGCTGCCAACAGCAGAGCAGCCCAGGGCTTGCGCAGGGAGAAGCTTCCGGTTGCCGCCCACATGCGGCTTTCGTGATGCTCACTGGACCGTTTGGAGGGCCAGAACAGCCGTCCGCCCAACAGCGCCATGAAGAAGGGCACGATGGTAAACAAGGCAGCCAGCAGCACGGCGACGCCAATGGCTACAGCCGTGGCGGATTGATACAGCTTGAAGCTGGCCAGACCGATGGTGGAGAAACCAACCAAAGCGGCCAATCCGCTGAAAATAACGGTCCGTCCGGCAGTGGAGTAGGTTCTGACAATAGCCTCGTGAACCTGCCCGGGGTTATGGGCCAGCTCCTCTTTAAACCGGCTGAGCAGGAGAATGCAATAGTCCGTACCGATCCCGAACAGCACCGCCACCAAGAAAATCTGCGTAAAGTTGGAAATCGGGAAATTCAGCTGATCCACCAGGAAAGCGACGATGGATTGGCTGGCCAGATAGGTAATCCCCACGGTTACAAGCGGGATCAGAGGGGCAACTACCGAGCGGAATACCAGAACCAGCACGATCAGAATGAAAAAAACAGTGATCAGCTCCGTACGCTGAAGCCCTTTCTCCGAGCTGATGACCACATCCTCATCAATAAGATGCTGGCCGGTCAGATAATGCTCCACGGGCAGCTTCTCCATGGGCTTTTGCAATGCCTCACGGATTTCTGCGGTGTCCCGGCCATTCTGCTTCACATTCACCATGGCGATCATGGTTTTGTTGTCCTTGGCCGCCATCTGGGACTCCAGCTCCTTGCTGTCGAAGGCGGACATGATGCCGGTGATGCCCAGGCTCTGGGCAGAGGACTTCAGCTGGCCCAGAGTGGCGTTGATGGCTTCCTTGTCAGAGGACGTCAAGCCAGCAGCATTATGGAACACCGCGATAATGGACAGCTCGTCGGGATCCTTGGTCTGATGGCGCTCCTGCATTTCGGCGGCCAATACGGAAGGGTAACCCTCGGGAAGGGCGATGCCCCCCTTTTCCCGGACGAGATTGGCCATGCTGGGGGCTGTCATCAAAAGCGCCACAAGGCCGCCGATCCAAATGGCCATAATGAGCCAACGGCTTTTCAAAATCATTTTCATGACTGTTCTCCTCCATTGTTTACGGAAATAATGTTGCCGATTTTTTCGTAAATCCGGATAAAGGCCTCCGCTTCCTCCTCCTCCAGTTGCTGCAGATAGAATTCCACAAACTGGCGGATTTTTTCCTGAGTGGCGTGATAAACGGTTTGGCCGGCCTCTGTGGTTTCCAGATAGACCACACGCCGATCCACTTTATCACGGATGCGGGTCACATATCCTTTGGTAACCAGCCGGTCGACCATAGCGGTAACCGCGCTCCGGTTGACCCCGCAGGCCTCGGCCAGGCGGGAAGCGGGACAAGGCCCGTGCTTGGACAGGAAACGGACTGCAAAATACTGCTCCATGGTCATTTCCTGCACCAGCTCCGCCACAATGGACCCGATCATCCGGGTGGCGAAGAGATACACGTCCTCGTACCGTGAAATCAGGGCATCAAGCTTTTTGGGCTCCATAATCCATCTCCTAACTCTCCCGACTTAGGTCAGCTTCATTCGGGCTTGACCATTTAATTCAACATGTGAACTATTCACTTGGGTAATTATAAAAAAATGGCCACGCTGCTGTCAACCGGAATCATTAAGGCAAGGGGATGTGTGCAGGGAATGGATAAAGCCGCACAATTGTCCGTCGGAAAGTGGACATTGTCAGATAGGCGGAGGTGGAAGTGGGTCTTTCTATATGTTGCGGTAATAGTGAGTTTTTGTTCTATATGTTGTGTTTCGTGGCAGCGGAAGCCCCGGGCATTCACTATTTCTGAATGTCCACCTTATGAAAGACAAATTACGATAAATGTCCATATCCCGTAAACATCCGAGAAGCTTCCTCTTATATAGCTGGCACTTCGGTCTCTGATTTCTTTATTGTGGCAAAAATAGCTGGTTTTCTCTCTAAAAACGAAAAAAAACAAGCCCGCCTGATCGGTGGGCCGTTTATTGTATGTGTGGAGGTATCAATCTTGGCAGCAGTTTATTCGGGCGCTGTCAGCAGGTGCGGCTGGAGTCGGAGGAACAGCAGGTGTCTGCCTGGTCGGCTCCAATGTCTTGGGAATAGAGCAGGATATTGCCGCGCCTGAGCCAGCCTTGCCCGCTCCAGAACGACTGTCCCAGCTCATTGTCATCCAGCACCATAATGTGGCACTTCATGATGCCTTGGCCGCCCAATGCGTCCAGAGCCGCCAGGACCAGCTGTCTGCCTATGCCCTGCCCGCGGCAGGCGGTGCTGACGGCGAGATGATAAAGGAAGCCGCGGCGTCCGTCATGGCCGGCCAGAACCGTACCCTGGACACCGCCGGTATTGTCCTCCGCCACAAAGCTTAGGCCGGGGTTCCGCTCCAGGAACCGGCGGATATTCTCTTCGCTGTCGGAGGCGCTTAGTCCCATGCCGGGAGTACGGCACCATAAATCATACGCCAGATGGTAGTCCTCCATAAGGAAGGGGCGAATTTTCATAGCGGAGGCTCCTTTTTGCTAAGGATGGTCGATAATCAATCAATGTACTCTGGCTGGTAGTCATCCTCCGGCTTGCGGATCCAGCGCTTCAGGTACCCCTGCTCATTCAAGGCCTTGATGGTGATGATGAGCACCGGGGACAGAATCAATCCCGCTACCCCGAACAGGGAGAGGGAAATAATCATAAACGCCAGCATCGTAAAGGCGGACACTCCCAGAGAGTCGCCGGTGATTTTGGGCTCCAGAATCTGCCTGACCAAGAGCACAATGGCGGTAAGGATGGAGATTTTGATCGCCAGCACCGTCTCGCCGACAATCAGCAGGTAAGCGATCCAAGGAAGGAAAAAGGTGGATACACCCAGAAGCGGCAGCACGTCGAAGAAGGCGCACAGCAGGGCCACCGAAAACGCATTACCCACATTAAACAGCAGAAGACCGATGAAGACCAGCACCCCTGTAATGGACACCAGCTTCAGGGTGGATTTTATGTAGGTCACAATCCCACGGAGCACATTTTCCCGGAGAAAATTAAATGCCACCTTGAAGGTGCCTGGGGTATGCTCCCTGGCCATCCGCTTCCAGGTCTCGATCTCCACACTCAGGAAATAGGCCAGAATGGTGCCAATGAAGAAGTTCGCCAGAAAGCTGGTGAAGGAGGTGAACTTGCTCATCAGCCATCCCAGGACAATGGTGGTGAAGGAGGAGATGTATTTGGCCATGGTGGAGACATATTGCACGATCTGGTCCGCCAAGTCGGGAGGCAGATTGTCCCAGCGCTGCTTCAGGTCATTGATATCCTGGTACACCTGATCCTGGAAGGTGGTGCTGAAGGTGGGAATCAGGCCCTTGATATTGTCCAGCTGGGTAATCAGAATGGCGCTGAGCCCTACCAGAATGGCCAGGATAATGATAATGAACAGCAGCAGGGAAATGGCCGTTGCCAGCGATTTCTTAACACCCTTCCGGTTCAGGGAGCGGGCCAGCGGCTCAATGGCGGCGAAGATCAGAAGGGCCCAAAATATCGGTGCGCCAATCTTGTACAGGTAGCTGAACAGGAGCATAAACAGATACACAGTAAAAATCATTAAGGCAATGTCAAATGCCGTTTTATAGTATTTTTTATAAAAGGACATCATGGTTTGGCGGGTTCCCTCCCCGGTTAGTTTGGACAAGCTGACAAACAGGTGTGCGTTACAGCTTCACACCCATCAGGTCCACTTGGCCGCCCACAGCTTCATTTCCTTCAAAATTTGGTGCAGATCCTGACCCTTGGGGGTGAGGCGGTATTCCACCGTAACCGGTACGGTAGGGAATGCGTGGCGCTCCAGCACACCCTGCTCCTCCAGATGCCGCAGCGTGTCGGTTAAAGCCTTGGGGCTGATGCCGGAAACGGTCCGCTGCAGCTCGCCAAAACGCTTGGTTCCGCAAAACAGCTCCCGGAGCACGAGAAATGCCCATTTGCCGCCGATCACGTGCAAGGTCTTTTCGATGGAGCATTCAATCACCGCCGGTTGCTTCGGAATGTAGTTGCTGATATTAGAGCGTGCAGCCTCGGCGAGTTTAGGTTGACACATGTAAACGGCCCTCCTTGTCCGATAAGTAGTAGGATATTTACACCTTACACAATGGAGAGAGCAGAAGCAATACTAACCGGTTCTTTTCCCAAAAAAAGGGCCCCCTCCGCATGGAGAAGGCACTTGAAGATTGAATTTACAGACGGATGGCCTGTCCGGCCGGCTCCGCCAGGCAGTCCCAGTCCTTGAATACCGGCTGGAAGCCGGCCTTATACAGCATAAGCCGGATGTCCTCTACACTGCGGTCATCGGAAATTTCAAATTGCGGTGTGCCTTCCCCGGTGTGGCCGCCCACCTCCGTAGAGACTCCCGCAGACATTTTGGTAATGCCCAGATGCACCAGATGATCCCGCAGCTCCCCGTTTTCCCGGGTGGACAGGGTGATTCCGGCCCGGGGCATAAACAGGCGGTAAGCCAGCAGAATCTGGACCAGGTTCCGGTCCGAAACAAGAGACTGGGGATCATATTCGCCCAGATACGGACGGAACCGGGGGGCGGACAGGCTAATTTCGCAATCCCGGTACTTGTCCTGCAGATAACGGGCGTGCATGCAGGCATGGAAGGCCTCCCGCCGCCACTCGTACATCCCCAGAAGCGCCCCGATATTCACATTGCGGAACCCGGCCTGACACGCCCGCTCAGGGGCCTCCAGGCGGTTGCGGTACACCCGTTTGGGGCCTTTGACGTGGATCTGGCTGTATGTCTCCCGGTGGTACACCTCCTGGTATAAGGTGAGCCCGTCCGCACCCGCCTCCACCAGCTGGCGGTATTCCTCGGTACGGAGGGGGAAGATTTCGATGCTCACAGACGGGAAGAACTCCCGCAGGACATGGACACAATCCACCAGATAGTCCATGGGCGTCGCCTGGCGGGATTCCCCGGTCAGCATAAGCACATGCTTGAGGCCAGTGGCGGCGATGGTTTCAGCTTCCTTCCGCAGCTGGTCCATGGACAGCCGTTTCCGGGGGAATTCAAAGTCGGCGCTGAAGCTGCAATACGTGCATTTGTTGATGCAGAAATCGGACACATACATCGGGGTAAACAGCTGCATGGCGTATCCGAAGTGGGTTCGGGTCAAACGCTGGGCCTTCTGTGCCATTACCTCCAGAAACGGCTCGGCGGCAGGGGAGAGGAGCGCCAGAAGATCCCGCTCCTCCAGCCGGTCCCGGGATAAGGCCCGGCGGACATCCTGCGGGCCCAGCTCTTTCCATAGCTCTTCATAGGGATAATGCTCAAGCCGTTCCAATATGGGGCCAAAGCTCATGGCCGTCACCTCCTAGAATAATTGGTGGGGAATGCTGTCAGGCCCCAAGGAATCCGGTGAGGGGGGAGGAGGCAGAGGCTGCTTCCGTTACAGGACCCAGTCCGGACAGGTAAGCCTGGCGTCCGGCCCGGACGGCGTCGCGGAAGGCCGCCGCCATTCCCATGGGATCGCGGGCGGTGGCAATGGCCGTATTCAGCAGGACGGCGGAGGCCCCCATCTCCATGGCTTCCGCCGCTTCGGAGGGTCTGCCGATGCCGGCATCCACAATAACGGGAATGTCCATTTCCTCAATCAGGATGCCGATGAGCTCCTTGGTTCTAAGCCCTCTGTTGGTCCCGATGGGGGAGCCCAGGGGCATGACGGCAGCCGCTCCGGCGTCGCGCATCCTGACGGCGGCGGACAGATCGGGGCTCATATAAGGCAGCACCACAAACCCCTCCTCCGCGAGAATTTCCGTTGCGCGTACCGTCTCCGCATTATCGGGCAGCAAATGCTTCTGGTCCTTGATCACTTCAATCTTGACCCAGTTGCCCATTCCCGCCGCCTTGGCCAGACGGGCGATGCGTACTGCCTCCTCTGCGGTGCGGGCGCCGGAGGTGTTGGGCAAAAGCACCATCTCCTTGGGAATATGGGTGAGGATATTCTCTTCCTGGGACGAGGGGTCAACCCGCCTCAGAGCAACGGTAATCACCTGGGCGCCGGAATTGGCGACCACCTCGGGAATCAGGGCGTTTCGGCTGTATTTACCGGTGCCGATGAACAAACGGCTGGACAGGGCTTGGCCCCCGATATGAAACAAATCCTCCATGGATAAAAACCTCCTTATAATGGGTGGAAAAGGACGGGGCGAAAAAAAGGTGTTACCCGCCGCCTACAACTTGAACCATCTCGATGCAGTCGCCTTCGGTCAAAGCAGTGCCGCCATACTGCCGGCTGTTCAGCACAGCTCCATTCAGCTCCACAATCACCATCGCCCGCCGCCATTGCGGCAAGGCCAGCAAGTCGGCCATACTGGAGCAATCCTCGGGAGTGTGGAAGGGTTGGCCGTTAATCATCAGCATCATGGGAGATCACCTCCTTTTAAAGCTGCGTCGCGGTAGTCCCGGGCGGCCTGTGCAGGATCGGCGGCTGCTCCGATGCCGGAGAGCACTGCATAACCGGCTGCCCCGGTACGCAGCAGCCCGGGAATATGGGCGGGCTGGATGCCGCCCAAGGCTATGACAGGATGATTCCCGCTTAGACGGACGGTTTCCTCCAGCAGGCGGAGCCCCTGGGGAGGGATCCCCGGTTTGCTGGCGGAATCATAGACATGGCCAAACAGCACATAATCGGCTCCTTCTGTGAAAGCCTCCGCCGCCTCCTGGGGGGTATGCACGGACACCCCCACCAGCAGATGGGGCCACCGGTTTTTGACTGTGGAGGGCCGGAGGCTGTGCCAAGCCAGCTGGACTCCGCAGGCTCCCACAGCCAGCGCCACATCCACCCGGTCGTTAATCACAAGCTTGCTTGGGGACACGCCACCCTGCAGGAGATGCAGGGCCCAGGATTCCATTTCGCGGGCGGAGGCAGCTTTATTCCGCAGATGGATGTAATCTACCCACGGGGCAGCCTGGGCGGCCGCATGGAGGGAAGCGCCGAAGTTTCTGCCTCCCGTGATCATATGCAGCTTCGGGGAAGTCATCGGAATCACCGCCTTTCTTTTTGGAGTAGGGAAAATAAAAAAACTGTCCCCTGGAAAAGGGACAGTTTGGAATCGGTGGAATCGGCTCGCCGTTGGCGGAGGACGGTGCGCAGCATCCTGAGAGGATGGTGTTGCTGCCGCAGTCGCGTCGTCGGGTGTAGCCCAATCTCGTTCCCACTTCCCTACGCTGGAATTGCCCAGATCAGGTTCAAAGGGTCCGGATCAACATCCGTCTCAGCCTTGCGGCCCCCCTAGTGTGAATAACTTATGAACTTTTGCTGCACCCATCATAACACAAGGCAGGGCAGGTGGGAAGGGGAACCGGGCAACTCCAGTTGCTTCAAAAAAGCATTATCATATACAATGGGGGATGTACAAGCGGATTGCAAAGAAGGAGATGTGGAAGATGAATTGTAAAATTTCCCGCAACGCGGCCAAAAAGATTCTTGAAGAATTGGAGAAGGAAGAAAATAAAGAGCTGAAGCTTAGGGTGTTCGTTACCCATAAGCACGGGGATCATGCCCATTACGGCATGGACCTGGATACACCCAAGGAAAATGATGCGGTGATTGAGACCGACAAGGGAATCACTGTGCTTCTGGACAAAGATGAGCCCCTTCTGGACGGGATCCGCGTCGATTATTTCTACGTGCCTCAGGAAGGCTTCGCCATCACCAATCCCTCCAAAGGAAACACCGGGGATCACTAATGTCCAAGAACAACATCCAAATCTGCGACAAATGCAAGCATACCCGGGTCAAAACACTTCTTCCCAAGCTCGAGAAGCTGTCGCCGGATGCGGATATTAAGGTGGGCTGCAAATCCTATTGCGGCCCCTGCTCCCGCAGCGCCTTTATATTCGTCAACGGGCGGTATGTCACCGGTGCGACCGAGGATGAAGCGGTCGAGAAGGCCAAAAAATTTATTAAATAGAACAAACACTTCAGAATAGAACACACACTTTACAAAAGAACACACACCCAAAAAGTTCTTGTCACCACAGGCGTGGTTGGCAGGGGCTTTTTTGTGTATTCGAAAGTGGGGGGGCCAATCCGGATGTCTGGTTAGGAGGCCAAGCTAATGTTTTTGGGCCGGCACTTGGCGGCAATCGGCGGAAATCCCTCCGGCCCAGCAGCCGCCATCGCTAACGGAACTGTGCGACGCTTAGAGGCCGGAATCCGCCGCTTTGGCGCGCTAACGGAACTGAGAGACTCTTAGCTGGCTCCGGGGGTACAAATGAAGGGCAAAATGTGCGCTAAGGGACGTTGAGTTCCGTTAAAAATCTTTTCAGCCGCTAAGAGCTTTTGAGTTCCGTTAGCGGTTGGAGGGGGGGCAAGCCGTTAGCGGTTGCTGAGATCTGGTTTGAGGTGGGTGACCATTAGGGACTGGAGGGGCTGATTTAGACGGCCAAAACATTTTGCGGTTGAAGGGGCTGGTTCTGGAGAGGAGGCCGCTTCTTTCGATCGTCAATCAGAGGCAAATTGAGTCTATCCGGCAATCAAACATCGGCAATCGGCCGCCTCGAAGTGCGCAGCTGGATTTTTTCGGGCCGGAGGGCATCTTTTTATTGACACGAGAGAGTGATAGGCATTATCATTTGATTTGTTTAAATGATAATAATTATCAACCATAGAATGTGGAGCGGAGGTAGGCGATTCATGCAATCCATCGAGCTGTCTACGTACGAGACGATGTTTGGCGTGACGGACAGACGTGCGGACAAGCCGCTTTTGATGCTGGAGCTGGCATGTCTGGCATCCACGGTAGGGGCGGAGGAGTTTGTGGAGGTATATGGCCCCCGGATCAAAGCGAAAAGCCCGGATGTGTGCGCTACCTATTTTGCCTCGTGGCTCGGGCGCTTGGGTGTAGCTGTGGCATATGCCATGTGGCATGACCGGCTGGACCTCCGGCTGACGCCGGAGGGTGTGTTTCTCCAGATGGAAGAGGCCTCCTATGGGGCATCCATGTCCTTCCGGCTGGTTTGTCCCGATCCTGTGACACTCCCGGCCGAAGGGGATGAGGAGCAGATGCTGCAAGGGCTTGCCGCTTTTTATGGCCAAAGCCTCCGTCCGGTGGTGGATGCCGTTGCGGCAGCGGGAGGGGTGTCGCCTGGTGCCATCTGGGCATTGATGGGCTCCGGGCTCCATTATATTCTGGACAAGTGGCGCTCCGAGGAGACAGATCCGGTGCTGAAGGCCAGACTGGAGACTGTGGCGGATATTCTGGTTAACCGGCTGCCGCCGGAGGTGTTCGGGCGTCCGGGTAACCCGTTCCAAATCAAATTCCGGCTGACCCGCAATCTCAAGGGGGACGGCCAGGTGAGGCTGAAGGCCTCGTGCTGTCTTGCCTACAAGACGGATACGGGACACGGTTATTGCTTTGCCTGTCCGAAGATAACCGAGGAGGAGCGGGAGAAGAGACGCGGTGCCGCTGCCAATCATGCATAAATAGCAAGATCACCCGGCGTACGGGTTACATAAATGGGGAGGAATCATTCATGTCTATTTCACTGAAAAAACAAGGGATACTGCTGTCGGCGTTGCTGTCGTTTGCGCTTCTGGCAGCCTGCGGCACATCCAATAACGCTTCACCGGAGCAAACGGGCTCCGCCTCCGGGCAATCTCCGTCTCCGGCTGCCTCCGCTTCAGTGCCTGCCACCAAAACCGTTACACACGCCATGGGCAGCACCGAAATTACCGGTACACCCAAGCGCATTGTGGTGCTGGAATGGACCTATGCAGAGGATTTGATCGCGCTGGGCATTCAGCCTGTGGGAGCAGCGGATACGGCGGGCTACAAGAAGTGGATTACCACCAATGCGGCATTGGGCAATGACGTTGTGGATGTGGGCACCCGCCAGGAGCCGAACCTGGAGGCCATCGCCGCATTAAAGCCGGATCTGATCATTGCCGCCCAGTTCCGGGTTACAGGAAGCTACGACAAGCTGAAGCAGATCGCGCCTACGCTGGCGTTTAATTCCTACCCGGCGGAAGGAACCATGGACCAATACACGGAGATGGAGAATACCTTCAAAACCATCGCCGATCTCACCGGCAAATCCGCCGAGGCGGAAAAGGTGCTGCAGGGCCTTAACCAGGCGTATGACGCAGCCAAAACGAAGCTGAAGGCTGCCGGCAAGGAAGGGCGCGAGTTTGCCCTGGCCCAAGCGTATTCCAATCAAAATGCGGCGGTGCTGCGGATTTTTACGGATAATTCCACAGCGGTAAAAATCCTGGAGCGTATCGGGCTGAAAAATGCTTACCACGCGCCGAAGTTCGAAATGTACGGGTATACGCAAACCTCTGTTGAAGCGCTGCTGCCGCTGGAGAAGGCGGACTTCCTGTACGTGGTGCAGAAGGAGGACAACGTGTTCGAGAAGCAGCTGAAGGACAATGCGGCGTGGAAGGGGTTATCCTTCGTCAAGGAAAACCGGACCTATGGTCTCGACCCTGCTACCTGGCTGTTCGGCGGTCCCCTCTCCGCCAAGGCATTTGTTGAACAAACTGCGGAACTGTTGGCCAAATGATGGAGCGGCGGTCATCTTTCCGCAGACCGGCGGCGGTGATGGCCGCCGGTTTTTTGCTGCTTATGGCCTGCATGCTGGCCGGACTGGGCCAGGGCCAGGCCGGCATCGGCTTCAGCCAGGCCATAAGGGCTTTACTCCACACCGCCGGAGGAGGAGCGGCGGAGGAGTTAGTCCGCGGCGTACGCCTGCCGCGGGCGGTGATTGGCGCGCTGGCAGGCAGCGCCCTGGCGGTGACCGGGGTGCTGCTGCAGACGGTGACGCGCAATGCGCTGGCCTCCGCCGGCACCATGGGGATCAATGCCGGTGCGTTTTTTGTGGTGGTGGCGGGAACGGTGTTTTTCCCGTCGATGGCGCAGCTGGCGCCTCTGCCTCTGGCGTTCGCCGGAGGCTGCCTGGCGGCGGTACTCTCGTATCTTCTGGCCGGGGGCAGGAAAAGCACCCCCGTCCGGATGGCGCTCTCCGGCATGATCGTCACGCTGGTGATTTCCTCCTTCACCGGCATGCTCCAGCTGCTGTTCGAGAATGAAACCGGCGGCCTGTTTGTGTGGGGCTCCGGTCTGCTCCAGCAAAATGACTGGAGCGGCGTCCGGTACGCCTGGCCCTGGATTGTCCTGGGGCTGCTGGCGGCGTGGATGTGTTCCCGCAAGCTGGATGTGATGAATTTGGGGGAGGACACGGCCCGTTCCTTGGGTCAGCATGTGGGACTGGTGCGCGGTGCGGCGTTAGCCTTGGCCGTGCTGCTGGCGGCTGTCACAGTGAGTGTGGTGGGACCCATCGGCTTCATCGGCCTGATGGCGCCGCATCTGGTGCGGCTTCTGGGGTTGAAGCGGCATGGTCTTCTGCTCCCTGCCGCAGCCGTGTGGGGAGCCGCCCTTCTAAGTGCGGCCGACCTGGTGTCCCGATTGTTCATCAGCACACTGGGTGAGCTTCCGGCAGGTGCGGTTACGGCGGCGCTTGGGGCGCCCTGCCTGATCGCCCTGGCCCTGCGGGAAACCCGGGGCAAGGGCGCCGCCGAAGGGCAGGCCGGCATAAGCGCCGGCGGCGGCAGATGGCAGCTGCCCCTCGCCGCCTGGCTGGCGGGCAAGGCAGCGCGCCGGGAGGAAACGCTCCACCCGGGCGGAGCCTACATTCTTCGCTCCCGGCTGGAAGCGGCCTATTCCTTCCGCCTCTGGGTGCTGCTGGCGGCGCTGCTGCTTGCGGCCTCCCTGGTGGCCGGCATCGTATTCGGCGCCGTCCGGGTTCCACCCGCAGAGGTGCTGCGGGTGCTGGGCGGGGGCGGGGAGAGCCTCTCCCGCCACATTGTGCTCCAGCTGCGGCTGCCCCGTGAGCTGGCTGCCGCAGCGGCGGGTGCGCTCCTGGCCGCCTCGGGAGCTCTGCTCCAAGGTGCCGTGCGCAACCCGCTGGCAGACCCGTCCGTGGTCGGCATCACCTCGGGAGCAGGCGCCGGGGCGCTCCTGCTCCTCACGCTGTGGCCGGCAGCAGCCGGAGCGGCGCTGCCGCTGGCATCCGCGGCCGGGGCCTTCGCCGCAGCGGCACTGGTCTGCGGCTTCGCGTACCGGAGCGGCCTGGCGCCCACCGTGCTGACGCTGGTGGGCATCGCCGTCTCCGCCGCAGGCGCAGCGCTGGTCCAGCTCTTGGTCATCCGCTCCGCCATGGGAGCGGCTCCGGCCTTGGCCTGGCTGGCGGGCAGCACCTATGCCCGGGGCTGGGAGGCCTTCGCCGGGCTGGGCATCGGCGCCGCCCTGATCCTGCCGGCGGCCTGGCTTCTGGGCTGCCGCTGGGACCTGCTGGCCTTCGGCGACTCCGTCGCTACAGGCCTCGGCCTCCGGCTGCGCCAGACGCGGCTGCTGGCTGCGGCGCTGGGGGTGGCCGCTGCCGCTGTGGCGGTGGCCTATGTAGGCACCGTCGGCTTCATCGGCCTGCTGGCCCCCCATGCCGCCCGGCTTGCCGCGGGGCAGAACCAGCGGCGGCTGCTTGTGCTGGCGCCTCTCCTGGGCGCTGTGTTCCTGGTTCTGGCCGACCTCATCGGCAAAACCATAATAGCCCCGAAGGAAATTCCCTCGGGGCTGGTGACGGCACTGGTGGGTACGCCGTATCTCTTGTTCCTGTTATGGAAAAGCGCCGGCTCAAGGCGCGGCGCATAAATCCTTTTAAACGTAGCAGTGCTTTTCGTCATCCTCATCGTGGGGTTCGATATGGACATGGGCATTAAAGATCCGGTGCTCCTCCAGCATCCGCCGTTCTATTTCATCGGAGATATCATGGCTTTGGGCCACGCTTAATTGCGGGTTCACCAGCACCACCATATCTACCATCACATTGCTGCCGAGGAACCGGGCTTTAATATCCTTGATATCCAGCACACCCGGTGTAGCGGCGGCAGTTTGGCGGAAGGAGTCCAGCTCGTTCTCGTCAAAGCCGTCGGTCAGGTTGTAGGCGGCTGTTTTGAAAATCTCCACTGCCGTTTTGGCAATCATGACGCCGACCACCAGGGCGGCTACCGGGTCCAGCCACGGCAGTCCCAGATGGGAGCCGGCTACACCCACCACAACCCCCAAGCTGACCATGGCATCCGACAGATTGTCCTTGGCGGCTGCCATCAACGACTCGCTGCCCGATCTGGCGGCGAGTTTTTTATTGTATGAATAAACGCCGTACATGACAGCGGCTGACGCCAATGCGATCCAGGAGGCCCAAATATCCGGGGTATCGTAGGTGTGGGCCATCAGATTGCGCCCGGCCTGCACCATAACCTGCAGGGCTACGGTAATCATTATGAAGGAGGCGACCAGCGAGCTGATGGACTCTGCCCGGAAGTGACCGTATGTATGGTCCTGATCCGGGGGCTTGCGGGAAATTTTCAGGCCGACCAGCACCGCCAAGGACAGGATAATGTCGGTGGCATTGTTGAAGCCGTCGGCTGTCAGCGCCTCGGACCCGCTCCAATATCCGATGGCCGTTTTGATCACGGACAGCATGATATACGCGAAGATGCTGACCCACGCGCCCTTTTCACTTTCTTTTAACTTTTCATAGGTTTCCAAAACAGTGACCTCCAAGCTGAACAATGGAATGCTTTTATCTTACCCGACCAAACTCGTGTGGGTCTAGAGAAACAGTGTTTCCCCCATCGTGAAAGTGTGCACAAGGGCAAAACGTTTTTCATCCGGAAACTTCCTAGTCATAATCTGGAAGCGGCTGTTGTATACTAGGATCAATAGATTTAGAGACTTCGCGATCCTATGGAGGTAACCCACGTGAACATCCAGCTCTCCGGAAAACGGCCGCTACTGAAGCTTCCCAAGTACCCGGGCTACACGTTTTTTTTGGCGGGAATTGCTATTCTATCATTTTTGATGACGGTTTGGCTAGGGTGGATTCTGATGTCGAAGCCGGACGGGCTTGCGGCCAGAGGCTACCGTAGGCTGCATGCGGATAACGGGGTCGTTCTCCATGCGGTTAGGGCTTCTCCCAACAAAATCGGGCTCAAGGCCATAGAGACCAATGTGACAGATGACCCTGCGGACGGAATAAACGGAGGCTTCTTCTGGGAGGAGCAGCTGCTGAGCATTGCAGTGACCAATGACCGGCCTGTCAAAGGAGCACCGGGGGATTACGGCTCCGGCTGGTTTAACATTGACCGTCCCCGCGGGACGCTGGTATGGGACGGGGTGACCGGAGGCCTGTCCGTTCAGGTGACGGACAGGGCGGAGGAGCTTATGGTAACCGACCGCTCCCGTTACTGGGCGCAAGGAGGCGTCAGCATGGGGCTGCACAATGAGAAGTATTGGCAGGAGCAGGCGCTTCTGGAGGAATTCCCGGTGATGGAGGAAAAGCGGCTGCGCTCCGCAATGGTCTACGATACGGACCGGCAGGTATGGCTCCTGCTGTCGGACGGGCTGTGCACCGGCCCGGAATTCCGCACGGCTATCAAACAAACCGTGGCTCCCGGCAAGCTGGACGATGGTATTTTTCTGGACGGGGACGGCTCCTCCCAGCTGAAGCTGGGGCAGTTCAAGCTGCCCGGCGACAGAAGAACGGTCTACCAAATGATTACGCTTCCCAACGGGTAAGGGAAAAAAGGGATAGGCAAGCCGCTCCGGTTCCGGTATAATGGGCAGAAAATTGCATTTGTCCAGAATTTTTTAGCCGCAAACGGGAAGGACCTAAGACCATGCCGCAGCCAGCTTATACCACGTCATATTTCAAGCGCAGAATGAATGCCGCGCGAGCGTTCACCAAGGATTATCATCCGATTGTGCATTCCATATTGCTGGGCACCATCCTGGCTAGAGCAGGCTCTTCCATGAGTTTGCCTTTTCTCGCTCTATACCTGGCCAAAAATACGGATATGAATCCCATTATGATCGGCTTCGTCAGCGGAGCGGGGGCCCTCGCCGGGATGGTGGGCGGTTTCTTCGGCGGCGCTTTGTCCGATGCCTTCGGGCGCAAGCGGGTGATGATGGGCGCTTTATACCTCTGGGGAGCGGTGTTCATCGGCTTTGGTCTGGCAACGGCCACCTGGATGTTCCTGGCTCTGAATCTCTTAAACGGCCTGTGCCGCTCCTTCTATGAGCCGGTCTCCCAGGCGCTTATGGCCGACCTGACTCCGCGGGAGAAGCGGTTCCGGGTATTTTCCCTGCGTTATCTGTGCATCAATATCGGGGTGTCCGTCGGACCGCTCCTGGGTGCCTTGTTCGGCATGATGTCGGGCCGGCTGCCCTTTATCATTACCGGCTGCATCTATCTGTTTTATGCCATTGTGCTGTACGCTTCTGTTCGCCGTGCTGATGAGCATCAACGCCATTGTGGTGGTGCTGCTGCAGGTGCCCCTGTCCCGCTGGATGGAGAAGCACAAGCCTATCGTTTCCATTGCCGTGGGCAGCGGCATGTATGTGCTTGGCAACCTGGGGTATGCTGCGGCAGACGGGTGGGTTCTGTTCGTAGCGGCTATGATCGTCTTTACCCTGGGGGAAATTCTGACCTTCCCCTCCACCAATCTGCTGATTGACGGCCTTGCCCCCGATGGGCTCCGGGGAACCTATTACGGTGCCCAGTCCTTTAATAATCTCGGACATTTCCTGGGCCCCTTTATTGGCGGCTGGATGCTGGACGTCTGGAACGGCTCCGTGCTGTTTACGCTGATGGCGGCTGTCCCCGTTTTCGGCGCAGGCTTTTATTCCTACGGTCAGAGGGTATTTCAACGAAAAAAAATGTTTACAAATTTGTAAATACGGTCACAAACGGTCGATTTTGTGGTACGCTTGCTTTTGGAGACGCATTTTGGTTTACCTGCTTGAAGGATTAGGAGGAAGAAACGTGGTAAAGCGCATTAAAGGCATTTTCCGTAAGCTGCTTCAACAGCCCTGCATTCCGTTTTAAAGATGACTTTCTAACCGACACCGACACATAATGGCGGCACAAGCTTTACAGGCCTTTCCCGAAGAAGGGCTTTTTTTGTTGGCCGGGGAATGCCGGTTTATGCCGGGAGGGGATCCGTATGTTTTTCTTCAGCAAGTTTTTTTGGCAGATGATCCGGATGAAAAGCGGTCATATTATCGCATTCGGCGGTATCTTTATTCTAGTCAGCTCCTTTCTGGCCTACTGGCTGGAACCGGATACATTCGGAAATCCGTTTAATGGCTTTTGGTGGGTGATGACCACGGTAACCACAGTGGGCTACGGGGATTTTTATCCGCATACCGTCCCGGGAAAATGTCTGGGTGTGGTGCTGTACGTATTTGGGATCGGCTTGATTTCCATTGCCATCAGTAAGGTGGTGGACAAGCTGTTTATCTATCAGCGGAAGAAGGAGGAGGGCAAATTGAAGTATACCGGCCGGGGTCATTTTGTCATCATTGACTGGAACAGGCAGGCGGAGCATACCATCGAGGAAATTTTCAGAACCGATCCTGCCGCGGAGGTGGTGCTGATTGCGCAGCTGCCCAAAACGCCCTCCTACCATCCGCAGGTCCATTACATAAAAGGAAATCCCGTCCGGGAGGAAACGCTGGAGATGGCGAATCTGGGTGAGGCGCGGGCAGTGTTTATTTTTTCGGATGATACCATGGGCCAAGGGCCCGGTGCGCAGATCATCACTGATCCGGCCTTCATTGACGGCAAAACGCTGCTGGTAGCCACCGCCATTGAGCGGAATTACGCCCACGTCTATTCCATCGCCGAAATTCGGGACCGGCATAATCTGGGCAGCTTCAAGCATGTAAAAATCGATGATTTTGTGTTCGGCAATGAAACAATCTCCCATATGGCCGTGCGCTCCGCCTTTAACCCGGGGACAACCTCTATTTTTAACCAGCTGCTGACCCGCGATGAGGGGGAGGACCTGTATGAGGTATGCAAAAAGCCCCATTGGCTGACCTTCCGCCATGCCTTCGAGGACCTGCTAAACCAGGGGGCCACGCTGATATCCGACGGTGTCCATCTCAATATCAACCAGCGTCTGAATGAGCCGATTCCCGAGGAATCGCGGCTGTTTGTCATTTGTACGGCGGAGGTTTTTGAAAAGGTAAAAAACAGGGTGTAAACAAACCCGCTTGAGTTTGCTCACACCCCTAATCCCACAGCTTCTGCATATTGAGTGAACAGGGCGCTTTCCCTAAAGGGATGCGTCTATTCTTTCTTTTCCAAGGCGGCCTTCAGAGCGTCCGCCAGGCCGGAATTCAGGCTGACGTTGTCGCTGTATTGCTCCACCGCCTGTTTGTTGGCCCGGGCTGCGCCCTTACGTCCGCCTTTAGGCCCGCCGCCACCACCGCCACCGCTTGCGCCGGAATCCTCCAGCTTCTCCACCACATTGCAGCGGCGGCACTGGAAGAACTTGCCGGCTTTGCCCTCCCGCAGCTCCATTTTCTTGTGGCACTGGGGGCAGCGGTGGTTGGTAAGCTGAGGCTCACCGGCACGGCGGTAGCTGCATTCCCGGTCGCTGCAGACCAGCATAAGCCCGCGTTTGCCCTTGATCTCCTGCAGCAGCTTGCCGCAATCCGGGCATTTGCTGGTGGTGAGGTTGTGGGGCTTGTATTCGGTGGAGCTTGCAACTACCTGACCCACCAGCTGCGCTGCCTGCTTGCGGATGGAGGCCAGGAACTGCTCCATGCTGCCCTTGCCCAAGGCGATCCGCTCCAACTCACCCTCCCAGCGGGCGGTAAGCTCGGGGGAACGCAGCTCCGGCGACGCAAGCTCGATGAGCTGTTTGCCCTTGCCCGTGGGCTGCAGGGCATTGCCCTGGCGTTCGATGGTATCGGTTTTCACCAGCTTCTCGATAATGTCCGCCCGGGTGGCGGGAGTACCCAGCTTATGCTTCTCCATGGCGGTAAGCAGGGAGGCTTCGGTGTAGCGGGCCGGCGGTTTGGTCTGCCGGGACAGCTCCTTGGCCTGCTTCAGTGGCAGGGAATCCCCATCCTTGAGCTCAGGCAGACGCTGCTGGGCCAGGGTATCCTCCGCACTGTTCTCCTCCTCGTCGGGATCCGCCGTGTCCGTCAGCCCGTAGGCTTCCTTCCAGCCCTGCTCCTTCATGATGGCTCCCGTGGCAACAAATTTCTCGCCTGCCAGCTCCACGGTTACGTTTGCCTGCTGGAACACGCAGGGGCGCAGGAACAACGCCAGGAAACGGCGTACGATGAGATCATAGAGCTTGCGCTCCTCATTGGAGAGAGCGGTGAGATTATTGAATTGCTCCGTCGGGATGATGGCATGGTGATCTGTCACCTTGCTGTCATCCACAAAGCGTTTGGTGACGGCAAGCGGCGCCTTGAGAATCTGCCGCGCCAAAGCCGCATACGGTCCAACCGCCACGCTTTGCAGCCTGCCCTTCAGCGTGGGCACCATATCCCGGGTCAAATGCCGGGAGTCCGTCCGGGGATAGGTGACCAGCTTATGCTGCTCATACAAGCGCTGCAGCAGGGAGGAGGTTTGTTTGGCGGAGAAGCCGTACCGTTTGTTGGCGTCCCGCTGGAGCTCCGTCAGGTCGTAAGCCAAGGGCTGGGGGATGCTTTTGTCGGCCCGCTTCACCTGCAGGACACGGGCTGTTTTGGCTGCCGACATCCGCCGTATCAGATCCTGGGCGTCCTCGCGCTTCCAGAGCCGGGCTTCGCCGCTTTTGTCCGCGCGCCACTGTGCCTGGAAGCTGCCGAAATCCGCCTGGACCAGCCAATAGTCCACCGGGCGGAAGGCGTGGATTTCCTTATCCCGCTCCGACATCAGCTGCAGCGTCGGGGTTTGTACCCGGCCTGCCGCCAATTGGGCGCTGTACTTGCTGGTCAGCGCACGGGTCACATTGAGGCCGATGAGCCAGTCGGCCTCCGCCCGGCAGACGGCGGATTGGTACAGCCGGTCATAGTCCTGCCCGGGCTTCAGCCGGGCAAACCCCTCCCGGATGGCCTGGTCCGTCTGTGAGGAGATCCACAGGCGCTTGAAGGGCTTCCTCCAGCGCACCAGCTCCATGATCCAGCGGGCCACAAGCTCCCCTTCCCGGCCCGCATCGGTGGCAATGACCAGCTCCGATAGATCAGGGCGTTTGCACAGCTGCTCGATGGCCCGAAACTGGTGGGAGCTTTCCTTGATCACCTTCAATCGCATCTTGGGAGGGATGATGGGCAGATCCTCCAGATTCCAGGTTTTATACTTGGGGTCATAATCCTCCGGCTCTGCCAGCTCCACCAGATGCCCCAACGCCCAGGTGACCACATATTTGGGGCCTTCCATATGGCTTTTATGCTTCTGCCCGGCACCCAGTACACGGGCTAATTCCCTGGCGACACTGGGCTTTTCGGCCAACACTAAGGTTTTCATTTACGGTTCCTCCTTCCGGCTGCGGGGAGGCAGGGGGCCCAAATACTGATGCAGCGCACATTCGATCCGGCCGTTGAAGAGCTTGCGTTTTTTGCCGGCGTGACGACCGAAGTAGTGGTCCATTTGTTTGCTGGGGGACAGCACAAAGGATGACCAGCTGGGGTTGCCCGTCGTCAGTGCGCCCAGCTGCCGCAAAGCCCGCTGGACTTCCTCGGGATCGCCGATCCGTTCGCCGTAAGGTGGATTGGTGATGACGCAGCCGTAATCCCCGGTAAGCCGGACCTTGGCCACAGGCAGAGTGGCCAGCTGTATCTCGCCGGTGAGGCCGGCAGCCTTCACGGAGGCTTCGGCTACGGCGATGGCGTCCGGATCAATGTCGCTGCCGCTAATTTGCAGCGGAATATCGTCCCGCACGGAATCGATGGCTTCGTTGCGGGCATCCTCCCACAGCTGGGCCCCGATAACCGGCCAGGTTTCGGAAGGGAAGCTCCGGCGCAGTCCGGGGGCCAGGTTCCAGCCGATCATGGCGGCTTCTACGGGAATGGTGCCCGAGCCGCAGAAGGGATCATAGAGAGGACGATCCGGTGTCCAGCGGCTTAAGAGAATCATGGCGGAGGCCAGAGTTTCCTTCAGCGGCGCTTCGGTCACAAGCTTGCGGTAGCCGCGTTTATGCAAACTGGGTCCGGTGGTGTCTAGCGTCAGGGTGGCGATGTCGTTAAGCAGGGACACCTCGGCCACATATCTGCCGCCATCCTCCGGAAACCATTCCCGGTGATAACGTTCCTTCATTTTTTCCACCATGGCCTTCTTGACGATGCCCTGGCAGGCCGGCACACTGGACAGCTGAGACTTGTGGGAACGTCCTTGGGCAGGGAATTCACCGTCCTCCGGAATCCATTGATCCCAAGGCAAGGCCTTGGTGCCCTCGAACAGCTCATCGAAGGTGGTGGCCTTAAATTCCCCCATCTTAATGAGCACCCGGTCGGCGGTGCGCAGCCACAGATTGGTCCGGCAGATGGCTAATTCATCTCCGGTGAAGGTGACACGGCCGTTTTCGGTCATTTGATCCTCATAACCCAAGAGCTTCAGCTCCCGGGCGACAACAGCCTCCAGACCCATGGGGCAGGTGGCGATTAATTGCAGCTTCGGCATTGTAGAGACTCCTCATTTCAGATAAAGCGGACAACCGCTCCGTTGCTTTTCGGCACGGTATGTCCGTATAATACCTTTTAGTATAGGCGATAACGGCTTGAATGCCAAACCGCCCTCCGGAAGGCAGGCATAAACAAAGATGATGACCCAAGAAGAAGCGTATATTGAATCCCTGTATCCGTCAGACCCCCATCTGGAGCATGTGAAGGAATCCCTCCGTGAGCTGGGGGTGCACGATATATCGGTAGCTCCCGGCTACGGGCGGCTCTTAACCCTCCTGGTCCGGCTGAGCGGAGCCAAAGTTGCCCTGGAAATCGGTGCCTTGGGCGGCTATAGCGGCATTTGCATCGCAAGAGGGCTGGCGGAGGGAGGGAGTCTTTGCTCCCTGGAGCTGGAGCCGGAATATGCCCGCTTGGCCCAGAGGAACCTGGGATTTGCGGGATTGGGGGAGAAGGCAGAGTTCCGGACAGGGGAAGCGCTGGACCGGATGAAGGAGCTATTGGCGGAGGGGAGACGGTTCGATTTTATCTTTATTGATGCGGACAAAGGCAATTATCCCGAATATCTGGAGCTGGCAGTTTCCCTCAGCAATTCCGGCGGCCTGATCGCAGCGGACAACCTGTTCCTCCGGGGCAAAACCTTCAAGGAAACCAGCCAAGGCCGCTCAGCTACCCAGGTCAGGCTGTTCAACCAACTGATCGCAAACGACTCCCGGCTGGAGTGCGCTGTGCTGCCGGCCTTCGACGGCTTCGCCATCGCCCGGGTGAAATAATCAAAGAAAGGACGGCGGACAACATGGGTCCGGCCGTCCTTATTCATATCCGCTTTGCAAATACTTGCGGGCCTTGGTAACCCAGTCGCTGACATAGCTCCCGGTAGCCCATTGGGCCGAAACCAGCGCTTCGCCGGGGGCCAGCGGCACCTCAAGGGCCAGCTTGCTCTCTATAGCGGAGCTGTCAGGGGTATATACGGCCAGCTTCTGGTCGGTGATAACCACGGCCAGATCCTCCAACGGTGACACTAGGAGATCCTTGCGCTGCTCCTGCAGCTGTGCATCACGGACCCACGGGGCGTCGGACAGCTTGTCATGGGAGGTGACCAGCTCCGGGAGACGGACCGGGTAAGGATACAGCTTGAAGCCGATGACACGGGATTCCGGCTCATAATAGCCTTCCGCCACCTGGGCGGTCCACTTGCCGGGTTTGCGGACGATTGCCCAGTTGTCCCCAGTGCTGTAAGTCCATGTGCCGCTTTCCTGAGCCAGCATATTCTCAGCGGGATACCTGCCGCTTTGACCCGTTCCATTGCTCCTATTATAAGCTAGCGTGGTAAGGATCTGCTGGGCGCCTTCGCCATAAATCTCCTGCAAGGTAACATGTGCCAGCCCGGCGGCCGAAGCAGACCGGGGCACAGCGGCATCACTAAGCTGGCTCAGCTTCCGCACCCACACCTTGCTTTCCTCGGCAGGCAGGCTGCCGTCCCGCCATATTTCATTCTCCTCTACGGATACATATTGGTTTCCGGCAAACAGCAGCTTTTCCCGCAGCACAATGCTTTCCTCGGGGTTATCATAGATTTGCCGGGCATCCGTTTTTTTGTCGGCGGGATACGCCACCAAATAATGCAGCTCATCCGACTCGGTAGCCACATCCTTGGATTCGATCTTCCAGAATTTCTGGCCATACGGCACGAGGACCCCATCGCCCTGGGCGGCAACCTGGAGCTGTCCGTCCACTTGGGCAAGCATGAGCGTCCGGTAGCTGCTGGAGCTTCCGGACGCTCCGTTTGCGGAGGTATCCGTACCGGCATCCTGGCGCAAGCCGATGAGCAGCCCGGACTTCACATTGATTTCCTCCAGCAAACGGGCCTGCGCGGCCGTAGCTTCCGGAGTGGACTGAACGGCGGACGGGCTTAAGTCTGCAGCCAGATCGGCTTGAACGCCTTGGCCCGGCAGAAGGGAGAGCCCGCCCAGAAGATACAGCGCACAGACACCGGCAGCTCCGCAGAGGCCGGCAGCAGGCCACAGCCACCGGCGGCGTCTGCGGTCCCTTTGCTCCACCTGGTCCTCGATGCGGCGCCGGAGATCATCACTGAACCCTTTGCCGCTACGGGGCTTGTCGCCCAGCTCCTTTTCCCAGTCGGAATCATTCCGGCTCAATCAGGTCACGCTCCTTCAGCTTGAGCACCCTGGCCCTGGCATGGAACAGCCGGGACTTGACGGTGCCTTCGGACAGCTTCAGAATTTCCGCCATCTCCCGCATGGACAACTGGTAATGGGCATACAGAATCAATACCTCCCGGTACTTGACGGGCAGCTCCATCACCTTCTGCCAGATGTCGTTAATCGAGAACCGTTCGATGGCCTCATGTTCGGCGGAGGGCTGGACTGCCGCTGCGGTGAAAATATCCGAGCTGGTAATCCGTTTCCAGAAGGAGCTGCGCTGCATGTCGAAGGCTGTATGCCGGGTAATGGCAAGGAGCCAGGTTTTAATGGAGGATTCGCCCCTGAAGCTGCCCAGCTTGCGGTACACCTTCAGAAAAACCTCCTGGGTGATGTCGTCGGACATGTCGGAATTGCGGCAAAGGCTGAACGCATAATTCCAAACATCGTCTCCGTATGTAGTCATCAGATCCCGCAAAGCGGTTCTGGTATCAGTCGTTTCGGCTGCTGCTTGCTGAAGATAATCATAATTGGCCGTGCTTGCTTCCGTATTGGCATTCATTTGGTTTATACACCCTCCTCTACCCACTTTATATAGACGCTTCGGGTGCGGAAAAAGTTCATGTTCCGGCAAAATCAATGAATATTTGTCAAAATCACGCCCTGCCCTACAACAAAATATGGCGAAAAATGGGTGTTAGGCTGTCCCGGCGAGTTCTGGTGAGTTCTGGTGAATTCTGGTGAGTGCCAGTGAGTCGCGCTAGTCCCTGCGGGCGCTAACGGAAATGAACGGCTCCTAGAGGCTGAAATCTGTTGCTCCCGCGCGCTAACGGAACTCAAAGGCGCTTAGCCAGCTCAATTAGGCCAATTGGAATGCAAAATGGGCGCTAAGAGGCGCTGGGTTCCGTTAAAAACCAAACTGGCTGTTTTACAGGCGCTAAGCGTCCCTAGGTTCCGTTAGACGCTTCAACCCATCCGGTTTGTAAGTCAAAGCCGCCCCTTCCCCCAACGGCAGTCGAGGGCACATTCGCATAAGCTGATCGCTGCTTCCGCGTTGCTTCTTCCTCCAGCCAAGCCCTAAATCCGGTATGCCTTCCGGTAGGCGGAGGGGCTCATGCCCATCTTTTTGGTGAAAATCCGGCTCAAATAAAAGCCGGTTTCGTAGCCGCACGCTTCTGCTATAGCGTCAAGACTAAAGGTGGTGCCGGTGAGCAGGCTGCAGGCATGCCGCATCCGGAGCTCCAGCACATGCTCGGACGGGCTTAACCCGAACACCGCTTTGTAGCGGCGGGTCAGCTGCACCGGCGTCAGCTCCAGCCGTTCCGCCAGCCCGGCCAAGCTTAGAGGGGTACACGCCTGCTCCTGAATGATCCGGCCCGCCACATCCATAACGGGGTCATCGGGAAAACGGTGCTTCTCCTGTCCATAGCCGGAGGAAACGGGCTGGAGGCGCTCGAAGGCTACCTGCTTCCAGAGATCCTTCAGCAGATGATCCGACCAAGGCCCCACCCAAGTGCCAGGGGACATGGCGGCGCTCCTGAGATGTCCGAAGGTATTGAAAAGCCGCTGCGTATCCGCTACCTCCAGCTTATATCCCTCCAGGCCCGGCAGTTCCGTCACCTTGGTCCCGTCCGGTCCGCTGAAGGAGAAGGCCAGGAAGTGAAAGCTCAATACCTCTGTAACCCGTCTGCCGAAATCCGTCTCCGGCGGGCAGAGGACCAACTCCGCCAGCTTGGCGGTGCCCCGGTTGCCAAGAATGTCGTATTCGAATTTTCCACCGGTGACGGCAAACATGGTCCAGTGGGGATAACGGTCCGAATCCAGCAGGAATTTCTCCTTCTGGTGCCAATAATAATGATGCTCCAGCACCGGCGTAAGCTCCCACCAGCTTTCACTTGCCATGGCTATGTCCTCCTTCCGCCACTTCCGTTTGGCTCTGGTCAGCTCCGACCGCCAGCGGCGGCTTTTCTCCAGCTAAGGGCGAGCACTGCCGCACACAGCCCGATGCTTCCCCCCAGATAAAAGCCTGCGTCCAGGCCAAAGCCTTCATTGAGCCATCCGGCGATAAACGGTCCGGCGAACATGCCCAAGGCGTATACAGCCTGATAAAAGCCCATTGCCGTGGCCCGTTTGGCAGGCTCAATCTCCTGAATAGCCAATCCCAGCAGTAGCGGCAGGTGCAAGCCCTGGGCAAAGCCGTTTACCGCCTGAGTCACGCAGAGCATGCCGAAATTGGGGACGAAGGGAATCGCCAAGGTGCAGACGGCGCTTAAGGCGAAGCCTGTAAATGCCATATTCCAGGGTCCGAAACGGGGGGCAAACACCTTCCCCGACAGAATGGAGGTGACGGCATGGGGAATCATGAAGCACACGCTTAAGAAGGTGAGCCCGCTTTTGCTGGCGCCGAGAAGCAAGGCCTGGGACGGAGTGAAGCCAAACATGGTAATAAAAAGGATACTATGGGCCAGAATGGATAAGGCGGACACCTTCAGCAGCATAGGATTTGTGATGACGCTGCCCAGATCCTTCACCCGCATGGGAACACGGCCTTGCTGGGGAGGTGCTTCATACACAGCGAAGGCCAGCACCAAACCGGCAATCCCCGCCGCACCTCCGGCCACAAACACAGAGGGCCAGCCCAGCCCGTCGGCCAAAAAGCCGGAGAGGGCCATGCCGATCAACTGGCCGGTGACAGTCAGGAAGCTGATGGTGCCCATGGCGCGGGTTGCCTGCTCGGGCGGGTAATAGGCGGCGAACAGCACCGTAAATCCTACCCATGCGGAGGCGGAAACGCCCGCCACGGAGCGGGCCAGAAGTGGCCACAGCCAATGGCCGGGAATAAGAAACATCAAGCAGCTGACCGTAGCTGCGGCAAAACCGAGAAACAGAAACGGCTTGCGTTTGCCCAGCTTATCCGAATAAATCCCCAGCGGCAGCCGGATAAGGATCTGCATAAAGCCGTAGCTGCCCAGAATGATGCCGATCACGCTGAAGGAATAGCTTTTGCTTTCGAGGTAAGGGGAGAGCACGGGTACATACGTATACATACTGATCCAATACAGGATGGTTGCAGCGCAAAAAATAGACAGCCTGCTGCGGCTGACGGTGCTGTGCGGTTGGTTTTGCTCCAGCCGTGAGGCGGTTGCGGACATCGGTTTGCGGCTCCTTCTTGATGAATGTGGTTTGTTTCATTTTAACATGGTTTAAGGAAAAGATAAGGAGAAATTCCTTTTCACCTTAAGAAAGGTCTACTAAAATGGAAGAGGCTTACCAACACACGGCCGTAATGGCAGGCGGCACTGTAATCCTATGAAGGAGGCACTATGTCCAATTCTGCACCAATTCTCGAACTGCGCAATGTAACCAAGCGCATTGGCGGCAAGACCATTGTGGACCATCTGAGCTTCGATATTCCACAAGGAGTGGTTTTTGGCCTGCTGGGTCCCAACGGGGCCGGCAAAACCACCACCATCCGGATGATTACCGGTTTGATTTCCATGACCGAGGGCTCTGTAAAAATCGGCGGGTTAGATGTGAACTCCCGCTTTGAGGATGCTATGAAGCTGATGGGCGGCATAGTGGAAAATCCGGAGATGTACAAGTATCTGACCGGCTACCAGAATCTGATCCACTTCTCCCGGATGCATGAAGGGATCAGCAAGGACCGGCTGAAGGAAGTTATCGATCTGGTTGGTTTGGGCAACCGGATTCATGATAAGGTCAAGCGGTATTCCCTGGGCATGAGGCAGCGTCTGGGTGTGGCCCAAGCGCTTATGCACCGCCCCAAGCTTCTGATTCTCGATGAACCTACGAACGGATTGGACCCGGCAGGGATCCGCGAGCTGCGGGACTATCTGCGGCGGCTGGCCCGGGAGGAGGGGATTACCGTGCTGGTCTCCAGCCATCTGTTGTCCGAGATGGAGCTGATGTGCGACCGCGTTGCGGTCATCCAAACCGGCAAGCTGGTCGGTATCCAGGAGATGGGCGACATTACCCGGGCAGATGGGGCAGGGCATGTCCGGTTCGATATTTCCCGGCCTGTGGAAGGGGCGGAGATTATCGGCCGGCTGTATCCCGAGGCGAAGGTGCTGGCGGATACCTCCGGATTCGAGGCGATTCTCGAACGGGAGGAAATTCCGGTGATTATCGAGCAGCTGGTGAAGGAAGGCTTCCGCGTATACGGCGTGAAGGCCAGCGGCAGATCCCTGGAGGATAAATTCTTGGAAATGACGGGGAGTGGACAAATTGAGTAGAATGCGCCCTTTGGTGATGAATGAAAATATGAAAATCTACCGGCGTGCGCGGACCTGGGTCATGCTGGGAATTGTGCTGGCGATCCTGCTTGCCTCCGTGGTGATCAACAAGATTTATGAGCGTCCTTCGCCGGATGAGGGGGATTACCGCCAACGGCTGGAGCAGCGGATAACCAGTATGGAATCCCAGCTGAATGATCCCAATATGGCTGCGGATCAGGAATATGGGAAGTATCTGAAGGAGACGGTAATGGTCTCCCGTTATGCCTTGGAGCATAATTACGATACGGAGAAGCAGACCCTGTGGAGCACGGTCATGTTCTCCTCCAATCTGATTACGCTGCTGTCCATTTTTACCATCGTGATCGCGGCGGATATTGTTGCAGGGGAATTCGCCGGAGGAACCATCAAGCTGCTGCTGATCCGTCCGGTACGGCGCTGGAAGATTCTGCTGTCCAAATATCTGTCCACGCTGCTCTTCGCCATATTCGGCCTTCTGCTGATGCTGGCGAGCGCCATGATCATCGGGGCGGTAGCCTACGGTGTGGACGGCTTCAGCATCCCGTTCCTGGCAGTGAAGGACGGAGCGGTAGTGGAAAGCAGCATGTTCATGCAGAGTCTGGTGAATTACGGGTATGAGTGCGTCAGCCTGGTGATGATGGTGACCTTCGCCTTTATGATCTCGTCGGCCTTCCGCAGCTCGTCCATGGCCATCGGCCTGTCCCTCGGCTTGATGTTCCTGGGCAACATGATCACCGCTGTGCTGCAGCGTTACGATTGGATCAAATATTTCCTGTTCTCCAATCTGAACCTTCGGCAATATACGGCAGGAAGGGAGCCTGTGGTAGAAGGAATGACCATGGGATTCTCCATCGTCATGCTGATCTTATATTTCGCGGCGTTTGCCGCGGTGGCCTGGAGCCTGTTTACCAAACGGGATGTGACGGCATAGCATCATGAATGCATAAAGGGCCGGATGTCTTCCCCCGTCGGGGAGAATCCGGCCCTTTTTGTTTGCGGAACCCCGTTTATCCGTTATGGAGGGTTACGCAGTTTTTGCCTTTATGCTTGGACTTGTAAAGCGCCGCATCGGCAAGCTTCATCACCTCTTGAAGGTCTGCCCCGTCCTCGGGCCACGCGGCGGCGCCAATGCTGATGCCCACAGTGGCTTCCCTGCCGTCCAAAAGATAAGGCTCGCGGATGGCGTCGAGAATCCGTCCTGCCGCAGCCATGGCTACCTTTCTGCTGTCGGCGTGGCCGTGGCGCAGCACGGCGACGAATTCGTCGCCCCCAAGCCGGGCGGCCATATCGCCCTCCCGCAGCTGGCCAAGGAGACGCTGGGCCACAATTCGCAGGAGCTCATCCCCGGCAGCGTGGCCGAGGGTATCATTTACTTTTTTGAACCCGTCCAAATCCATGTACATGAGAATGGCGCCGCTTCCCGGGGAATTCCTCCGGTCCGCAATCAAGCGGGTGTATTCCTCGAAGCCCACCCGGTTGGGCAGGCCGGTAAGCCGGTCATGATGAGCCAGGTTTTCCATATGGCCAAGTGCCGCTTCCGTCGAGGTAAGATTGCGCAGCAGGTTGCCCAGGGAATCCGTGAGGTTCTCAATATCGGCGATCCCCTTGTGCCGGGGAAGCTCAATCCGTTCGCCGGACTGGATCCGCCTGGCGGCAGCGGCAATATTGGTCAGCGGCTTGGCTACCAGACCGGCCACCAGCCAGCCCAACAGAGCGAACACGGCCGCTGCCGCAAATCCGATGATGAATATGTACCGCTGCATGTCGTGAACAGACTGGTAGGCAATGTGCTTCGGCTCCCGGACCAGAACCGTCCACTCCAGCCCGCCATAATTCATATATCCGTCGCCGTAAGCGTATCCGGTTACGTAGCTTTTGCCGTCCGGCCAAAACTCCAGAGCCCAGCCGCCCTTTTGGGAGGAGGCCTTTTGGATGCTGTCCAGCTGCAGGGATTGTCCGACCAGCTCACCGGGTCCCAGCAGCACCACATTATCCCTGCGGCTGACCACGATAATGTCCACATGCTCCTTCAGGGAGGAATAGGATTCCAGCAGGGAATTCTCCATTTCCTTGGACCATTCCCAGCTCAGATGGGCTGCCAGCACACCGCTGAATTGTCCGGCAGAATCTGTAAGGGGGACACTGATATCCACAAACTGCATGGCTTCTCCCGTAGGATTGGGCAGCAGCTTGGCCAGCAGCACGGCTTCGTGGACGTCGCCGATAAATTTTCCCTTGGAGCCTTCCTTGAACACCGGCCGTTGGCTGATGTCCACCCCCTGGAGCAAATTCTCTGTAGAGGCGGTTACTACACCCTTGGCATCCGTCAACCCGATCCAAGTAAAGGAAGGGATATTGGCCTTCAGCTCCTGCAGAAGCTCTTGTGCGTCTGCACGCTCCTCCGGGTTGCGCAGCACGTCAAGCTTGCTGACCACATCAACTTCACCAGAGCGGGACCACATGAAATAGTCCAGCTTGTCCGACATTTGGTAGGCGATGCCGCCAAGGGTATTTCCGATTTCCTTCTCAATATTATTGCTGGATATGCGGTTGATCACCACGCCCAGCAGAATCGTCAGGAGGATCATCAGCAATCCGAATACAAGGGAAAGACAGGTCCTCAGTTTGATGGACATTCCCAAATCAGCAACCTTTCACATTCGATATACTTATTATAAATTGTCGAATTATAAGCTTCAATGTCGAATTATATTCGTTCTGTGAATAAAGACGTAAATCCCGCAATCCGTTACGCATTTGATATAATAGGAGAATCCGGCGTCAGCTGCCAGCCCGTTTGGTGTGCCGGGGATGTTGGCGGGGAATAGGGGAAGGGGATCTTCTCTTATTTCTTTATTTAGGCGGGAAAATAGGTGATTGCGGAAGGGAGACTTCCGTTATGGGGCCGCTTTAGCTCTATGCTCATCAGGCGGCGGGGAATGACGTAAGGTTGGGTACCGTTATCCGTTATAACAGGCCGTACCGTCGTGTAATAGAGGAAGCTGGCATTCCTATATTGCGGCTGAGAACAGTGGGAACACCTAAGCGTACCGTGAGCATCTTGCCTGCCGTTATCTACACGGAAAGGGCAGCGGCAGGAAGCTCTGCGGCATAAAGTTTGCACAGCATCCATGCAGTGTTTGGCAAAAGGAGTTGAAACCACCAATGGAAAATTCTCGTCTTGAACAGCAGCGCCGGCTGCGTAAATCACGGAAGAAACGGATGAAGCTTGCGGGTGCGGCCTCAGCAGTGGTGCTTGTATGCGCTGCCGTTTGGCTGGGGCAGGAATTGCTCCGGGATAGTGCGGATAGCAATTCCCCCACGGTTGCTTCGGTGGCACCCGTTCAAACGGCGGGAGGCGGCGGGGGTTCACCCTCCGTTCAAGCTACACAGTCGCCGAAGCTGAGTCCGTCCCCGTCGGCAGCAGCTTCAGGCGCAGGAGCGGGAGTGGGCGTGCCGCCTGTATCCACCACCATTCCGGGTAGAAGCACAACGTCCCCTTCCGTCCCTTCAAGCGGTGCCGGGGATAAAGTGAGCATGGCCTTTACGGGAGATGTTATCTTTGCGGGGAATGTAGAAACCATTCTCAAAACCAACGGTTATGATTACCCGTACCGGGAGATTGCTGAGCTTTTGCAGAAGCCGGATTTCACCATTGCCAATCTGGAGACCCCGATCACCACCCGGGGTGACCAGCAGCAAAAGCAATACACCTACCGTTCCAGTCCAGACGCCCTCCCTGCTTTTAAGGCGGCAGGCTTCGATATCGTCAATTTGGCCAACAACCACATTCTGGATTACGGGCAGGATGGTCTGTTGGACACGATCAAGGCTTTGGATGCGAAGGAAATCTTACATACAGGTGCGGGTAAAAATCTGGAGGAGGCTTACCGCCCGGTGATCGTGGAGAAAAACGGCATCAAGATTGCTTTTTTGGGCTTCAGCCATAAAGTGCCGGACAACTCCTGGAAGGCCGGTAAAAACCAACCCGGCACCACGCAGCTTTATGATCCCAAGCAGGCAATCAAGACTATCGAGGAAACCCGGGACAAGGCGGATCTGGTGGTGGTGATGGCCCATTGGGGGGAGGAAAAGGCGGAGAAGCCATTGGACGAGCACCGCAAAATGGCCCGCTCCTTTATCGATGCAGGGGCGGATTTGATTGTCGGGACCCATCCCCATGTGCTGCAGGGTTTGGAGCACTATCAAGGCAAGTGGATTGCCTATAGTCTGGGCAACTTCCTGTTCACCACCAATGACCATGCCCCCTCCTGGGAGACGGCGGTGCTGCAGGCGGAATGCGGCAAGGACGGCGGCTGCGGCCTTACCCTTGCGCCTTTGTGGAATCAATATGCCCATCTGAAAAAAATGGAGGAGGCCGACGCCCAAAAGCTGTTCCAGCGGCTGGAGAAGGTCTCCTATGGGACCGGTATCGGTGCAGACGGGCGGGTTTCCGCCAAGTAGGAGGCAAACGTACCCTCGGGCTGATGGCAGAGCTTGCATGATTTGGCAGCCATATTCCGCAACCGGTAATCCATACTAACAGCAAAACCTTCATCAAGAGGAGATTCGCCGATGTGGACATCACGATTCCTGAGGATTGCCGTTAGCGTGGGTTTATGCGCCGCCGCTGCAGCCGGCTGCGGGCAAGGGGGAGCCGGGCGCAGCGCCGGCTCCGGTACAGGGCCGGCCGCGGCTTCGCCGTACGCGGCCATGCCCGGGCCATCGCCCGCCTGGTTCCGCGCAGCGGGCGGGCCCGGGGGTGCGGTCCGGTCCGTGGAGGCGGACCGGCTGGTTGAACCGGCCCGGCCG
>JAEWIS010000002.1 GCA_023386955.1 Bacillota bacterium
CATGTGGTACCCAACCCACGGATAGCAGCGTGCCGACCGTCGCTCGTTTATTTGCTCCCGCGCCACGTGCTCCGACCCTGCTAAACCGGAGGGCTTGACAAAAACGTTCATAGCAACGAATCTCAGCGGCGTTATTTCACCAATTTGGCCCTTTTCCTCTTTTTAACGAATCTGAGGAATCTTATTTTGGCAAAAGGAAGCTGAATGAGGCGGCGCAAGCAATAGCGTGGCTCAGATTCGTTACATTCCCAAACACGCTGATTTTCGGGAAATAAGCGCTGTGAGATTCCTTAGAGTGTTAAGAGATTCGTTAGCGCGCAGACCGGACTTAGCCGGAACTCCGTAAGCCGAATACGTTGATTCCGGTAGTGCAACTGATCGCTCCCGGGATCGGCTACCTCAACGAGCGCTTCCGGTTCCGCTATCTCAAACGGACTCAGGAGCCGTTATCTGCCCAGAAAACAGTGTTTTTTCCTCGGAACGGACACAGGAGCTCTTATTGGGCAGAAAAGGGTCTCGCTGACGGCATTCCCGGGGGAATAGCGTACCGTGTGTCCGCGAAATGTGGCCAAGCTCGCTTTTTGACAAAATAACGGATCCTCAGTCCGGGTGAACGGGCCTTTAAGAGATTTTGTCGAATCAGACCCTTTCACTAAAATAATTGGTAGGGTCCAATTATCATTTCTCCTAGCGTTTCCCGTACGGGAATGTTAGAATGAAATCAATAGTGCCGGGAAAATTCCCGGAGACTTCCCAAAGGAGGAAAGATCGAATGACAGCAAGCTTTACGACAACCGATCAGCTGGCGGTTAACACCATCCGGATGCTGGCGGTGGATGCCATCGAGAAATCCAAATCCGGCCATCCCGGTATGCCCATGGGGGCGGCTCCTATGGCCTATACCCTGTGGACCCGGCATATGAATGTCAATCCTTCCAACCCGTCCTGGTTCAACCGGGACCGCTTTGTCCTGTCCGCAGGACATGGCTCGATGCTGCTGTATGCTCTGCTGCACCTGGCAGGCTATGGTCTGACCATCGACGACCTCAAGCAGTTCCGCCAATGGGGCAGCCTGACTCCGGGTCACCCGGAATTCGGCCACACTGCTGGCGTAGACGCCACCACAGGCCCGCTGGGCCAAGGGGTTGCCATGGCAGTGGGCATGGCAATGGCGGAAGCGCATCTCGGCGCTACATATAACAAGGACAGCTTCCCGGTGGTGGACCATTACACCTACGCCATCTGCGGCGACGGTGACCTGATGGAGGGTGTATCCTCCGAAGCAGCTTCCCTTGCGGGCCATCTGAAGCTGGGCAAGCTGATTGTCCTGTACGATTCCAATGACATCTCCCTGGACGGCGAACTGGGCCTGTCCTTCTCCGAAAATGCCCATGCCCGCTTCGAAAGTTACGGCTGGCAGGTCATCCGTGTGGAAAATGAGAATGACCTGGTTGCGATTTCGGCAGCCATCGAGCAAGCCAAGGCGGAAACAAGCCGTCCGACCCTGATTGAAGTGAAGACCACCATCGGCTTCGGCAGCCCCAACAAGGGCGGCAAGGGCGGACATGTCGGTCCCCATGGTTCTCCGCTGGGCACTGAAGAAGCCAAGCTGACCAAGGAAGCCCTAGGCTGGCCTTTGGAGCCTGAATTCTATGTTCCGGATGAGGTACAAGCCTATTTTGCTGAGGTGAAGGCTTCCGGTGAAACCAAAAACGCGGAATGGGACGCCCTGGTGGACAAGTATGCGGCAGCGTTCCCGGATCTGGCCCGCCAGTTCAAGCAAGCCCTTGCCGGCGAGCTTCCTGAAGGCTGGGACAAGGATATTCCGGTGCTCACCTCCGCCGAGAAGGCTGTGGCCACCCGTGCCAGCTCCGGCCAGGCACTGAACGCCATTGCGCCTAACCTGCCGACGCTGATCGGCGGCTCTGCCGACCTGGAGTCCTCCACCAATACCCATCTGAAGGGTATCGACCAGTTCACCCCGGCCAATTATGCCGGCCGCAACGTATACTTCGGCGTCCGTGAATTCGCCATGGCTGCGGCTACCAACGGCATGATGCTGCACGGCGGCGTCCGCGCTTACTGCGGCACCTTCTTCGTTTTCTCGGATTATCTGCGTCCGGCTGTCCGTCTGGCCGCGCTGATGAAAACACCGTCTGTGTATGTGCTTACCCATGACTCCATTGCTGTTGGCGAAGACGGGCCTACCCACGAGCCTATCGAACAGCTGCCGGCGCTGCGGATTATTCCCGGCATGACCGTGCTGCGTCCTGCCGATGCTAACGAAACCATGGAAGCCTGGCGGTATGCCATCGAGAACAAGGAAGGTCCGGTGGCTCTGATTCTCACCCGTCAAAACCTGCCTGTGCTGGAGAAGACCGCCGAGCTGGCCCGCGACAACGTGCGCCGCGGCGCTTATGTGGTCTCCGACGCCGCTAACGGCAAGCCCCAGGCGCAAATCATCGCTACCGGCTCCGAAGTCAGCCTGGCTGTGGAAGCCCAGAAGAAGCTGGCTGAGGAAGGTGTGCAGGTTCGCGTCATCAGTATGCCGAGCTGGGAGCTGTTCGAGAAGCAGCCGCAGGATTACAAGGATTCCGTCCTGCTGCCCGATGTGAAGGCTCGTCTGGCTGTGGAAATGGCCTATCCTCTGGGATGGGAGCGTTATGTGGGAGACCAAGGCGCTATTCTTGGGATCAGCATATTCGGCGCTTCCGCACCGGGACCGAAGGTGCTGGCGGAATACGGCTTTACGCCGGATAATGTAGCGGCCAAGGTAAAGGCTCTTTTGAAATAATATGGGGAAGGGGCGCCCGGCGGCGCCCCTGACAGATCATAGGGAGAAGGTAGACAGATGGCTCAGTTCGACAATGTATCCGTGGTGAAGAAAGCGAATATTTACTTTGACGGAAAGGTAAGCAGCCGGACGGTCCTGTTTGCCGACGGAACCAAAAAGACCCTGGGCATCATGCTGCCGGGGGATTATGAGTTTGGCACAGATACCGTTGAAATTATGGAGATTCTGGCCGGCGAGCTGAAGGTGCTGCTTCCGGAAGCCACAGAATGGCTTGAAATCAACGGCTCCGGGGAGTTTACCGTTCCCGCGAATACACGCTTCAAGCTCGAGGTCAAAACACCTACCGACTACTGCTGCTCCTACATCTAGAATACTTCTCCTGAACCCAAAACCTCCCGGCGCCTGGCTGTACGCAGGCATCGGGAGGTTTTTTTGGCTATTGGCAGAGCGCCTTACAGCAGCAGCGGAACGATCCAGGGGGCGGTGCACAGGGTGAAGAAGGCGGTGAGAATCATCGCCACAGTGGAGACGGAGCCGGAGGCGGAGCTCAGCTCGAAGGCCTTGCTGGTGCCGACGGCGTGGGCGCTGGTGCCCAGCAGAACCCCATGAGATACATCGTTCTTAAAGCGGAAGAACCGGATGACCACCGGTCCCAGCACCATACCCAGAACCCCTGTAGCCAGCACGAATACGGCCGTGATGGCGGGAATGCCGCCGATAAGCCCCGAAACCACTACGGCGATGGGGGTGGTGGCGGAGCGGGGGGCGATGCTGTCGATAATCGCCAGGTCCAGGTGCAGCATTTTGGCGGCCCAGGCAGTGCTCACAATGGCTACGGTAGACCCGGTAAGCACACTAATCAGAATAGACAGGGCGTGCTTCTTCATCACATGGCGGTTCTTGTATAAGGGAACGGCCAGCGCCACGGTGGCGGGACCGATCATATTGCTTATGTAGCGGGTGCCCTCATGGTACGTATTGTAGGGGATATCCGCGAAGGCCAGCACCACGATTACCAGAAGCGGGGTGAGAATAACCGGGGTGTAGAGCACCCGCTTATGGGATTTATAAAAGGTCTTGGTGCCGAAGTAAACCAGCACGGTTAAGATAAAGCAGCTAATTCCCAGAATCACGACTGTCGCTTCCCTTCATGGGTCGACAGCTTCTCGGCAATCAAACCCGTTATGACCATGACACACAGAATGCTGAACACAATAACTAATGCGATTCGCAGGCCATTTTGCAGCATCAAATCTTTGTATTCTACAATGCCTACAACCGGAGGGATGAAAAACAGCAGCATCTCGGCCAACAGCCATTTGGAGCCCAGGTCCACCCATTCCAGCTTGATCACCTTAAAATGTAATAGCGCAAACAGCAGCACAATTCCTACAATGCTTCCCGGAACCGGCAGATGAAGCGCGGACGTGACGGCGTTGATCAGCATGGAATACAGAATGAAGCAAACCACCTGGCCGAACCCCCGTAATAATGGCTTCATGAAGAATCCCTCCTTTTGAAAGTGTACATCATGTGCTTTCATTGGTAAAATGAATGAATCGAATGATTTCCATTCCATTTAGCTATAGTTGGAGGGCGCCTATGGATATCCGTCATATGCAGTATGTATTGGAGCTTGCCCGCAGCGGAAGCTTTACCCGGGCGGCCCAGACGCTTCATATTACCCAGCCTACCCTGAGCAAGGCCATCAAGAGCCTCGAAGAGGAGCTGGGTGTGGAGCTGTTCAAGCGCGACGGCAAACGTATCGAGCTGACAGACGCGGGCAGAGCTATCACCGGACAGGCTCATAATATCACTGAGGCCTTCCATAATCTCACCCTGGAGCTGGAGGATCTCACCAATCTGAACAAGGGTGTGATCCGGATCGGCATTCCTCCAATGGCAGGCTCCAGCTTTTTTCCTCAGGTGCTGAGGCAGTTCCGTCAAAAATATCCCGGTCTGGTGATTCAAATGGTGGAAGACGGGGCAAAGAAGCTAGAGACCAAAGTGGCGGAGGGCAAGCTGGATGTGGGCGTGGTCCTGCTGCCCGTGGATGGGGAGCGGTTTGATTCCTTCACGGTGGTCAAGGAGCGGTTGAAGGTGATTGTGCATACGGGCCATCCCCTGGCAGATAGCGGCACAGTGCAGCTACGGAAGCTGGCGGAGGAGCCGTTTATTCTGTTCAAGGAGGAGTTCGCCCTCCATGACCGGATTATTGCGGAATGCCACAGAGTCGGCTTCCGTCCCAATGTCCAGTATGAAAGCTCCCAGTGGGATTTCATCTATGAGCTGGCGGCGGCGGGGCTGGGGGTGGCGATGCTGCCGGAGACCATCTGCCGCTCTCTGGACACGAGCAGGGTGGCGGTGTTGGATCTGGTGGAGCCGCAAATTCCGTGGCATCTGGGGATGATCTGGGGCAAAAAGAGCTACCTGCCTCTAGCCGCCCGGGAGTGGGTGCGGTTTACCGGGGGGATATTTAACTCCCAAAGGTGAAGAGAAGCGCTGAAGCATATTCCGAATACTTTTGGGGGAGCCCAAAAACAAAAAGCCCGGGAAGCCCCGGGCTTGCGTGTAGCGCAGGCTGCGGGGCAGCTCCCGCTTTAGCCTTCGTGCCGCTTGATATATTGCTCCAGCTTGATCCGGGTGTACGGCGGCAATCCCGACAGCATACAGCCGTAGCGGAATTCCCCTTCCCGCGAATCGATGCGGATGATCTTGCCGGTGATCGGGGGCAGATCGGCTTCCTTGGGGAAGTGGATCACCACGAACATGTCCTGGGCCAGCGGGAAGGCCGAGCTGATTTGCAGTCCGCTTTCCGACAGGTCGTGGAGGATTCCTTCGATGTTCTGTCCCGAAAAGCTGCCCTCCTGCTCCCATTGGTACACGGACAGATGCAGCTTGATGCCTAGGCTGATCCGGTTGGCACCGCGGCGCTCCTTGTCTGCCGGCGCTGTCCTTTCGCCCGAGGGGGTAATGGTGAGCTTCATCCAGTCCTCGTAGCATTGGATCACGGAGGAGAGGTCCTGATCCCCTAATCCCTTGGCCAGGCCCATCTGAAAAATGGACGTAGCCGCATGGAGCAGAGGCGCAGGAAGCTGGAAGCCTGCCGTCAGCTTTTGGGCCAGGAGCAGATCCTTCAGCATCAGGGCCGTGGAGAACTGGTTGGAGAAGTCCCGCTGGATGATCTTGTTGCCCTTCAGCTCCGCCTGCCGGCTGTTGGCACCGCCTGCGGTTACAATCTCCAGGAACTTCTCCGGGGAAAGCCCCGCTTTGGCGGCAATGGAGAAACCCTCCATCAAGCCGATAGCGTTGATACCCACGATGGTATTGTGGGCCAGCTTGGCATAGGAGCCGGAGCCGCTGTCGCCCATGTACAGGCACTTGCTGCCCAGCACCTCGAACAGGTCCAGATTCTCCTCGTAGACGGCTTCCTCGCCGCCCACCATAAAGACCAGCGTGCCGCTCTCTGCGGCGGGTTTGCTGCCTGTTACAGGCGCATCCAGGAAGAAGGCCTGCTGTGCCTTCAGCTCCTCTGCGATCCTCTGGCTGGTGGCGGGAGATACGGTGCTGCAGTCAATCACGGTAAGGCCCGGACGGGAGCCCTCGAGAATACCCCCCGGCCCGTACACCACCTCCAGCAAAGCATCATCATTGCTCACATTGGTAAAAATCACATCCGCCTGGCGGGCAGCCTCAGCCGGAGTGGCCGCTTCCAACGCGCCAAGCGCTTTCAATTGCTCCCGCTTGGCAGCCGTGCGGTTATAACCGTATACCGTATATCCGCTTTTGAGCAGATTGACAGCCATGGGCATTCCCATGGTGCCAAGTCCGATAAAACCGATGGTTTTCATCCAAGTCACCTCTTGTCCTTATCTTACCATGCGCCCGGAAGTATGTGAAAGACCTTACTTGCAATTCGGGCATTGAATAAGTATTCTTATCATAGACACCAGATATATGCAGGTAAACCTTCCCCCAAAAGTGAAAATGCTCTGAAGCAATGGAGGGTACTTTTGAGGGAGCCCCCAATTGGATAAGGAGGTTTTTGACCCATGAGCGGAAAATTGCAGTTTGATTTCAGCAAAGCACTGGGCTTTATCGGCAAGCATGAGGTGGACAACCTGGCAGGCGCCATCAAGGCCGCCCACGATGATCTTCATAACGGAACAGGTGCAGGCTCGGATTATCTGGGCTGGATCGATCTTCCGGTAAATTATGACCGGGCGGAGTTTGACCGGATCAAGAAGGCAGCGGAAAAAATCCAGTCGGATTCGGACGCGCTGGTTGTTATCGGCATCGGCGGTTCCTACCTGGGAGCCCGGGCGGCTATCGAAATGCTGACCCATTCCTTCTATAATATTCTTCCGAAGGACAAGCGCAAAACCCCCGAGATTTATTTCGTCGGCAATAATATCAGTTCTACATATACCTCCCATCTGCTGCAGCTTTTGGATGGCAAGGACATCTCCGTGAACGTCATCTCCAAGTCCGGCACCACTACGGAGCCGGCTATCGCCTTCCGGATTTTCCGGGAGCTCCTGGAGCGCAAGTACGGCAAGGAAGGCGCCCAAAAGCGGATCTACGCCACCACCGACAAGGCCCGCGGCGCCTTGAAGAAGCTGGCCTCCGAGGAAGGCTACGAAACCTTCGTGATTCCGGATGATGTAGGCGGACGTTACTCCGTATTGACCCCTGTTGGCCTCTTGCCCATCGCCGTAGCCGGCGTGGATATCGATGCTATGATGCAGGGTGCGGCGGATGCCAGAACCGATTACTCCAGCCCGTCCGTAGCAGAAAATGAAGCCTACCAATACGCGGCTGTGCGCAACGCCTTGTACCGCAAGGGCAAAACCACCGAAATCCTGGTGAACTACGAGCCTTCTCTGCACTTTGTGTCCGAGTGGTGGAAGCAGCTCTTCGGCGAAAGCGAAGGCAAGGACAACAAGGGGATTTACCCATCCTCCGTCGACTTCTCTACAGACCTGCACTCCATGGGCCAATTCATCCAGGAGGGCAACCGCAACCTGTTCGAAACGGTCATTCAGGTGGCTGAAGTGCCGTACCATCTGACCATCGGAACCGATCCGACAGATCTGGACGGACTGAATTTCCTGAGCGGCAAAACCATGGATTTCGTCAACAAAAAGGCGTTCCTGGGTACGCTTCTGGCCCACAGCGACGGCGGCGTGCCGAATCTGGTGGTGACCCTGCCGGATATGTCCCCGTACACCTTCGGCTATATGGTCTATTTCTTCGAGAAGGCCTGCGGCGTGAGCGGATACCTCTCCGGCGTGAATCCGTTTGACCAGCCGGGTGTGGAAGCGTACAAGAAGAATATGTTTGCACTCCTGGGCAAACCTGGCTTCGAGCAGGAAAAGGAAGAGCTGGAGAAGCGCCTGTAATTAAAAAACCAGTTCATTCGGCTTGAAAAGTGAATAAATATGCAATCCGGTCCCCTTTTCGAAAGAGAAGGGGGCTGTTTATATATTAATGGCATGTCAGATTACATAACCGAAGGTATGGCGATAAACGGAAATAATCAGCCTTACGGGAAAATATTTACTGACAAACGGCCAATAAGTCAGGTAATATAACGTTAAAGCCTCCTGGTGGAATACATTTGTCCACTGTGCTGCGTATTTATCCCATGAATTGTTTGAGATATGTCACAATTAATTGATTGAATAGTTATAGAAATCTGATTACTTCTATGCTAGAATGCTTTAAAGCGACTCTATACGAAGGTGGATTGCTGCTGCATGCTATCGCAATACAAAACAGTCAGCCAATGGGGCTCCGCTGAAATTGTGATTAAGAAATCCCGGTTTATCGGGCAGGCCAAACCGGTGGAATCCGAGGAGGAGGCCATCGCTTTTATTGAAGCCGTGAAGAAGGAGCACTGGAACGCCACCCATAATTGCTCAGCTTATATGGTGGGGGAGCGGGACCAGATTCAGAAGGCTTCTGACGACGGCGAACCCAGCGGTACGGCAGGCAAGCCCATCCTGGAGGTTATCCGGCAGCAGGGGCTGAAGAATGTGGTCGTAGTGGTGACCCGTTATTTTGGAGGAATTCTGCTGGGCGCAGGCGGACTGATCCGGGCGTATACGGACGGAGCGGTGGCGGGTATCGCCGCTGCGGGACCTGTCACCAAGAAGCTGCATCAGGATATTTTCGTATCCATTGATTATACCTGGCTGGGCAAGGTGGAGAACGAGCTCCGCAACCGCGGTACGCTATTGGGGGAAACCCAGTTTACCGATAAGGTAACCCTCATGTGCAGACCGCTTTCGGAGGAATCGGACCCCTTCGTTTTGTGGATGACGGATTTGACCCAGGGTCAGGCGGAGATCCGGAAGGGTGAAGCGTCTTACATCGATCATCAAGATATATAAAAACATAGAAGATCGAGAAGAAAGCAGGTGGAGAGAGCATGTGTGCAAGAAGAATAGTGGATCAAGAATTGAGCAGAGACAGGATTTTAGAGGAGGCCCGGGTGCTGTTTGTAACCAGGGGGTATGACACGCTGACCATGCGCAGTATTGCCAAAGCCCTTGGTTACAGCCATGGCGCGTTGTATTACCATTTCCGGGATAAAGCCGAGCTCTTCTATGCGCTAGTAGTGGAGGATTTCAACTACCTGCTGTCCCGCCAGAAGGAAATGCTGGACCGGGCCGAGTCCTGCGGCATCGAGAACCTGAAGGAAATTATGCTGGAATTTGTCCGCTTCGGCATGGAGAACCCCCATCATTATGAAATCATGTTCTCCGTCCGGGACGGGGAGCTGCGGAAGTATTCGCGGACCAAGCAGGCCCAATGTATGGAGATGTTCGCCACGGTGGTGAGAGGTGTGTTCGCCAACGGCGAGCTGACTCCGGGCCAGCTGTATTCCATGCCCTGGATACTGTTTATGTCTCTGCACGGGTTTATCTCCTACAGCATTCATTATTACCAGTCGTACGAGGAAGTGGAGAGCCTGGCGATGGAGCATGTGGAATTCCTGTGCCGGAACATAGCCGCCGGATAAGCGCATAGGCGCGTTTTCCTGCTTTAGCGATTTAACGGGTTTAAACGTTGTAGTGTTGCTCTGTGAAAGACATTTTCCCGTTTCTGTGCATACGGGAGAAACAAAACGGCGCCTCGCATGGGATTCACGCGGGGCGCCTGTTTGATTTGTGGAAGGCCTGGGCGGGGATGCGGGAGGGGTGTTACAGAACTCAGGAGCGCCAAGAGTAGAGCTTGAGGGTGAGTTGCTGGTTAGACCAGATCCCGCACCCTGCGTCCCGCATTCGAGTACCGGACTCCGCCCTCCAGCATCCCGCGTCCCAGGCTCCGCACCCCGCACCCTGTACTGCGCACCCTGTACTCCGCACCCTGTACTTCGCACCCTGCGTCAGCAGCCCGCACACACCGCACCCTGGACTCCAGCATTCGCAACCCAGGCTCCAGTATCCCGCACACCGCACCCTGCGTCCGCAGTCTGGATTCCAGCATCCCGCACACAGCAGCCTGCACTCCAACATCCCGCACTCCAGTATCCGCAACCCGGACTCCAGTATCCCGAGCGAACTGAGTTCCAGTTAGCGGTGGGTGTAACGGAACTCAGCGACTGTTAGAGCTAAATTTGTGGTTGTTGGCGAACGTAACGGAACTGAGCGACTCTTAGAAGGGTTTCTGTGGGAGTTTTGCGCCGATTTTGGTTCCTAAGGGTCGCTGAGTTCCGTTAGAATCCGAAACGGGGGCAAAACCGCCTGTAAGGGCTTCTGAGTTCCGTTAGCGCGGGGCCGGTGGTTCAGGAGGTAGTGTGCCTCGAGCGGGATAGGCGGGCGGCTGTTACTTGGTGCGCCCGGTGAACGGTTTCATGGACATACATTGAGCGGTTTCATGGTTGCGCCAAGCGAGCGGTTTCTCAGTGTGCCCAACGGACCTGAATCGGTCATACGGCGTTGCACCAACGGATTCGGGAGCGGCAGCTGCCGCTTAGGCACGTTCATCCGCCGCAACCCGTTCACCCTGCTGCTTCGTTTACTGCTGCACCAGTTCCCGCCAGGCGGGCGGGACGTAGGCGCAGGCGGGATCGCTGCCCATATAATCGCCGGTGGCGGTGTAGGCCCGCGCCCGGGAACCGCCGCACATACGGCTGTAGTCGCAGACGCCGCATTTGCCCGTATACAGCTCCGGCGAGCGGATGGAGGTGAATACCGGATGAGTCCGGTACACGTCGGACAGCTTCTCCTCCCGCACATTGCCGCAGACGAGAGGAAGAAAGCCGCTGGGCGAAATCTCCCCGGTATGGGAGATGAAGACGAAGCCGCTGCCATCGGTCACGCCACGGGGAGCGCGCATGGCGGCTTTGCCGTCGCCGGCTCCGAAGGGGCTGCTGCTGCGATGAGCATGTGGATGCCCTCCAGGCTGTCCGCCCATGCCGTGCGGATGCCCGGCGGGCTGGCCGCCTGCCGCAGCAAAGGGATGTTTGCCGGTGGTGGTGGCCAGCTCCGGCACCCCCAGCATCCGCCCGGCCACCTCGCCGGGCGCTTGCCCTGCCGCCTTGGCCCGCTGGTCCAGGACCCGGCGGTAGAAAGGAGCGGCGGTGGTTTTGACGCCGAAGGGCACCCGTTCCCCCAGCTCCGCCAGCCAGTGGAGAATCTCCTCGCCCTCTTCCGGCGAGATCATGTCGTCATCCTTGCCTCTGCCCGTGGGCACCAGGAAGAACACACTCCACATGACCACACCCATCTCCGTCAGCAGATTGGCGATATGGGGCAGGTCATGTTTGTTATGTACACAAACGGTCGTATTGATCTGCAGGGGCATACCCAGTTCCCGCAGATATTTCAGGGAGCGCATAGTCAGGTCGAAGGAGCCGGAGGTGCCCCGGAACCGGTCATGGATGGCGGCGTTGGAGCCGTCCAGACTGAAGGCCCAGCGGTCCAGTCCGATCTCCGCCGCCTTCTTCATGGAGTCGATCGTCACCCGTGGGGTGGCGCTGGGGGTCATGGATACCCGCAGCCCGATGCTTTTGCCATAGGCGGCCAGCTCAAACAAGTCCTCCCGGATCAAGGGATCGCCCCCGGTAAATACGAAGATTGGCGAATCCATACTCTGGATTTCGTCCAGCAGGCGTTTGCCCTCCTCGGTGGACAGCTCATCCGGATGGCGGCGGTGCTGTGCCTCAGCCCGGCAATGGACACAATGAAGGGCGCAGGCCCGGGTTATTTCCCACACAACAATAAATGGATTACGGTTAAAATCCACAGGCATCATACCCGTTATCCCCCTTGGTTAATGCTGCATAAACATCCTTTACCAGTCTTACCATATCAAATCCGAAATCATTCTATTATGATAATAATCACAGAGTTTGTCCGGGTCATTCGTTTACAATTTAGACAATATTGCCATCGGCATAGTTTGGAACAATCTAGGGAACACAAGTAGGATGAATGAAAGGGGAGACAGCCATGTTAGCCGTTTCACATCTCCTTGCGGACGTGGAATCCTACGGCGACCAGCTCCGGTATTCGGAGGGATCGCGGGGCCACCGGACGGGCACCCATTCGGGAGCGGGCCCTGTTGTCGTGTGGAGCGTAACCCGTTCCTGCAACTTGAAGTGTATGCATTGTTATGCCAATTCCGAGAATAAAAAGTACGAGGGTGAGCTGGATACCCAAGAAGCGCTCCGGCTGATCGACGAGATGGCGGAGATGAAGGTTCCCGTCATCCTGTTTTCCGGCGGGGAGCCGTTGGCGCGTCCGGATATTTTCCAGCTGGCGGAATATGCCATCGGCAAGGGCATCCGCATTACCTTTTCGACCAATGGCACCTTGATTGATGAAACCGCTGCCCGCCGGATCAAGGAGCTGGGTGTGGGATATGTGGGCATCAGCCTGGATGGCATCGGTGAGGTCCATGATTATTTCCGGAACCGGACCGGAGCCTTCGAGCTGGCGATGCGGGGAGTGCGCAATTGCATCAGCCAAGGCCAAAAGGTGGGTCTGCGCTTCACCATGAACCGCCACAACATTGCCCAGCTGCCGCTGATCTTCGAGCTCATGGAGAAGGAGGGTATCCAACGGGCCTGCTTCTACCACATGGTATATACCGGCCGGGGTTCACTCTCCGACGATATCTCCCACGAGGAGACCCGGGCTGCACTGGATTTTATCTTCGAGAAGGCCCGGGACTTCATCCGCCGCGGCCTGCCAAAAGAGCTTCTGACCGTGGACAACCATGCCGATGCAGTTTACCTGTATATGAAGGCGCTGGAGCTTAATGAGGAGCGTGCCGCGGATATTCTGCGCAAGCTGCGCATGAACGGCGGCAACCGGACAGGCATCGCCATCTGCAACATCGACCATCTGGGCAATGTCCATCCCGACCAGTTTACGCCGGATGTGACCTTCGGGAATGTGAAGCAGGAGCCTTTCCGGGACATCTGGTTCGGCTCCCATCCGGTGCTGACAGGGCTCCGTGACCGGAAGCCCCTGCTATCCGGGCGCTGCGGCAGCTGCCGGTATCTGGATATCTGCAACGGAAACTTCCGTTCCCGCTCCTTGGCCGTGCACGGAGACCTGTGGGCGGACGATCCGGCCTGCTTCCTCAGTGACGAGGAGATCAGGCAGGAGCAGGCCGTCCGATAAGAAAACTCGGGCGCAATTCTCGTGCGGCATATTTGCGGAGGGACAGATATACACTATAGGGATCTCAAACAAGCACCGGGAGAGCGGAATAGCCTCTTCCGGTGTTTTTTGCACACAGGCATGATACAATGAGAATTAAAACAATTCCCCTTCCGAAAAAAATCGCAAAGGACGGTAGACCATGGACGTGTCCCGCAATAACGAGGAATCCATCGCCCATATGATTGAGGCTATCAAAACCAAGCTGCGGGTAGCCAGCGGCGCGGCCATCCGGCCGGAGTTTTTTGACGAGAGCAAATATGAGGATCTGCAGGATATCTACGAGCTGGTTTCCGGCAAGGAGCGGTTCAGCGTAAGCGAAATTGACGCCATCGTCTCTGAGCTTGGCAAGCTGCGCAAGCCGCAGGCGTAATACAAGGAGGCAACAGACAGATGGATACGATGTTTAAATTAGGGCGCAAGGTGACCTTTCCCAAGGAATGGCTGGATATGAAGCTGGGCGTCCATGATGAGGAGTATTACGACGAGGAACGGTTTATTGTCGTCGGCCAGCAGCGGTATGCGCTCCGGGGCCGTTCCCGTACGGAGGAGGGTTCCTGGGATTACAATGAAGTATTCGAGGTGACCCGCGACCAGGTGACGGCGTATCATATCACCACGGATTACCAGGATTTGATGGCGAAGGACCTGGAGGAGCGCAAGGCCCGGGGGGAATACATCGAGAAGGAAGACAAGCCTCAGGAATAAAGAGCTTTATACTAAGCAAAACAGAAGGACCGGAGGATGTACGCCATCCCTGCCGGTCCTTTTTTTCGTCCTGTTACACCTGCTCCGAGCGTTTATAGAAGGCTTTGGGCACCTTGGTTGCAAAACGCATGGCCTCCCCGGTAATCGGGTGAGTGAAGGCGATGGATTGGGCATGCAGGCCCAGGCGTCCCAGAGGATTTTGGCGGGAGCCGTACTTCTTGTCTCCGGCAATGGGGTGGCCCAGATCCTCCATATGAACGCGGATCTGGTTCTTCCGTCCGGTCTCGAGCTCCAACTCCAGGAGGCTGTATTCCGCATTCTGCTGAAGCAGCTTATAGCGGGTTACCGCTTTTTGGCCGTCGTTGGGGTGGGGGCTGGAGTACATTTTCAAAGTTTTGCTCTCCTTAAGCCAGGAGGTGATGACTCCTTCCGGCTGCCGCACCTTGCCTTCCACCAGCGCCACATAGATACGGGCTTCCACAGCGTCCTGCCAGTTAGCCTGCAGGGTTTCCTTGGCCTTCTCCGTTTTGGCGAAGATCATGACCCCAGAGGTATCCCGGTCCAGCCGGTGGACCACAAAAATCCGGTTGCGCGGATTGGCGCGCCGAACATAATCCGTCAGCATGGCGTAGGCGGTGAACTGCTGCTCCTTGTCGGAGGCGATGGAGAGAAGTCCCGCTTCCTTTTCCACCACCAGGAGATGGTCGTCCTCAAACAGGATAGACACTCCCTGAAGAATCTCCTCCTCGAAGGATTTGGTCCAGGAAACCGTGACCTTCTGCCCTGGTGATAGCGGATGGTTGTGCTTGGTGGTGCGTTTGCCCCCTACATAGACCTGGCCTCTGGCGAGTATGGCTTTCACATGGTTTCTTCCCTTGCCCGGCATGCTGCGGATCAGGAAGGGGAGCAATTCTTCTTGCTCCGTGGCGGTGAAGACCGTTTCATTGGACTTGCTCAAGACAATCCCTCATTTTCTATAAAAATCCTCAATGTATAAAACAGACTCCGTATGGGCATTTTACCATATACGGCATAAGTGTTCATCATCCGTTGATGTTTGCAGTGTACCATGGAAACGGGTTGAAGACCAAATCATGCCTTAAAGGAGGCGAATGCCATGTTATTGTACCGCATGACCAAGCTGGTGGAGGACCATTCCCGGCTGAAGCAGGATTTTACCGATCCCTTCGGAGAGCTGATGGAAATGGCCAGAGCACGGGAGCAAATGGAGCTGTCCCTGCGTGGAGTGGCGGAGGAGGACTGCTCGGATTGGGGCAGACACGCTACCTATTGAGCGGAGCATGTATACACCGCGGTTATCCTGCCGGAGATTTTACGCAAACCAGATTTATTTTGGCGCCAAAAAAGGCTGTCCATCGGTAGAAATCCTGTTGCCTGTGAGGATTTCCGTACCGGAGGACAGCCTTTTTTCGGATTAGAGCGCGTTTGCGCCCTTAGTCGAACAAACCGGGGACAGACAGATACCGTTCACCGGAGTCGGGCAGCAGGACGACGATGGTCTTTCCCCTGGATTCCGGACGGGCAGCCACAACGGCAGCTGCCCACACCGCGGCCCCTGAGGAAATCCCCACCAGGAGCCCCTCGCGCCGGCCCAGCTCCCGTGTGGTTTCGTAGGCGTCCACGGACTTAACGGCGATAATCTCGTCGTAGACGCTCCGGTTCAGCACCTTGGGGATAAAGCCTGCACCAATGCCCTGAATCCGGTTGGGACCTGGCCGGCCCCCTGACAAAACGGGGGAGTCCTGGGGCTCCACGGCAATGATGCGGATGGCGGGATTTTTCTTTTTCAGCGTTTCGCCTACTCCGGTGATGGTGCCGCCTGAGCCCACCCCCGCCACAAAAATATCCACCTTGCCGTCCGTGTCCGCCCAAATCTCCTCTGCCGTGGTGCTGCGGTGGGCCTCCGGATTGGCCGGATTATCGAATTGCTGAAGGATCACAGAGCCGGGGATGGCTTCCGCCAGATCCTTGGCCCGGCGGATTGCGCCGCCCATACTCTCCGCACCCGGAGTGAGCACCAGCTCCGCCCCCAAGGCCTGGAGCAGGTTCTGCCGCTCCACGCTCATGGTCTCCGGCATGGTCAGAATCAGCCGGTAGCCCTTGGCTGCGGCAACGAAGGCCAGCGCGATGCCCGTATTGCCGCTGGTGGGTTCAATGATGGTGCCGCCGGGATGAAGCACACCCCGATTCTCCGCATCCTGGATCATGGCGTAGCCGATCCGGTCCTTGACGCTGCCCGCGGGATTGAAGTATTCCAGCTTCGCCAGGAGCCGGGTGTTATGAAGGCCGCGGCTTTCCGCATATTTTCCCAGCTTCAGAAGCGGGGTGTTTCCGATCAGGTCCGTCAGGCATTCCGCAATTCGTTCCATAGCGACCTCCTGCATTCTATTATAAATCCGATTAGTTTACTGTGTTTATTTTACTTTTTTTGAGGGTTTCTGTCAATCGGGTGAAAAGTCCGAGTGTGTTTAGTAGGACGGACTTTGCTTTTGGTGGCGGTCTCTATGTATGATAGAAGCATCTTATACGAATAGAGGCTTGATTCCCATGAAGGTGGTTCTCGCCGCCCTGAACGCCAAGTACATCCACACCTCCCTGGCTCTTCGCTATCTGAAGGCCTACAGCCAACGGGAGTTTGATATTGAAATTGCCGAATACACCATCAAGGACCCGGTGATGCAGGTGGTAACCGACCTGTATCTGAAAAGCCCAGAGGTGCTGGGCTTTTCCTGCTATATTTGGAACATTGAAGAGACGATTAAGATTATCGCCGCGCTGAAGCAGCTGAAGCCCGGGCTGACCATCGTGCTGGGTGGGCCGGAGGTTTCTTATGATACGGAATATTGGCTCCGGCGCATTCCGCAGGCAGATTTTATCGTGATGGGCGAAGGAGAGGAGACCTTCCACCACCTGTTGACGGAGATCCGCGGAGAGAAGCGGTGGCATGAGGTGCTTGGGGCCGCTTACCGGCAGGGGGAGAAGCTTGTGGTGAACCCGCCCCGGCAGAAGCTGGTGCTGGATACGATTCCCACACCGCACCGTTTTGCGGAGGATGTGCCTGCATTGCCCAACCGGGTGGTGTATTTCGAAACCAGCCGGGGCTGTCCCTTCAACTGCCAGTTCTGTCTGTCCAGCGCGGAGGTGGGGGTGCGGTATTTCGATCTGGACCGGACCAAGCGGGATCTGGAATACCTGGTGGATTCCGGGGCTAAGCTGGTGAAGTTCGTGGACCGGACCTTCAACATCAAGCGGGACTATGCCATGGATATCTTCGGCCATCTGATCAAAAACCACGGCGGCTGCACCTTCCAGTTCGAGATTACGGCGGATATTATGCGGCCGGAGGTGCTGGATTTCCTGGCGGGGAATGCGCCGAAGGGGCTGTTCCGCTTCGAGGTGGGCGTCCAGTCCACCAATGAGGAGGCCAACCGGCTGGTGGAGCGGCGGCAGAATTTCGAGAAGCTGGCGCGGACGGTGAACAAGGTGAAGGAGATTGCCGCCATCGACCAGCATCTGGACCTGATTGCGGGGTTGCCGGGAGAGGATTATGCCTCGTTCCGCAAAACCTTCAACGATGTGTTCGCCCTGCGGCCGGAAGAGCTGCAGCTGGGTTTCCTGAAGCTTCTGCGGGGGACCGGACTGCGCCGGGATGCGGCGAAATACGGGTACGTGTTTATGGAGGACGCGCCGTACGAGATGCTGTGCAATGATGTGCTGTCCTTCGACGATGTAATCCGCATCAAGCGGGTGGAGGATGTGCTGGAGAAATACTGGAATGCCCACCGGCTGGACAGGACGGCGGAATATCTGATCCGCCATGAGTTTCCATCGGCCTTCGACTTCTTCCAGGAGTTCGGGGACTACTGGGAGAAGCGGGGCTGGTCGCGGATCGGCCATCAGCTGGAGGATCTGTTCAGCCGACTCCAGGCGTTTCTTGCGGAGCGGGGAATTGCCGGTTATGAGACGGCGCTGGGGCTGATGAAGCTGGATTATTTCCTGAACCACAAGTTCAAACCCCGGAAGATCTGGTGGGATTTCACCCTGGGCAAAAACGGCCAGGCGGAGCTTCTGCGGCTGGTCGCCCGGGAGCCGGAGCTGTTGTCCCCGGAGCTGGCCGGGACGGAATGGAACGAGCGGGAGCTGCACAAGTGGGCGATGGTGGAGGTGCTCCCGTTTGACCTCACTGTCTACGAGGAGAGCGGGGAGCTGGTGCCGGAGGAGACGCTCCTGCTGGTGCTGTACGGCGGCGAAGGCAGCGGGGGCGGCGACGGAGGAGCGGGGGCCCGGTATTATTCAGCGCCGCTCGGGCAGGTGGTGAAGGGCGGCAGCTTGGGTTTGGGGAGCAAATAAGACATATAAAATGATCACTAAAAAACCCGCCTCTCCCGAAGAAGAGAGGCGGGTTTTGCTGCGCCCTTAAGGCACCAGGCTGCGGAGCATGGTCAGCTGGCCGCTGAAGGCATAATCCCCCAGGGACGCGGGGATCAGGAAGCAGTCGCCCGGCTTCGCCTGCAGCTCGCCGTCTTCCCAGCGCAGTGTGCCGGCTCCGTCGCAGATGATGTGGATGGCGAAGCTGTCTCCCGGGGAGGACAGCGGCCAGGTGCCGTCTACCTTGCCCTTTTCCACCACGAAGTACGGGGAGTGGGCGATATTCAGCCAGGTATGGGCCTCGGGCAGATCCGTGGTCATCCGGGCCGCCCCTGCATTATCATAGGCGATAACATTCAGGGAATCCTCCACATGCAGCTCCCGGGGTTTGCCGTCCAGACCCGGACGGTTGTAATCGTAGAGCCGGTAAGTGGTGTCGGAGTTCTGCTGGATTTCGGCCACCAGCACTCCGGAGCACAAGGCATGGACGGTCCCTGCCGGAATATAGAAGGTATCCCCGGCGGCCACAGGCACCTCGTGAAGGGTATCCATAATCCGGCCTTCCTCGATGGCGGCGGTAACGGATTCCCGGGTTTCCCCGGCCTTCAGGCCGTAGATGATCTTGGCACCCGGTTTGGCGTCCAGCACGTACCACATTTCCGTTTTGCCCAGCTCGCCTGCGGGCAGACGCTCGTATTCGTCGGTAGGATGCACCTGTACAGAGAGGTCATCCTCGCAGTCCAGCAGCTTGATCAGCAGCGGGAAGCGGCCGGTTCGTTCGGAAAAACCCTTCTTGCCGAAGAATTCCTTGCCGTAGCGCTCCCGAACCTCGTCTAGTCCTGTTCCGGCCAGCTCGCCGTTCATGACTTTCGTTGTGCCATTGGCATGATCGCCGATGGTCCAGGCTTCACCGATTTTGCCCTCAGGCATTGTATAACCGAAGCGCTCCAGATTCCGGCCGCCCCACACCCGTTCCTTGAACTCGGGTTGAAATTGCAAAGGATAAGGCTTCATAATACCGTTCCCCGCTTTCCGCATAAAAGGTTTTCTTCCATTGTAATCACCGGACCCCATGCCGTAAAGCCTGTCCGCTTAAAAAGCCAGCGTCGTCCGGCCAGGGCCCGTTCCTGCAGAGCCGTATGTTTTCCCTCACAGCCCGCGTTGGGGCTGCCCGTTAGCTGCGGTCCTTCATTTGGCGGCAGGCTGGCGCTTCTCCACGGCGATGAGATAGGGAGGATGGTTCTGCTGGTTCATGAACCGGTAGCTCATTACCTGGAACTCCCGCTGCGGCAGTGCCTCCGCCCAGGTGTTCACAGCCTCGGCTTCCTCCTCGCCGCCCGGGTGTCCGGAGTAAACCACCACCGTGAGCACCCCGCCGGGCCGCAGAAGCTCGAGGGAGCTGTCCAGAGCCGCCAGTGTAGTGCCGGGCTGGGTGATGACCGTATGCTCGGCCCCCGGAAGATAACCCAGATTAAACATAATCGCAGAAATCCGCCCGTGATGCTCCGCTTCCACATAGTCCTTCATCCGGTCGTGGGAGGCCAAATGCAGTCTCACCCCGGTAAACCGTTCCGAAAGCTCTCCCGAAAGCCTGGCCGCCGTGCTGGCCAAGGCTGTTTCTTGAATGTCGAAGGCGTGCACCAGACCGCCCGACCCTGCCGCTTTGGCCAGAAAAAGAGTGTCCACCCCGTTCCCCGCTGTAGCATCGATACAGCAATCGCCCGGCTCAACCCGCTGCCCGGCCAGCTCCTGGGCCAGACTCAATACCGATATAAATCCCATTGCTCCTTATCCTCCTGTCCAAAGCTTGCCCTGCCAGGTATCCCGCCGTCTGAGCTCCTCGTCGAAGGCGTTCAGAACCTCCCATTTTTTGAGGCTCCACATGGGGCCGACCAACAGATCCCGGGGCGCATCCCCGGTGAGGCGGTGGACAATCATCTCCGGCGGCAGCCGCTCCAGCGTATCCACCACAAGCTCCACGTATTCGTCCTTCTCCAGAAAACGGAGCAGCCCTTCCTCATACTGGCGGACCATGGGGGTTTTTTTGAGCAGATGCAATAGATGGATCTTAACCCCCTGCACATCCATGTGGGCCACAGCCTCACCGGTAGCCAGCATCATGTCCCGGTCCTCGCCGGGCAGGCCGTATATGATATGGGCGCAGGTGCGGATGCCCCGCTTGCGCAGCTCCTCCAAGGAACGGTAGTAGGTGTCGGTGTCGTGGGCCCGGTTAATCAGCCTGGAGGTGCTTTCGTGAATGGTCTGCAGCCCCATTTCCACCCAGAGATAGGTCCTGCTGTTCAGCTCCTCCAGATAGTCCAGCACATCCGGCGGCAGGCAGTCCGGACGGGTTGCAATGGATAGGCCCACCACACCCGGCTGCTCCAGAATCACCTCATAATACTCCCGCAGTTCCTCCACCGGCGCATACGTATTGGTGTAGGCCTGGAAGTAGCCGATATATTGAGCTTCGGGCCACTTCAGATGCTGGCGGTCCCGCACCGTATTGAATTGGGTCACCAGATCGTCCCGGCGTCTCCCTGCAAAGTCTCCCGACCCCCGCGCGCTGCAGAAGGTGCAGCCTCCTGTGGCAATGGTGCCGTCCCGGTTGGGGCAGGTGAAGCCGGCGTCCAGCATCACCTTGAACACCTTGGCGCCGAATTGGCGCCTCATTTCGAAATTCCATGTATGAAACCGCTTGTCCTCCCACAAAAGGGGTGTTTGACGCGGCGGGACAGCTTGATTGCCGTTCATTGTATTCCTCCTTGCTTAAGCATCTTTTTTATTGTAGTGGATGACGGCGCCGAAAGCGAATGGTAAACGGGATACCGGGTATTCTAAGGGAGAAGCCGTTGGAAATAAATCGCGGAAATTTCGGATTTCGGCTTGAAAAACCTAACATGATGTGTTATATTAAAAGTGAGCAAAATAAAGGATTTTTGCCACCAAAACCTTAACTCCAAGTCCCTTTTTCTACAATATTTAATTGGAAATTACAAAGGAGGCGCATGAGGAATGACGACACATGTTCTGGTTCCCCAAGGTGAGGAGCGGATTACGGTAGAGCTGACAGTGAAGGAAGCGATGGCCCTGTCCGGTTTCCGGTTCAATCAGAATTCCGGCCAGCTGGCTGATGCACGCCGCAAGGTCAGAAGTGCCCTGGACAGCCAAGTGATGAAAGAGAGCGATATACCTCTGCTTTATGAGGAGCTGACCCACTGACATGGTGATGTCGGTGTTCGGATAGAGGAATCCGCCGGATGAGGCTGGATTCCTCTTTTTTGCATTTCTCCGCAATAATCGCCGGGAAGGATTTTAATGCTTTGCATTTTCAATGGTGATCGACTATTCTTGAAGATAAGCTATTCGTCACTATTTGGAGGAATAAGAGAATGCGTTTGCGTGGCAGAAAAGGGATCCGCGAGTCGCTGGAGCGGCAGCCGGATCTTGTTGTGCTGGATGGAAAAAGCTTAAAGGGCCGGTGGGCCGAGTATTTTGGCAACACGAATCCCATCCATGTTGAATTTGGCATGGGCAAGGGCCGGTTTATCAGTGAGCAGTCCGTGCGGAATCCCGATATCAATTATATCGGTGTGGATATGTATGACGAGCTGCTGCGGCGGGCTGCCGATAAGGCGCGGCTGGCCCATGGTGGACTGTCCGAAAATGAGTCCATCCCCAATCTGGCTCTGGCTTTATGTAATCTGGAATATGTGCTCGATATGTTCGAGACCGGGGAGCTGGAGCGGATTTATTTGAATTTCAGCGATCCTTGGCCGAAGAAGCGCCATGCCAGGAGAAGATTGACCCACCATGAGTTTTTGCGCAAGTATATGCTGATTTTGAATGACCGCGGAGAGATCCACTTCAAAACGGATTCCATGTCGCTGTTCGAGTTTTCGCTGAACTCCTTCGCGGATATGGGCTTGCGGATGCGCAACATCACCCTGAACCTGCATGCGGATGGGCTGCGCGACGATCTGGTGCCCACGGAGTACGAGCTGAAGTTTGTGGACCGGGGTATGCCCATTTACCGGTGCGAGGTGCTGGTGGGCAAGCTCGCTCTGGAGGAGCATGTGGAACGGCTCATGGAGCCCCAGTAACCGAGCAAAACAAAACCTCTACGAAACGGAAATGCCGGACGATGTCCGTCATTTTCTTTTTTTGGGGCCAAAAAGGGGAGCGTAGGGGGAACGTTACTCTCCCCTCTTCCCAAAACTACCGAAATGCAAAAGTGCATCTATTTGGTGTACAAACCTTCGATTTTACGGTTTATCCTGCAAAAGTGCAGTTATTTTCGTCAGATGGGAGCAAAATGTACCCCCGGCGGAAAATAGATGTACTTTTACATTTGGGGTACAGGGAGAGGCGGAATCCCAGCGGAATAGATGCACTTTTGCAGGATAAGGATAGAAGGGCGCTCGCCCGAACCCCCATCCAGCCTCCGGCCAGGACCGGTGGTTGGGCCAACCCAGCCCTCAATCAGCTGCGCTGATGCGAGCCACCCGACCCCCCATTCGGCCTCCGGCAGGGACCGGGGATTGGGCCAAGCCAGCCCTCAATCAGCTGCGCTGATTCGAGGCGCCCGAACCCCCATCCAGCCTCTGGCAGGGACCGGGGATTGGGCCAAACCAGCCCTCAATCAGCTGCGCTGATTCGAGGCGCCCAAACCCCCATCCAGCCTCTGGCAGGGACCGGGGATTGGGCGGGTGAATCTTAAGCTTTCCTTAAACGAGCGCAGAGCGGCTTTTATTAAAGCCGCTCTCTTGGTACTATATTGAAGAAGCCGTTAAATCAGGAAGCCGGTCAGGATGGCGGATACGGTGCCGATGATGGCCCCCGCCGCGCAGTCTGACGGATAATGCAGGCCCAGGTACATACGGGATACGGCGACGAGCAGCGCCAGAGGCAGGAGCATCAGCCCCAGCAGAGGCGACGCAAGCACGAACGGAATAATGACGGCGAAGATGGCGGTTGTATGTCCGGACGGAAATGAATGGTCTGTCAGCGGTTTTTTGCATATATTGATATGGGGCAGGACAAGGTATGGGCGCAGCCGGGGATATTTCTTCTTCATAATATGGACGGGAACATGGCTTAAGGTAAGGGCCAGGAAGCTCTGCATGGCCACCTCATTCCAGGGGCTGGGGCCGAATATGGACATCCCCAGGGTGAACAGGATGGTCAGAGTTGCGCCTCCCATGTGGGTGATCCGGTTCATCAGCCAATCGGTAAGAATATGCTGTCTTTTGTTCACCCAACGGAACATCTCGACTTCCCTGTACTGCAGCCAGGTGACTACACGGCTCATGGCTTCCGCCTCCTCTATTTATGATCCCGCCCTCATGCAATCGCGGAGATGTTCAACCCCGGCAATTGCGGGTATAGGTTGTATATTACCTTTATAATCGTACTTTTTTTATGTTAAACGCAGATCAACGCACAGAACGGAAAATGTAAAATTTACTTGCGTTTGACGATATCCGAATAATCCGGGTCTATAATGAATGTAAGCATGATCTCTAAAGGGGGAATATTCGTGAAAGTGGCATTGTTTACCGATACGTTCCTGCCCGATGTCAATGGAGTCGCCCGGACTCTTGGCCGCTGGGTGGATTATCTGGAGAGCCACGGAGCGACCTGCCGTGTGTTTGCACCCCAGAGCGACGGCGAGGCCGGATCGGACTACAACAGCTTGCTGGTGGAACGTTTCTACAGTGTGCCGTTCCTGTTGTACCCGGAGTGCAAGCTGGCCATCCCTAACCCCATCAGCATCAAAAAGACGCTTCAGGAGTTCAAGCCGGACATTATCCATTGCGCCACACCGTTCAATCTTGGCCTGTACGGGCTGCATTACGCCAAGAAGCACAAAATCCCGGTAGTGGCTTCCTACCATACTCATTTTGACCAGTACCTGCAGTATTACAAGATCCAATGGGTGGAGGGTATGCTCTGGCGGTATCTGGGCTGGTTCCACCAGACCTGCCGCAAAATTTACGTTCCTTCCCGGTCCACGCTTCATTATTTAATGGACAGGGGCTTCTCCAATTTGGAGGTGTGGAGCCGCGGTGTGGATGTGGCCCGCTTTCATCCGGAGGTGGACCGCGAGGCGGTGCTGCGTAAGGCAGGCGCAAATCCCGACAAATTGTCTCTTTTATATGTAGGACGTTTGGCCCCTGAGAAAAGTGTCGATGTGCTGCTGGAGGCATATGACCAGCTGCCGGAGGAGCTGAAGTCGCAGACGGAGCTGATTCTTGCCGGCGACGGACCTTTATACAAGGAGCTCACCGAATCCTATATGGATCGGACGGACATTCACTTCCTCGGATTTACCGAAGGAACGGCGCTGACGGACTTGTATGCGGCAGCGGATCTGTTCGTATTTCCCTCCGCCACGGAAACCTTCGGGAATGTGGTGCTGGAGGCTATGGCATCAGGCACAACGGTGATCGGCGCGGCTGCAGGAGGCGTCCAGGATACCGTCAGACATATGGAGACCGGATGGCTATGCCAGCCGGGAGACGCGGGGGCTTTTGCGGAAGCCATCGCCACACTTTTGGAGAACGACACCCTCCGCAGCACAATGGCCCAGTCAGGGCGGGCCTACAGTGAGCTTCAAACCTGGGATTCTATCTTCTCCCGTTTGCTGGACAGTTATCGACAAGTGGTGCCCGAGCTGGGCGAATTGTCGAACCATGAGCTGGCAGCGGCTAAATAATGCGAAAGGCCCTAATTCCGGTGGAAGCACCGGAAGGGCCTCCGCATGCCCGGCGGAACCCTCAAGTTCCTAAAACAGTGGATGAAACCCCCTGCTGCTGGGTGATAATGAGAAGGACAAGATCTGGGCCTGTGGACCGGGGGTAAACTCCGCCAGAGGACAGCGAAGGTCAAGATACACCGTAAGATCGCGTTTGGATGCGCAGGACGGAGGAATTTCCCGGTTGTATTCCCTTTATTGGCCGTAAACCGCCTTAAGGAGGCGGTTTGGGGCTTTTGACAAACGGGGGTAAAGAGAGGAAAATCAGTATCGGCTTTCGAATCCGACGGAAAAGTTTTCAAAACACAAAGATTGGTTTAGAGAGAGAATGAAGAAAGGGAAGTAGTAAAAAAAGGGGGCTTACCATGCTGGACCATATTGTTTTGGCTTTACAGCTGATATTAGCTTTAATCGGCGCGTATCAGCTTGTGCTTACGTTTTTTGGATGGGTGCGTAAAAATAACAAAAAAAGCTTCGAGCCGCAAAAGTCGTTTGCCATTCTGGTTGCCGCCCATAACGAGGGCCAGGTGGTCGGAGCGCTGCTGGAGAACCTGAAGAGGTTGAATTACCCCAAAGAGCTGTATGATGTGATGGTCATCTGTGACAACTGCACCGACAATACCGCCGATATTGCCAGAAGCCACGGCGTTTATGCTTTCGAACGTTTTAATCCCAACCTCCGCGGCAAGGGATACGCCATCGAATGGATGCTCAAGGAGCTGTGGAAGCTTCCCCGCACCTATGACGGCATCGTGATGTTTGATGCGGACAACCTGGTGGAGCAGGATTTCCTGATCCACATGAATAACGACCTTTGTGCCGGCCACCGTGTGGTCCAAGCTTATCTGGATACCAAGAATCCGCATGATTCCTGGATTACCTCCTCGTATGCCATTTCGTACTGGTACTGCAACCGTCTGTGGCAGCTGCCCCGCACCAATCTGGGGCTGGCCAATTATCTGGGCGGCACCGGCATGTGCTTTGAGACCACCCTGCTGAAGGAAATGGGCTGGGGCGCCACCAGTCTGGTGGAGGATTTGGAATTTACCATGCGCTGCGTCAAGAGGGGCATCAAGCCGTATTTCGACTATGATGCCAAGGTATACGACGAGAAGCCGTTGTCCTTTAATGCATCGGCCCGCCAACGGCTGCGCTGGATGCAGGGACACTTCGATGTGGCCCGCCGCTACTTCTTCCCCCTCGTATGGCAGGGGCTGAAGGAAGGCAACTGGGCTAAGGTGGACACCGCCGTTTATGCCTTGAACGTCTACAACCTGTTCCTGAGCGGCATCATCACCATCATGCTGTATGCCGACCAGCTCCGGCCAGAGCCGTACTTCACCTCTCTGTTCGAAAATGCGCCCTGGTTCTTCGGCGTACTGTACCTGCTGAATGTCCTGGTGTTCCCGCTGGCTCTGTATATGGAGCGGGCGCCGAAGAAGATCTGGAAGTCGCTCATCCTGTTCCCGGTGTTCCTGGTATCGTGGTACCCGGTAACCTTCTACGCCTTCTTCACCCAGAACAACAAACAATGGAGCCACACCCAGCATACCCGGGTGCTCCGGCTGGAGGAAGTACAGAGCAAGCAGGCCAGCTAAGGGCTTTTGATCCTGTGTTTGCAGATAGTTAAATTTGGTTTGACTTGACTTAGTTTCTATGTTAGACTGTTTGAGTGCTATTAAGAAGAAGCGCCCGCTTCTCACCTGACCGACAGAGCGTTGGCTGGTTCTAGTCACTTAAGTGAACGCTTAGCAGTGTTGCTTATGACGCGAGATCAGGATGTGGGCGGTTAGTGCCTGCATCCTTTTTTTAGGTTCAAGGTACAGGTGAGAAACTAGTGGAGGTGGAACGTTATTAGCAAGGATCATATGATTAACGAAGAGATTCGCGCCAAGGAAGTCCGTTTGATCGGTCCCGAAAGTGAACAACTGGGTATTAAGCCTTTCCGGGAAGCACTGCAAATGGCTCAGGATGCGAATCTGGACCTGGTAAATGTAGCGCCTACCGCCAAACCGCCGGTTTGCCGGATCATGGATTACGGCAAGTTCCGGTATGAGACCCAGAAGAAAGAAAAGGAAGCGCGCAAGAATCAGAAGATTGTTGACCTGAAGGAAGTCCGCTTCAGCGCCACCATCGACGAGCACGACTTCCAGACCAAGCTCCGCAATGTTCTGAAGTTCATTCAGGACGGAGACAAGGTGAAGTGCAGCGTACGTTTCCGCGGCCGTGAAATTACTCATGCTTCCATTGGCCAGCGTGTGCTGGAGCGGGTAGCGACTGAAGCTGAGAGCATTTGTACAGTGGAGCGCAGACCCAAACTGGAAGGCCGCAGCATGATTATGATACTGGCGCCGAAGTGATTCGGAGCCGGGAATAACTATTAGGAGGACTTCAGCAATGCCTAAGATGAAAACTCACCGTGGCGCTGCCAAGCGTTTCACGAAAACCGGTACTGGCAAGATCAAGAGAAACAAATCGGGCAAACGCCACATTCTGGAGCACAAGAGCTCCAAGCAAAAGGCCAGATTGGGCAAATCCGCCATTATGACCAAGGGCGATACCAAGCGTATTGAGTCCCTGCTGGTATACGTGAAGTAAACAACGTTTCGGACGAAATTCCCCCTCAGATTGGCTAAAGCCGATTCCGAGGCTTCCATAACATGATCCGGCCTCTGGCACGGAGCAAGTTATCAGGGCAAAGCAATTCATTTATTCAGGAGGCTGACTACTATGGCAAGAGTTAAGGGCGGGTTTGTGACTCGTCGTCGTCATAAAAAAATCTTGAAGCTGGCAAAGGGCTATTTTGGCTCCAAACACCGGTTATTCAGAACTGCTAACGAGCAGGTAATGAAGTCCCACATGTACGCATTCCGTGACCGCCGTCAAGTGAAGCGCGATTTCCGCAAGCTGTGGATCGCCCGTATCAATGCGGCTTCCCGTCAAAACGGATTGTCCTACAGCAAGTTCATGTACGGTTTGAAGCTGGCCGGCATCGACGTAAACCGCAAGATCCTGGCTGACCTGGCTGTAACTGACGCTAAGGCATTCTCCGATCTGGCTGCCGCTGCTAAGGTAAAGCTGAACGCCTAGTACTGCGGGTATACGCGTGACGGAAAGAACCGGACAGGGAGAGCAATCTCCTTGTCCGGTTTTTTGTATTTTGGAGGCATGAAAGGCCAGGCTATCACATAGAATCAACTAAATATTAACAATTCTCAATACGCGGTCAAATAGTATAGCAGATGAGGTAAAAAAAGTCATTTGTATAATTTTCCTTACTATTTTTGTAACAATTTCAGATAGCTGAAAACTGATTTTCATGTTAAGATTTCATTTGTAAAGTGATAAATATCACAAAAAAAGAGAGTGGATTGAACATATTGTGAAATTCGCATTTCTGTGAGAAGGGGAGTTGGCATACATGCGAATGAAAAGGCTGCTTGCTCTGTTGACTGCAGGTGCAGGGACGGCTCTTTTGAGCGGCTGCGAAAGTCTGGTAGTTTTGAATCCTCAGGGTCCTGTGGCAAGAAGCATTGCAGAGCTGATCAACTGGTCTTTGATGTGGATGCTGTTGGTCGTGGTTGTCGTGATTGGTTTGTTTGTTTTCATTGTGTGGAAATACCGGGAGAAGCCGGGGAACGAGGATTACGAACCCCCCGAGGAGCATGGCAGCCTTGCCCTGGAGATTACCTGGGTTGTGATTCCGATCCTGATCGTGATCGCCCTGACCATTCCTACGGTGAAGGCCCTGTACAAGCTGGAGGAAGTACCTGTCGGTTATGAGGACCAGAACCCGCTTGTGATTCATGTGACCTCTGCAGACTGGAAATGGATTTTTAGCTATCCGGAGCAAAACATTGAGACAGTGAACTACGTGAACATCCCCGCGGGACGTACGGTGGATTTCAGGCTGACCTCCGCCGGTACTATGCAGTCCTTCTGGATTCCGGCTCTTGCTGGCCAGAAGTATGCTATGGCGAAGATGGAGAACCAGCTGTTTTTGGCGGCGGATCACCCGGGCTCCTATCTGGGCCGCAACACCAACTTTAACGGCAAGGGATATTCGGGAATGGAGTTTGAGGTTCTGAGCCAAACCCCCAAGGAGTTTGAGGAATGGGTGAGCGACGTGAAGGCCACTGCTCCCAAGCTGTCCGAGCCGGAATATGAGAAGCTGCTGGAGCCCACCCATTTGGGACGGCAGACATATTCCAACACTCACCTGGAATGGGTAAACCATGCGGATCCGGATTCCAAGTCTTACACCAATCCGGAGATGTACCGTCTGGATCACGGCTATCCGGGTAAAACCTTCACCGAGCCTGATCAATACAATGCACCAAACAGCGGTGAATCCCAAAACAACACCAAGAAAGACGGGGGTGAAAAGCATGGGCATTAAATGGGATAAAATACTGGTAACCGGGGATCCGATGATTCTCGGCGCCCAGATTTCGATTGTTCTGGTATCGGTGGGCATTGTAGCGCTGCTGATTTATCTCAAGCGCTGGCAATGGCTGTGGAAAGAATGGATCACCACGGTTGACCACAAGAAAATCGGTATCATGTATATACTTTCAGGTGTGGCTATGTTCTTCCGCGGCGGTATGGACGGTCTGATGATGAAGGTCCAGACCTCTCGCCCGGAAATGGAATTTTTAAATGCGCAGCATTATAACGAGGTCTTCACGACTCACGGTGTGGTCATGATTTTGTTCATGGCCATGCCTATGCTCATCGGTCTTATGAATATTATTATTCCGCTGCAGATCGGCGCCCGCGACGTGGCGTACCCTCAATTGAATGCTCTGAGCTTCTGGCTGTTCTTCAGCGGAGCCATGCTGTTCAACCTGAGCTTCGTCGTCGGCGGTTCTCCGGATGCCGGCTGGACCTCTTATTTCCCGCTGGCAGGCAAGGAGTTCAGCCCGGGTATCGGTAATAACTTTTATGCCGTGGCGCTTCAGATTTCCGGTATCGGAACGCTGATGACCGGCGTCAACTTTATTGTGACGATTATGAAGATGCGTGCTCCGGGGATGACCCTGTTCAAGATGCCTATGTTTACTTGGACCTCCCTGGTTACCAACCTGATTATTGTTGCCGCGTTCCCGATTCTTACTGTGGCGCTGGCTCTGATGACCTTTGACCGTCTGTACGGCACCCACTTCTTCACAGTGTCTGCCGGGGGTATGGATATGCTGTGGGCCAATCTGTTCTGGCTCTGGGGCCATCCCGAGGTTTACATTGTTGTTCTGCCGGCTTTCGGGATTTTCTCCGAGGTGATAGCTACCTTCTCCCGCAAGACGCTGTACGGCTACACATCCATGATCGTTTCTATTGTGGGCATCTCTGTGCTTAGTATGCTGGTTTGGGTCCATCACTTCTATACTATGGGGGCCGGGCCCGGGGTAAATTCATTCTTCTCCATCTCCACCATGCTCATTGCGATTCCCACCGGGGTGAAGATGTTCAACTGGCTGTTTACCATGCGCAAGGGGCGGATCAAGATGACCACTGCCATGCTGTGGGCGCTGGCCTTTGTTCCCTGCTTCGTCATCGGCGGCGTAACCGGCGTCATGCTGGCTATGGGCGCGGCGGATTACCAGTATCACAATACCTTGTTCCTGGTGGCGCATTTCCACTATGTGCTGATTCCCGGCGTTGTATTCGCCGTCTTTGCTGGCCTATACTACTGGTGGCCGAAGATTTTCGGCACCCTGCTTAACGAACGTTTGGGCAAGTGGCATTTTTGGCTGTTCGTTATCGGCTTCAACGTAACATTTATGCCGATGTTCTTCCTGGGACTGAACGGCGCGGTAAGACGGGCCTACACCTACTCCGAGGAATCGGGCTTTTCACCGCTGTTCCTGCTTTCGGGTCTGGGCAGCGCAGTATTGGCAGCCGGCTTCGCCGTATTCTGCTACAATATTTATTGGAGCTTCCGCTACGGTCCGAAGAATGTCGTCAGTGACCCGTGGGATGCCCGCACCCTGGAGTGGACAACGGCTTCCCCGCCGCAATTCTATAACTTTGCCAAGATTCCGGTAGTGAAATCGCTGGATGCCTTCTGGCACATGAAGAAGAAGGGTGAAGGCTTGACGCTGAAGGAGTCTGAGCTGGAGGAAATCCATATGCCGCGCAATTCCTGGCTGCCGGTGTATATGGGCGGAGTGTTTATGGTAGCCGGCTTCCTGCTGGTCTTCGAGCTCCATATTGCCGCCTTGGTGGCACTGGTTGGCGTTGTGGTCGGCTTGATCATCCGTTCCTTCGACTATGATGAGGGTTATCATGTGCATACCCATGAGATCGCGTATCGGGAGAAAGCATGGAGAAGCATGGAGAAAGAGGTGAACAAGTATGACGCATCATGAGAATACGGCCCTGCCGATGGAGTACCGGACAGAGCAGAGCCGGATGAATATCCTTGGCTTCTGGATCTTCCTGGGAGCAGAGATTGTACTGTTCGCCACTCTCTTCGGCGTCTACGCCGCGCTGTATCACCGGTATGCGGGGGGACCCACTCATCAGGACCTGATTAATATCCGCGACGTTCTGATTCAGACCGTGCTGCTCTTAACCTCCAGCTTCACCTGCGGCCTGGCCATTCTGCAAATGCGGCGCGGCAGTCTCAAAGGGCTCATTGGCTGGCTGGTAGTCACCCTCTTGTTGGGTGCAGGCTTTCTGTTTATGGAAATCAACGAGTTTGCCCACTATATCCACGAAGGGGCAACCATGCAGACCAGCGCCTTCCTGTCCAGCTTCTTCGTGCTGCTGGGTACCCACGGCTTGCACGTGACCTTCGGGATCGGCTGGGCGATACTGATTATTATCCAGCTGCTTCAGCGGGGGCTGACGCCCGTCACTACCCGAAAAGCCTTTATCATCGGCTTGTACTGGCACTTCCTGGACGTGGTGTGGATCTTTATCTATACCTTCGTCTACCTGAAAGGAATGGTGATGTAAGATGCATAAGAAAGCCGGCTTTCCCACCGCACAAGTCCTGGGTTTTCTCGGTTCTCTTCTGATGACCTTCCTGGCAGGAGCAATTGCCCTCCGCACATCATTGAGCTTTTCGGCCATTATGTGGATCATCGGGTCTTTGGCTATTCTCCAGGCCGGCCTTCAGCTGTTTATGTTCATGCATGTCAATGAAGGCGATGACCGGAAGATGCAACTGCTCAATATTGCGTATATGGTTTTCCTGGTTGTGGTCATTGTTGTGGGTACAATCTGGATTATGTCCGGTTTGCATCAAACCCACTGATGTGAAAATTAAAATGCGGCTCCCATCTCGAAAGAGGCGGGGGCCGTTTTTGATGTAAAGAGTGCCATTGTGGGACAAGAGTTTTTATTATATGATAAGAAGTTGATGGACGGGCTCCAAACTGTCTAACAACATTACACGCAAAAGAAATGCGAGGGACCCCATGTATCCAAAAGAGCTTTCCTACACCATGCCCCCCGAGTGGGCTGAACATAGCGGCACATTTATCTCCTGGCCTGTCCGGGACTCCATGGTATACCCCGAGGATTATGAGGACGTATGCCTCGGCTATGAACAAATTATCCGGGCCATCGCCGAATTTGAGCCGGTGACCGTGGTGGTGAATCCGGGAGATGAAGCCATGGTGCGCTCCAGACTGGCTGGAGTTCGGGCGGAATGTCTGCCTATTGCCCACAATGACGCCTGGCTCCGCGACAACGGCCCCACCTTCCTTGCGGATAAAGCCGGGAAGCTGGGAGCCGTCAACTGGGGCTTCAATGCCTGGGGCGGCAAATACGAGCCTTGGGATTTGGATGACGCAGTAGCTCCGGCCATTATCGCCCATACGGGAGTCCGGCAGTTTGATGCCCCAATTGTGATGGAGGGCGGCTCCATCCACACCGACGGGGAAGGCACCATCCTTACTACCGAGGAGTGTCTGCTGAATCCCAACCGCAACCCGGATCTGACCCGGGAACAGATCGAGGAAGAGCTGAAGCGCCATACCGGCACAGAAAAGGTGATCTGGCTCAAACGCGGCTTAAGCGGCGACGAAACCGACGGGCATGTAGATAATATTGCCTGCTTCGCGGCACCCGGCAAGGTCATTCTTCAGGTGTCCGGTGAACCGGGAGACGAGAACACGGATATTACCCGGGAGAATATCGGAATTCTTTCCGCAGCGGTAGATGCCAAGGGCCGCCCACTGGAGGTTATCCGGATTCAGCAGCCTCCGTACAGGGAGTACAATGGAAAACGCTTGACCCTGAGCTATCTGAATTTCTATTTTGTCAACGGCGGTATTATTCTGCCTGTATTCGGCGCAGACGCGGCGGAGACGGACCGCCTGGCGGAGGAGACGCTGGCGCGTACCTTCCCCGGACGACGCATCCGTACCGTAGATGGTATGGCGATTATTAAGGAGGGTGGAAACGTGCACTGCACCACCCAGCAGATGCCTGCGGCACAATAAATGCTTACGATCCAGTTTTGCTTCCCGCAAAACCTTCAGGAGGGACAATCATGAGAAAAGTTACCGTAGCGGCTACCCAAATGAGCTGTACGTCCGATATCGAAGAGAACATCCGCCGGGCGGATAAGCTGGTCCGGGAGGCTGCGGCCAAAGGGGCACAGATCATCCTGCTTCAGGAGCTGTTTGAGACACCGTATTTTTGCCAGAAGGAAAAGTCCGACTATTACGTTTATGCCAGAGAGCTGGAGGAAAACAAAGCGGTCGCCCACTTCCGGGAAGTGGCCCGTGAGCTGCAGGTTGTGCTGCCCATTAGCTTCTATGAAAAGAAAAATTACGCCCGCTACAATTCTCTTGCCGTTATTGATGCGGACGGCTCTGTGCTGGGCATCTACCGCAAAAGCCATATCCCCGACGGCCCTGGCTACGAGGAGAAGTTCTATTTTAACCCGGGGGATACCGGCTTTAAGGTCTGGAAAACCCGCTATGCCAAAATCGGCGTCGGCGTCTGCTGGGATCAATGGTATCCCGAAGCGGCCCGCTGCATGGCACTTATGGGAGCGGAGCTTCTGTTCTACCCCACTGCCATCGGATCGGAGCCCCAGGACGGAACCATCGACTCCCGCGACCATTGGCAGATGTGCATGCTGGGGCATGCAGCCTGCAATTTGATGCCTGTCATCGCCTCCAATCGGATCGGTCTGGAATCCGATTGCGACTCCAGCATCACCTTCTATGGCTCCTCCTTCATTGCCGGACCCACCGGTCAGAAGGTTGCAGAAGCCGGGAGGGAGGAGGAGGCCGTCCTCACCGCGGAGTTTGATCTGGATCAATTGGAAACCCAACGGATCGAATGGGGGATATTCCGTGACCGCCGCCCGGACCTGTACCGTGCAATTGCTACGTATGATGGAAGTACCCCTATTGGCTGACACTGTAGAAAATCTCCAAATTTGGGACGGCATATGCCAGCCCGTTTGGGGATTTTTTCATTTGTCGATGACGAAACGGAATGTCACATGCTATAATAAATCCGATTATCCTGTTGAAATATGTTGATAAGACGGATAGATTTGGAATTCATTTGCAAATAATTCGACATCATGGAAGCGTTGGGAACAGTTTTTTAACAGCGGGCCTAAAAAGAGAAACGAAAACAGATGCGGCTGCTCAGGAGAGGGTTTTTTCATGCCAGGATTCCGCCAACCATACTTGCGAAGATTGATGCTGCTTTTCCTGATTTTGGCCGCCGCCGCCGGGTTAGCTCCCATAACTGCCCGCGGTGAAGAAAAGCTGACAGCCCCGCCGAAAGTTCTCATTCTGAACTCCTATCACAAAGGCTTCGAATGGTCGGACGAAGAAACGGCAGGAGTAACGGAAGCCCTGAAGAAGGCTGACCTTCATCCGGTAATCTATACCGAATATGCAGACTGGAAGAGGTTTCCCTCAGATTTTAACCGGGAAAACCTGTTTTCCACCCTGCTCTACAAATATTCGGGAACCGATATTGATCTGATTGTGGCACTTGATGATTTCGCGGTGGATTTTGCCCTGCAATTCCGCAAGAGCCTGTTCAACAATGCGCCGGTGGTCTATGCCGGAATTGTGGAAGGGGCTTCAGATAATCTGCTTTATGGACAAACTAACATAACTGGTGTTTTGGAAAATGTGGACCCCGTCCCCACTATCCAGTCAGCCTTGGCGGTGAATCCCGACATCTCCAACGTCTACTTGCTGCATGACCGCTCCGAAAGCGGAGAGATGACAGGCAGGCAGATTCAAGAGAGGATCCGGGCAACGTATCCGGAGCTTGCCATCGTCCCTCTGGACGGCAAAACCTTCCCCCAGGTGCTGGAGCTGGCGAAGGGGCTGGACCCGGAGCGGGATATGGTTCTGATGACCACCTATTTCAGCGACGTCACCGGCAGTACCGTGGAATTCGAAACGGCGGCAAAGGAATTGGGCAGGACCAGCAAAGCCCCGGTTTATCACCTGTATGATTTTGGCATCCGCTACGACGGCTTCGGCGGAAGCACCATCAGCGGACGCACCCAAGGCGAGAAGGCTGCAGAATTAGCCCTGCGGTTACTTAAAGGGGAACGGGCCGATGATATACCCCGGGTGAAGCCCGAACAATTTACCACTACCTTCAATTATGACATGATGAAGAAGTTCGGTGTCGGAGAAGAAAGCCTTCCCAAGGACAGCATCATTCTGAACAAGCCGTTCTCCTTCTATGACGAATACCGGAACCTTGTGCTGGGTGTGCTTTGGTCGTTTGCGGTGCTTGTAGGTTTTATCCTCCTGCTTCTTATACATATCCGGCAGATTCGCCAGATGCGCCGCAGATTGGCAAGCAGCAACACGGAGCTGACCATGCTCAACCACAACCTGGAGGCCTCTGAAGAGGTGCTCCGCCGCCAGTACAAGGAGCTGTCCTCCGTCAAGGAGAGTTTATTTGTCAGCGAGGAGCGGTTCAGGCTGGCCACCGACGGCTCGGACGCCGTTATATGGGACTTGGACTTGGAGAAGGGGCATTCCTATTATTCGGACCGGTGGTACGAGCTGATGGGCTACCCCAAGGATCTGTACATAACCTGTGATGACGGCTGGAAGCAGATGATTCATTCCGAGGATGTAATCGAAGCGGAGCGGGCCATGCAGGCTCATCTGAACGGGGAAACCCCCTTTTATTCCACGGAATACCGGATGCGCAAGCAATCGGGAGAGGATATCTGGTTCCAGGTGCGCGGTAAGGTGAGCCGGGGAAATGCGGGGGAACCGAAGCGTTTTGCCGGATCGATGACCGACATCACGGAACGCAAAAGCTATGAAGTGATGCTTCAAAAAAGCTATCAGGAACTGGAGGCAACTTACGAAGAATTGACTGCTCTTCAGGATGAGTTGATGGAGCAGTATGACCGGCTGGTGGAGAATCAGACGATGCTCACCAGAAGCGAGGAGCGTTACCGGCTGATAACCGAAGCCACCAATGACGGAATCTGGGAGATCGACTACATTACTAAGGAAACATTCATTTCCCAAAGATGGTGGGATCTGCTGAAGGTGGAGCCGTCGCGGAGAGTGAAGGATTTTTCCTTTGCGGAAATGATCCATCCGGAGGATCTGGCAGGTTACCAGCACTGTATTGAGGAGCATAAAACAGGCAAAAACGACTTTTATCAATATGAATACCGCTTGAGGCTGGGAACCGGGGAATACCGCTGGTTTCTGGGCAAAGGCAAGGCCATCCGGGATAAGAACGGACAGATTATGCGGGTGGTGGGCGCAGATTCGGATATCCATGATCTGAAAACCTCACAGAATAAGCTGCATGAGCTGGCATATTTTGATCCTCTTACCGGTCTTCCCAACCGGCTTTCCCTGACTGTGGAGCTGGAGCGTTATGTGAAGGCGCCTGAGGCTTGCGCGGTTATCTTCTATATGGATATCGATAATTTCAAGTATATCAACGACACCATGGGCTATTCCGTTGGGGATGAGCTGATTCAGCTGATCAGCCGGCGGCTGGAATCCTTTGACGGAGTGGAGGGGATCTTCTACCGTCTTGGCGGGGACGAATTCGTGATGCTCCACGAGGGCTTCCAATCCCCTGAAGCTGTTGCCCGGACGGCGGATCAGCTGATACGCTGGCTGAAGGAGCCGTTCCTGGTTGGAGGCAGCGTCATCCATCTGGCCCCCAGCATCGGGATTGTCCGGTATCCGGAGGATGGCCAGTCTGCGGAGGAGCTCCTGATGTTTGCCGATGTGGCCATGTACAAAGCCAAGGAAACCTGCAAGGGCGGCTACATTGTGTATGGGGCGACTTTGCAGCAATCCTTTGCCAAACGGATGGAAATTGAGCGGCATCTGCGCAATGCTCTGCAGAACGGGGAGCTGGAGCTGCATTACCAGCCTCAATATGAGCTCCAAAGCAACGAGGTATCGGGATTCGAGGCGTTGATCCGCTGGAGCAATCCGGTTCTGGGCAATGTGTCGCCGTTGTCCTTCATTCCCATTGCGGAGGCCTGCCAGCTGATCCTTCCCATTGGAGCGTGGGTACTGGTCAAGGCCTGCCGGTTCATCCGGGAGCTGCAGCGGCGGGACGGGAAGCCATACCGGATATCTGTGAATATCTCCGTGGTGCAGCTGGTACAGGATGATTTCATCAGCACGGTGCTGGAGTCCCTGAAGGAGGCCGATCTGGCCCCGGAATATCTGGAAATTGAAATTACCGAGTCCATCTTCATGGAATCCTTCGAGCGAATCGTGGAGAAGCTGGACTACCTGAAATCTCTGGGGCTCCGTATTGCACTGGATGACTTCGGAACGGGATACTCCTCTCTCAGCTACCTCAAGGCCCTTCCGATCACTACCTTGAAGGTGGACAAAACCTTCATTGACGACGTACCCAGCGCACCGGAGAGCCGCTCTCTGGCCAGCTCCATCGTCATGATCGGCCACCGGATGGGACTGGAGGTTATTGCCGAAGGTGTGGAATCCCGGGAGCAGCTGCAGTATTTGCGGAGCCGGAAATGCGACAAAATCCAGGGATACTTTATCAGCAAACCCCTGCCTGAGCATGCGATTCTCGGATGGCTGAAGGAAACAGCCGCGGCGCAGGAACACTCCGATACTCCTCCGAATTCTGAAGCATAGCTATCCAACACCAAAAAAATCCGTACCTTAGCCGCTGCGATGGCAGCGCCTGAAGTACGGATTTTTTTGGCATTTATGCAGATTCGGCATGATTCTGCAGAGGAGTGGGTGCAGCCTGCTTGCGGCCTACCAGAAGCGTCTGCAGGCTGCGTAGATTCACCAGGATGATGCCGGCCAGAATAATGAGCGCACCCGCTGCGGAAACCCAGGAGAAGGCTTCGCCGTAAACGAGACTGCCCAGCCCCATGGCTATCAATGGCGAGATGTAAAGCCAGGTGGACGGAAAAACCGGATTGGTCTTCGCAATCAGCCAGTAAAACAGACTGTGGCCAATCATAGATCCCGCTACAGTTAGATACAGAATGGAGCCCAACGCCGGAACGGAGAGGATCTGGTCCGGCCGGGGCTGCTCCACAACCAAGGACAGAATAAGGAGCAGGAAACCGCCGAAGAGCATCTGGGCGGCATTGAGAGCAAGGGGTGATTCATCGGGACGGCGGTTCATCACAGACTTGGAGTACAGCGCACCTCCCGAATAACAAAGCTCTCCCAGCAGCACCACCAGACAGCCTGCCAGCCACATGTAGCTGAAATCGAGCTTCAGGCCGGGCAGCATCAGCACGAATACGCCGGCAAAGCCTACTGCGCAGCCTGCAGCGGATAAGAAGGGTGCCCTCTGGCGGGTGCGTATTGTCTGGAGGAGCAGAATCATAATCGGTCCGGTTGCGGACAAAACAGCAGCCAGTCCGGAGCTGATATGCTGCTCTGCCCAATACAGGGTGGAGAAGGTGCCGAAGGTTATCAGGAATCCGGTAAGCATCGTCTCCTTGCGCCATAAGAGGGACAGGGCCGCTTTTTTCTTCCACAGCATATACACGAACAGAAGCCCTCCTGCAGCGATAAACCGGATGCTTGCGGAATAAAACGGCGCCAGCCCCGCATCAATTCCCACTTTGATGGCAAGAAACGTTGTTCCGAAGATCAGGCACATAACCGTAAAGCCCAAAGCGATCATTCTGATTCCTCCTAAGGTGCTTTGCTGAGTAGCGAGCGTGAATGGATATTGGTTTTTATCATAAGGGAGAAGGCTTAGAACAGATGGAAACGGATAGAACAGACAGCCCCGAAATCATGTACAATAGGGATATGACACGTGTATAAGAGGAGGTGATTGGAGTGCAAAAGGAGCCAAGTGAGAGGACACAGCCGTTTCATCTGTTTGAGCAGGTGGTGGAATATCTGGTAACCCGGATTGGCAGGGGTGAGTGGCAAACCCATGAGAAGCTGCCCTCCGTACGCAGTCTGGCTATAGAGCTGAAGGTGCACCGGCTTACGGTTTTTCGCGCTTACCAGGAGCTGAAAAACAGGGGATTGGTTTATGTCCGGGATAAAGCGGGATATTATGTGCACCCCGGTGCCGGAGCCTGTGCGCCCGAGCCAACCGCCGGAGCCATCGTTCCCGCCTATTCTGTACGCAATCGCTTGTCCGAAATCCATCAGGTTCCGGTGAGCTACCAATTTTCGGAGGCGCTGATCGATCCTAACCTGCTGCCGAATATGTATTTTTCGGATTATGTCAAAAGGGTCTTCGACCTCTATCCCAAGGTGCTGGCCACCTATGCTCCCGTACAGGGGGATGAGGAGCTGCGGGAAACCCTCTGCCGGCATTTTGCCCACATCCACCGTTTCCATCTTTCGGCTTCTGAGCTTCTGATCACCTCCGGCGCACAGCAGGCCATTGATCTCATTTCGCGGATTTTCCTGAAGCCCATGGATGCGGTCCTCATTGAACGGCCGACCTACAGCTCGGCGGTGGATATTTTCTCCCAGGCGGGAGCCAAGCTGGTAACGGTGGATATTCATCCGCATGGCTACAATATGGATCAGGTTGAATGGTGCATGCGGCATTATAAGCCCCGGCTGTTTTATATGAATCCTACCTTCCATAATCCGACGGGCTACACTGTTCCGGCGGAGCAGCGGAAGCGCCTGGTGGAGCTTGCTGAGCAGTACCGCTGTTTGCTGGTGGATGATGATACCACTCACGACATTTATTTTGGCAAAGAACCGCCCCCGCCCTTGTTTACTTATGATACTGAAGGGGTGGTGCTGTACATCCGCGGCTTCAGCAAATATGTGTCGCCTGGCCTCCGCATTGCCTGCGTAGCCTGCCGGCCGCCGCTTATGAAGCATCTCTTGACAGCCAAATCCTTGACGGATAACGGCACTCCGCTTCTCAATCAGAAAATCTTCCTCCACTACTTCACCTCTGCGCGGCTGCAGCAGCATCTGGGCAAGCTGCGGATCGCCCTGCAGATCCGCAAGGATGTGATGGAGGAGGAGCTCCGGGACTCCGGCTGGCAGTGGTCCAGTCCCGGCGGCGGATTGAGCTTATGGATCCGGCTGGGCAAGGGTATATCCTCCCCGGCTCTTCTGGAGCGTTGCCTGGAAGCCTCTATCGCCTTTGTCCCCGGGGTAATCTGTGATCCTCTGCGCCAGATGGAGGAGTGGGCCAGGTTCAGCTTTTCCTTCGCCAACGAGCTGCAGATCCGCGCCGGCATGAGGCGGGTGCTGGAGCTTTCCCGCCGGATTTGAACAGAATTCCCCTGAATTTGAAAAGCGCTGGAGGAATGGCTGCTGCTATGCTGGAAGCGCAGGATTTCCAATAACAGCGTTTCATTATCAGGGGAGGAAACAAACAAATGAAGAAGCCGTTTGGCCTTTATGCCGAGTTGGTGCGCAAGCTGGAACGGGTGCCTGAAGCACCAGTCCGCATGGTCCTGGACACAGACACTTATAACGAAATTGATGACCAATTTGCGGTGGTGTATGCCCTGCTTTCGCCGGAAAAGCTGAAGGTGGAGGCTCTGTACGCCGCGCCTTTCTTCAACCATATGAGCACCGGACCGGAGGATGGTATGGAGCACAGCTATGAGGAGCTTCACCAGCTTCTGGAGCGGATGGGGCGTGCGTCAGAGGGATTCGTGTACCGCGGCTCCCGGAGTTATCTGCCTGATGCGCGGACACCGGTGGAGAGTGAAGCAGCACGTGACCTGGTTCGGCGTGCCATGGCTTCATCTGCGGAGGACCCACTTTATGTAGTCGCCATCGGAGCAATAACCAATGTGGCTTCTGCCATTCTGATGGAGCCGGCGATTGTGGACCGTATAGTTGTAGTCTGGCTGGGGGGACATGCCCGGCATTGGCCTGTCCAGAACGAGTTTAACCAAGTGCAGGATGTTCCCGCGGCGCGGCTTATCTTTGACTGCGGTGTGCCTTTAGTGCAGATTCCCTGCTACGGGGTTGCTTCGGGGCTGAACACCACTACCTCGGAGATGGAGCGGTATGTGAAGGGCTGCGGGGCCATCGGGGACTTTTTGATGGAGCGGTTCTACGGGTTCCGGGAGGATCATTTCGGTTTTTCGAAAATTATGTGGGATATGACGGCCATAGCATTTCTAATCGATCCGGACTTTATCCCGACCCATTTGGTGCACAGTCCGGTTTTGACGGATCAGCTTACCATAAGTGAGGATGCGGGGCGGCATTTTATCCGGTGTGCCTATTGGGTGGAGCGGGACAATATTATGCGGGATTTCTTCCGGAAGCTGAAGGAGTATGCGGACTCATAAACAATAAGGGCTGGTGGAATGGATGGGCAAAATAGCGGTGGTAGGCAGCATCAATATGGATGTGGTAAACCGGGTGGAGCGGCATCCGCTGCCGGGGGAGACAGTTAGCGGGCTGGAAACCGCCTATATCCCCGGCGGCAAAGGGGCCAACCAGGCGGTTGCGGCTGCCCGTGCGGGAGCACAGGTGCTGATGATCGGCGCTGTTGGCCAAGACCCCTTCGGCGGTCCATTGGTTGAAGCCTTGGGAAAGGCCGGAGTTGACACTGCGGGGGTGCTGGAGAAGGAAGGCACCTCGGGAATGGCTTTTATTACGGTGGATGCCCACGGGGAGAACAACATTATTCTTTCACCCGGCGCCAACGGAAGGCTAAGTGCGGAGGATATGGAAGCCGGACTGATCGGTGCTGCGGGCGGGAGCGGCGGAGCCGGGCTTGGGGGAGTGCTGCTGCAGAATGAGATTCCGTGGGAGACGACGGCCGCTGCCGTCCGCCATGCACGTGCTTATGGCGCTGCCGTTTATTTGAATCCGGCACCGGCCCGCAAGGTGGAGGATGAGGTGCTGGCGCTTGTGGATGTGCTGGTAGTGAATGAAACTGAGGCAGCAGCCATCAGCGGTTTGGAGGTGGCCAGCCGAGAGCATGCAGAGGCGGCAGCGGAATGGCTGCTTGGCCGTGGTGTCGGGGAGGTTATTGTGACGCTGGGGGCAGCCGGCGTGGTTTACGCCTCCAAGCAGGGAGAGCGGATAAGTGCGCCCGCCTTCCGTGTGGAGGCCGTGGATACGACAGCGGCAGGGGATACCTTCATCGGCTCTTATGCGGCCGCCCGGGACCGGGGAGAATTCGTACAGGAGGCCTTGCGGTGGGCCAATGCGGCCGCAGCGATTGCCGTTACCCGTCCTGGCGCACAGTCCTCGATTCCGTCCGCGGACGAGGTGAACCGGTGGCTGGAGAATAGGGGATAAAAGGTCGGATTCACTTTTGATGGAAGAATCGATTGTGGAGTGAATAGGGGAAGGCTTTGTTCCGCTATTCGCCGTTTCCTTCAGCTTAAGGCGCTTTAGCGGTAGGCAATTGTCCGCTATTGCGTCTTTTCCTTCTTGAAGTTATAACACCGGAGCAATAGAGGATGTTGAGCTTCCATTATCAGCACCAGATGTCGGATTCCCTCAATATAGCGGAAAGAGGAATTCCTCTATTTAAAGTTACGGACCGCGTTCATTGCGGCCCCTGACAGCCCTTTGGCGAAGTCACTGGCGCTATGTCCGGTTAATTGCTTGAATACACTCCCAAATTGGGACAGGGAAGCAAATCCGCAATCCAATGCTATAGAGGTAAGATTCTTATCTCCTTGCTCAAGTATCATCTGTTTCGATTTATCGATGCGGATTTTGCGGATGTATTGGGTGGGAGTCATGCCGTTCTCTTCTTTGAACACATGCCGGAAATGATCCGGGCTGTAACCGCACATATCCGCCAGCTGGCTGAGCTGGATTTTTTGATTGTAATATTGCTCGATGTATTTCGCTGCATAAAGGGTCTGCCGGTTGGCGGGGGCAAATGCCTTGTCTCCGGTCAAACGGAGCACTTCTATCAGGAGCAGGCTCAAATAACAGCTGACAGCTTCATCCGAGTAGCTGCTTCGGCAGGTAAGCTCCCGGTGGATCTGGTCGATCCAATACAACACTCCGCCTGATTGATCCCGGTACAATCCCGGAGCTAAAGAGGGAAACCCGGAATCATAATCGAAGCAGAAAAACAACACCGATGTTTGGGTCTCTGAGTGCTCATTATGAATGATGTCGGCGGGCAGTACGGCAAATGTGCGGGGTTCGTAGCGGTATAACTGGCGGCCAAATTCGGTTGTGCCGGTGCCGGTTTGGTAATATACAATTTCATGAATCGGGTGGTTATGCCAATCCACGTGGTGATCCGGCGAATGGATGGCCTTGCGCAGGAAATGGAGAGAATGCTTCATCTCGTAGACCCCTTGTTCTATTTATGGCTTTGTACGGATTAATTTCACTATAGCATAGGATAGAGAAGGCATTTTCATATTTTTAAAAATAAGTGTTGCATTCCTGTTGAATTCTATGTTATTATCAAATTCCGCCGCTGAGACAAGCCGTGCAGCGGAAGGATGGAAAAGCAAGGCAAGCAAGAAATTAAAAAATAATGCTTGCAAAGATGCATGACAATGTGGTATATTAAAAAAGTCGCCTCTTGAAGAAGAGAACGACGAAGAAACAAATGAGCTCCTTGAAAACTGAACAACGAGCAGCAAAACAATGAAGCCAAACGTTTGAACAATTGAGCAATCAGCTCTAACATAACGGTCTTCGGACCACTTTTATGGAGAGTTTGATCCTGGCTCAGGACGAACGCTGGCGGCGTGCCTAATACATGCAAGTCGAGCGGGTTTGTCCCTTCGGGGACAAGCTAGCGGCGGACGGGTGAGTAACACGTAGGTA
>JAEWIS010000028.1 GCA_023386955.1 Bacillota bacterium
CAACCCCAAGGACAACCCCAAGGACAACCCCAAGGACAACCCCAAGGACAACCCCAAGGACAAACCTGGACTAACCGGTGGCTAACGGAACTAGGAGCACCTTAGCGGCGGAAAAATGAGCTTTGGCAGCTGTAGCGGAACTAAACGACTCTTAGCGGGGAAAAATCGAACATTCGGGGGTGTTTTCCGCTTCTAAGAGCCGCTTAGTTCCGTTAGAAATCTAAACCGTCGTTTTTCCGCCTCTAAGCGTCACTAAGTTCCGTTAGAGCCGTCGCTCCGCACCCAGCCTCGCCAAACCCGCCGCTTCTGCCACACTTTTGCCTCTAAGCGTCACTGAGTTCCGTTAGAGCCGTCGCGCCGCACCCAGCCTCGCCAAACCCGCCGCTTCTGCCACACTTTTGCCTCTAAGCGCCTCTGAGTTCCGCTAGAGCTGCTGTGCGCACCTACTCTCGCTTCGTGTCGCACCCACGATTCGCGTTGCACGGGCACTGCCCGCCGCGCTTCCGGACTCAGCTGCTCCTACGGCAGCCTTCTCCTGATTTCCTTCTTCATAATGCCATTCTGCTTGGCCATGGCGTTCCAACCCATGGTCCCGGCGATTTTCCAGGCGATCCGCGGGAATTTGGGGCTGAGCAGGAGGGTGTCGCCGGTTTTCCGGGACTGCAGATTTGCGGCCACCACATCCATAGCGTTATGCAGATTTTTCATCGGGCCATGTCCGTGCGGCACATTCTCCACTGATTGCAGCATTTCACCCGCACCTTGCCCAATAGCCTGGGCGAAGCGTACGCCGGACCGGACGCACCAGTTTTGGAGAATGCGGATGGCAATCTTGTTTTGCTCCCCTTCAAAAAAACCGTTATTCACTATGGCGTACAGCATGATTTCCTTGCTGCGCTCCGCCTTCATATAATCCTCCAATTCAGTCAGCATCCGCAGCAGGTGGGAGGGGATGGCGTCCACATACAAGGGAAATGCCAGCACCAGCGCATCCATATGGCATAGCGCCGAATAGTCCGATTCGGTCAGCGGCAGCCGGCTAACATGAAAATGGAACAGCTCATGGTCCTTGCCGAGCAGCGGTTCGAACGAGCGGAGAAGCCGGGCGGAGTTATTTTTGCCGGACTTGGGGCTTCCATTAATCAGGGCGATCTTCATTGCAATCCCTCCCAGGCGTCTTCCGCATTCCGATAGAAAAAAACCTCGTTGCCGGTGCTGTAGAAATTCATCGCGTTGGCCGCTACCAGCGCCCGGGCCGTTTCCTGCTCCGCGGGAGTCAGGTCATCACCGTAGAAGTGGACCGTCAGCTTGAAGCTGGTTTCATAACGCCGCTGGTGGTGGGTTTCCCCGTTGATGGTGGCGAAGTAAGGCAGGATGTAGGAAATACTGCGGTCCAGCACATTTTTGACAAAAGGACTGTAGCTGCCATAGGCGCATTTGCTGATGATAATCATCTCATCGGAGGCGCCTGCCCATTCCCCCATCCGCTGATAGTCATCCTTCAGCACGCAGACGCCGGGGGTTCTGACCCAGCAGCCGAAGCAGCCGATGCACTTGCGGATGGTGCCGTTGTCGGTAATGATTTTAAGCTCCTGTTCACTCCCGGTCCCTATGGACGGGGCATCCTGCCGCGACAGGTCATGAATAATCAATTTCATGATGGTTTCTCCTTTTTCGTCAGAGTTTCTATAAAAATATCCGTCCAGCTCCCGGAATACTTGATGCCGCTGGTGGCGGAAAGTGCAGCGATGCCGTGAACCATGGACCAGGAGGCAATCAGGTGTGAGGGATGGGCCTCCTCCGGCAGCCCCCATCTGCGGAACATACAGAAGGCTGTGGAGCGGAACAAAGCAAAGGGAGGGTAATCCTCCGGCTGTGCCTGATCCAGATTTATGGTCAGTCCGGAATAATAGAACAAAAATTGAAAGTATTGCGGATGCTCCACGAAAAAATCAATATATGCCTGCCCCAAAAAGGCCAGCACACCCGGTGTTTCTTCTTTCCCCTGGACAGCGGACAGGAGCTTATGCATAAACTGGCCGGTGACATAATCCCCCATTGCGGAAATCAGCGCATCCACATCCTTAAAGTGGCTGTAAGGCGCCGTATGGCTCACCTGACACCGGGCGGCCACCTTCCGCAGGGAGAAGCTCTTCAGGCCCTCCTCGTTAATCAGCTGAATGCCCGCCTCGATCAGATCATTGCGCAAATTTCCGTGGTGATAGGGCTTTTCCTTCATAGCCCGGTTCCCTCCGTTCCAAACTTTACAATGGTAAGATAATATCATATCATCTTTACGCTGTAAAGATACATGTTTGTGACAGATATCTCCCTTTTTATGGAAAAAGAAGTGTATAATGGTCCTTACAAGTAAGTGCGGAACAGGTGATGCCGTATGAAGCTCCATGAGGCGATTGAAGTATGCCGGGCCTCCGGATTGGAGGGGGTAGAGCTCATTCAATTTGCCCAAAAACTGGTTGGTACATGGATGAACTATTCATATTCCAATTCCTTTGATTTTCCCTCCAGAGCTTTGGAGAGGGGAAAAGGCTACTGCTGGCAACAGGCCAGTATATTGAACCGGATACTGGTGCGTTGGGATTTCAGAGCAGGCTGGTATATGCCGTCAGAACGGTAATGCCGCAGCGCGTCCATGGGGGGACCCTTGTTGCCGGGCATATATCGGGGCATGTCTGGTGCCGGGTCAGATACGGTGACCGGGAGGGTGATGTCTGCCCGGGCAATCCGGAGAACCGGTTTGGCAAAGTCCATTTTGTACCGGTGTCGGCGGTTAGGAGATGGAACGGATGGGTTTGTTTTTGGGCTTATTGGGGTTCCGCCTGGGTGAATGCGGTCAGACGGAGAAGAGTAAGCAGATAGTGCTTGATGGAGGAAGCTTATGGAGAAGCAGCAACGGTTCAAAAGAGTTATTCAATATATCGAGGAGCATCTGCAGGAGGAGGTTTCCCTGGAGGGGGCCGCCCAAGCGGGGTTCACCTCTCTGATGCAGCTGTACCGGGATTTTTATGCTCATACGGGACATTCGGTCAAGGAGTACATCCGCAAAAGGCGTCTCTCCAATGCCCTCAGTCTGATCCGCTGCTCGGACATGCCATTGGCTGAGGTAGCGTATACCTGCGGCTACAGCTCCCAGCAAGCCCTGTGCAAAAGCGTCAAGGCCGCAGTCTCCATGACTCCCCTGGAATATAAGCGCAGCGGAGTCTCATACTACTTTCCCAGGTATGACAGCCTGTCGGCAAAACAGGTGACGGTTGCAGCGCAGACCCTTCCCGCCACCGTGCGGGCGGCCTTTTATCATTCCCGTTTAAGCGGAATTGAGGAGCAGGCCATTGCGGCCTTGCAGGAAACCCTTCCTGACTACAGGGGAAGAGTTTTCGGAAGGAACGGCAAGCAGCAGGGCAGCCGGTTTTGCTATTGGATATGGCTGGAGTATACGCCGGAGGCAGTGGAAGGTCTTCTTGCAGGCAGGATGTTCAAGGGGGTGGAGGTATTCCCGGAGCTGAGCCTTACCGCTGCCAAGGTTCTTGTGCGCAATGACGAGCCGGAGATTGGCCGGGCATGGAATTATCTGTACACGGATTGGCTCAGATCCAGCATGTTTACGCAGGCGCCGGAGCCGTACTTTGAGGAATTTCTATGGCGGAACGGCAGGGTGAACCGGCTGGCATTGGTTTTGCCGGTTATGAAACGGACGGATTATGACCGGATTTCGCTGATCCGCAGCCCGGGAATGCTTTTTTTGGCCTCAACCCGGGAAGGTCCGCATGCAGAAAAGGAAGCGTCCCAGGCTGTGATGGGCTTTCTTGCCGTGTACAACCCTTCAGCCGCCCGTTCGGCAGATACCTTTTATATCGCCAAAAATGGGAGGGCCTGTACCTGTGGAGTCAAGCTGGAGGAGAAGCTGCCGCTTCCGTCAGGGGGCGGGCTTGAGCTTCTGGAGCTGCCCGCTGGCAGCTATGCCGTGCTGGAGACGGACTGCGCCGGAGACAGCCGGGTGCTGGAGGAGCGCCTGGAGGCGTGGGTGCAGGACAATGGCTTGCGACGGAGCAGCCGGCCCGCTTTTGCCATATATGAAGCCCAAGGAGGTTATACGGCTAGCCACATTACCACCACCTGCCGGATACAGCTTGAACATGTTAAAAACGGATAATACGCTCCGGGAAACCGCTGGTATAGTAGAGACAGGAAAGGGGGGGACAGGATGGGCGCCATTCGAAAGTTGTTGTTTGAGGAAGTGCCGCAAAGCTATTCGCCCAAGCAGCTGCCGGAGATTGTCAGGCTGGCCGGGGAGCTGCATGAACAGGAAGCCGTTGTCTACCGTCAGGGGGCGGCGGGGCCTGTGCTTTTTGAAACGGGGAGGCTGTTGATCCGACGGTTTGTCCCGGGTGATGCAATGGCGGTGCAGGAGCTGGCTGTGGACCGTCATCATTCCGAGATGCGGCACCGGGACCACCCGTGGCCGACGGATGAGAAGGGCTGCAGGGAAGCGACGGAGTGGTTCTCCGGGCAGGACAATATGTGGGCCGTATGCCTGAAGCCGGATTATCGCTTGATTGGCATGGTGGTCTTCAATACGGTGGACGAACGCAACATGGTTGATCTGGGTCATGTCTGGCACACCCGGTACTGGCATGCCGGGCTGGATACGGAAGCGCTTTCTATTATGGTGCGGTATGCTTTCGAGGTGCTGGCTGCGGATGGGGTGTTCGCCTATAATCCGCTGGATTGTGCGCCGCAGATTTCACCGCTTTTGGAGCTGGGGCTGACCGTGACGGAAACCAACCAAGCCTCCTTTGCCCGGGATGAGCAGGGGGAACCCATTTATTTTACCGGCTGCAAGCTGGTATTGGAGAGGGACAGGTGGAACGCGCAATGAGTATGAGAAAGCAGGAGCTCCCGGAGCATGGGGAAGGGCCGGGCCAAGGCAAGGGAACGGGGCAAGACAAGGGAACGGGTCAAGACAAGAGAACGAGTCAAGACAAGAGAACGGGTCAAGATCAAGTTCAAGGTCAGAGTCGAGGTCAAGGGACAGAGGGCTACAGCCCTGTGGTCAAGCCGGAAATTCTGAAGCTGGCAGAGGAGATGAGCCGTATGGGGTTGCCTGAAGAGGTGCTGGTGGAGCAGGTTAGTGAATTTTGTACCATTGTGGACCGTCCAGAGATGAAGGTGGTGGGCTATGCCCTGCCGATCAGCTACGAAAGCCGGGGGTATGGCGGTTATTACGGCTTTGAACATGCCAATTGTATCCTGAACGATTACTTCTTCACCAAAAAGCTGGTGGGGGAAGGGGATATGGGGCTGCTGGCCGGGCTCATTGGAGACAGCCTGCGGCATAGGGAGATTGTGACCGTTCGAACGGATGTCCGGGGAGACGGCAACTACAAGGTGCTGGCCGGATTTATGGTGGAGAGCTTCGACCGGCTGCCGGAATATCTGCCGGAGTATACGGAGACGCTTGTTTTGCCCCCCTGCCGGTATGCGAAGGTGCTCATCAACGAAGGCAAACGGGAGGACCGGAAGGGATATGACGAGCGGATGCATGCGGACGAGTATTTCACCGGCCAGTTCCGGCAGGACACGAAGTATGTATTTAACCAGGCAGGCTATGGCTTCAATACCTATGATGAAACCGGGGATATTCTGACCAAGTATGAGCCGGTAAAAGTAGCAGAGGGCCAGAAGGAGCGGTTTGATTCCTTGCGCTACAGGGTGGTGACGCTGCCGCCGATGAAGATCGCCTGCAGTGTGACCCATCCGGGTGACGAGGAGTTCGTCATCACCAAATACTTTGGCGTGCAGAATCAGGTATTCGCGACGGAAGCGGCCAAGTATTACCTGCATGATTATTACGGCTTCCCCATTGATGCTCCCGAAAAAGGCTCCTACAGCTCCTGCTTCGGTACCCGGGTCAGCACCTTCGAGGGGCTGCCGGATTGTGTGGGGAAGGTAACGCTTCCCGGCGGGATCTATGTACATATTTCCCAGCTGGAGGTGAATGGGGATAATCCCTCCAATCCCTATGAGGTGGCGTTCCAGCATCTGCAGGAGCTGTTCCTGGCGGAGCATCCCCAATACAAGGCTGACTGGAGCCGGAAGGCCATCGCCCGGTTCCGGCAGGCCAACTGCGCCTCCGTGTTTATGCCGCTGAAGCTGGTAGAGAATGCGCGATAGAAGAGTAGCATTGGTGCGCGTTCGGATGTTTGATGCACCGCCCTAATTCTAACGGAAGCAGGAGCCCTTATTTGGCGAAAAAGCGGGGGTTGAAATTTCTAACGGAAGTGAGTGCCGCTATTTGGCCTGAATGGTGCTCAAATGGGCATGTTCGGCAGGAATAACGGCTGTGGCTTCCGTTAGAATTCGGAAAAGCCACTTTTTGGTCAAATAGCGGCTCTGGCCGCCGTTAGAATTTGGTTGCATGGCGGCAGGTTACCGGAACAGGTTCGCATCAGCGCCAAACATTCGGTACATGCGATGAGCACCATGTTTCAGTATCCGGGTGTTGAGTATCGAAGGGCGAGCACCATGTTTCAGGATCAAGCGTCGAGCGCAGAGTGTCCGGCACCATGTTTCAGTATTAAGCGCGCAGAGTGTTCAGCACCAAGTTTCGAGTTTCGAATGTCCTGCACTATGGCAGACATTAAGCGTCAAGCAGCACCGGGTGTCGGGCACCAAACGCCGAGTGTCAAACGCCAAGCGTCAAGCCCCAAGCGTCAGGAGGAAAGGGTTTCCTCCTGGCGCTTTTGGTGCTTCAGGCGGCTCTGCCGTTGTGACAGTGCTGCGACGCCCAGGCTCGCCGCTACCAGCACGGCGCATAGGACAAACACGGCGTGGTAACCGCGGAGGGAGCCGCCGGCAGTTGCTGCGATCGCTGGCGCAGCTCCGGTTCCGGATGCCGCCGCTGCTCCAGCCGCCAACAGCCCCCCGCCTGCCACCGTGCCGAACATCATGCCCAGGTTCCGGGACAGGGCCAGGATGCTGCTGATCACCCCCAGATGCTCCCGGGGTGTCTCCCGCATCACCAGGCTGTTGTTGGGGGAGGTAATCATCCCCATGGAGATGCCCAGCAGAATAATGAGGGCGGCCAAGAGTGCGGGTGGGTACGAGAGTGACAGAAATCCTAGTACCAGCAGGGTAACGGCCATCAACTGCAGCCCGGCCGAAAGGATGGGCATGATTCCATGTTTGTCCGACAGCCGGCCGAATACGGGAGCGGACAGGATCAGCGCAGCGGGATAAGCCATCAGCAGAAGCCCCGCTGCTGCGGGTGACAGCCCCAGCTCTTGGCGCAAAAATACCGGAAGGACCAGCTGTGCGGAGAAAGCGGCCATATAAGTGGCGATGGTAATGAATATGCCGCTGTTGACACCTGCGTTCTGGAACAGCCCTAAGGGAATGAAGGGCTCCCGGATCCGCCTTGGAGCTGCAGCAGAACCCCATCTGGAGGGCAGACACCACCAGATGAACAGCCCCAGGCCCAACCCGAACACCGCCACCGCCGCCACCACCGGCGGTGAGCCAAACCCGCTGGTGCCCGCAAAATTCAGGGCGGCCACCAGCCCCGTGAGCGCTGCCGCGAACATGGCGGCGCCGGTCAAATCCAACCGGGAGGCCCTGCGGGGCTCCTCCCGGGGGATCAACCGCTGCGCCAGCATCCACGCAGCGGCAGAGACGGCGGCCAGCATGGCGAAGCTGGTCCGCCAGGAGAACCACTGGATGAGCACGCCCCCCAGGCTGGGTCCAACCATGGACCCTGCCGCCACGAAGGTGCTCATCAGCCCAAGGGCTCTTCCCCGCTGGTTCTCGGGGAAGATAGACACGATCAGGGCCATGTTGGTGGCCTGATACATAGAAGCCCCCAGCCCCTGCAGGATGCGGAAGGGGATCAGCCATCCCAACGAAGGAGAGAAGACGCAGGCGAGAGCGCCCAGCATGAAGATAAAATAGCCGGCGTTATGGATCCGCGTCCGCCCAGCCAGATCCCCCAGCCGTCCCATCAGCGGCAGACAGACGGAAATCACTAGCAGATAAGCCGTGACCACCCACTGGGTGGACTGCAGCGTAACTCCGAACTCCCCGGCAATGTCCACCAACGCGATATTGAACATTCCCGCCGACAGATTGGAGAGAAAGGCGCCAAGGCAGATGACATACTGCACCATCATGATGTTGCGGCGGGGCTGCCCTACATCCACCTGCCCCGTGTCTCTCTCTTCCTGCCCCTGGCCTTGTCCAGGTTGTTTCCTTCGCTCCTTATAAGAGGTTACACTCATAACCGTTTCACCAGCTTTGCCGCCTCCGCGTTTTACAGGGCGAGGGTCGATTTTTTGCCTTGCATCCACATATCCGCAAGCTCTCCGCTTGACGCTACCGTACCGAAATATCCCTGAATATTGACCAGCGTCATCTCGTGAGCATCCCGGGAATAAGAGGCACAGGCATCCTCTACCAGCACGATATGGTAATCCAGCATAAACCCGTCCCGGGCGGTGGACTCCACACAGACATTGGTGCTGACACCGGCGATAAGCAGGGTGTCAATCTTCAGCGTCCGAAGCACGGAATCCAGCCGCGTATTCACAAATGCGCTGTACCGGTGTTTATTCACTACAATTTCGCCGGGCCGGGGGCTGATTTCATAAAATTCTGCGCCCCAGCTGTCCTTCCGGCAAACCTGGGCCGATCTGCCGGAGGACCGGGTCACCCAGGCCTCCGAATCCGTGGCTTCCTCATGAAAGGTCTGGATGAAGATAACGGGAATTCCTTCCTCCCGCACCGCTCCCAAAAGCCCATGCAGCCGGGGCATCATCTCCTTAACCCCGCTGACATCACAGCCTGTTAAGCCCAATGCTCCTTCGGGATGGCAATAATCATTCTGCACATCCACAATCACCAGAGCCGGACGGGTTCCCGCCAATAAATGTTCTAACGTGTTCATTTTCATCAGCACCTCACTTTGCTGCAGCTTCATTGGCTTTTTTGGCAAACTGCATATCCACTAAACCGTCATAGGTATACGTGCCTTTGAATATCCCGGTTTTGATCATCACATTCATATCATTCTCCAGCGCCTTCTCCGAAATAATGCCGTCAGGGCTCCACAGGCTGTCCGCGTACGCCCGGTCCAGGGAAGCCTTTACCGCTTCCTCCGAAAGAGTGGGGAATTCCGCCTTCAAATTGGTTTTGGCCAGCTCCTTGTCGGCGTGTACCTTCTTCAGTGCCTTAATCATGGCATTGGTGAATTTCTGGACCGTCTCCGGATCCTTGGTGATGGTGGATTTCTTCACACTGACTACAGAGTAGGCAAAGTCACCCATACTGGGGAACTTGTAAAAGGGCTCGTCCCACACCTTCTGGTTGATGCCGTCCACAATCTGCGGCTCTGCCCCGTTGGCAATATCCGCCGCCCCTTGTTTCACCATGGTCACCACTGTGGAACCGTCCGCCGGCTCCAGCAGCTGCACATCCTTCTCCGGGTCAAGCCCCACATCCAGCAGCAGGTAGCGAGTCAACAAATTCGGCGTTCCGCCATGCCGGTTGGCATTGACTTTTTTGCCCTTCAGGAACTCCTTCAGGTCCTCCTTGGAGGTGCTTTTGGGGGCTGTACCGCTTTTGGCCATCAGATAAACGTTAGCCCGATTCACCACATTTACCACGGACATAATCGGGTCCGAGCTATTAGTATTCGCCAGGGCATTGGACTCGGGCCCGCCGATCACGCCCCAGGCATCGCCGCTGACCACAGCGGTTACATGGGCGCCGCCTGTCGCTTGAATGACCTGCACCTCCAGGCCCTCCTCGGCAAAATATCCTTCACGCTGCGCCACATACATAGGCAGGTATCCGGTCAGATGAAGGGGTTCAGCGATGACAATTTTCTTCAGGTTTTTGCCGGATTGGGCTTCGGCGACGGGAGTAGCGGCTTTTTCCCCACAGCCGGCCAGGGCGGCGGCAACAAGCAGGGACAAGGACAAAACCAGTGGAGCTTTGCGGATACGGTGCAAATAAGGGCGAGTGTGGAGGCGTTCGGTCATAGAAGGATTCATCCTTTCAGTAGAGGGAGTTGGAATTGGTTGCTTTATGAACTTGTTTTGAATCATTGGTTTCCGGGGGCACCCCCAAAAGTAATAGGAATTGGCTACAGAGCTTCGCTTCACTTTTGGGGGATTACTATTGCTTCGTTAACCCCTTGGCCAGCCATTTTTCCAATACGACCACGCCCCAATACATCACCATGGACAACACGGACAGTACCACTACACCTACCCAGACCAGGTTGATGTCCAGGATGGTTCCGGCGTACATGATCATCCGGCCGACGCCCTGGCGGGAGGCGATGAATTCACCGACGATAGCGCCGGCCAGGGCCAAGGCGATATTGATCCGCAGGCTGCTGATGATCCAGGGCATGGACCAGGGTACCACCACCTTGGTGAATACCTGGCGGCGTTTGGCACCGAGGGAATACATGAGCTTTTCCATATCCGGGTCAACGCTTTTTACACCGCTGTAGGCGGAGAGGGCGGAAACCACTATGGTCATGGAGAAGGCCAGGGCTACCTTGGAGAAAAAGCCGATGCCCAATAGAATAACCAGAACCGGGGCCAAGGCCAGCTTGGGCATGGCGTTCAAGATAATCAGGTACGGCTCGCTGACGCCGGCGTAGGTCCGGGACCACCAGAAGGACAATCCCAGCAGGGCGCCGCACAGGGTTCCAAAAATAAAGCCGAGAATGGTGGCGGAGGAGGTGTAGGCGATATCCCCCAGCAGCTTGCCCTCCGTCATTTGGGTCCAGGTGGTTTTGAGGATGGCCCCGGGGCTGCTCCAGAAATACGGGTCCATCACACCGATCCGGGTGAAGATCTCCCACCCGACGAAGATCAGGACAGCTGCGAGAAGCCGAAGCACCCGGATCGTGAGCAGCTTTTTCCGCTCTTTTTTCTCCTCGTCGATAATGAGGGGGACAGCCTTCAGCGCAGGGGCGGCAGCGGCGGTTTTCTCATCAGCGTGGGGCAGGGCGTGAACCACAAAGGCTTTCTTTTGAACGGATTCCATGGGCTTCCTTCCTTTCTATTCGGGATTTCAGGATATCTGTGCTTCCTCATCATGGCCGGCGGACAGCAGCTCCATCAGATGATGCTTCAAATCCATAAAGGCGGGGGAGGTCATATCCTCCGTTTTGCGGGGGCGCTCCATGGTGACGGTAATCTTCGACTTGATCCGGCCGGGGCGGGAGGAGAACACATAAATATCGTCGGAGAGGTAAATGGCCTCGTCGATATCGTGGGTGACGAACAGCACCGTTTTGCGGAAATCCGCCCAGATCTGCAGGAGCCAATTCTGCATGGCCAGCCGGGTTTGGGCATCCAAAGCGCCGAAGGGCTCGTCCAAAAGAATGATGTCCCGGTCATAAAGCAGGGTCCGCAGAAGCGCCGCCCGCTGCCGCATGCCCCCGGACAGCTCCTTGGGATAATGCTTGTCGAAGCCCTTCAGGCCGTATTTTTCCATCAGGGGCAGCGCTCGGTTCACCGCCTCCTTGCGGGGCACTCCGCGGATTTCCATGCCAAGAATAATGTTGTCCAGAATGGTCCGCCAGGGCAGGAGCATATCCTTCTGGAGCATGTAGCCCACATACCCGGCCTTGCCCACAATATTGCGCCCGTCGGCTATGACCTCTCCCGTGGAGGGCGGAGTGAGTCCGGCAATAATGTTGAACAGGGTGGATTTGCCGCAGCCGCTGGGTCCGATGATGCTGACAAAACGGCCCTCTTCAATGGACAGGTTGGTTTCCTTCATGGCTGAGACCTCTTTGCCGTCCCGGCGGAAGGTTTTGCTGACTCCGGAAATCTGGATTTTGTAGCTCATGAGCTTCACTCCTTACTGTAAATTTTTTGTAATAAAAAATCGCCAGTCCAGTCCTCTCCGACAAATCCTGTCGTTAGGGGCTAAACTGACGATATCCGGCCGCTCTCCCTTTAGAGGAGTTCGGTTGATTCGTTCAGGCATGCGCTGATGTCACGCTCCAAGACGATAATCGTACCGGAAAATTCGGTCTCAGGATCATAGTCTTTGAGTATGGCAAGAATATTCAGTTGGAATCGCTCCTCCAAGGCCTGCGTGATCTGCTTCTTGAATTGCTGGAACAGAAGATAATCAATCTGGCGGGTGGCAAAGGGGTGATCGCCGTCCAGCAGCTTCAGGACCGGAACTCTGCTGTTCAGGGACATGATCAGAATCTTGTTATCGACGAAATCGACCTTCTGCTGTTTTACACCCACGTTAAAAATCCGTTTATTGATCGCGTTGTAAATCCTCAGAATCTCCTGTTTGGCTTCGCCTTCCGATAGTCCCATCACTTCACACCCTTACGGAGAGAAAACATGTAAGATAATGTAACTTATATTGATAGGTTGTTGCCGTTTGTTAGTTTTATTATAGCTGTTAATAGCAGGGTGTCAAGATAATATGTGAAAAAACATTACACTTAATTAGTGAATGGGCTGAAATGTTCGGATATAGCCGGAGAAACCAGATGTTTTCTTACACACCCAAGTCCCGCCTCCGGTAAAAAAAGACGGCGCCCCAAGCAAAGGTGGCTGACAGCAACAGCGAAACCGCCGCAATGCCGGGATGAAGGCCCATCCCCTCCGCCATATCGGCGTAGCTGAAATATTTGAAGGGTGTCAGGATGTTGAGAAAACGCAGGCTTTGGTTCAGCTCTGTAAATTCGTAGATAACGAAGGCGGCCATCAGCACTCCTGCGGAGATGGAGCCGGAGGTTTTGGCATTGCGCAGCACAGCGGCCAGCAGCATCCCCAGGGTGAGGAAAACCAGCTGGACCAACAGCATGCTGAAGAGAAACACGGCGATTTCACCGGAGATATCGGGCCCCTTGTTATAGGCGGAAACCGCGGCCAGGGAAGAGCCCAACGATACCAGATTCAGCACCACCACGTTCACCAGGGCGGCACCTAATTTGGCACAGACGATGGAGGTCCGGGACAGAGGCCGCGTCATGAGGAATTCCGTGGTTTTATCCCGTTCCTCCTTGGCCAGAATGCCGCTGCCCAGCAGCACGGCGTGAATGCCCGCCACAATTTCGATATAGAGGAACAGCAGGGCGAAGAACCCGGTCATGGTGGTCACATCAAAAGATCCCATCCCCAACAGCGACTTCAGTGTCTGGGGCAAGTCCGCCAAGGCCTGGGCTCCTTCGCTCCCGGAGGAATAAGCCGTATATTTCCCCATCCCGGACAGGATAAGCAGCGCCATGCAGACGCACCAAATGATCAGGGACTTCCGGTTGGCCTTCAGCTCTCTTATAAACACATTCATATACATATCCTCCCGTATTCCGCTGGCCGCCGTGTCAGACGGCATGGATATCCTTGCGGATGTAGATGAAATAGGTCAAGGCCGCACCGATGGCCACGACAACCGCGCCCAGCAGCAGGAAGGGCGTTTCATAACCTGCATGCTCCACCACATAAGCGGGGCTGAAGTATTGGAACGGGGATAAAACTCTGGCTGCGCTGCTGGAATCATCGGCGGCCAGCAGCGCACCGACCACGTACAGCCCGAAGACCACACCAAGAGAGATCGGCAGCACACCTTTTAGCTTATTGAAGAAAACCGAAACTGCGGCACCCAGGGCAAGGAAGATCAGCTGGACAAAAAACAGCGTCAGATTGATCAGGAAGAATACCCAATGGTCAAAGGCCTCCTTCGCTGTTAACCCGGCCATACCGGCAGCCGCCGCGTAGAACACTGCGTTGGTTATGAATAGGACAGTCCCTGCCGCCAGCAGCTTCGCCGTCACAATGGATTGCCGGGAAACGGGCTTCACCAGCAGGAAATCTGCCGTCCGTTCCCGGGTTTCCTTGGAGAGAATGGATACCCCCATAATCATGGCTTGGATAGCCCCGCCCAGAACGATAAAGGAAAATATAAAGGAGTAAAACCCCAGCATGGAGGTGATGGATTCCAGCCGGATACCGAGCATGGCCCTTACGGACGGCGGGTAACCTGCCAGCAGCTTCCGGAAGCTTTCTGCATCTGCAGTCATAGAGGGGTAGATGGACATATAGAGAGCGGTCATGCCGATCAGCGCGCAGATCCAGATGAGTGTGGACTTCCGCATGGCCTTCAACTCGTGGAGAAACATGTTCATGCTGCTTATTCCTCCTTTTCGTAATAATGCAGGAAGATTTCCTCCAGATCCGGCTCCGTGATGGAAATATTACTCAGCTCCATGCCGGCAATTTCCTTCATCATGGCGTTGAGATTGCCCTTGAACATAAAGCTGGCAACCTTATCCTTGGCGGTGAAGCCGCTGACCCCCTCCAGGTGCTGGAGATTTTGCCCGATAGGAGCTTTGGCCTCCAGTGCGAATTTCTTGTAGCTGTTTTCCTGGAGAATGCTGACCTTTTCCTGCTTGATGATTTTCCCGTCCTTGATAAAAGCCACCCGGTCACACAGCCGCTGAACCTCGCTTAAGATATGGCTGGAGAAAAAAACAGTCGCACCCTTCCGGTTCTCCTCCGCAATCAGCTCGAAAAAACGCTGCTGCATCAACGGATCCAAGCCGCTGGTAGGCTCATCCAGAATAATGAGCTTGGGCTCGTGGAGCAGCCCCTGGACAATGCCCACCTTTTTCTTATTACCGAAGGACAGATCGTCAATCCGTTTCTTCAAATCCAGATCCATCACCTCTGCTAGCTGGGCGATCCGCTTTTTGCAGTCCTTTTTGTAGAAGCTGGCGGAGTATTGGAGCAGCTCGCCTACCCGCATGCGGTCATAGTAGAATACCTCGGAGGGCAAATACCCCACCTCGCGGCGGGTGTCCGGGTGTTCGGCACAGCTTTTGCCAAAGATGAAGGCGCTGCCGGAGGTGGGGGAGATAAGTCCCAGCAGGGTCCGGATGGTGGTGGATTTGCCCGCGCCGTTAGGGCCGATAAAGCCGAAAACCTCACCCTCCGCCACGCTCAGATTCACGTCGGAAATGCCTCTTGCTCCTCCGTATTGTTTGGTCAGGCTTCTGGTTTCGATGGCATTCATAGAAAGTACCTCCCTCAATGTGGACGCTTTACAGATATTCGGGTTTGTACAGATGGGTTTTCATTAGGGCCATACACGCCTCAAACTCCCGAAGCATGCTGTCCAGCTCCAGATCCAGCTTGCCATTCGTCATGTTGAGATATCCGTAGGCAAACCGTACCAGCAGCTTCAGCACCAGCGCCGGGTCGGCAGTGTCCTTGAACTTGGACACATCCAGGTTCTCCAGGGTCATCCTGGTCCGGACCTGCTCCCATTCCTCTTGGGCATAGTAGGCTTGAACAGCCCCTCTCACCTCTTCATCCGTCTCAAAATAGGTGCCCTCCAAAAATCCCAGCATAGCGGGATGTTTCCCCAGCACCGACAGCTTGATCGTTGTTGCTTGTTTGATCCGGTCAAAAAAATCGGTGACGGCAGGGTCCAGTCTCTCCCGGATTTCACCCACCATCATCTGGCAGCAGAAATCGACCAGGTAGAGGTAAAGGGCTTTTTTGGTGCCGAAATAATGGAACACCATGGCCTTGGATATGCCTGCCGCACCGGCAATGTCGCTGGCGGAGGCTTTTTTGTAGCCGTTGGCGGCGAAGCAGCTCATGGCTCCGTTCAGGATGGCGTTCTGCTTCTCCGCCGGCAGGCTTTCGAATTTCTCCAACATGTGCACCTCGCTGTAAACAGAATAGACCGAATCGGTCGATGGGCTAATCATAGCTCCATAAACCGATTCGGTCAAGGGGTTGGAACGAAAAAAACCAACTCGTTTAGTGGGCTGCTGGAGCTCAATAAACAAGTTGGTTTGGGGGACAAGCAAAACATTCTAGTGGCTGCGCTTGTAGCGAGACTCGGAGTTGATTGTGCAGGCTGGACTTCTAACGGAACTCAGCAGCTCTTACGTGGTGGAAACAGGTAGTTTTGAGTTTTGACGGAACTCAGCAGCTCTTAGAGCAGCTTTGGTGCACGGTTTGGTCATTTTGGAGGCGCTAAGAGCCGCATAGTTCCGTTATTTTGAGAAACTCGCCGGATTCCGCTTCTAAGAGTCGGATAGTTCCGTTAGCTGAAAACCGCAGCCGCCGCGGACTCCGCTTTGTAGCAGAATGCGAAGCAGGCGCTATTTGCCACCGAAGAACAACAAATAATCCTCGACATGGCTGCTCCAATAGTCCTTGGTGTGCTCACCCTCCCAAAGGTGGTATTGCACGTCGGTGCCTTTTTGCAGCAGCTTGTTATAGAGCAACTCCGAACCCTCGTAGAAACGGTAGCCGTCGTTTTTGCCGGAGTCGAGGAATACGGAGAGGTTATCGAAGGTCAGGGTCTCCGCCAGGGACAGCGGGTCCCGGGTTTTCCGGGCTGCTTCATCCGGGTAGAGCCAATCCTTCAAGTCTCCTGTGTCCGCCCAATAGTCCATCCACAGCGCGGGGCTGTGACCGCCCACCTTGCTGTAAAGATCGGGGTGCTGGAAGGCATTGTTCAGCGCCGCAAAACCGCCCATGGACAAACCTCCTATGTACCGGTTTTCCCGGGAGGCCAGGGTACGGAAGTGCTTATCGACAAAAGCGACAAGGTCCTTGGTGATGTAATCGCCGTAAGAGCCCTTGATCTCCGTATTAATGCCGTAGCTGAAATCAAATACAGGCGTCACAATAATCATCGGACGGATACGCTCTTCGCTGATGAGCTTATCCGCGGCTTTGTCCAGTCCCAGGTCAGGCATCCACTGGTTTTCATTGCCGCCTGTGCCGTGAAGCATGTACAACACAGGATACGCATCGCTTCCGTCGGCATAACCCGGGGGCAGGTAGATGTTGAAGCGCTTGTCTTTACCCAACGCGTTGCTCTTAAAGGTCAGCTTGCGGACATCGGGTGACGTGGAGATCGCTTCCTCCTTCAGAATTCCGCCTACCGGAGCGGCGGGGGAAGCAGCAGGAGATGTTGCTGACGGTGATGGCGTTGCCGTTGCCGTCGGTGTCCCAGTGGTGGCAGACGATGATGGGGACGGGGTGCTTGGGGCTGAGCCTCCTCCGCCAACCCAGGAGCCTCCTGGTCCGCCTCCTCCCGAGGGTGTGCCCGATGGGGATGATGCGGGAGACGGGGTGACGGTTGGTGACGGTGTGGCTGCCGGGCCTGATGGTTCTGCAGGTGACGCTGCAGAGGTGGCGGACGGCAACGGAATGTCTGACATTGATGCATTGTAGTCTGTTGTGGCGGGGAATCCGAATAGTGCGCTTAACAACAGCCAAATAAGAGCTTTCATTCAGTCGCCTCCTTCCATGGTCTGAAGCGGATCTGGGTGCAAAACTCCTATTCATTACCCGTTTTAATTTAATTTGAAACAGAACGGAGCAAAATTCTTTGCATTTTGCCGTTTCGTATTGCGAGGAGGTGCAGGGAGATTTTCTAACGGAAGCCACAGCCGCTATTCTGGACAAAACGGGGGTTCACAAAATCTAACGGAAGTGAGCGCTCTTATTGGACTCCAAACAGGCGGTTTTGGCCGCTTCTATCCGAAATAAGAGCACTGGCCGCCGTTAGATTTTGAACGAGGCGGATTTGCGGCAAATAACGGCTGTGGCCGCCGTTAGCCGGAGAGAAGGGTAAAATGCGGGGACAAACGTGTGGGAAATCGCGGAGACAAACGAGGGAAAAGCACGGGGACGAGTGGAGACAAGCGTGGGGACGAACGAGGCACGAGCGGGAGATGAACGTGGGGACAAACGTGGGGACAAACGGGGGATGGACGAGGCACGAGCGGGAGATGAACGTGGGAGAAATCGCGGGGACAAGTTCGGGGACAAGCGCGGGGGACGAACGTGCGGCCGCTAAACGCAATCCAGCCCATTCCATGTGGCGGTGCCTCCAGTCCGTCGCCTCCAGTCGGTTGCCAGACGCAGCCTCATCCCGTGCGCCGGCTCATTCCGGCGTTCGCTGCCGCCCGGTTTCCGAGGCCTGTCCCGCCCCTATACCCCAGGCGGCTGCCACTTTCCGGCGGCGGCTTGTTTGGCGTATTTGCCCGGCGGCATGCCCACCAGCTCCTTGAAGGTGCGGATGAAGTGGGAGTAGTCTCGGAAGCCGCTTTCGAGGCAAGCCTCAGTGGTGGAGATGCTGCCCGCCTCCAGCAGCTCCTTGGCTTTTACGATGCGAAACTGAACCAGGTATTGGTGGAAGGACAACCCCGTCATATTGCGGAACAGCTCGTTCAACTGATGCCGGTTAAACCCGAACAGCCGCCCTGTTTCCTCCGTGCTGAGCTCCTCGGGATAATGGGCCTCCACATAATCCAGAACCGGCTTCAACAGCGGGTATCCGGGAGGCTCCTGCTCCGGGCTTTCTCCCCGGGCAGCTCCCGGTCGCGTCAGCTCCTCCAGCTCCAGAAGGATCAGAGCCAGCTGGATCCGCATCCGGACATCGGACCCGTAGCTGGTTTGCTTCACTAGCGCCCCGAGCTCTTCAAGCATGCCCGCAAGCCGGGCTGCACACTCCCGTCCCAGATTGATCCGGTGGCTGCCGCTTGCCCGGAGGCGCATGTAGCTTCCCAGCAGATTGGTGGAGCCGGTGTTCATGGTCGTGATATAGAAGGGATTGAAATAAAGAATGTAACGTTCATAACCGGCCCGGTCATGGATGATGGAGCGGTGCAGATCATTCGTGCCGAGTAGCAGCAGATCATAAGGGGCCAGCAGGTACTGCTTGTTGCCCACCCACATTTCCGCGCCGGGGGTCACCACCAGATAAAGCTCGTACACATTATGAAAATGGTAATAATCCATGGTCCAATCCGCACCAATATTATGCTCCAGCCGGATATCCTCGGTGTAGGTGTTTTTGATTTTGTCCATTGCCACAAGGGAGTCTCCCTTCGGTGCTGCCTGCGTATTTTGTCAGGGGGCACCCACAAAAGTACCCGGATTCCGCTTCGAAGCTTCACGTCACTTTTGGGGGATTATTTTATAAGCGTATCACAAAAAAGCAAGAAACACCTCCAATAATGCAATAATTCATCGTCAGGCCCCCGGTATAATGAAGCCATCCGGAAAGGCAAAGGGGAGAAGGACATGGACAGAAACACCATTTGTGCGCTGACCGATAAGGTGGCCGCCAGAATGCAGCATTTGGGTAACGTTACGGGGCTTCAGGAGGAATGCCCCATCAGTATCATTCGTATGGATACCTGGGAATGGGCTCAGGGAGTAGGTTTGTACGGCTTGTACGCCTACTATCGGGAAACTGGCAAAACCGAGATACGGGATTTTCTGATCGCCTGGTTTGAGGACAACATCAGAAGGGGCCTACCGGAGAAGAACGTCAACACCATGTGCCCCATGCTGACCCTAAGCTTCCTGGCCGAGGAAACCGGACGGGAGGATTTCCTTTCTTTGTGCCGGGAGTGGGCCCAGTGGGTGATGGAGGAGATGCCGCGTACGGAGGATCGGGGCCTCCAGCATGTGGTGTCCGGTGCAGCCAATGATGGACAGCTGTGGGACGATACCCTGTTTATGACGGTGCTGTTCCTGGCCCGGGCGGGTAAGCTGTTTGGACGGGAGGATTATCTGGCCGAATCCGTACGGCAGTTCCTGGTCCATATCAAATATTTGACCGACCGCAAAACCGGGCTTTGGTTCCACGGCTGGACCTTCCAAGGACACCATCATTTTGCCGAAGCGCTGTGGGCCCGGGGGAATTGCTGGTACACGGCGGGCGTGGTGGATTATTTGGACATTGTGGAGGACCTGGATGTAGGGGGCAAATGGTTCCTGCTTGACGCCCTCAAGGCCCAGGCTGCTGCTTTGGAGCGGCTCCAGCATGAAGGCGGCATGTGGCATACGCTGCTGGATGATCCGGACAGCTATGTGGAAACCTCAGGTACCGCGGGATTTGCTTACGGGATTCTGAAGGCGGTCCGTCTGGGTTATCTGGAGCCCCGTTACCTGGAGGTCGGGAAGAAAGCGGCGTTGGCGGTGATCCAGGAAATCGGCGAAGACGGCACGGTGGGGCAGGTATCCTACGGCACCGGCATGGGAGCGACGTTGGACGATTACCGGCGCATTCCCTTGTGTCCCATGACATACGGCCAAGCGCTGCCGGTTTTGATGCTTACCGAGGTCCTTAAGCTGGAGCCGGAGCCGAAACAACAGGTATAGGAAAACTTTCCTTTGTCCGCGCCAGTACGGGCATGATATGCTGCAAGCATCAAGGGCGTGTTTGCAAACACGCCCGGAGGAACGGAGGGTTGTTCTCATATGGGTGTTATTTCTTACGGAAGATTTCGTTTTGTACATTGCCTTCGCAGCAACTAAACATGTACAAGGGCTCTGCCTGCACGCGGAGCAAAACGGAATCGGTCTGCCCATTTGAGGATACCCGTGAACAGGAAGCGCCGGGAGAGGGGACGACAGGTCTGCCTCTTTTTGGCGTTTTTTTTGTTGGCATTCGCAGCCCACGCTGCAGGAGTGCCGATATTTAACCGCACCTGCCCAACAGGCCGGTTTATTCGGGTACGTCTTTTTATAGGAGGCTTAGGCCCACCAACGGTTTTTCCCGCAGCAGGCAGATGCCTGCTTTTTTTATTAGATTCGGGAAGTTACCAATGGGGAGTGGCTTGATATGAATAGAAAACGAAACCGGAATAAACCCAGTACCGGGGCGGCCCGCGCCGTGCCCGCCAATTTCTCCGGGCAGCATCTGCTGCACCACCGGAAAACCATCGAAGAGCTGGTCCGCCTCTCAGCAGCAGGTCCTGCTGATACCGTGCTGGAGATTGGTGCAGGGAAAGGGGCGCTGACTCTGCCCCTTCTGGCTGTTGCCGGCAAGGTAATTGCCGTAGAGCGGGATGCGGAATTTGTGCAAAGCCTGCAGGCAAAAACGGCAGCTTTTCCCCATATCACCGTGCACCAAGGGGACTTTCGAACAATGAAGCTGCCGGACCGGCCGTTTACTGCCGTGTCGAATCTGCCTTTTGCCATTACTACCGAGGTGTTGGAAAGGCTGTTGGGACGGGAAAGCTGGAGTGTGCAGCGGGGAGCTTTTATTGTGGAAAAAGGCGCTGCCATCCGCTTTACAGCATCGAGCTGTACGGATCCGCGTGTGCTGGCCTGGAGGATGAATTATCGGATGGAAAAAAGAAGACCAGTTCCCCGCACCTGCTTTTCCCCGCCGCCTGGAGTGGATGGAAGCATCCTTTATGTGGAGCGAAGGAAGGAGCCGCTTTTGCCGCAAGGGCAATACGGGCGATTTTGCGCCTTTGCCCGTTTTCTCCTGAAGGCTGCCGGGCATCCTATCCATGAACCGATGAAGCTGATTTTTACGGCGGCCCAAATAAAGGTAGTCCTGAGGGAGGCTGAAGCGGAGAGGAGCCAGTCTGCGGCTTCCCTGACCCTGCGCCAATGGAGCGTGTTATTCCAGGCTATGCTCCGGTATGTGCCTGCTTACCGGTGGCCACGCTAATCCAGCGCTGCAGAGGGCTGGGAATAGGTTCTATTTGCAATATGAAACCATAGGGTGTTATCATATTCATGAAACCTATAGGTGTCACGATTAGAGGAGGAACATAGATGCAGCATCAGGGAACAATGCCGGAAATCCGGAAAACGGTTATTTTGAACGCACCCGTCGATAAGGTGTGGAAAGCGGTGGCTACCTCCCGGGGTATTGCCGCTTGGTGGATGGAGAATACCTTTGAGCCTGTGGCCGGACATGAATTTGTGCTGAAATCTGGGCAGTTCGGCGACTCTCCGTGCAAGGTAACCGAGGTGGATCCGCCTAACAAGCTGGGCTTCGATTGGGGGAAGGACTGGCATCTGGAGTTTCTGCTGGTGGCCTTGGAGGATAATAAAACGGAGTTTACCCTCATCCATTCCGGCTGGGAGGCGGACAAACTCACCGAATTCGGGCAGCCCCATCCTGTTATCCGCGGCATTATGGACGGCGGCTGGGAGAGCATTGTGCATAAGGCGCTTGTCCAGTACGTGGAGGCTTAACCGTGGCTGCACCCGCTCTCAGGCATGATGTGTTCCAGGCTATCGCCGATCCGACACGGCGCAAGCTTCTGAGACTGCTGGCGGACGAGGAGCTGCCCATTGCCGCTATTTCGGAGCATTTTCCTATCTCCCGCACCGCGGTGAACAAACATCTGCATGTCTTATCCGATGCCGGACTTGTCCGCTCCCGGAGGACGGGGCGGGAGACCCGCTACAGGCTGCGGCCGGAGCCTCTGGCAGAGGTCAGGGAATGGCTGGTGTTCTTCGAAGCCTATTGGGAGGACAAGCTGTCGCTCCTGAAGGCCTTTGTGGAGCAGGAGGAGCCCGCTGACACTGGGAATATGTAAGGTATAAACAAGCAGAACCGCCTCCGGGAACGAGCCTGGGGGCGGTTTTTTCGAATGCAAGCTGAGCATGATTCAACGGGAAGCTTCCGTACGGCCTATCCGTTTGTCAGCCGCACCAGGATGGCATCGCCTTTTGAGGACAGCTTCACCTCAGCGTAACGGACCTGGTTGACCAGATCGATACCTGTACCCTCGGGAATAAAATAATGCTCGATGCCGAAATCAAAGCCGCGGTATCCGTCCCATTTGCCACGAATCAGCACCTCCCCTTCCTGAAGAGAACTGCCTTCCTCGTACAGCCTCTCCAGCCGGTAAACCCCCGCCCCATCGGGAGCAAGCACCAGGGCTGCTTTGCCTTTGGACTCCAGTCTGTTCCATTGTGCTTCGTCCCATTCCGGACGGGAAACTTCGTAAGAGAGGATCACTTAATCCCCCTGCAGCATGGAGCGGGGGTCCACAGGCGCCAATTCCAGCTTAATGGTTTGGCCATGGACCAGATGCCATTCACTGCGGGCGGTTTGCGCCGAGAGAAATCCGAGCTGCAGCAGGGTTACCGCGGCTAGCAGCCATACGGTAGTGCGCCGCCGGTTTGTGCACAGAGCGGACAGCTCCGTGCTGTCGCCCAGCCTTCTTTCGTACAGCCGGGTCAATCCCAGCAAGATTAAACCCGCCAAGGCCAAACTGAAGGATTTGTGGAGCAGCTTCCAGGCCAAATCATAATATTTGTACACCAGGAATGCGGTCCAGAAAATCAGACTGATGACATAAACCCACGTCACAGACCGGCGGAGGCTGAGCAGCACGGCGGCCGTAACCGTCAGGAAAAACAGTCCGTTCATCAGATAATAGGCCGTTCCTTCGGTAATAAAGGTGAGGATATAAAAGACCAGTAAAAACGCCGGATACCCTCCGTATAACAATGGCCAACGCACACCAGGCTGTTTGATGAGCAGCCAAGCGGCCAGCAGGAGTATAAGCAGAACTGCGCCCAGGGCGGAAAACACCGGAAGGTCGCCGTCCAGCAGCCAATCCAGCACCACCCAGCCCATCACCGCACCGGCAACCAGGCAGTAAATCCTCTGAACGGTGCCTGGAATAAAGACAAATGCCCCCACCGCCGTCAGCAAGAAGAAAAGCAGAACCGGAAAACTGTCCAGGATAATGCCGGAGGACATTCCCACAACCATGCCGCAGGTCAAAAAGGTGTACCGTACGACTCCGTTCAGCTTCCCGGCGGCAATGGCTCCTATAGTGGCAATGGCGCCTAGCGCGCACATGGCATATTCGGGATGGTCAATCTCCAGAATGAGGACGAGGAAGCCGATGATGACAGCTGTTCCCAGCACTGTGGCAATGGCAATCGCCGCTGCCGCCAGGATCCGGGAGGCCCACATGGTAAAGGCGTTATGCGCAGAAACGGCATCGCTGTTTGGATTGTCCTCCGCCGCGGCGGAGGGAGAGGAGCGGACCAGATTCAGGAAACGGACATTTCCCCAGATAAATAACACAACGAAGATGAGGCTCCACAGAATGAAGCTTTCGTCTAGGAAATGAATCAGCAGCTCCGTATATTTTACGATGGCCAGAATGGAGATGAACAGCCCGCTCAGCAGCAGGAAGGATTTTTGACGGGTTCGGTAGTAGTAAGGGGCGGCGAATGCCAGAAGCAGGAACAGGGGCAGGTTCACCCAAACGCCCAGGCTCTCGAGAAAGAAGGAGTTGGAGGCATACAGCATCAAGCCGAAGGCGGTAATAAAGGACAGGGCTTTGATGGCCGGTGAAGCAACCAGACGGCGTTCTGCCAAAAAGAGGATGACCAGATTCACGGCTGCTGCAGCCAGCAGAACACTGACGATGCGCCATTCCGAAATTGCACTGGAGCGGAAGCCCGGGAAGAAATACAGCAGGTAGGCCAGATGGGCCAAGATAAAGCTGAGCACAGAAAAGGGCGGCCAGCGTGTGATTACAGCTAGCAGCAGAGCGGGGATCAGCCAGACCGCGAAGAGGGTGTAGCTGTCGGCATGGGAGTTATACATTTGACCAACCAGGGCAACACCCACGCCAAAAAACAGACAGCCTGCCAATAAGGAAAGAAGGCTGAGAAACGCCCGGCCGGGTCTCCGTGCGAAGAATTCGGAGAGCGCATACATCAAGATGATGGCAGCAAGAAGAGGCGCCAGCTTTTCCCCACGGCTGAGCGCCCCCCAATTGGATGCATAAAAGTAAGCTGCGGCAGACAGCAGCAGGCTTGTTCCCAAGGTATAGCCAAGCTGAACCGGACTCTTCATGCGCGATCCCTCCAACGAAGTTGAGTTTTGGACCTGGACACTCCCATTCGGAACCATACTTGCTTATGTAACTATACCCTTATTCATGCCAAAAGCCACTTGCTAACCGCCGCCGGTTTCCGGTCAGGTCCGGCGGCTGGCTTTTCTGCGTGTGCCGCTTGCCAGGCTGACGTAACATAGCAGCGCTCCGACCTCCGCAGCGGCGATCAGCGCACCCATAGGCAGGGCGGTTCCTTGCCCGCCCAGTCCCACCAGGGGGCTGATGATTCCCCCGGCGATGAAGGAAACCAGTCCCAGCAGGGCGGAGGCGCTGCCTGCCGCATGGCCGTAGTGCTCCATGGCCAAGGAGGTGCCGGAGGTGGAGGCAATGCCGATGCTGGAGACGACCAGGAACAGGCAGCACAGGATGGCTGCAAGCCCGGCATCCGCCAGCACCGAAGCCAGCAGGCCCAGCCCGCCGGCCAGTCCCATGGCGATGCCCGCAGCAAACAGCCGCTCCTCTCGGACCCGGCCCGCCAGTCTGCCGGCGGTTTGTCCGGCCAGGATAATGCCCAGGCCGTTCACGGCGAACACCAGGCTGAAGCCTTGCGGCGAAACCTTGTAGAGATCCTGCAGCACAAAGGGGGAGCCGGAAATGTAGGCGAACATGGCGGCATACATAAAGCCCTGGGACAAGGCCAACCCCACAAAACGCCGGTCCCGGAGCAGGTCCCGGAATGCCTCCAGCGTCTGGGGCAGCCCTCCCCGTGCCCGGCGGTCGCGGGGGAGGGTTTCCGGCAGCCACAGCCAGACGGAGGCCAGCATGATGATACCGATGGCCGCCAGGATCAGGAAGATGCCCCGCCAGGAGGTCCAATTGAGTAGCTGGGCACCCAGTATGGGGGCCAGGACGGGAGCGGCGCCGTTGACCAGCATCAGCATGGCGAAGCAGCGGGTCAGCTCGGTGCCGGTGTACATGTCCCGGACCACGGCCCGGCTGAGGACGATGCCTGCCGCTCCTGCCAGACCTTGGATCAGGCGCAGGGCGCAGAACGCCCAGATGCTTGGGCTGTAGGCGCAAGCCAGGGAAGCGGCGAAATATACCGCCAGGCTAATGAGCAGCGGACCCCGCCGTCCGCGCACATCGCTTAAGGGGCCGGCCAGCAGCTGGCCTACGGCCAAACCCAGCAGGCAGAAGGTGAGGCTGAGCTGGGCCTGGGAGGCGCCGCTGCCCAAATCCCGGGCCAGGGCAGGCAGCGAGGGCAGGTACATGTCCAGGGACAAGGGCCCAAAGGCGGACAGGGCCCCGAGAATCAGGATCAGTCGCGCCCCGGATTTTGCCCCGCTGGAGGAGGTGCTTAGATCTTTGGGTGTTGTGTTTAAGGTCTCATTCATGGTCGGAACCTGCCTTTCTGTTCCTACCAGAATACACCAAAGCGTGAGGGTTGAACAGGATGAATCTGCAAGCCGTGCCGGAGTCTCAGGTGAAGCCGAAGAGGGAAGCGGGGAGAGGGAGGCGGGGAGAGGATGACAGGGAGGGGAACCAGAGTATTTGGCGATACGGATTAGAGTGACCAGAGGGTGGGAGTAAACGGAAGTGGTATCCAATAAGTGTTAGGTACATGAACTCGAAATATCGTGTTTAATTTTGGAATTCGGGCCGTTGGGAGCGATCGTACTCGAAATTTCATATATAAATAGCCCGGTGCGGTCATATCGGCCGAATTATATATGAAAATTCGTGTTTAATGACCTGTTCGCGGAAATTTTCCTATTTTGTATATGAAAAATCATACACAGCTGTGTTTGGGACCTCCGCCTCCTCGCGCCGATTGCCTGCAGGAGTCCGCTTGACACCTGTGGCAGGCAGGAATAATATATGCATATACATATAAACCGGATGACGGGTGCTGCGAGCCTCACTGTTTGACGCAGCGAATCATTTACGGACTATATATGCATATACATATAAAGGAGGCCACCGGCATGGCACTTACCAAGGAACAGCTGATCCGGCAGCGTGCGGAGGAGCTGGGGTATGAGGGCTGCGGCATTATTCCTATTGGGGCTATGGACGGCTACCGCGATAAATTTCTCGAGCGGATGGAGAAGCTTCCGGAATCCGTGCCCTTTTACCGGAACCAGCAGAGGTTGACGGAGCCACTGGTCCATTTCCCATGGGCGAGGTCGGTGGTGGTCCTGGCCATGCCTTACGGCAAGTACCGGATACCGGAGCAGGTGAAGGGCCGTATCGCCAAAACCTATCTGACGGATGTCCGGGCGGATGCCAATACCACGGAATACCAAAGCAGTCTCTTGATGGAGGAATATCTGCAGGAGCTGGGGCTGCGCACCGCCGGCAACCGGAAGTTCGGTGTGGTGGGCCTGCGCTGGGCGGCTCTGGAGGCCGGGCTCGGCATCATACGGCGGAATAATTTTCTTTACACCAAAAGTGGTTCCTGGGTTCATCTGGAGGCGTGGCTGACCGATGGAGAGATGGAGTTGCGCCAGCAGGAGGCATTGCCCCCATGCCCCAAAAACTGCACCAAATGCCAGTCCGCCTGCCCCACCCGCTCCTTGTCCGCGCCATATGTCATGCAGCCCGCCGCCTGTATCTCCTACATGACCACCTTCGGCGGCCGCGAGCTCTGGCAGGAGCCTCTCCGCCATAGCTTCGGGAGCTGCATCTACGGCTGTGACCTGTGCCAGGATGCCTGTCCCATGAACCGGAACCAATGGAAGGAGACCCTGGAATTCCCCGGATTGCCGGAGGTGGCGGAGCTTTTGGAGCCGGAGCGGATTCTGGAGCTGACGGAGGACACGTACCGGGAAAAGATCCAGCCCAAATTTTTCTATTTATCCCCGGAAGAATTATGGAAGTGGAAAATAAATGTGTTAAACTATATGCGCAACAATTACCGGGATGGCTACCGCGACCCGATTCTACAGGCCTGCGGCAGCAGCCATGACGGAATCCGCCGTATGGCCCATGCCGTCCGGGAGGAGCTGCAGCTGGAAGCATAAAGAGGGAAGTGACAAGTATGGCAGCAGGCCATTCCGTCCATAAATGCGCATGCAAGCAGATGCGGATGACCGCCAGAGCGGTGACGCAATTTTATGACAGGCATTTTTTGCCCGCAGGGCTGCCTGCGGCGCAATTCGGGCTGCTGGTGGATATTTCCGCACATCCCCAGATATCCATCGGTGAGCTGGCGGAGCTGGCGCTCATGGACCAGACCACCGTAACCCGGAATGTGGAGACTCTCCGCAAAAAAGGGTACGTCCAGGTAAAGCCCGATGAAGCGGATTCCCGGAAGAAATCCGTTTCCTTAAGCACGGGCGGCCAAACCAAGCTAGAGGAGGCTATGCCCTTGTGGGAGGAGGCCCAAGCGGCCGTGGAGCGGGAAATCGGCGCCGAACGGCTGGAGAATTTTTTTGAGGTGTTAAGCAAGCTGCAGCGGATCATATAGCACGCCGGTGCGGTGCGGAGCAAAAAATCCTGTCTTCCCTGTAGACAGGATTTTCTTTTGGGACTATAATGACTTCATAGTCAGTGATTAAGGAGTCATCGAATGAAGAAAACAACGCGCCAATTGCAGAAGGAAGAGACTAGAACGGCGCTTTTGAAGGCTGCCTATGACGTTTTCTCCTCCCAGGGTATTCAAGCCGCCCGGATGGCCGATATTGCCAAGGCGGCAGGGGTTTCCCACGGCACGGTGTTCCTCCATTTTCCCACACAGGAGCGGCTGGTTGCGGAGGTGCTGGAAACCTACTGCGGTGAAATTATCCAAGACACCCACCTGTCGGCGGTTTCCTGCCGGACGCTCCGGGAGTTTCTTGACGCCCATATTGCCGGCATAAGCAGGCATGAACCCTTCTATACCCGGCTGGTCATCGAGAACCGGCTGCTTCCGCAGGAGGCCAGGGATGCCTGGACCGGGCTTCAGTCAGCGGTTTCCTTCCACTTCAGCCAAGTGCTGGAGCGGGACCGAGCGGAAACGGGCGGTGTGGAAGGAGAGGCGGAGCTCCCCTTGAGCCTGCTGTTTAATACGTGGATGGGGCTGGTCCATTATTATCTGGGCAACGGGGATTTATTCGCTCCGGAGGGAGGGGTTCTCCGCCGCCATGGACAGACCCTGACGGAGCATTATTTGAAGCTTATCCATCCATAAGAAGGAGCTGATCTGCCATGGCGTTGCGGAGAACGCAAACTGACCCTATTCCCCTGAAGGCCAAGCTATGCTACGAGCATCTGGGAGGGACGTTGGGCAACCGGCTGTTCGAACGGCTTTTGGAGCTGGGCTGGTTTCAACGGGATGAGGAGAATCCCAAGCATTATTGTCTGACAGAGCTGGGAGTAGAGGGTTTGAAAGATTTGGGAGTGAATCCATTCGAGGGGAAGCGGTAATCATGTCCAGTAAAAATGCGTTCCAACTATTCCGGGAGGAGGCGCCGGATGCGGCCAAGGCCTTCGACCAGCTGATCGGCACCCTGTCCCACACGTCCTTGGACGATAAGGTGCGGCAGCTGATCTACATCGGCATTAAGGCCTCGCGGGGGGAAGCGGGAGCGGTGGCGGCACATGTGCCCATGGCTAAACGGGCGGGAGCAACCCGGGAGGAGATCCGGGACACCATCGTGATGACTCTGACCGTCAGCGGTGTAACGGGGATTACCCAGTGCCTGGGGCTGGCATTGGAGGCGTACGACTCGGTTCAGCTGCCTGGCTGAAGACGGAGCGGAGCTGCTTATAACCAGGGAGGAAGAAGCATGAACATATGCATTGCCTGCGGCATGCCCATGACACAAGCCACAGATTATCCCGGCGGGGATGAAAGCAAGGACTATTGCCGATTCTGCGCCAGGCCGGATGGAACCATGCAGTCTTATGACGAAAGGCTGGAAGGGATGACCAGTTTTCTCGTACGGACCCAAGGACTGGACGGACAAGCCGCCCGTGGCATTGCGGCACGCACCATGGCCAAGCTGCCGGCTTGGAAGAGCGCAGCACCAAATTAAATCTGCCGGCTGCAGCCTGCCGGACAACATAAAAACCCCCGGAGCCCTCCACAAGAAGGGCCGGGGGTTTTTTGGCGCTTACAAGGCGCTTATGCTTCCATTTTCTGCGCGGAATACAGCCGGTAATACAGGCCACGGCGGGCGATGAGCTCGTCGTGGGAGCCTGCCTCCGCCACACCCTTGTCCGCCACATACATGATTCTGTCGCAGTTCTTTACTGTGGACAGCCGGTGGGCGATGATGAAGGAGGTTCTGCCCTTCAACAGCTCGTTCAGCCCTTCCTGCAGCAGGCGCTCGGTTTTGGCGTCGATGGAGGAGGTGGCTTCGTCCAGGATCAGAATGCGCGGATTCGCCAAGAGGGTCCGGGCAAAGGAGATCAGCTGGCGCTGGCCTTGGGACAGCTTGGAGCCGCGTTCGTTTACCTCGGTTTTATAACCCATTTCGAACTCCTGGATAAAATCATGGGCACGGACAGCCTTGGCTGCGGCGATCACTTCTTCCTCGGTAGCATCCAGCCGGCCGTAACGGATATTGTCCAGAATGGTGCCGGAGAAGATGAAGCTGTCCTGGAGCATAATGCCCATTTGGCTGCGCAGGGATTTCAGGGTCACCTGGTTGATGTCATAGCCGTCCACGAGAATCCGTCCGCCGGTGATGTTGTAGAACCGGGAAATCAGGTTCACCACGGTGGTTTTGCCTGCGCCGGTAGGACCTACCAGAGCGATGCTTTCCCCGGCTTTTACCTTGAAGGACAGATGCTCCAGAATATTGCGGCCCGGCTCATAAGCGAAGGTCACATCATCGAAGGCCACATCACCCTTGATGGGCGGCAGCTCCAGTGCGTCGGGAATGTCGCTTACTGTCACCGGTTCATCCAGTGTTTCGAAGATACGCTCCAGATAAGCCACAGCGTTGATGAAGGAGTTGTACAGGTTCGACAGGTTCAGAATCGGCTGCCAGAAGCGGGCGGCATAGCTGGTCATAGCGATGATGACCCCGAAGGTGACCTCCTCCGGCCCCAGAATCAGCAGTCCCACCAGGTAGATAGAGGTGGATACGATGGTGGCCAAATTATCTACGGCAAACGGAATGAAGCCGTTGTACAATTGGGCGTGCATCCATGCCTTGCGGAAATTGCCCGCCAAGCGGGTGAAGGTGCCCTCATTGTATTGCTCCCGGGTGAAAATCTGGGTGACGCGAATGCCGCTGATGCTTTCCTGAAGGTAGGCGTTTACGTTGGAGCTTTTGTTGGAAACCGCCTGCCAGGCCCGGCGCTGGCCGTTCTTGATCAGGATCATCAGGGCCAGGAATACCGGAAGTCCCGCCAGAATCAGGAGGGATAGCTTGGCATTGACCATAAACATGAAGATGGCGATAAACAGCAGGTTGACGATTTCGAGCACAAAGTTGATTATCCCGTTGGACAGCACATCCGATACGGAGTTGACGTAGTTGACGACCCGGATCAGGATTTTGCCCTGGGGCCGGTCATCATAATACTGGAACGGCAGCTCCTGGAGATGCTTGAACAGATCCGTGCGGATATCGAAGATAATGTCCTGGCCCACCCGGGTCATAATCCGGGAACGGTATGTCGCCATAATGACGCTGGCTACGATGGTGAACAGGATCAGAGCCGACCAGCCCACCAGGGCGCCCACTGCTTTATCGGGAATGACCACGTCGACGATATGCTGCATGATCAGCGGGGCGGAGAGGCCAACGGCTGCAGACAGCGCGCTTAGGGTGAAGGCCAGAATCATAGGGCTTTTTTGCTTCCGGATATAAATCATGGCCCGCTTGAAGTGATTGATGTCAAACGGCGATTCCAGGTTTTCGTCAATATCGAATTTATTCCTTGCCATTGGCGTTCACCGACCTTCCGATACCCTCGTTCTGCAGCATAAAGACTTCATAATAATATCCGCGTTTGGCCAGAAGCTCCGCGTGGGTGCCTTCCTCGATAACCTTGCCGTTGTCCAGAATGAAGATCCGGTCAGCTTTGGCGGTGGTGGATACCCGCTGGGCGATGATAATCTTGGTGCAGGAGAACTCCAGCTCCCGCAAACTCTTCTGGATATGCTCCTCTGTCTCCAGGTCCACGGCGGAGGTGGTATCGTCGAGGATGAGGATCGGCGGCTGCACCGCCAAGGCACGGGCCAGGGCAATCCGCTGCTTCTGCCCGCCGGACAAACCGACGCCACGTTCGCCTACGATGGTGTCGTAGCCCTCCGGCATTTTGCTGATAAAATCATGGGCTGCCGCCAGCTCGGCCATCTTCACCACGTCGGCTTCGGGAAGCTCGGGGTTGCCGTAGGCGATGTTGCCGTCGATGGTGTCGGAGAACAGCAGCACATCCTGGGTGGCGATCCCCACATTCCAGCGAAGCTCGTCAAGCTCCAGCTTGCGCACATCCACACCGTCCACCAGCACCCGTCCTTTGGATACATCGTAAAAACGCGGGATCAGGTTGATCAGGGAGGTTTTGCCCGAGCCGGTCGAGCCCATAATGGCCACGGTTTCCCCGGGGCTCACCTTCAGGTTAATATCGTCCAGAACGGTGACGTTATCATATTTAAAAGTGACATGATCGAACTCGATACGCCCTTGGTACCGGCGCTTTACCACGGCATTGTGTCCGTTTGCAATCCGCGGGTTGGCATAGAAGACGTCGACAATCTTATTCAAGCTGGCAATAAAACGCTGAATATCGTTAATGATGATGCCGATGTTCCGCATCGGGTTGGACAATCCCCACAATAGCGACGAGAAGGCGGCGAATTCACCGAAGGTAATCCGGTCGTTCATGACGAAAATCCCGCCGGCCAGCATCAGAATGACGCTGAAGCCCTGGGCGAAGGTTTCCAGAAACGGGAAATAATCCAGCCAGACCATGGCGGCCGCTTTATTGGCCTTGGAAAAGTTCACGTTCTTCTCGGTGAATTTCTCTACCTCGTATTCCTCCCGGGCAAAGGCTTTCACAACCCGGTTGCCGGCGATGTTCTCCTGGGTGGTGGTATTCAGCTGGGAGAGCTTCTCGCGCAGGTCCACGTACATGGGGCGGACCCGTTTGGCAAACAGGAAGGCCGTCATAAAAATCGCAGGGGACAAAATCAGGAGCCACAGGGTCAGCTGCACGTCGATGCTGAAGAAGTAAATCAGCGCCGCAGCAAACACCACCAGCGATTCAATGATCATCTTGACAATCCACGCCATGGAGTGGCGTACCATTTCCAGATCGCCTGTCATCTTGGTCATCAGGTCTCCGGTCCGGTTGTGGTCGTAGTAATGCATATCCTGGCCCTGGATTTTGTTATACAGGAAGATACGCACCCGGTACATCATGTTCTGGGAGGAACGCTCGTACTGCATGTAGGTCAGATAAGCAAGACCCGTCCGCAGAAGAGAAAATCCGATCATGGACAAACACAGGGTAATGAGAAGCGTTTTCTGGGTGCTGAGATTTTCCAGTGCACTGCTTCCCGAGATGAAGGTGTCCACAATCTGCTGGCCGATGTAAGGGTTTACTACAGTGAGCGAGGCTGTCAGCACGGACAGGCAGAGGGCTATTACATACCGTGCCCGGTCCCCTTTCAGATTCTGCCACAACCACTTGATTTGAAACATGTCATCACCAGATTTCTTTGTTTTTAAAAGCACCTGTCGATTATACCTAAGATTATACGGCAGGTGGTAGAGAAAGTTTTTATTTATTCTTTTATCTGTCCATAAGAATATGCTATCGGTATAAAGTGGTATATTTGAATAGAATTGCATCGTTTCCGGGCAGCGGGCAACCGCAGCACAGACGGTTTTCATTTATAAATGAAGAAAGGAAGATGGAGATGGAGATGGAGATTGTGCAGGCAGATTTATCGAACCTGGGATTATGGGTGGGGCTTGCCTCCCGTTTGTTTGCGGGACATGCCGCCGGGGAGCTGGAGACGGAGTATGCGGATTTTTTGGCAACGGGCAAAGAAACCGGATTTCTGTGTATGCAGGATGGACAAGCCGTGGGTTTTATGAATATTTCTGTACGGCAGGACTATGTGAATGGCACGGATAGCTCCCCGGTCGCTTTCCTGGAGGCCATCTATGTGCTTCCGGAATGGAGACGCCGGGGAGTGGCCCGGCAGCTGATCGCCAGGGCCGAGCAATTCGCAAGAGACAAGGGGCTGGCCCAGCTTGCCTCAGACTGCCTGCAGGACAATACCCTAAGCCAAGCCTTCCATCACAACAGCGGCTTCCGGGAAACGGAACGGGTTATTTACTTTGTGAAAGATATATAGGGTAAATTATTTCTTGAGGAGGAAAAGAGCATGCTGGAGCAAGCAGGAATCATAGTAGTGACCGGGGTTATGGCAGCCGGCAAATCCACGGTGTCACAGTTATTGGCGGAGCGTTTTGACCGGGGTGTCCATGTGCGCGGGGATGTATTCCGGAGAATGGTGGTGTCGGGAAGAGAGGAGATGTCCCCCGAACCTTCGGAGGAGGCGATGAGGCAGCTTCGGCTCCGCTACCGGCTGGCGGCAGACACGGCGGAGGCTTATTGTGAGGCGGGGTTTCAAGTGGTGGTACAGGACAATTACATCGGACGAGCGTTGGGGGAGTTTGTGGACATGATCCGCCATCGCCCGCTTTATGTGGTGGCGCTTTGCCCCCGGCCGGAAATTGTCGCTAGAAGAGAAGCGGGGCGGGGTAAAACCGGGTATGGCTCGTTTTCAGTGGAGGGCTTCTACCGTCTGTTCCATGAAGAAACGCCAAAAATCGGATTATGGCTGGATAATTCTGAGCAAACGCCGGAGGAAACCGTCAACGAAATTTTGGTCAGAGTGGAAGCTGAGGGCAGGATTTGACGAATGGATGGAATCTCCGGTTGACCAAGGCCTCCAACTTGTCATTACCCGGGAAATACTGACAAAAAAGCTGGAGGCCCCGGTAAGCGACAGCAACAGCTGTTTCCCGGAATAACCTGACAGGAAAGCGCTGCCGAAGATCATGCGGTTATGACGAAGTTTCGTGTATGGAATGAATTGGAAGGGGCATCCTGATCCTATATCCGGATAAAAGGGAGCCCTATGATGACGAAAATGTTGCTCTGGGTGGGCATGATTGCTCCATGGTTTTCGCTTTTTTTCATGAAGAGACAGGATATTAAGCGGTTTATGCCGGCTACCCTTCTGGCTATGCTGGCGATGCCCTTAGTTTCGGAGGCCGCTTACCATTACAATTGGTGGACCATTGACCAATACCTTTTTGCATGGGGAAACATTACACTCCTGCCGATTTTGTTCGGTCCTTTTTTTATTGGAACCCTCTGGATTTTTCGGCTGACCTATCACAGGTGGTGGCTGTTTTTCCTGGTGAATCTGGTTGTCGACGCGGGGTTCACCTTTGTGCTGAATCCGTGGTTTCTTGACGGTTGGCTCTACAGCTTCCACCAGCTGAATTATTGGGGTGCGTTTCTGATCATGTTCGGAACCGCCATCCCGATTTATTTCTATCAGAGGTGGCAGGATGAGGTGATTATTGGGGCCTCTAGGAGGGGGGAGGATCTGGAGCTTACGGTGAACAACCCTTTCCGGCTGAAGGAAAAGGGTAAGTCCTAGCTACGTCCTTGACGGGTCCTTGAAAAGGAACCCCCGTTTATTCAGATCCAGACGCGGGGAGGACAGATGGAGCAGCAGTTCCTCACAAGCAGAGAGGACGGAGAGAATACAGGCGGGCCACAAAAAGGCGTAATAGCCGGAGGCGATGATGAAGGGGGCGATGAACAGAAGCGCTCCTGTCAGCTTGTTTCCCCAGGTATGCAGGATGGCGAAGGTGCGGTATTTCCACGCGGCTACGGCGAGATTCAGCCCCCGGACTGCGATGGTGAGGATGACCCAAGGCAGGAACGGCCGGACATCCGGACCCATCCGGAGCCAGCACCAGACAAAAACAGCGCCGAACATACACAGATCCGCAATGCTGTCCAGCCGGGCGCCCAACGGGCTGTGGCTGCCGGTTTTGCGGGCGATCCACCCGTCTGCCATATCCGTTGCTCCGCACAACAGATACAGGATGCAGAATAGCATCACATTCCCGGAAGCCAGGGGAAGAAAAGGTAGCAGGGCGATTCTGGACAGGGTGATGGCATTGGCGGTATGTTTCTTCTGCATGGTTTTCCCTCCTCTCACTATATTATGATGGGGCGCCCGGGCTTTTGCCATACAATTCGACGGCAGATGGGCAGGGCAGGGAAGAATGTGGTATAATGGCTTGTACCAAAACTATTTCTTAATGGAACAGGATGCGATCAATTGGCAAAAAACACTAAAAAGGAACCCCTGCCTGCCGGCTACGAAGAGCTGAAGACTGCTGCAAGCCGCACTTCCAGCTGGAAGGACCGTTTGGACGCGGTCAAGGAACTGGGACAGCTGAAGCATGAGCAGGTTGTCGATATTTTGAAGCACCGCTTGGAGAATGACCCGGTGTATGCGGTTCAGGAGGCGGCTTACCGGTCCCTGAAGCAGTTGGGAGAGCATGTACAGCTGCCGCCGCGCCGCAAGGGCGAGGTGATTAAGGGTGCAGGCAAGGCCCTGATCCGTATCAAGAAGAGCCTTCCCGAAGGGCACACCTACGAAGAGTTTAAGGAGAAGCTGCGCAAAATGCGGCTGGATCTGTATGATGCGTTCGAAGGTGACAAAGGCGACGAGTTCGACGTTTGGTTGGAAGCCCAATGGTCGGGGATTTCTACCCGCCGGGAACAATAAGTTAGGGGCGTTGTTATGTCAGATTCCCAGAGCGGATATGCTTCCATTGATGCTTATATAGCGGACTTCCCGCAGGAAATCCGGGACAAGCTGGAGTCCATGCGCCGGACCATCCGGGAGGCGGCTCCGGAGGCGGAGGAAATCATCAGCTACCAGATGCCGACCTTTTATCTGAACGGGAACCTGGTCCATTTTGCCGCTTTTAAGAATCATATCGGGTTTTACCCTGCCCCCAGCGGAATCGAGGCCTTCCAGGAGGAACTGGCTGCATATAAGGGAGCGAAGGGCTCCGTCCAGTTTCCCTTTAAGGACCCTCTGCCTCTGGAGCTGGTTCGCCGGATTACCGCCTTCCGTGTGGAGGAAAATCTGGCGAAGGGCAAGAAGAAACGGTCCCCCAAACAAGAATAAAGCATTTTCCGGACCCTGCCGTATGGCGGGGTTCTTTTTGTTGTAGTTATTGTCGCGCAAATCCCACAATTCAAAAAATAGACACTTTATAAACCGCCAGTCGGTTTGCTATGATATTTGCGAGATAATCTTACATAAGAGATGAGGAGAGATAACAATGCGTGTATTGTTTTGTGACTTTGATGGCGGAAATGTGCTTTTTGAAGAGGAAAGGAACGACATTCCCAGTCTGATGGCCTTGTTCAATTCCAACGGAGGCCGGCTGATGCTGCAATATGACGGGGATCAATATTTCTACGGCTCTCTCCAGGAATGCTGTATGGAGATGCTGGAGGATGAGGATACGGAAGAACGGTACGAGGTGGTTAAACTTTTCTTCGCCAAGGAGCTTCGCAAGGTGTCCATCCGCGGTAATATCTTCCCGTACAGTTATTATTCCAAAGAAAAAAGCCAAAAGGAATGAAGCTATGAATGGACCGTACCTCTCTTACTCTAAAAGCCGTGCTGGAAACCACCGAACGGCTTGCCGCTGAGATCGGCTGCCAGAATACGACGCTTCAGGAGATTATTAAGCGCTCAGGCATGTCCAAAGGCGCCATCTATCACTATGTGCAGAGCAAGGATGAGCTGTTCGGGCTTATTCTGGAGGAGCACATGATCAAGAAGGTGGAGGAGTACCGCAATAAAGCGGCCGGCCACCAGAGGCAGGGGGCAGGAGCGGGCCAACCGCCTTCTGGGGCGGGGGACAGGGGACATCCACAGGGGCATGGGTTGGCTCAGGGCCAACCGTCGAGCCATCCGTCCGGTGGAACGGGCGGGTCTCTGGCCCCGGGAAGGCTGGGGCCGCTGACGGTGATTGTCAGGGGCCTCCTGGAGCCGGGCAACCAACGGCAGATCGTCCTGCGCCGCTGCTTCATCTATTTGCTCAGCCGCCAGGAGCAGCCGGATGTGTCCCGCATTGTCGTCAATCTCCAGCAAAGCTGGATCACCTTCACCGCAGAATGGATTGAGGCCTGTCAGTCCATGGGATTGCTGCCGCCTACTGTCCCTGTGCGCCGGACCTCGGCTATGATTATCTCCTTCCTGTTCGGCCTGATGGTCCAGAAGTCCATCAGTGAGCACGAGGAGCCGGCCGAACGGGACAAACTGGACCCCGACACCGTGCTGGCAGCCATCGCCGGGATGCTGACGCCGGTCACCCCGCAAGGACACTGGGACGGTGTTGTGCAGCCAAAAGCATAAGAAGCGGGAGCATGTCCGTTATGGATATGCTCCTGCTTTTCGTGAGGGCGTGTTTGCAAACAGACTCAAGGCTCCGAACTACACCCGCTCTAAGTTGAACAGCTGAAATGGATAATGATATGATGCCTGTAGAATCAAATTCGAGCCCATGAGGCAGGAGGGATCACCGATGAAATACCGCAGGCTGGGCAAAACCGGGTTGAAGGTGCCCGTAATCGGAATCGGCACCTGGCAGTACGGCGGGGAATGGGGCAAGGAGTTTACAGTGAAGGAGGTGCAGGAGATTCTCGGAAGAGGGCTGGAGCTGGGCTGTAATCTCATTGATACGGCAGAATGCTACGGTGACCATCTTTCCGAATCGCTGATCGGGGAAGCCATCCAAGGCAACCGTTCGGAGTGGGTGATTGCCACCAAATTCGGGCATCATTTCCACGGGCATCTCAAAAGGCAGGATGATTGGAGCCCGGCTGGTGTTGTGAAACAGCTGGAGGCTTCGCTTAAGGCGCTTCGCACGGATTATGTGGATCTATACCAATTCCACTCCGGCAGCGATGATGCGCTTCTGAACGACGAGCTGTGGGACGTGCTCCACCGGCAGCAGGAGGCGGGCAAAATCCGGCACTTGGGCATATCCATCGGCAGCAACGAGAATGTAAGGCAGGTGGAGGCATCTCCGCGTCTGAAGGCGGAAGCCATCCAGGTTGTATATAACCGTCTTGACCGCGCTCCGGAAAAAGAGGTTTTCGCCAGCTGTCTCCGCCATGATCTGGGTGTTCTGGCCCGGGTTCCGTTGGCCAGCGGCTTCTTGAGCGGCAACTACAAGCCGGGTGCCGTATTCGGGCAGGATGACGTCCGCTCCAGCCGGGATCGGGAAGCGACGGACAAGCGGCTGCAGGAGGTAGCGGACATCCGGGAGCGGGAGGTTCCCGAGGGTGTGGATATGGCCCAATGGGCCATTGCCTGGTGCCTGCAGCATGAAGCGGTTAGCACCTGCATCCCCGGCTTCAAAAGCGTTGCCCAGCTGGAGTCGGCTCTGAAGGCCGCCGAATTGGATATGGTCTCTGCGGATCATCCCGCCGCTTGGCGGGAGTAGCGCCGTAGTCATATCTGTCCGCGCATGTGCTGCATTTGGTGATAAATATAAAGGGACAGGAAGGAACCTCCAATGGATATTTTATTTATCGGCGGAACGGGTGTGATCAGCTCGGCCGTTTCGGAGCGTGTAATCGCCCAGGGGCATACGTTATACTTGTTGAACCGCGGCAACCGCACGGCATTCGTCCCGGAAGGGGCCAAGCTGCTGCAGGGGGATATCCGGGATGAAGCCTCTATCCGGGAGCTGCTGTCCGGCCGGACCTTCGACGCGGTGGTCAACTGGATCAGCTATGTGCCGGAGCATGTGGAGGCGGATATCCGGCTGTTCTCGGGTATAACGGGCCAGTATGTATTCATCAGCTCCGCCTCGGCTTATGAGAAGCCCCCGGCAAGCCCGTTCATCACGGAGGAAACGCCCCTGGCCAACCCGTTCTGGGACTACTCCCGGAATAAGATTGCCTGCGAGGACATTTTGCTGCGGGCGCATGCGGAGAACGGCTTTCCGGTGACCATCGTGCGTCCCTCTCATACCTACGGGATTGATAAGCTTCCTACGGCCTTCAACAGCCGGAAGTATCAATGGAGTATCCTGGAACGGATGCGCTTGGGCAAAAAGATCATTGTCCCGGGTGACGGCACCTCCTTGTGGGTGCTGACCCATAACACGGATTTTGCCGTGGCTTTTGCGGGGCTCTTGGGACGCAAGGAAGCCATCGGCGAGGCCTATCAGATCACCTCCGACGAGGTGCTAACCTGGGATCAGATTACCCGGCATCTGGGCGCAGCGGCGGGATATGAGCCGGATCTGCTGCATCTGTCGGCGGATTTTATCACCGGCTGCCTGCCTGAGCTGCACAGTGAGCTGGTGGGGGACAAGCTGAACAGCGTGTGCTTCGACAATGCCAAGATCAAAGCGCTGGTACCTGAGTACAAGGCGGTGAAGCGGTTTAAGGACGGTATCCAAGAGTCAGTGGACTGGTACCGCAGCCAACCGGAGCTGCTGAAGCTGGATGAGGAATGGGATGCGTTGTGCGACCGGCTGGTCGCCGCCCATGAAGCAGGTTTGGCCCATTTTAAACAATCGGCGCAATAGGTGATGATCAGGAGCCCCTTCCGGTGACGGAAGGGGTTTTTGGGCATGCGGAAAACCTTGGAATTTTCTTGTTGACAATCTCCCGGGACAGCAGTATTCTTACTTTACGGAAATTACTTGTAAAATGTAAGTTGATAATAACTATAAAGAAAGGTTGGATGAACATGAGTGAACTGCTGGATGTTGTGCAGGCCCGCCGGTCGGCGATGAATTTTGAAGAGGGCGTGGAAATCTCTCCTGCCGAGCTGGAGGAAATCTTCGCCCAAACCCGCCTTGCCCCCTCTGCGTATAATCTGCAGCATGCCCATTATGTGGTGGTCAGCGAGCCGGAGCTGAAGGAGAAGGTGCGTGCGGCGGCTTATAACCAATATAAAGTCCATACTGCCTCGGCGGCCATTATAGTGCTGGGGGATAAGCTGGCCTATGAGAAGGCGCCGGAGATTTATGGCGGCCTGCGTACCCTGGGCGTGATGTCCCAGCAGGATTATGACGGGCTGATCGGCACCATTACCGGAGCTTACGAGAACAATGACGCCTACCAGCGGGATGAGGCCATCCGCAACGCTTCCTTGTCCGCCATGCAATTTATGCTCATCGCCAAGGAGAAGGGCTGGGATACCTGCCCCATGATCGGCTTCAATCAGGAGGAGATGATGCGGGTGCTGGATATCCCGGACCGGTACGTGCCGGTGCTGCTGATCACCATCGGCAAGTCCGTGAAGGACAATATCCGTCCCCGCGGCTACCGCAAGCCGGTAGGTGAGTTTGTGACCTTCCGCTAAACGCGCCTCTTCTTCGCAGACGCGCCTCCATTCCCAACCCCCGGTTCCGGAAACCGGGGGTTTTTGCTGTTTTGTGGCGCAGGTAAGCGGCCAGGGCGGCAGAGGTTTGAATTGTCGCAACGGATAGCGGACCAGGTGGCAGGGGGGCGCTACGGATAGCGGCTTGGGCCGCAGATAGCGGAAGCAAATTTCCGCTATTCTCTAAGCAGTTGGGTGTTCGTTGCGTTTAGCGGAAGTACACTATTAAGCCCCCTAATCCACTTGGACACAGCAATCCACTTCAGATACACTAAAAGAAAGTGGAGGAAGTCGTCCATGAAACGAAGATTTCGATGCCCGGTTCAAGCCAAAAAGGAGTTTGTGACCG
>JAEWIS010000054.1 GCA_023386955.1 Bacillota bacterium
GTTTTTATCCCCATGGCGATCTGATGATCACCAACCGCACCGGCGATACCTTTGCGCTGTCGGTCAGCGTCGGCAAGCACTATCTACACGCGGCCTGGCGCTCGGACACGCGCCCGTCCTGCTGCTATGAAATTATCGAGAAAGATCATATGATAAAAAGCGAATGGTGGGGCGGCTATAGCCGACACAACGCGCTTTATCGACGCAGCTTTGATTTGAACGGCGTTTTTCTTGGCGAGGAATATATTGTTGAGAATCACGCCATGATGATGTATGAACCCTTTTTGCCCGAGAGCGCGTCAGAAAATAAAGATTAGTCCGCCACAAAAATAAGAGGCGGACGAAGGAACCCCCTTCGTCCGCCCGATTGGCTAATTAAAAATTGCGCCAGAACCCGTTTGCTTAAAGCTTTCGGTAACCCGTACCGGCATCCACAAGATTCCTCAGCGGCTTTTCCTGAATAAAGGCGGTGAGATTTTCAGCCATCAGCCGAATCAGCCGGTTGTGCGTCTCGGGCAGCGAAGCGCCGCCTGAGACATGCGGCGTCAGCACCAGATTCTCGGTCTGCCACAAACGGCTGTCAGCAGGCAGCGGCTCGGGAACCGTGACATCCAGCGCCGCACCCGACAGGTACCCGGCATCGAGTGCGTCGCAAAGCGCGTCGGCATCCACGGCGCTGCCGCGGCCGACGTTAATGAGCACCGCACCGGGCTTCATCTTGGCGATGCGCGCGCGATTCATCAGATTCTGCGTATCGGCGGTCTGCGGCAGGCAAAGCGCTACCGTGTCGGCAAGCGGCAGCAGCGCGTCGAGCTCATCGGGGTGGTAAAGCTCGTCTACATAATCGGGCTTATCGCGCCCCGCGCGGCGCACGCCGATCACCTTGGCGTCAAACGCCTTGACGCGCTTGGCAAATTCGCTGCCAAGGTCGCCTAGACCCACCACGAGCACCGTGGAATTCCAAATCGAGCGCACCTCGCCAAGGCTCTTCCAGACATTCCGATGCTGCTGGTCGCGATAGAGATGCAGCTTTTTATTCAGCGACAGCAGCACGCCGACCATATATTCCGAAATGGCCAACCCATAGCTGCCGGTGGCGTTGGCGAGCAGCGCCCCGGAAGGCAGCACCCCCTCGGCGGCATAGGCGTCTGAACCGGCGGTGTTAAGCTGTAAAAACCGGAGGGCTTTCGCATCCTTGACGAGGCCGGTCGGGGGGTTACCCAGAATGACCTCGGCGGCAGCCAGTTGCTGCTCGTTGAGCTCATTCGGCTTGCAATAGACAAAGTTTGCGTTTGGCGCACAGCTTTCAAGCAGCGCGCATTCTTCGGTGCTTACAGAAGCCAAAACCAAAATGTTTGTAACATTGCGCATAGCGAATCCCTCCAAAATTCAAAATAAAACGGGGGAGATGGTTGCACCGGCAACCGTCTCCCCCATAGTTTACCACGAAACTTGGACTAAATCAAACTGCAATTTGCGCCGCAATGCTCGCGCCCATCTCATTGCAGCCGACCTTCTTGCCGCCCTCGGACATGATATCCGGCGTGCGCAGCCCTTGGCTCAAAACGCTTTCGACGGCGACTTCAATCGCGTCAGCCTCGGCGGCCATGTCGAAGGAATAACGCAGCAGCATCGCCGTCGATAAAATCGTACCGATGGGGTTGGCAACGTCCTTGCCTGCAATATCGGGCGCCGAACCGTGAATCGGTTCATAAACGCCAAACGAATCGGCGCGCAGGCTGGCCGACGGCATCATGCCGATTGAGCCGACAATCTGGCTGGCCTCGTCCGACAGAATATCGCCGAACATATTCTCGGTGACGATGACATCGAACTGCGCGGGGGCCCGCACCAGCTGCATGGCAGCGTTGTCGACCAAGATGTCGGTCAGCGCCACATCGGGATATTCCGCCGCGATAGCGTGGGCGCGCTCCTTCCAGAGCCGCGAGGAGTCGAGCACATTGGACTTTTCGACCGATGCGAGCTTTTTCCCGCGCTTTCTCGCCGCCTCAAACCCAACACGCAGAATTCGGTCGATCTCCCGCTCGGAATAAACCAGCACATCGCGCGCAACGCGCTGCCCGCCTTCCACCGTCGTCTCATGCGTACCAAAATAAATGCCGCCGGTCAGCTCACGCACAATCATAATATCAATGCCCTGAGCGACAATGTCGTGTTTAAGCGGGCAGGCATAGGCCAACTGGCTGTGTAGCTTGGCTGGGCGCAGGTTGGCAAAAAGGCCAAGCGCCGCGCGCATCTGCAACAGCCCCTTTTCGGGGCGAATCTCCTTGGGGACGCCGTCCCACTTCGGGCCACCGACCGAGCCAAGCAGCACGGCGTCGGCGGTCTCGCAGCTTTCGCGGGTCGAGGCCGGGAACGGCTCGCCATGCTTATCAATGGCGCAGCCGCCAAAATCGGCAAAGGTGAATTCAAACGTGTGGCCGAATTTTTTGGCCACAGCCTTGAGTGCTAAAACACCCTGCGCCGTAATCTCGGGGCCGATGCCGTCGCCCTGCAAAACAGTGATCTTCTTGGTCGCCATTATTTGCCCCCCTGCGCCGCAATCGCGTTCATCAAGCCGTTGTGGTTGATGATGTCCTTGATGAACTCGGGGAACGGCTCGGCCTGATACTGCTCGTTGCGGGTGATGTTCGTGATGACGCCGGTGTCAAAATCGACAGCGACCTCGTCGCCGGCCTGAATCTTGTCCGATGCCTCATCGCACTCGAGAATCGCCAGCCCGATGTTGATGGCGTTGCGGTAGAAAATGCGCGCGAAGGTCTTGGCGATCACGCAGGAAACGCCCGAAGCCTTAATCGCGATCGGCGCGTGCTCGCGCGAGGAGCCGCAGCCGAAGTTGTAGCCGCCGACCATGATATCGTCGGGCTTGACCCTTTTGATAAACTCAAGGTCGATATCCTCCATGCAGTGCGCAGCCAGTTCCTTGTGGTCGGGCGTGTTCAGATAGCGCGCCGGAATGATGACGTCGGTGTCGATGTTGTCGCCGTATTTATGTGCAAAGCCTTTGGTATTCATGACGTTCTCTCCTTTTTAAAGCTTGTTGGGATCGGCAATTTTGCCCATGACCGCTGAAGCGGCCGCCACCTCGGGGCTGGCGAGATAAACCTCGCTCTTCGGGTGGCCCATACGACCGACAAAGTTGCGGTTGGTGGTCGAGACGCAGCGCTCGCCCTCGGCGAGGATGCCCATGTAGCCGCCAAGGCAGGGGCCGCAGGTTGGGGTCGAGATGACGCAGCCCGCATCTAAGAAGATATCGGAATAGCCCAGCTTCATGCACTCGCGATAGATCTTCATCGTGGCGGGGATGATGATCGTCCGACAGTCCTTAGCCACATGGCGGCCCTTGAGGATTTTGGCGGCGGCAGCCATGTCGGACAGGCGGCCGTTGGTGCAGGAACCGATGACGACCTGATCGATCTTAACGTCGCCGACCGCGTCGATGGTGCGGGTGTTCTCGGGCAGATGGGGGAACGCGACGGTCGATTTAATGGCTGACAGGTCGAGCTCATAAACCGCGTCATACTGCGCGTCGGGGTCTGGTGTGTAGGTTTTAAACGGGCGGTTGACGCGGGCGTTGACATATTCCAACGTCACGTCGTCCACCTCAAAAATGCCGTTTTTGCCGCCCGCCTCAATCGCCATGTTCGCGATGCACAGGCGGTCATCGATGGTCAGGTTCTTCAACCCCTCGCCGCCGAACTCCATCGACTTATAGAGCGCGCCATCGACGCCAATCATGCCGATGATGTGCAGAATCACGTCCTTGCCGCTGACGTTTTCAGAAAGCCTGCCGGGCAGGTTAAAGCGCAGCGCCGAGGGCACCTTAAACCACGCCTCGCCGGTCGCCATGCCCGCCGCCATATCGGTGGAGCCGACGCCGGTCGAAAATGCGCCCAGCGCGCCATAAGTACAGGTGTGCGAGTCTGCGCCGATGCAGGTTTCGCCCGGGGCAATCAGGCCTTTTTCGGGCAGCAATGCGTGCTCGATGCCCATCTCGCCAACGTCAAAGAAGTTTTGAACGTCATACTGGCGGGCAAAGTTGCGGCAGGTCTTGGCCTGCTCGGCTGCTTTAATATCCTTATTCGGAATAAAATGGTCGAGCACGATCGAAATCTTGTTCACATCAAAGACCGAATCGAAGCCCGCCTTGTTGAATTCGTTGACTGCAACCGGCGTCGTGATATCGTTGCCAAGCACCATATCAAGCTTGGCGCGAATCAGCTGCCCGGCCTTTACCGAATCGAGCCCCGCGTGAGCGGCCAGAATTTTCTGCGTCATTGTCATACCCATGTGTCGTTCCTCCTAAAATATGAGTTTCATAAAATGCAAGCCAAGGGGAAGGGTGATTATAGCGCCTTTTGACGCGGCGGCTGTAAAGCGAGGATGTTGGTCGATCAGGAATATATTTTGTTCAAAATCAAAAAAGCCGCAATCATCCTTTGACTTCAAAGGACGAAAGCAGCCTGTCTTTCGCGGTACCACCCTTGTTGATGCGTTTGTTCGCATCCACTCTGCCCGGCATCGGCTGCGCCCTTTATAGAGCTCATGCAGCGAATCCGGCCCCATTGATAACGGGTGGGAAACCCGTCCTTCCTTGCAGAAAAAATCTGCTCAGTCGGCCGCTCGGAGGTGAGATTGCAGACGCACAAGCACCGCCTTTCACCAGCCGGCGGCTCTCTGAGGCTTGTGTCGGGGCCTGCAAATTCCCCGTCAACGCGATTTTTGATATAACAGCATGATAACGATTTTGCAATAGCTTGTCAAGCCCCGGAAGAAATTCTTTTTAGCGGTTTAAATAGGCAATTTTGCACGAGAACAGCGGCACCGACGCTTGCGCAAGCCGCGCGGCAGAATGGCAACGCGATATCGACAATCGCACGCGGCTACTGTAAAATGATATCGCTTGCAAAACAGACGAGAATCGGTCATAATAGAGCTAATCACAATCGTATTATTGCAGAAAGGGGAGGGGCTCATGTCTGTTACAGGTTTTTTAGAGCAGCATCAAAAGCAGGAGCTGCGCCAGAATATCTCCATGCAGCAAATACAGTATGTCACCCTTCTTCAGATGAATATTCAAGAGCTCAACGAACGGCTGAGCGAGCTTGAGGCCGAAAACCCGCTCATCGACGTGCAAGCGCCCGACTCGGGTGCCACGCAGGAGGAAATCAGTCCGCTGGCAGCGGCGCAATGGCTGGTGTCAAAGCCGGTGCTTCGTCCCGACGAGGACCCCGCCGACTATGAAGACAGCCGCCGACCCGAGCCGTCGCTGCAAACCGACGACCCCTACGACCTACAGGCATATCTGAGAAATCAGTTCGATTTCAGCCTGACGCGGATCGAGCTTTCGATTTTAGAAAAGCTGATCTATTCGCTGGATGAAAACGGCTATCTCACGATCACGGCTGAACAGGCCGCGCAGACCTTTAACGTCGATCGGGTGCTCGCGCAAGAGGCGATCGCCTATCTCAAAACGTTGGATCCGCCGGGCATCGGCGCAAAAGATCTGCCCGAGACGCTCACGATTCAGTTAGCGCGCCGGGGCATTGACGATCCGCTGGCCTATCGCCTCATAGAAAACCATCTGCAAGAGCTGCCGCGCGGGCATTTTCAGAAAATAGCAGGTGCGCTTGGCTGCCCGGCTCAGAAAGTGCGCACGCTCTACGAGCTGATCAAGACGCTTCAACCCCGCCCGGCTTTCTGCTTTGGCAACCGCCCCGCGGTTTACATTTTGCCCGACGTCACCGTCATCGAGCAGGAGGGCGCGCTCTCCTGCCGTTATAACGACCGCTACAGCGCCCAGATCAACGTCAATCGCAGCTACCTTTCGCTATGCGACAAAAATGACGAGGTCAAGGACTATGTCGAGCGCAAGCTCTCTCAGGCGATGTGGGTGGCAAAGGCGATCAAAACCCGGCGCGACACCATCGAGCAGATTGCAGAGGCGATTGTGCGCTGGCAAAAGGATTTCTTTTTGCGCGCCGGCGACATTCTGCCGCTGCGCCTACAGGATATTGCCGAAGAGCTCGGCGTACACGAATCCACCGTCAGCCGTTCGGTCAACGGCAAATATATCGAATGCAAGTTCGGGGTTTTC
>JAEWIS010000037.1 GCA_023386955.1 Bacillota bacterium
ACGCCCACGCCCACGCCCACGCCCACGCCCACGCCCACGCCCTACTCCGGCAACCTGCCTTCACTTGGACTGCATGTTCGCAGACAACCCCGAATACAATAGCAGTATTTGATTCTTCGGGAGGACATGATGCCAATGCCGCAACAGAAGCAATCCTTCATGAGAGGCACCTTTGTATTGTCCATTGCCGCATTCGTCAACCGGATTCTCGGTTTTATCAGCGGCATGTACATTGCCCGTGTGCTGGGGGCGGAGGGAATTGGCCTGCTGATGATGGCACAGCCGCTGGTGCCCCTGGTCATTACCATCACGGAGCTGGGGCTGCCCGTCGCGATCTCCAAGCTGGTGGCGGAGGCCGACGCCAAGGGGGATAAAGAAAAAATCCGGCGGATTCTCCACGTATCGCTGGCTATTACCAGCACCCTGAGCATCAGCCTGACTACAGTGTGCCTGCTGGGGTCGGAGCGGATCGCCTCCATCCTGCTCACAGACCAGCGGGCCTACTACGCCATGCTGGCCATTATGCCCATCGCGCCCATCATCGCCATCTCTGCTGTACTCAAGGGATATTTCCGCGGCAAGCAGCGGATGCAGACCATTGCGGCCTCCGATGTGCTGGAATTCACCGTTCAGATCGCCTGCGTGCTGGCGTTGGTCCACCTGCTGCTTCCCTACGGCATTGCCTATGCCGCCGCAGGAGCTACCGCCGCTGCGGTGATCAGCGAAGCCAGCAGCCTGATGTTCCTTGCAGTTAGCTACAAGCTGCGGGGAGAAGCGCGGATACCCGGCGTAACCTGGGGCAGCAGCCTCAAGAAGAGCAAATCCACGCTGGCCGAGCTTTTGCGCATTGGCTTGCCTATCACAGGCAATGGTGTGGTCCACTCCCTGTACGGCGCCTTCCAGCCTATGCTCATCACCACCAGCCTGGCGCTCACCGGTATCGGGACGGTCATGGCCACCAAGCAGTTCGGCATGCTTACCGGGTTTGCCTTTCCTCTGCTGTTTATGCCCAGCTTCATCACCCAATCCCTGTCCACCGCGCTGATTCCGGCCATCAGCGAAGCCTCCGCCAACAAAAACAGCCTCCTAATGCACCAGCGGATGGACCAGGCGCTCCGGCTGGGCCTGATGATCGGTGCTCCGGCCACGGTGATTCTGTTCATTTGGGCCACGCCGCTGACCACCCTGATCTACCACGCTCCGGAGGCGGGTATCCTGCTGAAAATCCTGGCCCCCATGTTTTTCCTGCATTATTTCGACGCACCGCTGAATGCGATTTTGCTTGGACTTGGCCGGGCCAACACCACGTTGGGAAACCACCTGATCGCTACCGGATTGAAGGCTGTAGCCATTTTTGTACTGGGCAGCCAATTCGGCATTGTGGGCATCGCCTTCGGGATGGGGATCGGGATTATTGTGCTGACCCTGCTGAATTTCCTCTCCATCTCCAGCACCATCGGCTTTTATTGGGAAATCCGCCCGTATGCCCGGGTTTTCCTGTCCATGCTGGTCATGGCTCTCTGCGGCCAATGGGCATTAAGCTATGCCACGGCGATGGATATCCCCCTGGTCTGGACGGTGCTGGGATCGGTGGGTTTCGCGTTGGCAGTGTACTTCACTACCTTGTCCCTCATCCGGTTCCGCAGCCCCAAGGACCTTCCGCTTATTTCACGCTGGGTGAGATAATCTCCAATTACATTGAAAGCCAATTCGAATGCATGGTATACTAGCGTTAGTATAAGAGTACAATGCAAAGAGAGCCGTGCTTGCAACACGACTCTCCTGTGCAACAGCCGCTTGAAAGGCGGTCGGCGTTACGGGTTAAACCTACAGGAAATAGGTCGCATCCCTTGAGCAGGGCGGCCTATTTCTTTGTGTTCCGGCTAATTGCTACGACGATGGCCACGACCAACGTCAGCAACGCAACAAGCAGCGCACCGAAGCTAATCATGAGCGTCAAAGCATCTTTAACCTCCACAGGCATCACCTCCCTTCCGGGAGATTAGCCGACCGCCCTTGCAAGCCTATTCTATTGCTCTTGCATTTTATCACATTAATCCATACACAGTAAGTCCCATTTCAAGATATCAATTCCGTTCAACATATTCAACTAACCGCCTCCCCCCTACCCCTCCTGCCCCCTCACCATTTCCCGGAAACGTCCCGGGGTAATCCCCTCCAGCTTTTTGAACAGCCGGATAAAATAGCTGGGCTGGTAACCGACCAGAAGCGCGATTTCGTTAATCATAATATCCGAATCCTTCAGCAGGTCCTTGGCCTTGTCCATCCGCAGCTCCGTCAGATACTCGGTGAAGTTGATGCCCACCTCATACTTAAAGGCTTTGCTGAGCAAATGCGAGGTGGCCCCCACATGATCCGCGCAGCTCTCCAGGGAGATATCCTTGGCGTAATACTCCTGAAGATATTGTTTCGCCTGCTCGATCATCCGCTTCACCTGGTCGTTGGAGCGTTTCTCCAGCTCCTGCATGTAGGTCTCCACAATATTTTCCCGGAACCATTGGAGGATGGACTGAGGGTCGCGGATTTGGGAGAGTGCTTCGAAGATATTGCCGCCGTTGGTCAGACTGGCCGGGTTCACGCCTACCTGGGACACCGCATTCAGAATGCCTGCCAACAGCCGCATCAGCCCCTGCTGCACATCAATTTCCTTCATACCCTCTGCCGACATGGCTTCTACAAACAATGTAAGCTGCCGTACGGCTTCCTCCCGTTCCCCCGCCCGCAGAGCCTGGATCAGCTCCCGCTCCACGGCGAAGGGATAGTTGAAGCTCCCCGTTTCGAAGAACAGATCCGGCTGCTCCATATCGAGAATCTGATTCTCATTTTCGAAGCTGCGGTACCGGGTGGCGGATTTTGCTTTTTCAAAAACGGAGGCCACCTGGGTAATATGATCCGTCGTGGGGCCAATCACCACCGTAGCCCGCATCCGCAAAATCCGGTTGACGGTTTGGGTAACCTCGCGGCACACCGCATAAATCCGGTCCCGCTGGTGGTTGCCCCGCTCTACAATCAGAACGGCAATGGACAAGTCATGGAAGTTGATGACATACCCCTGCTCCAGATTCCCTGCAGTGATTTCCTCAATAATATTGCAGGCGGCAAAGGTGACCAGCCCCTCATCGCCCTTGTTGAACCGGTCCATCAGCCGGTCGAAGCCGATCAATTGGAGATAAACCACAGTGAAAATTCCCTGCTCCACATTCCCGCCATATTGGCTGAAACGGCTGATCAGCTCCGGGCCGGAATACCGGTACAGGTACCCCTGGATCAGCTGCTGCAGGAAGCTTTCCTTCAAGTGGGGCAGCTCATGCTTCAGCTTGGACTGCAGGGAGTTGTTCTCCCGGTTCAAGGCCTGCCACCGCTGGTTAATCAGCGAAAATTCATCGATATCCTTGGCGGCCGTTCCGCTTTTTTCACCGCCCAGCATCCGCACCAGCTTGCCAATGGGGGAGTAAATCCTCCGGGATGCCAGCCAGGCCAAGGACACCGCCAGCAGAAGGCCGATAAGACTGACGATAATAATCAGCTTGGAGATGGACAGCAGCGGCGTCGTGATAGAACGGATGGGAGCCGCCGAAATATACCCCCAGTGGTTAATCAGCTGGGAGAACCGGTCATAGGTGACGGAATATTTGCTGCCCTTCCAATTGCTGAAATAGAGGCCTTCCTCGGAGCTCTTGGCTTGAATATCCCGGATCATATCCACAACGAACGGCTCATCCTTCTCTCCGACGCCGGTACCGATAATGATGCCGCCGTCCTCCCGCACCAGCAGGGTTTTGGCTCCGTTATACGGTGTGAGGGTTTCCACCAATTGTCCCAGCTTGTCCATATTAATGCGGACCATGAGAAAGCCGATAGGCTCGCTGCTGTTCCCCGGCACCTTCTGGACTAGCGCCAAATCCCGGTTATTGGCATTGCCCGAGCCGGGATAGGTCCAGAAGATGGAGCGGTCCTGCCGCAAGAGCGCCATGTACTGCTCATTCAATTCAGGCTGCTCAATCACATTATGCTCCGGATTAAAGCGGATGCCCCCTTCCTCCGATCCCTCCAGATAAAGCTCCACCCGCTCGATCAGCTCGCTGGTGCTCTGGATGACCAGCAAGGTTTTGGTGATATCCCATGCCTGGGTGTAGTTCTTCCAGAAGTCCTTGTTGTTCAGCAAATAGTCAAATTGCGGCTCAAAGGCCCAATGGCCCAAGGACATCTCCAGATGGGAGAGGGTATCGTCGATGGTTTCGGCCCGTTCATGGATCTTTTGTTGATGGAGCTGATGCAGCTCCTCCTCAATTTGGCCCCCTGCTCCCCAATACATCAGGCCGCTCAATAAAAGCCCGGGCAAAGTGGCAATGACCAGAATCAGCAGCAGACTTTGCCGGTAGTACGTTGTTTCCTTGGAAAAGAGCTTTACCATCGTTATATTCACCAGCCATCGGCTTGTTTTTCCCTACCTAGGATACCTTATCGGCCTGTTTTGTTCAATTGCACTTTCTTGATGCTCCTGCCCGCCGGATAGCACTTTGCCGAAAGGCTAGGACATTCTCGTGCAGCAGAAAAAAACCGTGTCCCCGACACGGTTTTCCTCCGGCAAGTTCTATTTTTTCGGCGAAGCGGCGTACAATTCATTCATTTCCTTGACATATTCATCGCCGCCGCTCTTCTTCCACAGTTCTACTGCAGCCTTCCAATCGGCTTCCGAGGATTGCCCCACAATATACTTGATCCGGGCATCGTTGATGATGTTATCCAGCTGCGGTCCCTTTTGGGAATAAATCCTGGAGATAAAGGACTCGGCAGGGTTCGGAACCACGTATTTCTCTGCTTCCTTCTGCAGCTTTTCCGTTTTGATGGAAAGCGGCGTTTGGGTTTTTTTGCTCTTCAGCGTCCGTGTTTCAGGAATATAAGTCAGCATTTGCCCCAAGCCGGATACTTCAGATTCAATAAGGGCGGTTTCTGTGCTGGGAACGATAAAACCGTCTGTGTCCTTAGTGTAATGCTTGCCTTCGATCCCGGAATACAGAAGGGTTTGCAGCTCGGCTTCGTTGGTCTGATCGATAAATTGAAGCACCTGCTTCAGCTCGGCTTCGGTTTTTACACTGGATTTCGGAATCGCCAGGATACCGGCGTAGCCTGTGGTAGGCAGTGCCTTCAGACCGTTTTTGCCCTCCACACCGATTAAATTGTCCACAAATTGCTTAGTGGGCTCGTCTTTATTAGCCGCCTTCAGCGCTTCATGGATTTTTTGCTCAATCCGGCCTGCGGTATCCGTCACGTCCACAATGACACCGGCTTTGCCGTTCACTACAGGGTCAATCCACTTGGCGCTGTCATAAACAGCGAAGTCCTGGTTGATCAGCTTTTCCTCGAACAGCTTGCGCATAAATTTCAGGGCCTCGAAGTATTCCGCGGTTTCATGCTCCGGCACCAGAGCGCCGTTGGCAACGCCCCACTTGTTAGGCGCACCGAACCAAAGCTTGATGGTGTCAAAGCCGCTGGCCCAGGTGCCCGTCCATTTGACCAGTACCATACCGTAGGTATCGTCCTTGCCGTTTTTGTCCGGGTCCTTTTCCTTAAACGCCTTGAGCATATTATAGAAATCATCGATGGTTTTGGGAGTGGTCATCCCTACATTATCCAGCCAGTCCTGCCGGAAGTTGATGCCGTTGCGGCCCAGGGCACGGCTCCGGTAAATCCCGTAGGTTTTGCCCTCTATCGCATAGTTCTCCAGCACAACCTTGTTGGCCTGGCCCAAATTCTTGTAGTTCTTCAGATACGGTGCCACATCCCAGAACGCCCCGGATTTGGCTGCATTCACAAAGCTGGAGCTTTTGCTGTCGGGCACGTACATGATGCTGGGCAGCTTGCTGGAGGCCAGCGTAATGTTAAATTTATCGTTGTAGGAGGAGTTGGGCACCCAGTCAATGTGGATCTTGGTGTTGGTTTTCTTCTCGATTTCCGCCAATACGGGACTGCCGTCCTTGGGGTAGCTGGTGTTGAACACCGGCAGCATAATGCTCAGCTCCAGCGGCTTGGCCGGCGCTGCGGATGCGGTGGCTCCCGCCGAACCCTGTGGAGAATTTGCTGCAGAATCTGTGCTGTCGCTGCCGCAGCCAACCAGCACCGTTGCGGTAACGGACGCTGCCGATGCTACCGCAAGCCATTTTTTCCATTGCGTTTTGTTTTGTTGCATAAACCAATGACCTCCTTAATAAAATGCTTTCTATTTATCGCAAGCCGTTACCCCTTCACAGAGCCGATCATAACACCCTTGGCAAAATGCTTCTGGAGAAACGGATACACGAGCAAAATGGGAACCGTACCGATGACAATAACAGCCATTTTGATGGACTGGTCAGGCGGTTTCACGAAATTGGGGTCCATGCTGCTCATATCCCCCGCCGCCGATTGGGACAGCATCACGATCTGCCGGAGCATAACCTGCAAGGGCCATTTTTCCGGATTGTTAATGTAAAGCAGGGCACTGAAGAAGCTGTTCCAGTGGCCTACAGCATAGAACAGGGTGAAGGTAGCCAGCACCGGCTTGGAGAGGGGAAGCACAATTTTCCATAGTAGCCCCAGCTCCGTACAGCCGTCAATCCGCGCCGCCTCCTCCAGCTCCGGGGGAAGCTCCTGGAAGAAATTCTTCACGATGATCAGGTTAAAAGCGCTGATGGCACCGGGAATAATCAATGCCCACAGGCTATCCAGCAGATTCAGCTCCCGGATCACCAGATAGGTGGGAATCATTCCCCCGCCAAACAGCATGGAGAAAATAACCATGTTGAGAAAGGTGTTCCGTCCGGGCAAAGTTTTGCGCGCCAGTGGATACGCCATGGTGACGGTAAAGATAAGATTGAAGATGGTGCCGACCACCGTGATATAGATGGAAACCCAAACGCTCCGCATGATGATGTTGGTGGAGAAAATATATTCATACGCAGCCGTCGTGAAGGTTTGGGGAATCAGGAATACGGCCCGCTCCGTCAACTCCGCATCGCTGGCGAAGGAGCCTGCGATAATATAGATAAAGGGAAATACGGCCAGTAGCCCGTATAACGTCAGGAACAGATAATTGCCGATGTCAAATGCAGTACCCGGTACACTTTTGTAGTGTCTAGCCAATGTCCTCTACTCCTCGCTTTCCTTAATATAGGCCGGATTCGCCGAACCTCTTGGCCAGCCAGTTGGTGCCCATCACCAGAACCACACCCACAATGGATTTGAATAAGCCTACAGCCGTACTGTAGCTGAATGCGCCTTGGGTGATGCCCACCATGTAGACATAGGTATCGAACACTTCTGCCACATGCCGGTTCAGCGGGTTCAGCAGCAAATAGATCTGTTCAAAGCCATTGTCCAGAATATTGCCCATACGCAAAATCAGCAGGATAACGATGGTGCTGCGGATGGACGGCAGGGTAATATGCCAGGTCTGCTTCCAGCGGTTGGCCCCGTCCATAATCGCCGCCTCATACTGCTCCATATCCACTCCGGCTAAGGCCGCCAGGAAGATGATGGTGCCCCAGCCGCATTCCTTCCAGATGGTCTGGATGATGATAATGGGACGGAACCAGTCCGGACTGGTGAGGAAGTCGGTTTTGCTGCCGGTCTGCTGGAAGAGAAATTCGTTGACCACACCGCCCTCGGTAGTCAGGAACACGTAGGTTAAGCTGGCCACAATGACCATGGAGATAAAGTGCGGCACATACACAAGGGTCTGGACAAACCGTTTGAAGAAGGCCACCCGGACTTCATTCAGAAGCAGCGCCAGAATAATGGGAGCCGGGAAGAAGAAAATCAGATTATATAAAGAAAGCAAAAGGGTGTTGCTGAGCAGCATGGTGAATTCAGGATTGGCGAAAAACACGCGGAAATGCTCCAATCCGACCCATTCGCTTTTTATAAATCCAAGGAAGGGCTGATAATCCTTAAAGGCCAGCAGGACCCCCCACATGGGAACATATTTGAAAAGCAGAAAGTACAATAAACCGGGCGTGAGCAAGATAAACATCCATTTTTCCCGGCGGACCCGCTTCCATAAGGTATTCCGGCGGTCCTTGCCGGTCATGTGCACGGCTTGAATGTTCCCTTGGGCAGCCGCTTGCTTCATAACTTCTTCCACCTCCAAAAATTTCAGCGCGTCGACGAGCGGTGTGACTTTATTATGTGGCAGCCCCCGGTTTCCGACAACCGGACATTTTTATAGGCGGAATAGGCGGCAGCAGCGGCAAGAAATATGCTTAAGAGCGGCAATGTCCTATACTCCCCAAGAAGTGCTATGTTGGCATATGCCCCCTTAAGAAAGTGCGATTGAAGGCAATTTTGATTGCGCATACAATATGTTCTGAAAACACTGGTACAGGAAAGGGGGAATTTGTAAGGAGCTACTATAATCCTGCATCAGTACCCATGAATAAAACATTTTAATGAGAGGAAAGTGAGAAATGGACAGCCCGATCCACAGCAGCTACGCAAGATTTTTGTCTTCCTTTTTAGGTGCTTTTGGCAAAACACTACTATTTGTTATAGCCGGATTTGCAGCCGTTTTCATTTCTGCAGCATCGGCTCATGCCGCCAGCTTTTATGTCGCTCCGGATGGCAATGACAGCAATACGGGCACCCTGGAGGCCCCCTTCAAGAGTCTTATGAAAGCGCAAACAGAGGCTTCTGAAGGAGATGCGGTCTATATTCGCGGAGGTATATACGATACCTTTGATATCGCCGCCACGGACAGCAACTACAACTATGTGCACCGGATGAGCAAAAGCAACATTACGTATGAGGCTTATGAAAATGAGAAGCCTGTGTTTGATTTCTCCGGCGTAGAGCCGGTGAAGCGCGTTGCTGCGTTTCATGTGCCGGTTGGAACCAGCAATGTGACGTTTAGAGGCATTGAGGTTATTGGTGTTAAAGCCGGCACCCAAAAGCAGTCGGAATGCTTCCGGATTCAAGGCAACGCCCATTTTGACCGGGTTTCCGCCCATGATACCGAGGCTAACGGCTTTTACTTCACAACACAAGGCAGCGGCTCGCTTATCAATTGTGATGCATACAACAATATCGGGCCCACCAGCGCCTCCATCGGCAACACGGATGGGTTTGGTTTTCATGCTAATCCGGTTACAGTGAAAAACTGCCGTTCCTGGCATAACAGCGATGATGGCTATGATACCATCAGTTCGCAGGGGTCTATAACCTTTGAAAACAGCTGGGCCTACGATATGACAGCCGGTGGGGATTCCAACGGGTTTAAGGTAGGCGGCGGAACCTGGGGCAATAAGCTTCCTAATCCGGTCCCCGTGCATATCGTGAAAAACTGCATTTCTGCCAATAACAACGCCAGTGGCTTCTATGCCAATCACCATTTGGGACAAGCAGCTATTTGGACATATAATACCGCTTTCAACAATAAAACCGCCAATTTCAACATGCTGGAGCGGACAATCTTGGAGGATCTGCACAGCGATATTGACGGGTACCGGGAGGAATTGCACTATAATATCGCCTTCTCAGGCAAAGATATTATGAATGCGAATTTACCTCCGGAAAGAGAGAGCTTTAATTCGTGGACAATGGATGTTGCGGTATCGGAGGAAGATTTCCAAAGTCTGGATGCCTCGCAGTTGACATTGCCCCGTAAAGCGGATGGCAGCCTGCCGGACATTACGTTTATGAAGCTGGCCAGCGACAGCGATCTTGCCGGTTTGGGTTACGGTTATACAGATGGAGTGGTCCTTGCCGATCAGAATATTGAGCTTGCGGCTGGTGCATCTGCTCAATTGGAAGCCGCGGTATTTCCTCTGGATGCCCAAGATAAAACGATCACCTTTACATCCAGTGATGCCCATGTAGCAACGGTTACAGATGCGGTTTATAATCCCGTTACCGGGAAAACCAGTGTTACTGTTACTGCCGTAGCCCCAGGAACGGCGGTTATTACAGCAGCTGCTGCAGAAGGTGGCACTAGCGCAACCAGTTCGGTAACGGTTAGCGCTGCACCAGTTGAGACCGTGGAAATGAGTCTCAGCCAATTCCATGCAGCCACCGGAGAGTCCATTATAGTGTCGGGTTCAACAGCTGCCAATACTGACGTTCTTGTACGTGCTGTTCAAGCTGACGGTACAGATATCTATTCGGCGACTGTAACCTCCAACACGTACGGGGAGTTTTCTACTAGGATTACGGTTCCCTCGGACATGTCCCCCGGCATTCTTTATGTCTCTGCGGCAAAGGGAAGCCTCAAAGCCTCTGCCAATCTGACCGTTTATGCAGCCGGTGGCGGATACACGCCTCCTGTTGTCATTGCAGACGACACACCGGTAACCGTAACCGATACCCATAAAACCGTCGCCGTAACCCAGGCCACCTACGATCATACATCATCACCTGTGTCCATTTCGGTGCCCTCCCCCGTTTCAGGCGCAGCTCTGAGCGTTGCTCAACTGCTGTATGAACCCTCCGATTCCACTGTTACAACAGCCCCGCTGCCGGGGGTAAAGGTAACCGCTGCAGCAACCATCGGCTCCGCTGCAGTCACCCTGGAAGCAGAATTGCCCAGAGGCTTGATCATCACAGCGCCTGCTGCATGGAATGGAATGATCAGCCTGGCCGCAGTGTTGGCCAATAACACGGTTACTCCAGTGCCGGATTCGGGCTATACGGCAACTGTACATGCCGTAATCGAGACAGGCTCCCCTGATGTGCCGTTAACCTTCAACAAGGCTGTAAGACTGGTCATCCCGGGAATGGGCGGCAAAAAAGCAGGTTACCAAAGCGGCACCGTCTTCACCAAAATCACTCAAGTCCTTAGCGCCGATACTCAGACTGCGGCTGACGCCGAAATCGCAGCCGGCGGGGATGCCTATATCACCGTCGGAGCCGACCTTGTCATTTGGACGAAGCATTTCACCAAATTTGCTGTTTATGCTCAAACGGCCATTAACAGCGACAGTGACAGCGATGGCAGCGGCAGCAGCGGTGGTGGCATAACACCTTCACCGTCAACCCCTGCCCCCAACCCAACTCCCTCAACTACACCTGGAGCGGCCACACCTGCACCTTCCGTTTCCTTGACAGATATTGCAGGCCATTGGGCACATGCGGAAATTGACAAGCTGATTAATTCCGGTGCAGTTGCCGGTTACCCGGACGGTACCTTCAAGCCCGATCAATCCATTACCCGGGCGGAATTTGTGAAAATACTTGTTGCAGCCTTCAAGCTAGAAGCCAAAGCAGGTAAGGTGTTCTCCGACACAGCAAACCACTGGGCGAAGGATTACATTGCCGCCGCTAATGCCCATGGGATTGTAGACGGCTACAGCGATTCCCTCTTCGGGCCGGATGATCTGATTACCAGAGAACAGATGGCCGTAATGGCAGTCAAAGCAGCCAAGCTGTCTCTTGTTTCAGGAGAAGCCTCCTTCTCGGATCAGGCAGAGATATCCTCCTGGGCAGCCCTTGAGGTATTCACCGCCCGGAAGGTTGGAATTATCAACGGATACCCTGACGGCAGCTTCAAGCCTAAGGGAAATGCAACCAGAGCTGAGGCAATTTCTATCATCGCAAAAGCCTTAAAATAATCGATTGGAAAAATAAAGAGGCTGTCCAAAAAGTCCGTCAAGGCCGCTTTTACCTTTGGACAGCCTCATTTCATTTTGGCAGCAGCATCATCTCCTCTTGGAACAGAAAGGTGAAAAGAATGAAGCTTATCCCGTACCGGTTGAAGCCTATGCTTTTGCTCATTGGAATTGTGTCAATTGGTGTTATTGTTTACTATCTTGCGTCTGCTACCTCCGGAGTAAACCAAAACGCTGTGCTGCCCAACACCGTGATGGCAGAGGCGGTGGAAAAGGTAAACCTGGGACAACAGCTGGAAATGGAGTTCGTGCGGATCCATCCGGGCACATTCTCCATGGGCTCCTCCCAGGAATTCGGTGATGAAGATGAAGGACCTATGCATGAGGTCAAGATCACCAAAGCCTTCTTCATTGGGAAATATGAGGTAACACAGGAGCAATGGGAAATGGTCATGGGCAGCAATCCCAGTGCATTTAAAGGCGCAAAATTGCCGGTGGAATCGGTCAGCTGGGAGGATTGCCAGAGATTTGTGGCAGAGCTCCAGAAACTGACCGGCAGAAGCTTTGCTCTGCCCACTGAAGCACAATGGGAATTTGCCTCCCGGGCAGGCACAACCTCACCATGGAGCTTCGGAAACAAGGAAGAGCTTATAGAGGACTTTGCCTGGATCAACACAAATTCAAGCGACCGCACCCACCCCGTGGGGGAGAAAAAGCCTAATCCCTGGGGACTTCACGATATGCATGGAAATGTTCAGGAGTGGGTCAGCGATTGGTACAGTAATCCTTATGAACGGGGAATGGCTTCAGACCCGCAAGGCCCCTCATCCGGCGATGCCCGGGTGATTCGTGGAGGCGCATGGGGGGACTATCCTGCCAATACGCGCTCCTCTTACCGGAACTGCATGGGACCGCAAGTAAAGCATGAGGGTGTAGGATTAAGGCTTGTATTATTGGATAAGTAGAACAGAAAAATATATCATCTTTATATAGAAAACCTCTCCTTATCGGATGGAGCGCAAGCTGCCATTTGAAGGAGAGGTTTGTTTATGTTGATTGGTGGTGATTATTAAACGGTTAACTGTTCTTGGCCGGGAGCTCAATCCGGAATACCCGGACATTGTCGTCGTAAAAAGCGACCACACCCTGGATATAGGAAATGACTGCGTTGATCTCCACGATGAAGGCATCCCGGTGGATGTAAGGCTCTCCATTCAACAGATTCTCCTCCCCGTTGACAAGAAGGTGGGTGCGTCCCTTTTCTGCGGTGACGGTGTTGCCCCCGGAGGTTAAGGTGAGGATTTGTTTGTCCCCGTCGTAGGAGTAATCGAACAGCTCCGGCCGCATGCTTTTGATGCGCTCCAGAATGAACAGAACCGGACTGTAGATGCTGCCGTGGTTATAGACACTCAGAATTCCCCGGGTATCCGGCTCCTGGCCCTCCACCAGCACCTTGCAGTAGATCTTGTCCTCGGGCACATACTTGGCCGCGTCCGCTTCGGGAATGGCTTCGAAGGGATAGGCGGAAGCTGGTGCGGTATCTCCGTAGACCGGCGCAAGACATTGGAGGTGCTGCCGGGCTAATGGAGCCGTATCGGCAGAATGGCTTTGCAGCGATACTGCGGCCTGCGGCACACCCTTCATCTGCGCCGTCAGCCTGATCTCCCCGGCGCTCCGGGTTGACCGGATGAAGACCCGGTTGTTGCCGCATTCCGCGTACACATGGTTCTGGTGGATGACGCTGTCCTCTTTGCCGAAGCCGTTGAAGCGTCCGCTGTTGTATCCGCCCAGGAATACCCCTTCCCCTTCCAGAGTGAAGTCGATGCGGTCAAAAGCAAGCGGGCATAAACGGCCCTGCTCATCGAGAACCTCTACATCCACGTAAGCAACGTCGGTTCCATCCGCCATAAGGCCACGGTCTCCAGTAATAGGAGTCAACCGCAGTTTGGCTGGGGCCGAGGCGGTTTCAATCCCGTCCTCCGCCACCAGCTTGCCTTCATAATCGTACGCTTTGGCAGTGATGGAGCCGGATTGGGTAATATCGATCTGCTCAAAAGGAAATACGAAGGTATCCACCGGCTTATCGCAAACCCCTGCCGGTTTCCCATTGATGAACAGCTCCACCCTGGCAATGGAGTAGCTGCCCAGGACATACACCGTTTTATCCTTGGGATTGCGGTAAGCGTACTCTCCGGTTTTGCGCCAATGGGTCCCGTCAAACTCCTTCAACGCGTAGCGGTAGTTATTGCCGCCCTCCTGAGGGTAATTCCAGTGGCCAACGATCTTGACCATGGGCATGGGAGACTGGATGGTCCGGAAGGCCTCGAAGCTCTGCTTCTTGATGCGCACCGGATCCACCCGGCCGCTCATCCGTGCATTCTCCGACGCCGCCTGTCTGCCGTGCTGTGCGGAATCCGTCCAGCACAGAGCCGCCGCTGCCGCGTAGAAGTTTTTGCCGGAGGCGCCGCCGATCCGGTCATTGAAAAACTCGGCATACCCCCGTGCGGCATACAGGGAAAGCTCCTCGGAGGTCAAATCAAAACAGTCGCCTCCGGGCTGCTTCCGGCCCCCCCGGCCCAGATACAGATTGTCGTAGTCGAAGTCCGGCGGGGAAAAATCATCCCACACCCGGCGCGGCGCTTCCTCCCGCAGGTATTCCGTTTCGGTCACCGGCATTTTGGAGGATTGGAAACGGCCTGCATGACGGTTCAGCATGGTGCCCACATATTCCGCTTCCTGGACCACATCCTCGGTATTCAGGGTGCGGCAGCCCATAAACCGTCCGCCATCCGGATCAAGCTGCTCCTTCAACAGGCGCATTTCCCGCATATGCTCCTTGCTGATGGAATTGTTGCCCGCCTCCCAGAACAGGATGGACGGATTATTTTTGAAATAGATAATAATGTCCCGCATTACTTCCATCCGCTGGTCCCACTGCCTGCCGAAATTCTCATGCTCCTTGTCCCCTGCGGGCTGGGTGCAGACGACACCGTACCGGTCGCAGGACCGGATATCCGCCGGGCTGGCTGCCACATGCATCCAACGAATGTGGTTGGCGTTGCTCTCGCGGACCAGCTTGGCGTCCATATCCCGGAGCCAGTCAGTGGGGATGCCCACAGCCGCCCACTCGTTGGAGGAGCGCTGGGCGTAGCCGGTGAGCCAAACCCGGGTGTCATTGATCAAAAGCCCCTGTTCTCCATCATAGGAAACCTTCCGGAAGCCGGTAACAGTGGTCACAGTGTCCAGCACTTCCCCGTCTTGAATCAGCCGGGTGTAGACCGTGTACAGGTAAGGATCATCCGGTGACCAGAAGCGGAGTCCGGAGACGGCGGCGGAATGTTTGATGATAGTAACCTCAACGGACTCGGTAACGGTTGGCGCTACTTCGTCCTCAGCCAAGGGGATGAATTTCTCCCCGTCTTTCCGGTACGCATCCTGCGGCGTGATGGTGATAGGCGGTGCGGCCGGAAGCTTGGCGGCCGGAATCAGGTTCAGCCCGGATAAGGTCCGGCTGATCTCGTTGCCCTGATGGTCACAAATGATGCTCTCCAGGAAAACCGACTTGCCGGAGCCGGTTTCGTTCCGGATCTCCGCATGGACATGGATATCCGCTTTCTGCTGGGGGATATCGTAGTCGCTTCCAAAGACATACACCCCTTTGGTTTGCAGGTTGCTGTAAACCGGTAGGGTGATGTACAGCTTCGGCTTCACGTGAAGCCGGATGTTTTTGGTGAGGCCGCCCACGGAAGGGTTAAAGTCGTTGCAGTTCCAGAAGTAACGGACGCTACGGGCCGACTCGGGGATGCTGTCCTGCTCCGTTAAGGAGTCGATGAATGCTCCCGGTTGGGCATCCGAATGATTTGGTGTCTCCGCCACGAAAAAATCCAGATCCCGGGTGGAGGTGTTATCCGTGGCGATAGCAATCAGATTGTCCCCGTCATCATCCACATAAGGGGTCAGGTCGAAGGCGAAGGGTGCAACCCCCGCTTCGTAATAACCGGCCATGGTGCCGTTGATGTACAGATAACAGGTTTGGCGGATGCCTTCAAACTCAATCAGCACCTTTTTCCCGTTGTGGGAGGCAGGAAGACGGAACCATTTACGGTAGAAGGAGAAGGTTCTTTTTTGACCGCTTCCCGCGTCCTTGATCCGGTCTACAAACAGGTCCTTGTCGTTATAGGTATGGGGGAGGCCTACGGTTTCCCAAACCGACTCCTCATATTCCTTCTCGAAAAAAAACCGGCCCGACTGATCCTTCCACGCCTCCAGCGCAGCTGCCAGCGGGAACGCATCCGCCACCTTGAAGGTCCAGCCGTAATTAAAGTTATATACCTGGGACTTCGCCTCTTGTGTGTCCTGCGTATTCATACCTGTACCCCTCCAACCTTTTCATTTTGCTCTGCACGCTTAAACGACAAATCCGGAACCGGAACCTTGTCCCATCTCATATCGGTGCCGAAGTAGAAGCTGGTATAACATGGTTGGTTGTACACCACATTCTGCCATGCCACCCCTGTTCGGTATTGTGCATCATGCATCAGGGTGTACAGCTTCCGGTCCGTTACCTCGGTGCTCATGTAGATGCGGATGGCGGTACTGTCCGCGGTGCGCACCACTAGCTCCTCCCGCCAGTCGCCGAACAGGTCGGCTACCAGACATGGGTTGCCCTTGGTGCCGTTGTTGGAGCGGGTGCCCTCTGCGGTCAGCACGGTGCCTCGTTTCCAGTCCTCGATGGTTACATCCTTGTCAAAAGTACCGCTGACGATCTGGGTGGTCATGTCCGCTCCCCACTTGATGCTCATGTTGGTGCCCGGCGCGGTTTCGCTCAGCTGCTCGCCTTTGGCTGAACGCAAGCCCCGGGAGGGCTCGTGGGCCAGATGGCTTTCGCTGCACCAGGTTTGCAGACCCGGCACATCCGGCTCCACCTTGCCTACCATCCCCCGCCCCACGTCCTCGGTGGCGAAGGCGCCGTACAGCACCTCGCCGGTAGCCGCGTCACGCAGGGTGTAGCCGTATGGCGCATGGGCCCCCTCTTCGTGGACCATGTAAATCTGCAAGCCGTCCCGGTCCGGGTCCACCACCGCTACATGCAGCGCGTCCCCGTGGCCCAGCTTGGCATATGCGCCGGGAGCAAAACCGCCCTCCGGCAGAATACCGCCGGAGCTGTATAGAATGCTGCCGTCCTGGTCGATGGTCACGGACCCGTAGACAATCTCCTGGCAGCCGTCTCCGTCCACGTCTGCGGTGGACAAGGCGTGGGCGCCTTGTTTGGCGAAGCTGCCGAAGCCCGGATTGCGACCATTGGGCTCATGGAGTGTATCCGCAAAGGGATTATTCATGGTGACCCAACCGCTGTCGGTATACCACAGCTCCGTGAGCTCCTTGCCATCCCAGTTGTAGGCGGCCATCGTCGCCCGTGTGTAATACCCGCGGGCAAACAGTGCCGAAGGGGTGCGTCCGTCCAGGTACGCCACCCCGGCCAGGAAACGGTCCACCCGATTGCCCGGTTCAATCCGGTTCCAGGAATAATCGCCCCACATCAGCCCGTCGTCATGGCGTCCCGGCTTGTAGCGTACGGTGGAGAGCTCTTCGCCAGTGTCGCCGCGGAACACGGTCAGGTATTCCGGGCCTTTCAGGATAAATCCTTCAAACTCCCGCAGCTTGTTCCGGGGACTCCGGCTGGGGGCGTATACGTCTACGAAATAGTCTGCCAGCTTCTCCGCATCCTCCCGGGACAGCGGATAGCTGTACTGAGGCGCGATGCCAAAGCAATCCTCCAGCGTAGCGGGCCAACGTCCAGCCACCACTTCTTCATGGGCATGCCAGCTCTGGAACATCTCTACAACATGGGCCACATAATCCGCGCCGCTCATCCGGTAATCGTCGGTGTGGCTGTACCCCGCCGCAGCATCCTCCGGGAGGAGGGTAATGAACGCCTCGGAGACCGGCTTGCCGTCCTCGTATCGGATCACCTTGGTACCCGGCGCGGTTTTGAACATAAGCTCGGCCTTGCCGTCGCCGTCGAAGTCATACACCAAAAATTGCGTATAATGCGCCCCCGCCCGGATATTGACTCCCAGGTCGATGCGGTACAAAAGCCGGCCATCCTGCTTGTAGCAGTCCAGGTAGACGTTGCCGGTATACCCTACATGGGAAACGTCCTTGGAATTGGACGGGTCCCACTTGACGATATATTCATACTCGCCGTCGCCATCCACATCGCCCACACTCATGTCGTTGGCGCTGTAGGTATAGGCTTGGTCTGCGGGGGTGACCCCGTCGGCAGGCTTCTGCAGCGGGATCTCCAGGTAAGGAGCTTCCCATGCCTTTACTTGGGCACTAGTCTCCTGCTCCACCCCGTTGACCACCGCCGCCACCGCATACACCGATTCTGCGCTGCCGGAGCGGTCCAGATAGTTGGTGCTGTCCGTCACGTCAGCCAGCTTCACGCCGTCACGGTACAGGCGGAAATCCGCCCCCGCCATGCCGCGTGTGGAAGCACCTGTTACTTCATTGCCCAACAGCCGCCAGCTGACGAATATTCCCTCGGGGGTGCGGACTGCCGCCAGCCCCCGGTTCAATTGCTCCATCTGTACACCCATTGCTTACCTCCTGCCCTGCTGGTTATCTACACACATGTGTCCAGTGTAGAGTACCTCCGCGTGCAGCTTCCGGCAATGGGACATTTTTGATAGGCGCGTTTCGCCAGCTAATATTATCTTGATGAGATTGCATTATCTTGCTGCGATAGGATAAAACCGTTTTCATTATATATATTACATATTATTACTTTTTTTATATATTAAGTAATATACAAATCACTATTATTCTATGAGTTTCCGCCATTATTGGCTGAATCCGCCTCAGCAGGAGCGCTAACGGAACTGAGAAGCCCTTAGCCATCAAAAAACCAAGTCTGCGTATTGTAACGGAACTCAGAAGCCCTTAGAGCATGAAAACAAGCCTCAAAACCCGATTATTGTCCTGTAAGAGCTTCTCAGTTCCGTTAGAGCTGAAATAAGCGGATTTTTGGCCCCTAAGAGTCGCTGAGTTCCGTTAGCCGGTTAACGAAGCATGACGTGGCACTCACGGTAGGCGGGTAAGGGTGTTGGTAGGCGGGTAATGGTGCTGGGAGGCGGGTAAGGATGCTGGTAGACAGGTAAGGGAGTTGGCAGGGGCGGGACAGCACCAGATGGAAGGGGCCGGTGAAAAGAGCACGAGTTGACGGTCGATTTGGAGCAGCAAAAGATCTGTGTCATAGAGCGAATCAATTGGCCATCAGTTTGGAGCAGCAAAAGATCTGTGTCATAGAGCGAACCAATGGACTGTCGAAACAAACAAAAACTACCCTCCCAAAAAGGAGGATAGTCTTGCCTTCAAAGCAGGCCAGGGAGGCCCCTTGCCAGTTGCCTTTACCCTTTCACCGCACCGATCATAACACCCTTGACGAAATATTTCTGCACAAAAGGGTAGACCGCCAAAATCGGCACGGTCGCTACCATGATGGTGGCGTACTTGATGGTTTCCCCAATCCTGAACTGGTCACCCGAGCTGGCTCCTGCTGTCATGCTGTCCGTGGAGTTGGCGATGAGGATCTCCCGGAGCACCAGCTGCAGCGGGAACAGGTTCCGGTCCTTCAGGAAGATGGACGCGTAGAACCAGGCGTTCCATTTGTCCACCGCATAATACAGAATCATTACCGCCACCACTGGCATGGACAGAGGCAATACAATCCGGAACAGAATGGTCAGATGATTGGCGCCATCAATCTTGGCCGATTCCTCCAGACTCTCCGGTATAGCCTGGAAGGAGGTGCGCATAATAATCAGGTTGAAGGTGCTCACCGCAAACGGAATAATAGTTGCCCACAAGGAATCGATGAGACCTGCACCCTTAACCACCAGATACAACGGAACCAACCCGCCGTGGAAGAACATGGTGAATACGATCAGGATAGTAAACAGACTGTTCCACATAACCCCTCTGCGGGACAATACATACGCCGCAATAGCGGTCAGGAGCAGGTTCAGCGATACGCCAGCCACCAGAATGAACAACGTGTTGCCGTAGCCCTTGATGATGCCGGGGTTTTTAAATACGCTTTGGTAGGCTTCCAGGCTGAAGCCCAAGGGTTTGTACATAAAGCCCCGGTGGGCGATAAGCTGGGACGAATCGCTGAAGGAGGCAAATGCCACATACAACAGCGGATACAAGGTGACGACCACCAATGCGGATAACACCACGTAGATGGTGATGATGAAGGCTCTTTCTCCAGAGCCGGTTTTTGCGTACATATTAATCCTCCTCAGGGCTTTCCGCCAGGAAAGCCAGCTACGTAAGCATACTCAGGGCATTCTGTCAGGTAAGCCGGCTTCGTAAGCATTCGCTTACCACAGACTGCTGTCGTTAACCTTACGGCTAATATAGTTCGCCGAGATCAACAAGATCAGATTCACAATCGAATTAAACAGCCCCACTGCGGTACTGTAGCTCCAGCCGAATTCCAGAAGACCCTTCCGGTACACAAAGGAGGAGATCACATCCGCCGTTTCATAGGTTACCGGATTATACAAAAGGATAATTTTCTCGAAGCCGACGTTCAGCATATTACCCATCCGGAGAATGAACATAATGGTGATGGTGGGCAGAATGCCGGGCAGGGTAATATGGAGCATTTGCTTCAGACGGCTGGCGCCGTCGATCCGGGCCGCCTCATACTGCTCCTGGTCAATGCCCATCAGAGCCGCAATATAGATGATGGAGTCCCAACCGATTTTTTGCCATACTTCAGAGAAAATATAAATGGGGCGGAACAGTCCGGGCTTCTGCAGCATCGCTGCGCCGTCATAACCGAACCAGGAAAAGATTGTATTAATAATGCCGTTGCTATTGGTGAAGTCGGTAATCATGCCGCATATAACCACCAGCGAAATAAAATACGGCATATACGAAACCGTCTGGACAACCCGCTTAAAGGCCTGGTTCTTCACTTCATTAATCAGCAAGGCAAGAATGATCGGAGCCGGGAACATAAAAATCAGGGAATAGACACTGATAACTACCGTGTTGATCAAAATCCGCCAAAAATAATAGCTGCCGAAGAAATCCTTGAAATGGGCAAAACCGACCCAATCGCTGCCCATAATCCCCTTCATGGGGGAATAGTCCTTAAAGGCGATAACCGCCCCGTACATAGGGAAATAATGGAAAATAATGTAATATGCTAAAACAGGAATCATCATAAAATACAACAGCTTATTCAGCTTAAAGTCCCGTTTAAACCGGTGCTTGAAGCTGTTTCTGTCTATTACGGCCTCATGAGCTTGAACCGCCGCCACCTTGGACATCTCCTGCCACTCCTCCTTCTCTATCAAACCGGGAGAAGGGATTAACCGCCTCTCCCGGCACGTCTATTCTATGCTTACCGCTTGTTGTAACGGTCCAGCGCCGCCTTCTTAATTTCGATGGCACGGGACAGCTTGATGGAGTTCATCTTCTCTACATACTTCTCGTACGCTTCCAGCGGCTCTGCGCCCAAAATAATCTTCAGCGTCATTTCGTCCACCAGAGTATTCACGTCGGTCATGATCTTGGCAAACTCGGCACTTTCCTCCGGAGTCGGGGTTACCAACGGAAGCTGGTACTTGGCCATATCTGTCTTCTGCCAGATGGATACCGCCTGCTGCTGCTCCGGCATATTCAGATACTGCTCGGAATAACGCTTATCCTGAACGAAGGGACCCATGGTATTGCCTCTGATGTGAAGGCTCATAGCTTGGGCAGGAGCCAGCTTGTCCGGGTTCTTCATGATCAGATCGGTATATTTGGGATAGCCGTTTTCCATCTTGTAGCTGGTGCCTTCAGTACCGAAGTTATGGAACAGCCTGCCTTCTTCACTGTAGCCGTAATCCAGCATCTTCACAGCCAGCTCAGCATTTTTGGATTTGGTCGAAATAGCCACCATACCGCCTGTGGAGAATGCATAGTCACGTTGGCCGAATTTCGGTGTTTCGCCTTTCTTCAGCACCGGGTAAGGAGTGCCGACCACAGAAGCCTTGGCGTCCTTTTCCTTCAGAAGAGGCTGCCATTTGCCGATGCCGCCGCCGGCGTTGCCCCAGGTTGCGCCTGTTGCGCCGGAGGTAATGTTGGCGTCCAGCACCTTGGAATCCACAGTAGCCACATCCTTATCCAGCAGGCCGTCCGCATACCATTGACGGAAGAGAGTCAGGAATTCCTTATACCCCTTCTCCGCAGGTCCGAATTTGACAGCGCCGTTGTCCAGATAGAAGTCACGGGTTACGCCGAAGGCTCCAACAAAAGCCCCGTTGCCCAATTCGTTAAACACCCGCGGCTTGCCTACGAAGGATATAGGGGCCTTGGCACCTTTTTTCTCCTTGAAAGCCTTGAGGGTAGTTGTCCAATCGTCAATGGTTTCCGGCACCGGCAGTCCCAGCTCATCCAGCCAGTCCTTACGGATTACTGGGCCCTGGAAAATAAGGAGGGACTCATCGCCCCGGATGAACGGGAAGGAATAATAGCTGCCTTCATCCGTTTTGACCATCTTGTCGATTTCCGGATGCTCCTTCAGAAATTTCTTATAATTCGGCGCATACTTGTCGATCAGGTCATTCAGCTTCATGATGTAGCCGTCTTTGATAGCTTTTTCCGGTCCGCCCGGGAATTCAAAGAAGTTGTATTCCAGCATATCGGGCAGTTCACCGGAGGCCAGCATCACGTTGAAGGCTTCTTTGGCCTGGTTGGCAGGCGGGGTGGTGAAATTCACCTTAATGCCTGTCCGCTTTTGCCATTCCTGATAGAAGGGAACCTCTTCATGCTTGGACTTAACACCTACCAGGTTGTTGGGCAGAGCCCCCCAGTAGGTCAGGGTTTTGTCGGTTTGAATCGGATACGTCACCGCAGCTGCAGGAGCTGCAGAGGAACCAGCGGCAGGAGAGGCTGAACCGGGATCCCCGCTTTTGTCAGAGCAGCCTGCCAACGTTCCACCTACCATTGCGAATGCCATCAGAGCGGGTACTGTCTTTTTGAATTTATTCCGCACTCTTGTTAACCTCCTTTTTAATCGTCCGTAAAATGGGCTGTTTTCCTGCGAGCTGCTCGCCGGCAGCTCATGCCTTTACTATAAAGTTTCCCCGCTTCGGTTGTATATCTTCAGTACATCCAAAGGAATTGAAAACGCTCTGCAGAGAATCGGCAATATCGCCAAACACATACGCATATGGTCCAAAACCCGCAATTTTATTGCCTGCCGGGTAAGAAAAAACCCCGTCCGGCAGACCATACTCCGGATCAGGGCTTGAGGCAAACCGCCTTATTCGTCGTTTATTTCCTTGTACTTGCCGGGGGTGATGCCCTCGATTTTTTTGAAGGTGCGGATGAAGGTGCCCACATCGTTAAAGCCGGATTTTTCGGCTGCTTCATTCACCGTTAACCGGCTCCCCGACATCAACTGCTTGGCCCGTTCGATGCGCTTCCGGTTCACTGTCTCCAAGAGACCTTCCCCCGTCTGGTCCTTAAACAGCTTGGACAGATAAGTGGGCTTCATCTCGAACAGCTGGCCCAGCAGGGATACATTCAGGCCGGGATCGGTATAATGCCCGTCAATATAGGCGGAAACTTCCCCGATCAAGCCGTCCAGAGCCCGCTGGCGGTTCAATTGGACATTTTGCATACGTTTGGCTTCGGCAAATTCACAGGCCTCCTGAAGCATGGAAACCAGCTGCTCCCGCATTTCGGCCAGCGTCTCCGAGGAAGACAGCCTGTCTATCCGCCTGGGGTTCTGGATCAGAATATTCTCCTGGGCTCCGCCTAATTCCCCGATGCTCTTGATGAGCGTGCCTACCAGATCCAGCATCAGACAGCGGGCTACCGGCACCGATACGGAATGTTTGGAGAAGTTCATCTCCAGAATCTCCTCCAATGCGCCCTTGGCAGCGGGGAAATCCCCCACCTTCACATAATTGATCAGCTGCTGCTCGATTTGCAAAGGATAATAATACCCGGAATCCGACTCCGTCCGGCTGGTGTAGCGTTCAATCTCCTCATAGGGGAGGATCTCCTGCTTGCCCATGACCAGCTTGTATTCCATCGAATAAATCGCTTCCTGATAAGCCTGGTGAGCCTGATCCAGTCCGCTGTGCACACTGCTGAGGGATACCGTGATATAGATGCTGTATTTTTCGGCCAAAAATTCCTGGGCTGTGCGGGCAACCTGGAGCAGATCCTGCATTTGCTCCTCCGGGGATTTGGCAGAAAGGCTGATCAGGCACGCCAGCGCATCATCCGCTTCCGTCATATAGCCGCGATGTTTGGTATTCGCCAGTTCCTCCACTACATTGGTGACGATGAAGTCCAGCAGCTTCAGCTTTTCCCCGGTGCTTTTGCCTTGAATGCGTTCCAGGAAAATATCATGGTCCTCCACGTAGAACAGCAGAACGGCAAATTCCTCCGACAGCAGCTCCATCTCATAAGCAGCCAAGGATTCCTCCAACGGCAGGCCGTTATCCGGTTTACCCTTCAAGAGCCGGGTAACAAAGTTGGAGCGCAGCGTGTAATGCTGTTTTTTCATCTCCAGCACCATATGATCCATTTCCGTCAGAGTCCGGTCCACAGCTTGCTGGATATAAAGAAATTCATTGCCGTTATTCTCCCGGTCCGAAGACTTATTACGGAAAGCGTATACCAGACGTTGGACAGGGTTATAGTTTTTCCTCAGGAAGAAGTATGTCAGAAGGCCTCCGCCCAAAAGGCTTACGGCAATACTCGCCAGGGTCAAATTGCGGACCAGCTGGGCTTTTTTCCAATAGATCTCACTGGGAATGATGGAGATATACTGGAGCTTGGAAACAGCCGAAGGGATATTGAATACCTCGTACTTATTCCCCCCCGATTTCCAAAAGAACATCCCCCCTCCCTCCGGAAGTTTGCCAAAGGGCAGCTCCGAGGAAAGGGTTGATTCGGAGCTGGAGACCAGCACCTTGTTATCGGCGTCCGCAATCAGGACCTGGCCTTTGCTGAAGGCCTGAATATTGTTGATGGCCGTGAGAATCTTGGACTGGTCCACCATAATAACGTTGGCGCCGGCTGGTTTGCCGTCCTCGTAATCATAGGTGCTGATATAAGCCAATGCTGGCAAAGAGCCGCCTCTGTCCAGGAGCCGCTTCAGGGGCACAAACCCCTTGAACTTTTCCCTGCGGAGGATGTTAATCCATTCCTCGTAGCTGAGCTCGGAGGACTGGTGGTGCTCATTATAGGCAAACCGGGTATCGCGGTAAATGCCGGGCAGCATTACCGTATCCTGCTTGGCGATATAAACGTAGAATAAGTCCGCCTCGGAATAAGCCGTTTGGTACAAAACCAGATCCTTGGTGGCACTGTGAAGATCATACAGATATTCTTCCGGATAAATATTGTATTTATGCTGGTCCACCAGCTCCCGGACCTTCGTATTCCAGTTCAGCTCGAAGTTGAGGCGCTCCATTGCCTCCACCTGCTTGTCCATCAGCTCCCGCAGCTGCTTCAGCAGCGAGTTGTTGGCCAGATGGATTTCATCGGTCAGCATTTTGCTGGACTGCATGTAAACCAAGGCGCTTAAAATAACCGGAAGCAGCAAAACAGCCAAATACGACAACGTCCACGTCATCAGCACACTGCGGCTGTTAAACCATTTTTTTCGTTGTTTCTCCATCCACATTCTCCCATCAGTTGGGTTTCCGGCATGAGTCCCCTCTATTGTACATGCAAGCCTAGCGCAAAACAATGTGGCAATTATCTGATGAAATCTTCTTGACTTCATACAAATAATCAAAATATAATAAACATATGAACAATTGCTCATATATTCATGAAGTTACATAAAGGAGGCGTATCTCTCATGACCACAATTCAATTAGCAGGATTACTCATTGTTTTAAGCTTTTATGGCAGTTACTTTGCTAAACAACGGCTGCAGCGCACCCTGGGCATTTCGACGGATAGACTGGGGCGCGGAAACAAACCCAAAAAAACCTTGGTTATTGAAGTCAGCTTAAAGATAACCACCTTCTCGATGGCCGGAGTACAGTTGGGCAGCATTGTAATGGACACCCGGTGGATATCGTTCATTTCCAGCAATGCCCTCCGGTATACCGGAATTGCAGCCGCACTGGCAGGTACGATGATTTTTATTGCAGCAATGGCCACCATGAAAAATAGTTGGCGTGCTGGCGTCGATGCGGCTCAAAAAACGGAGCTGGTGACCGATGGGCTTTACCGCTTCAGCCGGAACCCCGCTTTTTTAGGGTTTGATCTGTTTTACCTTGGAATCACACTGGCATTCTGCAATCCGGTGAGTCTTCTTTTCTTCGTTTTGTGTACAGCTCTTCTGCATCTTCAGATTGTGGAGGAAGAAAAATTCCTGATTTCTGCTTTTGGCGCGGAGTATGTAAAATACAGAAAAAACACCGGCAGATATGTTACGTTATTTCTAAAGCAGGCTTCTTCCCGGTGAGAATATGGAATGCGGTATTCTTCCCGGCATCCGTTCCGGTCCGGTTATACCCTTCCTGCACATAATGGAAAGGGTCCTTCATCAGTCCTTCCGCGGCCATGGACGCAAACCGGGTTGAGACTAGTACAGCATGGGGATGGGTTTGGCAAAGGGTTGTTTGGACAGCCATAATTTCCTGATACAGCTCGGGGTCATCCCGGTGGTTGCCGATGCGCACCAGATAACAGGTCTCCAAACCGGAGGAGATCATGGCATCGATCATGGAGGTGACCTTGGCTGTATACTCGCCGCCACTCATTCTTTTGTCCCCGTCGGTTTCCCCCTGGCACCAGACCATAAACTGGCGGTTGATGATGTATCCATTTTCCACGAGCCACTTCCTAGCAGCCTGGTACCGCGCGATGGCATCCTGCAAAAATCCCCCGCCCGGAAGCCATTGGTTGATGGAGGTGCCTCCGACGGAGCAAGACACACCTACAACCGGCCTGCCTACCGCCTGATGATAAGCCAGAACAAAGGAGGAGACCATCGAACCGGTTTTTTTGGATTCGCTTACACCACTCTCCGGATTATTCTCCTGGACCCCGAAGGGCTCCGCTAACGGATAGAGCCGGGTCGGATCGGAGATCGCCCGGAATTCATAGCCCACCTCCTCCGGCACAGCCGGGGCCTCCTCCACCGCTCCGCGGCCGGCCATGTTGGACTGGCCCATAAACATGATCAAATCCACTTTCATACTGCTGTCGACTCCCATTCCCTTCAACTCCGCGTTCAAATTTTCCAGCTGCCGGCAGTTCTATTCTTGTCCGAGGTTATCATATCGGACTGTATTCTGCCAGTCCCATTTTTAGCCGGAAATAGACTTCTGTCACTTCAAAAGGGAACCTTTCGGTTCGGACCTGTGTCTATATGGATGGAGGTGGCCGCGTGGAGCACTTGAGGTTTGTAAGCGAGATGGATGAGGAAACATTTAAGAAGGTCATGCTGACATATGGCCAGGATGTATGGAATTATGCGTATTTTTTAACCGGGAAACGCGATTTGGCCGACGATATTTCCCAGGATGTGTTTCTTTCTGTATACCGGAATATCGGTTCCTATAGAGGAGAGTCTTCGTTGAGAACCTGGCTGTTTGCGATTACCCGCAACATCAGCCGGAATATCAAACGGAACGCGTTCTTCCGCAGAGTTATTTTGATGGAGTGGATTGAGGGAGAAAACACAGCTACCTCAGCGGAAACCGAGGCTATGGACGCGTATGTGTCCAACGAAATCTGGCAGGTTGTTCTACAGCTGCCCGTAAAGTTTCGGGAGGTCCTGATTCTGGATGCCAAATACGAAATGACAGCACCGGAGATAGCCGATTTGTTGGGTATCTCGGTTGGAACCGTCAAATCAAGGCTTTCGCGAGCAAGAAAAAAGGTATCCGCCATATGGGAGGGATTGATTCATGAAACCGTCTAAGCCTGAATGGTATGCCATGTTAAAACAAGAGCCATTTGTGATCCGCACCTTTGATTCGGAACAAGGTATGAAAGTTATGGCAAAGCTATCCGTAAAGGAAAAAAAACGTGATCTGAAAATATGGAGACACGTCAGTTTGTTAGCCGCGGTTATGTTATTTGTTCTGATCGTGGTTACGTTTCCTGAAAAGCGTCACACGGTGGTCCGCCCCCAGCCTATCCTTGATGAGAAAAACCAAATTCTATATCTCGATCCCAGTTGGCGGATTCCCAGAGAAGTGTTCGATGTGTATCAGTCAACAAATTCGTTAGCCCAAACCAGTGTATTGGCTGAGCTGCCTCCAACCGATATTTTTAAACTGTGGCTCTTGACCGTTCGATTTAATAATGAAGCATTCCCAAAGCAGCTTGTGGTTCAAGATTCTACAGAGATGATTCCAAGAGATAAAATCATCACGTCGTGGGAAAAATGGAAAAAAAATTATTATATCACAGAGAAAATTCAAGGAAATTCCGCCGAACTTTCACTTACACCGGATTCAGCATCGAGTGAAGCATATCTGAAGGGCGGAGAAAGAAAAATACGGTTTATCAAAAGCGAATCGGGAATTTGGCAAATTGATCAAAAAGATGTCCGTGAGATATTGTCCTTAACCCCCTAATTACCTCGCCCCCCTCCTGAACTCGCTGGGGGTGACCGATAAGGCCTCCTTGAAGATTTTGCAGAAGTACATGGAGGAGTTAAAGCCGCAGGCATTGCCAATCTCCAGAATGGATCGGTCGGTGTTCACCAGCATGTGGCAAGCGTTTTGAATTTTTATGTTGTTGATATAATGCGTCAGCGTTACCCCTGTGGCTTCCTTGAAGATGCGGCACAAATAATATTTGGACATATAAAAATGGTCGGCAATTTCCTGGATATGCACAATTTTATTGTAATGCTGATGGATGTAGGACAGAATCGGCGTAAACTTGGGGTGAACCAGAGGCGGCTGCTCCATCCGGGGCACACTTTTATTTTCATTGAGAATATGAAGAACCTCCGCCAAATGGACGAATATCCGGTTGTCCGGGTTTGAGGGATCTTCCTTCTCCAACAGAAGCAGCAGCTTTTTGACACGGGGAAACGACTCCTTGGTAAGGGAAATGACCTCCCGGTCAAAACAGGCCAAAAGCGCTTTGGCTGCCCGCTCGGTAAAATAAAGGCGCAGGAAGCGGTCCGTAAAGTAGACGCAGGTCCGGGCACAAGCCTGGTTGCTGCGGCTTTTGTGGAACACATGGGGCTTGAACAGGGCCACATCATGCCGGGTAACGTCATAGACGGAATCATTCACCAGCATATGATGGTAGCCTTCTTCAAGAATGTAGAGCTCGTAGGAATTATGGTAATGGAAGTTGGTCATCTGGTGGTTTGCATCATGCTTCATATATTCAATAAAAAAGAACGGGTCTGTCCGGAACAAGTCAGGGTTTCGCATACCGCTCCAGCTCCTTGTTATACGGTTATAGCAATATAATACAATAATCAACCAAAACGGCAAGATAATAAAAGATTATTGCCCCCGTTGTCCGCTATAGTGGAGATAAGACTTCACCTCAAAAGGAGGCTGGCTTTGCGGATGGCTTCAACAGACAAACAATCAACCCTTGAAGTTTTTTCCAGGCATCAAACGGTTCATATCTATCTTTCTCCCTCTGAAAATGAGGCGGTTCAATTGGCAGCGGCCAATTTCCAACGGGACATCGGCTCGGTATGCGGCTGTTCCGCTGTTCTCTCCACAGATTTGGAGCAATGCCGCGTTGTAATCGGGACGGTCGGAGAACTGGAGTCCGTGATCGCCCAAAAGGGCTTGTCCTCGGACAAGCTGAAGCAGGAGGACGGCTCCTGGCGTTGGGAGGCTTACCTGCAGGAGGTTCGGGACGGGGTGCTCTACATTCTCGGAACGGACAGACGCGGCGCTATCTACGGGATGTATGACCTGTGTGAGGACATGGGCGTATCGCCTTGGTATTATTGGGCGGATGTGCCAGTCAAAACCAAGGAAACCTACTGCATCCCAGCTGACCTCTGCAAGGCGGATTGGCCCTCTGTCCAATACCGGGGCATCTTCATTAACGACGAGGAGGAGCTGGAGGATTGGGCCAAGCTCCATACGCCGGACGGCACCATCGGTCCGTATACGTATAGCCGGATTTTTGAGCTGCTGCTCCGCCTGAAGGCCAACTATATTTGGCCGGCTATGCACGTAAATTATTTTAACGGAAATCCGGAGAATGGCGCCCTTGCGGAGCGGATGGGGATTGTGGTGGGCACCTCCCACTGTGACATGCTGTTGCGCAGCAACCAGAATGAATGGAGTCCGTGGATCACAGCCAAAGGCTACACCGATGCCGTCTACGACTATTCCATTGAAGGCCGGAACCGGGAAATTCTGCAGGAATACTGGCGGGAGAGTGTGGAGACGAACCAGCATTATGAAGTGAGCTTCACCATGGGGATGCGGGGCATTCACGACAGCGGATTTGTGACTAAGGCGATTACAGAAGACCCTACTTTAACGGAGGCGGAAAAGGTGGAGGCCAAGGTCCGCCTGCTGGGGCAGGTGATCCGGGACCAGAAGCAGATCCTAACGGATGTGCTGGGGCAAAAGAAAGCAGACGATGCGCTGAAAACCTTCATCCCTTATAAAGAGGTGCTGAAGCTGTATGACCAAGGCCTGGAGCTGCCCGAGGACATGACTCTGGTCTGGGCCAACGATAATTTCGGGCATATGCGCCGTTACCCCAACGAAGCGGAACGCGGCCGCAAGGGCGGCAACGGCTTATACTTCCACTGCTCCTACTGGGCCCACCCGGGTTCGGCCATGAGCTATTTGTTCATCAGCTCCATGCCGCTGGCCCATACGGGAAATGAACTCAGGAAATCCTATGAGTCCGGGATCCGCAAGCTGTGGGTGCTCAATATCGGGGGGCTAAAGCCTGTTGAGCAGGACATGGAATATTTTCTGCGTTATGGCTGGGAAGCCGGCAAGGAAACGGGCATCACCAAGGACGCATTCCAGTTTACCCGGCATTGGATCGATACCAATTTCTCCGGACAGCACGGAGCAGAGGCCGCGGAGCTCTATGAGATGTTCGCCCAAACCACCAATGTGCGCAAAATTGAACATATGAATTCGGATGTGTTCTCCCAAACCGCCTATGGAGATGAAGCGGGCCGGAGAGCCGCCCGGCTGGAGGAGATTTTCCGGCGGGGGAACGCCATTCTGGAGAGTCTGCCCGAGGAGGAGCGGGATGCTTTCTTCCAGCTGTTTCTGATGAAAATCCACGCCTCCTATTATACCAATCTGGAATACTATTACGCCGACCGCAGTGTGCTTTCGTATGAACGCGGAAACATGCAGGCGGCCGACAAATACTCGGAGCTCTCTGCCGGTATGTCGGATTGCAAACAGGCCATGATCCATTTCTACAATAAAATCATGTCCGGCGGCAAATGGGACGGCATCATGACCCCGGAGAGCTTCCCGCCTCCTCCTACCGCCATGTTCCCTGCCCGGAAACTGGCGCTGCGGATTTATGGAAGCAGCCTGCAGGTTATGCTGTGGAATGAAGAGGACAGACTTTCCTTCTCCTCTTACGGCCGGAAGCAGAAGTGGATCGAGCTGGGCAACCAGGGCACAGGCAGCATTCCCTTCTCCATTACGGTGGAAGCCGGAGTGGAATGGATCACGGTTTCGGAAGCAGAAGGTGTTGTGCAGACGGAAAAGCGGATTCTGGTTACGGTACTTGATCCTAGTAAATACGTTGGGCAAGAAGCGGTAATGACGGTGCATGACCATCGGAACGGCACGGCGGTTCCGGTATTGGTCCGGGTGGAGGAGGAGCTTGCCCTGCCGGAAGCCTTTACCGGTTATGTGGAGTCCGACGGCTTTGTCTCCATACCCGCTGCCGAGTTCTCCAAATCCGTAGACAAAAACGGAGCAGGCTGGGTACAGGTAGCCGGGCTCGGCAGATACGAAGGGGCCGCAGTGATGGCCTGGTCGCCGGACTTGCGTTCCCTGGAGGGCGAATCTTCTGGACAGCCGTATCTGGACTATGATTTTTACCTCCAGACCGGGGGAAACCATCTTCTGGAGATCCAGCGGAACCTCACCTTGAACTCCACCGGCCGGATCCGCTTCGGAATCGGGGTGGATAGCCAGGCACCTGAATGGGTGGAATCGGAGACCCGGGACGAATGGACAGGACAATGGAAGGAGAGCATCTTTAACAATGGGGAAAAGCTCTTTATCCGTTTGCCCCATCTGTCTGCCGGAACCCATTCCTTGCAGCTGTACATGGTGGATCCCTTCGTCACGGTCAGCAAGCTGGTGCTATATACCGACGTGCGGAAGGAAACCAGTCTCGGACCGGTGGCCAGCACTCTTGCGGGGATAGCTGCGGCGGAATATGGGCTGGAGACCCCAACTTGGGATGAGGCCGGGCTCACGAGGCTGTGTGAGGATCTGTACCGGACAAAAGCAGGGGACCTCCCGCTTCCGGACGCGTTGTATGTCTCCCCTGCGTACAATAAGATTAAGGACATCACCTTTATCCCGGTTGAAAAAGTGCCCCAGTACCAGCCGGGTGTCCCGCGGTATGCGGAGCTCTGGAAATCCGAAGGCCCCAAGGATATCCTCCGGGAATTCGGCTCCGGCACATTCGTGGAAGCCGGAGGTGTTCTGGCCATTGAAGCGGAATATGCCTTGGCAGGCTCCGCCGATGCCTTTCTGACCCCCGCCGGCGATGGCAGCGGATTGACCTGGAGCCACCTGCAGGCCGAAACCAACGGACGGACGGGCTTGGCTATGCATGTGGCGCCTCCCGGTCTCCTCTGGGAGGATCCGGCCGCAGCACCTGGCCTGCATTACCGCGTGAATATCAGTACCGCTGGCCAATACCGGATTTGGCTGCACATGAGGCATTATAACAACCAGTCCGATTCCTGCTACCTGGCAGTGGACGGTACTGCCCGGCCCCTTGAGGAGCAGCCCCGGAAGGGCAATCACCATACGTATAACACGGCATATGTGTATTATTGGTGCTTCCTGTCCGAGCTGGAGCTGACTACGGGCGAGCATATCCTCTCCATTCTGGCGCGGAAATCCCAGCTCCGGGTGGACCGGATCTATCTGACACTGGGCGACGAGCTGCCACCGGTGGATGCGGATTGGAAGGATTCGCTGCGGACGAGCGCCGAATAATCAGCAAAAAGAAGCCGCTGTGTATGGCCCACTGGGCCTGCATAGCGGCTTTTTTGCCGGATTTAGCGCTGCCGGATCACATGGATAAGATATGGTTTCCGCGTGCCGTGGCCGTCAGCTTATCCGCAAGGGGGTGTACGAACACATTTTTCACCAGCGGCAGTTTAGAGATGGAAGCCTGCTTCGTCCCTGGCTTAATTCGGACCACCACCTCCAGCTCTTCACCATACCGGATGCTTTGCATTGACTTATAAGTAAGAGCTTCTCACACCTAACGGAAGTGAGAGCCTCTATTTAGGCGAAAAATGGTGTTTGGAAAATCTAACGGAAGCCAGCGCTCTTATTGGAGCCCAATTAGCCTCAAACGGCCTGCTTTGGCTAAATAGCGGCGCTGGCGTCACTGGCGATGCACTAAACTTAACATGGCTAGGTGGATGCCTAGAGATAGGGATAAACATGCTTTTGTTGAAAATATTTACATGTCCTTCTCTGCTCTTCATCAAAAAAGAGAATAGGCAACTAAACATGGCGGCATTTTCCTTTTTTTTGGCTATGTGGTTGTTACTTCACGATGATTTTTTTGAGTACCTGTGCTTCCTTTGGCGGCCTGTCCACTACTTGTCGTCCTCTCGACGTTCGGGTGGGCTTCCTGTGTAAGGCCTCTTGGAACACTTTCCACTGG
>JAEWIS010000046.1 GCA_023386955.1 Bacillota bacterium
TGCATGAAAAGAGACCCACGCCCAGAGCAAAGGGGATAGTGCATGAAAAGAGACGCTCGCCCTGAGCAAAGGGGATAGTGCATGAAAAGAGACGCTCGCCCTGAGTAAAGGGGATAATGCATGAAAAGAGACGCTCGCCCTGAGTAAAGGGGATAATGCATGAAAGGAACGCTCGTCCCTGAGCAAAGGGGATAATGCATGAAAGGAACGCTTGTCCCTGAGCAAAGGGGGTAGTGCATGAAAAGAGACGCTCGCCCTGAGCAAAGGGGATAGTGCATGAAAAGAGACGCTCGCCCCTGAGCAAAGGGGATAGTGCACAAAAGGGGCTCCCGGAGCCCCTTTTACGCGTATACAAAACGCTGCTGGCACCAATAGCTGAAGAGGAACAGCATGGCCTCTGTCAGCAGCTTGGCTGCCAGGAGAGGGAGCCCTGCTTGTCCGAATAAGAGGGACATCAGCCCGTAATTCAACAGCAGGATGATGCCTGCTAAGGCGATATATTTGGGCATGGACCGCCCCATCGGTGTCGGTTTGCCGCTGGTGAATACGAAGGTTTTGTTCATGGCATAGTTAAAAGCTGCGCTGCACAAACGCGCCCCCCATACGGCTAGCAGCAAGCTGCCGGTGCCGGATTGGATCAGCATCAGGAGGAGGATGTCCAGCAGGGCGGAGATCAGGGATATGGAGCCGAACTTGGCGATAGGCCAGTAGATTTTCAGGGAATCTGCCAAGGGGCGGAAGTGGGAGGAGCTGTTGTGGTCGATATAGACGGTTTCTATGGGCAGCTCGCGGAAGGAATAGCCTGCTCCGGGGGCCTGTAGCAGCAGGTTCATTTCGAATTCGAACCGTTCTCCCGGCACTTGGCAGAGCCACTCCAGCATCTCCGGCGGGTATCCCCGCAGCCCGGTCTGCGTATCCTGCAGGGGGATACCCGAAAGGAAGGAATAAATCTTCCGGGTGGCCGTATTGCCTACGCTGCTGCGCAGGGGGACCTTGCCGGTAAACTGGCGGCTGCCCAGCACCATCCGGTCCGCCGCCTCCTGGGCAGCCTGGGCCACCCGCATAATATCCCTGGGCAAATGCTGGCCGTCGCTGTCCGCACAAACCACCGCATCCGCCCGGCCCATATCCAGCAGGTGGCGGAAGCCGGTTTTGAGCGCCCGGCCCTTGCCCCGGTTCACCGGATGGGCCAGTACGGTGCAGCCCTCCAATTGGGCGGCCCGGAATAAGGAGGCATAGTGTTCCCCGCTTCCGTCGTCTACCACCAGAATGTCGGACATTCCGGAGGCTTTTAACTGGAGGATCAGCTCCAGCAGACGTTGGTCGGGTTCATAAGCCGGTATCAATACATGCATCTATGCCGCCTCCATTCATGTTGTGATATGCCGGACACGCGTAGGGGAAAACGCCGGAATCGGCGCAGGAGTGGGTCTCGTCAGCCAGGCCGTGGACCTCGCGAGCAAGTCCCGAGTAAGTGCAAAGCCGCCATCAAGGAGTGGCGACGTATAGAATGTCGCTGACGCCGCGTTCGGTTTCTTTGCCCAGGGGATTGTTCACTACCCGGCCCTGAAAAACCATGGTGGACGATCCTCCGCCGTCCAGATTGTAGGCTTCGGTCGCCCCCAGCTCCTTGAACAGCTGGGCGAACTGGATCAGCGTCATGCCGGCGCTGTAGCCCTCCTTACGGCCATCCACCACAACGAAGAGATAGTGGTTAGCCGAGATAAGACCGATGCCGGTGCGGGGGTTGGCCCCCTGGATGGAGCGGTTGCCGAAGTTAGTGTCGATCTTCACCTGTTCCAGGTCACTGGCTACCTTACCCTCCAGTACCAGCGCAGGGCCGAAGGAATAGGTTTGCGTGACGCCGTCCGCTAAAAGAGAGGCTGCGGTTTTTTTGGTTTCGTCGTAGGATTTTATGGTGCCGTCGGCGTAAAGAGCCAGCCCTGTACGGGCAGGTTCATTCCGGTACAGGATGCCGTTGCGGATGATAACCCCGTCGCTGCGGAATCCGTAATAGTCCCCGTTGATGGCAAACAGAGCGTTGTTATTGGCGGCAATCACGGATGTATGCTCGATAATGTTGCGGCCAAAGGCGTTTTTGGCAAAGGCGGAGCTGAGACTTGCCCCATTCTGGAGCTGGACATCCGCTGCATAGTAGGTGATTTTCTCCTTGCCTTCGCCGGTCTCCACCTGGCGGATACTGATGTTAATATCACTGCTTTGGTAGCTCCACTCGTCGGAGGAAACCGCCGTGTTGTCCGTTTCCGTCTGTAATGCGCTGCCGGAACCCCCGCCGCTGTTGCTTCCATTGGCCGGTGTGCTCTCCGCCACTGCGGTAACCCTCATTTCCACATGCTCGATTAAATAACGGTCTGCCAGCTTGTAGAGCACTCCGCCGATGGCAAGTAATATCAGAAGGGCTGCCAGCAGCCCCTTCTTTTTGAAGTTCCACGATTTCAAACCGGAACCCCTCCTCTCTGATGACTGTCCTTATTCTACGGCTGTGGACTTAACCCGCCCTGAGTCCCGGCTGAATGTCCGCTTAAAGAAATAGAAAAAAGCCGCCCTCCGAAGAAGGCGGCTTAACACCGTCATTATACTTGCTATTCTCCTGCTAAACGCACCAGAACTCTGCCGCGGGTGGCGGATTTGAGTATGTCCGAGAGCGCCTGGGGCAGCTCCGCCAGAGTCACCTCGCGGTTCACCAGCTTATCCAGCTGCTGCGGCTTCCAGCTGCCGGCCATGAGCTTCCACAATTCCTCCCGCTCGGCGGCGGGACACATGACTGAATCGATGCCCAGGAGGCTTACGCCCCGCAGAATAAAGGGCAGCACGGTGGCGGGCACGGCTGTGCCGCCGGTAAGTCCGCTGACGGCTACTGTGCCGCGGTATGCGATCCGGCTCAGCACTGCGGCCAGCTGAGTGCCGCCAACAGGGTCCACCGCTGCCTGCCACAGCTGCTTGTCCAGAGGCTTTACGTTCCCCCCGGCATAAACCTCCTCCCGGGACAGCACCTCGCTTGCGCCCAACTCCCGCAGATAACCGGCTTCTTCGCTGCGCCCGGTGCTGGCTGCTACCGTATAGCCCTTCTGCGCCAGCATCGCCACAGCCGCACCACCAACTCCGCCGGAGGCTCCTGTTACCAGCACCTTGCCCTTACCGGGGGAGACGCCGTTTTCCTCCAGACGTTTGATGGACAGCGCGGCAGTGAAGCCCGCGGTTCCGTAAATCATGGCCTCCCGCAAAGACAATCCCTCCGGCAGCGGCACGACCCACTCCGCCGGCAGCCGGGCGTATTCGCTGTAGCCGCCAAAATGGCTCACGCCAATCCCATAACCGGTGGCCAGCACCTTTTGACCCTCATAAAAACGCGGATCCGCCGAGGAGACCACATACCCGGACAAATCGATGCCGGGGATAAAGGGATAGCTTCTGACGATATTCCCGTCCGGTATGGAAGCCAGCCCGTCCTTATAGTTAACGCTGGAATATGCCACCTTGATGATAACTTCCCCCTGGGGCAGCTCATCTTGGGTCAGTGAGCGGATACCGACAGTGAATGCTTCGCCTTTGTTAACCTCCAGGGCCTGAAATACGGCTGTCATAACCTTCAAACTCCTTTCAACGTGCACGGTATACATAGCTGTACCCTTTATACACCTTTTGGTTAGGGGGGTCAAACTTTTTTGCGTGTCCGCCTTCTAAAAATGTGAACTTCCAAATACACTATTTCGTCTAATAAATACAGGTGGCGGTAGAGGAAACGAAACATTTGTTACGCCTCTATAAATCTATAGACCGGTCAGCCCATATCCGGTATGCTAGAGGGAACTCTGGTAGAAACCAGGCTGTCCGTTTCATCTTGCAACATCCGTTCCAAGAGGCGCTCCCTGATTTTGTAGCCAACTAAGGCAGGTAGACTAACATGAAGAAATTAGCGCAAGCGGTGCTGATCTGTGCCTCGGCAGCCCTGCTCGTAATGAGCGGATGCAGCCGGTCCGGCAACCAGGCTGCGGCAGCACCCCAGGAAGCGGCTTTATCTCCGTTCCCCACCATCAGTTCCACTGCAACACCCGCCCCGCCGGCTGCATCAGCGGAGCCGTCGCCTCTTGTTCCTTCGCCGGAATCGGGCAAGCCTGTAGAGGAGACCGTCCAGCCGGACAGCGGCAAACCCGCCCGCCGGGAATCTGCGCTGAAGCCTGTGTACGCCGTGGGTAAGAATCAGGTCGCTATTACCATCGATGACGGCCCCACCAAGGACACCGGCAAGCTGCTCAAGGTGCTCAAGGACAACGACGCCAAGGTAACCTTCTTTTTTCTGGGACAAAATGTGGAGAAATACCATGATTCCGTCACCCAGGCTGTCTACGAGCGACATGGGATCGGGTATCACTCCGATGTACACCCGCAGATGACGAAAATGAATTATGACAGTCAGCAGAAGGAGTTTGAGACCGGGCTCAAGAAGCTGGAGAAGTGGAGCAAAACATCAGTAAAGCTGTTCCGTCCCCCCTATGGCAGCTATAACAACGATACGAAGCTGATTACCGAGGAGCATGGCATGAGCATGATCCTGTGGAATGAGGACCCCAAGGACTGGGAGGCGGGAGATGCCGCCAAAATTACGAAGAATGTGCTGTCGGAGGTCCGGTCGGGCAGTATTATTGTGATGCATGACCACCCGTCCACCATTGCCGCTTTGCCCGGTATTATCGAAGGCATCCGCAAGAAGGGCTACACCCTTGTTACGGTGCCGGAGCCCAAATAAACGACTATTTCAAAGTCCGTGCGTGCTGCGCCCCAAGCGCCGCCGCCGGGCTTTCGTTATAAAAAAGGAAGAGTGATGATGCATTATACCCGTACAGTGGAAGGGCGGTTTCTCCACCGGCCCAACCGGTTTATCGCCCTGGTGGACATCGGCGGCACCGTGGAGACGGTGCATGTGAAGAATACCGGACGCTGTGCCGAACTGCTGGTGCCCGGCGCGCGGGTGGTGCTGGAGCAGGCTGCCCCCGGCGCCCCCAGACGTACGGCCTACTCCCTGATCGCCGTGTACAAAGGGGAGCTGTTGATCAATATGGATTCCCAGGCCCCCAACCGGGTGGTGCTGGAGGCGGCTTTGTCCGGCCAACTGGACAATGTGGCAGGAGAGCCGCTTGCGGCGGTCCGGCCGGAAATGCGCTTCGGGAGTTCCCGTTTTGACCTGTATTGGGAAACCGTGAGCGGAGTGAAGGCCTTTATGGAGGTAAAGGGTGTGACCCTGGAGCAGGACGGTATTGTCCGCTTTCCCGATGCGCCCACAGCCCGGGGAACCCGTCATGTGCTGGAAATGGTGGAGGCGGTGAGGGCCGGCTACCGGGGGCATCTATTGTTCCTGATCCAAATGAACGGCGTCAGCCGCTTCGAGCCCAATGCGGTGATGGACCCTGCTTTTGCCCAGGCCCTTCGGGTGGCGGCGAGCTCCGGGGTGCAGGTGCTGGCCTACGATACATGGGTGACGCCGGATTCCATGGTGCTGGGGGAACCGGTGGAGGTTGTGCTGTAGCATCCGCTTGTACTCCTCCTTGGGCTGTGGCACAATATTCCATAGAACCTTAGAAAGGGCCAAGGGCCACAGGAGCGTGAGTTTTGATGAGTGTGTATCTCTTTTCCGCCAATAATATCCGGGGTGTGCAAGTCCCGCTGGAAAGCTATGAGGGCAAGGTGCTGCTGATTGTGAATACGGCCAGCCGCTGCGGCTTCACACCCCAGTACAGCGACCTGCAGAAGCTGTATGAAACCTACTACGACCGCGGTTTTGTCATCCTGGGTTTCCCCTGCAATCAGTTTGGGGAGCAGGAGCCCGGGGAGAATGAGGAGGTGCATACCTTCTGCCAGATCAACTACGGCGTCACCTTCCCGCTGTTTGAGAAGCTGGAGGTAAAGGGGCCGGGCAAACATCCGCTGTTTGCCTATCTGACGAAAACCGCGCCGTTCCAGGGCTTCGATCAGTCCCAGCCTACCGGCAAGCTGCTGCATAATATGCTTGCGGAGAAAATGCCGGAGGAGCTGCATAACGATGAGATCAAATGGAACTTCACCAAGTTCCTTATCGACCGCCAGGGCCGGGTGGTAACCCGGTATGAATCACCGGTGGACCCGCTGGATATCGGGCCGGATATAGAGAAGCTGTTATAGGAACTGGAAGGACCTGCCGGAGACGGTGGGTCTTTCTTGAAGAGAAGGAGGTTAACACGCGTGGCGGCAAAAGGGGAGCATTATATTCTGGCCATTGACCAAGGCACAACCAGCACCAGAGCGATTCTGTTCGATAAGAAGGGCAGGGCGGCTTATACCGCGCAGAAGGAGTTTCCCCAATATTTCCCGAAGCCGGGCTGGGTGGAGCAGAATGCGGATGAAATCTGGATATCGGTGCTGGCGGCAGTGGGCGCCGTGCTGACAGAGAACCGCATCGATCCCGTGCGGGTCGATGCCATCGGCATTACCAACCAGCGGGAGACCACGGTGGTGTGGGACAAGGCTACCGGCATGCCAGTGCATCATGCCATCGTCTGGCAATCCCGGCAGTCCGCCGGAATTTGCAGCAGGCTGAGGGATGAGGGGCTGGAGGAGCGGTTCAAGAAGAAAACGGGACTCCTGATAGATGCGTATTTTTCCGGGACCAAGATCAAGTGGCTGCTGGATGAGGTGGAGGGAGTACGGGAGAAGGCGGAGCGCGGGGAGCTGCTATTCGGCACCATCGACACCTGGCTGGTTTGGAAGCTGACAGGCGGCAGGGTTCATGTCACCGACCCTTCTAATGCATCCCGGACGTTATTGTACAACATCCACGAGGAGTGCTGGGATGAAGAACTGCTGGATATCCTGGGAATTCCCGTCTCCATGCTGCCGCAGGTCCGATCCTCCTCGGAAGTATACGGGGCAACGGCGGGGTACCACTTCTTCGGCCGGGAGGTGCCCATTGCCGGGATAGCCGGGGATCAGCAGGCGGCCTTGTTCGGACAGGCCTGCTTCACGCCCGGTATGGCTAAGAACACCTACGGCACCGGCTGCTTCGTCTTGAAGTCCACCGGACAGCAGGCGGTGGAATCGGCCCGTGGCCTATTGACCACCATCGCCTGGCGGGTGGACGGCATAACTGAATACGCCCTGGAGGGCAGCGTATTCGTAGCAGGCTCCGCCGTGCAATGGCTGCGGGACGGGCTGCGTATGTTCAAACGTGCGGGAGACAGCGAGGCTTATGCCCGCCGGGTGGTTTCCACCGACGGAGTATATGTGGTGCCGGCGTTTGTCGGGCTGGGCACTCCTTATTGGGACAGCGAGGTGCGGGGCGCCGTTTTTGGACTGACCCGGGGCACGGCCAAGGAGCATTTTATAAGGGCGGTGCTGGAGGCCCTGGCTTACCAGACCCGGGATGTGCTGGACGCCATGGAGGCGGATTCGGGCATCCGGCTGTCGGCGCTGCGGGTGGATGGAGGGGCGGTGGAGAACCGCTTCCTCATGCAGTTCCAAAGCGACATGCTGGGCGTTCCCGTGGAGCGCTCCGCCGTCCGGGAAACCACCGCCCTGGGGGCGGCTTTCCTGGCCGGACTGGCCGTTGGCTTCTGGACGGACCGGGAGGAGCTGGCCCGCCTGTGGGCGGTCAAAGAGGTCTACCAGCCCGCCATGGAGCCCGCCCGCCGGGAGGAGCTGTACACCGGCTGGCAGAAGGCGGTGCGGGCCGCCATGGCTTTCAAATAATGGATGCCCAAGCACCTTAAGGCTGAAGCAGGGTGCGGATGGCCGGGTCCAGCAGACGTGTGGAATCGGGGGAAAAGTAAGCCTGTACTCCATCATCAAACAGGGAATAGGAATAGGCAAGGGAGCCTCCGCTGTAAAACACCACCCGGTATTGGGCAGGGTCCTGATCCCTGCTCTGGGGCATGTAATTCTCCACATCCCGTCTGCCGTCCAGCAGTTGAAGGAGCTGACTTTTTTCCAGGCCCTGCAGCGTTTTGTACGGCTTGGTTTCCTGGCCTTTGTACAGCTCAATATGCGTGATTGTTTCCCGTGGTATTTCTGTGTAATGGCGTTGGACGGTTTTGGCGAATTCAATCTCGGCATAAAGCCGGAATCCCCCAATGCGTTCCGAATCCCGGGCGGCAATCAGCTCATCCTTCTTAAAACCCTTGACCAGATACAGCTCTGTTCCGATGGGGAGGAAAGCTGCGTCCCCGTTTTGGATTTTGTAGCCCGGATTGGTCACCACATCGGCTACCTTGAAGGTGGTCCGGCCTGCTTTTTTGTCCGTCACCGTCTCCGGGTCGGCTATGACGGTTTCATATAACCCCGTATAGGAACGGCCGTCCAGCATGAGAAAATCCACCCAGTCAATTTCGGCATTGCCGTGGATATTGTCTCGTCCCCCTTGGGTACAAGCGCTGAGGAGCAAACAAACGGCGATAATTGCGATATATCGGATCTTCACGATAAACCACCTCCTGCTTTTGTAGACGGAAGAAGCGAACAATATGTTACATGGCCGTACCCTTCTATATATTCCCTGACAAATTTGTGTATAATAGAACAAACGTAAAAAGTGGACATTATCAACCCGTATGAAAAGAGGTTCCTATGGAGAGCAAAAGCGCCGCATCCAATTTTATCAAAACCATTATGATGGACGACCTCAAGGAAGGCCGCGTCACCAGCATCAAGACCCGGTTTCCGCCTGAGCCCAACGGCTATCTGCATATCGGGCATGCCCGGGCAATCACTATTAATTTCGAGCTGGCCGACGAGTTCGGCGGCAAAACCAACCTGCGTTTTGACGACACCAACCCGGTGAAGGAGGACGTGGAATTCGTCAAGTCCATCCAGGAGGACATCAAGTGGTTGGGCTTTGAGTGGGACGGTCTGCATTTTGCTTCGGATTATTTCGAGGAGATGTACAACCGGGCCTTGGTCCTGATCCAAAAAGGCTTAGCCTACGTGGACGACCAATCGGCGGACGCCATCCGCGAAACCCGCGGCACGCTGACCCAGCCGGGCACCGAAAGCCCCTTCCGCAACCGCACCGCAGAGGAAAACCTGGACCTGTTCACCCGCATGCGGGCCGGCGAGTTCAAGGACGGCGAACGGGTGCTGCGGGCCAAAATCGACATGGCCTCCCCCAATATCAATATGCGGGACCCGGTGATTTTCCGGATTTCCCATACCCATCACCATAACACCGGCGACAAGTGGTGCATCTATCCCATGTACGCTTATGCCCATCCCCTGGAGGATTCCATCGAGGGTGTGACCCATTCCCTGTGCTCCCTGGAGTTTGAGGATCAGCGGCCCTTCTACGACTGGGTCATCCGGGAAACGGAGATGCCCCATGTATCCCGCCAGTATGAATTCGGCAAGCTGAAGATCGCCGGTACCATCATGGGCAAGCGCTACATCAAACGCCTGGTGGAAACCGGTGTGCTGGACGGCTGGAACGACCCCCGGGTGTTCACCATCAGCGGCATGCGCCGCCGGGGCTTTACCCCGGAGGGGATTAAGTCCTTTATCCGCGAAGCCGGTGTGTCCAAGAGCAACGGCACTGTCGATCCGCGGATGCTGGAGCACTTCATCCGGGAGGATCTGAAGCTCAAGGCGCCCCGGACCATGGGCGTGCTGAAGCCGCTGAAGGTGGTTATTACCAACTATCCCGAGGGCCAGGTGGAAATGCTGGACGCCGAGGTCAATGCCGAGGTACCGGAAATGGGCATGCGCAAAATTCCTTTTTCCCGGGAAATCTATATCGAGCAGGATGACTTCATGGAGAATCCGGTGCCCAAATACCACCGGCTGTTTCCCGGCAACGAGGTACGGCTGAAGCATGCGTACTTCATCAAGTGTGAGGAAGTGGTGAAGGACGAGGCGGGCAATGTGGTAGAGCTGCGCTGCACCTATGATCCGGAAACCAAGTCCGGCACCGGCTTTACCGGCCGTAAGGTGAAGGGCACCATTCACTGGGTAGAAGCCACCACTGCCATTCCCGTGGAATTCCGGCTCTACGACCAGCTGGTAGCCGAAAAAACCGATGAGGAAGAAGAGGAAGAGGGCGGAGACGATCTCTTGTCCGGCATCAACCCCAAGTCCTTGGAGATTGTGCAGGGCTTCATTGATCCCGGCATCAAGGATGTGCAGCCGGAGGACAGGTTCCAGTTCTTCCGCCACGGCTACTTCTGCGTGGATTCCCAGAACTCCACACCGGACAAGCCGGTATTCAACCTGACCGTATCGCTGAAGAGCTCCTTTAGTGTATAAATGTTAACCTTCCTGGCTTCACCTGAGCATATATGTTCAGGTGAAGCTTTTTTTTGATGCTTATGGGACAGCAGGTTTACGAGTCCAAGCATCAAAATACAAGGGGGTACATACAGTAGGAAGACAAAGGCGGAAGAAAATTCCCTTCCCGCAATTGGATTTATATAAATAATAAAGGTGGTTCGGACCATGAGTGCTTGGACGAAATACAGTCCCATTTTTGAAAGCGATGCATATGATCCGGAGATTCTATCCCAGTCCGCGTGGCGTGGACACCGGAAATTTGCCTATGACCTTGTGCGCAATCTCCAGCCTCAAACCATCGTAGAGCTAGGCACACACTATGGGGCTTCATTTTTCAGCATGTGCCAGGCCGTTAAGGATGGGAAGCTGGACAGCAAATGCTATGCGGTGGATACCTGGACCGGTGACCAGCATACCGGGGCGTACACCAATTCAGCTTATAAAGCAGTGAAAAAGGTTACAGAGTCTGCTTTTCCGGAAGCCGCTGTAATGCTCCAAATGACGTTTGATCAAGCCATTAATGAATTTGCGGATGAAAGCATCAATCTTCTGCATATTGATGGCTTTCATACCTACGAAGCAGTCAAACACGATTATGAAACATGGCTTCCCAAGCTTTCGCCCAACGGAGTTGTTCTGTTCCATGATATTGAAGCACGTTATGTAGGCTTTGGTGTTTACCGGTATTGGGATGAACTCATTGTCCAGCATCCTGCAGTAAAATTCGAGCATTCCCATGGACTGGGCATTCTGCTTCCTAAAGGGATAGACGAAAGGCTATTATCGCTGTTGGCAGGGTGGAATGTGAATAAAATCAGCTACTTCAGCTGAATGCACATAGAAGAAGCTCTACCTCGGGTAGGGCTTCTTCTATATATTCGGTCTTCCTACTCCAGCGAATTGCCGGCTTCGTCCTTGACCTCGCTGCGGAAGCCTTCGATGCTTTTTTTGCGGCGTTGGTTTTTCTCCTGGATACTGCTGCGTTCCTCGTCGCTGATTTCAGAGGAGAACTCGTTTAAATACTCCTCCGCCTCATGCAGGTTCTTCTGGGTATTTTGGATACTCTGCTGCAGATGCTCCACGTTGTCCGCTCGGTTATCCGGTTTTGCCATGTGAATCGCCTCCTTAAAGGGAATACGCCTGACTCGGCGCTACCGGATAGCTTGATCGGCCGGAAGGATTCTTATGCGTTAGGTACCGCGGAGCGGATTTTTTCGGTATACCCATATTCCACTTTCCGCCACCTCTTTATTTTGCGGTTTGGCTCGGGTATACTAATCGTATTCACAACCGGAGGTGGTACTCATGGCAATCAGAGATTGCCGGATTGGAAAAGCCTCATGCAAAGCCTGATAGGAGGCGAACCTTTGCATGGGTGGGCCGGCTTTATACGTGTCGCCTGAATACGCAATGATCGTTTTCTAATAATGGCTTTGCACCTTATTTGCTTCAATCAATTAAAAATAAGGGGCTGAAGTCCATGTGCGGACCATTTATTAGAAACTACCAATATAACGTTATTAAGAATCAAGCCGATTCGGTGCTGCGCGCCATTCGGACAGTTGGGGACCCCAAGGTCCTGGAATCCGTCAGATTGACTGCCATCGCCAAGGTGGAGGAGCTGTTTCCGGATGTGAGAGACAGCCGGAAAACCATGCTGGATTCCATCGCCAACCTGAAAACGGCAGAGGATTTCCATACGTATATCCAGGCGCTGGAGCCGTATATGCTGGAATTCCCCCGGATCACCGAGAAGCAGATTCAGAAGCTGTTCCCGAAGAACAAGAAGCTGAAGCTGCCCGACCTGGAGCAGACCGATTGGCGGTATGTGACCTATCTGAGCTGGACCGATATCTCCACCAACAAAATGTTCCTCGTATACCATAACGGGGAACAGTTCGTCGGCGTAGAGGGACGGTTTACGGTCACCAACAAAAAAAGCTACTGCTTCGCGTGCAACCGGTTCGAAGAGCTGGTCCTGTTTTCGGCCATCTCCAAAAAGAAACCGGCCCAGTCGCTTCCGGACTATTACAAGTCCGTAGGCAACTACATCTGTATGCACGGGCACAACTGCAACAAGAACATTACCGGTCTCGCTCCGCTGGAGGCATTCATCGGATCTGTATTGGGTTGAAAAAGAAAGCCGGTTCCCGCGGGAACCGGCTTTTTCTATTACATTCTTCGGATTGTACGAAGCACTGCAGTCCGTTACACGTCCTTATACTCCGATTCCAGGATGGAGAGGATGGTTACCGACACATACTCCCCGTCCACCAGAATGGAGTCCCGGAGCGTACCCTCCACCTGGAAGCCCTCACTCTCATACAGATGAAGGGCCCGCGGGTTATTGCTGCGCACATCCAGCCACATCCGGTGGGCGCTCCAACGGTTGAAGGCGCAGCGTTTCACCAGGCGCAGCACATCCCGGCCAAGACCTTGGCCCTTCTCCGTAATCACCAGACGCTTCAGCTCAATGCTGCGCGCCGGATTCTCCAACCCCGCAATGATGGCATAGCCGCATGACTCCAGATCCGCCTCCACAATCAGGTGAACCGTATCCGTATCCTCCTGGGCGTTCCGGTGCTGCTCCTTGGTCCACTGGTTGATGAAATCCCGGTTGTCCGGATGATTCTCGGCTTGAAGCACATAGTCCAAATCATGGGGCCGCGATACCCGCAGCCGTATCCGTTCCGAGCTTGCCAAAATCATGGCCATGCCTCGTCATCTCCTTTTTACCATCATATCACAGGACCGGCACAATTGGGCAAGAGCAGGTGCGGACCATCCTGGCAGCATCAGGAGAATGCCCAGTTGCCCTTGCGGAAGACGGGCTCCAGGGTTCCGTCAGCGGTTTCTCCGTCAATGTCCAGCTCTCCGCTGCCCATCATAAAATCCACATGGGCCAGGCTGATGTTAGCGCCGCGGCTGGCCAGCTCGTCCTTGTTCATGGCGGTGCCATTCTCCAGCGTGAAGGCATAGGCATTGCCCAGCGCCAGATGGCAGGCGGCATTTTCATCGAACATGGTGTTGTAGAAGGTGATGCCCAAATTCGAGATTGGAGAATGGTGGGGAACCAGGGCAACCTCACCCAAGCGGCGGGAGCCTTCATCCATTTCGATGAGGCTCTTCAGAGGCTCATAACCCTCCTTGGCGGAAAAGCCGGTCACAGCCCCATCCGTAAAGGTCAAGGAAAAGCCGTCGATTACACGGCCTGCGTAGGGAAGGGGCAGTGTGCTGGCTACCGTTCCGTTGACCTCGTCCTTATGGGGCATGGTGAAAATTTCCTCTGTGGGCATATTGGGCAGGAACACAATGCCGTCAGGTGTCTCAGAGGTGGCCGCTTTCCAGATATGGCCTTCCGGCAGACCGATGGTCAGGTCCGTGCCCGGTCCCTTGTAATGCAAACGGCGGTAGCGTTTCGCATTCATGTAATCCTTGCGCCGGTTCAGGGCCGCCAGGTGGGCCTCCCAAGCAGCTGCCGGGTCCTCTTCATAAACCCGGTTCACCTGAAAAATCCGGTCCCATAGTGCTTCCTCCGCTTCCTCCCAGGACAGCTCCGGGAATACGGCGGCGGCCCAGGCCGGAGTAGGGACAGAGGCCATGGACCAGGCATTCAGGTTCTGGTTGACGTACCGGCGGAAACCCTGCATGGCTTCCGCTTGAGCCTTGTTGCCGATGGCGAGCCGCTCCGGAGCAATTCCCTTCAGAAGCGAAGGGTTGGGGGCGTAAATCTGCAGAAAGGAGCCGCCTGCTTCCATATGCGCCTCCATGGCCTTGGTCCGCCATTCCGGGGGTGTGCGGAGGGAATCCTCCGGGGCAAGCTCGTATCTGATGCGGGTCGAGGCTTCATCCACCCAGTCCATCTGCACATGGGCCGCTCCCGCTTCGTATGCTTTGGTGGCCAGCAGGCGGGCAAAGGGGGCGCTGTCCAGGTTGGAATTGATCCACAGCGACTGCCCCTTCCGGAGCGCTGCCCCGATTTTAATCACCAAACCGGCGTAACGTTCCAGACAAACTTCGAATGACGGTTTCATATTCGGCATCTCCTTTATGCCTGCTGCATGCTTGTACTACAATCCTCAACAGGCGCTTTTTCCATTGTAGCACAAAGAAGGATGCGGGTTCCTGCTCTGCTGGCCGCCGGCGGGATGGCTGAACCTTCTTGTACGCTGTGGCATACAATGGTTACGAATCAGAATCGGACAGGGGAGTGTGCATATGGGAAAGACGCCAGACAATGTCTATTGGGTAAACCGCAGGGCGGCGGCTGATAGAATGGCCGTCATTGCAGGCCTCGGTAAAACCCGGAAGAATAGCCGAACCTCTCCCGGCAGACGGGGCAAACGGGCGCCGGTCAAAACGGTGACGCTGGCTTATATGCTGCAGCAAACCGGACGGAAGATGGAGCCCTTTTACCGCCGGGTAGCCACCAATGAGTCCTATGCCCGCAGCTTCTGCGACACGGTGGTAGAGTCGGATTTGGAGAAAATGGAACGGATGCTCGAGGAAGCGTCACCAAAAATCGGCAATACTTTCCCCGGGAGCGGCGGGATCGGTTATTCTGTGGGTCTGCCCTTTGGCAAGCCGATCACGCTCTATTCCAACGAGACCACGATTTCTCCGGGTACGGCGCGGCTTACCTTCGAGCCGGAGGCCTTCCAGCGGGTGGCCCAGGCTGTTCTTCCTCTGTATCATCGCTTCGCCAGGTATCCCGTGTATACAGGCAAGCTGGCCCGCGCTTTGCAGCAAAAGGACCCGGAGGCGGCAGTCAAGCTGGTGAGATCCGTGGTCAAGGATGAAACGCTCCGTTCCGTGACGGTGGTGCCTTCCGGAGTAATCCTCAGGTTCCGTTTTCCCTTCACCCGATACATCTACCTCCATATGTTGACGCCGGACCAGGCGTAGCCCGTTGATCCGGGCAAACCAAACAAGACCGGAAACCGGGCAGCTAAGGCTGCACCGGGAGCCGGTCTTTTATTTATCCAGCTTTATTTTCGTCTTTTGCACGGCTTATGCTACAATGATGGGGTGGTTTAGTGTTCTGGGTTTTCAATCCATTAAAGGAGTGATGAAGGCGAATGATTGCATCATTGTCTGATACAACCCGTTTGAACAACGGCGTAAACATGCCCTGGCTGGGGTTGGGCGTGTGGAAGGTGGAGAATGGAGGCACGGTGGCAGAAACGGTTAAATCGGCCATCCGCCTGGGGTACCGTTCCATCGATACGGCGGCCGTGTACGGCAATGAAACTGGCGTCGGCCAAGGCATCCGGGAGTGCGGTGTTCCCCGGGACGAGCTGTTTATCACCACCAAGGTTTGGAATTCCGAGCAGGGTTATGATTCCACATTGGCGGCATTCGACGCAAGCCTGGAAAAGCTGGGACTGGACTATGTGGACCTGTATCTGGTGCATTGGCCGGTGAAGGGCAAGTACGTGGAAACCTGGAAGGCGCTCACCCACCTGTACAAAAGCGGACGGGTTAAAGCCATCGGCGTCAGCAACTTCCAGATTCATCATCTGGAGGACATCATCCGGGAGACCGGCGTTATTCCGGCGGTTAACCAGGTAGAGTTCCATCCGTATCTGACGCAAAAGCCGCTGCTTGCTTTCTGTAAGGACCAAGGCATTCAATTGGAGGCATGGAGCCCCCTGGCCCAAGGCGCGTTGACCAGCCATCCTGTTCTGGACGAGATCGGTGCCAAGTACGGGAAGTCCGCTTCCCAGGTGATTCTGCGGTGGGATCTGCAGAATGGCGTGGTGACCATTCCGAAGACGGTGACCGAAAGCCGCCTGAAGGAAAATGCCGATATTTTCGATTTTGTTCTGTCACCATCGGATATGGAAGCCATTGATGCATTGAACCGCAATGAGCGCAAGGGCTCCGATCCCGATAACTTCAATTTCTGATTCTTCGCCAAGAGACCCGAGGACCGCTTCGCCGCCTGCCGGACAAACCGGAGGCAACGGAGCGGTTCTGTCTTCATAATAGGGAATTGCCGGAGAGCGGCATCTACATGGTTTTGTGCAGCGTATGCAGGAAGTAAATGTGGGCGGCCACTACAATCAAGTAGGCGGCGACCACGAGGCCAACGGCAGGTCCGGTGGTTCCGATGAGGGCTAAACCGAGCAGGAGAGTACCATACACCCAAATCATCAGATCATACGCCTTGGCCTTCGCCTGATGGTTGAGGGAGATGTTGCGTTCATCCTTCTCGAGAATGGCTTGCTGCTTGGCCAGCTGGGGATTTTTGCGGGCGGCCTGTTTGGTCAGCAGGATACCGGCTTTGGAGCCGAAAAGCCCGCAGCCCAATCCGGTCATGATGCCCGGCAGGGCGCGGAGTATGCCTTCCGCTTCCGTGCCAACCGCCAGCAGGGCCACTCCCGCTATGGCCAGAAGTAAGCCGATGGTGCCCCAAACGGCGTATTTGATCCATGTGTTCCGTTGCATAGGATTATTCCTCCTCATAAATAAAAATATCTTCAATGGGCAAGCCAAAATAACGGGCGATGCGGAAGGCAAGCAGGATCGAAGGGTTATACCGGCCATTCTCCAGGGAGCCGATGGTTTGCCGGGAAACCTCCAGCGCCACGGCCAGATCCTCCTGATTGAGGCCGCGGGCCTTGCGGATTTCCTCCAGTCTGTTTTTCATTGGAACCTCCTCACGGCTTCATTAATGTAAAGCTAGCTTTACATTTATTTTACTGTGAAAAATTTTAAATGTAAAGCCTGCTTTCCATCTATATTCTTTTCAACCTGGCTACATTAAAAAAATTTTTCAACACTATAGAAAAGAAATTGCCGGGCGGGGAAGATGATGTTAGAATATATGACAGTAAATAAGGGGGTGGGACTTATTCCCATCGCCGGGCAAATTGTGCTGGTCATGTTTTGTGACATGGACATGCCGGGATAGGGCGGTTTGCCGCCAACAGCAGCTATTCCGCATGTTATCAGGGCTTTTTGTCCGGCTCCCGGCTGCTTTACGCCGAGTTTGGAGGCGATCTGACCAATGTGGGGGGATACATAGAAGAGGAACATACTGGGAAGGGTAAAAGTGAATTGGAGCCGGTTTGTATTTTACCAATAGAGGAATATTATTGACGGCCGGTTAAAAATAACGATAAGATGGAAGACGCATGGCTAATCTTAATGAATCGAGGGGACAGGTTATGAAAAAGATAGGGATTATTTTAACGGCAGCATCCTTGGTGCTCGTGTCTGCACTTGCCGGCTGCGGCAAGAAGGAGGACAACACGCAAGGAGCAGCTTCCATTGCTCCTACTACAGCGGCTTCTGCTGCGGCTACCGCCACTCCTTCCACCAAGGGTAAAGGCTTCAAGGTCGGTATGGTCACCGACGTAGGCGGGGTCAACGACAAGTCCTTTAACCAATCCGCTTGGGAGGCTCTGCAAAAGCTGAAGACCGACACCGGCGCAGAAGTGAAATATCTGCAATCCAAGAACGATACCGAATTCCAGCCGAACCTGAACACCTTCGTCAAGGATAACTATAACCTGACCTGGGGTATCGGCTTCATCATCGGCGACGCCATGAAGCAAGTGGCTGCTGCCAATCCTAATGCCAAGCTGGCGATTATCGACGAGGTTGTGGAAGCTCCCAATGTGAAGTCGGTTACCTTCTCCGAACAAGAAGGCTCCTACCTGGTAGGCGTTGTGGCCGGCCTCATGACCAAAACCAACAAGGTTGGTTTTGTAGGCGGTATGGACATCGTGGTTATCAAGCGTTTCGAAGCAGGCTTTAAGGCAGGCGTAGCTGCTGCCAACCCCAATGCCAAGGTATCCATCAACTATACCGGCGCATTCGACAAGCCTGACCTGGGCAAGGCTGCTGCCGCCACCATGTACAACGACGGCGTAGACATCATCTTCCATGCTTCCGGCGGAACCGGAACCGGCGTCTTCAACGAAGCCAAGGACCGTGTGAAGGGCGGCAAGAAGGTTTGGGTAATCGGCGTGGACAAGGACCAATCCGTTGAATTCGGCAATGATGTGACCCTGACCTCCATGATGAAATACGTGGATCAAGCGGTATACAGCGTGTCCAAGAACCTGATCGAATCCGGCTCCTTCGACACCAAACCGGTTGTGCTGGGCCTGAAGGATAACGGCGTAGGTTTGCCGGCCAACAATCCCAATGTCCCTGCAGATGTGCTGAAGAAGGTTGACGAGTACAAGGCAAAGATCATCAGCGGCGAAATCAAAGTTCCTGAAAAGTGAGCGTGATGTCATGAACCGAGCGGCACTGGACCCCACGGCTCCCGTGGTGATCGAAATGCGGGGAATCACCAAACGGTTCCCCGGCATTGTTGCCAACGACTCTATCTCCCTTACCCTGCGCAAGGGTGAAATCCATGCGCTTCTGGGGGAGAACGGCGCCGGCAAGTCCACGCTCATGAATATCCTCTTCGGGCTGTATCAGCCCGATGAGGGGGATATTCTTGTGGGCGGCGACAAGGTCGTCATTGACGGGCCGAACAAAGCGATAAAGCTCGGTATCGGAATGGTGCATCAGCACTTTAAGCTGGTGCACCCTTTTACCGTAGCGGAGAATATTATCCTGGGCAGCGAACCCGTAAAAGGCCTGTCCACCGATGTGAAAACGGCGGCCAAGGAAGTGGAACGGCTGTCCAATCTGTACGGTCTTCAGGTGGACCCCTATGCGAGGATCGAGGATATATCCGTGGGCATGCAGCAGCGGGTGGAAATCCTGAAGACGCTGTACCGGGGCGCGGACATTATCATTTTTGATGAGCCTACCGCCGTATTGACGCCCCAGGAAATTGACGATCTGCTGAACATCATGCGCAATCTCATCCGTGAGGGCAAGTCTATCATTCTGATCACCCATAAGCTGAAGGAAATTATGGCTATCTCCGACCGGGTCACCATTATCCGTCGGGGTAAGGTGGTGGGTTCCGTGGTGACGGCAGAGACGTCGCCGGATGCGCTGGCCGAGGCGATGGTAGGGCGCAACGTATCCTTCGAAATCAATAAGGCCGCCTCCAAACCCGGTGAGCCGGTGCTTCAGGTGGACAAGGTGTCTTTGAAGGATGACCGTGGCGTCCGTGCATTGGACGGCATTTCCCTGCAGGTGAATGCCGGGGAGATTCTGGGCGTAGCCGGCGTGGACGGCAACGGCCAAAGCGAGCTGATCGCTGCCCTGACAGGCCTGCGCAAGGTGGATTCCGGCCGGATTCTGCTGAAGGGTGTGGAGGTGCAGAACCGCTCTACCCGTCATATCGGCGAAGCGGGGCTGTCCCTTATCCCGGAGGACCGGCACAAGCACGGTCTGGTGCTGGATTTTACCCTGCGGGAAAATATGGTGCTGAACACGTATTTCAAGGCTCCGTTTAACCGCAGCGGCTTTATGGATGAAAATGCCATGGAGGTCCATGCCCAGAAGCTGGTGAAGGACTTCGACGTCCGGGGCTCGGGCACCGACGCCAAGGCGCGCTCCCTCTCGGGAGGCAACCAGCAAAAGGCGATTATCGCCCGGGAGCTGGACAAGGACCCGGATCTCCTGATCGCAGCCCAGCCTACCCGCGGGCTCGACGTAGGCGCCATTGAATTCATTCACCGGCGGCTGGTGGAGCAGCGGGACAAGGGCAAGGCGGTGCTTCTGGTTTCCTTCGAGCTGGATGAAATTATGAAGCTTTCCGACCGGATTGTCGTGATGTATGAAGGCAAGGTGGTGGGCGAGGTACGTCCGGAGGACACCAATGACCAGGAGCTGGGCCTCTTAATGGCGGGCAGCAGAAGGGAGACAGCAGCGCATGAATAAATGGATGAAGGTGTTCGTTAAGGACTCCGCCTATATTCCGCTGGTGGCGATTCTTCTGGGGCTTATTGTCGGCGGGCTGATTATGGCGGTCGGCGGGTTCAACCCCTTTGCAGCGTATGGCGCGTTGATCAATAAAGTCGTGGGCACGCCTTATGATATCGGGGAAACCCTGCGGGGCATCACCCCGCTCCTGCTGTGCGGACTTTCCGTCGGCTTCGCTTACCGGACAGGCCTCTTCAATATCGGTGCGGAGGGCCAGGTTACCATGGGTATGCTGGGTTCGGTCTGGATCGGTATTGTGCTGGATCTGCCCGCTTATATCCACACTCCGTTGGCTGTTATCGTGGGGATGCTGTGCGGCGGCCTATGGGGCGCCATCGTGGGGTGGCTGAAGGCCTCCCGCGGTGTCAATGAGGTTATCACCAGCATCATGATGAACTGGATCGCCCTGTATCTGGCCAACTATCTCATCGGCCACTTCCTGCTCCAGGAAAAGACACAGCGCTCCAAAATCATCGAACCCAGCGCCTCCATCACCTCCAGCTGGCTGTCAGGCATGTTCGGCGATTCCCGGCTGCACTGGGGCGTGCTGCTGGCACTCCTGGCGGTTCCGGTCTACTATATCCTCCTGTGGAAAACCCGGCAGGGTTACGAGCTCCGTGCGGTGGGGCATAATCCCCACGCTGCCCAATATGCCGGCATTAACGTAAACGGCAACGTGGTGAAGGCCATGTTCATCAGCGGCTTGTTCGCCGGTTTGGCCGGCGTGACCGAGGGCCTTGGGGTATTCGGCTACATGACCCGGGCGGCGGCCAGCAGCGGGCTGGGCTTCGACGGGATCGCGGTGGCACTGCTCGGGGGCAACAACCCGGTGGGTATTCTGCTTGGCGCGGTTCTCTTCGGTTCTCTGAACTATGGCTCCGCAGGCATGAGCTTTGAAGCCGATGTGCCGCCGGAGATTATCCGGGTGGTTATCGGTCTGATCATCTTCTTCGTAGCGTCCAGCGGACTTGTCCGGTGGGTGCTGAAGCCCTTTATGGCCAAGCGGAAAAAGGAGGCGGCAGGATGAATTTAGCGGAGATTATCAACATCACCCTGGTGTTTTCCACCCCTCTGATTCTGGCAGCTCTGGGCGGTATTTTCTCGGAAAAATCCGGCGTAGTCAACATCGGGATTGAAGGCCTGATGGTGGTCGGAGCCTTTGCCGCGGCACTCTTCGGCTATTATGCCGAGGAAGCGGGGATGGGTGCCTTTTCGCCTTATGCGGGGATGCTTGCCGCAATTGTGCTGGGGGTTCTCCTGTCGGCTGTCCATGCGGTGGCGTCCATTACCTTTAAGGCGGACCAGACGGTCAGCGGTGTAGTTATTAACTTCCTGGCCGCGGGGCTGTGCGTGTATCTCGTGAAGGTGCTCTTCGACGGCTCCGGCCAGACGGAGACGCTGCAGGAGGTATTCAGCAAGGTGAAGATCCCGCTGTTGGGGGATATCCCGTTTATCGGGCCGGCCTTGTTCCAGGCGTATCCGCCCACCTATCTGGCGTATATCCTGGTGTTTGTGGCCTGGTACGCACTCTACAAAATGCCCTTCGGGCTCCGGCTGCGGGCGGTGGGTGAACATCCCAGCGCCGCGGATACAGTGGGCATCAAGGTGCTGCGCACCCGTTATATCGGGGTGTTCATCAGCGGCGCGCTGTCCGCTCTGGGCGGCGCTACCATCACCATGACCACCACGGCCAGCTTCACCCATAACACCATCTCCGGCCAAGGCTTCATCGCCATTGCGGCCATGATCTTCGGCAAGTGGAATCCCTTGGGCGCCTTCGGCGCGGCGGTATTCTTCGGCTTCGCCACCTCCCTGCGGAACGTGGTGCAGCTGTATGACTGGTCCGCCCGGATTCCCCAGGAGTTCATCTTCATGCTGCCCTACGTGCTCACCATTCTGGTGCTGGCGGGAGCGGTCGGACGTGCCCGTGCCCCGGCGGCGCTGGGCGAACCGTACGACCCGGGCAAGCGGTAGGAGCTTATATTGTTTTTTGTAAAATTCCTTCGTCCCGGTGCTCCTTGATTGGAGTGCCGGCCGGGGGATTTTTTATATGGGGACATGGAGTACGCAGCCAGTTTGATTAGGGAAGGGAGCTGTTTAAGTCTTGTACGAACTCAAAACCAAGGAAACGGACAACAGCGTCATCGAATTTATCGAGATGGTGGAGAATCCCAAAAAACGGGAGGATGCCTATATCCTATTGGATATTTTCGCCCATACCACGGGATACCCCGGTAAGCTTTGGGGGAACAGCATCATCGGTTTCGGCTCGTACCACTACAAGTACGCCTCCGGTCATGAGGGCGATGCGCCGCAGGTGGGCTTTTCCCCGAGGAAGGGAAAAACCAGCCTCTATTTTGCTGTGGGAGATACGAAGAGAGAGGCGCTGCTGCAGGAGCTTGGCAAACATACATCTGGCAAGGCGTGTGTGTACATCAACAAAGTGGCCGACATCCAGGTGGAGGTGTTGAAGGAGCTGATTGTTGCATCGGTCAATTTTCTGAAGGAAACGTATCCTGACGGTATTGGCGGCGCTGCTGCTGCGCTTAATGAGGCGGGGGAATAGAAGGAGGGGAGCGGCCTGGGCTGGGGCTGCTCTTTTTTTGCGTATTCAGGTAGTTTGGATAGCTGAGGATTGGTTGGTTTAAGGGTTAGGCCTGGTTATATGCGAAAAATCATATACAATTCTCGGAAAAGTCGCGGTGGAGCCGATTGTATTCGAAAATTCATATATAATTTATAGCTTGGCAGTGCTGCCGGGGAAATGTATATGAAATTTCATATAGAAGCGGCTAAATCTAGCAGGTTAGGGGGGGTTAGACTCGAAAAATCATATACGTACCAGCACCCTTTCCGCCTTCAAAACCTCTGTGCGATTTTGATAGGCGCAGCAGAAATAAAAAGCAGATTTTCATAAGCAGGACAAAATTTTATAAAAAAGCATTTATATTCTCGAAAACTTGGTTTATAATGGTTCTGTTAACGTGAAACATATAACTACATGTTTTGTCGTATGATAGTGAAAACGTTAACATGGTTCGACAAGGAACCTGCTTGTCCGCTTTATCTCTACGAATTTTTCAACGAAGGAGACGTGAACATGAAAAAAAGAAAGCGCATTCTTCCGGCCCTGTTAGCTTTTCTTCTGTTGCTGACCACAGCAGCACTTCCGGTTTATGCGGATACGGGGGACTCTTCTACTAGTGACTGGCAGTTTAAGGCGTTTGGTTCGGGTGTAAGTGATGCAGCTAATCCGGCTCCCGTGGTTGATACCACTGGTTCAGTTACAATGAAAGCCTTAGGTAAAGGTGGGAAAATTGCTTCCACTCAGATTGGAGTTTCCCTCTATTACAAAGAATTGCTGGCAAGCAGCAGTTTTTCGTTATCTGCCAAGGCAAAAGTTAAGAGCTACCGCAGTACGGACACCGCTAATAAACAAGTCTCGTTCGGCCTTATGCTTAATGATGATATTACAAAAGACAATGGCAACTATATTGTTATTGGCGCTGATAATAATGATGTAAGACCTTTTTATTTTAATAAAAGTCAAACTAAACCGGAGTTTTCAAATATTTTGCCAGCAAAAGCGGGTGAAACGTATGAATTCTCAATTCAAAAAAGTGGGAACGCCTACAAGCTATCTTTAGACGGGAAAAGCACCACAATTTATTTGGATGGTATGTTTACAGACACCCTGTTTGCCGGGTTGTACGTAGCCCGTGATGCTGAAGTGACCTTCAGTGATATTTCCCTTCAAGTGGATCAGCCTGCGCAAGGGCTGCAGGTATCCACGACCAAAACTCAGTATCTGCTCACCCAGCCTTTGGACCTGTCCAGCCTTACAGTGACGGCCCAGGTTTACGGCACAGGTGAGGATAAGGTGCTTCAGCCTAAAGAATATTTGGTAACTGGCTATAACCCGAATCAGTTGGGTGATCAGACGGTTACGATCAGCTATAAAGGTGCCGAGGCGCAATTTGATGTAAATGTGATGAAGCTTGATGTAGTGGATATGCGCATCAAGTACCTTCCGGCCAAAACCGTGTATTATATCGGAGATGCCTTCGATAGTGCGGGTATGGAGGTAACGGGAGATTACAATAATCACACGACTGCCGAAATAACCAAGGACAAGTATACGTTGTCTATTACGGGCGCCACTGCAATCAACGGAGCGACTGTAACGGATACTGTATATACCTTCCAGACTCCGGGTACACAAACAGTAACGGTAAGGTCTTTGGAAACGCCAAGCAAAACTGCTGCATTCGACGTTTTGGTTAAATCCGATGTCCTTACCGGCTTGGAAATCGCCAAACAGCCTGCCAAAACCAGCTATTTCCTAAATGAATCCTTGTCCCTGGACGGCATAATCCTGTATGCCAACTATAAAGATGGCAGCAAGGTCAGACTGATGGACGGGGAGTACCACGTAAGCGGACCGGATATGACGACGGCTGGCGCTTATTCTGTAGTGCTTTCTTTCCGGGGAATGGAGACGAGCTTACCGATTACGGTGAAGGCGAAGTCCGTAACCGGACTGGAGGTACAATCCTACCCCAAAACCACTTATTTGGTTGGGGAAAGCTTTGACACTCTCGGTTTGAAGGTCGTTAAAGCATATGACAATGGGGATCGGGATACGCTGATCTTCGAACAAGATTATACGTTGGATATGACTGCTTTTGACAGCAGCAAACCCGGCATCTATGAATTGCCTATCACTCCAGTCGTTGAAGGCCCAGCGCCTGCAGTGCTGAAGGTAGAAGTGCGGAATGTTGTGGAACCGGTCTGGAAAAGCACTGAATTTGGGCAATCCACCTCAGAGACCAAAAACACAGTGACCGTCAAAGACAATGGTACTGTTGAGCTCGTGGCCTTGGAGGGTGCGGGCAAGGTTACCGGCGACCACGACGGTATCAGCTATTATTACACTGTATTGGATGCGGAAAAGGACAATTTTGAACTCTCCGCTACCATTAATGTCAAAGCATTCGCCAAAACGCCTTACGATGGACAAGAATCCTTCGGCATTATGGCCAGAGATGCCATCGGAACGGCCAAGGATTCCAGCGTTTTCGCCTCCAACATTGCTGCCATCGGCGGGTACAGCGGCGGGACGGGAAATCCCATTGGCACCCAACTGTTCGTCCGTACAGGTGTAACCACTCCTGACGGTGCAGGCAGCAAGGGCGTTCAGAAGATCATGTTGAACAACGCAAGACCGGGACCGGACAATACGCCGTATGTCCTGACCTTGGGCAAGAATAACAGCGGCTTTTACGGAAAAATCGACAACGGCAGCAGCAAAATGTACTTTGTGCCGGATATCCTGAAGGTGCAGGATTCCAAGATGTATGTGGGCTTTTATGCAGCTCGTCTGGCTACCATTGAAGTGAGCAACATCAAACTTCAAGTCACCTCTGCAGCGGCGGATGCTCCGAAGGTGGAACCGCCCCTTGAGCCCATTCAACCGTCCTTTGATATTTTGTCCCTAAACAAGGTCTCTTCCACGGACTACAGCTTCCGGGCATTAGCCAATGTGAACGGAACTTTGACGTTGCGCAAGGGACAGGATGTAGTCAAACTGGATGAGCTTGTACAGGCAGGTGTGCAAACCATCATCCCCGCCACGCTGGTTCAAGGGGATAACAACTTCAGCGTGACCTTCCTGCCGGATAATACGCAATATCTGACCTCGGAGAACCCGATTGTCAAAAACTTCACCGTTACAATGAAGTCCTTCGGAAGTGGCAGCGATCTGATCGTCACCCCGCAGGGCACAGCTCAAGGAACAGGTACCGCAGAAAACCCGCTGGATTTGAACACGGCCATTGACTTTGTTCAACCGGGGCAGCGGATTGTGCTCCAGGAGGGCGTATACAAACGCAGTGCTCCGCTGTATATCAACAAGTACAATGATGGTACGGATAAAGCAAAGAAATACTTGGTGGCCGCTCCGGGAACCCGTCCGGTTATCGACTTTGACAAAAAGTCGGAAGGGGTTATTCTAGGAGGCAGCTACTGGCATGTGAAGGGTATTGATTTTACCCGCTCTGCCGACAATCTCAAGGGCTTTACCGTAGGCGGCAGCTATAATACTGTTGAAGACAGCCGCTTCTACGAAAATGGGGATACCGGTCTGCAAATCAGTCGTACCGACGGCTCCGACAACCGTGCGGATTGGCCGTCTTATAACCTGATTTTGAACAGCACCTCTTTTGATAACCGTGATCCCTCCGAGAACAATGCCGACGGTTTTGCCGCCAAGCTGACGGTGGGGGAAGGGAATATCTTCCAGGGCTGTATCTCCCACAATAACATTGATGACGGCTGGGACTTGTACACCAAGGCCGGAACCGGCGCTATTGGGGCCGTTATCATTGAAGACAGCATTGCCTACAACAATGGTACGCTGACCAACGGCCAGGTTGGCAGCGGCGACAAAAACGGCTTTAAGCTGGGCGGCGAAGGTATCCACGTGCCGCACATCATCCGCAACAGCTATGCCTTCGGCAACGGGGCATATGGCTTCACCAGCAACAGCAACCCGGGCATCATTGTTGAAAACAGCATCGGGTTTGATAATGCCAGAGGCAATCTGAATCTGTCTACGTATACAGGCATTGCGCCGGATTTCCAATTGAAGGGCTTTATCTCTTACCAGAAGTCCTATACCGCGGCGGACACCTATCCGGCTTCCTTGGCTTCGGTTGGCAATTACCTGTATAAGAACGGCAAATCCTCCAACCTATACGGAGCGACTCTGGCCGACAGCAACTTTATAAGCCTGACGCCTGTAACGCCAACACGTGATGCACAGGGCAAAATTGTACTTGGCGATTTCCTGAGCTATGTGCCAACACCAGGCGGCGATCCGGATGGTGAATCCAGCTCGCCTAACCCGCCGGTAACGCCGAGCCCAACACCCACTCCATCTGTTCCCGGCCCGACCCAACCGGCTGAAACCAAGCCTGTGCTGGAAGGTCCCAACGGTCTCGAGCTGACCAAGGAGTCTGTACCGTACCTGAGCGGCTACGAAGACGGATCGGTTCGTCCGGACAACCGGATTACCCGTGAGGAAGTATTGTCCCTGTTCTACGGTCTGCTGGTGAACAGCGACAAGGGTCAAACCACCGGATCAGCTTCCTTCAAGGATCTGTCCGCCTCCAACTGGTCTACCCCGGCTATTCAGTATTTCCTGCAAAAAGGGCTGGTCAACGGTTATGAGGATGGTACCTTCCGTCCTGCCGCTGCTATGACCCGGGCCGAACTGGTCGCTATTCTGGTGCAATTCCTGCCGAAGACTAGCGGTCAGGCAGCAACAAGCTTTAGCGATTCCGGCAGCCACTGGGCTAAGTCGGCCATTGAGCAAGCGGCAGCCGCAGGCTGGGTGAACGGCTACGAGGATGGCAGCTTCCGTCCCGACCAAAGCATTACCCGTGCGGAAACCGTTGTGCTGTTGAACCGGGCCTTGGGCCGCACTCCGAATCCGGAGCAATTGGCAGGCAAAAAAGGCTTCTCCGACTTGGATTCCGGACACTGGGCATACTACCACCTGCTGGAGTCCTCCAAATAACACCTGTAACGCCGCTTCCGTTTCCGCGCTATCCGTGGAGACGGAGGCTTTTTTATTTTCGCAAATTGGTACGTACCAATAATTGTGTTTTGCCGGGGTTCACGATAGAATAAAAGCAAGAGAATGGTTGAATTCGAACATACGGGAGGAAGTCCGATGCTCCTTGGCATTGATTTGGGCACCACCAACAGCAAGGCCGGGTTATTCGCCAAAAACGGCAAGCCGGTAGCCATTGCAAGCCGGCCCACCGCCACCCATCAGAATGAACGGGGCGAATTCTATTATGACCCCGAGGAGATGTGGAAGCTGGTGTCCTCCGCTATCCGGGAAGTGACCCGTGGCGTAGACCCGGAGGAGATTAAAGCGGTAGGCATCACCAGCATGGCCGAAAGCGGACTGTTAATCGATAAGGAGACAGGAGCTCCTTTGTCTCCCTTTATGCCTTGGTTTGATACCTGCTCCAAACCCCAGGCGGAGCTGATCCGCTCCCAATGCGATACCTATGAACGTTTTCAGGCCAGCGGCCTTCATCTGAGCTTCAAACTGGGCTTGTGCAAGCTGCTATGGCTGAAGGAGCATGTGCCGGAGGCTTTTACCCCCAATGCCCGCTGGCTGTCCGCCTCCGGTTATATTGCCTACCGGCTGTGTGGCGAACTGGGCTTCGACTATTCGCTGGCGGCCCGCACCTATGCTTTCCGCATTGACGAAAAAACCTGGGATGAGCCATGGCTCCGGAGCTTCGGGATTGACCCGGCCATCTATCCCACCGTACTGCCCTCCGGCTCAACCCTCGGCGGTGTGACTGCCCAGGCGGCTGCCTCCACCGGGCTCCGCCAGGGTATGCCGGTAGCCATCGCCGGGCATGACCATGTGGTTGCCGCACTGGCGGTGGGCGCCATCACCAAGGGTGTCATCTATGACTCTATGGGAACGGCAGAGACGCTGGTCGGCACCATGGAGGAGAAGCCCCTTGGCCGCAAGGAGTTTGAGTCCGGTCTGTCCTTCGGCTGCCACGTGGCTAAGGACCGTTATTTCTGGATGGGGGGCAATTCCTCCTCCGGCGGTTCGGTGGAATGGCTGCGCACCCTGTTAAGCGAGGAGCAGCTGTCCTATGAGAGGCTGCTGGCGCTTTTGGAGGAAACAGACCCTGGGCCAACCGGCATCCTGTATTTCCCTTATCTCACCGGCAGCGGAGCGCCTGCCCCGGAGACCCGGGCCAAGGCTGCGTTTATTGGGTTGACCAAGGAGCATGGGCAAGGGGACATCATCAAGGCTGTGCTGGAGGGCACCGCTTACCAATTGGAGGCCATCCGCCAGTCGGCTGAGGAAATTGCAGGCGGCGCCATTGAGCGGCTGCAGGTGGTCGGGGGAGGCACCCGGAACAAACACTGGCTGCAAGTGAAGGCGGATGTGTCCGACTTCGTTCTGGAGCTTCCGCCCATCCCGGAAGCGACTCTTCTGGGAGCCGCCATGGCCGCCGGAATCGGTGCCGGGGTATACGAAAGCGCGGAGACTGCCGCAGCCTCCATCGACAAGGATGGGACGGGGAAGGTAACGGCAGATCCCGGGAGGCACCAAGCCTACCAAAAGCTTTACAATAATGGTTATGCGGCTCTGCAGGAGCCCTTGCGCCGATATTACCTGCAGCAATAACGAATTTTTGATGAAAATAGAGACGGTCTTTCCTCTCCAGGAGGAATGGCCGTTTTTGTGCATTCGGCGGTGTTCGCTTGCCGTTCCCCCGGGATTATGGTATTCTCTTAGGGTTAAATCCATAATTAACCAATTATTGAATACCCGCAAAAACAGGTATACTGATGATGAGGATAAATTTGGACAAGGCTTAAAAGAAGGAGTGACCAGCTATGAGCTTTTATGAAACACTAAGCCGTTATTATGACGATATTTTCCCATACTCCCCGGATCAACACCGGTTTGTGGAGCAATATATGCCTGCCCAGGGGCGGATTCTAGATGTGGCCGCAGGAACGGGCAATCTTGCCGCGGCGTTGGCTGACTCAGGTTATCAGGTGACTGCTCTGGATGTGGATCCCTCCATGGTGGAGCGTATCCGGGTGAAGCAGCAGACGGGCAAGGCGCCGGCTTTTGATACCCTGTTGATGGATATGAGAGGACTGGACAGCCTTCCGGCGGAGCATTTCCATGCAGTGCTGTGCGTAGGGAACTCCTTGGTCCACTTGAATGATCTGACGGAAATCGCTGACTCGGTGATTCAGATGTACGACCGGCTGGTGCCGGGGGGCACGCTGATTCTGCAGAACGTCAATTATGACCGCATTCTGCGGGACAGGGTAAAGGAGCTGCCCGTAATTGAGCGCAGTCTGGCGGAGGGAACGCTGACCTTCAGGCGGTTCTACGAGCTGGAGGAGGACGGGATTCAGTTCCAGGGACGGCTTACGCTGGAGAAGGAAGGCGCTCAGGAGGTATATGAAAACAGCGTGCGTCTTCTCCCGATGCAAAGCGAGGAGCTGCTGCATATCGCCGAGCAGTATGGGCTGCCTGTGCCGGAGCTTTACGGGGGGTACAAGCAGGAGCCGTACCAGACGGGTTCCACCGCGCTGGTGGCGGTGTTTCGGAAGCCCGAGTAACTTGGCAGAGTAGAGAGAGTGAGTATACGAGCAGCCTGCCCGAAGCGGATCGGGGAGCTGCTCTTTTTGTGTGTAGATGGGCGGGGAAGACTTCTGCTGCCGGATAAGCAGCGTGCTTCGTTTGAAATAGCCGGAGTTCCGCCGCCAACGGACACAGAAGCCGCTATTGGGCGAAAAATTGGCTTTTTAGGGTGAACGCGGACTGTAGAGCCGCTAATGGGCGGCGAAAGGGCGTTTTCGGGCGGCTGCACCGGCAAATAACGAATCGTCAGTCCGTAAGGTTGGAAAAAGAGCAGGTTTTTGCGAAATAGCGGAACGTCGGTCCGTAAGCGTACCACGTGAAGGGGGTGTTCGTACACTATCCCTTCAGCTCAGGAAATGGAGGAAATTCCTCCCCATGGGGAAGACTTAGAAGGCAGGCACTAGTGAAACAGCTCCAAAAACCGCTCCGCCGGGGAGGACAGGTACTTGTCCTTGTTCCAGATGGCGGCTACGCTGGTGGTCAGCTCCTTGCAGCGGATTTCCTTGTGGAGCAGATTCCGGTTGCTGCCCAGTCCAAAGGCTGAACGGGGCACGATGCCGATGCCCAGCCCCTCATTCGCCCACTGGAGAGTGGTGCGGGCGTCGTCGTTGCGGCAGAAGAAGGCGGGTTCGAAGCCGTGGGACAAGCAGCTTTCGCGGATGAGGGACTCGAAACGGTGGTAAATGATCAGCGGCTTCTCCGCCAGCTCCTCCATCTCCGCATGGCCGCAGCCGGGACTCCAGTCCAGGTCCGCTGTCATAACGGCGATCATCGGCTCGGGGGACGCATACTTGCAGCCCAAATTCCCGGGGTTAAAGGGAGTGCGGACGATGCCCACCTCCACCAGTCCCTTGCCCAGCATCTCGATGATGCTGAAGGTGTTGCCTTCGCGGATTTCGAAGCTTACCCCGGGGTACAGCCCGTGAAACTCGGATAACCCCCGCTTCAGCAGCGCCTCACCCGAGGAGGAGACGGTTCCGATGGTCAGGGTTCCGTTCATGCCTTTGGCCAAATCCCGGATTTCCCGGGCGGCAGCGTCGGTCAGGTCCAGAATTTCCTGGGCCCGGTTGCGCAGGATGGCTCCTGCATCCGTAAGTTGAAGGCTGCGGGGTCCCCGGTCCACCAGGCGGGCCCCCAGCTCCTCCTCCAGCTGCTTCAGCTGCTGGCTTAGCGGAGGCTGTGCCATACGCAGCTTCCGGGCGGCGGAGGAAATTTGCCCTTCCTCGGCAATAGTCAAAAAATATCGGAGCTGTCGGATATCCATGATAGCCTCCTCTTGAACCGTAAGTAATGTTGTTTTCATTATAGCCTCTCCTTATATACGATAAAAGTATGGCGGGCATATAAAACAAATATTTTTCATATATCACCATCTATGGGATAATGCAAAAGTAGGCGGAATGCCTCGGACTACAGAATTTGAAGTTAGGTGTGATGCAAACATGTTTAAGCTCGTGGGCTTCCTCAAGCCCTTTCGGAAAGAAACGATCGCAGGCCCGTTTTTTAAGCTGCTGGAGGCGATTCTGGAGCTGCTGCTGCCAACTGTGGTAGCTCTAATCGTCAACAACGGCATTGGCCGGGGCGACAAAACCTATGTGCTGCAAATGGGCGCTTTAATGATCGGCATGGCCATTCTGGGTTACGGCTGCTCGCTGGTCTGCCAGCATTATGCGGCACGGGCCTCCCAAGGCTTCGGCACGAATCTGCGCAACGCCCTGTTTAAGCATATTTCTTCCTTGTCCTATACGGAGCTGGACCGGTTCGGGACACCGTCCCTCATCAACCGGCTGACCAGCGACGTGAACCAGCTGCAGCTGGCAGTGGCCATGCTCATCCGGCTGGTGATCCGCGCACCGTTTATCTGTGTCGGGGCCATCATCATGGCGATGATTTTGGATCTGAAGCTGTCGCTGATTCTGCTGGTGGCGGCGCCGATTATCGGGGTGATTCTTTATTTTATTATCAGTCGGACGGCTCCCTTGTATCGCCGGTATCAGGGTAAGCTGGACCGTATGGGTTCGGTTCTGAGCGAGAATCTGACGGGAGTCCGCGTTATCCGCGCCTTCGCCAAGGGCAGAGCCGAGCAGAAGCGGTTTAAGGAAACCTCGGAGGATCTGACCGGCACGGCCATTCATGTGGGGCGGATCGCCGCCTTGCTGAACCCGGCCACCTCCCTGGTGGTGAACGGGGCGATTATCCTGATCCTCTGGGCAGGAGGCCTCCATATTGACAGCGGCTCCTTGTCCCAAGGGGAAATTATCGCCTTCATCAACTACGTCACCCAAATCCTGCTGGCTCTGATTGTAGTATCCAATCTGGTTATTATTTTCACCAAAGCCGCCTCCTCCGGAGCACGGGTCAGTGAGGTGCTGGCCACCGAACCTTCCATTGCCGATGGAAAAAGGACAGCCGGAGCGCCTGCCGGGGTTGAGTCTTCCAAGGGAACCTCCACTCTGCCCGCTGACGGGGCACAGTCAAGTGTCACCCCGGTCTCCAACCAACCGGCCATTGCCTTCGAGTCCGTCTCCTTCGGCTACAGCGCCACAGGCGAATTGGCCCTGGACGGCATTTCCCTCTCCATCGCCAAAGGGGAGACCATGGGGATTATCGGCGGCACCGGTTCCGGCAAGTCCACTCTGGTGAACCTGATCCCGCGGTTCTATGATGCGGTGAAGGGGAGGATAAGGGTGAACGGCATCGATGTAAAGGATTACCAACTGCAGGAGCTGCGCCGGCTCATCGGTGTGGTCCCCCAAAAGGCCATGCTGTTTACCGGAACCGTAGCGGAGAATATCCGCTGGGGCAATCCGGGCGCAACAGCGGAGGAGGTAGCCGAGGCCGCCCAAACCGCACAAGCGGCGGAGTTTATCGCCAAGCTGCCGGAGGGCTATAACACCGTGCTGGTGCGCGGGGGACTTAATCTCTCCGGCGGCCAGAAGCAGCGTCTGACCATCGCCCGGGCTCTGGCATCCAAGCCGGAGATTCTGATTCTGGATGACTCCGCCAGCGCGTTGGACTATGCCACCGATGCCGCCCTGCGCAAGGGCCTCCGGGAAACCGCCGGGGACAAAACCCTGCTGATCGTATCCCAGCGGGTCAGCTCGGTCCGTCACGCAGACCGCATTCTGGTGCTGGATGACGGCAAAATCGCCGGTTTGGGCACCCATGAGGAGCTTTTGGAAACCTGCCAGGTGTATCAAGAGGTTTGCCAATCCCAGCTCTCCGGAGAGGAGGCCGTATCATGACCACAAGACAAATTTGGACCCGGCTGCTGTCCTATGTAGGCCGTTACCGTTCCATCCTGTATTGGTCGGCTGTTTGCGCCATACTGAGTGTAGCCTCCAGCCTGGCCGGACCTTATTATATCGGTAAAGCCGTAGATGCCATGGCCGGAGCGGGGAAGGTGGATTTTCCCGCCGTGTTCCGCATCCTGGTGATCCTGGGCGTCATCTACGGAGCGGGCAGCCTCTTCGGCTGGCTTCTGGCCTATCTGATGAACCGGGCGTCTTACAAAACTGTAGACTCCCTGCGCCAGGATCTGTTCGCCCATATCGGCAAGCTGCCCCTTTCCTTCCATGACAACCATCCCCACGGGGACAGCATCAGCCGGTTTATCAACGATATGGATATGATCTCCGACGGGCTGCAGCAGGGTTTTTCCTCCCTGCTCACCGGCATTGTCACCATCGTCGGCTCCATTGTGCTGATGCTCTACATCAGCCCGCTGATGACCCTGATTGTGTTGTTGTCCGCGCCCGCGGCCTATTATGCCGCCCGTTATGTCACCACCCGGTCCCAGAAGCTGTTCCGGGAGCAGGCCAAAACCCTGGGTGAGCTGAACGGCTATGTGGAGGAAATGGTAGGCGGCCAGAAGATCGTCCAGGCCTTCCATTACGAAGAGCAGGCTATGGGGCAGTTTCAGGAAAAGAACAACCGTCTGTACGAAGCTGGTGTGAAGTCCCAGTTCCTGGGCTCCCTGGCCAACCCCACCACACGGCTGGTGAACAATGTGACCTTCTCTGTCATCGCCATGGTGGGTGGCGTAGCCACCATAATGAACCAGATTACCGTGGGCGGGTTGTCCAGCTTTTTGATCTACGCCAACCTGTTTGCCAAACCCTTTAATGAAATCACCGGTGTGCTCACACAGCTGCAATCGGCCACCGCCTCCGCCCAACGTATCTTCACCATTATGGATATGCCTCCGGAAAAGCCGGAGCCTGCATATGCCGTAACGGTGGAGCCTGCTCAAGGGACAGTGGAGTTCAAGCATGTGGCCTTTGCTTACAACCCGGTCCGCCCGCTGATTTCCGATTTCAGCCTGACCGTCGAACCTGGCACACGGGTCGCCATTGTGGGCCAAACCGGAGCGGGCAAAACCACCCTGGTCAATCTGTTGATGCGGTTTTATGATGTGGACCGGGGAGAAATCTCCCTGAATGGTGTGAATATCAAGCACATGACCCGGGACAGCCTGCGCCGTTCCTTCGGCATGGTGCTGCAGGACACTTGGCTGTTCGGCGGCACCATTCGCGACAATATCGCCTACGGCAAACCGGATGCCACCGATGCCGAGGTTGAGGCGGCAGCCCGGGCGGCCAATGCCCACAGCTTCATCCGCCGCCTGCCCGAGGGCTACAGCACCGTCATCAGCGGTACCGGGGACAGCCTGTCCCAGGGCCAGAAGCAGCTCTTGACTATTGCCCGGGTAATGCTGGTGGACCCGCCCATGCTGATTCTCGACGAAGCCACCAGCAGCATCGATACCCGTACCGAGCTGCGCATCCAGGAGGCCTTCCTGCGGATGATCGCCGGACGCACCAGCTTCGTCATCGCCCACCGGCTGTCTACCATCCGGGAGGCGCACCTGATCCTCTATATGCAGAACGGCGACATCGTGGAGGCAGGCAGTCATGATGAACTGCTGGCCCAAGGCGGCGCCTACCGCCGTCTGTACGAAAGCCAGTTCGCGGCGGGGTAATCCCCTGCAATCAGAAGAAATCCCGGAGCTTATGGAAAGCGTCCGGGATTTTCTTATGAAAAGACTATTATGCGGATGAGAGCCGGTTGATTAATCTTCCCAGGATACCTCGCAGCCTGAGGTTTGCAGATTACAGTATTGTTCGATTTCTTCTATAATCTGATCAGCCTCTTCCTCGGATGACGCATTATAGACCATGGTACTCTTGATGCCGGTGCCCTTCAGCGCCTCCGCATGACGGAAGCCCACCGCATCCACGCTTATTTCCGTCAGCTGCGGACACCTGGCAACCAGCTGCATATCGCTTATGGGATAGTTAAGCTCCTGCAGCTTGCTCATACCGCAAAAGACCTCCACTGCGTTTTCATCGTGTGCTTTCCGATCTGTCTTGAATCGCTTCAGCTTTTTCAAATTCCGCAGAAATTCCAGGTCTGGTATATCGAGGCCAGCCAGCTTCAATACCGACAGCTTGGTAAGTGCGGAGAGGCAGGATAAATCAACGTTTTCCAATTTGTCTACACTTAGCTCATTCAATTGGGTCAATGTGGCCAGTGAGGTCCAATCCAACAGGGGCATGTTATGGAGACTGAGTATCCGCAGTGCTTTCAGCTTCCCAAGGGCGCTGATATCCCGCAGGGAAACACTGGTCAGGGTGAGCTGCTTGATCGTCCCTGGTTCGGCTAAGAGGTTTAGATCCGCCTCGGCAAAGGCAGCACTCCCGATCACCAGCTTCGCCAAGGAGGGGATCTCCCGCAGAGGTCCGAAGCTCGTGATATTATTCGCGTGAATAATCAGCTCCTTCAGATTCACCATGTGCTTCAGCAGATCAAGGGGCACCTTATCGAACTTTTCCGATGCGTCTCTTTTGATAAAAACCATCTTCATACTGGCCAGTATCTGGAGCGGAACCTTCCCGTCTGTCAGGTCATGCCGGAAGAAGTCCGCCCAAAATCCGTCAACCTCAATGCCATCGGCGCTTGCTGCCGTTCCGGTCAGAGCCAGAACATCATCCAGCAGATGCCCTTTCTTCCAAAGGAGCACAGCTATATCCTCATCCTCCTCCTGAGAGATGGAGAGATCACCGCTTAACAGTCCTTTTTCAATAAAAGCAAAAAATTCACTCAGACTCCCGGCAATCACATAGGAGATATCCGAATCATGGTCGATGGTGATAATCTGCCCATAGCTTCCTTCCGTGCCCGGGGCCAGGTCCATCACAAGAAAGGAGCCTCCTCCGTCATCCCCGAAGGGAATCCAGCCCTTTTGACAAGCGCCTTCCCTGATTTCACCGGGTTTATTGGATACTATGGAATAAGCCGCCTGCTGCAGTGCTTTCCACTCTCCCAATACGGCTTCAAGCTTCATGAATCCAAATCCCGCCAAAAAGCCGCTGAGTCCTTCGCCTTCCCCGTTGTGACTGCGGTAAAGCAGCCGGAATTCTTCGGGCAGCGTCATGCCGGTTGCCCTCTCCAGCTGATCCAGCTCGCTTTCCTCCACCCCCGGGTTAAAAAGCGCTTCGTTATCCGGGATACGTTCCTTCAAACTGCTAACCAATCGTGTAAAGGCTTCCATTATGCTCCTCCAGCTTCTGTTTCATTGGATAAAAATCCATTTCCTGCTAACAATTGCTGTATTGATTATCCCTCCGATAACCGTCATTGTCCATCAGAATATGGATGCGGGGCAGCAGGGTTTGGCAGGCCGGTTGGAAATCGCCGGCGAAATTCGTTAAGATAGGGGAAGTAAAAAAGGAAAGGGCTGGAATGATGATGAGGCTTAAGGGGCGTCGACCGGGATGAAAAGGGTACTGGTGATTATTCCGGCATTCAATGAAGAAGCAGCCATTCTCGATACAGCAGCCAGGGTCCGGGCCACAGGCCGGGCGGATTGCCTGGTAGTGAACGACGGGTCCACAGACCGGACGGAGGAGCTTCTGGCCGCTCACGGCATTCCCCATGTGCGGCTCCCGGTTAATCTGGGCATCGGAGGAGCGGTGCAGACCGGCTACCGGTATGCAGTCGATAAGGGATATGATTATGCCGTCCAGTTAGACGGGGACGGGCAGCATAACCCCGAGGATCTGGACAGGCTGGTCAGGGCCATGGAGGATGGCGGAGCGGACATGGTGATCGGCTCCCGTTTTGTGGAGGACAGCGGCTACCGGGGCAGCCGGGCAAGGCGGCTGGGCATCCGCTACTTTTCCATGCTGATCCGGCTATTGACGGGTTTGTCGGTCACCGATCCCACCTCCGGCTTCCGGATTGTGAACCGGCGGCTTATGGAGCGTTTTGCCGTGCGGTATCCCGGCGACTATCCCGAGGTGGAGGTGCTGGTGGATATGGCCCGTGCGGGTTACCGGGTGAAGGAGCTCAGTGTGCGGATGAATTCCCGGCAGGGGGGCGTCTCCTCCATTACCCCCGTCAAGTCCATTTATTACATGACCAAGGTGACGGTCTTTTCCCTGCTGCGGCGGGTGGCATAAACCAATCCAACGGGAAGGAGCTGAGGGTGGATGGACCGGATTCAGGTGATATCGATCGGTGTGGCGCTGCTGTTTTTTGTCCAGGTGCTCTGGGTGGTGCGGCGCCAGCGCTTTCGGGAGCGGCAGGCCTTCGTATGGCTGATGCTGGCGGCCTCGGCCGTGGTGACGGCGGCGGTGATTCCGCTGTTGAACCAGGCTGCAGCCAGGCTGGGCATCGCGTATATGCCCGCGCTGATTTTTATGCTGGCCTTCTATGTGGTGATGAGCCTGCTGATGCTCCATGCCGCCCAGTCCTCCCGGGAGGAGGAGCGGCTGAAGGTCCTGACCCAGGAGCTGGGGCTGCTCCGCAAGGAGCTGGAGGATGTGAAATCCCAGCTGGCGGCGGGACAGGCAGCATGTTCGGATGAAGATACGGAGGAACCATCATGGCACTGATCAATGTGGTGCTGATCCTGATTAATACAGTGATTTTGGTCAGCGGGCAGTTTCTGTGGAAAATGGGAATGCAGCAGAACCCGGACAGCTTCGGGTCCCTCACGGGCATTCTCCGGCTGTTCCTGTCCCCCTATGTGCTGACAGGACTGGTCATGTACGGAGCGGCTACGCTGCTGTGGTTTTTTATTCTGTCCCGGGTGCCCTTGAGTTTGGCTTACCCGCTGCAGAGTGTGGCGTATATTCTCGCCGTGTTCGGCGCTTATTTTATTTTTCATGAGCCATTATCGGCGGCCAAAATCGGCGGATGTCTGCTAATCCTGGCGGGTGTGGCCCTGATTGGCTGGAAGGGGTAGAGAAATTGAATACCAAAAGATGGCTGGCCGTGCTGCTGCTGGGGGCATTCGTACTGAAATGCCTGCTGGTTTTGCTCCACGGCAGTTATTACGATTACGGCTCCGATGACCGGGGCTATTTGGAATCCGCGCGCATTCTGGCGGAGGAAGGCAAATTTACCTATAATGACCCGGACCGGCCCACCTTCTTCATTACACCGGCGCTGCCGGGGGTTTTGGCTGTGGTGTATAAGCTGACGGGAAGTCTTGCGGCAACCGCCCAGGGCTTCCGCATTCTTCAGGCGGCTATGGTGGCCGGGGCGCTGGGACTTCTGTATGTGTGCGCCCGGCGCATCTTTAATGAGCGGACGGCCTTGTGGACGGTGGGCATAAGCTCCTTTTATCCGCCGCTGTGGCTGATGTCCTTGTTTGTGTTTACGGAGTCCATGTTCCTGCTGGCCTTGATGCTCCTGTTGTATACGGCACTGCGGGCGATGGAGCGCCCCACCTCGGGCTGGGCGGTGGCCTTTGGCCTGATTTGGGCGGCGGCGGTGTATGTAAGGCCCACCATTGCCCTCTGGCCGGGACTGATCTTCCTGTATTATATCTACGGGGCCAAGCTGCCCTGGAAAAAGCTGATCCGCTGCGGACTCATTACGTCGGCGGTGTTCGTCCTGTGCCTGACCCCCTGGTGGATGCGCAATTATGAGGCGTCGGGGGGCCATTTTATCCCTTTGACCAAAGCGGGGGGCAATCCTCTATTATTGGGGACGTATCCCTTTACCGTGCCGGCGCTGTTCATGGAGGAGCAAAAAACCTGGCACACCACCAATGACCAGTGGGTGAACGATGAGCAGGATACCGCCCGGGCCAAGGAGCGGATCAAGGAGGGCTTTACCACCAAACCCCTCTTGTACACCGCCTGGTATACCGTAGGCAAGTTCGCCCTGTTCTGGGGGGATGTGTTCTATTGGATGGCGCTGCCCGGTGTCCCCTTAATCGCCGCGGTGGTGTACCATTATCTGCTGCTGGCCGCAGGCATTGCCGGTCTTCGCAAGTGGTGGCGGCTTCCCGGAGCGCAGCTGATTCTGCTGCTGTTCGGGTACATGTCCCTGCTGCATATGATCTACCTGGCCCATTCCCGCTACTCGGCACCGTTTATGCCCTTGGTGGCTATGTTTGCAGCGGCTTACATAACGGATAGACTGGAACGGAAGCGGGGTGTCATGCAGCAATGAAACGACCTATTTCCTCTGCAGCGGTAAAAGCTTCTTCTTCTCATAAGCCGTTTTGGAGCCGCATTTATTTGCCTTTGATGTTCGTGGGAGCGGCCGGTGTCATTTATGCCATTACCCGGGTGCAAAGCTGGAGCTGGCTCTGTGTGCTGCTGTTGGCGGCCGCCTTAATCGGCGTCCGGAAGGATACCCGGGCCATAAGCTGGATTCATTATTTACCGGCGGGACTGCTGACTCTGACGGCCTTCTATCTGATCTACCAATACGCCAATCCCTTCTGGCACAGGGTGGTGGGCTGGCAGACGGAATCGATGCGCCATATTTTCAACTGGAACGATTGGTTTGGCCGGATTCCGGGCAATGACGCTGCGTTTATGCGGGTGTGGCAGCCCTGGTGGCTGACCCGGTATATGCAGTGGGTGTATTCGTACGGCTTTACGCTGTCTTATTGGATCTGCATTATCCGTGCATTTTTTACCAAGGATGTGACCCGGCTGGGCCGTTATGCGCTGGCGGGTTACCTCTTGCAGGTGCCGCTGATCCTGCCCTTCTACAACACGATTCTTCTGCAGGAGGTATGGTATGTGCAGGGCACACCCGATCTGCTGGAGCGGATGATGAGCCCGGAGGTGGCGTACCAGACGGTGCTGAACTGTTTTCCCAGCATGCATACCTCCATTGCTTTTGCGGGGCTGCTCTTGTCACTGCGGGAAAAAAGCCGCTGGTACAAAACGGTGCTTAGTGTGTATTGTATCTCCATCATCATCTCTACCATGTATCTGAAAATTCACTGGACCCTGGATGTAGTGGGCGGAATGCTGTTTGCCGCAGGCTGCGTCTGGCTGGCGGACAGGATGGTGGGTTCGCGGGCGTTTCGTGCATTTACGGTCAAATTCGAGGGTCTGGGACAACGCCTGGAGCGCAGGATGTTTCCTGCAGCCGGGGAAGGGGGGGACTGACGCAAGATGCGACGTTGGTTAAAAGTAGAATATATCGTAGCCCTTGCTGCCGCGGTTGTGCTGGCTTGGCTGTTGTTATGGAAGCCGGTTATCGGAATGGCGGATAACGGGGACTTCCTCCGTATTATGGGAACGGTGGGGCTGGATTACACGGATCCTTCCTTACCCTATGAGCAAAAATATTTCGGCTGGTTCATCCGGGAGTTTGCCATGAAGGAGATGGGGTTGGGCGGTTATGTCAGCACCTCCCTGCTGCCTGTGATGATCGGAAAGCTGCTCTGCCTGGTTGTGGGCAAGGAGCTGTTCGATATTCGTGCGGTGGCCATTGTGTACGGGGCGCTGTTTGTAGCCGGGGCGTGGCTATTGCTTCGTTACTGCAAGGGAAGGAACGTCTGGGGGAACGCGCTGCTTGGCATTCTGTTTGTGGTGATGTTCGCCGACGTCGGTTATACCGCTTATTATAATTCCTTGTTCAGCGAGCCTATGGCCTACGTGGCCATGCTTCTTACGCTGGGGTTTGTGCTGGCGCTCTTGCGGGGGGCCCAGCCTATGAGCCTCTATCTCTGGGGTTTTGCCATTTCGTCGGTGCTCCTGATCGGCGCCAAGGTGCAGAATGCTCCGGTGGGGATTCTGCTGGCGCTATTGTGTCTGCGGCTGGGGACCCTGCGCAAGGGAGGGGGCTGGCGGAGGAAGGCCGGTTGGCTGGCGGTGGTGCTGGTTGCCGCTTCCGCAGCTATCTACTTTTCCTTGCCCAAGGAGATCAAAATCATCAACCAGTACCAGACGGTGTTCTTTGGGGTGCTGAAGGGTTCGGAGGATCCCGCGGCGGATTTGCGGGAGCTGGGTTTGCCGGAGAAGCTGGCGGTGAATGCGGGGACCAACTATTTTGAGCCGGCGCCCATTGACCAGCATGATCCTGTATTCGAGCGGGAGTATTACCCGGCGTTCAGCCACTTGAAGGTGGGGTTATTCTACCTGAAGCATCCCGGGCGGTTCTGGGACAAGCTGGAGATAGCCGGGGAGCACGGGATGACCATCCGGCCGTATTATTTGGGCAGCTTCGAGCAATCGGAGGGGTTGAAGTCCGGGGAGGTTTCGTACGCCTTCAGTCTGTGGAGCGAGTTCAAGCACCGGGTGCTTCCTAATAAGCTGTGGTTCATTCTGCTGGTGTTTGTGCTGTATTATGTGATGCTGATCCGGCGGTACCTGAACACCTTCCGGCTGCGGGAGCGAATCCGGCTGGAGGTGCTGGCGGGGTTGGGGCTGGTGGCCTTGTTCCAGTTTGTGACGCCGGTGGTCGGCGATGGGGAGGCGGATCTGGCCAAGCATCTGTTTGGGTTTAATGTCTCCTTCGATTTGATGCTGTGGTTCGGCGTGCTGCTGCTGCTGGAGCATTTGCCCGGGTGGCGCCGCGGGGCGGGAGAACGGGCTGATGGCGGTACACTCAAGAGATAGTTTTCAGTAATAAAACAGGCGGACACGACTGGAGAGTCGTGATCCGCCTGTTTTTTGTATTTGTGGTAATTGCCGGTGCGGCTTGTTTCCTCCGCGGCGGCGGGGTGCCTGGGGTAACGGACTCAGGAGACCTTATTCCGCGGAAAACAGGGGGGTGCGCGTAGTCGCGGACTGAGGAGCCGTTATGTTGATGAAATCAGCCAGTATGGCGGCCGATACGGCCATATAAGGGCTCCTGTGTCCGTAAGATTCCTGGATCCGCGGAAATCGGGCAAATAGCGGATCGTCGGTCCATTTCGTTTCGTCACCCGGTAATCATTAGGAAGAATATTCCTGAACCTTCGGATTATTTGGATTTCCGCGTCCGGATGATGCCCAAGCCGGAAACGAGCATCAAAAATCCGGCGAACAGGTAGGGAACCCGGCTGGTTTCCCCGGTTTGGGGCAAGGTGCCCAGCGGAATGGCATCCTCCAGAATCAGCTCTTCACCGGCTTCCTCGGTTTGTGCCGTGGAAGGGGAGGGCGAGGCTTGCGGAGAAGGTGCGCCTCTTGCGACAAGGTCATCGGCAATTACAATTTCTCCATCTGCTTGCGAGGCGGCTGCCGGAGTCGGAGACACGGTTGCTGCAGGCGTTACTGTTGCAGAAGGCCTGGGAGTTGCGGTCGGTGTAACACTTGGCGACGGGCTGTTTCCTCCCAGCGGAGTAGTTTCTTCAGGAATTTCAACCGTATCATCAGGATCCGGAGTAGACACCGGAGTCGGAGACGGCGTCGGCTCGGAAGACGGAGACGGAGTCGGCTCGGAAGACGGAGACGGAGTCGGCTCAGAAGACGGAGACGGAGTCGGCTCGGAAGACGGAGACGGAGTCGGCTCAGAAGACGGAGACGGTGTCGGCTCGGAAGACGGAGACGGAGTCGGCTCGGAAGACGGAGACGGTGTCGGCTCGGAAGACGGAGACGGTGTCGGCTCGGAAGACGGAGACGGTGTCGGCTCGGAAGACGGAGACGGAGTCGGCTCAGAAGACGGAGACGGTGTCGGCTCGGAAGACGGAGACGGTGTCGGCGTTGGTGTAGGCG